>NZ_BAAHAD010000001.1:490033-2095664 GCF_054777855.1 Spirosoma jeollabukense
ACAATGGCAGTGGCGGTTTTGCCAGCACCGTCCAGGCCACCGCCCCAACCGCCAGCACCATCGCTACCTTCAGCAGTGGGCCCCTCAGCGGGGTGGGTTTCTCCCAGATTTCCACCACCACTCTGTTTGCCCTCGACTATGACAATGACGGCGATCAGGATTTGTTCGAGCCTGCCAACAACACCACGACTACCGGCACGGCCGTAGGACGGATTATCCGCAACAACGGCAATGGCAGCTTCACCGATCTGAATACCAGTCCCTTCACAGCCCTTCAGTTTGGGGCTCGGCGCATCTTCTTCGATGCGGATGGAGATGGGGATCTGGATATGCTCTTCCAGAACGGCAACGTAGCCGGGGCCGGGATCGCCTTCAGCACCAACAATGGCAGTGGCGGTTTTGCCAGCACCATCCAGGCTACCGCCCCAACCGCCAGCACCATCGCTAGCTTCAGCAGTGGGCCCCTCAGCGGGGTGGGCTTCTCCCAGATTTCCACCACCACTCTGTTTGCCCTCGACTATGACAATGACGGCGATCAGGATTTGTTCGAGCCTGCCAACAATACCACGACTACCGGCACGGCCGTAGGACGGATTATCCGGCAAAATGGGGCTCCTCCTAAACTTACATCGACAAGCCCGGCGGACAATGCAACGAACATAAATCCTGTTAGCAGCTTAACGCTGACATTTAACACCAATGTTGTAAAAGGCACCGGAAACCTATTCCTGGTACGCATTTCTGACAACACGGTTATTGAGACTATAGCCGTAACCAGTGGACAAGTCACGGGGTCTGGCACAACCTGGGTTATTGATCCTAATAGTACACTGGCCGATAATACTGGTTATGCCATACGAATGGCAAAAGCCGTGTTCAGAGATTCGGATAATCGCGCCTTTGCCGGTATCTCTCAAAATACTACGTTCAATTTTACGACTGGAGTCGCCAATAAAGTACCAACCAATATTACGCTGAGTGTTAATACAGTGGCCGAAAATGCATCCCCGAATACGGTAGTCGGTACGTTCAGCACCACCGATGCCGATGTTGGTCAAACCTTCAGTTATTCGCTGGTGGCGGGGGCTGGCTCAACCGATAATGCGTCCTTCAAACTTGTCGGCAATCAACTGCAAACCAACGCGACCTTCGATTATGAAACTAAAAACAGCTATTCGATACGTGTCAGCACAACCGACAATGGAGCCCCTGCTCTTTCGTTCGAGAAGTCATTTACGATCAGCATAACGAACGTAAACGAATTTCTAAGTTTCAATCCATCGACCTCCTTAACTGTTTGTGCGGGAGCGCCCGTGAGCCTGACCGTTACGCCAACCGGATTCACACCGACAAATTATGCATGGAGTAGTAGCCCGGCCGGTTTTTCGGGTTCGGGCGCCAGTTTGACCCAATTCAGTCAGAACGCACCATCCGTCAGTTCCAATACCAGCTTCACAATTCTTGTTACGGCCAGCAATGGACCTTCCAGCGTAACGGCCAGCACAACCGTTGTCGTCAATGCACGACCGATAGCTAGTCTGACCAATAATGGCCCCTTAATCAGTCTCCAGTCCAGTGTTACGCTCACCGCGGGTGGCGGTGGTACGTATGCCTTCGGCGATGGAGCCAGCCAGGTTGGCGGAGGCAATACGGCAACCGTTACCACGACCGGACTCTTCTCGGTGACCGTCACGGGCGTTACTGGATGCCAGGCTACAGCCACGACCAATGTTACAGCGGTTCCTGACCTAATACCTATTCTACACGTTCAGCCATCCACTCAATATGGTACAACTAATTTCATTGTGGTAGTCGACGTATTTGAACTCACTCCCGTAGCCACTTCTGGGCAGATTGTCGTCAATATTAGCAAAGATCCTATGGTTGTCCTGAGCTTCAACGGATCGGCGAGCAGTGTAGGCGGGCTAACAGTGCAGAATAGCAGTTGGAGTTTTGATGCTACCAGCAATCCTGATGCCTATATACTCACCACGAATACGGCAATTGGCGCCAGCAGCAAACTAGCTTTTGGCCTGAATGGTGTATCTACACCTGGTGCGACAAAAGGGACACTTACCGTAAGTTCTGTTGTTACGGGTAGTGGGGTGGGCGAGATAAGGATCAATAACAATTCGGATAGCGACAAAATCAACTATTTCAGCAAGTAGTTAACCAGGGAATTCTCCAGATAAACCTACTTATTTTTTATTGAAAGAAGGTCATCGACCAGTAAGCGTCCTGCCCGTTCTGAAGCACCGGGCTCGCCCATTTTTTGCTGCACCTCAGCGTAGTCCGCTAGCTGGACATCCCGGCGCGGACTACCTGGCAAAATAGCCTTCAGTTCAGTAGTTATATTGTCGGTCGTGAGGTCATTTTGAATCAACTCCCTGACTACCTCCCGCCCCGCAATCAGGTTTACAAGCGAGATAAACGGCACAGCAATAAGTCGTTTGGCAATGAAATAGGAAACTCCGGTGGTTTTGTAGCATACCACCTGCGGTACGTTCAGCAGGGCGGTTTCGAGTGTGGCCGTACCCGACGTAACAAGCGCAGCTGTAGAAACATGCAACAGGTCGTAGGCGGCATCACTGACACGTAACACATCGGGATAGTCAGCTAACAAACTGTTGTATAAAGCATCAGGCAGATTGCTAACCGTTCCAACAACAAACCGATAATGGGGAAACTTGTGGATAATACGCAGCATACTGGGCAGTATGGATATGATCTCCTGACGGCGGCTCCCTGGCAATAAAGCAATAATCGCTTGCTCACCCAGCCCCAGCTTTGACCGAAAAGCTGGATCTGGGCGAAAATCGGCGAGGGCATCGAGGAGGGGATTGCCGACGTAGTCGACTTCATAGTCGTACCTGGCAAAAAACTCCGTCTCGAAGGGTAGAATCGTAAACAGCCGATCTACGGTTGCTTTGATCTTCAACGCCCGGCGCTGGTTCCAGGCCCACACTTTGGGCGAGATGTAATAGACTACCCGAATGCCCTGTTGTTTGGCAAAACGCGCCATACGTAAGTTAAACCCCGCATAGTCGATCAGAATAAGCGCATCCGGGCGATGAGCCAGCAAATCGGCCTGACATTCGCGCATAATCCGGCGAATGGTGACAAGATTTTTCGCCACTTCCAGAAACCCCATGAATGCCATCTCCCGATAGTGACGTACTAGCGTAGCACCGGCCGCTTCCATCTGCTCCCCACCATAGGCCCGGCACTTTGCATCAGAATCATACTGACGGATCGCCCGAATCAGGTTAGCGCCATGAAGGTCGCCGGAACGTTCACCGGCAATGAGATAGTAAGTCATATATAGGATGTGTGATATAGGATGTATGATATAAGACTGTCAATTCTACATCATACATCCTATATCATACATAGTAAAACCCCTATTCCCCAAAAAAATCAACAAAATTCTTCGGGGTTTCGTACAGCCGGAGTCGGTGTAGATGGGCTTCGGTAATGGGTTCAAGTGCCCGTTCAAGAATCTTCCAGATTTCCATGATGAAGATTTCGCAACTGGCCATTTTGCCCTGCATGAAATCCACATCGAGATTCAGGTTTTTGTGATCTACTTTCTCGATCACTTCATTTTTTATGATATCACCCAGCACTTTGAGGTCAATCACGAATCCGGTGTCAGGATCGGGCTCTCCCTTGACCGTTACGATCAATTCGAAATTATGACCATGCCAGTTCGCATTGGCGCAGGGGCCAAAAACTTCCTTATTACGCTCCTCCGACCAGGCTGGATTATAGAGTCGGTGCGCTGCGTTAAAGTGTTCAATTCTGTTAATATAGACCATTTTTCTGGTTTAGATGGGGCGGTTGCCAGAAACGCCGATTGTTAAAAATTGGGTGCAAAGGTACGCACTCTTCAGACGGGATAAAAACAAGTATTACTGGCTAACTACCTGAAGCGGAGAAAAATATATATTGGAAAAACACAATTTAATCACCAAAAACGCTATTCATTTCTCCAATTTAAAACCTGTATCTTTACAGCTTATTTCGCTTCATTTACACTCCTTATTACTTGATTTATCCTATAAACACGTTTACCACCGCCATTTTATGATTATCGTTACGGGAGCTGCCGGTTTTATTGGAAGTTGTTTGATCAGTAAGCTGAATCAGGAAAATTTCAATTTTATCATTGCTGTAGATGATTTTTCATATCCTGAAAAAGAAGCCAATTTAGTCGGCAAGCGGATTCAGGAGCGGGTAGATCGCGAAGTGTTTTTTGAGTGGCTCGACCAGAATTATCAGGAAGTTGAGTTTATTTTTCATATTGGTGCCCGCACGGACACGACCGAGTTTGATCGGCAGATTTTTGAGCACTTGAACGTCGAGTATTCCAAGCAAATCTGGAAACGCTGTATCGAGTATCAAATACCACTCGTCTATGCCTCATCGGCTGCTACGTATGGATTAGGTGAGCTAGGCTACGACGATAACGAATCGCTGATTCCGAAATTGAAGCCCTTGAATCCGTACGGAGAATCCAAAAACGAGTTCGATATCTGGGCGCTGGAGCAGGAACACAAACCGTTTTTCTGGGCTGGGCTGAAATTTTTCAACGTCTATGGCCCTAATGAATACCACAAAGGCCGGATGGCATCGGTTGTTTTTCATACCTTTCAGCAGATTCGGAAGTCGGGCAAAATGAAACTGTTCCGGTCACATAACCCCGACTTTGCCGATGGTGAACAGATGCGTGATTTTATCTATGTAAAAGACGTAGTAGAGGTTTGTTCATTCCTGATGCACCACCGGCGTAATTCCGGTATTTATAACCTCGGCAGCGGCAAGGCCCGCACCTTCCGCGATCTGGCCACCAACACGTTTCATGCGCTTGGCCTTGAACCCGATATCGACTTCATCGACACGCCTGCCGATATCCGCGATAATTACCAGTATTTCACACAGGCGAATATGGCCAAACTTCGGTCTATTGGCTACGACCGGCCATTCTCATCCCTTGAAGATGGCATCGCTGATTATGTGAAGAATTACATGAACGAAAACAAGTATTTGTAAAGACGGCTACGCTACTTTCGTTTCTGGCACCATAAACCATAACACAGCCAGCGCACCCAAAGCAATACCCGATAAGGTCAGGAAAGCCGTATTATAACCAGCCCACTGAACAATACTTCCGGCAAAGGCATTGCTGAGAGAAGCACCCAGTCCAATCGCAGTAGCAATAGCCCCCTGCGTCGTATTGAAGAGGCCACTTCCTTTGGTCAGGTCAGATACGATTAGAATTGAGAGCACCCCGAACGTACCGGCCCCCACACCATCCAGAACCTGAATAGCCACCAATAATATAGGATCGTCGGTCATCGTGTAGAGCAGTCCCCGGATGGGCAATACGGCAAAGCCGATGAGCAATAAGTTCTTACGACCTTTGGGTGCCAGCCGCCCCGTAATGTTACTAACCGGAATCATGACCATCTGCGCTACGATGATACAAGCCGACATGTAAGCTGCCGATGCACCCGCGTTGATTCCTTTAGCTAATCGCTGCCCCAGCAAAGGCAGCATGGCCGCATTAGCAAAATGGAAGAGCACGCACGCTAACGCAAAGAATACAATAGCCCGGTTGCTCAAAATAGCCCGCCAGCCCGATGGCCGCTCATCTAACGCATTTTCGTCTTCCTGCTGGCCATCACCCCGCGCCAGATCGTGATCGATGTCGGCTTCGCGAATGCGCCAGACGGCCACGCTGCTAATGAGCGACATAATCGCGAGTAACACAAAAATGCCTTCATTATTAACGTAGTAGCCAATCAATCCGGCCATCAGAGCAGCAAACACATTACCGGCATGGTTGAAGGTTTCATTTCGGCCGATCCGTCCGTCGAGCACTTTATGACCGACCAGACCGAGCGTAATGGCGGCAATTGCGGGCGTAAACCAGGCCGCTGCCACGCCCATAATGGCCTGGCCACCCATCACAACGTTGTAAGTTGGCAACAGAATGGTCAACAGGGCCGCCGTTGCGATAAGCAGCGACGCGACGACGGAAAGCAGCCGTTTTTTACGCGTTCGGTCAACCAGTATACCAACGGGCGTTTGGGCAATTACAGTTGCAACACCCATCACCGACATAGCAAACCCGATGGTCTGTGCCGTCCAGTGTAGCGACGTGAGCAGATAGATAGCCAGATACGGCCCGAGGCCATCGCGAACATCTGCCAGAAAAAAGTTGGCCCAGTCGAGTGCTTTCAGGCTGGCACCCGACGGCTGGCGGGTAGCGGCCCTCTCTAGGGAGCCTACCATTTTTTGAAGATGAAGAACACAGCGATGACGATAAACACAAAGCCGACGAGGTGATTCCAGGCGAGTTTATCGGTCTTGAAAACGTATACCGTTATGAGCGTGAAAACCGTGAGGGAAACGGCTTCCTGAATGGTTTTAAGTTGAAAAAGGGAGAAGGGCCCACCCGTTTCATCTGAACCGATCCGGTTGGCAGGTACCTGAAAAATGTATTCAAAAAAAGCTAGTCCCCAACTCAGCATAATGACACCAAAGAGCGACAATTTAGCCAGCATAGGATACTGTTTTATCTGGAGATGGCCATACCAGGCCAGTGTCATAAAAATGTTGGATAGCGTCAGCAGCAGGACACAATAAAGTGCTTTCATTTGATAGGTATAGAGATTGAAAAAATTAATACACAGACGTTGTTGGGAACCGTAACGTACTGGTGAAGGTGAAATTCTGCCAGTTGAGACCTAACTCCCCACCAAGTAGCATTGTTAACCGGTGACTAATCCACAAGCCGAGGCCATGCCCCTCGTTGAGCGGGTCAGCCTGGAAATAGGGTTGCATCAAATCGAGCGTTGGGCCTGTTTCGCGAACCGTCTGATTTTGCACACGTACTGTCCAGCTGTCAAAATAGTGTAACTGCACGCTAACAACGCTCCCCGCAACAGCGTATTTGATCGCATTTTCGATCAGGTTCAGTACAATATGCTCCAGTTTGACGGCATCCGTCTGGAGTAGCTGACAGGGTGAAACAGCATCATCAAACACGGTCGTCACCTCATACTCGGCAGCTACTGTTACTAACTGATTTAAGCATTTTTTAATGAGTTCGGACGCATCAACGGCTGTTCTTTTGAGCGGTTGCGACGAATTTTCAGGGCGACTTAATGTTAAAAACTCATCGAGCAGGCGCGTCAGGCGGCTTACTTCATCGAGTTGTCCAATCAGAAAGGGCGTTGTTCGCTCATCCACCAGCCCACTACCCAGGGTTACCTCCAATCCCGTTTTCATGACGGCCAGGGGCGTTCGAAGTTCATGGGCGGCCGCCCCGAAAAAGTTACGTTGCTGGGCAGCACTTTCCCGAATACGAGTCAGCATCCGGTTCAGCGTATCGGTCAATTGATAGAGTTCATCGCGTGAGTCAGGCAGCGAAATTGGCTCGATTACGGATGCGCTATCAATTCGATTAGCCTGATTGACAATCCGTTGGATAGGCCTTAGTAGTAAACCAGCTACTACGTATCCACCCGCAAATGCCATCGCTAAACTTAGTAACCAGCCTAGTCCAAAGACCCAGCGTAACTGGCTGGCATCCTGCCGTAAGCTCCAGTCAGGCACGGCCAGTGTAAGGCTAACCTGCCCATTGGCCAGTTGGTCCCGCGTGGTCTGCACGGTAATAAACCGATACGAACGCTGGTGTTTATCGCTGGACTGTTCACTGTTGATCTTGTCGGGGAAACCAGGACTGCGGAATAGTTCGCGAATGCGTCCATAGCTGTTATAGGTTACCTGCATGCGCTCCGTTTCTGTAGGCAGGGGCAGTATCACAGGATCCATACTCACCAGCGATAACAACCATTCGGCCCGCGTCTGAACAGCCCGGTCGAAGGCAGTTTGCAGACTTTTTTCGGCACGGCCCAGCATTAGCCAGCCCGCCAGCAAACTGACCGTTGCAAACACAGCCGTAACGGCCAGCACAATCCGACTCCGCAGACTCATACCGTTTTGAGCCGGTAGCCCCGCCCGATAAGGGTTTCGATCAATCCCGCTGTCCCGACAGCGTCAATTTTTTTACGGATCTGGTAGATGTGGACTTCGATGACATTGCTACCCATATCGTAGTCAACTTCCCAGATTTTCTCCGCGATCTCGTTTTTGGTCACTACGTTCCCGGCTCGACGCATGAGCAATTCAAGCAACGCGAACTCCCGATTGGTCAGCTCCAGCGTAGTACCCGCTTTTACTACGTCATGGGAGACAAGCCGCATTTCCAGATCGGCGACACGCAAAACGATGTTATCGCTGGAATCAGTACGCCGTTGCAACACGCGAATCCGGGCCAGCAACTCACTGAAGTCAAACGGCTTGCGCAGATAATCGACCGCACCAAGATCCAGCCCCTGCACTACTTTTTCGGGATCACTAAGCGCCGACAGGATCATAACAGGCACCGACAGACCAAAGGCCCGAAGATTCTGAAGCACCTCAAAGCCCGTTTGTCCGGGCAGCATCAAATCGAGTAGCACAAGGTCGTAAAGCCCTCCGGCAACATGGTCGAGACCTTCTGATCCGGAGTGAGTCAGATCGGCAACGTGGCCATGCTGCTCCAGCCCCTGCTTGATAAACCGGGCCAGTTTACGCTCATCTTCAATAATCAGGATTTTCACGAGGATAAAAGAGTGAAAGGGCGAATGAGTGAATGAGCGAAAGAATGAAAATCTAAGTCAAACACTCATTCACTCTTTCATCATTCGCGCTTTGTTTATCGTACCAAATATTGCTGGCCGTTGATGGTCAACACCGACGCATTGAGGATGTTTGTTTTTTCCAGTTGTACCTGCCCATCGCGAAGATGTTTCGCATAGCCCTGCACCGTAATGGCACTTCCTTTAGTAGCCAGGTTGGTAAGCTGATACGCTACGTGCGGAGGAATACGCACGATCGTTTTGTCGTCCAGAACCAGTCCACTGACCCGACCGTCGCGGCCCAGCCGATAATCGCTGATCTTACCCGATACGGTTGTGAGTGTGGGAGTGGGTGGAGTGGTCGTAGGGGGCGCCGGGGGCGTATCGGCAATAACGGTTTTGCCAGCGGTTAAACTAACCATCCGAAATGTAGATTCACCGCGCGGGTTTGTGTCAGTGAAGCCCGTTACGCTAATGCTGCTCCCCGGTTTGATCGCTTTCTGAACCTGCTGGCCCAGATGCGGTGGAAATTTTACAGTTGTGGGTGCATTGGCCGTTCCGCTAAACGTGAAGCCGTCTAGAATCGCATCATCGTTACCAATCCACTGCCCTACCGTTCCGGAAACCGTCGTTAAGGAGGTTAGCCCATGGCCGGGACGACCTTCGTTTGGGCGATCTGGTCGACCCGGTTGATGTCTCTCTCTCTGACGTCCCCCTCGCCCGGGACCATCCGCATGGGGGCCACGAGGGCCATCCGGGCCAGGGGGCGTCAGGGCTACAGCGGGAGCGGATGCGTCAGCCGCAGGTTGATTCTGAGCCTTGACGAGGGGGGCGGCCAGAAGAGTCGCGACTAAAACGGCGGTGATTAATTTTGCTTGAAGTTCCATAGTCAATTGTTGTTTACTGTTGATTACGGAAGCAAACCTACAGCCGCCAGGTAAAGCCGGTATGAGGTCGACATTAATTTTTCTTCATCTCCAGGCCTTTGGCTTAGGGCCGTGCCACGGTTACCAGGAGTCTAAAAGATAACCGTGGCACGGCCCTAAGCCAAAGGCCAATTCCTACTCCCAAACGACCTCAATCACTTCTTTTTTCAGATCTACCGTTGTCTGTTTTTCATCGGTGGCCCGATGCAGGGTTAACTTGCCCCCTGTAACTTTGGTGGCTTCCTGCTGTAATACGTGTGTCGCGTCTTTTTTGTGAAAAACTGATACAGCTGGCTCGCTCGTCTCGACGACCAGCGTAAAGGTTTTGCCCGATGCTTTCACCAACCGGTTTGTCGCGGGTAGTTCCTGATTTCGAAGCAACGCAATGGCCCGCGACGCCTGCGGAACCCCGTAACCAATAAAATTATTGCCATACGGATACAGATGCGAGGATTTTTCGATAATCTGCATCACCTGTTTGTTGGTCAACTTCGGATTTGCCTGCATCACGCAGGCCGCAAAACCCGTAATGACCGGTGCCGACAACGATGTCCCATACAGCGAAAAGCATGATACGTTGGGTTTCAAATAGGGCAGACTTTCGGGGCCAATACTGCTGTACCCAATGCGGTTCCAGAGTTTGGCGTTCGTGGCACCAATAGCCAGTACTCCTTCTGCATCAGCGGGGGTACTGATGATGCGCCATGAACGGTCGTCGCCCTCGTTGCCTGCCGACACGATGATCAGAATACCTTTTTTATCAGCCGCAATCTGCGCGGCCCGGCTAATGAGACTCGTGTGCCCATCCATCTGGCTAGGCTCATAATTATCTTTGGGATTGCTCATGCCCCGGGCATATCCCAGCGACGTATTGATAAGCCGAACGCCCAGGCTGTCCATCCATTCCATAGCTGCCACCCAGTTATCTTCTTCGCCCCGGTATTCGCGGTTTCCCTGGTCAGATCGAGCGAGATAGAAACTCGCATCGGTAGCCAGGCCATATTGAATATGATCGGTAGGGTCATTACCGGCAATGGCCGCCAATACTTCTGTACCATGAAAATCCGACATGGTTTCCAGGGTCCGGAGCAGGTTATTGTGCGTCTTTTTTTCATTCACATAATCACGTATCTGCTTCACGCCATCGCGGGCAAATATATGTTTAAGCGCGTTGGCTGAGTCGGCCCCGAAAAATCCGGCATCGATCACACCGATGTTCACAAATCGACCCGTCAGACCCGCCTGCGCAAAATCGGACGCCTGAATCTGGGTCATCACCGGAGCTAACTGAGGGTTTACCGGCAAGTTGAGCGACGTGATGACAATAGCCGGATCAATGGGCCGAATCTCTTTCACAAAGGGCATGGCGGCAACCTGCGCATACTGCTGAGTTGTCAGTTTTGCCGATACCGCATTGAGCCAGCGCGACTGGCAAACGGGTTTAACACCAGCTTCATTTAGTCGCTTCAGGTACGTAGCAGAAACCGGCTGATCGGTATCATCCAGTGGAAGATTCTGCATTTTCCGCTGATTGATCGATTGCTGGGATAAAGCGGGCGACGACGCCTGATCTTTATCACGGAGTAAAACCCAATATTTAGTGCCCGACTGCGTGGGCCGGACTCCATTCGATACGTTCGGTTCAGGACGTACTACGTTGGGCTGGGCCTGGATGGATAGCGCCAGCAGGCAAAAAAATAGGGTCAGTCGAAACGTCATAATTCGTTCAGGAAGAAAACGGGTTGGGCCTTTGGCTGAAAGACCCCGTAGTGTATTAAACACAAAAACGCCCGGAAACTATTATAGCTTTTGGTTTTCTTTGCAAAATTAATTAGAAACTTAGCCCCAACGGCCCGTTATATGCGTTATTTACCGATAGAGAATCAGCTTTTTGTTAAAAACCGCCAGCGGCTCGTTAGTCTGCTGAAACCTAAGTCATTAGTTGTTCTGAACGCGAACGACATTATGCCTACCAATGCCGATGGAACGATGGGATTCCGGCAAAATAGCGACCTTTTCTACCTCACGGGCGTTGACCAGGAAGAAACACAACTGGTACTTTTTCCCGAGCATCCGGACCCTAAATTTCGCGAACTTCTTTTCTTACGCGAAACCAGTGAGCTTATCGAAATCTGGGAAGGTCATAAACTGACAAAAGCTGAAGCCGAGCAGGTAACGGGCATTCCCCAAAAGCAGATTTACTGGAACAGCCAGTTCGAGCAGATTTTTACGCAGGTGGTCTTCGAGGCTGAGCACGTGTATCTGAATACCAACGAGCATACGCGTGCTGGGATCGAGGTACAAACCCGCGATGCCCGCTATATCAATGAGTTCCGGCAGAAATATCCGCTGCACCGCCTGGAGCGGCTTGCCCCGCTGATGCACTACCTCCGGGCCATTAAACAACCGCAGGAGATTCCGCTTATCCAGACTGCTATTGACATCACCGACAAGATGTTCCGGCGGCTGCTTGGCTTCATCAAACCCGGCGTTTGGGAGTATGAAATTGAGGCCGAGATGATGCATGAATACCTCAGGAATCGGTCACGGGGAGCGGCTTATAGCCCAATCATCGCGTCGGGGGCCAATGCCTGCGTGCTCCACTACGTCGACAATAGCCAACAGTGTCAGGATGGCGACGTAATTCTGCTGGATATTGGGGCCGAGTATGCTAACTACAATGCCGATATGACTCGGTCGGTGCCGGTCAATGGTCGATTTACGGAACGTCAGCGGGCGGTGTACGAGGCTGTTCTACGGGTCATGAAGGAAGCCAAACAAATGCTACGTCCGGGCAATCTCTGGGATGATTACCACCGCGAAGTAGGCAAGGTCATGGAATCAGAACTGATTGGCTTAGGTCTGCTGGATAAAAACGACGTGGAAAAACAGGATCCGGATGCCCCTTTATACAAGAAATATTTCATGCATGGCACGTCGCACTTTTTAGGTCTCGACGTCCACGATGTGGGCAACAAATACCGTAAAATGGAGCCGGGTATGGTCTTTACCGTTGAGCCAGGAATTTATATACGGGAGGAGAAACTCGGTATCCGGCTGGAAAACAACGTACTGATTACTGAAGCGGGCAATGTAGACCTGATGGCGAACATTCCGCTCGAAGCCGCTGAAATCGAAGACTTAATGAATAACTAATCAGCCCCGATCCGGGGACTGGACAGTGAGTTAGTCAGCTTAGACAACAGTCTTGATTTTAGCTGACTAACTCACTCTTTTTAAGAAGTAAGTGATAAGCTCACTAACTAGTAAGTTGCTAGCTACCAGTGAGGTAAATACCCTTTCTACTTGATTACTTATGACTTATACTAAGCGACTTCAGCTTGCTTAGTCTGTTCGGTTTCAAGTGCCATATTCAGACTGGAGTATATCCGACGGATAGCCTTCTCCAGGCGCTCCCAGCCGGCATCGGAGCGAAGATCAATATCGCCAATGTGATCCCGTTGGGTACTGGTCAACACCAGATTTGTAACGGCAGCCGTCATTAGGCTGTTAATAGCGATTGGATCAAAATCAGTATTAGGTGCGAGTTTAGACACCATATTTTTGTAGGACTGGTCACGGAAATCGGCCAGCCGACGGGCCAACTCGGTTTCCCCGTTCGACATCTCCCAGCGAATCAATTCCTGCGAAGCTTTTCTGGCACGAAACTCATTCATGAATTGAATCGTGTAATCTGACAATGCTTTACTCCGGCCTTCGGGCGTCAAATTATCCGGTACAGAATCCAGATACTTTTCATTAAACATTGACAGGAAAAAACCACGTTGCACGTAAGCTTCGAGCAATCCGTTCCATCCACCAAAATAGCGATAAATAAGCACCTTGTTTACGCCAGCACGTTCGGCAACGGCATTGATACCTGCCTTTTCAGTACCTCGCTCGGCCATTACGTCGCCCATAGCACGCAAGATGCGTTCCATGGTCATCTGGCGGTTTCTCCGCTTAACAATTTTCATACATCTGGATCGTTTTTGTGTATTTAAAGAGGAATTAGTAAACTTCTGCCCTGGTCTTACTTACTTAAGAAGTAGCCTATACTTTTGCTGTAGATACAAATATGATTATAACAACTGATGTAATCAAGCAATAGATTCAATAAAAAAAATCATACTAATAGCGAAAGGAATGCATTTATCGCCTGTTAACACTAACCGTCATCTGCTCTCCCAGTACAGAAGGCCGTCAAAATCACTGCGTTATCAATTATATACGCAAAATAGTAAATGATGGATTCTAAGAGGTATAGTTTGGGAGGAGAATTGTTTACTATAATCAACCTGTACTCGACAACATCCTCTCTGAGCAAATGTCAGGTAGATTCTACCGAATTCTACTGGCAGGACTGTCATCAGACTGCTTCGCTACGGTAATTTCGGCTTATTAACGTCCATTTGTATCAGCAGAAGAAGGGAATAGACGCGTAGAAGTGCGTTCGAAATGTTACCTTTGTGCATCAATCTGATTTAGCTCTTCACTCGCTATGAAATTTGGCGTTGTTGTTTTCCCCGGCTCTAACTGCGATCAGGACGCAGTTGATACGCTGGAATTGATGGACCAGAAAGTCGTAAAACTCTGGCATAAAGACCACGACCTTCAAGGGTGTGACTTCATTATTTTACCCGGTGGCTTTTCCTACGGCGACTACCTCCGCACGGGGGCTGTCGCCCGATTCTCGCCCATCATGAATGAAGTTATCGCCCATGCGAATCGGGGTGGTTATCTGATGGGTATCTGCAATGGGTTCCAGGTGCTGGCCGAAGCACGGCTTGTACCGGGCGTGTTGCTACGTAATTCCAATCAGCAGTATATCTGCAAAAATATTTACCTGACTCCCCAATCGACCGACGCTCTGCTGACCGCCGGATTGGATCGCCCGGCCTATAAAATTCCGATGGCTCACGGCGAGGGTCGCTACTTCGCGGATAGCGATACGCTCAACGAAATGAACGATAACGGCCAGGTACTCTTCCGTTACTGCGACGAAACGGGTGCGATTACGGATGCCTCAAATCCGAATGGCAGCCTGGAGAACATTGCGGGCGTAACCAATTTAAGCAAAAATGTTTTTGGGATGATGCCACATCCTGAGCGCGCGGCTGATCCGGCTCTTGGCAATACCGACGGTCGCCTGATTCTGGATCAGATCCTGAAAGCCGTTTTGGTCTAAGTAAGCATAGTGAAAAAGTCAAGGGTTATGCGAGTGTGTCAGGCTGTTTATTACACTTGACACGCTCGCATAACCCTTGACTTTTTCCGGGCGTTTTCGGTCTTTATTCCAATGCCGCTACGCCTGGCAGCACTTTGCCTTCCATGTATTCCAGCAAAGCACCACCGCCTGTTGATACGTAGCTGACGCGGTCGCCGTAGCCAGCCTGGTTGATGGCCGAGGCCGAATCGCCCCCGCCAATGAGTGAGAACGCGCCATTTTCTTCGGTTGCTTTCACGACCGCTTCGGCAATGGCGTTGGTACCGTGGGCGAAATTTTCAAACTCGAAAACGCCCATTGGACCATTCCAGAGAATGGTTTTAGACTTGGCAACGACTTCGCTGAATAATTTGATGGTTTCAGGCCCAATGTCCAGCCCCTGCCAGCCATCCGGAATTTGACCGGTAGGCACAACCTTACGGTTCGCATCGTTGGAGAAATCGTCGGCACAGAGGTTATCAAGCGGCATATAGATTTTAACCCCTTTCTCTTCCGCTTTTTTCAGCAGTTCAAGCGCCAGTTCCTGCTTATCGGCTTCAAGCAGCGAATTACCGATTTGGCCACCCTTTGCTTTGGTAAACGTATAGGTCATCCCGCCCCCAATAATCAGGTTATCGACATTATCGAGGAGTTTTTCGATGATCAGAATTTTGTCCGAGATTTTGGCCCCGCCCATAATAGCCGTAAAAGGCCGCTGCGCTTCTTCCAGAATCTTTTTGGCGTTGTCTAACTCTGCCTGCATCACGTAGCCAGCCACCCGATCGGTCAGGAACTGCCCCATAACAGCCGTGCTGGCGTGAGCGCGGTGAGCAGTTCCGAAGGCATCGTTTACCCACACATCACCGAGTTTCGCTAATTTCTCGGCGAATGCTACGTCCCCTTTTTCTTCTTCTTTGTAGAAACGCAGGTTTTCGAGCAACAGAATTTCGCCCGGTTGCAGGCTGGCCGCCAGATCGGTCGCCGACTGACCAATAGAGTCGTCGGCAAATTTTACCTCACGACCAAACGCTTTTTCCAGCGCGGGCAAGAGGTGTTTGAGTGAATATTTCTCTTCGGGACCACCCTTCGGCCGGCCGAGGTGTGACATCAGAATAGCCGATCCACCGTCGTTCACGATTTTTAGGACGGTTGGAATAGTGGCTTTAATACGAGTGTCGTCAGTGATGTTGTACTCTTTGTCGAGCGGTACGTTGAAATCTACCCGAACGAGGGCTTTCTTACCAGCAAAATTGTATGAATCCAGGGTTTTCATGCGACTGCGTATGGTCGTTGGTTTGCGGGGCCAAACTTAGGGCTTTTTTGGCAGATCGACCATAGAACTAGTCATCAGTAATTAATTGTAGGGGTGTATGCTGAGCTATGTGTATAAAGTCTATATCATTTTGCAATACTGGAATGTTATGAAAAATAGCATAATAAGCGATCAGACAATCGTTAGGTTTACGAATGGTCACGCCTATTTTACGTAGAGTACGGTATAAATCAGCGGCTCCAATGGCTGCCTCAACAGGGTCGACTGTTAGTAGTATACAAGCCAGCAGGCTGGTACGTATGCGTGCGAACTGCGCGTTGTCTCTAATTCCCTGTAACACTTCCTGCAAGATGGTCGGCGTAATCGTGATTCGCTTCGTGTGTACTAATAAGTCAGCTACTTTTCTTGTCTGATCATTTTGAAGCCCCCGAAAACAATCTACCCAAACAGATGTGTCGACAATTATTGGTCCCATTCAGTTGGGGTTGTATTCGTGCGCATTTCACTCAAATTTCCATCCCATTCTACTTGGCCAAACATCGACAACAAATCTTTTCGACGCATCATGCTAATATATTCCTGCAACGCCAGTTCAATAGTCGCTTTCTTGGTTTTTGTATGACCTATTTCCATCGCAGCCTGTAATAGTTCATCATTAATATCAATGTTCGTTCTCATGATCAATATCTTTATACACAAATATATCAATTTCCATACACACTAATACTTGCCTTCGCTCCCGGCACCGCCAAACTCACCTCCGCCAAATCGAACATCGTCCCGTGGTGCAGGCGACGTAGCACCTGCTGCCTGAATCGCCACAACAGATGCCGCATTCGTAAAAAACTCATTGGGCGAATCGTCGTCAGGATCATCGGTAAAGCCGCCGAGTGAACGATCTGCCGTTGCCGTCCGCAAATACTGAATGCCTAGAATAGCAAGGCCAATCAGCACAAATCCGCCAATCGTTAGTGCTACGTTGAGCGGCACCAGCGCATGATATTTGTGTACCGTCATAAAAGCGGCAATCAACGCCAGCATACCGAGAATAATCAGCATCCGATTTCTCTTCACTACGCCTTGCCACAAATAGATAACTGGTATCAGGAAGGTGAGCAACCAAAACAACCCCGCCAGGGCAATTTCCGGTGCGACCGCAGCGGGGCTTCGAAGTAGGGATGTTTTCAGTAAGATGCCATTTAACTCCCTCACTACGTAGTAATTACCACTGGCAGCCAGAACGATCAGCGATATCCACTGCGCTAAGTTCAACGGATCAGCGTAGTAGAGCTGTTTCGGATTCCGATTAATGATTTGTTTCGTCGCGGTATAAATCAGCAGCGAAACGCCCATCATCACAAATGGAAGCATATTTTTACCTCCGCTCACCTTCAATACGCTGTCAAAAACATAAGTATACAGCGTAGCCAGTGTAAAGAAAGCAATCAACGTATCGCCATAATACCAGAGCACCAGTAGTAATAAGGGCAGTGTAATTAAACAATGCGTAGCCAGAGAAAGCCCATTCGGAAATAGCTGGTTCAATCCAAACGCCAGAAATCCGGTCAACGTAACGACAAAGGCATTATCGATACCATTCCGATACAATAAACGCCGGTTGATCAGGACATACCCTACAATGCCTACGCCAATACCAAACACTATGTTGAACAGGCCATAGGTGGTTTGGTCGTTCAGCAAGGCCGAAAAAATACTGGCTGGAAGCAGATAACAGGCCAGAATGGCAACCGCCGTAAACAGGAACAAGCCAATCTCAATAAAGCCGTTTGTTTGCCGGAACTCCACCGGATAGGCTTTCTGAATCGTAGCCAGTTGTTCATCCGTCAACAACCGTTGACGATGCCAGCGCGCAGCCTGCCCCAGAATTTCGCGGTTATAAATCCACTGCTCGTTATAGGCTTTCATTCGTTCTGTTTCCTTTAGGTAACTGACTCATCAGGTAATAAACCAGGGCGATACCGGTCAAAATGAAATACCAGTAATACGCATCGTCGCCTTTGGGACGTAGGTAATGGAAAAACAGGTACGTAACACCAATGTATCCATAGACCACACTCATCAGCAGAAACAGGAATGAACCATCAGCCGTCGACGGGTCTTTGCGCACACGGCGAGCGTATTGGTCGAACGTAAGGCATGCTCCTGCCAGTCCAAGTGCAAACCCGATTCGAAGTTCGTCGAAGTTGAACAGGCCGCCCAGCAGCGCAATCATCAGCAGATTTCCGGCAATGGTAAGGTAGGTGTAAGTGAAATGCGCTTTGATACGTTGCCGCTCCAGCACGAACGCCAGACCAATCAGCATCAATGCCAGAATAACGGCAGAAAAGACAGTTTCGCGCTCAAAAAAGTTAGTCTTAAAATACAGCTCAAGTGGCCGGACCGTTACGCCCACCCACGAAATAAGCGCGGTCAACGCCATACCCAACACGCCCCTATGGTCAAAACGATACGCCAATGGCAAAAACAGCACCGCTGGTAGCAGAGTTACCAACCCATAGCGATTTCCAAAAATGGTATACGCATATTGCGCATAGCCTTCCAGCGTCAGAAACAACAGACACGCCAGAATCAGGGCATAGTCGCCAAAGGTCGAGCGGCTTTTAGCCTGCCCCATGGTCCACTCCGGCCGGTAGCGCCAGGCAAACACAAAGCACCCTGCACAACCTGCAGCAATAGCCGCCAGTAGCGCTCCGTGGCCAATTCGATCGAAATTATCATAGACCAACAGACCTAGCCCGGCACTCAACAGCAAAATGCCAATATAAAGCATCGACCGAAGTTCCCAATGCAATGAAAAAGGCCTTTTTTGCTCAATTTCAGCGATTTTTGCGCGCTGATCAGTGAGCAAAACACCTTGTTTACCTAGTTCATTCAGTATGTCGTTTGGGGACATAAATGGCTATTTTTATGTTATAATTGTATCCACGGTCTTCAGGCCGTGAACAGCATAACACGGCCTGAAGACCGTGTGTAAACTATGGTTGGACGACAGAAAATTATCCTTACCCCCCGCTATTACCTCGACAATTTCCGCTACGTACTGGACTTTGTTAAACGGCTTTACGGTCAACTTCTGAATGAGGCCGAATGGGATTTCGTGCGTCGATTCGATGCTTTATCGCTCGATGCGCAGTGTCTGTATGTCCGCTTCAGTAACCGCAAAGGACTCTTTTTTCGTATCAACAAACTACAGTATGCCGAAATAAGTGACGTAACGGCTGCGGCCGATGAATTGATTACAGCGGGATTTATTGAGCGACTCTCAGCCCAACATGCTATAGTTGGTGAAGCCGCACTGAGCGTTTTTACCAAACCCGAACTACTCGACCTACTGCCCCTGGAACCCGAAGAAATCCGACCATTAAACAAAGAAAAAAAAGAGGGAGTAGTACGCTACGCATTAAATGAACTCGATTTCGGCGAGATAGTTACTAGCCTGACCACCCGTGAGACGGTCACTAAAATGAACTTCGAAGCCGAAGGTATGATGGTTAAATACCTGTTTTTCGGTAACCGGGGGGGTAGCATGACCGAGTTTGTGGTGCGCGATCTGGGCATGGTTAACTTTGAACGCTACGACGAGAGTAAGTTAACGGCCCGCTTCCGCACCCGGAAAGAAGTAGAGGATAAACTGCTGATTTCGCTCACGAGCGAAGAATTTTACGACCTCAAGGAATCTGAAACGCCCGCCGAAGACATATATAACTGGTTTTTAAACTGGAACGAAACCCGGCCCGAACTAACCGAGATTGCGATTCCAGCCTATCAGAAATTAGTGGTTCGGGTGGGCGCTTATCTGGAACGGCAGAAATTGCCCGAGCAGGCGCTGTCAGTTTATGAACTTTCTGATCGCGTGCCCGCCCGCGAACGGCGTGTTCGGTTACTGTTCAAAAACGGTTCTGTAGAGGAAGCCCTAGCTCTGTGCGATGAAATTGCGGTAAATCCCCTAAATGCGGAGGAGCGTTATTTCGCCACCGATTTCCGGGAGAAAATTCTGAGTGTAGGTGAAAAGAAACGGCCCCGAAAAGCAACCACGCGCTTTTTGCTGGATGCCGACAGTGTCAACATTCCGGCGGCATATCGGCATCACGTCGAAGCGGGGGTCATGAATTATTACCTGGAGAATGATTACGACGCAGCGTTTACGGAGAACTACCCGTGGCGCGGTCTGTTTGGGCTGGTGTTCTGGGATATAATCTACGACGCCAACGTATCAGCCATTCACCATCCGCTGCAACGTGCTCCGTCGGATTTTTACCTGCCCGATTTTTACGTCAAGCGCGAAGACCTGCTCAAAAAGAGATTGGCCGAACTCACCACGAAAGATGAGTGGCGACGGCATACGGGCCGGATGTTCAACGCTAAATACGGTATCACGAACGTACTGGTCGATTGGTCGGATGAACTATTGACACTTGTTCAGCGAATGATCGAACTACTGGATGTTGAACAGTTGCGGCTAATTCTGCTCGAAATGGCGCGTAACCTCCGCGAACACACGCGCGGTTTCCCTGACTTGCTGATCTGGAATGAACAAGGCCAGTACGATTTTGTCGAAGTTAAATCCCCCACCGATCACCTCGGCCCTCAGCAACTACATTGGCTGGAATTTTTCCAGACGATCGGCGTCCATGGCAAAGTGATACGTGTCATTTGGGAACTGTAGAGACAAGTCTTTACACGAATCCCACGCGTAAAAAAATCGGGAAACGTACGTCGCGCTCTCCATCTCCCCAGATTGGCACCAGCTCCTCCCCCAGCCCAACTACGGGGTCTTCTTCGTTTTCGTGGATGTATTGCCGAACGGCTGACCAGGTTCGGAGGTAATTCAGAAATCGCTCCAGCGACCATGTTCGGCGGGCGGTAAATTCAGCTCGTTGCGGATCGGCGAAAGGGAAAGGCAACGTAGCATAGGCGTCATCAATATAGGCACGCTGCGGGTCCCAGTACGGTCCGATCCGGTTGCGGTAGAAATCCAGCATAATCGGGTCAAGGTCTGGACCAAGCTGCACCAAACCGTAGCCCCATTCGGCAAGCACGGCGCCGGGTCTGGCAACGCGCCGAACCTCCTGGTGAAAGGCGGCCACATCAAACCAGTGCAATGCCTGCGCCACAGTGATAAGATCGAACGTATTATCAGCAAAGGGCGATTGCTCGGCGGGGCTAATCTGGTAGTTGATATTCGGCTTTTTTATGGCCAGAATGAGCTGAGTTTCGCTGATGTCGGTGGCCTCGACCTGGGCGAAGAAATCGGCCAACGCACCCGCCACCTGCCCGTTTCCCGTAGCACAATCCCAGGCTGCCTGTCGATTTTCAGTGAAAGACAAGACAAAATCATATAACTCTGCCGGGTAGTCAATTCGGTATTGAGCGTAGAGATTGGCGTGGCCGGAGAAGCGATCGAGCGGTTGCATATTATTTTGTTTTGCCAATTTTAAACGTTTTTAAGGAACAACTGTCTAATGTTTTGTTTAATAGGAAAAACTGAAGCCAAAATTGGGTTATCGTCCGAAACCATCTATTTTTGCGAGGTAGCCTATTAACCAATTATTAATCAGTCAGTCCATTTTTCCGCTTACCTAGCTCATGAAAAAAACTTTTGGCATTCTCATCGCTTCGGCTGCGCTGGCCGTAGCCTCCATTGATGCTAACGCTCAGGCACCAGCCGATATTCCAGAGGAAATGAATACGCTGATGACGAAATATACCTGTATTGCCTGCCACCGTCCGAATCAGCGATTAGTGGGCCCAGCTTATGCAGACGTAGCCAAGAAAAAGTACTCCACCGAAGAAATTGTAAATCTGATTTATAATCCTATTCCGGCGCACTGGCCTGGCTACCCCCCAATGGCTCCTATGAAACAGGTACCGAAGGAAGATGCTACCAAGTTAGCCGTGTGGATTAACTCATTGGATGGCGGTGGAGCAAAAAAGAGCTCTACCAAAAAGACCACGAAATCAGCTAAGACCACGAAAAAAAGCGCCTAGATTTTCCTCGACGTTTTCGATCATAAAAAAAGCACCAGATTTAGGTCTGGTGCTTTTTTTATACCACTTTCACTACGTTCTGCTATTGGCTGACAATCAGCTTTTTCTCCACGGTTGTTTCGGGGGTTTTGCGGACTGGCTGGCTGGTCATCGTAATATGGCTCGTTGTTGGTGGCTCGATCGAAAACGTTTGAGTGAAGAGATCGTTCTTTTTACTGAGTTCGATCGTGTAGGTTCCAGCAGGCATTAAAGCAAAATCGAACCGTCGGCGGTAAAGAGCTATCGACTCGAATTCTTCATACACAGGTTTCCCATTCTCACCCCGAATAACTACCCGAACAGCACCCTTCGTTCGGTTATTGAAGTTGATTCGGATCGTCGTAGGGCTGCTAATAACCGGATAAGCTACAGCCTCGAAGCTGGTGGGCGAGGCAGATAGATCTGCTTGGCCCGTAAACGTCTGCGCCTGAATGGATGAGGCCGATAAAAGGCAGGCTGTTGCTACAAAAAGCGTTTTGTAGTGGTCAAAAATGTGATTGATTTTCATTGTGTTTACTGGTTAAATGGATGTGGATAGACTCATCCGACTTCGTGCCGAATGAAGGACAATTGGTTGAACCGTGGAAGTACTGCCAATTTCAGGCGGGTGTAGTTGCCTCTTGATCATTACCTCTACAAACAGTTAGTCGTGCGAACGATACGAGCGGGAAACATTCTGTTTTAGATCAGTACGTCCTATCAGGCTCCAGGCGTCTGTAACCCAGCGATCAATACCTTATATTCATAGAAAAGGCACCGAACTATAGTTCGGTGCCTTTTCTATGAATATTCTACCTAACCCCAGCTTTCACTTTATACTTTGTCTCCCTCCTATTACTCATTGACGATACAAGACAGATTACTAGGGAAAATACGCATATAATACTGATTATCAACTACTAAAAAAAATAAGTTTAAATAAATTGAATCATTAAATTATCATATAAAATTTTTGACGAGCCTGGAGACACTTACTATTTTATCAATTTATTCATAATGTAAGTAAAAATACAGTTAGAACTCTTAAGGACTTTGCTTTAGGCATTAATACCTAGAAGTATACTTTTACTTAATTCTCCCCCCATCCATGATGAACAAAGCTTTACAACAAGCCTACCGTCGATTACCACTTCTCCTATTAAGCTGGCTGTTGTGTACGGTAGCATTCGCTCAGGACCGAAAAATAACCGGTCGAATTACAGACGGAAATGATAACAATGCCCTTCCCGGAGCCAATGTCGTGGTGAAGGGTACACAAACCGGTGTTGTTACCGATGCTAACGGCCAATTTTCGCTGAACGTCGCTGCCGGTCGTGACGTACTGACCATTTCGGCAATTGGCTACGCATCGCAGGAGATCACTATTGGGAATCGTACAACCCTTACCATTACGCTCGCTCCAGACATTAAGACGCTGAGCGAAGTAGTGGTGACGGGGTATGGTTCTCAGGCCAAGCGCGACATTACTGGAGCCGTCGCTACGGTAGACACCAAGCAACTGCTGTCGGTTCCGGCCACGAACGTCGGCCAAGCCCTACAGGGTCGTGTGGCAGGCGTAACGGTCGGCAATGAAAACGCACCGGGTGGTGGCGTTATGGTACGTATCCGTGGTTTCGGTACGATCAATGACAACTCCCCGCTTTATGTCATCGACGGTGTGCCAACCAAAGGCAACCTGAACACCCTTAACCTGGGCGACATCGAGAACCTGCAAGTATTAAAGGATGCGTCGTCAGCATCAATTTACGGCTCACGGGCGGGTAACGGCGTTGTCATCATCACGACAAAAAAAGGCAAAGCGGGCAAGCCCAAATTTACGTATGATACGTATTATGGCTCCCAGCGGCACGGCAAGTTACTGGACATGCTCAACACGCAGGAATACGCTAATCTCATCTGGGAATCCCGCAAAAACTCGGGTGTTGTAGGAGCCAACGGCAATCCGGTGCATTCGCAGTTTGGCAATGGCCCAACACCTGTAATTCCTGATTACGTTTTACCCAGTGGTGTATTAATCAGCAATCCAATCACTGGTGCACCTGTCAACGATCCACGCGTTGCCCAAAACCCGGACGGTACGTATGTCAACTACAACAATGACATTAACTCCCCAAACTTCCTTCTGATCACGAAAGCCAATAAAACAGGCACGGATTGGATGGAAGAAATTTTCCGGACGGCCCCGATTCAGAACCACCAGTTGGGGGTTTCGGGCGGCAGCGAAAACGGACGCTATGCCATGTCACTCAACTACTTCAACCAGGATGGTATTATGAAGTATACGGGCTACAAACGGTATTCGTTACGTGCCAACACAGAATTTAACGTCAATAAGCGCATTCGCGTGGGTCAGAATTTCCAGGTGGCTTATGGCGAACGGATCGGTCAGCCCAATGGAAACAATGCCGAGAGCAACCCAATTTCATTTGCGTACCGGATTCAGCCGATTATTCCGGTTTACGACGTAGCGGGAAACTTTGCCGGCACACGCGGTGGCGACCTCGACAACGCGTTCAACCCAATGGCCGATTTGTACCGCAACAAGGATAACAAAGAGATTGAGGTTCGCTTGTTTGGTAATGCTTTTGCCGAAGTAGACATTCTCCCCAATCTGACGGCCCGCACCAGCTTTGGGATTGACTACAACATCTATAACTACCGCAACTACTCGATTCGGAATATCGAAGCATCGGAAGCCCGTGGTTCTAACAGCCTGGCAACCACTAACAACTATGGCTGGACATGGACGTGGTATAACACCCTGACGTATAATCTGGCCCTCGGCGACCGGCACCGCTTTAATGTGATTGCGGGTACGGAGTCTATCAAAAACTACTTCGAGTTCTTTGATGCCTCGCGTACTAACTTCGCCGTAGATGATATTGAAAACCGTTACCTGAGCGCAGGTACGGGTGTTCAAACCAACAATGGTGGGGCATCGAACTGGCGACTGGCTTCTGAGTTTGCAAAACTTAATTATGGGCTGGACGACAAATACCTGCTTGATCTGACGGTCCGTCGGGACCGTTCATCACGCTTTGCACCTGAGTTCCGGTCAGCGGTATTTCCGGCAGCGAGCGCAGGCTGGCGTATCTCGAAAGAGAATTTCTTCAAACCCCTGACGATTGTCGACGATCTGAAGTTCCGGGTGGGTTACGGGCAAACCGGTAACCAGGAAATTGGTAACTATAACTCGTTTACCCAGTTCAGCACTAACCCCATTACGTCGTTCTACGACATCAATGGCACGCGCACATCCGCCGTACCGGGTTATGAACTGACTCAGTTTGGTAATGCCAAAGCGAAATGGGAAACAACAACCAGCCTCAACATCGGCTTCGATGCCAGCCTGCTCAAAAATCGCCTGACGGTTGGGTTCGACTGGTACACCCGTACTACGTCCGACATGCTCTTTCCTGTCCAACCAGCTCTGACGCAGGGCGTTGCAACGGCTCCCTTCCAGAATATCGGCTCGATGCGCAACCGGGGTGTTGACCTGATGATTAACTATGGCGATAAAATTGGTGGCGGTGGCCTGACCTATAATGTTGGCGTCAATTTCAGTACATACCGGAACGTAGTGACCAAAACAACCGGCGATCCCAGCACGCAGTATTTCGGTATCAATGATGAGCGGATTCAGAACTTCGTTGTCACGCAGCAGAATTATCCGCTGGCTTCGTTCTTCGGTTACACCATCGACGGAATTTTCCAGTCGAATGAAGAAGCTAAAGCATATGTCCCGCAGTTTGGCGATAAAGCCGCTGGTACGGCGAACAACCCGGAAAACGTAGCGGGCCGGTTTAAATTCCACGACACCAATGGCGACGGGGTTATCAACTCCCAGGACCTGAGTATCATTGGCAGCCCGCACCCAAAATTCAATTATGGCATAAACCTGAGTCTGAATTATAAAAACTTCGGGCTAACGCTATTTGGGCAAGGTGTTCAGGGAAACCAGATTTTCAACTATACCAAATACTGGACCGACTTCCCAACATTCGGTGGCAACCGCAGCACGCGTATGTTGTATCAGTCGTGGCGTCCCGGTGCAACCGATGCTATTCTTCCCCAGCTTCGGTCGGCCGATCAGGTTAGCATTCAGCCGTCAACCTATTACCTCGAAAGTGGTTCGTATTTCCGCATGAAGAACATTCAGTTGACATACCAATTGCCACAGGTCTTGCTATCGAAATTGAAGATGGGCGCTACGTCGGTTTACATTCAGGCCCAAAACCTGTTCACGATTACGAAGTATTCGGGTATGGACCCTGAAGTTAATCTACGGGCCTATTCGGCTGGTAACGACCGTCAGATCGGCGTAGATGGTGGCTCGTATCCAGTAGCTAAAACCATACTGGTAGGTCTGAATTTAAGCTTCTAATGTAAGATATATGGTGTATGATATTGGATGTATTCTTTCGTGAACATACATCATATATCCTACACCATACATAAAAACATCATCATGAAAAAAACAACCATTTTCATAACAACAGTTTGTCTGGCAGTGGCCACCTCCTGCTCCGACAAGTTCCTGGATGTGCAGCCTAAAGCCGCATTGGCCGTTACGGTATTGCAAAACAAAGCGGGCGTTAACTCGCTGCTCATTGGCGCTTATTCGCTGCTGGATGGCTGGGCAACCCCCGAAGGCGCTTACCGCTCCTATAATGTCGGTGCCGATAACTGGGTATATGGCAGCGTAGCCTCCGACGATGCCTACAAAGGCACGATTGCTGGCGACCAGCCGAATATCTCCCTAATCGAGCAAAACAATATTCAGTCCGACAATATCTATTTTCGGGGCAAATGGCGGGGTATGTACGATGGAATCGCTCGGTCTAACGACGTATTACAGGCAATGGCTGCCGCCAAAGACATGACTGATGCGGAGAAGGCACAGGTCAATGCCGAAGCGCGGTTTCTGCGGGGTCATTATCATTTTGAACTCAAGAAAATGTTCAATATGGTCCCCTATATCGACGAAAAAATATATAATCCGAACGATCTGGAAAGCACGAAATTGCCGAACAATGTCGACATCTGGCCTAATATTATGGCCGATCTGAAGGCGGCTTATGATGTTCTGCCAGCCAAACAGTCGCAGGTTGGCCGGCCTACCAAATGGGCGGCAGCCGCCGAAATGGGGAAAGCGTATCTTTTCCAGAAAAAATACGCCGAAGCCAAACCCCTGCTCGAAGCCGTCGTAGCCAGTGGTCAGTACAGACTGGTAGACAGGTATCACGACAACTTCAAGGCGGTAACCAATAACAATGCTGAATCCATTTTTGAGGTACAGTATTCGGTCAACGATGGGGCATCGGGTGGCGAAAACGGCAATATCGGCTCTACGCTAAACTATCCGTATGGTGGTGGTGGCGTTACGACTTGCTGCGGCTTTTTCCAGCCATCGCAGAACCTGGTGAACTCATTCAGAACAGACGCAACTGGTCTGCCATTAATGGATACGTTTAATGCCACGGACGTTACCAGCGATCAGGGCATTGAATCGACAGCGGCTTTTACCCCCTATGCCGGACCAGTCGATCCGCGTTTAGACTGGACGGTTGGCCGTCGCGGGATTCCGTATTTAGACTGGGGCGTTCACCCTGGCAAAAACTACGTTCGCGATCAGTCGTATGGCGGCCCATTTTCGCCGAAAAAGCACGTCATGTACAAGTCTGACGTTGGCACGAACACCTTCGCAGGCAACCCCCGCCTGAACGCTAACAACTACCGCATGATTCGGTATAGCCACGTATTGCTGTGGTTAGCTGAAATCGAAGTAGAAATTGGTGACCTGAATAAAGCCCGTGGGTATGTAAACCAGATTCGCAAACGGGCTGCGAATCCTGATGGTTTTGTCAAAACGGCGGATGGCAAAGCAGCTGCGAATTACGTTATCAGTGAGTATACAGCTTCCTGGACGGATAAAGATCTGGCACGCAAAGCAGTGCAGTTTGAAGAACGCCTGGAGTTTGGCATGGAAGGCCATCGCCGGTTCGACCTTGTCCGCTGGGGCATTGCAGATCAAGTACTTAATGCTTATTATGTAGGAGAATCCGTACCTACAAAACGGACTTATCTGAAAGGCGTTACGTTCACAAAAGGTAAACATGAGTATTTCCCGATTCCAATTCAGGAAATCTTTAATAGCAAAAAAGGAAGCACGGCAACACTAACCCAGAATCCGGGTTACAATTAACGGGTTTCGGTATTTGGTTTATGGTGGGCAATAGACAAGTAAAGCTTGTCTGTTGCCCACTTTTGTTCTTTAAATTACTACGCTCATGTCCGATCCATTTGCTCAGCCAAATCGCCGAACGTTCTTAAAACAGGCCGCCAGCCTATCCGCCTTTTACATTGTTCCGCGCCATGTATTGGGGCGTGGTTATCTGGCCCCCAGCGATCAGATTTCCATAGGCTTCATTGG
This sequence comes from Spirosoma jeollabukense, assembly GCF_054777855.1. Lineage (NCBI taxonomy): Bacteria > Pseudomonadati > Bacteroidota > Cytophagia > Cytophagales > Cytophagaceae > Spirosoma > Spirosoma jeollabukense. Next base: position 518,610 of record NZ_BAAHAD010000001.1, read on the forward strand.
TCTTGGCAAACAAAGTGGCGGCTTACGTAATCAGTTTCTAAAAAACGATGCCCGTATTGTGGCCGTCTGCGATGTGGACCAACCCAAAGTAACGGCGTTCTCCGAAGCGGTGAATAAATTTTATGCCGAAAAAGCCGAAAAGACGTCTTACAACGGTTGTTTGCTCTATGATGATTATCGAAAACTGCTCAACAATAAAGGGGTCGATGCCGTCGTGATTGCTACCCCCGACCATTGGCACAGCGCTATTGCCATCGCTGCGGCTAAAGCAGGAAAAGACATTTACTGCGAAAAACCGCTGTCACTCACCATTCAGGAGGGCCGCGATATGGTGAACGCTACCCGAACATATAAGCGCGTGTTTCAAACAGGCAGTATGCAACGCTCATGGAAAGAGTTTCGGCAGGCAGTCGAATTGGTACGTAACGGGTATATCGGACAGATAAAAACGGTGAATGTAAACGTGGGCGGTCCTCCGCACGACTTCGATCTGGCAGCCGAACCTATTCCTGCTGGCCTGAACTGGGACGCCTGGCTCGGCCCCAATGTAGTTGAACGACCCTATAATAATGTACTTGACCCTGTTCTTGGCGCTTCGTTCTGGGGAAAATGGCGCGACATCCGCGATTTTGGCGGAGGTGGTATGACCGACTGGGGCGCCCATATGTTCGATATTGCTCAATGGGGACTGGATATGGACAATTCCGGCCCGACAGAACTGACTCCGGGAAAAGATGGAGCAGGCTTAGTCTATCGCTATGCCAATGGGGTTGACATGCACCATACGCCTGTAGATGGGCCACAATTCTGCCAATTCATTGGTACCGAAGGAGAAGTAAAAGTAAGCCGTGGCAACCTGACGACCACACCTGATACGTTAAAAGACAAGGTCATCGGCGAAGGCGAAAAACATAGCAACCGGTCCGCCAGTGCGGACAAACGGGTCTATTTCAGTGACAATCACTACAAAGATTTTCTGGATGCTATCAAAAGCCGCAAGAATCCCATTTGCGATGTGGAAGTAGGGCACCGCACGGCGTCGGTCTGTTCGCTCGGCAATATTGCCTATCAACTGGGTCGCCCGCTCCGATGGAATCCAGTCGCAGAAAAATTTGATAACGACGCCGAAGCGAACCGATTACTCAGCCGCCCCATGCGAACGAAGTGGACCTCCTAAAAATATGTATCTTTGCGGGCTGTTAACGTAACACGCCCATGAAGCTGGTTATTCACGAACTCAATGACCTCGATTCCGTAGCGCACCGACTGCTGGCCGAAGGTCGTAATCAATCGGTATGGCTATTTGAGGGCGACATGGGAGCGGGCAAAACCACACTTATTAAAGCGCTCTGTAGAGCGTTGGGCGTGGTTAGTACGGTACAAAGCCCAACGTTTTCGATTGTCAACGAGTATACCACCCACGAAGGTCATTCGGTTTATCACTTCGACTGCTACCGGCTTCGGAATGAAATCGAAGCGCTGGATATTGGTATTGAAGAATACTTCGATTCAGGCGATTACTGTTTCATTGAATGGCCGGAGCGCATCACGTCGCTATGGCCAGCTACGTACTATCAGGTTCACCTATCCGCAGATTCAGCGGGTAGCCGGATCGTGGAAAGTAGATTGATTGACTAGTTTACGATATTCGGTATACGGTTTTTGGTATACGGTAGGCTGATACATACTTGTTCGCGTTCGCCAACTACATACCAAGAACCGTAAACCATAAACGTCAAAGCATTGACTGGATTTGAGGAATTGGCCAAACAAACGGCCCTGTACCCAAAAGAAGCTCCGCTGGCGGTGAAAACCAGCCGAAACAGCCTGTTAATCGGTTTACCCAAAGAAGTGTCACTTCAGGAAAACCGGATTGCACTCACGCCCGAAGCCGTATCGATTCTGGTACGTAATGGCCACAACGTAATCGTTGAGAAAGGCGCGGGCGAGAAAGCCAAATTTCCTGATAATGAATATAGCGAAGCTGGCGCTCAGATTGCCCCGTCGCCCCAGGAAGTGTATGACGCCAATCTTATTCTTAAAGTAGAGCCGCTGGTGGACGGGGAGTTCGAACACGTAAAATCGGGGAGTACAGTTATTTCGGCCCTGAATTTGCCCTCCCACGATCGGGCTTATTTCGAGAAAATCAACGAAAAGAACCTCACCTGTTTCGGGTATGAATACATTGAGGATCAGAGTGGTGGCCTGCCCATTATCCGATCGATGAGCGAGATTGCGGGCAGTACGGTCATGCTGATCGCTGGCGAATACCTGAGCAATGCCGATAACGGCCGGGGTATTATTCTGGGTGGTATCACGGGTGTTCCTCCCACAAAAGTGGTGATGCTCGGTGCGGGAACCGTAACCGAATACGCCATTCGTACCGCTCTTGGCATGGGGTCTGATGTCAAAGTATTTGACAGACATCTGTATAAACTTCAGCGGCTTAAATACGCGGTTGGTCAGCACGTTTACACGTCCATTATCGACTCCGATACGATGGCCGAAGCGATTCAGCGAGCCGACGTAGTGATTGGTGCCATGCGGGCCGATGATGGCCTAAGCCCGATTGTAGTAACGGAAGAAATGGTTGGCCGGATGAAACCCGATTCCGTAATCATCGACGTATCGATTGACCAGGGTGGCAACTTTGAAACGTCGCGCATGACAACCCACAAAGACCCTGCTTACAAGCATCTGGGCGTCATCCATTACTGCGTTCCCAATATAGCTGCTCGAGTAGCCTACACAGCCAGTATGGCCCTGAGTAATATATTTCTGCCCTTTCTGCTTGAAACGGGCACGACCGGTGGCATTGAACAGATGATGTATGCGAACCGTTGGTTTATGAAAGGTGTTTATAGTCATAAGGGAACGCTCACTAACGCCTATATCGCCCGGAAGTTCAACATGCGTTTCAAGGATTTAGACCTGCTGCTGGCCGCCCGCTTCTAAAACAAGTCGTAAGGGTAACACCCTTTTTACTTACGACTTATTGACTTACGACTGATTTTATGATTAACCATAGCAACGAAAATACGCTCCTCGACGACGCGAACTCATACGATGTCAACCGGGAATTGATGGGTGCGATTTCGTCGGATTTCATCAAAGTTGCCGATCAACTGAAAGAAGCCTCGTACCAAATTCGGAAACGTGGTTTTTCGGACTATCCGGTCTTTGTGGCGTCACGCCGTGAAATACCCGTCGGTCAGCTTCTGATTGCCGCCGATGAAATCGAGAACAAATGGAATTATAAGGCCTCATTCGTCGATGAATTTATCCAGCGCGAACTGATTGGAGCCAATTCCATCGACTTGTGGAAAGAGAATTACAAAGCGCCGGATGAATACTGCTGTTTGTTTGTGGTACATGGCGATTTCGCGGGCTTTGTCTACATTCCCTATCCCGAAGATTAACGACTTTTTACTACGTCTTACTAAGGCCGAATCCATGCGATTCGGCCTTATTTTTATGCCCATTCTTCGCTTACTACAGACTAAAATCTGGCAATTCCAGCCGAGATAAGTTCAATTTACAACGTAGCAAGTTAGGCTTGTCGGCAGGTAGTCCTGGATTTCGTCCAATGATACTTTTTCGAGAAACAGCTATCTGGCAAATAGGGGTTAAAGAATCCCTTTTTTCGGTTATTTACCCTTTAGTCAGGCAGCCATAAATTATACTAAAAGGGATAACAAAGCGTCCAAAAGCTATAATTTATCCAATGGTTTGGGGATCAAAACATTTTTTTGTATATTAAAGCAATCTTGCTAAATACGATAGGAAAAGACGATATTTTTTTGTATTTTTACAATCTATTAAATGTCCCTTGAAAGGGACGTTTACTGAGCCCTGAACAACAAATTTCCGACATTTCTCTATTTTGATATGACCAACGAATTGATTGAAGCAGACGCCCCCGTTGAAACTGCGTTAGGTAACTATGGTGCCGATAACATTCAGGTGTTAGAAGGTCTGGAAGCCGTACGCAAACGTCCATCCATGTACATAGGAGACGTAGGTACCCGCGGGCTGCACCACCTGATTTGGGAGGTCGTTGATAACTCTATTGACGAAGCCTTAGCCGGGTACTGCGACAAGATTACCGTAACGATTAACGCTGATAACTCCGTTACAGTGCAGGATAATGGCCGGGGTATTCCAACCGGTATCAACACCAAGATGGGCGTTTCGGCCCTTCAGATGGCGATGACTATGCTGCACGCTGGGGGAAAATTCGATAAAGATACCTATAAAGTTTCTGGCGGTCTGCACGGCGTCGGCGTATCCTGCGTAAACGCGCTCTCGACCGACCTACGTGTTGAAGTTCACCGCGAAGGCAAAATTTTCGAACAGGAGTACAAAATCGGTATTCCTCAATATGACGTCCGCATCATTGGTGATGCGAACGATACCGGTACAAGAACGCACTTCAAACCCGATGGCAGTATTTTCACAGATACCGTTTATAAATACGATACCGTAGCGGGTCGTTTGCGCGAACTGGCTTATTTGAACAAAGGCATCCATATTTTCCTGAACGACCTGCGTGAGCTGGACGAAAACGGGGAACCTGTTCGCCATGATGATTTCTTTTCGGAAGGTGGTTTGGTTGAGTTCGTCCAGTTTCTGGACGAAACGCGCCCTGCCCTCGATGGCATGAAACCGATCTACATGGAAAGCACTAAGGGATCGACGCCTGTTCAGGTTGCGCTAGTATACAACTACGAAGCTGGAGAGAACGTATTGTCCTACGTCAACAATATCAATACCCACGAGGGCGGTACACACGTGCAAGGCTTCCGTTCGGCATTGACACGCGTTCTGAAAAACTACGCCGATAAAAATCCGGGGGTATTGCCCAAGAACTCGGGCAAGGTGCCGTTCAGTGGTGAGGATTTCCGGAAAGGACTGACCGCCGTCATTTCGGTGAAAGTTCAGGAGCCTCAGTTTGAAGGCCAGACCAAAACCAAACTGGGTAACCAGGACGTAGTGAGTGCCGTAAGTCAGGCAATGGCCGACCTGCTCGAAACATGGCTCGAAGAAAACCCAAAAACAGCCGCGGGTATTGTTAAAAAAGTGCTGGTGTCAGCCCAGGCGCGGATTGCTGCCGATCTGGCCTACAAGCGCATTATGACCGATCGGAAGGATTTCATGGGCGGTATGGGTTTGCCTGGTAAACTGGCTGACTGCTCTGACACCGATCCGGAGAAGTGCGAACTATACCTTGTTGAGGGTGACTCTGCGGGTGGTACTGCCAAGCAAGGCCGCAACCGGGCGTTTCAGGCCATTCTGCCACTGCGTGGTAAGATCCTGAACGTAGAGAAGGCAATGGAGCACAAAATCTACGAAAACGAAGAGATCAAAAATATATGGACGGCCCTGGGCGTGCGGCTCGAAAAGAAAGATGATGAAACAGTGATGAACCTGGAGAAATTACGGTATCACAAAATCATCATCATGACCGATGCCGACGTTGATGGTAGCCACATCCGAACGCTGATCCTGACACTGTTCTACCGCAATATGAAAGCCCTGATCGACAACGGGTACATCTATATTGCTCAACCACCACTCTATCTGGTCAAGAAGGGGAAGGAAGAACGGTATTGCTGGACAGAAGCTCAACGCGAAGCAGCGGTGAAAGAACTGGCCGCTGGTGGTCGCGAAGAAAACGTGGGCGTACAACGCTATAAAGGGCTGGGCGAAATGAACGCCGAGCAACTCTGGAGTACGACGATGAATCCTGATTCCCGTACCCTGAAAATTGTTACGGTTGAATCCGCTGCTGACGCCGACCACGTCTTTTCAACCCTGATGGGTGATGAAGTGGCACCAAGACGAGAGTTCATCGAACGAAATGCCAAATATGCCCGAGTGGATGTTTAACTGAATGATAACATGAAGCGGGCTGAAATGCCCGCTTTTTTGTTTTACTTCAACCCTTTAAACGAGTATGCGTTATTCCTTCAACCCCAACCGTACTATCCTGGGCAACCTGGTTTCTCGATTTACGAATCGGCAGGCCAATGCGCCCGTCCCGGTTACCGATAAAATGGCAAAAGTTAGTGAGAAAGTAAGTAGTGTAATTGATCAAAGCGATTACCTCAGTCGTGATTTAAGCTGGTTAAAGTTCAATGAACGTGTTTTGGATCAGGCCCGTAGCACGAACCGGACACTCATGGAACGCTTGAAGTTTCTGGCTATTTCAGCCTCAAACCTCGACGAGTTTTTTATGATTCGTGTTGGGAGTCTATACAACTATCTCGACTACCACAAGCAACGTATTGATTACTCCGGTTTGCGCGAAGTGCCTTTTCGCAAAGCGCTCTACACAGCCTCTCACCAGTTTTTTCAGGATCAGCAGACTGTTTTTTCAGAACAGTTGTTGCCTTTGTTCGCGGAGAATGGCCTTGAGCTGGTTGGTTACGAAAATTTGACTAAAGCCGAACAGGCTGAAGCAACGGACTATTTCGATCGAGCGATCTACCCAACGCTGACACCCATGCTCTATGATTATACGCACACCTTCCCGGTGCTGCTGGCTAAAGTGTTAATTTTTGGGGTCGTCACACAAAATCCCGACGGATCGGAGATAAAAAGTTTACGCTCTGAAGATGAAGACGACAGGCAACGGCTTTCGTTTGTGCAAATTCCGGCTAATTTACCCCGGTTTGTGTCGTTCGAACGGGAGGACTCGATTGCCTTTGTACCCATTGAAGAAGTAGTCCGGCAAAATATTAAGAAACTATACCGTAACGTCGAGACAATTTCGGTTAATTTATTCCGCATTACCCGAAATGGAGACTTCACACTTGATGAAAACGACGACGATGAAGTAGATTTCATTGACGAGGTTCGCCAAAAAATTAAAAACCGTCGGCTTGGACGCGTAACGCGCCTTGAGATCGAAACGAACGGCAACGGCGAAATCCCTTCGCCCTGGATGCTGAACCTGCTGAAAAAACGCTGGGAAATTGATGACCTGAACATCTTCGAGTCAGACACGTTACTCGATTTTTCGGCCTTCTGGCAGATCATTGGTAACCCAGAGTTCAAGGATGACATGCCTCTCCCCCACGCGCCAGTACCGCCACTGGGTTTAGGACGCGATAAAAACGACGACATTTTCGAAATTATCAAGCAGCGTGATTTGCTGCTACATCATCCCTACAACAACTTCGAACCTGTACTCCAATTGCTTGAGCAGGCAGCTGAAGATCCGAACGTACTGGCTATCAAAATTACGGTCTATCGACTAGCGAAACGGTCACGTATTACTGAAGCCCTGCTGAAAGCGGCCGAGAACGGCAAGCACGTATCAGTTCTATTCGAAGTGAAAGCTCGTTTTGATGAAGAAAATAACATTCGCGAAGCACAACGATTGCAAAAAGCAGGATGCTTTGTTATTTACGGAATCAGCCGGTTCAAAACGCATACGAAACTACTGCTGGTAGTACGTAACGAAGGAAGTCGCGTGGTGCGTTACGCGCACATGGCCACCGGCAATTACAACGAAGATACCTCAAAGCTGTACACAGATATTGGCCTTCTAACGACCAACGAAACGTATACACACGATATTTCGGAGTTTTTCAACGTGATCACGGGTCACTCCGTCCCGAACGAGTATCAGTACCTTATTACAGCCCCGCGAGACATGCGCGAACAATTGTTGCGATTAATCCGGATAGAGGCCGACAATGCGCAGCGCGGTTTGGCAAGCGGCATTTGTATCAAAGTCAATTCCCTGGAGGATAAGCAGGTAATTGACGAACTGTATAAAGCATCGCAGGCGGGTGTGCCCATCCGGCTAATTGTACGTAGCATTTGCTGCCTGCGTCCGCAGCGGGCAGGGTTGAGCGACAACATTACCGTACGATCCATTGTGGGTGATTTCCTGGAGCACACCCGAATATACTATTTCCACAATAATGGCGATCCAAAAGTATATGGTGGTAGCGCCGACGTGATGGTACGCAGTTTCGACCGGCGTATCGAATCATTATTTTATTTGGCAGACCCTCGTGTAACAAAACAGGCCATCCTGATCCTGCATTACAACCTGCTCGATAATGTTAATGCGTATGAGTTGAAAGAAGATGGCGATTTTAAAAGATGCGACGTACCTGAGGGTGGTGAACCATTTAATATGCACCAGCGATTCTTTGAGGTGACAGATAAAGAAGCTCAGGCAGCTAAGTTATTCGAGCTGGAAATCAAGCTACCTGAAATAGCGAAGATTGAGGAAGAGTACCAGGAAGGTGCCGAGCGAGCCATTGCCAATATTTAATCGCGCAAGCTTCCTTAGCTCATCGTATTGCCTGCTTTTTCACTCGCCCTGTCAGCACTAATCTAGACAGGCTGTCCAATAAGCTAACAGGCTTAATCAACGAATATTATTCGTTGATTAAGCCTGTTTTCGTTTAGCGCCCTTTCCAGAGGGTACGTTCCTAGCCTTCTTTTTGTATCTTAGCCGACCTAACTGTAATTGTATCATCCTGAATGGAGCGTTTTACCGGACTAATTGGCATTGTTTTAATTCTGGGCGTCGCCTATGCTCTCTCCAATAATCGTAAAGCAATAAATTATCGTACAGTTGGTGTAGGACTTGCTCTTCAGTTTAGCCTGGCAATATTCGTCCTAAAAACCGACTTTGGCCGGAATCTCTTCCAGGGGCTCGGCTACTACGTTGACCGGCTACTCCAAAAAGCGAACCAGGGAGCGGAGTTCGTCTTTTCATCACTGGTCAGACCAGATGTCCTTCAGAAGGCTTTTGGACCAGGGAATGATTTCATTTTCTTCTTTAAAGTTATTCCGACGATTATTTTCGTGGCCGTGCTGGTCAATATATTCTACCATCTGGGTATAATGCAACGTGTGGTAGCCGTGATGGCGAAGGCTATGAAGTGGCTGATGGGTGTAAGTGGTGCCGAAGCGCTCTCAAACGTGGCCAGTACGTTCGTAGGGCAGGTAGAAGCGCAGATCATGATCAAACCGTATCTCAACGGCATGACCAACTCCGAATTGCTGGCCAGCATGACGGGCTCGTTTGCCTGTATTGCCGGTGGTGTTCTGGCCGTGTATATTTCGCTTGGCGTACCGGCTCCTTACTTGCTGGCGGCCAGCATTATGGCCGCACCAGGCGCGTTGGTCATCAGTAAGATCGTAATGCCTGAAACTCAAATCTCAGAAACCCAGGGAACGGTGAAGGTAGAAATCAAGAAAGCCCATGCTAATCTGCTGGATGCTATTGCCTCCGGAGCCAGCGAAGGCCTAAAGGTAGGTTTCAATGTTATCGCCATGCTTATTGGTTTCATCGCCCTTATTGCACTGATTGATAGCTTATTATTTAAGCTGGGATTTTACGTCCTGGGAATGGGTAACCTAAGTCTGAATTTCTTACTCGGTAAGTTCTTTTCCATCTTCGCCTGGGCAATGGGCGTACCGGGTAAAGACATCGAAACGGCCGGTGCACTAATGGGTACTAAAATGGTGGTTAATGAGTTCGTAGCTTACTTAGACCTGGTAAAACTTAAATCAACACTCGAACCAAAAACAATCGCCATTGTTAGCTTTGCCCTTTGCGGTTTTGCCAATTTTAGCTCGATTGCCATTCAGGTGGGCGGCATTGGCGAGCTAGCCCCACATCGTCGAAGTGATCTGGCTAAACTGGGTTTTAAAGCCCTTATCTGTGGTACGTTAGCCAGCTATATGTCGGCCACTATTGCCGGATTACTACTGTAACACCTTGTTAACACGGGTAATTATAAAAGAAGCAGGCAGCTTACTCATTTGGGTGACTGCCTGTTTCTTTATGCGATACAGTAGTCTATAATCGATCGCATTATCTAAATCTTAAAGTGTAGGTGTAAAAGCAAATGCCCGCCCTGGTTTAGGGCAATCATTTCTACGGATTACTATTTTTTCTTTACATTATTCAATTCTACCTTTAGCTCATGCGTTTTACAGGTAAATACATCTTTAAGCATGATTCAGACACGATTGATTCCCCGCACCGCCGAAGCCCACGAGCCGCCAATGCTCATAAAAACATTGTTAGCTCAGTCACTTAGGTACGAACCACAGCGCGAGATTGTTTACCGTAATTTATTCCGCATGAACTACGTGGACTTCAATCGGCGGACTCGACAGTTGGCCAACGTATTAACAGATCTGGGCGTTAAGGCGGGCGATACAGTGGCGGTGCTGGACTGGGATAGTCATCGGTATCTTGAGTGCTTCTTTGGCGTGACAAGCATTGGTGCCATCCTGCATACTGTCAATGTTCGCCTGTCGCCAGCGCAGATTCTATACACAATGAATCATGCAAACGATAAAGTTGTGCTGATCCACGAGGATTTCCTGCCGATTTTGACGGCTATTAAAAGCCAGCTCACCACCGTTGAAAACTACATTATTCTCAGCGACAAAGTATACACGGGATCGACCACTATAAATCGTCTAAGCGATATACCAAATGACTTTTTCGGAGAATACGAATCGTTACTTAGTGAGGCTTCTGTAGATTACGACTTCCCTGATTTTGACGAAAATACCTGGGCGACAAGTTTTTATACGACAGGTACGACAGGAAATCCAAAAGGTGTTTACTTCTCCCACCGACAGTTATTCATGCATACGATGGGCCTCCTAACCTACATTATCGGTTACGAAGCCATGCCGTTCAAAGGGTCTTCAGACGTGTATATGCCTATTACACCCATGTTCCATGTGCATGCCTGGGGATTTCCCTTTTTAGCTACTATGATGTCGGCAAAACAGGTTTATCCCGGTCGCTACGAACCCGAACTGCTGCTTAAGCTGCTCATCACCGAAGGGGTAACATTATCGCATTGTGTACCCACGATCCTGAATATGCTTGTCAGCAGCCCAGCGGCTCAAAAATACCAAGAGAATCTAAGCCGCTGGAAAGTTCTCATTGGTGGTTCAGCCCTAACAAAAGGGTTAGCAAAAGCGGCTACAGAATTGGGCATAACCGTAATGTCAGGTTATGGTATGTCGGAAACGGCGCCTGTTATGGCCGTTGGATATTTGAACGAGCAGGAAAAGGCACTCCCCTTAGCGGACCAATTAGAGTTACGCACGAGAGCGGGACGAATTTCGCCTTTTATAGATATGCGACTGATGGACGACGACGGAAACTTCGTTCCGCACAATGGTCACTCACTTGGTGAAATTGTGGCCCGTGGGCCGTGGCTTACGCAAGGGTATTACGAAGATCCCGAACGAGGGGCAGATCTGTGGAAAGGCGGTTGGCTACATACGGGCGACGTAGCCAGTATTACCCCCGACAACTGGGTTATCATTGCGGATCGAACCAAAGATGTAATCAAAACCGGGGGTGAGTGGGTATCGTCGCTCGATATGGAAGATGTATTGTCCCAGGTTAAGGGCGTAGCCGAATCTGCCGTTGTTGGTCTACCCGACGACCGTTGGGGCGAACGCCCTCATGCGCTTATCGTTCAAAAACCTGGGCATACACTAACCGTCGACGGAGTCAAAGCAGATCTACAGGCGAAGGTGGAAAATGGCGAATTGCATAAATGGTACGTGCCCGATCGAATCCTGTTCGTACTGGAAATTCCTAAAACGAGCGTAGGGAAAATTGACAAAAAGCGAATCCGGAGCGAGATGAAAGACTTAATTTTGGGCGTTCAGTCTACGTAGAGACCGGTCCGACGGTTCCTACATATATCTCGCTCTATGACACGTATTGGCTTACTTTCAGATACACACAGTTATCTCGATCCGAAAATTTTCACTCATTTTGATGCGTGTGATGAGCTGTGGCACGCGGGTGACGTAGGCGATCTGGCTATTGTCGAACAACTAAAAGCGTTTCGCCCGTTGCGCATCGTAAGCGGAAATATTGATAATGAAACCACTGACTTACCCCTGAATCAACGCTTTTTGCTCGAAGGGCTGGATATCTGGATAACACATATTGGGGGTTCTCCTCCTAAATACAATCCCCATATCCGACCACAATTACAAGTGAATCCACCTGATATTTTTGTTTGTGGCCATTCCCATATTTTAAAGGTAACGCGCGATTCAACCATGCGCAATCTGCTTTATCTTAACCCGGGTGCCGCGGGAAAAACGGGTTTCCATAGCATGAGAACCGCTATTCGATTTACACTTCAAGATCGGCAGATCACCGATATGCAGGTAATTGAGCTAGGGAAGAAGTAAATAATATTACAAACAAAAAGGGCTACACTTTGCAGTATAGCCCTTTTTGTTTGTAATAACTTAAAGTATATCGGCAATGGATTCAGGCTCCGTCTCGGCAGGTTTAGCTTCCTTTCCGATTTCTTCCTTAATCTCTTCTGCGACACCCTTGTTTTTATAAGCCTGATAGACAGTCTCACGCTCAAACGGACGCTTACCAATCAATCGGACGAGATCGTTCTGATAAAGAATCTCTTTCTCAAGTAATTCTTTGGCCAGAATTTCCAAAGCATCACGGTGCTCTGTCAACATCTCCTTCGTGCGAGTATAGGCCATAGCGACTATGTCCCTAACTTCCTGGTCGATATACTTGGCGGTTTCCTCAGAATACGGCTTGTTGAAGTTGTAGTCTGACTGCTTCGAATCGTAGAATGATATATTTCCAATTTTATCATTCATACCGTACATCGTCACCATGCTATAGGCCAGTTTGGTAATTCGCTCCAGATCACTTAGTGCACCCGTCGAAACTTTACCAAAAATTAGGTCTTCTGCTGCCCGACCGCCCAGCGCCATGCACATTTCGTCCATGAGCTGCTCGGTACGATACAGGTACTGTTCACGCGGCAAATACTGTGCATAACCAAGCGCAGATACACCACGCGGCACAATAGTTACCTTTACGAGGGGATCAGCATGCTCCAGGAACCAACCAGCCACTGCGTGACCTGCTTCATGGTAGGCAACGATTTCTTTCTCGTCTGGAGAGATGATTTTATTCTTTTTCTCCAGGCCACCAATCACGCGATCCATAGCGTCCTGAAAATCCTTCATGTCAACAGACTCCTTGTCGCTACGTGCGGCAATTAGGGCTGCTTCATTACAGACATTTGCAATTTCTGCTCCTGCAAAACCGGGTGTTTGCGCAGCCAGTTCTCTTGGATCAACATCATTCGACAATTTGATTGGTTTCAAATGCACCCGAAAAATTGCTTCCCGACCAATAATATCTGGCTTGTCAATGCTAATCTGGCGGTCAAAACGACCAGGACGCTGCAGAGCCGAATCAAGAACGTCGGGACGGTTGGTAGCTGCGAGGATAATAATCCCCGAATCGGTAGCGAAACCATCCATTTCCACCAGCAACGAGTTCAGCGTATTCTCACGCTCGTCATTAGCACCTGGCATTGAACCGCGTCCCCGCGAACGGCCTACGGCATCAATCTCATCGATAAAGATGATACAGGGGGCTTTCTCTTTCGCTTGCTTGAACAAGTCACGGACACGCGCAGCTCCCACCCCAACGAACATTTCCACGAAATCGGATCCCGATAACGAGAAGAACGGTACTGCCGCTTCACCCGCTACAGCCTTCGCCAGCAAGGTTTTACCCGTACCCGGAGGACCGATAAGCAACGCCCCTTTGGGGATTTTTGCGCCCAGCTTGGTGAACTTGGTCGGGTTTTTCAGGTAGTCAACGATTTCTTTAATTTCCTCCTTGGCTTCATCCAGACCTGCTACGTCGTTAAAGGTGATTTTCACCTTATTATCAGCGTCGAACAGGGCGGCTTTTGATTTCCCAATGTTGAAAATCTGGCCACCCGGCCCACCCGCGCCCGACATCCGGCCAAGTAGAAAATACATGGCCAGAATCATTACGATCAGGAAACCCCAGGTGCTAATGATACTGCCAAAGTCGCTACGCTGTTCGAATCGGTATTCAACCTTTTCGTTAGCAGGCGTGTCTTTCTCCATAGCATCCAGGTCCTTTTTAAAGGTTTCGCCAGATGCAATCTGGATTTGAAAATGCGGCCCATGATTACTACCAAAATAGGGTTTTTCGGCAAATAAACTTTTGTATTTAGGGCTTTGAGCAGCTTGTTGGGTAAGCGTAATTTCAGCAATCTTGTCATTGACGATGACAACATCAGCCACCTCATGCTCTTTCACCATTTGCTCAAACCGCTTCTGCGGTATTTCACGGGTGGCTGAACTGCGGTTAAAGAATGTAATGCCAAGAATGGCAGCAATCAGCAACGCAACAATCCACCCTTGAAAGTTAGGCTTACGGGGCCCACTACGTGGTGATAACGGATTTCTATTATTATTCTCTGCCATTTCCTCAGGTTGTACAAACGGATTACATGGGTAACACCGTTTTGCGAATGAATGTTTCTATTGCTAAACGCTTGGGACAGACGGTCGATCGACCCCATAGACGGACCAAAACGGACCTGCTTGCCGACTATGTTGTCAAACTAATTCAATCTCTCAGGACGCGGCCGTAAATTCATTATCTTGAATCAAATAAATCTCAGCATCGCCCCAAAGTTGTTCGAGATCGTAGAAAGCCCGGCGATCTTTTTTAAAGACATGAGCTACTACATCGACATAATCCAGCAGAATCCATTCCCGGTTCAATTTCCCTTCTTTGTGCCAGGGATCTTGTTTGCTGGCTTTATATACTTCTTCTTCAACGGAAGTAGAGATGGAATCAATCTGCGTATCAGAATTACCCGAACAAAGAACGAAGTAATCACAGATGGCGTTTTTAACGTTGCGCAGGTCCATTACAACAATGTCCTGTGCTTTTTTTTCCTGCATACCCTGAACAACGAAGTCACGGATTTGCTCGGCGGTATACTCATGGTTTTTGTTACTTCTCATGCTTTCGGTTTAACATGGCACGATAAGCCAATCAGCGGGTACATTGGTTAAGATCACTCGACTTGCGCAGTACCATTCATCAGCTTTACTACTAAACTACATATTATTTTGTACAAAATCTATCCCAAAACACTTTTTCTTGGGCAAAAAATCCAATACCTGCCAAGCTGTCAGTCTACTAACGACGAAGCGTCTGCTTTGATTGTCCAAACAGACCCCGCCGAAGGTACCCTTGTCATAACGGATAACCAAACGGCCGGCCGTGGACAACGTGGCAATCAGTGGGAAGCTCAGTCCGGGCAAAATCTAACATTTTCGCTCATCCTCAAACCCTCGTTTCTCACGGCCACCGAGCAGTTCTGGCTTAACATGGCTATTTCGTTGGGTATATACGATACGCTTCAACCGCTTGTTGGCAATTCACTACGTATCAAATGGCCTAATGACATTTATGTTGGTGATCAGAAATTAGGCGGAATTTTAATCGAGAATACCCTGCATGGCTACGGCATTGCCTGGTCGATAGTCGGCATCGGTCTAAATGTAAATCAGACCGAATTTGGTTATCCAACCGCTA
Source organism: Spirosoma jeollabukense (assembly GCF_054777855.1). Taxonomy (NCBI): domain Bacteria; kingdom Pseudomonadati; phylum Bacteroidota; class Cytophagia; order Cytophagales; family Cytophagaceae; genus Spirosoma; species Spirosoma jeollabukense. Next base: position 534,052 of record NZ_BAAHAD010000001.1, read on the forward strand.
CGTCCCTCCAACTACAATCTCTACTCCCTAATATGTATGATTTGCCAGGCCTGCTTGGCCGACTCTGTGAAACGCTGGAACAACGTTACCTTCAGTTGCGATCCGGTAATCGGGATACGCTAAAAATCAATTATTTACAGATACTATATCGCTTTCAGGAAGAACATGGGTTCGAAAGCGAAGGACGCTTTTTTCGAGGTATCATTATCGGTGTAGATGACACCGGTCGGTTAGCCATCGCCAACGACGGGAAAGTGCGGTATTTTGGGTTTAAGGAAGTAAGTTTTTTAATGAGTGAAAGAGCGAATGAGTGAAAGCGTGCCTGTGCTAATTGGCGCTCTTTCACTCATTCGCTCTTTCACTCATTTAGAAATCGCTTCCTCAACCGGATTGCCGATGCAGCCACTAGGTTCGAGAAGACTCAGCAGGGCCGTAATCGTTGGGGCAATATCGTGAACGTGCGTCCGGCGCAGGGTCTGACCGGGTTTTATACCCCAGCCATAGAGCAGAAACGGTACGTGTGTATCGTAGGCATAGACAGTACCATGCGTAGTCCCTTTGCTACGCCCTTCAATCCAGCCCGGAGGCTGCATCACGTAGAAATCGCCACTACGATTCGGGTGGTTCACGTTTCGAAACAGATTAGCCTGCAATTCTGGCAACGCTTCGGCCCCGAGATTGTGTAGATTTATTACGTTGACAATCGCCTTTTGCTTTAACAAAACAGTACGTAACAACTCATAGACGTCCTGCATGGCAATCTTCTTCTCTGTCAGCAATGTATGATTCAGATAAATCTGCTGGTTGATGTAAGACAGCATCCATTGTCCAGGTCCGTACGCTTTTTCGAGCGTAGTTTTCACAAGGTCGCCAATGTCTCCGTAGCCTCTTGTTCCGGCCGGAATACGGTTCATCTGCAGGAATCCCGGTGCATCAACCACACCATGATCGGCGGACAGAAACGCCAGCCACTGCCCCTTGCCGACGGTTGCATCCAGCTGCGCAAAAATATCGGCCAACTGCCGGTCAAGCCGAATATAATTATCTTCTGTTTCAACAGCATGCGTGCCAAAAGCATGACCAATGTAGTCGGGCGACGAGAAGCTGAGGCACAGCATATCCGTTACGTCATGCTGCCCGAGTTGTTCACCTTTGATGGCGGCCAATGCAAACTCTTTGGTAATCTGATCGCCATATGGGCTGGTACGTAGCGGCTCGTATTTAAGCCCACCTGCCTGAACGGCGAAGCTATGAGGAAAAACAGGTTTGTCTTCGCCCGCCATGGAAGCCTCATACGGTTCGTCGTCGGGGGTACTTTCTGTATATTGACCAGCCGCTAACGTTGGCTCCCACTTCTGGGTTAAGAATTGCTCGGGTAATTTGCGGGCATTGAACGTCTGGACCCATTGAGGCAATTCCTTTTGATAGAATGTACTGCTAATAAAATTACCGTCTTTCGAATCGAACCAGTAGGCTGCGTTCGCCGTATGACCCGCAGGCAGGATAGCGCCCCGGTCCTTGAGGGCAATCCCCACCACTTTAGCACGACCGTCCGTAGCCAGCTTAAGTTGATCACCAATGGTGGTCACGAGCAGGTTTCGTGGCGACATTTTGCCGGCCGTTCCGGTATTGCCAACTGTGCTGACCGATGTATCTTCAGCGCAATACATCAGCCGACCAAGGTTTCTTTCGTAAAAATCGTTGCCAACAATACCATTGAGCGCTGGAGCCGAACCCGTATACACAGCCGCATGGCCGGGACCTGTATACGTAGCAGCGTAGTGATAATGGTTGTTACGGGCGTTGAAGCCGCCATCCATCATCCGCCGAAAACCACCGGTACTGAATTTATCGTAGTAGCGATATAGGTAATCATACCGCATCTGGTCAACAACAATACCGACAACAAGTTTCGGCCGCGCCAGGCGTTGTCCATTTCCGGATGCGGGAGCAGGTACAGTACTTTTTTTAGGTTGAGCAATGACCGACGTGGCAAGCAGTGCGATCAGAATTAAAGGAGAAAAAATACGCATATAGCCGTTTTAGGAGGATTGGGTCTACAAATGTACAAACAAATTACGGGGTCGATGTCGTTTGCTGTTCAGCAGCCAGAGAAGCGTATTGTTCTTATTTGCTCCGGTCAATGGTGTATTGGACTAGCTTATATAACGATTGCCGATATGAGGAATCGGGGAACGAGTCCAGCAGCGTCTGAGCCTCGGCAACGTAGTGATTCATGGCCTGGGTAGCATAGTCAATCCCCCCCGAGTTTTTAACGAAATCAATTACTTCATTTACTTTCTTTGGCTTTTCACTTTCGTTCTTAATGATATTGATTATCCGCCGTCTTTCCAGATAACCCGCTTTATTAAGGGCATAGATGAGGGGCAATGTCATTTTTTTCTCTTTGATATCAATCCCCAGCGGCTTACCTACTTCGGCCGTGCCATAATCGAACAAATCGTCTTTGATCTGGAAGGCAATACCAACTTTCTCGCCAAAGGTGCGCGCCTTCTCAATAATTGCCTGTTCAACACCAGCCGACCTGGCCCCTACGGCACAGCAGGCAGCAATGAGGGAGGCCGTTTTCTGACGGATAATATCATAATAAACCGTCTCGGTAATATCCAGGCGCCGGGCCTTATAAAGTTGAAGCAATTCGCCTTCACTGATCTCACGCACGGCCGTCGAAACCAGCCGCAGTAAGTCAAAATCCCCGTTATCTACCGAAAGCAGCAATCCCCGCGACAGCAGATAATCGCCCACGAGTACGGCTATTTTGTTTTTCCAGAGCGCATTGATGGAGAAGAATCCCCGCCGGTAGTTGGAGTCATCTACTACGTCGTCATGAACAAGTGTAGCGGTATGCAGTAATTCAATAAGGGACGCCCCCCGGTACGTTGCCTCCGTAATCTGACCACAGACACCCGCCATCAGAAATACGAACATGGGACGGAGTTGCTTACCCTTCCGTTTCACGATATACTTCATGATCTGGTCGAGTAGCATGACATCGCTTTTCATCTGCCCTCTAAATTTCTGCTCGAACAACTCCATTTCGGCAACAATCGGGGCTTGTATCTCAGCGACGGTAATAGGCATTATTTTCAGTTATCAGTGAGCGGTTATCAGTCAACAGCAGTCAGTACGTGGTGCATACCGGTCAACAGACTAACACCTATTGACTGGTAACTGCTCACTGATAACTGTTTTTACAACAATTATAGCAAGGAAAGCGCAGACGCCGAAAAGCCATTTAGAAAACCAGACTACGTTCGCACAACTATCAGGCAACAGATTCGTTTTGTTTATTGTCCAAAAAGACTCAATTTTCCACCAATGTTTTATTCCTGACACGTATCAAGGCTTTGTATGGTTGACAATCCAATCCCGCCAGTTCCGCAGCTCGACGCCATTTCGCCAAAAACGCACCTTCCTTCCAAAGCACTTGTACTAGGGGGCGGTTCCCTCAAAGGGGCCTTTCAGGTGGGGGCCGTTATGGCACTTTTTGAATCGGGTTTTGCGCCGGACAGCCTCTATGGCATTTCGGTTGGGAGTCTGAATGCAACCTTCATGGCGAATGAAGCAGCCCGTCAACACGCCGAGAATGGTCAGGTTGACTGGGTGAAAGTAGGGAAGTATTTAATTGAATTCTGGATCAGAAATATCACCAAACCCAGCGACGTAGCCGTTATTCGATCCCGGTTTCGTATGGGTTATAATACGATCATGAGCCGTTTTGATGGCCTACTGGACAACTCACCCATCAAAAATCTTATCCGCAATCATGTTGATCTGGAAGCCATTAAAAACGGTCCGGTAAAACTGAAGGTTGGTGCCGTCGATATTATCGAAGGGGATATGTGCTACGCGGATGTTCATGACCCTAATTTTCTGGACTACGTATACGCCAGTAGCTCCCTGCCCTTTCTAATGCCTGCCGTGCAAATCGGGGGCGATCATCGGCGGGCATTTTTGGACGGTGGTATGCGGGAAGTCGCTCCACTACGTGTCGCAATCGAAGACGGAGCCACGGAAATTGCCTGCGTCGCCTGCCATGCCAAAAAGATTTATAACGAGAAATTCAACTACCGAAACCTGCTGAATTTAATGGATCGGGTCAAAGACATTACAGTCAATCAATTGGTGAACAACGACATAGCCTGGGCCGAGCGGTTTGCCGAACGGGAGCATAGTCGGGGACATTCCCTTCACCTGACCGTCATCCGGCCTACAGAACCGCTCTTTCTTAATCTGATGCGCTTCACGTCAGAAGATATTGGCCGAATGATAGTGCAGGGCTATCAGGCAGGCACCGACATGCTGAAAACAAACCGGTTAGCGAGTCATGCGTCTGTTTAACACTGATGTACCAAACTCATTTTTACTGCGCCTGATACGGCCCATATATAGCCTTCACGCGCATTGACTCGTCGGTATCGTCTATGACCAGCACACTATAGATGTTGCCAGCCGGTTCAACGCGTATCACAACGTGCCCTGTTGTGCTTTTTAGTCGCGGCACTAAGTCGCCAATCGTCGCTTTCGCTTCGTCGAGAAGGTTGGTGGCAAACACATCCCGTCCACCCGTATAAAATTCGTCGGAGTAGATTCGCTCAAGAACTTTTCGGCCCGGATGAGACGAGGCCCAGGCGGGAATGACCAGCACCCGCGGCCGTAAACTTGCTAACAATGACCCATTCTGCGAATCCTCATACCCATGATGATCGAGCAGTTGTACGTCAACAGGTCCCACAATCCTGGCTAGCGGGGTTTCAACATCATGCCAGGCCGGTTCGCCAAATTGCAACACGCCGGGCAGGTCACCCCCAGACATATACTCGAAATTTCCGTATCGGATACGTAACGCAATGCTACACATATTCTCATTGGGGTATTGAGCAACAGGTATTGACAACAAGTCCGGAAAGTGCGGCTGAACTGCCTGTCCCGTACCCGTCCAGAGGTCACCATTAACGGCCAGATTTCTGATTTCAAACAAGTTTTTATAGGCCTTTGGATGATTCAACAGCTTGATCTGATCGTTGAGTCCAGCCTGAAACCGCTCGACAGCCAAACCTTTGTGCTGAATTTGCCATGCAAGAAATCGCAGATAATTGACGACCATTGAATCACTTTGAAACGGACGTGGGTAGGTATAATCCGGCCAGCCGCGATCCAATATTTTCCGTACCGGAATAAATTCGGCAACTTCCGTAATTCCCGCTGATACGTATCCACCCGCTGATTTCCTGGCCACATTTAATGGCGACCCCATATGGTCATCATGAAAATGGGTGATAACCGCATAGTCGATTGCAGGCTTATTTTGGAAACGTAGTGTTTGGCGAATATACCGGGCGATCCACTCCCCTGCTTGTCTGTCATTAGTGGGCTCAACGGGTAAATTACGGGGCTTTCCGGTGCGCCAGTCAAGTGTATTAATGGCTCCGGCATCAATCAATAACGTAGTGCCATCGGGCAGCACCGCGAACGTAGCGTTTCCCTGTCCTGTATTAATGTGGTGAATATCGAGTTGTCCTTCCCGCCAAATAGCGAGCGGTTGACCAACTGGCTGAGCCAGACTTTTCCCAACAGCCACCAGCAATAGGACAAACAATCGGAGAAACAGCATACGTATCAGATCCAAGTTAAAATAAATCAGCCACTTCAAGCGGACGATCTGTAGTGAGGATATCTCCGCCTTGTCGAACGATCTCTTTGTAGCCAGCAGCCGCTTCCTGAATTGGTTTTTCATCGAGCTGGCCCGTTCCATACGTTCCCACAGACGACAGAATGCCAAGCTTATGGAGACGATCATAGAATGAAACTGGTTGTAACTTCTGCGGAGTCAGCGCAATTAATCGCGCTTTGGGCAACGCGCTACGTTCAAAATGATCCATATCCTCCAGGCTATTCACCCCTACAGCCAGCCAGAGCTTCGGATACGTAGTGCGCACGCGCTGCGCATCGGCCAGTGAATAACAGATGACAAAAACGGCATTTTCCGCCTTGTATTTTTTCACCAGTTCCATCACCCGAATTGGATCGGTGCCGGGTTTCACGTCCAGGGCGAGAAGATATCGATTCTGATTCCAGGCTAATACATCCGCGAAGGTGGGCATGTGTTGATTGGTCAGCTCACCAGCCAATGTTTTGAGCTGAGTCGATTTTAACTCCGCCAGCGATCGTTCCGCCACAGGCCCTTTGGCATTCGACTCCCGGTCCAGGGTAGCGTCATGTAACAAAACATAGCCACTGTCGCGGGTCATGCGCACATCCATTTCCAGAATAGCGTCAGGAAGTGCGCTTGCCGTTTTACTAAAAGTTATAATTGAATTTTCGGTATCTACCGGTCCGGGGCCACCCCGATGCGCCAGAATAAGCGGGCGTTTCCGTGCGGGAGTGTACCGAAAAAACGCATCGATCGTCTGGCTATCCCGAAAACGATTTATTGATTGTGCCATTCCCTCGCTGGTGAGCAGCACACTGATTAAAAAGAGAAGTTTTACTTTCATACGCAAATTTACATCAACAAAAATCCCCCGTCACAGTAGCTGTGCGGGGGATTTTCAGTTCTTCAATCAATCGTATTAGAACGAGTAACGAACGCCAAGCTGAGCCTGCCAAACGTTATCGATCGTTACACTTTTAACCCATGAATCTCTAAGTAAAATAACACTACCATCAGGCAAGGTTTGTGTAGCAAGCCTGTACGTTGGCAAACCTGCAGTACTAACACCAGCCAGAGTCAGTGGGTTGGCAGTGGTGGATTGCCAACCTACACCCCATTTATTATTAAGGAGGTTACCAACGTTGAGAATATCGGCCCGGAACTGGATACTGTGCCGTGTTCCTTTAGCACCCGTTTTGACGTAGAACTCCTGCATTACCGTGAAGTCGAAACGAGTCAACCAAGGCGCATAGCCACCATTCCGTTCGGCATACTGACCACGGCGCGTTTTCAGGTAATCATTACCCTGGATATAAGACTCCAAAGCAGCCTGCTGCTGCTCAGGAGAGTATACTGGCGCGGATGCACCTGAGCCAACTGTTAATGAAGCAAACGTTAGATCAGTAGCTTTCGCGGGTACGAACAACAGGTCATTATTGTTTTGTCCATCACCGTTCAGATCACTACCGTAAACATACGATTGCTTATAACCGCTAGTCGATTGCATACCCAATGTAAAGGTTGTTGCACCGCCGAATTTACCGCCGTAATTCAGCCGATAATTCACATAACCAATAATCCGATGACGCAAATCATTATCCCCGAACGATACGGTCAGGTAATTTTGTCCGCCAACCGTGGGTGCATTACCCACAACCGTACTACCGACCGATTGTAAATCTCTAGCTAGCCCATACGTATAGGCTAACATCCCGCCAAAACCATTAACCGTAGGCTTTTCGAGTTTTGCCGTGAACGTATACGCACTCCCCTCAGTTGTATTTTTCAATACGAATGCGTTTGTATTATAAGGGTAGTTAATAAAGCGGGTATTACCATTTGGATAACGGCTCCGCGTATCGGGACCAGTAAGCTGCTGATCTGGTCCTTTCAAGTTGGCATCAATATACCGTAGCCCTTGAATCGTCTTATTATAAATCACTTCCAACGTACCAATCAAGCCCCAGGGTAACCGTTGGTCGATAGCGATATTCGTTTTCCACACCACGGGATATTTTAGGTTAGGGTCTGTTGCATTAACAGCGTAACCTGTCAAACTCTTAACATCGGTGATTTTGGGATCAGGTAATACACCGGCTGGTAATTTGCTGGGATCGGTTACAAACGGAAATCGTTTAGTATCATCAGGTCTGGTAGCATCATAGTTAACTGTTAAGACACCTGTATTAACCCCATTGTTACCTAACTGATTAGATACCAGTACTTCGGGAATACGTGATACAAAAAGACCACTCCCTCCGCGAATCTGCGTCGACTTATTCCCTTTTACGTCCCAGTTGAATCCAACACGGGGAGAGATCAGCAAGCGCGGTTTCGGAAAAGCACCCGTATTGAGCTTATAGTTGGCTCCGTTTTCATCTCTATATGTAAGTTCAGCAACACGTGGGTTATTGAAGGCTTCGGCAGTCGAATTATCATAAGCAAAAATATCAGCCCGTATACCAGCCGTTAGTTTGAACGTTGGATTAATCTGGAATTCATCCTGTACATAGGCGCTGTAGGTACTTCTGTGCAACGTTTGCAAAGGTTCAGCACCACCCGGCACTAACGAGTAACGCAGGTTGTAACGAGCTAATGGAACCGGCGAAGTCGTAGCTGTTGGGTTATTTATTGAAGCTAAGGCAGCCTGTTTAAATTCGTCGATTGATCTATAGACATATACACCATTCGACGCTGGGAAGAATACGTTGTTCGACGTATATTTTTCATACGACAGGCCAAACGTAAGCGTGTGTTTACCCGCAAAATAGCTGAAGTTATCCGTAATATTCAGCGTCGAATAGTTCAGTTTGTTGTTTGGCGTAAATGGATCAAAACCAATAGAGGTATACGTAGTACCATCTTTCAGAATATCGATGGTTGGGAAAACACCCGTCAGGTACGTGCGGTCTTCAATCTGTTTGTTATACGTAGCAACCAGTTTGTTAGCAAATTTTCCACCAAACGTAGAGTTCAATTCGGCAGCGAACGACCGGGTATTATCGGCGATTTTGTAGCCCGTGTTTTGTGGCGAAAGTGCCAGACCACCGTTATAACCAGTTGACGAATAACCTGTACGGTTACCAAAACCTGCCGTACTACTACTATTACTGTTACTAATCGCCTGATCAGAATCAGAATCATGGTGCGAATAACGTACTGACAGTTTATGGTTGTCATTGATGTTATAATCGAGCCTGATCAATCCTTTCAAACTGTTAACCTGGTTGTTAAAGTTATCAATGGCACCCAGATCCCGATTAAAGTTCGTTTTCATAAATGCACTAAGGTCTTCCAGGTCAGCCGCTGTTGTACGGGATACGTTACCAGAAGTTACCCCAGGTCGTGAAGCCACGTAGTCCAGAGCGGGTGCGCTGCTCTTGTATTGTTCGACGTTGACAAAGAAGAACAACTTGTTTTTAATGATCGGTCCACCCAAGCGGAAACCAGTTGTCTTTTTATCGAGAGTTACTGGAGGCAGATTTCTGCCATCCGCTTTTTTACCAGCCAAATCGCTGTTCTGAAAGAGATAATAAACAGAACCCGAAAAATCGTTCGTTCCTGAGCGCGTTACGGCGTTAATACCAGCCCCCGAAAAACCAGTCTGACGAACGTCATAAGGTGCTACGTTCAACTGGATCTCATCAAGTGCATCCAACGACACAGCCGTTGTACCCGTCCGTCCACCCGCCTGAGCCGATGAACCTAAACCGAAGCCATTATTGAACACCGCACCATCAATCGTAATGTTGTTGAAACGAGGGTCCTGACCACCAAATGATTGGCCATTACCATACGCATTGTATTTAGTGATGTCATTAATGGTACGCCCAATCGTTGGAATCGTATTGATCGTTCCCCGGCCATAGGAGGTAGCGGCTCCAGTTCGGTTAGAACTGATAACGCCATTTTGATTTCCCGAAACAACTACCTCCGATAATACAGTACTATTATCAGCCATTTTGAAACTCACATCAGCAGAGGTACCCAGGTTTGTGAAGACGCCCTCGACAACCTGATCTTTAAAGCCAACGAATGTAGCCGTTACTTTGAATGGGCCACCTACGCGAACGCCCGGAAGCGTATAACGGCCTGAGCTGTTTGTAGTTGTCCCATACCGGCTTCCCGATGGTTCGTGAATGGCCACCACCGTGGCACCGGGTAAAGCCCCCCCTTTATCGTCGGTCACCTGACCATCAATAACCGAGGTTGTTACCTGCGCCATGGCTCCGCTCCCACCGAGCACGGCCAATAGCATACTGCCGACCAGCACTAAAGTCGCTCGCATTTGCAGTAGTTTTTTAGACATAGAAGTGTTTGATTTGGTTAGTACTATCTGAGGCACTTATTCATTTGAACTGTTTCTCAAATAAGAAGCAAATATGCTATTTTTTTCGAAGTCTTAATGGGGGGTATCTTAAAAAAGTACCACTATATAAAATCTTATAGACCTTATTCTAAGAATAACCCTATTTCAAGACGATTACGTTCTATAAACTATATTATCAAATTGTTATTCACACGTAATCATATAGATAGCTCACTGACCGAAATAGAACCTTTCAACCCCGATGAGTCTTAGTACTGTATGATTACATGCATAGGTTACCACATTTCCCTCTTAGTTTTGTCCCTTTATGACACCAACCGAAACGACATCCGTTAAACTTACGCAATACAGCCACGGGGCCGGTTGCGGCTGCAAGATTTCGCCCAAAATACTGGACCAGATTCTGCATACGAACCAGACGTCGGTTCAGCCGTATTATCAAAATCTACTCGTCGGCAACGATTCCCGGGACGATGCGGCCGTGCTCGACCTTGGAAATGGGGAAGCTATCATCAGCACCACCGATTTTTTTATGCCTATTGTAGACGACGCTTTCGACTTCGGACGTATCGCGTCGGCTAATGCCATCAGTGACGTGTATGCTATGGGGGGCGAACCCATTATGGCTATTGCTATTCTGGGCTGGCCCATAAATACGCTGCCGCCGGACGTAGCAGCACACGTACTGGAAGGTTCCCGGGCTGTATGTAGAGAAGCGGGAATTCCGCTCGCCGGGGGACACAGCATCGACTCTCCCGAACCAATTTTTGGATTGGCCGTAACGGGAAAAGTCCGGCTCGATCACCTCAAGCAAAACAATACCGCCACCAAAGGCTGCCGCCTTTATCTGACAAAACCGCTGGGTGTTGGCATTCTGACGACTGCTCAGAAAAAAGGGATTCTTAAACCAGAACATGCAGACATCGCTCCGCAGCAAATGGCACAGCTTAATAAGTTCGGGGCTGTTCTGGGTAAATTACCGTATGTGAAAGCATTAACCGATGTAACGGGCTTTGGACTGCTGGGACACCTTACTGAAATGGCCGAAGGTTCGGGCCTTAGTGCTGTCATCACCTTCGATGATGTACCGAAGTTGTCAATTATAGCTGACTATCTGGCGCAGAAAAGCTTTCCCGGTGGCACAGTCCGTAACTGGGACAGCTACGGCCACAAGATCAGTGACTTGACCGAAACCCAGCGATACACATTGGCCGACCCACAAACATCAGGGGGGCTACTCATTGCGGTTATGCCAGAAAGTACGATTGAATTTGAGCAGGTAGCTGCTGAGAACGGCTTTTCGCTCCACTCATTCGGTGAGCTGGTAGAGCAACGCGAAAAAGTTATTTATGTAAACTAAATGCCAAACGCAGCGAGTACGGAGTTCGATATAAGGGTTACAAAGCTTTTCCGTGGCCTCCGTGTTCAACTCAGTGGTCTCTGTGTTTAAATCAATATGAAATTATTCTTCCGTCAAACGGGCGAGACCGGACCGGCTATTGTCATCTTACACGGTATTTTTGGCTCGTCGGATAACTGGCTGACAACCAGCAAAACTATTGCGGCACAGGGGTACCGGGTTTTTGCCCTCGATCAGCGGAATCATGGTCAGTCGCCCCGTGCCAATGAGCAGGATTACCAAAGTATGGCCGCAGACCTGCGCGAGTTTCTCATCGATCAAAAACTTGACGAGCCTATTCTGGTAGGTCATTCGATGGGCGGCAAAACGGTCATGCAATACGTAATGACTTACCCTAAAACGTTTAAAAAACTGGTGGTTGTTGACATTGCTCCCAAGTTTTACCCAATACACCACGCTGAACTTATTCGTGGGCTAAACGCAATTGACCTGGCTGGCATCAGGAGTCGCACTGAAGCCGACGCGGTATTGAGTCGGTACGAACCCGTATTGGCCGTACGGCAGTTTTTGCTTAAAAATCTGTTCCGGAATGAGCAGGGTTTATTCGACTGGCGGCTGAATTTACCCGTCATTGAGCGGGAATTGCACACGGTTGGGGAAGAGTTGACCAATCCACGCATTGTAACCGAACCAACGTTATTTATGCGGGGAAGTGAATCACCCTACATTTTGGATGAAGACCTTCCAGCCATCAGACGCATATTCCCGAACGCACAGATCGAAACAATTCAGGGCGCGGGCCACTGGGTACAAGCCGAAAAACCAGTGGAGTTTGTTGAAACGTTAATGAAGTTTGTAAATAGTTAGATTTGTCATGCTGACGAAGGAAGCATCTCCGTTAACAGCAGTCATACCATTTACTACCGCTTCGGCGGTTTGGCGAAGATGCTTCTTTCGTCAGCATGACAAATAATGCCAACCTTATACCTTATTCCTACTCTGCTGGCCGACGACACCGCTCAGCAAGTGCTGCCTCCCCACATTTCGATGATCATTGAAAAAACGGACGCCTATTTTGTCGAGAATGTTCGTTCAGCCCGGCGGTTTATCACGGGCCTGAAAACCAGCCGTGTCATTGACGAAACAACGTTTTTCGAACTTGATAAAGACACACCACCCGCCGATACGCGCAAACAGATCCAGGAGTTGATGGAGCGCAAACGTAGTGCAGGCGTTTTATCGGAAGCGGGATGCCCTGGCGTTGCCGATCCGGGATCGGTGGTAGTCGGTATGGCGCATACGCTGGGTTGGAAGGTAGAGCCATTAGTCGGCCCATCGTCTATTTTGCTAGCGCTGATGGCGTCGGGTATGAGTGGGCAATCATTTGTCTTTCACGGCTATCTCCCCATTGATCGGCAGGATCGTTCCCGGGCTATACGATTTCTCGAAAAAGAAGCGCAGGGACGACTCCAGACGCAGATTTTCATGGAGACGCCCTATCGCAATGACGCACTCTTTGCCGATGTACTGGCCAATTGCCAGCCCAACACACGCCTGTGTGTGGCCTGTAACTTAACAGCGCCCGATGCCTTCGTCCGTACGTTGAGCATTCGTGAATGGAAATCCCAGGTGCCTGACTTGCGCAAAAAACCAACAGTGTTTCTACTTTTGTAACGTAGTGTGGGTGAAAACCTGCTTTAAAGCTACCGAATACGGGTTTCCACCCGCGCTACCTAATGATTCAAGCGTTCGAATTCTCTCCGTTTCACGAAAACACCTACGTCATTGCTGATGATGCGACCGGTGAAGCCGTACTTATTGATCCCGGCTGCTACGAGCAGGTTGAAAAAGAAGCGCTGGGACGATTTGTTGAGCAGCATAAACTCAAGGTCAAGTACCTCCTGCTCACTCATTCGCACCTCGATCATGTGTTTGGTGTAGCCTACGTAAAGCGCAAGTTTGGCGTTAAAGCCTATCTGCATGAGCTGGATATGGTAATCTATAACGACGTGCCTACGCGCTGTGCGCTCTACGGGCTTCGCGGCTATGAACCCTCCGAAATTGATGAATTTCTGAAAGAAGGGGATCAGTTCCGATTTGGCAATACCGCGCTGGACGTCATCTTTGTACCCGGTCATGCACCCGGACACGTAGCGTTTGTCAATCACGCTGAGCGATACATAGTTGGGGGCGATGTGTTGTTTAATGGGAGTGTTGGTCGGACGGATTTCCCCTACTGTAACCATGCCGATCTGATCAACAGCATCCGAACCCAGTTTTTCACCCTGCCCGACGACTACACGGTTTATGCCGGGCATATGGAACCAACCACCATAGGTAAGGAAAAACGTACGAATCCATTTGTTAACGGAATGATGAATGATGAATGATAAATTATTCTATTCATCGATCATTCATCATTTATCATTCATCATTTATCATTGAAATCCCTACTCAAACACCTTCCCAACGCCATGACCTGCGGCAATTTGCTCTGTGGTTGTGTTGGCGTGGTCATGGCACTACGTGGCCATCTGGACACGGCGGCCTGGTTAATTGGTCTGGCAGCCGTGCTCGACTTTGGCGATGGGTTTGTAGCCCGACTGGTTAACGTATCAGGGCCGTTTGGCAAGGAACTGGACTCGCTGGCCGATGTCGTTACGTTTGGCGTGTTGCCCGCCACCATCGTATTTCAACTGTGCTGGTTCCAGGACTTAGGGGCTATTTCGTATGGAGCGTTTCTAATTGCCGTTTTATCAGCCCTGCGCTTGGCGAACTTTAACATCGACACGCGTCAATCGGAGTCATTTATTGGTCTACCCGTTCCGGCTAATGCCATGCTGCTTGGCGCCTTTCCGCTGATGGAGCGCTATCAACCCCAGTTTGATGGGATCTGGAAGAATGACATTGCAATGGGTATGATGATTGCCTTTTCGTTCATGCTCGTATCCGAAGTACCCCTTTTCGCCCTTAAATTTAAGACCTTCGGCTGGGCTGAAAACCGGATTAAATTCAGTTTTCTGATGGCGTCCGCGTTACTCCTGCTATTTTTGCAGTTCGCAGCCATCCCGCTGATCATTTTATTGTACATTATCGTTTCACTTTTTTCCAAAGAGCGAAAGATCAAACTGTAATCTACGTACGCGCATTTCGCACATTCACTCTTTCGTTCTTTCACTCATTAAGTAATGAAATACATCGCCGAAATTAACATCATGACCCGCTCGGAAATTCTGGACCCACAGGGCAAAGCCGTTAAGCTGGGACTTCATAACCTCCAGATGGACAGTATAGATAACGTCCGTATCGGTAAGCATATCCGGCTTGAAGTTGATGCTGCTACCGAAGACCAGGCCCGTACGACGGTGGACGCGGCCTGCCGCCAGTTACTGGCAAACCTAATCATGGAAGAATACTCATTCGAGTTGCACGCGGCCTGAAAACAGGGGTCGCCTTTTGTCGGTATTGATAGCAAAGCCTGGTAAGCAAGATACTTGTTACCACAAATAGTTCTATTTTTATCGACTATTATTCTACTATCGAATGAATACGGTTTACTCAAGTATTAAGGGTCTAGGTTTCTACGTGCCGGATACCGTTGTTACGAATGACGACCTGACTCAATATATGGATACCTCCGATGCCTGGATTCAGGAACGGACCGGCATTAAGCAACGTCGGTATTTTACCTACGGGAAAGATACCAACGCCAGCATGGCTGCGGCTGCTTCGCGCATGGCTCTCGACCGCGCCGGGCTGGAACCTTCAACCGTTGATCTGATCGTCTATGCCACCATCACGCCCGATTATTACTTTCCCGGCTCTGCTTTTCTGATGCAGCGGGAATTGGGGCTAGAAGGCATTGGTGTTATCGATATCCGAAACCAATGTTCAGGCTTTGTGTATGCCCTCTCCATTGCCGATCAATTTATAAAAACCGGCATGTACAAGAACATTCTGGTAGTAGGCTCGGAAATTCAGTCGTCCTTTCTGAATAAAAGTAACGAAGGGCGGGGAGTTGCCGTCATTTTTGGTGATGGCGCGGGCGCGGCTGTTCTACAGGCCACTACCGACCCGGAGCACCGTATTCTGTCAACGCACCTTCATGCCGATGGGCGCTATGCTGAAGAGCTGTATGTGCGTGATCCAGGTAGTAGCCGGGAAGGCCAATGGATTTCGGAGGCTACGCTCGCCGACAAACAATATAACGTAACGATGAATGGCAACACGGTTTTCAAACATGCCGTGGTGCGGTTTATGGAAGTAATCAACGAGAGTCTGGCAGCCAATGGTCTCCAGCCAGACGACCTGGCTTTGCTGGTTCCTCATCAGGCGAATATTCGCATTTCCGGTTATGTTCAGCAGCAAATGAACCTGCCCGATGACAAGGTATTTAACAACATTCAAAAGTACGGAAACACCACAGCTGCTTCCATCCCCATTGCCCTGACCGAGGCTTTCGAACAAGGTCGAATCAAGCCCGGTGACCTGGTTTGTCTGGCCGCATTTGGCAGCGGTTTTACGTGGGCATCCGCATTGATCAAATGGTAAAGCAGTAAGTCATGAAGTGGTAAGTGGCTGACGCAAGCGTATTAATTTCGATCTTCACTACTTTATAACTTACAACTTCACCACTTACCACTTTTTCAGTACGTCCCGATTGACAGCATGACCAGCGTGCAGGCTTCAATAGGCTCAATGCCTTCTGCCTGAAGCTGCTTCTGAAATTCTGGATTTTCGGCACCCGGATTAAAGATCACCCGCCGGGGATGCAGGCTTTTGATGTATTCATACAAATCGGGCTGATTACGTGGGCCAACGTACATCGTTACTGTATCGACATTTTCCAGCGCAGGTTGCCCCGTCTGGATGGCATGGCCGTCGATTTCTCCACTCTTCAGTCCAAGCAGTTCAATAGTATGACCATGACGAAGTAAACTGTGGGCAGCCAGATTGGCGTATCGGCCCGGCTTCTCCGTGGCGCCAATTACTAATGTTTTCTTTTCGGAATTGTCCATGATCTTTGTGAACAAATTAGGTAAATACACCACACACTATATCGGGCGTACATACAACAACGTTCCTTACTAACGCATTCGATCAGCAAGCGGTTTCCATGGTTGACAAACGCATCAGGAAACAGTCCACTTTCGGCCATACAATAATAACACGCCTGGAATAGACTTTTTTTATACTGGAAAGACGAACATAGTATGAAGAATAGACAACCATTTCGTTGTATCGTTGTTAAAGACTCATCAACGAGTTTTGCTTTGTTTAGCAGTAAGTCGGATAAGCAGGAAAAGTAGGGCAGGCAATTGCAAAACGGATCGCCCGGATGCGTATTAAACTAAATTAGCTTCGGTCATGGACGCCAAAGGAAACCAAAGTTTCTGGAATGAGAAGTGGGTACCAATTATGTTTGAGGGCCTTGAGAAGCCACCTCACTATGAGGTTTCAAACTACGGGCGGTTGCGCAGTTTTCAGTCATCTACATCAGCACCGACGGATAATCCGCACGCCAAACCCATGAGCAAAGCTATAAAAGGGTCGGTTATTCAGGGTTATCGGTCGCTAAACATTCGGTCGGAAGGTAAAACGCTAAATCGCTACGTCCACAAATTAGTAGCTGAGCACTTTGTTACCCGGGCTCAGCCCGAGCAGACGTTCGTTATTCATATCGACTACGATAAACTGAATAATTATTATAAGAACCTGCGCTGGGTGACCAAAGATGAAATGATTGCACACAATCGGGAAAATCCAAGCCTCAAAAACCGCCAGCTACCCCGCCAAACGCGCAATTACAAACTAACGGAAAGCAAAGTCAGAATCATTAAGAAGTTGTTGCTCAACGATAAAAATCGGCTGAAGATGATCGCGAAACAATTCGGGATCACACACACACAGCTTAACCGAATTCGGTCGGGAGAGAATTGGAAACACGTTACGCTCGACTGATAGTAAACAACATGGGGTTAAAATCCGGCGCAGCACATCTTGATGTTTTGCGCCGGATTTTAACCCCATGCTATTGTAGTTCGTTTCCTACCGGCCCATCCAACCGCCGTCGACGGTCAAAATAGTGCCATGAACGTAGCTGGCAGCATCGGATGCCAGAAAAACAACTGGTCCTTTAAAATCCTCAGGTTCACCCCACCGAGCGGCTGGAATTCGACTTAGAATGGACTGACTACGGGCCTGATCGGCCCGTAATGCTTCGGTGTTATCCGTGGCGATGTAACCGGGTGCAATGGCGTTGACGTTAACGCCTAACCCGGCCCACTCATTGGCAAATGCCTTGACCAGACTCCCAATAGCGCCTTTGCTGGCAGCATAACCCGGTACGTTGATACCCCCCTGGAACGTGAGCAGCGAAGCCGTAAAAATGACTTTGCCGCTTCCAACAGCGATCATGTCTTTACCGATTTCCCGCGTGAGTATAAACTGAGCCGTTTGATTGATGGCAATTACCTCATCCCAATAGTCGTCGGGGTGCTCGGCGGCTGGTTTACGCATAATCGTCCCAGCGTTATTGACCAGAATGTCAATAACTGGATGATCTTTTTTAACCTGATTGACAAAGGCATACAACGCTTCCCGGTTTCCAAAATCAGCCCGGTAGGCATAGAATTTCTGGCCGCGGGATTCAATGGCTTTTGCTACGTCGCTGCCTTCGGGTTCGAGGTTGGCCGATACGCCAATGATGTCGGCACCAGCTTCGGCCAGGGCTTCGGCCATTGCTTTACCGATACCGCGTTTGCAGCCAGTCACCAAGGCAATTTTACCGGTTAATGAAAATGTATTTAGTACAGAACTCATTTATTTTCCAGACTAGTAGTGGGTTGACGTTTTAAGAGTTTCTCACCGAAAACTCTTTTATTTCAAATCAGTGATCGCACAGAAGTCCATGTCGCTGTAATCGAGGTTTTCACCAGCCATGCCCCAGATAAAAGTATAGTTCGACGTACCGGCTCCAGCGTGAATCGACCAGTTTGGCGAGATCACGGCCTGTTCGTTCTGCATCCAGATATGGCGGGTCTCCTGCGGCTGCCCCATAAAATGACAAACGCTCTGCCCTTCCGGAACTTCGAAATAAAAGTAAACCTCCATCCGCCGATCATGCGTATGAGCAGGCATAGTGTTCCAGACGCTGCCGGTTTTCAATTCGGTCATGCCCATTTGCAATTGGCAGGTCGGCAAGACGCTACTGACAAGTAACTTATTGATTGTCCGATGGTTGGCTGTCCCCATACTACCTAATTCTACTACGTCGGCATCAGTTCTGGACACCTTACGGGTTGGGTAATTTTTGGTAGCGGGTGTAGAGTTCAGGTAAAACTTAGCCGGTGATGAAGCCTCGTTGGAGATAAACTGAATGTCGCGGGTTCCCTGACCGATGTACAACGCTTCTTTGTAGGCCAGATCATAGGACACCCCATCGGCTATGACCCGACCTGCACCCCCAACGTTGATCATGCCCAGTTCACGCCGTTCCAGAAAATACTCCGCTTTCAATTGGTCAGGCGTCGGCAACGTAACAGGGCCGTCTACCGGCATGACCCCACCCGTTAGGTAGCGATCGAAGAAGGACAATACCCAATGAAATTGATCGGCGACAAACAGCGTCTCAATGAGAAAATTTTGCCGGAGTTGCGCGGTATCCATCCCTTTCACCTCGTTGGGTGAATTGGCATAGCGGCTTTCAAAAAAAGTTTGCTGTTCTGCTTGGTTTTCCGCGAGCGTAGTCTGTTCGGTTTGCATATATGGATTAATTGTCGGCTAATATCAGGGAGTTGTTGTGCGCCTAAAGATATGGGTTAACGGGCTGGTTATGATTCTTTATACAATTAATTCGATTAACCAGTTGGAAATGTTTCATCAAGAAATAGTCACCTGGAAGCCCGTAATACCCTTTGGTAGTCGAATTATTGCGTATTCTACCGGTACGTAAAAGCGGTGGATTTCATTAGCCTCGTAACCTCCCAGCATCCAACAAATTTACGACCAACGCAAGTGATTTCGAAAAAATAAGGCCTCCGGCAATGCTGGAGACCTTAAAAAATCCTAACCTATGATAAACTATGAAACCGTACTTATTGGGTCATTAGCGCGACCATTCCACAACGGATCAGAAGCAAAAAAGCATCGCCGAAGTCTGCAATGCCCCTTTACACAGAAAGAGACAGTGCTATTGATTTTGTACTCTTTCCTGCTTCATTTTTTTGCAATTTTCCACATAATAATCAGTCATGCAGGACTGGTGTAGAAGGCTGTAGTCCTTCGAATTGGCCATTAACATACATCAACAAAGGCGATGATGGTCAGATTAATTTCGGCTAGGTGACCAGCGCAGCCCCGGGAGCTGCATAATTCTATTCCGGGAAACTGCTACGTTTAATCAAAAGATGGCGCGAGAGATGCCGAAAATTCTGTACTTACACGAAGCCCGATTTTTGGCATCGGTTCTGATTATGCTTTAAACCCTTATCTATCAACACCATTATGCAAGCTGAATCGTACTCAAACCCATTTGTAGCCTCACCAGCTGCTACCTTCCGACCCGTTGCCCAGGCGGAGCGTATTGAAACCGTCGACATCCTTCGGGGCGTAGCCTTGCTAGGCATTCTGATGATGAACATTCCGGTTTTTGCTATGCCGGAGTACTTCTCAAAAAGCTTCCGAAGTGATACTGGCAATATTAACTTTTGGGTAGATGCCGTCGTAACCGTCTTGTTCGAAGGGAAGATACGTGCTTTGTTTTCCATGATTTTTGGCGTAGGCATTCTGCTTTTCACGACTAAAAAGGAACGGGCGGGACAATCGGTTGCCGGCCTGTATTACCGCCGGATGGGCTGGCTGATTTTGTTCGGCCTCATTGATGCGCACGTATTGCTCTGGTCCGGTGACATTTTGTATCTATATGGCGTCTGCGGGTTGCTGGCCTTTCTATTTCGCAAAGTCAAACCTGCTTATCTGGCCATTGGCGTACCGCTGATTGCGCTTATCGACTTCACGTCTGGCACGCTGTTCTACCAAAACATGCGGGAAAAATTATTGGGTTATAAAGAAGCCAAAGCTGTACAGGAACACCATCAGACATTGACCGACCAACAAAAGAAAGCCATGACGGACTGGCGGGCCATTCAGAAAGAGTTCATTCCCAACAAGGCTGAAGTAGCGGAACATACACGTTCGATGAAGTCAAACTACACAACGGTAGCCCACTACCTCCGCCCCTTATCCTGGGATTTTCAAACCAAATACCTGGCCTACGCCATCTGGGACCCGCTGGCGTTGATGTTACTTGGGATGGCTTTATTCAAATGGGGCTATTTTGCGGGCAAATGGCCGCACAGACGCTACGTTCAAATTATCCTGGTGGGGTACGGAATTGGCCTGCCTTTAGTCATCTTTAATTACTACAATTCCTATACTCACTTCCCCAACGTAGCGTCCCGACTGGCGTACATGGAAACACATGCCATTAATTGGATGGCGTTGATTTATCCATTCCAGCGTATTTTGCTGGTAATGGCCCATGCCAGTCTACTTATTCTGCTGATTCAGTCGGGAGTAGCGCAGCGTTTCCTGAAACGGCTGGCGGCTGTTGGGCAGATGGCGTTCACCAACTACGTCATGCACACGGTTATCTGCACGTTTATTTTCTTCGGCTATGGGCTGAATTACTTTGCCGAATTGCAGTACTATCAACTCTTTTTTATCGTGGTGGGCATCTGGGTGTTGCAACTAATCGTCAGCCCAATCTGGTTGAAGCATTTCCAGTTTGGCCCGCTCGAATGGTGCTGGCGCAGCCTTACGTACTGGCAACGACAACCCCTACACCATCAGGAAACAGCCCTGACGACCTAATACGGGACTCCTTTCAGCAATCAGTTGAGGTCGTCACGAGCGATTAAATGACCGCAACCAATGGGTAAATTGCAGGCACAATGGGTTTATTTTATCCTCTTTTGGGGAGCTTTATGCAGGGCTCAGGCACAAACGTCAGAGCGGTTAATTGCTGATTTTCAGGCCATCCATAAAGCGATTAGACGTTCTTCCTGTACGAATCAGCAGGTTATCTCTAACCGGGCAATGAATCTTTTTCTTGCGGATAAAATTGGCTATTCACTCACCGATTATAAAAGCCAATCGTTCTATAAAAATTATATTACACTCAATACGGGAGATGGTATTTTTTCGCTTAATCACAACTTTTTCCAACCCACCGGAACCGATGAGCCGGTCAGGACTTTTTATGTCGTTGGCGTAAAAGCGAACGTAGCCAATGCACTGGTTTCTACGTTTACCGAAAAACCATTCTCCAACGAATTAGGCATTACCCTTAAAAAGTCATGGATCGGCAAACCAAAAACGATCGTGAATACCTGTTTTGAGAAACAGGTAATGGATGCCAAACGCGAATCAATTCTGGTATTATTAGCGCAGGAAATAAAAACAAGAGAAGATGAATTTATCAATTCGTTATCAGCAATTAAACAGGACGAAATGCCGGATTCGGTTTTTACGAAAGCAAAAGCCGAATTGCGCCAGACTTTCTACGCAAATTTGACGGATGAGTTTTCCAGGAGATTTGCTGAGTCGCAATACCAGGAATTAGCGGCAACTACTCGTTATAAGCGCATTACAACGCACTGGACGAATCTTTCCATCTATCTACCTGTTGTGGCGCAGCGATTTACAGTGGCTAAATCATTAACACTTTTTTCAGAAACCAGAAAAGCCTATCCTTTTGAGGTATCAATTAATCACACTCGGTTCTGGGAAATAAAAAAAGCAGGACGATTCTTTTTGACTATGGAGGCAAGCGTTTATTTGAATAACGCGGCACTAAGTCAATCAGTAGAAAGTAGTACGTACAGCCAGTATAAAAACGCAGGTGGTATCGATACGCTGGTACTACGTCAAAAAAGGATCAATTCTATTTTTATCGGAGACTATCAAACCTTTCTCACCCCATCTGCTAGACTTATTGTTGTCTATTATCCACCCGATTCCCACATTGGCCTGAGCACTTCGCTTAGTCAACATATAGGAACGTATCGAGCGCTAAACTGGTCAGTAGGAATCCCTATTGTTCTGATAAATAAAATGGGAGCACCGTCAGCCAATTTCGAATTTCGATTGACCTATGCTGACCTTACGCATGTCGTTTATGCCAACCGAACATTTAGTGATAACATGTCGATAAGCCTGACAGTCGGTGTGCCATTCAGCAAAATAATTTATTGAAGTATTTAAAAAAAATATTGTCCCCAGCGGCACAAAGATAGAGGTGTACGTCTCCGTATTCTTTGTGCCGCTGGGAGCAATATCAGTAGGCCCCAACTAGCAGGATTGACTCTATCTCACCTTATAAAACTTAGCGCCGAACAGGCAAATAACAACGTAGCAGATAATTGGCAGGTAGTAGGCATTGGCTACGTCTTTCTCGGCAGCCATGCCCATCAAAAATGGAAAAACAGCACCACCAACCACACCCATTGAAATAAACGAAGAGGCCTGCTGTGTGTGCGAGCCGAGATTTTTCAACCCCAAACTAAAAATGGTTGGGAACATGATGCTGAAAAAGAAGTTAAGCATCAGCAACGCAATGAAGGAAGGCCATCCCAAGCTCTGGGTAATAATCAGACACATAACAATATTACAGGCAGCGAAAATAGCCAGTAAAGAATGGGGTGCAATGACCCGCATCAGGAAAGTGCCCACAAAGCGTCCGGCCAGCATGAGACCCATAAACAGTACCATATAGTTACCCGCAACGGCGTCTGAAAAGCCCATTTTTTCGTGGCCGTAATTGATAAAAAAGGCCCAGGTTCCTCCCTGAGCGGCTACGTTGAAAAACTGGGCAATGACAGCCCACACGAAGTGTTTATGCTGGAAAAGGGTTTTACCGGGCTCAACGTCAACATTCGCGGCATCAGGATCGGCAACCACGGTGTGCGGGTCCGTAAGCGCAGGCACTTTCACGAAGGAGAAAAGGATGGCAATCGTCGCGATGACACTACCGATGACAATGTATAATGTCTTAACGGACGTCAGATCGGTACTTCCCACGGTATTGTTCCGCAACAGAAAATAAGAGCCAATGGCTGGTCCGATGATGGCCCCCAGGGCGTTGAAAGCCTGGGCAAAATTGATACGTTGATCGCTGGTACGCTGGTCGCCAAGGGCGGCTACGAAGGGATGGGCAACCGTTTCAAGCGTTGAAATACCGCACCCCAGAATAAACAGGGCAATACCAAAAAAGGTGAAGGAGGCAGCCGCAGCGGCAGGAACAAACAAAAACGAACCCACGGCAAAAAGCGAAAGCCCCAACAGTACCCCGTTTTTATACCCAAACCGCTTCATGAACAAACCAGCCGGAATACCCATGACGAAATAGGCCCCAAAAATGGCAAACTGAACAAAGGCTGATTGTGTCTTGGTGAGGCTCAAAACATGCTGAAAGTGTTTGTTCAATACATCGCCCATCGTGATCGCAACACCCCAAAACATGAAAAGGGAGGTAACAAAGACAAGCGTGATCAGGTATTTATTTTCAGTAAAAGTGGCTGGCGTCGATTTGCCAGCTACGGGTGTTGCCTGCATGATTGAGTTGTGTTTAGGCTGATTAGACAGTCGGGCGATCTAATCCTGCTCTGGTTAAGACGCTCGTCCAGGGTTATAAAGTACTTTTCGGCGCCAAAATACCCCTTTCGGCTTTAAGTTACTCGTTTCGGGCAGCTATTTTCTGAATATGAGCAATGCATAAGCTACTAGGTAGAAGTAAAGCCCTAATTTTATTCTTTGACCAATAACGGTACATTGATTGTCATCGAAACAAAACACGACAACCGAGATAATCCAGATAGTGCCGCCAAAAATTCAATGGATCAGAAATGGGCTGATCAAGCCGGGCTTTCCAGCGTTAGTCAAAACTTCATTTTCTCATGGGTAAGTTGCTCTTTTTGATACTAAGTAGTGGCGCTAGTATGCTGACCAATACAGCTTTCGCATATGGTTTCATAACTCAGAAATTTGGGTTCACTACGTCCGTAGAGCCTAGCGTTCGTGATACGATCCGGCATAACGGGCAGACCAGAATCTATTGGATACACCTACCGCCTGCTTATAAAAAGAATGGGAGTTCACTGCCGCTGGTCATTGCGTTACACGGCGGTGGCGGCAGTGGGCAACAGTTTGAATCTCAGTCAAAATTGAGCGAAAAAGCGGATCAGGAAGGGTTTGTTGTCGTCTATCCCGATGGCATGCAAAATCCCGGCGTGTTGCATCTACGGACCTGGAATGCGGGCGCCTGCTGTGGCCAGGTGGCGTCAACCCAGGAAGCTGACGACGTTGGGTTCATCAGCAAATTGATCGATAAACTGACCACTACGTATCAAATCGACGAGAAACGCGTGTATGCCACAGGTCATTCCAACGGAGCGATGCTTTGTTATCGGCTGGCCTGCGAACTATCGGATAAAGTGGCGGCTATCGCAGCGAACTCGGGAACCATGCAGCTAAAAACACCTTGCCAGCCTAAGCGCGTCATGCCAATTCTGCACGTTCACTCCCAACTGGATCGCAACGTACCATACACGGGCGGTGTTGGCACAAAAAGTATTAATAAACAATGGAATGCTCCCGTAGACAGCACACTGGCTGTTTTTGCCCAATTCGCGCAGTGCAAGACCCAGAAACAGGTCATTCGGACAACCGATAAGTACACGTTTTATAAATGGTCAGACTGCCAGGGCGGTGCGGAATTTCAGTACTATCTGACAACAGACGGAGGACACGCCTGGCCGGGCGGGCAGAAAGGCGCTAGGTTCATCGGCGACGCCCCATCGGACGCGTTCGTCAATAACGACATTATCTGGAGTTTTTTTACGGGTTACTCACTTCCATAACGTAGACTGGAAGTGAGTAACCCGTAAAAAACAACGTAGTGAAACGCACGAAGCGCTACGATCGTCAGCCAGGTATCAATCTTCCCGTCCTTCTTTTCGGTTGGCGTCGGCCATTCGAACAATTTTGGGCGTGAACTTCGCCAGTACCGATACCAGATCGCGCTGGGCGTCGATAACGGTGTCGATGTTTTTATAGACCATCGGCGCTTCATCCAGATCACCACCAACGAGTTGAACATCCGCTTCAGTAAGGGCTTTGTTCCATTGCGAGCGCGTCAACGTATTGAACGCCTGCGTCCGCGACATCAACCGACCAGCCCCGTGCGAGGCCGAGTTGATGGAGTCAGCATTACCTCGCCCACGCACGACAAAACCCGGTTGCGTCATTGATCCCGGAATAATACCCAACACATTGGCTCCGGCAGGGGTGGCTCCTTTTCGGTGAACCATCACCTCGCGACCATCGGCCAGTTGCTCTTTCCACGCAAAATTGTGGTGATTCTCGACCATCGCCAGCGGCTTCTCCCCTATCGCTTTAGCCAGTTTATTGTGAATTTCGTGGTGATTAGCGGAAGCATAGTCGCCCGCCAGGTTCATCGCAATCCAGTACTCCTGCCCTTCTTCGGTGTTTAGATCGAGCCAGGCCAGATGCGCTGCCTGTTTGGGCAGTTTGGTTTTCTGCATCGCCAGTTTCGAATAGTAATTGGCTACGTTCCCGCCAAATCCACGCGACCCGGAGTGCGATAATAAAGCCAGATACTCGCCCGGTGGCAACGTCAATTGGTCGTCGTGTTCGTATACGTCAAGAAGTCCCCATTCAACGAAATGGTTACCCGTACCGGAGCTTCCCAACTGACGGTAAGCTTTGTCTTTCAGGTCGCGAATCACTTTCGTAGCCCGCCATTCGGGTAAGTCCATTACGCTCTCGTCAAACTTTTCGCGGGTTTCGCCACCAAGCCCAAATTTGGTTTGCTCCATCAGCGACTTCTTCAGCAAATGCGGTTCCCGTTTCAAAAATGCAGGTGGCAAATCGAATACTGATAAACACATTCGGCAGGCAATATCGACCCCAACGGCAAAGGGAATGATTGTATTCGCTTCCGTAGCCAGGACGCCCCCGATGGGAAGTCCGTAGCCCTGATGGGCATCGGGCATGAGCGCACCCGCCACCGAAACCGGCAGACTAGCCGCTGTTTCCATTTGCCGCAAGGCTCCTTCCTCAATCTGCTCACGTCCAAAAACGGCATACGGCAACGGCCCGCTACGTAGATCGAAAGCATTTTCCGACTGTTTTTCAGCCGAATTTAACACATACGGAGCTGGCTCGGGGGGTAAGTATCCAACACCCGTTTCGCTAAGCGGAACAGCAATCCCTTGCTTGTTCAGGTCATAAATCGACCGTGCCAGATTGGTGACCTTATTTTTAGGATAAGCAAATTTTTTGGGGTTCTGAAGCATCTGCGCTATCAATCCCATTGCCTTTTCTTTAGAGTAGTCAGCACGTTGCACGAGGCCATTTGCTACCCGCAGAAACGTAGTATGTAAGTGCTCCGGGATTGGCCCCAGGGATAGAATATCGTCTACTGAAATAGGTGTTTCCATTTTGGTTCTTGTTTTTCTCTTCTGTCATGCTGACGTCAGGATGGCAAAAATTCATTCATTTATTTTCGTCCCCGAACGAAGAGCTGTTTCAATTGGTCGACCATGGAATCGTTGTTTGATACAGAGATCGAGCTGATTTTGTCCGAGATTTTCTCTACGTATTCCATCTCTTTCAGTTTCCACAGCATTTCGTTGTCTTCCATCAGCTTGGCAGTGTTTAGCAAGCTACGGGTCGAAGCCGTTTCTTCCCGACGCATAATGATGTTGGCCTGCGCCTTCTTTTCAGCCATCAATACCTGATTCATGATGTCGCGCATGTCACCTGGCAGGATGATGTCACGTACGCCACCGTTGCGAAGTTTGACACCTAGTTCAGCGGCTTTAGCCAACGTAGCGTTTACCACGAACGGCGCCAGTTCGCCTTTTTTGTCAAGGAGTTCATCCAGCGTTAAGCCACCAACGTACTCACGCAAAGCCAGTTGAATTGACACGTATAACTGCTTGTCGTAGTCCTTGTTGTCGACCAACGCTTTTATCACGTCCTGCACATGATATTGGACATAGAAACTCAGGCGCAATGACGCTTTGTCTTTGGTCAGAATTTCCTGTCCCGAAACTTCCATCTGCTGCTGGCGTGTATCGACTTTCAGTACATGAACAGGCGTATTGTTTTTCCACCAGTGATACGTACCGGGCGTCAAAATGCGGTCAAATTTCCAGTAGATGAACAGAACACCCTGCTCATGCGCTTCAACGGTATATGTCCGCACAAAGGCCGATAGCGGTTGTGGCATCAGTGAAATCAAGTCAATAGTAGCCGGAATGTCGAGTTGACTCAAATCGGCTTTTACGTACTGATACTGCGTTATCCCACTTCGGCGCTCCAACTTCCAGTAGGCATGACGGCCTTTTTGGAGGACTGTCTGAAAAAGCCCATTCTTGTACTGAAGGGCGATCTCGTTGTCTTTCACCTCAATCACATCGAGTTCAGCGGCCACCTCCGGGTACTCCAGCAACACGGTCAGATCGCAGGGCGGATTCTGTAGCAGCTCTCCCCGGTTATAGACATACACGGTTTCGCTCGACCAGACCCAATGGTTACCCGTCGAAAGCATTTTTTGGTAGCCGCCATGTTTGAACAATAACCCGATTTTCAGGGTCTGAATGCGTACAGTTTTCATCATTGTATTGGTTAAATAGTCAAAAAATAACCGGTTCGAAACTATCCATTTAGCAGGGCGGAAGCTGGTTTGCCCCTGTTTTGGTACGTTGCTTCGGAGAAAGGTTTCGGATTGGCAGATTGCCTGAGCAGTTGCAACACTTCTATCCAACCAACTTACCCGAGTACTTTCCAAAAACAGCATACGCCCGACAAACGCGGAACCTGCCTGCTGGCTCTTACTAAACTGTTACGTCTTTGGCAAGCCAACTACGTCACCAGATAGCTTCTGACCGATTTTATTTAGCTGAGTGACCTTTTTAGAAGTGGTCATCTTCTTCCAACCCATGGATCAACTTTTTCAGAGTTGACAGCAGGATTCGAACCTGCCTTTAGTGACAGAACCAATCCACAACCAACAGCATATCGGGGTCAGCCAGGGGCTCCGATACTATGGGGCTATACAGAAACCCGCATCCGGTTTGGCTATTAATTCGAACTATCACAACAAAGGTTGGGGACTACTACGCAGTGTTTCTGCGCAGTCCAGAAAAATTTTCATCTTTTTTAGGGGCTGTCTAAAAATTAGTTTTAAGCTGTTTCACCCCTAAATCCCCTAAAGGGGACTTGGTTTAACGATGAGTAAAGTCCCCTTTGGGGGATTTAGGGGTGAAACAGCCTGATGAAAAGGATATTTACAGACCTAAAGGAATATTTTTAGACACTCTCTTAGCTATTTTCAGTACTAGGAAACTTTATCTCCGATAGTATAGTTAACACTGTTATAAAACAGAACACACCCAAAATGGGAATCCTTGAGCGTCGATTACGGCAAAAAGTAGAAGTTAAAACCAGCATCTTACAGGCAGCGTGGCAGTTGGTTCTGGAAGAAGGCTGGCAGGCGCTTTCTATCCGTAAGATTGCCGATGCCATCGAGTATAGTGTACCTGTGATTTATAGTCACTTTGACAACAAAGACGCTATTTTGGCGGAATTCACCCGGGAAGGATTCCACTTGCTAACGGAAGAAGTCATTCGGCAGCGCGACAGCCAACCCGAAGCTAGTCAGCAGTTGGAGGCCATTGCGCAGGGTTACTGGAACTTTGCTTTCGATCATAAGGAGTTTTACCAGCTTATGTTCGGGCTGGGGATTCCGCGCTGTGAAGAAGTGAATCAGGTTACCGAGATGAAGAAGTTTTCGAACGTACTCATCGGCGTTATTCAGGAAGCCATTAGCACAAGCAAAAATCCACAGGTCGATGCTTTTCTAAAGTTTCATACGTACTGGTCCATTTTACATGGCCTAGTTTCAATCCAGTTGATTGACGGGAAAGTAACGACTAACCCGTGGAGTCAATTGGTGCTGAAAGACGCTATTGATGGCTTTATAAAATCCTTGAAAGAATAATTTTTTTGCGCTTACACTAACGGTGTTAGTATTTATATCGGCGTACGTAATCAATTACTACTGAGCCGTTACACGCGATAAATAGTAACAAAAACAACTAGTAAAACAAGTCAAATCACGTAAACTAATCATGGCAACAACTAAATGGGTCGTAGACCCAATGCACTCCGAAGTACAATTCAAAGTAAAACACCTGGTCATCTCAACGGTAACCGGTACGTTCCGGAATTTCGATGGTGGAGCAACCACTGAGCACGACGATTTCGACGGCGCCGAGGTTCACTTTTCGCTGGATGTAAACAGCGTTGATACCAATCAGGAAATGCGGGACACCCACCTGAAATCAGCTGATTTTTTCGAGGCTGAGACCTACCCAAAAATCGCCTTCAAATCGACCTCCTTCAAGAAAGTAGACGACGACGAATACGTGCTGACAGGTGATCTGACCATGAAAGGCGTTACTAAACCTGTGACTCTGAAAGCTGAATATGGCGGAACGGCCAAGGATAATTACGGCAATAAAAAACTTGGGTTTGAAGTTACCGGAAAGATCAATCGTAAAGAATTTGGCCTGACCTACAATGCCTTAACAGAAACGGGTGGACTTGCCCTCGGCGAAGACATCAAACTCATTGCCAACATTCAGTTGGCTCAGGCGGCTTAATCACGAAACGAAATGGACGTTGAAATCTGGAGCGATGTGATGTGCCCCTTTTGCTACATTGGCAAACGGAAGTTTGAGCAGGCACTCAATGAATTTGCGCATAAAGACCAGGTAAATGTTGTCTGGAAAAGCTTTCAGCTGAATCCGGACATGAAAACGGAACCCGGTAAAAACATTAACCAATATTTGGCCGACGTGAAAGGATGGAGTCTGGACGAAGCCAAGCGCATGAACGACCGGGTTACGGCGATGGCCCGCGAAGTAGGGTTATCGTATGATTTCGACAAAGCGGTTGTGGCCAATTCATGGGATGCGCACCGTCTTATTCAACTGGCGAAAAAACATAACCTGGGAGATGCCGCCGAAGAACGGTTGTTCCGGGCTTATTTTACCGAAGGACGCGATACGTCCGACCACACTACGCTACTTGAACTGGGCACTGAGATTGGCCTCAATGCCGCTGAGGTTCAGCAAATGCTGGACAGCAACCAATTTGCCGAGGCCGTTAGCCGGGATGTGTATGAAGCGCAGCAGGTGGGCGCAAGGGGCGTACCGTTCTTTGTACTAGATCGCCGGTATGCGGTTTCGGGTGCTCAACAGCCCGAGACATTCCTGGGTGCCCTCGATACCGCCTGGTCAGCCTGGGAAAAAGCAAATCCTTTAGTTGTCCAGGGCTCAACCGATGGCCCAGCTTGCTCACCCGGCGAAGTCTGTTAATAGCTTACCCAAAGAATACAACCTACTCTTATGGAATTACTGGAAGCAATGAACTGGCGGTACGCTGCCAAAAAGATGAACGGCCAGAAAATCCCGGTCGAAAAAATAGACATTATTCTGGAAGCCATTCGCCTGTCGGCATCGTCGGCAGGTTTGCAACCGTATACTGTTATTGTGATCGACAATCTTGAACTGAAAGGTAAAATTCATGAACTGGCTTGTCCGCAGCCGCAAATCGTTGAGGGATCACACTTGCTGGTTTTTGCCCACTGGGCGAACGTCGAAGCGGCACAGGTCGATGCGTATATGCAGTTGATTGCCGATACACGAAACGTTCCTGTCGAATCGCTGCGTCCGTTTGCCGACTCCATTAAAGGCAATATTTTGTCTAAAACTCCCGAAGAGCAGGCCATCTGGGCCTCTCGTCAGGCATACATTGGTTTAGGATCAGCCCTGATTGCAGCAGCCACCGAACAGGTCGATGCTACACCCATGGAAGGTTTCAATGCTGCAGCCCTCGACAAAATCCTGGACTTACCCGCCAAAGGATTACGTAGTGTAGCGTTGGTCGCACTCGGTTATCGGGATGCCGAAAAAGACTTCTTGGCAAAAGCAACCAAAGTGCGTCGTTCCAGAAAAGATCTGTTTATTGAATTAGCATAGACTTCGTTCCCTTATTGATATGTCAAAACCCTTGGTGAGTTCACTGAGGGTTTTCTATTTGGGCAGTCAGCAAAGTAGGCGAGTTGAAAATCAGCAGAAGGGCTATAAATCGAGGCAAAAAATTTGTTTCCTGAAGCGGAAAGGTGTTACGTCGAAAAACTTAGCCCGCTTCATGACGTAACGTAGCGCTGAATACCCAATTGGTTGTTAACTGGGCAACAAATTCCACATAAGTAGCTAGCCTTGAACATTTTACATAATAAATAGTTAGATTATTGAACGACAAAAAACTAGATCATGAACATCATTGGAAACTTTTTACTATCCGATACGCTTGCCCGACATTTGCAGGTGCGTCTTAACAATTTACCCAATACCGCTATTCAGGCCAGGGACGTTTTGCCAAATAATCCCAGCTTACGGCGGGTTGTCATTAAAACCGATATGACCGGCTGGCAGCAATTTGGTCAGATCATTACGGAGTATGGCCTAGCCTAGTAAGTAACAACATGTAGCATTAACTTTGGCAACATGGACGTTACACCTGATACACATGCTGTAGATGATCAGCAACCGGTGCCCGCGCAACAACAGGTCGACGCAGCCAACGACTTTCTGGACATCTGCGACCGTATATCCACGGGTTATGAAAGTGGTTTTTATTGGGAAGATGTCCAGCGAGCCCTGCGCATTGCTGCCGGTCTGGAGAAGTGGCCCGGCTAATGCGGGCGTCTATTAGCAGATTGGCAGAGTCATTCTATTTCGTTTTTTCACAAGCTACGTAGCACT
This sequence comes from Spirosoma jeollabukense, assembly GCF_054777855.1. NCBI lineage: Bacteria > Pseudomonadati > Bacteroidota > Cytophagia > Cytophagales > Cytophagaceae > Spirosoma > Spirosoma jeollabukense. The sequence goes on from NZ_BAAHAD010000001.1 coordinate 566,337, forward strand.
ATGTGAGAAGTAGTTATTGTAGCCAGCCTGGCTTTTCATAGACGACTATGAAGAACCAACACTTGCTATTTGCCTTTGTGTTTAGCGTTTCTTGCGCGCTCACCAGTTCGGCACAACCCGTGGCCACTACCGTACACAAAGTGCTTTTTCTGGGCAACAGCATTACGTACGCGGGCAGCTACATTACCGACATCGAAGCTTATTTCATTACCCGTTACCCAAAGCGGCAGGTTGAATTTATCAATGTAGGCTTACCCAGCGAAACAGTTTCAGGGCTTTCCGAAGATGGTCATGCAGGCGGTCGATTCCCCCGGCCTGACTTGCACGAGCGTCTGCAACGCGTGCTGGAGCAGACAAAGCCCGATCTTATTTTCGCTTGCTATGGTATGAATGATGGTATTTATTTACCCCTTGACGAACAGCGTTTTCGAGCATTCAAAGACGGAATTCAGTGGCTACATGATCAACTGGCGAAAACCGGTGCCCGAATCATTCATTTGACTCCCCCCATTTACGACGAGTCAAGAGGGCCCGATAAAGGCTATGCAAGCGTCCTCGATACGTATTCCGATTGGTTACTAGGTCAGAAAGCAGCTGCCAACTGGGAGGTGGCCGATCTGCATTATCCCATGAAAAAATACCTGGATGCCCATCGTATGGTGGATGCTCAATTTGCCATTGACGGGTTTGCGCTGGCTAATGATGGCGTACATCCCGGCGAAGTGGGCCATTGGATCATGGCCAAATCTATCCTGCTTTATTTGGGCGAAAAACGTGTTGCTCCTTTTCCTACGATAAAAGCTGCGGTATCGACAGTGCCCAACGGAGAGCAGATTTTAAAGCTGGTTGGCGAACGACAAACGATCATGAAAGACGCCTGGCTCACCACCACAGGCCACAAACGCCCCGAAATGAAAACAGGCTTGCCCCTCAAAGAAGCGCAGGTCAAAGCCAAGCAATTAGACGAACAGATACGGGCGCTGATCAAGTAGGAGAATTTATGTATGACTTGTTTAGTCTTTGCCAATCAAGTCACTATTGTCCTTCCGAGGAATCTTTGGTAGGTGGATAAATTAGCCCCACCCGAAGATTCCTCGGGATGACAAACTCAGTACCGCAACAGTAATTTGACCACCGCCAACGGCTAAGCCAGCGATAGATCATCCGAAAAAAGTTAGACAAATATTTTATTAGTAAATAAACATTTACTTACTTTGTCAAACCTTTTAGAAAACAGAGAAAAGCGCCTTATGCGACCCAAGAATTTAGAAAAAGAGGAAGCCATTCGTACCATAGCCCTGCAACTCATTGCGGAAGAAGGACTGGAAAATCTGAGCATGCAGAAGTTAGCGAAAGCAGCTAACGTATCGCCCCGTACGATCTACATCAAATATGAGAACAAGGAGGATTTTCTGATCAAGCTGTTCATCGACGATGTATTGGGCCCTTATGAAAAAGCAGTTCTGGATAACTTTAGTCCCGACATGGATTTTGCCGACGGGGTCAAAAAAATCTGGCTGAACACGTTCCGGTATCTGACAGGCAACAAACACCATTTTGCCCTCATTCAACATGGCAAAGCTTCCCCCCTACTGAATAAAGCCTACCAGAAAGCAAACATTCAACAAGGTCACTTTTTTGCGCCTGTTCACCGCTTTTGGGAACGTAATGTGGACGCCGGCCTCATTCAAAAACTCCCTTTCGATGTGTACCGGGCTTTGTTGTTTTCTCCACTTCTTGACCTGGTAAACGAGTACTTTGACTATCAGGAACGACCCCGGCAAATCATCACGGAAGACCTGATTTTAGCCTGCTGCGACGTGCTAATAAAAGGAATGCGATCAGAACAATAACTAACGAACAACGACGATGAACACGATTAAACACAAGAAAATAGCGATTGTGGGCGGAGGCCCGGGCGGATTAACGCTGGCCAGACTTTTGCAAATGAAAGGTGCAGATGTAAAGGTCTATGAACGAGATTTGAATAAAGATGCCCGGCCCAAAGGCGCTACGCTGGATTTGCATGAAGAGTCGGGGCTGGCGGCCTTACGCGAAGCGGAGCTGATGGATGCGTTTATAGCGAACTACCGGCCGGGGGCCGACAAACTACGTATCGTCGATAAAAGCGCCACTATTTTATTTGACGATGATGCGAATGGCAGAACAGAAACAGACCGGCCAGAGATTGACCGCGGCCCGTTGCAGCAACTTTTGCTGGATTCTCTACAATCAGGTACCGTTGTGTGGGACAGTCATTTTGTGTCGCTGACACCGCAACATGATTCCTGGAGAATAGACTTTAAAAACGGGCGGTCTGTCCTTGCCGACGTAGTGATTGCCGCCGACGGCGCCAACTCGAAACTTCGGCCTTACATCACACCGATCAAGCCATTTTATTCGGGCGTTACGGCCGTAGAAGGTGCCGTCTACCACGCCGAAACAGCCAGCCCGACAATGCACAAACTCCTGAACGGCGGGAAAATATTTGCTATGGGCGACGAAAAATCTTTAATCGTAAGCTCAAAAGGCGATGGTAGTCTGGTATTTTACACCGGCGTCAAAACGGATGAGTTTTGGAGCCGGAACAGTGGAATCGGCTTCTCGGATAAAGCGCAGGTCCTCGCCTGGTTCAAAGCCGAATTTTCGGGCTGGGATGACGTATGGCTGGAATTACTCGAAAACGCTACGTCTCCTTTTGTGCCTCGCCCGCTCTATTGCATGCCTTTCGACCAGACGTGGGAAGCGGTACCAAACCTGACGATGCTGGGTGATGCGGCTCATCTTATGCCCCCCTATGCCGGTGAAGGCGTCAATATGGCGATGCTGGATGCGCTGGAATTAAGCCAATGCCTCACCAGCGAGCATTTCTCTGATGTGCACGCAGCCATTGCAGCTTACGAAAAACAGATGCGGGCAAGAGCCAGCGACATTGCCATGATTACAATGGAATCAACAGCGGCCCTGCATTCTCCCGATGCAATTTCCTTTCTTATGGGTGTAATCAGTTAAGCTCAAGCGACGGGTAAGCCTGAGGTAGAGGCCTCAAACATGGCAGGGGAACATTGGCTAAAAGAAGGCCCTCTGATGGTTCACAGAGGGCCTTCTTTTTTAGATTGGGCAAACAGTAAAGTTTATCTGATCTGTTGAAGTGCTTAGCGCATGCAGGCGATGCGTGGCAGGAAGAGCTGCCAGTTGAGCGTCCACCAGCGCTTTCAATCTGGTTTGCAATACCGGTCGAATTCCTTTTTCGATTCGATTGGCAACAATCTCTTCTACGATCTGCGAAACCCCTAATGTAACGACCGTCACCCACCAGGGCCAGCTAACATCGGTATTGAAACTGGCAATCGTCACAACAGCCTGTCCCGACGCCACACCCAGCGTAAACCGGAAATCAACATTAATGTCCGGATCAGCGAAATTATTAATGGCTGCCTGAAAGCGCAGTTTTACGGTAATACCATTCGTCGCCACCTCGACCGTTGCCGGACTTCGTTGACTGAGCTGGTCATTGGATGGTAACTGAGTGGCAATCGTATCCCGAACGGTTTGCTGAATTGTCGATTCCGGAATTGAACTCGAAAGGCAGGCGCTCGTATCAACGTTAACGGTTACCGAACCCAGAATCCGCTGGAGGGTAAATGCTTTGGCCACAATTCGGTAAACGGTTGTCTGGTCCGGGCTGACACTACGTGTGCCCGTCGTACTGATGGTTGCTCCCTGAAGGAAAAGGCGAACGATTGATCCGGTAGGGCGCTGAATTTTCCACTTTAGTTGTGAACCTGGACCAAAGGGCCGGATGCTGGCGGGCGTGGCGGTAAATGACTGAAGAGAAACCTCAGCTAACGCTTCGGCAGCTCGTTCGAGCATGTCTGTTGTTGGAGGCATAGCATTGGTAATTTTTAGGGTTTAGGAATAGTCCCTCGTTTGAGGACGTATTCAAAAGTAAAAACGCCTGTAAAAGCCAGCTCTTCTTACTTATTAATCGGTCATAATCAGTAGTTTATGGTAACTATTCCACACAGTTGATGGGCAAAACTCTACAGGCATTAGTGTTCGTCAATGACGATAGCCTGCCCACCTTTGGCTTTTAGTTTGATTGGGAACGTATCGCCCTGCTTCAGGGCAACCGTTCGCTTATGGATGCCCCCGCTTCATCGTCTTCGTAGATGGTGGCGGTACAGAACTTTTCTTTTGACAAATAGAATTTAGTTAACGTGAATCACGGAGTACATATAGTAAATCCCTAATTTTTAGATAGTTGGTTTTGTCATCCCGACATAAGGAGGGACCTTCGGTAAGTTGAAGTAGCTTCGTCTTGTCCGAAGGTCCCTCCTTATGTCGGGATGACAAATTCCTCTATGGTTTATTATGCCAATCATCCGTAATTCACGTTTTTCAGAAACTGTGCCTGTATTTTTTCAGGAATCTCAGCCGGGAACTTACCTGCTTAATCCATTCACGAGCCATTAATTCGTGGGAAAATACGGTCGGATGAATGCCGTCCCAAACCCAGTATTCGGCTTTTTTTTGTTTAATGGCTTTGTCTAGCACGGCTGGATAATCGACGGTAACCGCGTTGAACTCAGTGGCCAATTTCCGTACAATCGTCTGCCGATTAGTGGTATCATCCCGCCAGCGCTCCCAGTTTTCGGTACGCTGGCCCACTGGATACACAAACGGAATACCGAGCACAAACAGAACCTCTGGCTTGCTGCGTCGGCTTTCTTCCATCAGGCCCCGATATATCGTTTCGAACTGCTCAAGAGTGGTCGCTTCGGCGGGTTTATTGATGGTGGCTGCGGTGTCGTTGATACCAATCAGGATGCTGAGTACGTCCGGCTTAAGATCCAGCGTATCGGTTTGCCAGCGTTTTTGCAGATCAGTTATTTTGTTGCCGCTGATGCCCCGATTATAAAACAGGAAATCACGCTCCGGAAAATCGGCGCCTATTCGACTTGCCACCGAAAACGCATACCCATGTCCCATAATGTGGTTAGGGTCCGCATTTCGCCCTCGGTTACCATCCGTGATGGAATCGCCCTGAAACAGGAAAACAAGACCCGTTTCGTTGACGGCTCCAGCCAATGATGGATTGGAGAAAGACGTATCTGGCACAACACCGGGAACCAATCCAATCAAAGCGGACGATTTCAGGAAGATTCGCCTTGAGGGTTTACGAAGCATAATAGGTCATGGTGGTAAGTGTAGCCGTTCTAATGATTGATTTTGGCGCGTTTAACGGACCGATCCCTACAAGGCCAACGTATAACTTTTCCCTGTTTGCGTCATGAAATCATACACCTGGCCAATTCTTGGTTTTGCCATGATCAGTTGAGCATCGGGCGATACGATGGGATCTTTGATGGCGAGTGCCTGAAAAAATGGATTCGGATTGGTAGCCGCATTGAGTACCGTTTTGAATCCTTTTGCCTTCAATTCATTCGGAACGCGAATCCGGCAGTTGCCCCCCAGCGTCGACTTGATCGTCACACTTGCCACTTTACCATCTTTCCAGAGTAAGGAAACAATTTCGAATCCACCCCGCGCCCGAAGGCCACTAACGCTGCCCGATGGCCAGCGGTCGGGCAGCGCGGGGAGCAGGTGAATAGCCTCATCATGACTTTGCATGAGCATTTCGGCGATGCCCGCCGTGCAACCAAAATTACCGTCGATCTGGAACGGCGGATGGGCGTCGAACAGGTTCGTATACGTACCTCCACCCTGCTGAGTACCTACCGGCGAAAGTTGGTTTGTGATCAATTTGTAAGCCCGGTTGCCGTCCAGCAGCCGCGCCCACCAGTTCACTTTCCACCCCATCGACCAGCCTGTCGATACGTCGCCCCGCTGTTCGAGGGTGTTACGGGCCGCCCTGAATAGTTGTGGCGTTCGATAGGCCGATAGCTGGGCCGACGGATACAGGCCGTAGAGGTGAGAAATATGCCGGTGTTTGTCGTTTGGATCGTCGAGGTCTTCGAGCCACTCCTGTAGTTGCCCGTGTTTGCCGATCTGCATGGGCGGCAGTTTACTCAGAATGGTTTTCAGCGAATCGGCAAAGGGAGCATCCTGTTTCAGCAATTCGGCCGCTCGAATCGCGTTGGTCAGTACGTCGAAAACCAGCTGATTATCCATCGTGACACCAGCCGCAATGGAGGCTTTGGGACGTCCGGCGGGCGAGTTTTCGGGCGAAATACTCGGCGACACCACCAGCCACTGATGCGTTGGTTCAGGAATCAGAAAATCTTTATAGAACGTAGCAACACCTTTCAGAACCGGGTAGTTGGCTTTCAGAAAGTCCTGATTCCCAGTGTATAGATAATGCTGCCACAGGTGCTGACTCAGCCACGCGCCACCCATCGGCCAGACGCCCCAGAAAGCGCCATCGACGCCCCCCGTACTCCGCCAGATGTCAGTATTGTGGTGCGCCATCCAGCCACGCGCGCCGTACATTATTCGGGCCGTTTCGACACCGGTTTTCGACAAATCCTGCGTCATATGCAATAACGGTTCGTGCAGTTCCGAGAGGTTGGTTACCTCGGCGGGCCAGTAGTTCATCTCGGCGTTGATGTTGATCGTGTATTTGCTGTCCCAGGCGGGTTTGACATCGGCATTCCAGATGCCCTGGAGATTGGCGGCCTGGCCCGCCGGTTGCGAGGCCGAAATCAGTAAATAGCGGCCAAACTGAAAATACAGACTTGCCAGCGCGGGGTCGTTGCCGGTGGCAAACCCCTTGATACGTTCGTCGGTAGGAAGTTTGGCGGCTGGTGTTTCGCCTAGATTCAACCTTACCCGATTGAACAGCGATTGATACGTTTTCAGGTGGTTGGCCATCAGTTGCGTATAAGGTATTTTCTCGGCCCGGTTCAGGTAATCCGTGCACCGTTTCACTTCATCGGCCGAAATGTCCTGGTAGTTATTAACATTTGTGGCAATTGACACCAGTACCAACACCGACGACGCATGCTGCACCGAAACTGTACTGTCAGTACGTGACAACTGGCCGTCGGTCGGGAGTAATTTCACCAGTGTATGACTCCGAACCTTACCCTCAACGCCCTCATGACTGACACCCAGCCCCGACATCGCCAGTTGATTCGTCGTCGTTTTCAGGCCTGTTTTATACGGGCTCATCAGGTGCGTCGTGAACGAGACACTGTTTTTTTTGTCAGCGCTGATACGTAGCACGATGACCTGATTCGGGATAGAAACGAAGGCTTCACGTTTGTAATGAACCCCATTGACATCGTAGGTGGTAGTTGTAATGGCCCGTTCCAGATCAAGGTCGCGGTAGTAATGCTGCGGATTCTGGTGCGCTGGAAAATCGAGACGGACATCACCCACGGGCAAATACATCTGTCCGAAGTCTTTTTTGGCAATGATCGCTTTACCCGCCAATGCCTGCGCTTCTGTACTTTTTCCCTCAAAAATCAGTTTCCGGATTTCGGGCAAAGCCGCCAGTGCCTCGGGATTATCGTTGCGCGACGGACTCCCCGACCAGAACGTCGATTCATTAAGCTTAATAAGTTCCTGGTCAGGATTTCCGTAGACCATTGCGCCCAACCGACCATTGCCAATGGGAAGCGCATCGGTCCAGGATTTACCGGCGGGTTGTTTATACCAGAGTTTCAGGACAGTGGGTTGCTGAGCCTGAGCGATCAGTGCAGCCAGGAAAAGAGCGGACGTAAAAACCAGTTTTTTCATCAACATGATACGTAGTACGGGATAAAGTAGTGGAGCGGAAACCAACGCTACTTTATCCTAAAGACCATTTACGGTTATTTCTCCGCTTCCTGCAGTTTTTTCAATCGCAATAGCGCTTCAATGTAGTAGTAATCAGCGTAGTTGATCGATACGTCGATCTCGGAATTGTTGGGTTTGTGGCCGGTCGAGTGCAGCAAAAACGCATTGTTTACGTCATGGCTCTGGTACGTGTCGGACGAGAGCGACGCCAGCATCGCTTCAGCTTCGGTCCGGTATTTCGCCTGCAAGGTTTTATCCTTGGTCAATGTTGAGAGTTCGAGTAGCGCCGACGAAACGACAGCCGCAGCCGACGCATCCCGTGGTGCATCTGGGATATCCGGCGCGTTGAAATCCCAATAGGGAACGTGGTCGGCGGGGAGATTTTTAATAAATACGTCAGCGGTTTTCTGGGCGGTTTCCAGAAATTCTTTTCGCCCCGATTCGCGGTACGACATCGTGAAGCCGTAAATAGCCCAGGCTTGCCCACGCCCCCACATGGAGTTGTCCGCATAGCCCTGATGGGTCACGCCTTTGATTTTCCGGCCGGTCTGTTTGTCATAAACCACTACGTGGTAAGACGTCCAGTCGGGCCGGAAATGGTTTTTCATAGTCGTTGTCGCATGACTCACGGCCATGTCGTACAGTTTTTTGCTTCCTCCATTTTTCGACGCCCAGAACAGCAGCTCGAGGTTGATCATGTTGTCCATGATAGTGTTGTGCTGCGGCCATTCCATGTTGGGCACGGGCCGGGGCCACGACAGAATTGTACCGACTTTCGGGTTGAACAACGTAGCGAGCGAATCGGCGGCCTGGAGCAGGATTTTCCGGTAGGCAGGATTTCTGGTCAACCGATATCCATTGCCGTAGCTGCAAAAGAACTGAAAGCCCAGATCGTGGTCAACGACAGGCTTATCCAGCACCGTTGCCAGCGATTCGGTAAAGCTTTCGGCTTTAGTTTTGAGCATTGGGTCCTGTGCATACTCGTAGGCGTACCAGAGGGTTCCGGGCCAGAATCCGCTCGTCCAGTCGGTCACGGACACCGTATTCCAGTTTTTCTGCCCGGCCAGAATCCGACGGGGTTCCCTGGTAAAGTCGGTCTGTTCGGGCAGCGCTTTCTTCAACTGAGCCACACAGTAATCCAGTTGTTGGCTCGTGTTGACAGTTGGTTTCTGCGCCAACGTCTGAAGCGATACCAGGAGCAGCAAAAGGTGCTTGTACATAAAAAGGGAAGTTAATAAACCGCGAATTAAACCTGACTCAAGGCGTATTACGCAGTCTCACTCGCGGGTCAAGAATCATTTATCCAGCGAAATCCACACCGCCTGCCCACCTCTCGGCAGCAGTTTCATAGCCAGCGATTGACCGGCTTTAACCTTTTGGGTGGTTATCCGAACCTGCGTTTTGGTTGGCACAGTCGCATCATCGGAATAAATGTGAGCGGTATAGCTTTTTCCCTTCGGCAAAAAATCCAGCGGGAGTTTCAGCGTGCGGCCGTCGTTGTTGCTGATGGTCCCGACAAACCAGTCATCACCACTACGTCGGGCGATGGTCACATACTCACCGATGGCGTCGTGAATCACTTTCGTTTCATCCCAGACGGTCGGCACTTTCTCGAAGAACTCAATTTCGGGCTCACCACCATACAGCGCGGGTTTGTCGTACCAGAACACCGATTGCAGCGGGCTGTATGAAATTACGTTCATCGCCAATTGATGGGCGTGCGTGTTTTTCAGGCGCTTGTCGTAGTAGCAAACAGTGTAATCGCCGGCTCCGGCGAGGTAGCGCGTAAATGGCAGCACGGTGTCGTGAGTCGCATCCGGAAACTCCTCGTTGCCTCGAATCCCTTCCTGCGTCATCACGTTCGGATAGGTGCGACTGGTGCCCGTTGGCCGGTATTCGTCGTGGATGTTCACCATCAGCCCGTTCTCCATTGCCTTGCGTTTGGCTTCCGTGAGCCAGGTCATCCAGCGGTGCGACCCAACCTGAACAAAGCCAAACTTCACCCCTTTGACACCCCATTTCTTATACAGAGGAAATAGCTCGTCCATCTGTTTGTAGAGCGCCTGCAGATTGACATACAGAATCACCCCTACCGCTTTAGACTTACCATATTCGATGATTTTCTGAAGATCCATTTTAGCAACTACCTTGGTTGCATCCGAATTAAAACTAAAGGCCGGACCGTACCATTTCCAATCGAAAAGAATGTATTGCAGGTGATGGGCAGCGGCAAAATCAATACAGGCGTTGGCTCCCTCGTCGGTGAGCGTTACCTCGCGCATCACTTTTCCCGGCTTGATCCAGTCGGTATCGACCAACGTAGTAGGCGGGTTCAGGTTCAGCAGCAGGTCGTTGTTTTCGAGGAGTTGGCCGGGCCGCTCGGCTATCATAATGACGCGCCAGGGCGTACCCACATCCGACATCAGATCAACGCTTTCGTACATGGACGTAACGATGGTATTCTGCTTATCAGGGGCTAGTTTGTACTTCGTCAGGGCGTAATCGGTCAGGGCCGCTTCCGCCAGACTGATATAAGGTCCATTGGGCAATTGAAGCGTCAAGGGTCGCTCAGCCATATCGGGCCAAGCTTGCAGGGGACGTAGTGAATAGGCTCCCTGCGCCCAACCCGTGAACCAGGCTTTAGTATCGGCGGGCAGGGTAAACTCCGTATTTTCCGCCATCACGCGATGATACAAGCCCTGCGGATGCTCGGGAAAAAAGTAGCGAATAGCCACTCCTTCGTTGTAGGCCCGGATAAAAACGCTCAGTTTGTAATTGGGATTATCGTCTTTCTGAAGCTGAATTTCGATCTGGTTGTAGTGATCCCGAATCTGACTTCGTTCGCCATAGACGGGTTTCCAGACCGTGTCACGTTGTGTCCTGACGATGTTTCTGATCGACAGATTAGCACACCAGCCCGCCCCCGCCGATCCCACCGGACTCGATACTTTCTGAGCCATCGCCTGCTCGAAAATATGGTTGTCGATCTGAATATCCAGCCCCGATTCGAGAATAACGGGCTTTTTCTGAAAATCGACCCGATACGTCATCCGGCGTTTTCCAGGGCTAACTTCTTTCTGCGAAAACACGACGTCCAATGTGCCATCCGGCGATTGCAGCCGGGTTTCGGACGGGGCCGTTTGGCAGAAGGAAAGCTGGGGTAATAAAAAGCCAAAAATCAGCAGACTAAAACGTATCATGGATTTAAAATAGGAAACGCAGATTCTTATGATAAGTAGAATTACTTGGTACCATCAATATCAATCAGCAACATTTTATCGGTGTCATATTGGGGGGTTACGGCTTTGTTGTTGACGGTCAGTTTGCTGACTTTATCGACTCCTAAAGCCACCTGTATCAGCGGTTGGCCCTGCAGTTGCACGTTTACCTGATTCCCCGGCTCCTTCGCAGCATACATAAACACTTTGGACAGGGAACTGAACAAAGGCTTGCCGTTCTTGCGGAGGTAACTGCCATTGCTGATAAAGAAAGCGGATAGCTGGGACGGATCTTTCGGGTCGGCCCCTTCGGGAAACGTAACTGCCGAGATATAGGCATCAGTCTCCCAACTACGGTCCGTCGCACGGTTTATCGTGGCATTTGCGTTGCGGTGCATAAGCCGACCATCGGCCAACAGGTTGATATACACCTCGGTTACCTGACCATTTTGGGTAATACGGACGCCGATGTAATTAGTCCCTTCAAACTTTTCGATTACCGGCAGATTGCTACGTCCGGTACCGCCACTGGCACCCGACGAACCCGTAAAAGTGTTGACTGACTTATTGGTTTCATCCAGCAGGAGGATGGCATTCACGAATTTGGTACGGTCGCTTTTTTCCGGGGGCGATAGAACGTAGTACGGAATCTGCACATTGGTCGTCCGGTCTTTCAGCCCAAACTCAGTGCGGTACTTCAGTTTTTCGGGGAAATCGTGCGGGTATCCCAAGGGCAACGTTTCGGGATACAAAGGCCGAAAAAGGATGGCCGCGCTGTCTTTCGTTATGTCAAAATCGGGCCCTCGTTTTACTGCGTTATCGGCAAAATGGAGGAGGTAATCAAACGTACCTATCTCGTAGGTTCTGACATCATCGATCACCAGAATCACATTCCCGATCCACAGGAAATTGCGGTAATTGCGCAGGAAATTTTTAGCAGTTGGGCCTGTAGCATCGGCCAGCAGATACTTCACATAGCCCCCATCCAGCATGTTGTATAAATGGCCTGGATTTTTCACCGCGCCATACTGGTCGCGTGAATCCTGAGCTTCACCATTGAACATCAGTACGTTATGCGCCCGACTGGTAACGAAATACCGGCTATATTCCGGGTTGCCGTAACCTACATCTCCGCCATCAATCAACAAATTTTCGCCGTTGTGATACAGCACAAACGAGCCCGCATCGGCATGGGCATGGTTCCAGGTAAAGCCGCATTTTACGCCCAGCAACGTAGCATCCGGTTTCCATGATGACCGTAGCATGCCCCAGCCCATTGACGAATAAAGTGACGAAGTTGGCAAGGCAGGAGCCGCTGGAGCAGGTTTATTTTCAGGCTGATAGAGCAACCCCATCGGCGTAGCCACATTCAGATCTTCGCCAAATTTGTGCTGAGCTGTCTGTTTCAAATACCAGTAATAGTCGTCTTTGCCCAACCCTAAGGCCATCAGCAACTTGGCGGGCCGGTCGCCATTGGCAAAGTCATTGCTATCGCCAAAATTCAGCGACAGCAAGGGTCTTTCCGTGCGGGGATACGAAACATTGATAAACCAGTCGACGGTTTTCTGCAGCAGCTCATCGTAGGGCATTTTTATCGCGCCCGTCGCATTTGTGTACGCCAGCCGGAACAACAGGTATTCCGATACGCCATAATTTGCATAGCTGACACTCTCGTAAAAACCACCCGAGGGATCAAAGTTGGACGGCTTATTTTCCAGAATACTCCCCGCAAAGGCAAACCATTGTTTGCTATCCTGCATGATAGCGCCCGCCCATTTTCTGGCTTCCGGCACGTCGCTCATGACCGCGAGCGAGGCAATGCCCGCTTCAAAGACCACAGCCGCCCACCAGTTGTGGCCCATGTTGTTCAGCGACTGGATACGTTTGTCTTTCGACACCCAGTCGGCGATGGACGGCTCGATGCCCAGCTTCACGATCTTATCGGCGATGTCTTTCCGCTCTGCTTTGGATAAGGCTGTGTAGATGGCGTCGTAGGTGACGGAAGCGGCCCAGTTGTTGTGGCTGGTACCGAGTCCGGCGTTCCATCGGGGCGTCCGATCGTCCATGCCATCCCAGGCTTGCCTGCCCACCAGGTCCGACAGCAACACTTTGGCCCGTTCGGCGTAGCGTTTGTCATTGGTCATGGTGTAAGCCAGCGCCAGTTGCTCCATATTGCCTCCTTTGGGCTCACCAACCCATGTATCACAGCGTTGCCGTAGGGCATTCCAGCGATTGGCCAGCAGCGTATCTGTTTTGATTCGTTCTTTCAGCCGCTCGGTACGTTGTGGTGTATAAAAAAGGTACGGATGTGCCTTGGCCGTTTGCGCTTGTACAGTTACGGTTAGACAAAGCGCGAATAGCAGGAGACAGATTGAAAAGAACAGGTGGGGTTTGAGAAGGTATTTCACAGATATTGGGTCAATTGATTAAGGTTAAGCAAATTATCTTGGGGCGGTTTCACCCCCAACCCCCTGAAGGGGGCTTAGCTTGACTATTCTCAACGAAAGCCCCCTTCAGGGGGTTGGGGGTGAAACCGCACCTGATTATGCGGATTCTCATCACTGGCTCTTACCCGTTATAAAAAACGTATGCTCAACCGGCATGGCCGATTGCACTTTAGCACCGACACTTGTGCCATATTGCCAGGCGACTACGGTAACTTTCATGGGCAGTTTACTACGTGGTGGGATTTTTGTCAAGACCAGTTCATCCCCCTGAACGAAGGCAGATCCCTCCTTCACGTAATACTGCACAGGCAGTTGCGCGTCCGACGTAGCGTTGAGCGGCAGCGAGTTTGTCCCGATCGTTTGATCTGATATAGGTGGAAAGCTAATTGTCTGTGGCTTGCCTTCTTTGTTCGTCAGGGGAAACCGCAAGTCGGCCTGTTGCACCATGCTTTTGTAGGCCTGATCGCCCTTGGTAGACGCCAGGAGCCAGATGTCGTTAGACCGTTTCGGATTACTGAATCCCATTCGGTAAAAGCTTAGCTGGAACGTAGTGTCGTTGAGCTTTTTGACGGGACCGCAAATCTTATCCACTGAAATTCCCGTGCTGGCATGATTCGCAGTAAGCTGCACACGCGAGCTATCGGTGAACACGCTTTTCAGGTGGAAAGTAATACCATCGGCTTCGGGCAAAAACTGTAGCTGATAATTGGCGTGCGTTTTGGTTGGGTTCAGGAGTTTACCGGCCTGCTGAAAGCCGAGGTATTGCTGTTTTTTGCCCCGCGCTTTCTGATAAATCGCTTCGGCAGCGTCGGCCATTTCTTTATCGAAACACCAGACGGCCACGTCTTTGCTGCCTTTGTAGGAAATATATGGCGCCGGACTGGCGGTCGGTAAACTGTCTTTTCGCCAGCGGTCCATCAACCAGCCATTTTTAGGATTGATGGGCTTTAAAACGACGCTGTCTTGGGAGCCTGACTTGTCGGGCAACCGATACGTAGCCGCTTTTTCGATGTACAACGCCAGAAAGTCGACCAACTCATCGGAATAGTCGAAATGGCCGCGTCCGGCATCAGCGAGTAAGCTAAACGGTGTTTCAGGGTGTTTCGCTACGTAGGCAAACGCCGGAGCGAGCCGATCTTCCCACCACTCATATTCGCCCATGACCATCAAACCGGGAACGCCTTCGATGGTGCGACTCCCCCAGTCAGGATTAGGGCGTCCGCTGCCGGTAAGTCTGGTAAGTGGGGCATCGCCGTGAATGGAAATGGCTGCGAGGGTACGTCCGGGATTCCAGGCTGCAAAATTCCAGGGATAGCTGGCTAAAGCCGAATGACCGATGGGTACGACGGGAACAATTTTCAATTCGTCGTAGCCGGAAACTTCCGCCAGCCGGGTCATCATGTCGTTAAATTCAACCCCGGCTCCTTTCGTCAAGCGGGATGCCGTCCAATCGAATGGCACGTTGATTGCCGGTGTCACCCAGACTTCGGCAAATCCCAGTTGCGCTAGTTTCTTGCGAAAATTGGCATGCTCCAGAATGCCTTCTTCCAACATGTTGTGCTGCCCAACAACGACGCCCCTTACGTACGTACAATCATCGGGGATCCACAGAAAAGCCTGCGGATGATCGTTGGTTTCGGGTGAAATAACCGATTGAACAGCGGTTGACCATTGCCAGACCTGCGCCTGAGATGGACAAACAAATCCCAGACACATCCACAAGCACCCTAAGAAGAATTTATTGAGCCACATGTATTCGTAATCAAACGGTATCATTCAAAAGCAGAAGGCTTACAGCCAGCAGAAACGATACGAGCTGCTCACTGCCTGTAAGTAGTCATTAGTACGGCCGCCATACCCGCCAGCCCTGATTAGTTTTCCCTGAATGCTGTTCCTTTACTTATACCCCCCTGAAGGACGGTCGGCAGCGGCCGACTATCCTTCAGGGGGTGGGGGTAACATGCAGTACCTAGTGCTGGAAATAATTGATCTGTTCGGCGTCGGCATTATTGATGTTTATCACTTCGCCTATATTATCACCCTGCACCGCGACACTAATCGACAGCACACCTTTCGTATTACCCGGCGTTATTTGTCCCGTTAAGCCGACAGAAAGTTTGCTGCCTGCTGGGATCGCTGAACTGGTTGTCAGGATGTAGACATTCGGATCCGAATTATCCAGTGTCCAGGCACTATTCTGCACATTTCGGCCGATCAACGTAGTGAGTTCAGCGTTGAGAAACAGGCTGACCAGCGGGTCTTTCGTGAGCCGGATCATAATTGGGCCGCTGGTGGTCACTGAATTAAGCTCTACGACATCGACCACGACAGTAATCGGCGTAGTTCCGTATAAAGTGGAGGGCAGCATATTCATGAGGGGGACCAGGTCAGGCATAAGGACGTTCGCCACACGAAGTGCCACATCATTTCCAGTTCCGCCTACATAGGTGATTTGAAATCGGTTTACGCCTATAGTGAGCAAACTTCCCTCGGCTAATCCGTTGAACGTGCCGGTTATGGGCGAGCTACTCGTGTTATCGACAATAACATAACTGGTCCCCGTCGGCAACGTACCGCCCGTTCCTGCATCCGTGATCGCCAGCACAGCGTTATTGATCGTGACCCCATTGGCAACGAGCTTATCGAACGATGCCTGATTGCTGTTAAATTCCAGTTGATACGTAGCGTCAGCATTTAATAAGAGTCCTCCTGACGTCGTGAACGTACCCACTGAATTACCGGGTGCAATGGCGGCCCCAGCGCCTGCCCCTGTTCCGACGGTTATCGAAGCGGTGCTGGTGCCTGTGCCTGCCAGCAAACCACCATTAACCACAATGGGGCTAGCCAGCGAACCATTTACCACAAGCGAGCCACTCGTTACGGTCGTAGTGCCCTGGTATTCATTTGCGCCGTTCAGAATCAATTTCCCATTCGTTACCGTTACGGTCGAGTAGAACGGTGTTCCTCCAATAGTTGTCGTCCCGTTCTTGATGGCTCCGGTGACGGTTTGGGTACCCGTCCCTATTTTTTCGAGGTTTACCCGGCCTTTGTCGACGGCATCGGCCGTAGGTCCCAATCCAATGGTTCCTTCGAACGTACCATCCTGATTATCGGCGCCAATTACCAGCGTGGATATGCCATTCGTTAACGTACTTCGTGAAATAATATAAGCCGCATCCGTTCCATCCAGTGCGCCAATAGTTTGTTTACTCGTGTACAAATTCGCCCCGTTGAACACCAGAACGGCGGTGGCATCGGTGCCCATCGTAAAACGTCGAGGTGGCAACAATACGTCGTTGGCATCGGATGTGCTATTGGTGGTGTTGTGCAATTCAATGGTGCCTTGTGCCAGATTGATGCCACCCACCAAGTCACTCCAGTCCATCGCAGCCTGAATGCGCAGACCGGCATAGGAGCCACTACTGCCGTAGATGGGCGTCATAATTTTTAATCCCTGCGTGCCGGCAATTTTCAACGGCACCCTCGAATTGTTGTTGGCATTTCCCATAAAAAGCTTGCGGGCACCGCTGTTGATCATATTCAGTAACGGTGTTCCCGATAGCGTCTGGAAGGTTAAGGTGCCGCCGTTCAGGCCGCTGGCCAAATGCAACTCCCCCGTTCCATTGGCGGCATAGGTCAGTGTGCCGACGGTGATATTGCCGTCCAGCGTCACGCCCCCAATAGTACCAAAACTCGTTGGCCCGAACGTAGCATTTGATTGAACACCACCCGGAATAATCGACCCACTCCAGTTGGTTGCCGTCGACCATTTCAGGAAACGCAAACCGGTTCCATTGGCGATGGCAGACGTAGCCACAACAGCGGTTCCACCCGGTCGTTGGGATAACTGAATCTTGTTGCCATTGACAGCCACTACGGTATAAGCCGTATTGGCGATAAAACCACCCGGAACCGTTCCCGTCAAACGCACGAGATCGCCCACTACGAAGGTCTGCCCCGGCCAGGTGAGATCGGCACTGCCCGCGGTTGATGACAACGTAGCGGTTGTGATGCCTGCGGTGTTGGTCCAGGTACCGTCCGTCACACCGGGGATTTGGTTTACGGTCAGTGCCTGGTAAACAACCGGTGCCAGATTGTACTGGGAATCCCCCATCTGCTGGGCAATGATGGTCGTGGTTCCCGGCTTCGATACGTGAATCGTTCCATCGGCATTCACCGACGCGACGACCGGATTCGAGCTGGAATAAACGACCGGCAACCCCGAGCTGGCTGTAGCACCCGGATTGAAATCGGCAGCCCCAAACTCCTTATTGGTGATGGCGGGAAACGTAATGGTCTGGTTGTTCGGCTTGACTGGTTCATCCAGCGAAAACGCCAGCGTTCCGTAGCCCAATTGGTCGTAACCTCCGCTGTTGGGGCCATAATTCCCGCCCCCACCCTCGGGCCGCACGATCTGCGCAAAGCGAGTTACATAAGGGGCCGGTAATCCTTTCCGGTTGACGTAGTGATTATACACCAGTTCCCAAACCGGGCGGATATTCCCCCGCCCATCTTCCGACACGATTGGCTGAACAACCCCAATGCAATTGCTGTAAGTGGTGTAGGGCACCTCATACCCCAGGTTGTATTTGGCGATGTATTCAAAGCCTTTCAGCAGCCGGTTGTCGTCGTATCCATACAAATCATCTCCCTGATTCCAGGCCATTTCACAGAACGTACCGGCCAGCGCGACGCCCAGTACCGTATGTCCCTGATCGCGCCCGCTTTCCTGCCATTGACCCAAATCACCATACACATACGGCACTACGTTCTTGATCGAACCCATACCGGCCCCGTTTTTAAAGTACTCAACGGCTTCGTTGTAGATGTCCCGTCGGTCGCAGAGGACGCCGATGCTGAGCATGGACGCCATGTTGCACAAATCCCAGTTTGCCCAGTAATTGCTGATGCAGGCCCCGTTGTGATTGACCAGAAAGTCGTGGTTCATCGAATAAAAGACGGTCAGCATCCAGTTCTGGTAACGGGCCAGATCAGCCGGAGCCCAGCCGCTGTAGGTACGCATAATTTCGGCCGCATTCGCCAGTTGATACCCCTGAATACCCGCCAGCAGAAACTTATCCGACGTACCGCTAATGGTTGTTAACGACGCCGACCAGGCGTTCATAATCGCGATCGACTTCTCGGCGTAGGCATTGTCGCCCGTTATCTTCCACCGCAGGGCCGTGGCATAGGCCGATGCCGCATCCCGGAAAAGAGACGCGTAGTTCTCGGCATTTGTCCCATCAAAACCCCGGTAAATTGTAGCGGGCACAGGGTTGGTGAACGCCCGGGTCAGCGACGAATGCGAGTTGGCTACCAAAATGTCCCAGCTCGCTTTCCAGGGTTGCGCGTTGGCATCGATTTTAGCTTTCATCCGATCCAGATCGGCCTGTTTATGCAGCAGGCCCGGATGCACAAATGACTGCGCAAAAGATGCCTGCGAAACGACAAAGACGAATGCCAGAACCGTGATAATTCGGATCAAAAGGTATGGCTTTCTGGAAGGCCTTGAATTGACAAGATCGGACGTAATGGTGACGAAATTCATACGCGAGTTTTTAGGAAAAAGGAATAGGAGAAAGATGATTTTCAGGTCAATTGAATATGGCAAACCCCGTCGCCGTAGGTCAGGCGCCTGGCGGTAAAGGTTTGAGCGAGCAGAGTTTTTAGGTTATTTATTCTAAAAGCCCTGCCTGCGTCACCTGGAAAGATGAACTACACTGTTTTGATGTAGCTTTTGCGTTTTACCCCCAACCCCCTAAAGGGGGCTCTGCTTGATTATTCTCGACCTAAGCCCCCTTTAGGGGGTTGGGGGTAAAACGCAGTATCGAATTGACGTATTACCAGCCCGGATTCTGGGTCAGTTGGGGGTTCAACTGAATCTGCTGGGAAGGAATTGGCAACAGGTAATTTTTCTCGCTGAACGACCGGCTGCCGTCCACAATGAGGTTTCCTTCGGCATCCTTCGCCGTAGCGGCTTGCGACGGCCAGAGCGTCTGAAATTCAGTGCCCGTCCACTTGATGCCTACTAACGGTTTGGTCAATACGTCGACGGCTGTTTTCCAGCGCTTCAGATCATCGAGCCGAAAACCTTCCATATATAACTCGATAGTACGTTCCCGCCGAATTTCGGTTTGCATGTTGAGGCCATTCGCCGTGACGAACTGATTACTTAGTTTCGGCATGGTCTTATTCACCCGATTACGGACCAGATTCAGGGATTTATCCAGATCGGCGTCGCTGATGGTTCCGTTACGTTCATAAACGGCCTCAGCGTAGTTCAATAGCACTTCAGCGTACCGGATTACTGGATAGTCGAATCCTTCCTGATTGTCAGGCACCTGCCGTTCCCCAATAAATTTCTGACTGGAATAGCCCGACAAACCATTGGCATACGGCTTAAAAGGCGATCCATCGGCATTGGCCCGATCAGCCGGACCATTCGTCCAGTCGATCCGCCAGTTGGCGTTTGACGACCAGTAATAGCCACCTGCAATACGCATGTTGTACCGCATTCGGTTATCACGATTCTCGAACTCAGACGTCATGGTAGCATACCCTTTAAAAAGGGGTGACTTCTCGATTGGCAGGCCATCTTTACTCAGGTACATGTTCACAAAACCTTTCGTCAGCCCCACGCCCGCCGACCGGGTAACGTTGTTGTTGATCATCCGTACTGTTTGGTCGTAGCGGTTTGCCAGGATGTATTCGTTGTTGGCCGACTTCTGAATACTGGCTGGATTCGACTTCTGGTTTTCCAGGATGAACATGTATTTCTGCGCCGAATCACCCAGGGCCGCCGGAGCAAACAGGCTGTACTGGCCACCCGTGATCACGGCACCGCTCGCACTGATCGCTACGTCCAGCAGCGCATTGGCCCGCGCGCCCGACCGAAATTTCTGCCACGTTCCTTCATACAACGCGACCCGCCCCAGAAACGACTGCGCCACTTCTTTGTTGATACGTCCCAGTTCGGCCGCCGTCTGACCCGTTTTATTCGGCAGATCGGCAATGGCTTCGTTGAGATCTTTGAGAATAAAATCGACCACTTCATCGCGGGTATTGCGGGGTGCCTGTAGCTCGGGCGAATTGGGTGCCAGCAACTTGCTGATAATGGGAACACCGCCGTAAATCTGGAGCAGATCAAAATAAATGTACGCTCGAAAAAACTTCGCTTCCGCCACGTATTTGCTGATCTCGGCCGGTGTCGGATAGGCTGGCGCCTTGCTCAGCAGGTAGTTAATATTCCGAATACGGGTGTAGCCGTTGCTATAGGGATTATCCGTCGTGGGTACGGTATTCAGGCCACGGCTGAAAATGTTCTGCGAGGCTACGATATCCGACTTGTAATCCGAATGGTAATTCTGAGTCGTGGCATTAGGAACAACGTCATACACTACGTCCGCAAACGTGCGCATGTACGGATAGAACCCGTTGGCAGCCAGCAAAAAATCGTTTGGCGATGTCCAGTAGGCAGCATCCGAAAGCTGATCCAGGGGGTCCAGTTCCAGTACTTTATTGCAACTGGTCTGTGTCAGGGAGAGCGCGCCCACTAACAAGAGCGTATAGGATAATCGAAATGGTTTCATGTCTTTGCTATTATTAACAAGCTTAAGAATACCCCACCCCCTAAAGGACGGTCGGCCGCTGCCGGGCTTGGCTTGAGAGTGAGTGAAGCCCGGCAGCGGCCGACCGTCCTTCAGGGGTGGGGGTAGTTAAGGTTCTGATTAAAAAGTGACGTTTACGCCGACCGTATGCAGACGGTAGAAGGGATAGCGATCAACGGCGGTATTCCGGTTTGGATCAGCCGTACGACCCGCCGTTCTTGGTGCTTCGGGGTCCCAGCCATCTTTGATTTTGCTAATTTCCCACAGGTCGCTGCCCGAATAGTAGATACGAAACCGGTCGATTTTCACCCGTTGCGTGAGGGCCACCGGAAGCGTGTAGCCAATCACCAGGTTCTTCAACCGGACGTATGCGCCGTTTTGTACCGACCAATCTGATGCCTGGTAATTGTATGTATTGTAGGTTGTTGCGTTCTGGCCAGCCGACAAATTCGGGTAATAGGCATCGGTGTTTGTTGGTGTCCAAGTTTTGCCAACCCAGAAATCGGTTTGTCCCTGGAAGATGGAGCCAAACGGCACACGCCAGTTCCCATCGCGGAAAATGGTACGTTGTCCAACCCCCTGAAACACAGCCGAAAAGTCGAACCCTTTCCAATCGGCACCCAGATTCAGTGCGAAGCTATAGCGTGGATCGTCCCGGCCCAGGTATTTCAGATCGCCCGGCGTCGTTAGTTTGCCATCGCCGTTCAGGTCTTTAAACATGTTGTCGCCCAATCGAACACCCGGTACCGTGGCCGTCGTTACAGGCATGCTGATGTTATTACCAGCCGCCAGCGGGCGGTAAGCGGCCAGTTGCTCAGCCGTTTGGATACGTCCGTCATATTCCAGCCCGAAATAGGAGTTCAGGGCGTAGCCTTCCACGTTCGCATTGATGCCAGGATTAATCAAATTGGCTCCGCCGTAGCTCAGCAACTTGTTCTGATTGTCGGTCAGCGAGCCACCGATGCGGTAGTTTACGCTACCGATCTTGTCTCTCCACTGAATCGATGTTTCCCAGCCCCAGGCTTTCAGGTGACCGATGTTACCGGCGGGCGCTGTAGCCCCAATGACTGCGGGGTACGTTTGATTCAGCAGCATATTCCGGTTGTGCTTCACGAAGTAATCGAAGCTACCCGACAGGCGCCGTTGCAGCACCGAATAATCGACGCCAACGTTGGTCGTTTCGATCTTCTCCCAGGTACGGTTCAAACTCACTAAACTGGGCGTTGGACCCACATAAACGACCGGAGCCGTACCGATAATTGGGTAACCGCTGCTGCTTGGACCAGACGTAGCACTTACGTTCAAAAGCTGAATGTAGTCATACAGGCCGATGCCGTTCTGGTTACCAACTGTGCCATACGATCCCCTTATTTTCAGTTCATCCAGCCAGGTGAGTCCTTTCATGAACTCTTCCTGCGAGACGCGCCAGCCAGCCGATACACCATAAAAGGGTTTCCAGCGATTGGCCGCGCTAAACTTCGACGAACCATCATATCGAGCATTTACTTCGACCAGATATTTTTGCTTGAACGCGTAGTTGAAGCGACCAAAATAAGACCCGATAGCGTAGTGATTCTGGTTTTCGTTTACGGTCTTGGTGGTGTTATCACCGATACCCAGGTTCAAGGAGGGTACGTTGTCATTGGCGATGTAGTTCGTCCGGGCCAGATACCAGTTGGCTTCATCGCGCTCGTAGTTCGTGCCGACCGTAACGCCAATATCGTGCGTATTATTGACGGTTTTAAAATACTCCAGATAGGCGTTCAGGTTGGCATATGCATCTTTGTTCAACCTGCGGGAGTAATACGTAAGGGCCTGCGTAGGGTTACTGGCTGCCTGAATAGTGCCCAGATAGTTGTACCAGGGAACCGATTTCTGCTGCTCTTTGATGTCAGTCGAGGTCCAGTTGTAGCCCGCCGTACCCACCAGCCGCAGGTTTTTCGCCAGTTCATAGGTCAGCTTGAAATTGGTAAAAACCCGGTTATTGTATTCTTTATTTTCACCGCCGAGTTCGGCCTGCCAGTTCGGGCTGTATTGTGTTCCCCAGGCGTAGGGTTTGCCGTTCAAGGTCTCAATAGGGAAACCAGGTTGCTGATACTGACCCAGCACACTGCTCAGCATAGTCGGTTGAACGATGTCGTTTTTCTCCAGCGAAATATTCGACTCCAGCTTCAGTTTGCTCGTAAACTGGTAATCGTGCGTCAGCCGGATATTGTAGCGACTGTTGGAGTTTTGACCCCATTGCAGCATACTGCCATCACGCAAATAACCCAGCGATATCCTGTAGCCCGATTTTTCACTACGACCCGATACACTCAGATTGTGTTGCGTCGATGTGGCTTTACCCCACAAGACATCCACCCAGTTCGTGTTGAAAAAGGTCATGTCTTTCACGTCGCCAAAGCCTGGATTCAGGGGATGAGAAGCCGGGCTAACAGGCTGGCCATTATACGTAGTGAAGTCGATAAAACCCGATGCCGGAGGATTGACCTGCAGTTGCCCCAGCCGATACCAGAGAAACGAAGTGGGCGGAACGCCGTAAAAATCGTTCGTGGTGCCGTCGATCAGGCCCTGGCCAAACTGCTGCACATTAATCAGATGCGGTTGGAGGCCCAGTACTTTCTGAGAAACGGACCCATCGTACTGAATCTGTACTTTGCCCGATTTCGCCCGCTTGGTCGTAACCAGCACAACCCCACCAGCCGCCCGGGCACCGTAAATAGCCGCCGAGGCATCTTTCAGGACCGAAATATTGTCAATGTCGTTCGGATTGATGGAATTCAGGGCGCTTTGATTCACCAATGGTACACCATCCACGATAATCAGTGGTTCGGCTCCGTTGCTCGATGAGGCACCCCGAACCTGAAAGTTCCAGTTGGCCCGTCCGGGAGCCGATGACGTACGGGTAACAACCACACCCGGAATCTGCCCTTGCAACGCCGACAAGGGGTTATCGACAACCCCTCTATCCTGAAAAATTTTCGAATCAATAGTGGCTACAGAGCCCGTTAACGTAGCGCGTTTCTGCGTACCATACCCAACTACAACGACTTCATCCAACCCCCGCGATTCGGCTTTCAACTGAATGTTTAGTGTAGTTTGATTGCCCAAAACCACTTCCTGCCGTTCGTACCCGACAAAGGAGTAAACCAGCACGGCCCGGTCGGGTACGGTGAGCGAGTATTTTCCGTTGGCATCGGTCGTGGTGCCACGCGTGGTCCCTTTCACGGCGATGGTGACGCCCGGCAGTGGTGCATCTTTTTCGTCGGAAACCGTCCCACTCACGGTCTGATCAGTCGGCGCAACCGGTGCTTCTTTCATTGGCACCGTAGTCGAACGTTGGCTGGTACTGGCGCTACGCAGAATAATCTGAGAACCAACAACTTCATAAGTTACCTGAAGCGGAGTCAGCAACGTATTCAGCACCTCCGACAGCGGCTGGCTCTGCACGGACAGGTTCACTTTCCGATTCGAGCGAATCACCTGCGGGCTATAAATGAACTTTACGGAGGCCAGCTTGCCAATCTTTTTGATGGCCTGTTCAACCGGCTCATTTTCAATCGTGACCGAAACAGGGCGGTTTAGCAACTCCTGCCCCTTTCCATCAAAGGCCAGCACCAGGCTGGAACACCAGGCCAGGATGAAGACCTGATAAAACGCCGTTCGCATGATTTTTCCGAAAATCACCCGTGGTTTTGTAGTGGTTAGCATAAAATTAATAGAAAATACGTAGTAAAATTTGGCGCAAAGAATCCCCTTACCCAGTATTCACCTGGATTAAAAAAACCGTTTGAATTGGAAAGGAGGGGCAACGTAGTGGTTCCGCGCAGGCATTGACTACCCTGGCGACAGCGATAGGACTATGCCTGCATTCAGACGAGTGATTGGTACTGTTTTTTCATACGGGTGTTAGGTTAGTTCATATGGTACGTTGCTCAGTTGGCTGGGCGGCAGCCTTTGCTATAAATGACAATTTGGGCATCGATAACCTCATAGCGGGAGTCCGTTGCCCGGCAGATCAGGTCTAATTTTTCGTACATCGACTCCGTACCAAATTCGGCGGTTAGCTCGCAGTTGGCCAGCAGGTCGGCGTCGTAATTGATGACAATGCCATAGGTAGTTTCCAGTTTTTTGAATACTGATACGACCGGCGTATGGTCAAACACAGCGACTTGCGGCTGGGCCGACGTCACGACGACCGGCTCGGGCGCAGCGACCAGCGACCGTTTCATCTGTTTCTCCTCCCGGTCCAGTGTCACCTGCTGGTTGGGTGTCAGAATAAACGCCGTATTTTTATCATCGAACTCGCCTGGTTTCTTATCGGCTGGCGTCGTGAATACGGACACCTTACCCGTACGCACAATTACTTTAGCCTCCCTGTCATCAGCGTAGGCACGTACCGTAAAGCTTGTTCCTAATACTTTGGTCGTCAACTGATTCGTGTACACCAGAAAGGGCTGTTTTGGGCGACGTACGACGCTAAAAAACGCTTCGCCAACCAGAAATACGTCCCGTTGTTTTGCCGTAAACGCACGTGGGAAACTGATCCGGCTGCCTTTATGGAGCGTCACCTGGCTTCCGTCTGGCAACGTAACGAGTTGGCTCGACGACGTTTCGTTCGTAACCTCACGTAGTGGTCCGGTATCCTGCTCGGCCATCTGCTGATAGACCATCAGGGGCGTATCAGCCGACCGGTGATTAACATAAACCAACGTACCGATGCCCACAACGACCACAGCCGCAGCCATGAACAACCAGTTCATAAATCCCTGACGCCCCCCGGAGTGCCCCTCATCCGACACCTGTTGACGAGCTATTTTCAATCGATCTAATTCATTAGCCAGCTCATCGTCAGCCAGTTCATCCTGCGCCTGTTGCATCTGAACAACAAACTGCCGGGCCGCCAGTACCAGATCCAGTTTGTCGGGATTTGCCCGCAGCCAGTCATTCCAGAACGCCTGATCGGCCGGAGCATCGGCCAGCGCCCACCGCCTGAAATGGCTGTCCAGCACGAACTCGTCGAACGTATAGCGGGTATAATCAGGCATGCTCAGGTTGTATCGGTTTCCCCCTTTTATAGAGAAATAGACCGACATACCGGGGCAATACTCTTTCTGACAGAAATTTTTTGGGAATTAATTGCAGGATTTCAAACACAGAGCGGTCCGCCGGTGCGTGTTTGAAAAATTTAAGAAAAAATGCGGGCGGGGAGGTAATTCCGCAGTTGCGTCATGGCGCGATAAAGGAAATTAGCAACGGTCTGTTTTTCAATTTCCATTACTTGCGCGATGTCATCGTTTGAAAGACCTTCGTAAAATTTCAGAAACACGACCTCCTGTTGGCGTTGGGGCAATTGGCCCACAGCTTGCCGGAGACTTTGCTCCGTTTCGGTCAGGGCTTCGAAGGCAATCCATTCGGTTTCGGCTGTTAGTCCATCGGTAAGGCTGGTTTCTGGTTCGATTCCCTCATCGCTTGTTGCCCGCCAGCCCTGCTCCTTTCGTAGCTTACGCAACAAGTTGTTACGCAATGCCTTAATGAGGTAAATCGTTACGTAGGGCGTATCCACAATGGCCTTGCGTCGGTTCCATAATTCCAGAAACAGATCCTGGATACAGTCTTTAATCAACTCCCGGTTTTTGGTGAAGCGGGTGGCATAATTAAATAGCACCCGATACCGTGCCTGAGCCAGTTGGTCAAAAGCTTGCTCATCACCGGCTTTAAATCGAGTCCAGAGTTCGGCGAGTAGTAGTTCATCCGAGGGAACCAGTGTTGACGTAGCCATGTCTGCTTTCAGAGTAGAGGGTTTGAACGTAGCTGTTTACAAGTATCGCCTTACAGGTAGACATACTA
The DNA here is from genome assembly GCF_054777855.1 of Spirosoma jeollabukense. Classification (NCBI taxonomy): domain Bacteria; kingdom Pseudomonadati; phylum Bacteroidota; class Cytophagia; order Cytophagales; family Cytophagaceae; genus Spirosoma; species Spirosoma jeollabukense. The sequence continues at coordinate 593,202 of NZ_BAAHAD010000001.1, forward strand.
GGATGCCAATCTGATCACTTATATTTTTCACTTTCCAGATATAATACAATTCCCAGATAGTTGAAAGCGAAGCTAGGTTAAGCCTACCTATACTCGCTGCTAGCCTATTTTCTGAGTATTCTCTACTAATATACTCGCTTAGTACAACTTGTCAAGGATATTCAAGTACAGCGATTGTATTTTTTCATGCAACCGTTACCGCAAACGTTTGCGGTAACGGTTGCATGACATCATTCCATCTTTAAAACATTAAATTTTTCTTCGTATAATTGCTAATTCTGCTCCATTACTTTTCGTTAGTTTTCACCGATTTGAAAAGCGCCATCTTGTAAAAGTTATAAATGCTGGATATTCATTTGCTTGGACAAATTCTTTATGAAAAATACACCGGTTACCATTAAAGATATTGCCCGCGCGCTGAACATTTCAATCTCAACGGTGTCAAGAGCGCTACGTGGTATGCCCGAAATTCACCCCGATACACGGAAGGCTGTCACGCAGTTGGCTGAAGAACTGGACTATCAGCCAAACCAGTTAGCCAAAAATCTAGCCAAAAGCCGTACCCGAACTATCGGTGTTATTGTACCGAATTTGAGCTACTATTATTTCTCGGCCATGCTCAACAGCATTGAGGAGGCCGCTTTACAGTCGGGTTATAGCGTGCTGGTTTGTCAGACGAACGAGTCCTATTTACGTGAAATCACCAATATTCAGAACCTGCTGCGTAGTCAGGTGGAAGGGTTTATTATTTCTCTCTCGCGGGACACGGACAACTATGAACACGTCGAACGACTGACCCGCAAGAATATTCCGCTGGTGCTCTTTGATCGCTATGCTGAGAGTATTAATGTGTCGAAGGTCATCGTAGACAATCACGCAGCTGCCTTCAAAGCGACAGAACACCTTATCGAAAATGGCTGCCGACGGATTGGTTTTCTAGCTGGTCCGGCTCAGTTGGTTTTGAGTAACCAGCGCATCAATGGCTATCGGGCGGCTCTGGCAAAACATGAATTATCGGTCGGCGATCAATACATATTCAACTGCGACTATACCCAAGAAAATACCATCATGCAGACATTAGCCATGATGAGTCTGCAACAACCACCCGACGGTGTCGTCATCATTAGTGATCGAATGGCGTATTCTGCGATGTACGCGATGCAGCAAAAGGGCATTCGTATTCCCGACGATGTGGCGATTGTGAGTTTTAATAATGAACCCATTTCGGCTTATTTTTCGCCAACACTCAGCAGCATTAGTCAACCGATTCAGGAAATGGGCACCGAAACTGTTCGGCTCTTATTGAGGGAAATGGAGGCTACCGATAATACGATTCCCAAAGAGACCAAAATAATGGAAACCCAGCTTATTGTGCGCGGCTCATCACTACGTCTGCGGAGTTAACTAAATTTTTACCGGCTCTCGGTCACTTTATCAACTGTAAATCCACCGGGCTCGTATCCAATTTCGGCCCCCAGTACGTAGAGTAAATGCTTGCGGTCGATAATGACGCGCACCTCATCAACGTTATACACTTCGTCGGCGGGGCCTGGTAAATCGAAGCCTAGTAGCCAGGATGAACCACAGCCTCCCCCCCGGACGCCGACACGTAATCCATATTCGCCGGGAATTTTATTGGCCTGCAACGTATCCAGAATCTGCTGACGCGCTTCGGGCCGAACAAAAACGGGATTATCAAGAGTGAGCATACAACGAGATCGAAAACCTTTAGTCAAATTTACCCATTTTTATTGAACAACGTTCCCCTCTATGGACCTATTGAGTGACTTCCTGAAACTGATCGTACCGGCAGGATTAGTATTATATGGCATGTATCTGACCGTCAAATTGTTGCTGGAGCGCGAAGCCGACCGTCACCGCTACGATGTTAAAACCCGCTATACCGAAACCGTTGTCCCTATCCGGTTGCAGGCGTATGAGCGGATGGTGTTATTTCTGGAACGTATCAGTCCCAATAATCTCTTACTACGGCTGGGCGGCAGTTCGACTACCGTACTGGAATTCCAGCAGCGACTTTTGCAGGAAATCCGGGAAGAGTACAACCACAATTTGTCGCAGCAGGTATACATGAGTCAGGGTGTTTGGGACCAGATTCAGGCCGCCATGAACGACGTAATGACACTCATCAATCAGGCCTCGGGCGATACGCGCCCCGACGCACCCGCGCTCGAACTTTCAAAACGAATTTTCGAACGTATCATTCAGAAAGACAGGCAACCAACGGCCGATGCTCTCCAGGCCGTAAAAGGAGAAATTCAGGCGATGTTTATGTAAAATGGCATGGGGCTTGGAGCGAGGAGCATGGACTATCACTTGCCCCTCGCTCCAAGCCCCACGCCCTAAAACACCCCCGCCGATAGGGTCATGGCTTTTTGCAGTGCTTCCTTATTGATGTTGAGGGCGACTCCTTCGGCGGCAAGCTCCTGGATAATTTCCTCAGTTGGCAGATTCCCCGTAAGTTCGTCAGCCGCCATTGGGCAGCCACCAAAACCACGTAGTGCCCCATCAATCCGGCTAGCCCCTGCGCGTAAAGCTGCCTGCACTTTAGCTGGTGTTTCGCCCGGACGGGCATGAAGGTGGGCCCCAAACTCCACTTGCGGAAACTGTCCAATTAAGTGTCGGAATAGCGTTTCAATAGCTTCTGGCGTTGACGTACCCACTGTGTCTGAAGGCGCGATAATACGAATACCCAGTTGCACTAATTTTTCTGTAAACTCAGCAACCAGGTCGAGGCTATAAGGGTCGCCATAGGGATTACCAAACCCCATCGACAGGTAAACAACCAATTCTTTCCCAGCTCCAACGCAAAGCTTTTGCATCTCCCCTACCTCGGCGAATGCCTGAGCGATCGATTTGTTTGTGTTACGCTGCTGAAACGTTTCCGAAACGGATAGCGGAAAACCAACGTACTGAATCTGTGAATAAGCAACCGCCTGTTGGGCTCCACGAACGTTGGCAACAATAGCCAGGAGTTTGGTTTTTGTTTTCGCCAGATAAAGCCCTGCCAGTACGTCGGCGGTGTCGCGCATCTGTGGGATTGCTTTAGGCGAGACAAAGCTGCCGAAATCAAGCGTATCGAAACCAACCTGCAATAAGGCGTTCAGGTAGCGAATTTTAAGGTCTGTCGGCACAAAATGGTCCAGACCCTGCATCGCATCGCGGGGACATTCAATAAGTTTCATCGGCGTATCGGTTGACGCATCAGGAAGGCCAGCAGCATCATAACCGCTGAGCATATGGCCAGGCCACCCGCTTCACGCGCCATTTCGATGTTCATGCTCCGCATACCTACCTCGCTAAACAAAAACCCTTCAAACCTGGGCGGCCACTGATAGAAAGCCGCCACGCTGTAGACGACGGCCATGGCTATATAAATCCACCATTGGCCTACGCCGGCAAAAACCATAAAGCAGGCCATGGCAGCTAATCCATAAATCGGAATCCAGACCTCCGGATCAGGGTCGTTGTACTGGAAGGCAGCAAACAAAACAAACAGCAGTCCGAAAAAAATAGAAATAGCTTTTCGCATAAAGAGTCAGTAGTCAGTAGTCAATAGTCGTTAGTAGCTGACAACTACTGACTAACGACTGATGACTTTATTTACAATATTCAGCCACAGCATTAGCGGCATCTTCGTAGCCCAGCGTCTGCGCTTGCTTTAAGCTTAAACAACCACTCTCGCGTTGATTGTTCAATAATTGCGCAATCCCCAGGGCATAAAAGGCTTTACCGAATTTCGGATCAGCCTGTACAGCCTGTTGAAAATCAGCCATAGCACCGGCAAGTTCTTTCTGTTGAAACCGAAGATTACCCCGGTTATATAAAGCCAACGCATTTTTGGCGTCTAACGTAATAGCCTGCGAAAAGTCGGTCAGTGCAGGTTGAAGCTGCCCCTGCGTCGCAAACAACTGACCCCTGTTTAGAAATAATTCGGAACTAATAGTCCGGCTCGTGTCGGGAGCCAGTCGAATAGCATCCGAATAATCCTTTAAGGCACCCGTCAGATCATTTTGGGCAACTTTGAGTAAGCCCCGGTTGTAATAAGGCCGATAAAAATCGGGTTTTAGCTTAATGGCCTGGTCGTAATCGAGGGCGGCATTGGCATATTCTTTCAGTTCAAAATAAGCGACACCTCGTGAGTTGAAAGCCTCAAAATTATGGTCATCAGCCTCTACGGCTTGATTCAGTGACTGTACAGCTTCCCTAAATTTGCCTTCTCTCAAATAAACCCGTCCCTGTTCAACATATTTATCCGATGAACTACACCCACTGATACTGAGCATAATGGAACAAAAAACAACCAACGAACGCTTCATAATTACTTAATTTGGCCGCAAAGGTACGGGTGAAATTTGGTCGTTTGATGAACTATTACTTAACTTTGCATCGGCAAATCGGTGCTACCAGCTCCTGCTGAATCCCCCAGGTCTTGACCGAAGCAAGGGTAGGTGGTCGTAGCGGTGAGACATTGGTTTGCCATTTTTTGTTTCCGTCCAGGCTGATCACTTCCGCAGGGGCGGTTATCTTGTTTAGCGGGTTATCCGTTTAGCTGTACCGCTAAATTTCCTAAACCCAACATGGATCTGCTTAGCCAACTTACCACAACGTTTCAGGAGACATTTCAGGCTGAGCCGTTGCTGATTTGCTCTCCCGGACGCGTCAATCTCATTGGCGAACATACCGATTACAACGAAGGGTTTGTGCTCCCTGCCGCCATCGACAAGGCCATTTATCTGGCTGTTGGCCCTCGTTCCGATAATGAACTTCATTTTGTGGCCCATGACCTGAACAAAACGTATCAGGGCTCGCTCAACCAATTAGAACCAACGCATAGCTGGGCCGATTATTTGTTAGGTATTGTGGCGCAGTTTCGACTGGCGGGCCATGAGCCCGGTGGCTTCAACTGTGTTTTTGGGGGTACAATTCCCATGGGTTCCGGTCTGTCGTCGTCGGCGGCCCTCGAAAACGGCGTTGGCTTTGCCCTTAACGAAGTGTTCAGTCTGGGGCTCGACCGAATTACGATGCTGAAACTGTCGCAACGGGCCGAAAATGAGTTTGTGGGGGCCAAGGTGGGCATTATGGATATGTTTGCCAGCATGATGGGTAAAGCCGATCACGTCATTAAACTCGACTGCCGCTCCCTCGACTACACCTATGCTCCTCTGCAAATGGAAGGCATTAGTATCGTCCTGTGCGACTCGCGGGTGAAACACTCCCTGGTAACGTCGGAGTACAATACACGTCGGGCAGAGTGCGAAGCGGGCGTCCGCTTTCTTCAAACGTTTTATCCCGACATTAAGAGTCTGCGCGACGTAACGATGCCGATGCTGGATCGTCATCTCCGCGATACGGACCCGTTGATCTACCGCCGGTGTGCCTACGTAGTGCAGGAAAATAAGCGCTTGCTGGATGGCGTAGCCGCCCTCGAAGTAGGTGATGTGGCGCAGTTTGGCCAATTGATGTACGGCTCCCACGAAGGCCTAAGCCATTGGTATGAAGTCAGTTGCCTTGAGTTAGATATCCTGGTGGATATTGCTCGCCAGCAAACGGGTGTGTTGGGTGCCCGCATGATGGGTGGTGGCTTCGGTGGCTGCACGATCAATCTGGTACGTGAAGATGTACTGAATGACTTTACTGACCTGATTACAAAACAATACAAAGCCCAAACGGGGAAAGATGCGTACCTTCACGTCTGCAAAATCCAGAACGGAACGCACTTAATAAACCAGTAAAATAGTCAAGGACCCAGTCAGTAGCAGAATCATCATTTCGACTTACTATCTGATTGACTCACCTATTAAATGATTGTTTTACGGATTGACCAATTTAATTAACACTATTTACCATGAAATTTTTCATTGATACGGCCAATCTGGCTGACATTCGTGAGGCCCAGGACATGGGAGTTCTCGACGGCGTTACCACCAACCCTTCGCTGATGGCAAAAGAAGGCATTACGGGCAAAGACAACGTAATGCGCCATTATAAACAAATATGCGACATCGTAGGAAGCGATGTGAGTGCAGAGGTTATCTCAATCAAGTACGAGGAGATGATCAAAGAAGGCGATGAACTGGCCGAACTCGACGAGAATATCGTTGTCAAGATCCCAATGACGGCTGATGGTGTTAAAGCCATTAAATATTTTTCTGAAAAAGGTATCCGTACGAACTGTACGCTTATTTTTTCGGCTGGCCAAGCGCTCCTGGCGGCTAAAGCCGGCGCTTCTTTCGTATCGCCATTTGTAGGTCGGTTAGATGATATCTCGACCGATGGGATGGACTTGATCGAGCAGATCGTGACAATTTTCACCAACTACGGCTATACAACCGAAGTCTTAGCCGCATCAGTACGTCACCCAATGCATGTCATCAAATGTGCGGAAATTGGCGCTGATGTGATGACGGCTCCGCTGAGCGTTATTAAAGCCCTCTTGAATCATCCGCTCACCGACAGCGGTCTGGCCAAATTTTTAGCCGATCATGAAAAGGCAAATCTGCCCGTGAAAAAGTAAAAAAAAGTCGTCAGTCGTAAATCAAGTGTCGTACGTACAAGCGCGACTTGTTATAGTATGACGCTTCATTTATGGCTGACGTCTTCATTGTATTACGACTTTTTTTATGCTTTCTCAGGAACCCGTTCTGACGCTTGACCACGCCGACATTTACCAGGGTAAAAAACTGGTTTTAGGAGATGTATCGTTTGTCATTAACAACGGTGAATTTGTTTACCTTATCGGCCGCACAGGCAGTGGTAAATCATCGTTACTTAAAACATTATACGCCGATCTATGGCTTCAGAGCGGGAAGGGACACGTAGCAGGCTATGCTTTGGACGCACTCAATCCGCGCGATGTACCCCAATTACGTCGGAAAATCGGCATTGTCTTTCAGGATTTTCAGTTGTTTTTTGATCGGTCTGTAGAGGAGAACCTGAAGTTTGTGCTAAAGGCAACCGGCTGGAAAAACAAAACGGATATGGACGCTCGCATCGCTGATGTGCTAACTCAGGTCGGCCTGGGAAATGCGCAGCAGAAAATGCCTCATCAGCTTTCGGGTGGTGAACAGCAGCGTGTTGTTGTCGCCCGTGCCATGTTGAATAAACCACAAGTGCTCATTGCCGATGAACCAACGGGTAATCTCGACCCAGCCGTTGCCGATCAAATCATGAAAGTGTTCCAGGCAATCAATAACGCCGGAACGGCCATCCTCATGGCTACCCACAATTACGATTTACTGCACAAATACCCAGCTCGTGTGCTACGTTGCCAGGATGGACAAGTAGTCGAACTACGCGGGTAAAGTGGTACAGAGATGTAAGCTCTATCACAAAAAGGCAATTAGAGATAGGACTCTCTAATTGCCTTTTTTTTATTTAGACCGTCTCGTTTATTGTTCACCGTAACATTCCTAATTGTTGTAACGGGTGCTGCGGTTTCTCGTAAATTGCTACTTATCTTTTACCCATAGAAAAGCCTGAGGAGCCTACATTTATTACTTTTCAGCTACCCTTCGTTTTGATCTGGATCGAATGATTCCATCAGGATAACTTTTCGATAGCCCTAAAACAACTTCGCGCAAGCCAATAAATAAGTACGCAACGATGAAGTAATTCAGGCTACATAGTTTCTTTGGATATTAAAATAAAATTAAAATTCTCTTTAGTAGCTAAATATTTTGAATGACTAAAGCTCTGTTTATAGTGTCTAATATTATTGGAAGGAGATGTAAGCCATCAACTCGCCACTTCCTTTTAATATATTAAAATACAACTTTAGACAGTTCTTCGTATTTTTTCTCGTTTTCAGTAATGCATTCATCTACACTAATGAATCCAGCTATAATCCTTGAAGATGAATCGCCAGCTCAACAGTCAGTTGTCGATTATAAAAAGAATCAAAAACAGCGCAAAGTGCTGGCTTATTTATATGCAGAGGGAACATGTACGCTGGCTTATTTAACAAAAATGCTGCATAGCAGTGTGCCCTCTGTTACAAATCTTGTTGAAGAATTAATTGATAATCAGTGGGTAAAAGCCATCGGTACAGCGACCGGCAGTAATGGTCGAAGACCCGTTTTATTTGGCCTTGACAGGAAACATCATTATGCAGCCGTGCTGGATGTCAGCACGCATGACACCAAAATATTGTTCATGGATGCGCAACGGAGAGTAATCTTCCGGAGCGATTATGACCTGCGTTTAAATGACAATCCAGCCTTTCTCACGTCACTGGTCAACCATTTTACCACCGCCTTAAACGATTCTGGCTTAACCGTAGATAATCTGATTGCTGTGGGTATTTCAATGCCTGGTTTAATTGATTCACTACGCGGTCAAAATATGACCTACAAGAATTTAAATCCAGATAATGAATCGCTGACAAAGTGGTTTTCCCATAAAATTGGCAAACCTGTTTATTTAATCAACGATACCAAAGCGACTGTTTTGGGCGAAAGTCGATTTGGTGGAGCCCGGGGAAAAAAGCAAGTGCTGGCTATAAATATAGACTGGGGCGTTGGTTTGGGAATTATTGTTAATGGCGAGGTTTTTCAGGGTGCCAGCGGGTTTGCCGGCGAATTAGGCCATATTCAGGTTGACCCGGAAGGGGAGCTGTGTTACTGTGGCAAAATTGGCTGCCTTAATACCATTACGTCGGCTTCGGCACTGGTTCGGCGTGCCCAGCGCGACATTCTGGCCGGGCAAGTGTCAAAACTAGCGGCTTTTCGTGATCGGGTCGAACAAATTGACATTGAGGAGCTTATCAATGCAGCCCATCAGGGCGATTCTTACGCCATTGACATTTTACACGAAACCGGGTTTCAATTGGGCAAAGGCCTGGCCATTGCCATTAGCTTGTTCAATCCGGAAATTATTATTGTCGACGGCGTACTAATTAAGGCAGCGGCTTTTATTCTGAGCACTATTGAGCAGGCGATCAGTAAATATTGCTTGAGCGACTTCCGGAACGATATGACCATTGAGCTTACCAAATTAAATGGAACAGCGAAATGGCTTGGTACGCATGCCTATGTGATGGAGGACATTTTTGCTACGTATTGATTCATAAACATGAAAAGGACGAGCGGGAGGAAAGGGAAAAAGGAGCTAAATGAATCCCTCTTCTCCCATTCCTTCCGCTCGTCCCTTTTCTACCCTCCTACTTTGCCTTCAGATAGGCAAATGGAATGATCATCTCTTCCAGCGATACGCCCCCGTGCTGGAAGGTATTGCGGTAGTGATTGACATAATAGTTATAGTTGTTGGGGTACGCAAAGAAGTAATCTTCCAGCGTAAATACGTAGGCTGTTGATACGTGTGGTTTCGGCAGGAAAAACCGCTCTGGCTTGCGCCCAACAAAGAGATGGTTATCGTCAAAACCAAGATTCTTGCCCTGCTTGTACCGAAGATTCGTGTTCGTTTCGCGGTAGCCAACAATTTTGGCGGGTTTCTGAACACGAATCATGCCGTGGTCGGTCGTGATGATGAGCCGTCCGCCTTTAGCCGCAATTTTCTGTATAAACTCCAGCAAAGGCGAATGCAGGAACCACGATCGGGTAATGGAGCGGTAGGCCGACTCATCGGGAGCCAGCTCTTTAATCATGGCCATGTCCGTACGCGCGTGCGACAACATATCCACGAAGTTGTAAACCACTACGTTCAACTGATTCTGCAACAGGTTATTGAAGTTATCAACAAGCGATTTTCCCTGATTGACGTTCAGAATCTTGTGGTACGACGACTTGATGTTCAGGCGGCTTTGGTCAAGTTGCCGACGTAGAAACTCGTCTTCGTGGTTGTTCAGCCCTTCATCTTCACTGTCATCATTGACCCACAAATCAGGGTGCTTTTTCTCCATTTCACTAGGCATCATCCCCGAAAAAATGGCGTTCCGGGCAAACCCTGTCGTGGTTGGCAAAATGGAATAGTATGATGACTCTTCCTCAACCGTAAAGTACTCGGACAGTAATGGCTCGATAACTTTCCACTGGTCATAGCGCAGGTTATCCACCAGAATGAAGAACAAGGGGGGAGCATTCGAGTCCAGCAGTGGAAACACCTTCTTGCGCATCAGTTGGTGCGACATGACCGGACTCTCCATTTTAGGCTCATTCAACCAGTCTTCGTAGTTGTCCATTACGTACTTGCAGAACTCCGAATTAGCTTCGCTCTTCTGCATGTTCATGACCTCGGACATACTCTTGTCCTGCGAACTATCAAGTTCCAGCTCCCAGTAAATTAGCTTTTTATATACGTCGGCCCATTCCTCAAAATCCATGCGGTCGTTATACTGCATCGAAATATTTCGGAAGTCCTGCTGATAGCCAATGTTAGTACGTTCCGTAACGAGCCGTTTGTTATCCAGAATCTTTTTAACCGACAATAATATCTGATTCGGATTGAGCGGCTTAATAAGGTAATCGGCGATTTTAGAGCCAATAGCCTCCTCCATGATATGCTCTTCCTCGCTCTTGGTAATCATGACGACAGGCAGGTTAGGCCGCATTTGCTTGATCTGCGCGAGCGTTTCCAACCCTGTCATACCAGGCATCATTTCGTCCAGAAACACGACATCGTAGTTGGTCTGTTCAACCTGATCGAGGGCATCGGCACCGCTATTGACAGGTGTGACATCATATCCTTTATTTTTCAGGAACAGAATGTGTGGTTTCAGAAGGTCAATCTCATCATCGGCCCAGAGTATCGAATAATTTTGCATGCGTTCGGGGGGATTTTATCATACAGATTTCGCAGCTCTGCCAGTTACAGTAGAAAGCGAAATCGTTCATTGTTTAACTTCAAACGCGGACTTCTGTTCCGAAAGATCACCGGAACTGTCTTTTTAAGAAGATTTAACAGATTTATAAGGAAGTCGCGTGTTAGTTACTTAATCAACGAACTCAACGGCAACAAAATACATTTCCGGCAAAATCAGGCGTATTTTTACGTTACTTTTACAACAGACGCCGTTTAACCAGTTGACAATTCGTGGCTCACAACGCCTGCCACGTATCAACTGCGCTCTGGCTGACGACACCTATGAAAAAATTCGCTATTCGTTATGCTTTGCTGGTCATGAGCGGCATTACGTCTATATATTCGGTTAAAGCCCATCCAACTTTTCCGGTTCGGGAAACAGTCATCGACTCCATCGGTGTCGAGAAAAAAAACGGAAAGCGTTTCGTGTTACACCGCGTCGACGAAGGCCAGACGCTCTACGCGATTGCCCGAAAGTATCATCGCTCGGTGGCGGATATTAAAGCCGCTAATCCCGATATCAAAGAGTCGGTTAAATACAGTCAGGTTATTCGAATTCCGGCGGCCGATGGCGCCCCCAAGCCCAAAGAAACCAAAGCCATTGACAAGGTCGTCTCAAAACAGGAAAAAGCAGGGAAGCCAGATACAACCCAGAAAGCGGTTTTAAAGCCAGCATCGGCAGAAACTCAGCCAGATGCCAAGCCTAAAAAAAGTGCTACCAAAGAGCAAAAGAAAGCGGAAGATCCGGCACGGGCGGGTATTCACGTTGTTGAAAACGGCCAAACACTCTACAGCTTGGCCAGCCGGTATGGCGTCTCGCAGGAAGACCTGCGCAAATGGAATAATTTACCGGGCAATAACGTACTCATTGGCCAGGCATTGATTGTTTCGGAAAAAGCCCATCAGGCGCGTATGCCGTCAAAATCAATGGCTAAGATCGCAGCTAAAACACCCGACAAAGTCTCCGAACCTGCGCCAAAGACCGTAGCAGTACACCCAGCCGAACCGCGTCCTGTTGAGCCGAAACCTAGTGAGCCTCGCTCGACAACGCCAGCTGCCGAACCGCACGCTACTGAACCCAAAGTCACGCCACCAGCCTCCGAACAAAAACCGGAACGACGTAGTGAGGTTGCTCATAATGACGTGGATCCAGCCAGTAAACCAACCTCTACGTCTACAACGACCAAACCCGCTGAAGTAGAAATTGAGTCGCCCCGGCCAGGGAATGATGCGCCCATGCCTACCCATGGACGGCGAATTTCGGACAGTGGGATCGCCGAAATGATTGAAGGTGCCGACGGGTCGGGAAAGTACCTCGCCCTGCACCGTACCGCCCCCATTGGTACGCTGGTACAGGTTCGTAATGCCTTCAACAACCAGAGCCTCTGGGTGAAAGTCATTGGCCGCTTACCGAACACGGGTATCAATGACAAGATTCTAATTAAATTGTCGACGCAGGCGTTTTCGAAACTTTCACCCGAAGATCGGCGTTTTCGAGCTGAGGTCAGTTATATTGTTAGATAAGGACTTATGGAAACCAAAGAAGAGCGTATTGCCCGGCGTCACCGCGAACGCGATGAGCAGATGAAAGCCACCCCAGGTTATTTGACGTTCAGCATTATGTTCACATTGGCGTATCCGTTCATTGCGGTCTTTACGTTCGTTATGTCGACACTGCTGGCCGTTTTTTCAGGTATTTCCCGCGCTATGGCGTGGATTGTTAGCGGAGGCCGTTCGCACTAAGCCTTCGCCAGCCACTACGTAGTTACGATGACACAACCCGAACTTATTGATTTTTTGAATCTGAAGGCCGATCAATACAATCGGCCTTCATTTATTGAGCACGATCCCATCAGCATTCCGCACCGCTTTAGTCGCAAACAGGACATTGAACTCATGGGCTTCTGGGCGGCCATACTTGCCTGGGGGAAACGCTCCGTTATTCTGAAGAAAACCACCGAGCTGGTCGAACTCATGGAGGGCGCGCCTTATGATTTTGTTCGCAATCATCAGGAAAGTGACCTGAGCCGGTTTTTGGCCTTCAAACACCGCACCTTCAACGCGACCGATGCGCTTTATTTCCTCCATTTCTTTCGGCAGTATTATCAGGAAAATGATTCGCTGGAGAATGCTTTTCTGCCTTACACCACGGGTTTAAAATCCAGTGCAGATGATACTATATTAGCGCCAGGTTTTAACCCGGTGTTCACAATGAATACTGTCGAATCGGCCCTCATTACGTTCCATGACCGATTTTGTAGCCTCACTGATTTTTTCCCGGAACGTACGCGCAAGCACATTGCCACACCCGCCCGCAACTCGACGTGCAAGCGACTGCTCATGTTTCTGCGCTGGATGGTACGTAGCGACGACCGTGGCGTTGATTTTGGGCTCTGGAAACAGCTACGTCCCGACCAATTAGTGATGCCGATCGATGTCCATGTGAACCGCGTGGCCCGCCAGTTGGGTCTGCTCACCCGACCGCAAACCGACTGGAAGGCCGCGCTCGAACTTACAGAAACACTACGTCAATTCGATCCAGCAGATCCAGTGCGGTATGATTTTGCCCTTTTCGGATTAGGTGTCGAAGGTGAAATGTAAGTATCCAGGCACCCATCTGTTTCGCTGTTTCGAGAAGAATTGTCAGAAATCAGCAAACAATCACCGCACGGGAAGGCTTACTAATTTACGACCTGACTGTATTGTTCTATGCCTTTTCAAATCACTACCCAGCCTTTTGGCCCGTTGCCAACCGGTACGGAGCCGCTCACTGAATACATACTTGCCCACCCTGAATCAGGCGAGTTTATCACGATCATTCCTGAATTTGGCGCCATTTTAAGGCGGCTAGTTCTTCGGAAAGGCACAGAGCGGTTTGAGTTGCTACAGGCTCCCGAATCACCACAGGCATTGTTGGTCGCCGAGAGTTACGCCAGCGCCCTACTCTACCCGTTTCCAAGTCGGATTCGGCATGGCATTTATCAGTTTGAGGGCGAAAGTTATGCCGTGAAACTGAATGAGATGAGACGCGACAATGCCTTACATGGCTTTGTACATGGGCGCGTATTTTCTGTAGTCAGCCAGGATATATCACCAACCCACGCGCAGCTAACACTACGTTACGACTATGAAGGTGATACGTTTGGTTACCCATTTCCGTTTGCGTTAACGGTTACGTATGAACTGGTTCAGGCTAATGCATTGCCTCTAGGTAGCAGTGCTGCCGAGGACAAGATGTGTGCGCTTCGGATGAGTTACTCAGCCCTCAACACGGGCGAAACACGTTGTCCGGCCGCTTTTGGCTGGCATCCCTATTTTACATTTTCGGAAGAGCCCATTGCCAATCAAACGTTATCACTACCTAACCGAACGCCCATCGAACTTGATGATCACATGATTCCGAAAGGTCGACTACCGCGTGAAGAAGCCGGAACAATTGGCCTGAAAGATCAGGAACTGGATATGGCATTTGCTGTTGAGCCAACGAGCCTCCCAACGGATACTAAGCCGTTTGCCGAAACGGTACTGACATCCTTACAAACGGGCGTTCGGTTGATTGTGGGGCAGGAGACTGGCGAAGGTAAACTCAATTATTTAGTGTGTTATACGCCCAACCGACGCGATAGTGTAGCGATTGAGCCGCTAACGGCCAATGTCGATGCATTTAACAACGGGGAAGGATTGGTTATCTTGAATCCAGGCGAAACACTGTCCGGTACCATATGGGTACGATTGGATTAGGGGTTACAGCGGGCGAAATTTGATATTCCGAAACCAGACCGAGCTACCCCAGTCCTGCAAACCGATTCGACCAGAAAGACGGCCTTTTGCCAGGGGACTATCTTTGAGTTTGCTGGTAGAAATGCGCTGCTTCCAGTCAGAGCTAGTCACATCATGCTCCTGAATGCTAAAGCCATTTAGTGAAACACTCAGCTTGTTGTTTTTAAAGATCACATGCACTTTATTCCAGCTTCCAACGGGCTGGAGCTCGCGAACCCGCGCGTTGGCTACACTAAAAAGATCGCCGGCCCGGTGCTTGTTTTCGGCAGCCCCTTCATAGATAGCGTCGTCCAGCACCTGAACTTCCAGCCCGGTATCGAAGATGTTTTTATACTGCGGTGCTTCCTGAACAAAGAGAAAGATACCACTGTTGGTGAATCGTTCCACTTTCCATTCCACCTTAAACTCGAAGTCGCCGGAGAATACGGCATCGGTTACTAAATCGCCCCCATCAGACGCTTTATTCCCAACTCGATTAGGTACATCTAACTTTAACGCACCCTGATCAATTTTCCAGGATGCACCTACTGTTTTGGTGCCATACGTATGCCAGCCTTCTACATTTTGCCCCGTAAAGAGCAACTTCCAGCCTTCTTTTTTTTCCTGAGGAGTCAACCTATTAAGCGCCTGCGCCTGTAAATCCGTAAAGGCGAGCCATATAAGTAGACCGATTGTTGAGATTTTGCTTAACATCGTTTTAGAAAAAGATTAGTTAGGCTAAAAAGGCTATATTATTCATTAACTCCTCATACGTTACCGGCTAATCTGTCAGGCTATAAACATGACTAATCCGAAAAAAAACAAAGGAGTAAGTATTTTTACCCAACGCTCATATAAGGTCTATTTTCTCTGATCAGCAATGAATTCGGGCAAAAAAAATCGAGCGTAATGTATAAACAACATTACGCTCGAATTAAAATTTTTCAGTAAATCAAACGCTACTTTATCGCTTTTTCTTGCCCGAATAGTTGCCCGAAAATTTAGGTTTACCAGTACTTTCTTTCTTTGGACTTCCCAACAAACGCTCTACCAAATCCGGCCGTTTGAGTGTGTTCAGGCGATTCCGAATCCAGTTTTTATATTCAGGCTTATACCAGAAGAAATAGTTATTCTGCGCCTGTTTCTCTTCCCGCGTTTTTGCCGTTTTGACTGGTTTCAGCGTGTAAGGATGGACACCGGAATAATAGATCACTTCGGCGACTGTCATCGGGGTTGGCGTGAAGTCCTGTACCTGTTCGAGTTCAAAACCCAGGTCTTTCGTTTCGGCGGCCAGATTGGCCATGTCCTGTTCTTCGCAACCGGGATGCGACGAGATAAAGTAAGGAATCAGTGGCTGCTTGAGGTTATGCTTCTCCTGAATCCTGTCGTACTTCTGCTTAAATAACTTGAAATATTTAAACGACGGTTTCCGCATCACCCGCAACGTATCGTCGGAGGTATGCTCGGGTGCGACTTTCAATCGACCCGATACGTGGCGCGTAACCAGTTGCTCCATATATTCATCGTGATTCCCGTCGGCATTGTTTTTGTTGAAATCATCGACCAGCAAATCATAGCGAACGCCCGAGCCAACAAATGCCTTTTTTACGTTTGGATTAGCATCGACCTTGCGATACAATTCCGTCATGGGTTTGTGCGACGTATCGAGGTTGGAGCAAATGACCGGGTGAATACAGCTTGGACTCTGACAACGGGCGCAGATCGATTCGTCTTTGCCCTTCATTTTGTACATATTGGCCGACGGACCACCCAAATCCGAGATATAGCCCTTGAATTCGGGGTGCTTCGTAATTTCATCGACCTCTTTAAGTACCGATGCTTCACTACGGGATGCCACGAATTTGCCCTGGTGCGCCGAAATGGTACAGAAACTGCAACCGCCAAAACAGCCCCGGTGCATATTGACCGAGAACTTAATCATGTCGTAGGCCGGAATCGGACCCCTTTTTTTATATTTCGGGTGCGGTAGCCGGGTATAAGGCAAATCGAACGACTTGTCGATTTCGGCCTCTTCCATCGTCTTGAACGGTGGGTTAATCACCAGAATCTGATCGCCTACTTTTTGGGTGATCCGGTTAGCCTGCCACTTATTCGATTCGACCTCAACAATCTTGAAGTTGGCCGCGTATTTGATTTTGTCCTCCAGACAAACCTCATGACTCGCCAGCTCAACCGAACTCCATTTATTATAGTCGCGTAGTTCAGTATTGGCGTCGTGCAGAAACGCTACCTGATTGATGTTCCGCATCGATGAAAACGGCACGCCTTTCTGCACCAGTTTCAGGATTTCGCGGAGAGGTTGCTCACCCATGCCATATACGAGCATATCAGCGCCCGCATCGACCAGAATGGAGGGCATCAATTTGTCCTGCCAATAGTCATAGTGCGTTACCCGGCGCAACGAAGCTTCAATGCCCCCGAGCAACACCGGTACATCGGGATACAGGGTTTTCAGAATATTGGAGTACACAATGGTAGCGTAGTCGGGACGGAAGCCCGCTTCGCCACCCGGTGTGTAGGAGTCATTGGAACGCAGGCGTTTGTTTGCGGTATAGTGATTAACCATCGAGTCCATACAGCCTGCCGTAACACCAAAAAAGTATTTTGGCTTACCAAATTTCTTAAAATCGCGCAGATCGTCTTTCCAGTTAGGTTGGGCGATAATCGCTACGCGAAACCCTTCACTCTCCATGATGCGCCCAATCACAGCCGTGCCAAAAGCTGGGTGATCTACGTAGGCATCCCCCGACACCAATACGACATCAACTTCATCCCAGCCTCTTTTTTCGACTTCTTTCATCGTCAGAGGCAACCAGTCAGTAAGGGGTCTTTCAATCATGAGTACGCAACATTATCTATCTAAGAAACATCGAATTTACGAAATAATTCGATGAGCGATAAGTAATTATGCATTCTCAGCCAACATAAGAGACTATATGAAGTAGGTAAGGAACCGGTTAATTACAGGTGATATGGGCTTTATGGCAATGCTACAGAAGTAGATTTTATCGAATGGCTATTATGCAAAATTAGTTGGTGACTCGTTTATATTTTTCAATTATCACCCGGTCAATACCAAGCTTCTCAACTTTTTCAACACCTTTCTGGACCAACGTATCCTTATTAATTTTGACAACGAATGGAAATTTGTTGTTCTCCCAGGCTTTATCACTGTAGTAATCCAGGCTCTCCGTATAAACACTATCAACCAATGTATATTTTCCTCCGCCTGCCGTGAATGCATTAGACGAATCTTTTGCAGTGTTGACAGCATGGTTTAAGAAGGCAAAATGTGTAGCATTAATGATTTTAATCATTTTATGACTCGGATCGAACGTAGAAAACGTGGAGTCTTTTTCTATCGTTGTTGCCGAAATCAACTCCCAGGTGCCAATAATTGGGCTGGCAGTATCTTTAGTAGCGCATCCATAGAACGTAGTAAATATGGCAATCGAACTAAGTACACGGTTGAATTTCATGGTTTAAGTGTTTACAGAAGTTTTACAAGTTACCAGTTATGAAGCCAAAAAATCCAAAGTTGATCGAAGAGATAGACGTAGAGTTGTGAATTGTCAACCTACTATCAAAGAACGTCGAGAGATTTGTGCGTTCATCCGCTCGTACAAAGCGACGACTACGGGTTCGTCTACTGCTTCGACCCAGACCTCAAAGCATAGTGCTTGAGCAAGCAGTCGCTTATCCCGGCAAATTAACCAAGCTCACCTTTAAGTCTACCTAACCAAGGTGCTTCTCGTATCACAGGGAACCCGCCTGACGAGCCTGAAGTTACCATAACGAGCCGAGCGACCTATCGTCCAGAACCCGCCTTACACGCCCATTTTGTTTGCTTCACCCAACGCCCGCGAGGGCTGATGGTGTGCGAAATAGTTCACTTCACTACGTTACTTCAACCTTTACACCCTCGTTTGGTTGGGCTGCCAATTTTCCTTCGGGACGTGCACTCTGTCATCGGAAAGCTACCCCACGCAGAGCGAAAAGGATTACTTGTAAATTGCGCTTCCATTCATCAAACTTCCATATGAGTTCCTTTCAAGATTCGTTAACATTCGAAACTTCGCTCCCCAATTATACAGGAATAGAGCGTGAAATCATTGTGTTCCCTCAAGAAAATCAAGTACTCGTTTACTTCACTTTCCGTGGATTAAACGATGAGTTCCCGGCTTTCGAAAAAGTATATAACAAGCCAGAAGTGGCACTTGAACACATCGAAAACTTCCTCAAAATAGAGCAACAGGAAAATGCTGCTGGTTTTGAGAGAGAAGATGAAAGCGTTACACAAAGTATGTACCGTTTTTTTGAAGACCTTTTGGCAGAGCGAGTGGCCTTGCCAGATAAAGGCGCTGGCTACGAGTTAAAAGGGGATAAAAATTATCTACAAGTTAAATTAGATCGTTACAAAAATAGTTTGCCCAACTAAGTTATCTAACTGGTGCATTCCCTTTGTCAGACGTTACGTGCCAAATGTGCTTTGTGGACTACCCTAATTGGGGCGCTTCTCGTGTCGACCGAAACCAGCAAACAAACCCAAAACCCGCCTAACGAGCCGCGCTCCCTGTCGCACGCAAGCCGACCACTACGTTATTTTCAGCTTGTTGCTGTTCACCCAACCCCAACGGGTGTTGATGGTGGGCTCAAAACTTTACTTAACAAACGTACTTTCGACCTTTACATACTCATTTGGTTGGGCTGCAAACCCGACCTCGGGACATGCATCCTGTCACCGGGAAGCTACCCCATGAAAGCAGTTTAGTCGGAGTAGTCCTCGTGCAACGGCTTCATCACGTCCTCGACAAAGGATTCCCAAGTGGTGAAAAAACTAACCCCTGGAAAATTAGGACTTGGCTCTCTGCGGCCTGTCCAAGTTAGATGCACAACACAGTACTCAAAACTACCATCAGCAAGTTTAAACAAGCAATCGTCGTCTGCCAAACTCCGCCCAATTAATTCAACCGACTTGCCGAAAAGAGGATGGTGCTGATTAATCTCTTTTTGTAGCTCGGTCATTATTTCCGGGCTATTGTCGGCGGTAATCCAAGGCTCTAAAAAAACGTACTTCATCTCATTCAAATTTTGCCAAACCGGGGCGTTTCCGCTGTCGCAGGAAACCCAGAAATGGAGACCGACCTTAACCTGCTTAATCGGGCGATTCTCGTATCTAAAAGAGCCGGAAATGATAAGCCGAAAGCTCATTGTCCGAGCCGGACCTCGTGTCGACCGATGACCGTAAATGAACACGGCCTGTTGGCGCCACCCAACGACCATAAGGGCTGATGGCCGAAAGATAAACGAAACTCAGGTACGTTGCCTTGACCTTTTCACCCTTGTTCGTGTTGGGTGTCGCATTGGCACTTCGACCGCTTTCCTGTCCGAGGTAAGTGGCCCCAGCAACGCTGACCAATACGCTAAGCAGGGAACGTGGCTAAATGAGTGATTAATTCGTGACTATCCGGCCATCCACTGCTTTGATGCATACAAACGATCAACCGTTGTTGCGCTTCCTCTAATGAACCAGCATATCCTTTTACATAAGCATCAGGCCAAGGTTGTTGAGATACTGGAATTTTGTACTCAAAGTGATAATGATTAGCCCCATCGTGATGAATCACTATGAGCTTGTCGGCCTCATAATCATCTCGGTTCATTAGAATGAGTTGGTCATGTGAGGTCATCACCCATAATTCAGTTTGTGGGAACGCCACGTTAACCATTTTGACAAACTCTCGCATGTGTTGGCTAACCTTGACGTAATACGGCGAGGAGTTGCTTGCCATCTCCTGATAGAACTCATCAACTGTTAAACGAGCCTGTTCTGAAAAACGAAGTAAAGGCATAAGTGGAGAAAGATACAATAAACAAGCTGTCACCAGTTGATTCCTGTCGGCCGGAACGCTTTTGAAGTTCTGACAATGGTTGGCTAGCTTGTCCAACCGAACGAGAAATGTCAGAAAGAACGTTCTGTCCAGCAGACATTGCCCTGTCGACCAAAACGCGAAACATCAGCAAACAAAAGCTCACTATCAATTAGTTATCCTGTCGCCCGATACGCGCCGAACCTACCGACTTGGACGGGCCACCCAACGACCACAGGGGTTGATGGCACCAGAAGTCGCTGCAAATAACAAACGTAGCCCCTGCCTTTACACCCCTGTTTGGTTGGGCTGTAAAGCCTCCCACGGGCCGCCCCCCTGTCCCCCGCCAACTACCCTACCGAGCAGAATTAAAAACGGTGCTTTTTTATCTTAATCCAGTTGAAGAGCTGCACCCCTTTCTGAATCAAAAAACGCCCAGCAAACCGAAAGTAGCGAAATCTAAAATTTCACCTACAAAGTCAGCGACAGCAGGCGTTGGAATTAGAAATATAAAGCCTATACCTGCCGCTACCACGAAAGCATAGAAAATCAATAAGTATTTCCACTTCATTATTCATCAACTATTGAACTATGTTTATCAAGCTTGTTGCTTTGTCACAGGAGACTTGACAAACCCATTTTTAGATTGTCCTCACTGGGCGTTTCTCGTGTCGACCGGAACCCGCCAAACGAGCCGAAAAACTACCCTGTCGAGCCGGGCGGCCTGTCGCACGAGGCCCGACCATTACGTTATTTTTCAGCTTGTTGTATGCACCCAACGACCCAGGGGGTTGATGGTGGAGAACACTACGTCACTGAACGAACGGAGCGCCAACCTTTACCCCCCTGCTGGTTGGGCTGCTACGTCTCCTACGGGACGCGCTTCTTGTCACAGATAGCCTGCCTTTGAAAGCTTTAATCTCGGAGTACTCGCAAGTAAATTGTAACGATAAACATCACAATACCCAGGAGCAAGATTCTTACTCCATGTTTTCTGTCGCTTTTTTGATACGTATAAACCTGTTCGCCTGTGGGAAGTGTCTTTCTTGAACTTACCATGTTCCAGCCAATAGCTATACCAATTACACCGCCCAATAAAGCCGAAAGATAACCAATCCAAATAGTGCCTCGATGTTCTTCTTCCGGTTTCGCAATGGTTTCAATACGAGCCTTTCTGAGAGAAGCGAGGAAAGCTTTGTCTATTTGCTTGCCCCGCTCTTGCAGAATTTTTTGGGCTAACTGATAGTCAAAGGCGGACCACTCATCAGGTTTAGCCAAAATGTCGTACAACTCTTGGTCTGAGAAATCAAACAAGTAATGTCCTCTATCAACGTCGGACATCTGCTCTGCCGCCAGTTCATTGAGAATTTCATGAACTTGGGCATATTTATCGGAAGGCACTTTGACAATATACTCAGGTGCAATAGGGGCTATAGTAACCGAATCAATCCTTTCTCCATAAGTTTCCGTCTGAAAAGGAATAGAATTTTTCTCTAAAATTCGGACTAACTCCTGAAACGGTTCCTCATTGTTAAATTTTTTAGCTGTTACAAATTCTTGCATTAATGGTGATTGGTTTAGGTTTTAAGTTACTGCTGTTTTTCAAAAGTATAAATTGTCAGCCAGAACTCGCCTTGCAAGCCCAGCTTAGATAATGGGCGCGTTTCCTCTGTCGCACACAAGCCCGACATGAACGCCTAAACTGACTTATCCGGGACGATTCTCGTGTCGACCGGAGTCAGAAATGAACGCCTAAAAGTTTGCTATCTGGGATAGACCTCGTGTCGACCGAAACCAGCAAATACGTATGACCTGTTTGGCTGCACCCAACGACCATGAGTGTTGATGGTGAGCGCACAACTCATTAAAGCAAACATACCTGCACCTTTACACACTCATTTGGTTGGGCTGAAGACTTTCCTGCGGGACGTGCTGCCTGTCGCCCGCGACCCGCCTTGCAATTTTAGCTTTTATTGGGTTTCCAAAATACTCCAGGTAAGAAGCCAAAATACAATTTAAACTCAAAAATATCAGTATCAACTGATGGATTTGCTTCTTTGACTGCTTCGATAAATCTGGCGAAACTATCATCTATTGTGGAGGGCAAGACCCTCACTGATTCTAGCTCGTCAGACAAATATGTTACCTTCCAGTAGCGATCATGGTGCTGGTTGGCCAGCCATGTTAGTTTAATTGATTGGATTGATGAAAGTGGGATTTTGTCTTTGCGATTTTTTCTGTAAAAGAAATGGGCGTCGAAATCAATGGGATGATAAAAGAAGCCGAACCTATAATACAGTGATACGGCAACAAAAGGTAAAAAATGAAGTAAGTTCTTAATGTTCCAAAAGTCATTTTCTAAAACAATCTCGACGCTGGCATAAACCAATGTAAGCAAAGCAACAAAGCTAAATAGTCTTTTAAAGTGTGCCGGATAGCTATTCATTATTACATCATTTCGCTTACTAGGGCGTTTCCTCTGTCAGCCGAAACTGGCTAACGACCTTATATTTTTTTATTGAGCCGTGCCCCCTGTCGCCCGAAACCCGCCGAACAAGCAAAAAGCTTAACATCTGGGACGTGCAACTTGTCGCCGAGATGCTGGCACTCACGCACTTTATGGACCCGCACCCAACGCCAATGAGTGTTGATGGTGAGCGCATAACTCCACTCGACAAACCTACTTGAACCTTTACACACTCATTATGTTGGGCTGCGATTTGCCCGCAGGACGTACTACCTGTCGTCCGGTACCTTGAATTACAGCTTTTCAAATTGCTCCTCAATGTTCCACAACACCTCCGAGTCGTCTCCTGCACCGTTCTTGACAAGCCAATTTTTTAGTAGCTCAAAATCCACTTCGTTTTCAATGCAAAACTGTTGAGTTAAGTTAAAGCCTGTTTCTGCCTCTTCGTCAAGGTTCTCCTCCAAGAAGTCGAACAGTAGCTCGAACAGGACAACTGACATAGGTAATGCCTGGCGAAACTCGTCTAACTGCTGTTGTTTGTACTGGCTTTTAAGAGCTTTCTTGTTGTCCTGCTCGTTCATTAAAAAAATATTTAGTCTCAATTTATGGGGCGTTTCCTCTGTCGCACGTAACCCGCCCATGAGCAACAGTTTAACTAAATCGTTGCTCCACTGTCGCAGGTATCCTGCCTTTAACTAGCTGCATGGACCCGCACCCAACGCCCGCGAGGGCTGATGGAGCAGTACACAAATCTACTGAACACGAACCACTTGCACCTTTACACCCTCATTTGGTTGGGCTGCAAACCGTCCTATGGAACGAGCGTCCTGTCACACGAAGCCTGCCCTTGTTCTTCTAAGAAAGCGTTTTCTCATTCGGTTTCCAAAGAATAAAATCTTCTATTTCTTCCTCATTTTCTTCATCGACCAATTGCCAACTGAGAAAAGTTGCAATTCTAACAAAGGTGTCTTTGAGCTCTTGAAATCCTTTTAATTCATCTTTTGCACAAACAATTGCGATTAAGTTAGTCCTCTGGGTGGCCCTATCTTTATCCGACCAGCTATAGATATGGTTTGTCCATAACAGGGAAATATTGATATATAAAGGCGACCTGTCGTCGTTGGTGAATGTAGTGGCAGCAATTTGTTTAAGTTGAGATAAGGACTTTAAAAACGCTACAAGTTGATTTGTGTCGCAATCAACGCTCAATCCCTTGTCATGATAGATATTTAGATAGTAATACTTGTCTGACCAGATGACTATAAAGAAATTTACAACTTGCCTGTCGGGGCGTTCCCTGTGTCAACCGGAAGCCGACCAACGAGCCTAAAAGCTACCTGTCGAGGAGTGCAATTTGTCACACGCGACCCGACCACTACGCTATTTTTCAGCTTGTTACGTTGCACCCAACATAGTATTGTACGCAAAGCCGCTTAATGATTTCTGGCTGATATTCAGCACGATGTAATTAAGCGGCTGCTTTATACTTGATATCTTTGAGGCCGAATTTTGTTGAGTAACTAATTACAGTACAATCATAGATAACCAGGTTGATGCCTGCAACTAAAATGGTAAAAAAAGTTTCTGTCAATACGCTGGTTGAGCGCGTATGGGATATTGAAGGCTATCCAAACTATTTTTTTGGGGATGACAAACAATTATATCGCTATGACTCACGAGGATGTCTGCAGCAGAATAAACGAATTATAATTGGTTACACATCAGGATATATTCTGAAACGCAAATTCTTTAGTTTGGCGCAACTTCGCCCATTACTCCGGCCACATAAAACTACAAATCATCTAACGGACTTTTGAGGGTACTGATTTTATCCGCCGTTACATGGGTATAGCGCATGGTGGTCAGGATGCTTTGGTGTCCGAGCAGTTGCTGTATGTAGCGAATGTCGGTGCCCGATTCGAGCAAATGCGTGGCAAAGCTGTGCCGTAGTGTATGGATGCCCCCACGTTTTCGAATACCCGCAGCGTGAGCGGTCTGAGCATAAACAAGCTGGATGGTACGTATCATCAGCGGCTCGTTCGTCTCAGTCTCTTCGAACAGATAGGTCTTGGAATTGTAGATTAGGCTGGCATCTCGCTCGTCAATACGGATAGTAATCATAAAGCAGACTTTCGGGATCAATGCAGTTTTGTTGACCCCGAAAGTCTGGTTCAGTCACTATTTATAATTCAAATGCAATGCCCTGCGCCAGTGGCATGGTGGTGCCGTAATTGAGGGTATTGGTTTGTCGGCGCATGTAGGCTTTCCAGGCATCGGAACCCGACTCGCGCCCGCCACCGGTTTCTTTTTCGCCCCCAAAAGCCCCTCCGATTTCGGCGCCTGACGTACCGATGTTCACGTTAGCAATGCCACAGTCCGATCCGGCAACCGATAGAAACCGTTCCGCTTCACGCAGGTTCAGTGTAAAAATAGCTGACGATAATCCCTGCGGTACGTCGTTCTGCTGCGAAATAGCGTCCTCTAAGGTAGTGTATTTGAGTAGATACAGGATTGGCGCAAAGGTTTCACGCTGCACAACAGGCCACTTGTTTTCAGCTTCGGCAATGCAGGGGCGAACGTAGCACCCCGACTCAAAACCTACTCCGGTTAATACGCCCGGCTCAACGACAAACCGCCCGCCTGACTCCCGTATCTCGTTAACGGTTACCTGATAACTATGAACGGCAGCCTGATCGATCACTGGCCCCACATGAAATGACTCGTCTAACGGGTTCCCTATACGTAGCTGCGCATACGCGTTTTTTAGCCGATTCTTTACATCATCGTAGATACTCTCCTGCACAATGATTCGGCGCGTAGATGTACAACGTTGTCCGGCGGTACCAACCGCCCCAAACGCGATGGCTGGAATAGCCAAATCAAGATCGGCATGTTCCGAAACGATAATAGCGTTGTTGCCCCCCAATTCGAGCAGACTACGCCCCAATCGGCTGGCCACGGCTTCGGCCACGGCTTTGCCCATGCGAGTGCTACCCGTTGCCGATACCAGTGCGATGCGTGGATCGCGGGCCAGCCACTCACCAGCATGGCTATCGCCCGTGATGAGGCAGGATACTCCTTCGGGAACGTTATTATTACGTAGTACTTCGCTTATAATCTGTTGGCAGGCCAGGGCGGTCAAGGGTGTTTTTTCGGATGGCTTCCAGATACAAACATCCCCACAAACCCAGGCCAGCATGGCATTCCACGACCAGACAGCCACGGGGAAATTGAAAGCTGAAATTATACCGACGACGCCCAGCGGATGCCATTGCTCCATCATTCGGTGGGCAGGTCGCTCAGAATGCATCGATAGGCCATAAAGCTGGCGCGACTGCCCGACGGCAAAATCGCAGATATCGATAATCTCCTGAACTTCCCCCAATCCTTCCTGGAGCGACTTACCCATTTCGTAACTAACCAGAGTACCCAGCTCGCGTTTATAATGCCGAAACTGCTCACCCATTTGCCGGACAATTTCGCCCCGGCGTGGGGCTGGAACTTGCCGCCATTCGGCAAAAGCAGCTTGGGCGGTTTCGACAACACGATCATAATCAGCACGGGTTGACGCATAAACACGAGCAATCAGTTGACCGTCAGCCGGCGAATAGGAATCAATGGTTTTCTGTGTGTCAGTATGCCAGAACTGCTGGCCAGTACTGGTGCCGGGCTTAACGGGCTGGGTTGGAAGTGGCAGAATAGACTGCATATACGTAGTTCGTTATTTGTTGAGATGCGGGCAAATCTACCGGCCTTTGGGCAAACAATGCACACAAATCGACAAACTTTTTAGGATACAAGAGGTTAATCCATGACTGATTATTACTAGGCAATTACGGAACAATGTTATGAAAATCAAGCAACATATTGGCCTGTTCGCGCTGGGAATCGCGCTGGTCATCACCCCTGGCTGGGCGCAGACAACGCCCACCAGCACCGCCCCGGCAACGGGCTATCCACAGGGAGCCATCGCTCCAGACTCAACTCCGGCAAAAACTTCCCGCAGTCAGAGAAGAGCGATGAAACGAAGCCAAAACGCTATGAATCAAAACGCAGCAACCAACACGAATACATCTACCCAGGATGCTAACTACCGGCAGAGCTCAGCCAGTGAGGGAACGTCTATCAACAATAGCAATACGACAAACTACAACAGTAACAACGTAACGAATGCGCCGACCGGAGCAGGCAGCAATCCAAACACCTTAAACAGCACAACACCATCTCCCAGCACGGGCACACCAACGAATACGAAGGGAGAAGCCAGGTCTGATGCTGGAGCGGCTGAAGCTATTTCAGGGGCCAAAACGACTGAATCGCCCGCCGTGAAAGCAGGCAGTACAGTTCGAAACACCAGCATCGGCGACTTTGTGGCTTCGTCGCCCAATTACACAACGCTACAAAATGCGCTTCAGTCAGTTAAACTGGACGAGACACTTAGAGGTACCGGACCCTATACAATCTTTGCCCCAACGAATACGGCCTTCAAAAAACTGCCTGCTACCGTGCAGGGTGGCTTGCTGGATGGCAGCAATCGTGAGGCCTTAACACAACTACTATCCTATCACGTAGTAAATGGCGCGCTGACTGCCGACGAGTTGACGCGGCAAATCAAAGCGGGCAATGGAAAAGCTCAATTAAAAACACTGGCGGGCGGTAGTTTAACGGCTCAACTTGGGGCAAACGGCCAGCTACAATTAACCGATGAGAAAGGTGGAATGGCTACTATTGAAGGAGCTGACAATCGGCAGGCCAATGGTGTCGTTCATGGGATTAATAGCGTACTGATGCCCAAATCAGGGTCAGGTTCTTTTCGATAAAAAGAGTGAGTAAATACTGGAATCCTTTGTTTATTTATTGGCTATATACGACGTAATACTATAGTTAGCTGTGTACCTTTTTAGAGATAGTCTGAAGAGGTATACGGCTAACTATCGCTTTTTTAACGTACATAATCGGTATAATGTGGCCTATATAGCGTTTATAATAAGTGTTATAGCAGCTTACCTCATTCATAGTTTGAATTTCTCTTATATTTGGCTCACTTAACACACCGTCTGCGTGAAACGCCAATCTTCTTTAGTTTCTGAAAGTGTCCTGATCGAGAAGCTTACTCGACGAGATCAGCAAGCCTTTCAGTGGCTCTATGACCAGTATTCGCCTGCTCTGTATGGGGTTGTATTACGTATTGTGCGTGATGAAGACCAGGCTGCAGATCTCTTGCAGGACATTTTCGTTAAAATCTGGAAGAACCTGGATGCTTACGACGCCAGCAAAGGCCGTTTGTTCACCTGGATGCTGAATGTGGCCCGCAATACGGCTATTGATTCCCTACGCGCTCAAAAAACACAACCCGCCAGTGCAATCCGAACCGATGAGGAGAACGTACATATTGTTGATCGGCAACATAATACGGAACAGCCAAACCCCGACCACATTGGTCTCAAAGAAGTTGTAAGCCAGTTGCGTCCCGAACGGAAACAACTTATTGACCTGATTTATTTTGGAGGATACACCCACGAAGAAGCCGCTGAAGAACTGAAGTTGCCCCTAGGAACGGTGAAAACCCGAATTCGAGCTGCATTACAGGAACTAAAGCAACTATTTAAATAAGTCATGAACGTCACGGAATATATAGCGTCTGGTATCTTAGAGTCTTACGTCATGGGTGCGGTGAGCGACCAGGAGCGACGCGAGGTTGAGTGCCTGTCGTCTATCTATCCAGATGTGCGCCAGGAACTCGACCAGCTATCAGTTGCCCTTGAACAGTATACACAATTACATAGTGTTGAACCCCCCGCGTCTGTAAAAGCGAAGTTGCTGGCACAACTTGATTTTGACCAGCCCCAGGAAACGGTCGTTCGGCCAATGCCCGTAGATCTTACAACCGGGCCCACCTATACGTACCGACTCACCTGGATGGTAGCCGCGTCCATCGGCCTGTTAGTTTTATTGTTTTCTTTTTATTTACTTTCTCAATTACGAACGAATCAAAATACCTTAGCCTCCGTTCGAACGTCAAATAATTCACTTCAGTCGGAGATACGGAAGTTGAAAGATCATCAGACACAGGCCGATCAGGCATTAGCGTTATTGCGTCAACCCGGTTTGCGTACGCTGGAACTGAAGGGTAACGAGAAAGCTCCGCAAGGTAATATGCTTGTCTTTTGGAATACCCAAACGCATCAGGTAGCCGTGCAGGTTCAGTCGCTGCCCGCTTTGCCAGCCGACAAGCAGTATCAGCTCTGGTACATGGTAAAAGGGAAACCCGTTGATGCCGGTGTTTTTGAAGCATCGAATGCCACCGAGCTTGTTCAACGCCTAAATCGCTCCGTTGATCGGGCCGAAGCATTTGCGATAACCGTTGAGAAACGTGGCGGTAGCCCTACCCCAACCCTCTCGACGCTGCTCGCGATGGCACCTGTAAATTCCTGAACGGCACCCGCTATTTTATTGTTATTATCACGTGAGTCCTTGCACCCACCTATGGCTTCGTGTGTTTTTCCAAACTCAAATCCTCAGGTGTCGTTTGGTCGTATATTTTGTCATAATAAAGTCATAAGCTCATGAAAAATAGTCTGTTTTTATTATTGTCCGCCTGTTTACTGGCTGGCTTCACCAACAAATTACCGGGTATGAATAGCCACGAACCCTCCAGTTCCATTAGCCGTGTTACACATGACGACCCACCTAAGAAGGTTGTCAAGACCGATGCTGAATGGAAGAAGATACTGACGCCGAATCAATATTCGGTGCTCCGCGAACACGGTACCGAACGGGCGTTTACCAGTCCCCTGAATGACATTCACGACCACGGTACGTTCTATTGTGCAGCTTGTCATAGTCCTTTGTTCTCTTCCGACACAAAGTTTGATTCGGGCACAGGCTGGCCTAGTTTCTACGCACCGATCTCTAAAACTGCCGTTAAGGACGTAACCGATAAAACTTATGGTATGATCCGTACCGAAGTGCTTTGCACCGTTTGTGGAGGGCATCTGGGACACGTTTTCAACGACGGTCCCAAACCAACGGGTCTTCGGTATTGCATGAATGGTGTTGCCATGACGTTTGAGAAAAAATAACGGATATGGCTAAACGTACTAGGTAGCAAAGACCGCTTATTGAATAGCGACACCGCTCATACAGTACGTTGATACTAACTCACTAAAAACCAACCGGGTTGTTCACGCGACCCGGTTTTTGTATATAAGATCGGTCGAAAATACGTTATATTTGACGCTCGGCCAGTCTGCCGGTGAAGTGAATCGTCCGATCAATATAAGCTGAGTAAATCTGTCGAAGCGGAATTTACTGTACTGCTTTTCGGTAGCCGGATAAGTTAGTGGCTTTAGGACGATACCATGTATAGTTATCAGGTTTCTTCGACTAAAAACGCATGAGTCAATTTAGGGAGCGATTACGCGCTGTCCGGCACGCTTTTGGCGCATTCCGACAACGACTTCGACAACGCCCGAACAAGTTAGGCACGATTAGACAAGGAGTTGGCCAACGTATTTATCGGCAAACGGCGCGCATTGCTGGTGAAGAACGTATCAGTTCATTATCGAATACGTACCATACCTACCGCAATCGTTTACGCTCGTTTGTTCACCAATACATCGACCCTGATTCCTGGTATTATCCTTATCTTAAAACAGCTGTCAAGGTTTTTTTCTGGTCTTTTCTGCTTTTAGGGCTTTACGTTTTTACGCTCAACTACAACTTTCTGTACCTGACCGGCGAAATGCCCAGCGTTGAAGAGCTTAAGAATCCAAAGCTCAATCAATCATCCGAAATTTACTCGCAGGATGGGATATTGATCGGTAAATTTTATGCCGAGAACCGATCGCCCATCAAGTATGAAAACATTCCGAAGCAGCTTATAAATGCGTTGATTGCCACCGAAGACGCCCGTTTCTACGATCATGGAGGTGTCGATCCACGTGCTATTGGCCGGGCCCTTATTAGTTTAGGGCGTGAGGGTGGTGGATCGACCATTACGCAGCAGTTAGCCAAAAATCTATTCAAGACGCGCCGAAAAACGAATACGGGCTTATTGACCCGGATTCCATTTATTCGAAAAGTTATCTACAAATCGAAAGAGTGGCTGATGGCGCTTAAACTGGAACGCAATTTTTCGAAACAGGAAATCATCACGTATTACTTCAATACCGTTGATTTTGGCAGCAATGCCTTTGGGCTAAAAACCGCAGCCCGGACGTTTTTCAATAAAATGCCGGACAGCCTGAACGTGCAGGAAGGGGCGGTTCTGGTTGGGTTGCAGAAAGCCACCACGAATTATAACCCCCTCAAGCATCCGGATCGCTCCCGCGAACGACGAAACGTAGTGCTTGGCCAAATGGCCAAATATAAGTTTCTGTCCAGAACACAAGCCGACTCGATCAGTGCACTACCTTTAGTCACCGACTTCACACCCGAAAACCCATACTCGGGCCCGGCTACTTACCTCAAAAACGCCGTTCAGGATTATGTCAAAAAATGGGGTGAAGAAAACGGGTACGATCTCAATACTGACGGATTGCGGATTATAACTACCATCGACTCGCGCATGCAATCCTACGCCGAAGAAGCGACCAGCGAGAAAATGAAACAGTTGCAGCGAACGTTCGACAACCACTGGCGCGGCCGTAACCCCTGGACTGACGAGGATGGAAATGAACTACCAGGCTTCATCGATTCGGTGGCACGGCGCACGGAACGTTACAAAACGCTTAGCCGACGGTTTATGCCTCTTTACCCGGATTCGATTACGTATTACATGAAAAAAGTGAAATACAAAATGCGGGTATTTAGCTGGAACAGTAAGAACGGGTACGATTCGACAACCATGACGCCCTACGACTCCATTGCTTATTACAAGCATTTTCTGCAATCGGGTATGGTGGCAATGGACCCGCACACGGGCTATATCCGGGCGTGGGTGGGTGGCCTGGATTACGATTACTTCAAATACGATCACGTTAAACAAGCCAAACGCCAGCCAGGGTCGACGTTTAAGCCGTTCGTTTACACAACCGCCATCGACGATACGTTGATTAACCTCAGTCCCTGTGACCGAATCGAGGATCGTCCGTTCAGGAAGGAATACCGGGAAAATGGCGAAGATAAAGTCTGGGAGCCCAGAAACTCGACGGGTTATTACACCTATTCCAACATGACATTACGCCGGGCAATGGCTCGGTCGGTAAACTCCATTACAGCCCAACTCACCGACCGCGTAACGCCCGAGCGCGTCGCTCAGTATGCGCATCGAATGGGTATAAAAAGCCGTTTGGAAGCGGTGCCGTCCATCGGTCTGGGATCGTCGGATGTGTCGTTATACGAACTGGTTGCTGCTTACTGTACCTTTATTAATGACGGAGAATCGACAGAACCCGTTATCGTTCAACGCATTGAAGATCGGGACGGGAACGTACTGGAAACGTTTACAAGCCAGCACAAACGGGCTATCAGTTCCGAAACGGCTTTCCTGATGCGGTACATGCTGCAAGGCGGTTTACAGGAATCGGGCGGTACATCGCAGAATCTGTGGTCATTCGATCTATTCAAAAACCACAATGAAATGGGGGCCAAGACCGGTACTACGTCGAACAACTCGGACGGCTGGTTTGTGGGTGTATCCAACAATTTAGTAGTGGGTGCCTGGGTTGGTGGCGATGACCGTAGCATACATTTCCGTTCAACTGACCTCGGCGAAGGTGCCAAAACGGCCCTGCCACTGGTGGGTCGTTTTCTGGAAAAAGTATACGCCGATCCTAAATTCAAAAACCTACAAGGCCCTTTCCCTAAGGCAGTTGGCATTACGAAAGAATACCTGAACTGTGGCTACTCGGGTGATGAGGAAGAAAGCAGTGAATCGGATTCGACGGATACGGGCGCGGTAAACGACTCGACTTTTATTCCAACCAGCCCGGCCCCAGACCCAACCGCGCCACCTGACACGACGATCAGACAGTAAACAAAAAATTAGTATATTGTGAAGTAAGCCCAACCTGGTTGGCCCTAGTTACTCGACGCCCTATGAAACGGTTCCTGAAAATTCTTCGCTGGTCCTTACTTACCCTGACCGTATTAGCCGCTGGAATAGTGGTTATTGCCTGGTTCGTTGACTCCCGTCAGAGCGATCAGGAATTGGCCGAAGAGTTTCGGGGACAACGCATCCGCCCCAGTGTGCATTATTATCACGTGGGCAAGGCTGGTGAGTCACGAACCATACGGTTCATCGAAACTCCGGGTAGCATTGGCGATTCAGCCTTGCCCGTCGTGTTATTCGTGCATGGCGCTCCAAGTTCGCTATCGTTCTTCAAGGAATTTTTCAAAGATACGTTGCTACTTAACCGCGCTCAGTTGGTAGCGGTCGATCGGCCGGGTTACGGCTATTCCGATTTCGGTCAGGTGGAAACCTCTATCATTCATCAGGCAGAATTACTTCAACCCTTAATTGAGCGATACCGGAAGGCTCCTTATTTAGTGGTCGTTGGATCGTCGTATGGTGGCTCCGTATCAGCTCGGCTGGCCATGAACAATCCAGATTGTATCAACCATGTTGTCTTTGTTTCGTCGGCCCTGGGGCCGGGCCTGGAACGTACTTATCCAATCAGTTATTTCGCCGACAGTCCGCTCATTCACTGGGGCGTCCCTCCCCTGCTTCGGCTGGCAAATGACGAGAAATTAGCGCACAGAGAAGCGTTGGAAGCCATTCTGCCCGATTGGCCCAAAATTCGCGCCAATATTACCATGCTCCATGGAAAACTTGATGAGTTGGTATATCCAACCAACGTATTGTTTGCGCAGCGACACTTGGTGAATGCGCGGGTGAAGCAGTTTTTACTCCCCGAGAATCGCCACGATATTGTCTTCAACAAACGCGAGTACATCACGGAAATCATACTCGATATCCTGACCGGTCGTGCCGTAAAAGCAACTGTCCAGGCCAGAGGCATAGCCGTGAAATAATAAGGGGAGAAAAAGGAGTAAGGAGAAGACAGGGGAAAAGGCTGAATTCGTCTTTTCCCTTGTCTTCTCCTTACTCCTTTTTCCTACCGCTAAACCGTAATTTCAATACGGTTCTGTTCCGGGTCAAGCACAACACTTTCATAGTAGCCGTCACCCGTTCGGCGCGGTTCGCCTGCAATGACGTATCCCGCTTGCCGGAGCTTCTCGGTCAACTCGTCAACAGCGGCTATACTTCCAACCGAGAAGGCAATATGGGCCAGCCCCATGTATTGAGTCTGAACATCCGTTGGTCTATCCACAATGCCCGGCATCTGCATCAGTTCCAGACGCGGCCCATCGTCGGGAAAACGCAGAAAATAGGAGGAAAATCCTTTACGCGGATTAACGTATTGCTCATTGGCGGTGGCACCAAAATACGTTTCGTAGAAAGCTCGCATCTGTTCCAGATCGCGAACCCACATAGCCAGGTGTTCAATTTTCATGACGCAAATATCCCGCTATTCCTTAAGCGAATGCTACGTCTCTATTGACAGGAACTACCACGCTATCAACGTATCGGCTCCCACATATCAGCCTGGCGACCTTAAAAATGGCGAAGCACCTCAATGGCTAAGTAAACAGGTAGCGATACATTTTTAATACCTGTTACACTGTGATAAGTAATGAACGGCGTGTTTTCACTTTTACCTAAGATCGCAATCAGCACGTACTGAAACCTCTCTTCCCCAATAAAGCCTTCTAAGCAATAATGACATCTAAATTACTTTGGGGGGTAGCAGCCCTCAGTCTGACAGCAACTCTTGGAATGACACTTACGGGTCATTTAGCACAAGCTGGGCCACTGGTGATTCTTTTCTTTCTAGCCATAGCCTTAGCCTTTCGGGGGTCGGAAGCCCTGAAGGGGTTTGCCTATACAATTATGATTTTTGCCGCTGTTACCACAGCCTTGTATTACCCGACTTATTTTGTGGAAACGGGTGGCTTTAAATTCAGCAAATTAATTACGCCCCTGATTCAGCTTATCATGTTCGGCATGGGTACGTCGATGAGTGTCGAAGACTTTGTTGGCGTAGTGAAAATGCCCAAAGGCGTACTGATTGGCGTAGTTAGCCACTTTGCCATTATGCCTACCATTGGTTTTCTGATTGCCAGCATGAGCGGATTTCCGCCAGAAATTGCTGCCGGTATTATCCTGATCGGTTGCTCACCCAATGGCATGGCGTCGAATGTTATCTCTTACTTAGCCAAGGCAAATCTGGCTCTGTCCATTACCATAACAGCCATTTCAACCATGCTGGCCCCGTTCATGACGCCCATGCTCATGAAGCTTTACGCCGGTGCACTGGTTGATATCAATGTACTGGATATGATGTGGGACATCTTCAAAATGGTGATTTTCCCGATTGGCGCCGGCCTGCTATTCAACAAGTTTCTGAGTGGAAAAGCCAAGTGGCTGGATGATGCGATGCCGCTGGTATCAATGTTTGGCATTGCCTTTATCATCGTCATTATCACAGCGGCTGGCCGGGATAAACTACTAACCATTGGCCCGGCATTGATCGGATTAGTACTGATTCATAATCTGTCGGGCTATTTCCTCGGCTACTGGTCTGGGCGACTGTTCAGAATGAGTGAGCGCGACTGCCGGACCATCGCCATCGAGGTCGGCATGCAAAATGGGGGACTGGCATCGGGACTAGCCAATCAAATGGGTAAAGTAGCTACGGTTGGACTGGCCCCCGCCGTGTTCGGTCCGTTAATGAACATTACCGGTTCCATACTCGCGTCCTGGTGGCACCGCCGACCGCCGAAAGACGACGTTCAGGAATCCCAGCACGTAGTGACTGCCGAAGTATAAAACAGGAAGAAGAGCCGGGTTTGATTACTCAACTCCTCGCTGTTTTAACTCGCTGCTGGGCGTAGTCAGAGACTACGCCCAGCGTTGTCCGGTCTCCGACCGGTTTATATCGTCAAGCTAACTTCGGTCGAAGACTTAGCTCGGCGTAGTCTCTGACTACGTCGCAGCGTTACCCGGTCTTCGACCGGTCTTAAGTAGGTGATAAATTCCGGTCAGAGACCGGGTAACACGGCGACGTAGTCAGAGACTACGCCGAACAGCGTAATGTCCCAGTTCACGTCCACGCGTTGCGCAGAAACCGCAGCCAGTTGCCGTGGAAAATATTATCAATATCATCGGAGCTGTAGCCTCGTTTTGTCAGCAGGCCACTTAGCTTTTGCAAGTCAGCGATCGTGTCCAGATCCGTGGGCGATTGCTCGGTACCATACGTACCGTCAAGGTCGCTGCCGATAGCAATATGTAGACTATTACCCGTCATCTGGCAAATGTGATCGTAATGATCGATGATGGTTTCCAGACTAATACCAAACTCTGCCGGACTGCTCATTCGCTGGGTGAAGCCCGGTTTCATCATCCAGGCGTCAAAACAGCCGCCGATGACGGCTCCGCGTTCTGTCAGTTGCTTGATCTGGTCGTCGGTTAGTTGCCGCTGGTGTGGCACCAACGCCCGGCAGTTATGATGACTTGCCCAGACCGGTCCTTTGTAGAGAGAAAGCGCTTCCATAAAACCCTCATCTGTGAGGTGCGTTACGTCCAGGATCATCCCTAGGCGATCCATTTCCTGCACCAGTTGGCGGCCCTGTGGAGTTAATGGTCCACTTAGTCCCGTGCCTGGCGCATACCGCCCGGTGCTATAATGGGCTGGTCCGCAAGCGCGCAGGCCGTATCCGTAGGCTTTTTCGAGATACGATAGGTTAACAAATGAATCGGCTCCTTCCAGGCTCAGAATATACCCGACGGGTTTCTGCTCGTTCGGCATGTTTTCGTCAAACCAAAGCGCCAGATGACGTTCCAGACCAGCACGATCTTTAATTTGAACCATCTCGCCCACATCTTCCATCGCTTCGTACCAGGCCCGCTGCGCCTGCGTCATGGCCCATGCCTGCTCGGGCGAATTCCAGCCTGCTCCGGGCAAATTGCCATTCGTCTGATTGAAGCGGGCAATCTGCGTAGCAACGACCAACCCAATATTTCCCCGGCGAAGATCGGGCAGCGATACGGTCCCTTTGCCCCGATCGATTTTATCGCTCATGCCAGTTTCGCTTTCCCGAATCTGATGGGCTGATAGCCGATAATCCCGGTTCCATTCCAGGGCATTCAGCGACATATCCAGGTGAGCATCAATAATTAAAGGGGATGTTTTCATGGCTGTTTAGAGGAGTCTTCGTCGTTCTGCCGGGCTAATCTGGTTTTTACTACGTCGGCTGGGTATTTCAACGCTAGCTTGCGGATTTCGTAACTGAACTCTTCATAGGTTTTTTGCCATTCCAGGGCTTCTTCGGGTGTGTAGTCATAAAAACCGTGTGCATTCAGTACGCCTTTGCCGCCTGCTTTAACAATATCGTCTATTAACTTCGGCATGGCTGTCTGATTACTCAGCGTAGGAAACAAATCCTTCATGACGGTATGATAGGCCGGTACACCCGTTAAGTCCATCCAGCGAAACACACCAACCAGCGTCATCCAGTAACCCGGACTATTTCGGCAGGCACGATCCACGTCTTCAACAGTAGCATAGCCATTTTCAACCAGATTGAAAGCCTCCCGATACATCGCGTACATCAGGCGGTTGGTAATAAACCCGCGAATATCTTTACGGACCAGGATAGGTTCTTTACCCCACTGGTGCGACAGTTCATAGAGCCATTCGGCGTATTGTACCTTACTCAAATCGCCACAGATAATTTCCAGAAAACGGGTTGTATGTGACGGCTCCATCCAGTGCAATCCCAGGAAACGGGAGGGCAGCCGCGTTTCTTTCTGTAGCAAGCTGATAGGAATAGCCGACGTATTACTGGTAATAATGGCCTCGTCAGACACTACAGCTTCGATTTTGGCGTAGACGGCTCTTTTAATGTCAATGTTTTCGAGTGTGCATTCAATAACAAGTGCGCAATCTTTCAGCAGGCTGTAATCTTCCGTAATACGGAGTTTTTCGAAGTAGACGTCCGGTAGTTGAGTTACTAAGCCTTCCTGAAGCGCACCCTTCAAGTGACCACGAATGCGCGGTTCAGCCGTTTCCATATCGGACGGAATTGGCGCCACGGCCACCACCGGATGCCCAGCTATCAATAGACACGTAGCAATGCTACAACCCATTAATCCCAAGCCTATTACGCCAATTGGTATCTGTGTCGGATTCATTGACTGATTTATTTTTGGTTAGAGGTGTTGCGAATATTCCTATAGCACTAGCGCAGGCATCCAGAAGACGCCATCACCAAGCCAGCGATAGCGTTCATTCCGGAGGAAATAAGCAGGATACCGTTGCATGACGTAGAGGGTCAAGCTCATTAGCCCAAGCATCAGTGCAGAGCGTTGTGCAAATCGATCTGTTGTCAGAAAGCAAAGTGTAAAACCGGTTACGACAATGACGGCGGCCAACCAGTTAAGTACCCGTTCACTACGTTCTTCACCCCAGGCTGTTGCCAGCGAAAACAGAGACTGATCTGGACGGTCCAACGATCCTGTTTCGTATTGTTCCATGACGGCAAACAGAAGCAGATTCTGAAACGCAATCCCAAGAAACATTAGAAACTCGGCTATCTCTATTCTGCTTACCGCAGTACGTTGCACCCAAACGCTACCCCAGACACCGACGGCAAAGAGCACGGCTACAAGTGGTTCTTTTAGAAGCAAAGCCGGATGCCGGGCCGGTAATCGAAAGACGGACCCTACATAGGCCACGCAAATTCCGCCCAGCACAATCCCGAACTTCACTACGTTACCCGGCAGAAAAAACGTCAGGATTAATACCAGGCCAGCGGCTACGCCAACAACGCTCCAGAGCAGCATAGCATAGCGTTGATGAAACCGATGCCGGGCCGTCATTGGCTGACTCAATGCATCGGCCTTATATTTACGAACATCAAGGAGCCGGTCAACGGTGTAGATAATGAACACAACCAGAGCCAGCACAACAGGTGTGGCCCAGTGAATAGGCGTCACGTCGGACAGGCGGGCAGCCATACGATTAGACAAAACAGCGCCAATCACGACGGGAAAACTTAAATAATAAAGGGTACGCAGATAAGTAAGCAACGAATCAGGAATTTAAAATCGAAACGCGCGTAGGGGGAGCCAGCCAGGGCTCCTGACGGCTGACTATCTCAACTGGTTGCCCAACACGCAGACTCCCTAAAGTGTTTTCGCCGGTCGATCTGGCCAAGACGTTCTGCCCGAACAGAATTTTGTGTTTCCACTGCCGATAGGTCGTCAGCGTTTTTAGTGGTTCTTTTCCTTTCTGACCCGTTTCGGGATCAATAGTCGTCAGCACACAGCGGGCGCAGGGTTTAACACCGTAGAAATCGATTTCACCAATTCGGAACTGGTTCCAGGCATCTTCGTCGTAGGGTTCACTCCCACTTACGACCATATTTGGGCGGAAGCGTAGCATGGTAAGAGGCTCCTCAAGGCGTTGATTAAGGGCATCGAGCGAAGACTGTCCGATCAATAAATACGGGTATCCGTCTGCAAAACTGACGGCATCCTGTTCAGGGTCGACAGCGTAATCCTGGTCGACAGCACGGGTGGTGGTTTCAGGCATAAACACCAGCCGGCAGGAGGTACCAATGGCATTCGTAAACCACTGATCGGCTTCGTCACTTACCGTTACGGCAGGCACATCTTTACTGTCCCAAATCTCGACCAGCATGGTTCCATGAGACGCAATAACTTCATCATTTAGCACCAACGGCAATTCCAGTACGTCGTCGGGGTGGTTTCGATGCCAGACATGTAGCGTAGCAGCACGGTCCGGCGTTTCAGTTATGGTTACATCAATAAGGGCCATCTGCGTGTGCGTCCGTTGGGTTATGAATTTCCCTTCGGGTGTGACAAGCATAAATCGTCGGTCATACCGAAATCCTTTCGGCTCCACAATTACCTCAGTCATCGAAATGCTGCCGAGCGATTTGATAGGATAAATAAGCAGTTCTGAAATGGTCATAGTCATGGGTTACGGTCTTCGGTTTACGGACCGCCGAAGGCCGTAAACAACAGTTAAAAGCTCATTCTCGGCAACGGACTTACAGTCTGGGGCGTAAAGTCACCTTGCTCGTATTTAAATTTTGCCGCCATTGCAATCATGGCGGCATTATCGGTACAATACTCAAATCGTGGAATGTATACGTTCCAACCCAACTCACGGCCAAGCTGCGTCAACGTAGTACGCAACCCGCTGTTCGCCGACACGCCCCCGGCAATGGCAATCTCGCGAATGCCTGTTTCTCGGGCGGCTTTCTTTAATTTGGTCAACAGCATTTGTATCAGCGTATGCTGAATGCTGGCACAAATATCCGGCAGATTTTGGGCAATAAAATCAGGATTTGCTTTACTATTATCACGCAGGAAGTACATAATGGCGGTTTTGATACCGCTGAACGAAAAATCCAGATTCGGCATCTCGCTCATCGGAAACTTGAAAGCCAGCGCATTACCTTCTTTTGCGTACTTGTCAATGAGCGGGCCACCGGGATAAGGCAGGCCCAGCAATTTAGCCGATTTATCGAAAGCCTCCCCTACCGCATCGTCCATTGTCTGGCCGATAACCGCCATGTCAAGTGGGCCATCGACACGTACAATCTGCGTATGTCCCCCGCTCACCGTCAGGCACATAAACGGAAAAACAGGCGTTGGCGACTCAATGAAATGAGCCAGTACGTGTGCCTGCATATGATTAACCTCGATAAGCGGAATATTCAAGCCCAGCGCCAGTGCTTTGGCAAACGAAGCGCCGACCAGCAACGAGCCCAGCAAACCCGGTCCTCGCGTAAAGGCAATGGCCGATACGTCATTTTTCGATAAATTTGCGTCGGTCAACGCACGTTCAACCACCGGCAGAATATGCTGTTGGTGCGCCCGCGAAGCTAATTCGGGCACGACCCCTCCATACTGCTCATGAATTAACTGGGTAGCAATTACGTTGGACAGAACAAGCCCGTTGGCTAAAACAGCCGCCGACGTTTCGTCGCAGGAAGACTCAATGGCTAAAATATTCACCGAACAAAAATAATGGATAATGATTTCCCCGAGAATAGACAATGGAAGTTACCTGTAAACCGTTCCCTCATTTAGTGGTGTAACCTATACAAGGTCCCGTTATTCATTGTATATTAGGTCTTTCCATTCTGAATGCGTCAATTTTTTGCCATATTCCTTAAAACGCTGCTTTACTCGCTCCTCACGGTACTGGGTTTAGCATTAGGAATATTACTGAGCTTGCAAATTCCGGCCGTCCAGACGAAACTTGCCCAGAAAGGCGCTACGTGGCTATCTAAAAAACTACAATTTCCGGTTGATATTGAGGGCGTTTCAATAAAATGGTTTGACTCATTAACCCTCGAAAAGCTTACGATTAAAGACCGTCAGGGACGACCGATGATAACCATTGGCCGACTTGATGCCGATTACAACCTTCGGAATCTGCTCGATTCATCGGCACACAATCTCCACCTGGATGAGGTCGTGTTGTATAAGCCCGATGTTCGGATGATAAAAAACAAGACGAACGGCGATACAAACCTCGACGATTTCATTGCCCGAATTGAGCAGCTAACTTCTGATCCGACCAAACCAAGCATTCCGAATCAGAATGTCCCCTTCACCATCGGCCATATTCATTTGGTGGAGGGAAAGTACACACTCGAAGACCCGCGCGAACCCTTACTGCGGGATAAAAAGAGCTTCGATTACAATCACTTTACCCTTCAGAATCTTACCGGCGAGGTCAGCGAATT
Organism: Spirosoma jeollabukense; assembly: GCF_054777855.1. Lineage (NCBI taxonomy): Bacteria > Pseudomonadati > Bacteroidota > Cytophagia > Cytophagales > Cytophagaceae > Spirosoma > Spirosoma jeollabukense. The sequence continues at coordinate 634,887 of NZ_BAAHAD010000001.1, forward strand.
CCTCGTCCTGGGCGACACCATTGCGTTCGATGTCAAAGGATTATCGGGCATTGATCGGGATACCCGATTGAAGATCCGGCAATTGGACACACGCTTTCTGTATTGCAATACCAAAATGGAACTGGCGCAGTTAAATGCCCACATTGGCAACTCCATCATCCGAAACGAACTCACCTTTCTTTACGATAAACCATCAGCCTTCGGTGATTTCAACAGCCGGGTGCTCATGCAGGCGCGGTTCCGCAACAGCAAAGTACAGTCCAAAGACTTGGGTTATTTTTCGGACTACCTACGCGATCTGAATGAAACTTGGTTGCTGTCGAGCAACTTCACGGGCACAGTCAATGACTTCCGGCTTCGAAATACCGATTTGCGATTTGGGCCTAACGGTCGCAGCCGCCTGGCGGGCACTATCGACTGGAAAGGGTTGCCCAATATGGACAAAACGACGGTCAATTTTGCCTTTACGCCCTCGGTAGTAAACATGGCCGATATCCGGCAGTATTACCCCGATTCGTCGTTTAACCATACCATTCAGAAACTAGGAACGGCATCGTTCAACGCTACGTTCGTGGGCGCTTTTGATGATTTTAAAACGAAAGGCACCTTCCGAACAGCCATTGGCAACGTAACGGGTGATCTGGCGCTTAAGCTCGCGGACAAATCCAGCCTGACGACTTACACGGCTAATCTACGGGGGGAGAACCTGGATTTAGGCCAATTGATCAATCAGCCCGCTCAGTTTGGTAAACTCGACGGCGAGGGACGGATCACCGGGCGTGGTACTAACCTCGAACTGGCTACAATTGACTTTGATGGGCAGTTCGGGCGATTCGGGTGGCAGGGCTATGCGTACAGGAACGTAGCGGCTCGGGGCAATTTGCAGAAATCCCTGTTTGAGGGGCAGATGCACGTTCACGACCCAAATCTGTCGTTTGATCTTGATGGCGAATTCAACCTAAAAGCTCCTCGCAATCATTACGATTTTCGTGGAGCGGTAGAACACGCCGACCTTAGGGCGCTCGGTTTTATGCGTGACTCACTGACAGTCAAAACGAAGGTAGACATCCGACTGGAAGGCAGCAAACTGGACGATATTGTTGGCAATGCTACGTTCAATGAGGCAACGCTCACCCTGAACAGCCGCACACTCGACGTAGACAAACTTACCTTGATGTCGTCAGTTGAACAGCAGCCTGTTGGTGCTGTCAACGGTGACTCTACCTTGACCGGCAAACAGACAACCAGTACGCAACGGTACTTTAATCTCGACTCTGACTTCCTGACAACCCGTTTACAAGGTACCTTTCAGCCACAACGCACGATTGACGATCTAAGCCGATTAGTGCGCGAATACGAGCTTTATTTTAAGGGCGACGCAGCCGGCATGACGGCCTATTATGAACAGAAACGTCAACAGGCGGATCGGTTAGCCAAACAACGGTCGCCCCTATCAGCACAACGGTATGGTGTTGACTATCAAATCATAATGAAACAAAGTGAACCTCTGCTCATCTTTCTGGGCATGGCTGCTTACGTAGCGCCGTCAACCAGGATGGAAGGTCGGTTCACCGAAGATAATACGTCCTTTTTGACGGCTACAGTCAAAACTGATTCGATGCAGTTCGGGAAGATTAGCTTTGGACCGAGTGACCTCGACTTAACCACATCTAAATTCACGTATAGCCAGGAGGTGCTGGCCTCGGCGGTTCTGTCGTCGAAACGACAATCCTTCAGTTCCCTCCTACCCACCCGAAATCTACAGGCAGAAGCGTCGTGGGACGTTGACCATATTGACTTTACAAGCGACATTGATCAGGCCGATAGCAGTGGGGTGTTCGCCAACCATGCCGACCTGAACGGCGAATTACGCTTCAAAGGAGACGCCATCGACCTGACCTTCCGACAGTCGAAAATACGCGTGCTGGATGGTGACTGGACGCTCAATCCCGAGAGTCTGATCCGTAAAGTAGGCGACGAGTACACAATTCGGAATCTGTCTCTGCTGAACCAAAATCAACTGGTGATGGCATCGGGGAAAATATCACCAGATTCGGTGCAAAACCTTAACGTAGAGGCTCAGAACTTCTTGTTGGCCTCACTTAATTCAGTATTGAACACTACGTTGGGCGGTACATTGAATGGCACGCTGGCGGTACGAAACATTTATGATACACCAATTCTGGAAAGTGCGCTGACGGTTACTGAATTATCGTATCAGAAAGCGCTGATCGGTGATGTGCGAGCCCAGGGAGAGTGGGATCAGCAGGCGCAGCGGCTCAACGTCGATGCCCGTGTAAACCGCAACGGTGCTGATGTAGTCACACTGCTGGGCACCTACACACCGAAGCGTAAAACAAACCCGTTGGCCCTGAAAGCGAAAGTAAATAATGCCGATTTGTCGCTGCTGGAACCCTTTACAACGGGGCTTTTTTCGAACCTGGGGGGTATAGCCAATGGGGTCGTATCCGTTACAGGAAAACCGGTGTCGCCTACGCTGATGGGTCAGGTGGCTATTAAAGGTGGCCGCGGACGATTCGATTATTTAAAGGCGGACTTCACTTTCGACGATAACATTTATTTCGGCGAAAATGAAATTGTCACCCAGCAATTGACGCTGCGCGATCCGCAAGGGAATACGGCCATTCTGAAAGGTGGCGTCTATCACGAAGGCTTCCGGCACTTCACCCTGGGTTTCGATGCCGATTTTAAGAACTTCAAGATCATGAATACGGTCGCGAAAGACAATGATGCGTTCTATGGACAGGCCATCGTCACCGGGAAAGCCGAACTTTATGGCCCAACAGATAACCTCACCATTCGCGCCAACGTAGCCAGCAATAAAGGCACGCGAATCTACATCCCGCTGGATGGTGCTACGTCGGTCGCGGCCGATGATCAGATTCGGTTCGTGAATATAATTTCCGGGAAGCCAACCAGCCAGACTGCCACGCATACCGGTGCGGAGAGCGATATTGATTTATCCCGAATTCAGATGGATTTCAACTTCGATATTACGCCCGATGCATACTGCGAAATTCAGCTGGACCGCCAAACCGGCGACATCATTAAAGCGTACGGCCAGGGTCGGGTGGGCATGAAAGTCGACACAAAGGGCGATTTCACGATGACGGGGAATTACGAGATTCAGAAAGGAGATTACACCTTCACGTTTCAGAATATCATCAACAAACGCTTCCAGATTCGCCCCAACAGCCGCATTACCTGGACGGGTGATCCCTATGGAGCGCTTCTGGATGTAACGGCAGCTTACACGCAATACACGTCTCTGGCACCTTTGCTGGGTAATCAGAAAACCAGTGCCGATCAGACCCGCCGGTATCCGGTCGATCTGGTGATCAAACTAAATGGAGAACTGGGTAATCCGACGATCAGCTACGATCTGGATATCAAAGAATACCCGTCATCATCCGATTTCCGGCAGGCCGTCACCGCATTCGAATCGCGGCTTCAAAGTAACGATCAGGAGTTGACCCGGCAAGTAAGTAGCGTTCTGTTATTCAATCAGCTATTATCTGAAAATACCAGTCTGTTCGAACAGGGGCAAGTCAATACGGGTGTCGCCAACAGCGTGAGCGAACTTCTATCCAATCAGATTAGTCGCCTGGCCTCGAACCTGAACGAAAATCTGGATGTAGGTGTATCATTCGGTGGTTTCACCAGCGGTACCCAAAACGAAAATCTGCTTAATAATCTTCAACTTAGGTTCTCCTATCGGCTACTAAACGACCGGCTACGTATCAGTCGCGATGGTGGGTTTACGTACGGACAAAGTCAGTACAACGCAGCCAGTTTACTGGGCGAGTGGACGCTCGAGTATTTCATTACGTCAGACGGACGTTTTCGGGCAAAAGTGTACAATCGCAATCAGCAAAGTATTCTAAGCCAGTACAGTACCAACAGCACCATTACTACAGGTGGTGGGTTGAGTTTACTCTATACACGTTCATTTAACCGGCTTTTCGGCGGACAACGTAACGCGCCCGGCCTAACGCCCAATAAAGCTGGTGACGAGCCAGCCCCGGCCCCTACCGTCAGCCCTATTTCCACGTTTAATGGTACAAGCCGGGACGTATTTCAGTAGGTTCACAAGCATTTCTTTCCTGTACGTTCCAGGGCACTACCTGTAAATGCCTGTGTTGATTGACTAAAGACACATCTATAGCGACCTGCTTTTCTGATAGTTACCTGTTTTAAGGCTCCTTTTCCCTAAACTTATTCAATAAATTCTTGCGTCTAAGAACTTCCTCAAGTATGTTTGTTTAAAATTAGTCTAAATAATTTTTACCCGATACGGTAGACGAAGTAAAGCAATGATCTTATAATCTTAAGTCCTGTGTACCGGAACAAACTAAGCTGGTTGAGATGCGCGAATCAACCCATTCCGGTCACAGGCACAAACCAGGCAATCCCAATTCCACCTGCGTATGAACCCTTGTAAACCAGCGGTATTGTTCGATAACGATCATTTTTGCATCGCCCAGTGCCATCATTGCCAACGAGTTGGCTTAACGTTTCAGAATCTTTTATTGGGCTTCTCCCAGGATGAGTTCGTCGGATTATGCCGTATCATGGACCAGGCAGATTTTCAGCAGTGCAGTGCGCTCATGCCCGACGGTCAATTACACATGATTGTCAACACGGGTCATCCAGACATTCAGTTTAGCTTATCACGATCAGAATTTGAGCGATTTAAAGCTGGCTTGTCGCAGGCACTACGTCGTCTGAACCTGTATCAATTACTAAAAAACCAATCCAACTAGCTCACACTCAACACGGCCTACGCATGGAACATCAGCATCATCTGAAAACGCTGACCCAACACGAAAACGGGTACATTGGCTATTGCGCCGGTTGCCGATCCTACAATCTGGCTTACAAGAATTCGCTGTTCATTCTGTCGGAAGATGAATACACGTATTACCGCAAAGTGATTGTCGAACGAACGGCCATGCGTCCTTTTTTTACGACACACGGCAAGGAATGGCTTCTAAAAACACCCATGCAAAATTATTTCATGATGTTCTCGGACGACGAGATCAACGAACTCATTCAGCTAATGGACGAAGCCAGCTTATTGATGCAGGTAAACCAGCTTTTGCAAACGCCAACCGCCAGAAGAAAAGATGATTGAGCAACCTACTTCTGTACAGGATGCTACTAGCAGCGATCTCCATCAGCAGGGCCTAATGGAGGTTTTGTTCAGAGGAATCCCCCTGTTTTTGAGTCGGTATGAAGTCGATGCGTTGCTTAATTGGCAGCAACAATGGTGGTGGTCTGTATTTTACAAAATTGGCCTTTTAGACGTACGGGATACTTGCATTCGAATCGGGTTTCAGGGGAAAAATCTCCAGATAACGCTCAAGGAATATGACGAACTAAGTTTGGTCATACAAGAAGCCTATTTACGGCTCGACTGGTAGGCTTCCAGAAGAAATATGATACGTGTATAACCACGATCCAGACGATAAATCATAGTTAGGTTAGTAGAAAAAGAAAAGGAACTGGTTGCTGACCAGTTCCTTTCTAAAATTTCAATCAGAGATGAACGAAACGCATTCGATGCTTGCCACCGCCCGAGCTAAACTGGAAGAATCTTTATTGGCGAAAGGATTACGTCGATCAGCCGAGCGCTTCGCTATTTTAGATGAGGTGTATTCCCGCGACGACCACTTTGACGCAGAGGATTTATATCAGGCCATGCACCAAAAATCGTATCCAGTTAGCCGGGCAACCGTTTATAACACGCTGGAAGTCCTGGTTGATTGCCATTTAGTGCGACGGCACCATTTTGGCGATGATGATAACTCTAAAAGCCGTTACGAAAAATCGCTTGGGCGTCAACAGCACGCGCATCTGGTTTGCACGGTTTGCCACCGGGTACAGGAATTTTGCGACCCGCGTTTACACCTGATAAAAACAAACGTAGGCAACACGCTTCAATTTGAAGTAGAGTCGCACTCATTCGTACTGTACGGGCAATGCATCGACGAAAACTGCGAAACTAAACCTGGCAACGGAGCGACGGCGAATTGATTTGTGAAGTGGTAGGGGTAAAAACAGGACTTTCGGTCTTTTCCTACCAAAACTTCGTTCTCTACATCATGACTTTTCCCCCAATTAAGTCCTGGTCTGTTGTCAGTGCGCTTTTTTTACTGATTCTCACGAACCACTACGTAGTAGCCCAGCGTACGTTCACCAACCCCATTAAAAACTCCGGGCCCGATCCCTGGGTATTGCAGAAAGATGGCTGGTATTATTATATGAATACCACCGGACGAAACGTAACCCTCTGGAAAACCCGGAATCTCGCCGATCTCAATACGGCTGAAAGCAAAGTCATATACACCCCTCCAGCCGGAAAGCCCTATTCACGGGAATTATGGGCGCCCGAAATCCATTCCTTTAATGGCCGCTGGTACATTTATTTCTCAGCCGATTCACTCAATAATCTCTCCCATCGAGTTTGGGTAATCGAGAATCCATCACCCGACCCCATGCTGGGGGAGTGGACAATGAAAGGGAAAATTGGCGACAAAGGCGATCACTGGGCGATAGACATGTCGGTCATCGATTTTAATGGTCAGCTTTATGCCGCTTGGTCGGGTTGGGAAGGCCCGAATAACGGACGGCAGGATATTTACCTGGCCAAACTGAAAAACCCCTGGACGATTGACGGCGACCGGGTTAAGGTTTCGCAACCCGACCAGCCCTGGGAACAGCATGGCGACGTACCACAGGAATGGCAGAAGAACGGCGAAGTTCCTAAGATCTATGTGAACGAAGGACCGGAATTTCTACGTCATGACAACAAGCTGTTTATTGTGTATTCAGCCAATGCCTGCTGGCTCGACTATAGCCTCGGGTTATTGACCTATGATGGCAAAGGCGATTTACTCGACCCCAAAAGCTGGATTAAAAGTCCACAACCCGTGTTTACGCAAGCGCCCGAAAATGGCGTTTGGGCACCGGGGCATGGCGGCTTCTTTCGCTCCTCTAGCCGCGACGGCGGACCGGGCCAGGACTGGATGGTCTACCATGCTAACCCCTCTGCTACTGACGGTTGCGGCAATAAACGTGCTCCTCATATTCAGCCGTTTACCTGGAACGCGGATGGGTCGCCCAACTTTGGCAAACCCGCTCCTAAAACGCCAATGCCTATCCCATGACGAATGGGCCGCCATAACTATTAATCATTATTAACTTATAATTCCTTCATTCATTAATTTTCAACAGCCAAATGCGTAAACTTATTTTCCCGGTTATTCTGGCCACTTTGTTTAGTCTGAATGGGTGTAAATCGGCGAACAAAAACGAACAGAAAGCCGTCGACTCCCTTGCTGTAGCCAAGAGTGACACAGCGATTACTCCTGCAGAACACTGGTCGGCCGAACGCGCAAATGCCTGGTACGCCCAAGAGCCGTTTCTGGTTGGTTCTAATTACGCTCCGGCCACAGCTATCAACGAATTGGAAATGTTCCAGGCAGATAGCTTCGATCCAAAAACTATCGACAAAGAACTGGCTCTTGCCGAAGGTATTGGCATGAATACCATGCGCGTTTTTCTACACGATCTACTCTGGCAGGATTCTACCGGTTTCACTAAACGGCTCGATCAATTCCTGACTATTTGCGACAAGCATAAAATCCGTCCAATGCTGGTATTATTCGATTCTTGCTGGGACCCGGCCCCTAAACTAGGTAAGCAACATGCACCAACACCCGGAATACATAATTCAGGTTGGGTACAAAGCCCAGGGGCAGCCGCTCTTAAGGATACAACACAATATCCGCGCCTGGAAACCTATGTAAAAGGGGTTGTGGGCGCATTCAGGAACGACAAACGGATTCTAGCCTGGGACATGTGGAATGAGCCTGATAACACCAATGCGAACAGCTACGGCAAGAATCACCTGAAAACTGAACTACCCGAAGACCAAAAGAAAGCCCTCATCAGGAAGCTACTTCCTCAGGTATTCCAATGGGCGCGGGCTGCCGGAGCAACTCAGCCGTTAACATCGGGCGTATGGATTTATCGCACGCCTGAAGACTGGCAGAATCCAGCCAAATGGTCGCCGATGGAAAAGATACAATTCGAAGACTCCGATATTATTACGTTTCACCAGTACTCGAAAGCATCTGATCTGGAGAAAGTCATTCCGGCATTACGTACATTGGGTCGCCCGATTATCTGTACTGAATACATGGCCCGAGGTGTCGACAGTAAATTCCAGACCCACCTCCCTATTGCCAAAAAAGAAAAAATTGGCATGATCAACTGGGGGTTTGTGGCAGGTAAAACGCAGACGTTCTTACCGTGGGATAGTTGGCAGAAGCCTTATGTGAATGGTCGTGAGCCAGCTGTCTGGTTCCATGAAGTGTTTAAACAGGATGGAACACCCGTTGACCCGGATGAAATTGTAGCTATAAAACAGGCTATGGGAAAATAAGTATTGATATTGGAAGCTAAATGAAAAAAATCGGCAGAACAAACCAACTGATTTCCAATGGATACGCCGAAACAGTACACCTTAGTTACAAAGTTTTTTCGGTAGCCCCTTGCATAGAATAGCCAAAGCGCCTACTTTTGTGCCACGATTAAGGAAAACGGCAACGTCAACCAAAAATCAAAGTTGGTTCGGTAGTTCAGTTGGTTAGAATACCTGCCTGTCACGCAGGGGGTCGCGGGTTCGAGCCCCGTCCGGACCGCCACTGTAAATCAAGCACTTATCAGAAATGGTAAGTGCTTTTTTTGTGTCTAGGTACAGCAGTAAGTATAGCAAGTCTAGAAGCTGCGGAGCAACTTGGACCAAGTACATAAGTAAGAAAAGAAGTAGAAGGAAATCTTCGAATTCCAAACCTATCCAAACCAACTTCTACAGGCTTCGATCCTGGCATTAAAGGCTCCTACAAAGAGGTTAGGTCATGGTAATTACAACCGACTGCCAAACGACCAGTGTCAATAACAGAGAAAGGAACCTACTAAACCAGAATAGCCAAACGTCGATTAGGATACAATGTCATTAAATCAGCAAGAATCACGGTAAGTAGTACGCCAATGTGTATTTCCGGATTGGCTTCCGATTGGATATTGATTCAACTGTAATTAGTAGCGTTGCCGTATCAGCACTGAGAAGCAGCTTCCAGCCTGCCCGAATAAGGCCATGTCATACCAGATTTGTTTTTAATGTAGACAGGCTATACTCTTCTACCAACCCAAAATATTTTTCAGGCAGTATGAGGTTTGGCTGAAAGTAAGTTTCGATTATTAGCAAGCGACTACAATTTGTTGGAAATACCAGGCCTGTTTAAAGACACCGCTAACCCGTCCACTCTTCGTTTCCTCTATTAATGCGGAGCTGGTTGCAACCTACATACCAGACGGAACCGTACTGTTTCTGATCACGGTCATTAGAGTCTATATAGAACGTACTAGAAGCAAAAATTCAGCCGGCCGTTATAAACGGCCGGCTGAATAGCCTTATCCAACAAGTGACCCACCTTGCGTCGGAGTCGCTTATAATATATACGAACAAGCGATTAGATTGGATTGATGTGGCAGGTACTTCTATCAGAAATATATTACCAAATACTTAAACGATTAAACTAGTAATAAACGGTAAATAAATTTCAATACAAAAACAACAAATTGGCTGTACCGTTCAGTATATTTTCGATGTATTTACATTCATTCTCAGGAAATTATCCTCGTCAATACCTAGATTTATGGAGTATATGTATACCTATATATAGTTAGTGTGCTTAACCTATAACTATAAACCTACATGAATCTTACATTAAGTGACGAAGAGACCATACGAAACCTTCTACCGAACCAGCCGAACCAATGTTTCGAGACGCTCTATAATCGCTACGTTAATAAGGTCTATCAACGGTGTCTTTATATGACCAAAGACTCCGAAAAAGCACAGGACTTTACTCACGACATATTTATGAAGGCCTTTGATAAATTAGACGCTTTTCAGGAGCGATCTAATTTTTCGACCTGGCTTAATACCATTGCCCATAACTATTGTTCCGATCAATTACGGCTGGCTAAACGAATTAATACAACACCTCTGGATGAAAATCATGAGCGCAGCTTGTCAGACTCCCGAGAAGCCAATTTGCAGGAGGAAACCCTTCAGATATTTCAACGGGCATTAGCCGAGCTCTCGTTGAAGGAGCAAACTCTACTACGGTTGAAATACGAACAGGGACTGAGTATAGACGAAATAGCCAACATTTATAAGCTCAAAACCAGTGCGGTCAAGATGCGGCTAAAGCGAAGTAGGGAGAAATTACAGCAGTTGTGTAAGGCCGAATATATGAATTAAATCTACTTTTATTTTATTAGGTAATTCTATTTACGTTCTATGGCCCACTAATATCATATTTACAAATTATACTGATTTTATAGCCCATCTACGCAGTTAATGGGCTTTTTTCGTGAACATTAGTTTCCTATTTATTGGTGCGAAGTCAATTTTAGTGATTACAACAACTACGCCAATATAAGCGTAGACTAACTCCGTATAAACACTTTAGAGCCGGAACGATTTGCAGTAGTTGTGGTGTCCTGAACCCATAAAAGTGAGCCAGTGAAAAGTAGGGTAAAAAACTTAACTTTCACTAGTAATCGAAAAGGGAATGAAGGCAACACGATTTACCGAATCGCAAATTGTAGCGATTCTGAGTCAGCAAGACAGCGGCCAAACCGTCGCCCAAATTACTCGCGAGCATGGCATTAGCGAGGCTACATTTTACAATTGGCGAGCCAAATATGGCGGCATGCAGATTTCCGAAGTCAAGCGGTTAAAGGAACTGGAAGAAGAAAACCGCCGACTCAAAAACGGGGCCGCCCGAGCGGATGTATGCTGAATTGAGTTTGCAAAATGAAATCATAAAAGAGGCACTCTCAAAAAAGTGGTGAGGCCCGCCGAGCGTCGAAAACTAGTCAGGTGGCTGATTGATCAGAAACAGATTAGTCAACGTAAAGCCTGCCGTTGGGTGGGTCTGAGCCGCAATGCGCTGGCCGAACCGGTTGTCATCAAAGACAAGGACAAAGCACTGGCTAGCCGGATTGAGCAATTGGCTCGACGGCATAAGCTGTGGGGCGTGTTGAAGATTTATCGCAGACTGCGTAAGCAGGGTGAGCTAGTTAATCACAAGCGAATTAGAAGGTTATATAGAAGTTTAGGATTGAGCTTGCGTCGAAAGGCTAAAAAGCGCTTACCTGATGCTGTCCGTAAACCGCTGCCCCAAGCAACTGCTTGTAATCAATGTTGGTCGCTAGATGTTACGTCTGACAACTTAACGGGTGGTCGGAAATTTCGCACGTTGAATGTGGTTGACGATTATAACCGGGAAGCATTAGGTATCGAAGTGGATTATTCACTGCCAGCCCAGCGGGTTATCCGATTATTAGATCAACTGGTTGAGCGATATGGTAAGCCGGAGCGGCTACGCAGTGATAATGGTCCAGAGTTTATTAGCCAAGCTTTGCAGGATTGGTGCAAGGGTCAAACGATTGAGTTATGTTGGATCGAGCCGGGCAAACCCACTCAGAATGCGTACATTGAACGGTTCAACGGGACGTTTCGGCGAGAAGTTCTAGATGCCCATGTTTTTAGCAGCATCAAGCAGGTAAGGCAAATAGTGGCCGCGTGGTTGATGGAATATAACACGGAACGGCCTCATCAGGCATTGAAATTTATGACGCCGGTCGAATATCGGCAGGTAGCTTAAATTCCAGTCAAAACTGGCTCACCGAACGGGGTAAGGACAGTGGTTCATTATAAAAGAGTAAAAAAACAGGCAACTTAATGTGTGTTCTCCTTAAATTGCTCCAGATTAATGGTTCAAATAAGGAATTAAACTACAAATTCTACCCAAATTCAGCTCTTACGGAAAAGTACCGATTTTGTTGTCAGGCAGTTACGCCTTCCATTCAAAGGTACCGATCAGACCCCCAAACGCTTTGCAGCTGGAATCGGGCTCATTTTCTCCATCACTATTCTATTAGTGCACAGCCCGGGAATCAATATGTTCCTTTTAACTAGTATCCTGATCGTATTTGCCCTGCTGGAATCATTTACTAGCTTTTGTGCAGGTTGCTACGTCTATACGTTTCTAAAGCCTTTTTTACCAACTGACAAGCGTACTTACAACTAAATAGGCTATGCCCCGAATCACACCCCTATCCTCCGACGAAGCCAGCACCGAAGTCCAGGCAGCTTTTGATGCGCACGTAGCTAATTATCCTGGCAGTCGCATCACTAACATGAAAGCCACGCTAGGCCGATCGCTCCTGTCGTTTCAGGTGTATATGCAGTGGTATCCGTTGTATGAAGAGGTCAAGAAAATTGTTGGAAACCGACTGGCCTATTTATTTGCTCATGCCATTTCAGAAGGGTCGAATTGCCCGGTCTGCACGACATTCTTCCGGCGGATTATTATCGACAATGGAGAACGTCCCGAAGAGTTGGTCTTGACCATCCACGAACAGGCTGTTATTGATTTTGGTAGTGCCATTGCCCAGCATAAGGGCGAGATTCCAGATGACCTTTATTTACCCATTAGCCAACGGTACACTGAACAACAGATCGTTGTGCTGGTGGCTTTTGCCGGACAAATGATTGCGACCAATGTGTTCAATAACGTATTGAACGTCACCGTTGACGAGTATCTCTTTCCCTACCTCCCTTTAACACAAGAAAAGTATAATGGCTGATTTTCAGGACAAAGTAGCCTTCATTACGGGAGCCGCCCACGGTCAGGGGCGAGCGGTTGCCCTGGCGCTGGCGCAGGCAGGGGCTTCTATTATAGCTTTCGATCTGGCGAAACCACTGTCCTACCCTGGTTATGCCCTGGGTTCTGAAAGTGAACTGGATTCCCTGCAACGCGAGATCGAAGCCCTCGGTAGTCGGTGCCTGACCGCCACGGGCGATGTTCGGCGCGACGAGGATATTAGCCGGGCTGTCGATGCGGCACTTGTCACGTTTGGACGTATTGATATTCTGTTCAATAACGCAGGAATCTGCGCCTATGGCCTAGCTCACGAATTGCCTGAGGACGAATGGGATGCGATGATCGACATCAATCTCAAAGGTGCATGGCTCATTGCCCGCCGGGTCATTCCGGTTATGATGAAGCAGAAATCAGGCGTTATCATCAACAATTCTTCCATCGCCGGACTTCGGGGCATGAATCGGCTGAGTCATTACGCGGCTTCTAAATGGGGCCTGGTGGGCCTGACAAAATCGTGGGCAATTGAGCTGGCTCCGTATACCATTCGTGTCAACTCCATTCACCCAACGGGTGTTAATACCCCCATGAACGACGGACTGGCTGAGTTGGAAGGCACGACGACGCAGGAAATTGCCGAACGGTCGGCAGGAAATCTGCTTCCGGTGCCGTGGGTCGAACCAGAAGATGTTTCAGGAATGGTGCTGTATCTGGCGTCAGACAAAGCTCGCTACGTTACCGGCGCACAATTTGTGCTCGATGCGGGCTTGCTGACGCGATAAATTCCGATCAATTCTTTCAGAAAAGCAGTGCTACGGTTCAGGCACTGGCACTGCTGTGGTTATAGTTTATTTCTCCCGAACACAGCGAAAGCCCAGATTGCTGCTGCCGCTGCTCACTTCGCCCTTGCCCCTACTCCCTGCCTTGTAGCGGATGCAGTATTGATCACTGCACAAAAACGAACCGCCCCGCTGTACATATTTCACGGCACCAGGCTCCTCGGGGTCATAACTGTCTTTGGGCCCTTTTGGATTGATAGCCGGGCTTGTTTGGTAGTAGTCAGGTCGATACAGATCCTGGCACCATTCCCACACGTTCCCGTCCATGTCAAACAAGCCATACGGATTAGCGGGAAACGACTGGATTGGCGCTACCCCGGCAAAGCCATCCTCCGATGTGTTTTTGTTGGGAAAATCACCCTGATAAATATTAGCGATCCATTTACCGCCCGGCTTTAATTCATTGCCCCAGTAATAGGTTCGCGCGCCTTTACCGCCCTGCGCGGCAAACTCCCATTCGGCTTCAGTCGGCAGGCGTTTTCCAGCCCATTTGGCATAAGCGGCCGCATCTTCCTGACAAACATGAACAACCGGCAAGTTCTCCCGTCCTTTGAGCGAACTCTTCGGCCCTTCGGGCTGCTTCCAGCTGGCTCCAGGAACGTACTGCCACCAACGTAGCGGATCAGCTAAAGAAACCTTCTGAGCAGGTGGCGTAAACACGGCCGAACCTGGCACGAGCTTATCGGCTGGAACGCCGGGATAATCGCTTGGCTTCAAGGGACGTTCGGCCACTGTTACGTAGTGAGTGGCTGCGACAAAACGAGCAAATTCAGCATTGGTTACTTCGTGCTTGTCCATCCAGAAGCCACTAACCGTTACGTTATGTACGGGTCGGGCATCCGGAAACTCATCAGCACCCATCTGGAACGTGCCGCCGGGAATCCAGGCCATATTGTCGGTGCTGGTTTCGCCTGGCCCAGTTACCGAAGCCGCCTGACGAACAGCCGCCGAACGGGATGGAATGCCTTTCGCTACACAATTGGCTCCACTGTCAGTCTCCGCAACAGTCGCCTGATCGGTCTTACTTGCTGAACTGCATCCCGAAAAAGCAAAGACAACACTACTCATCAAGGCTACTATGTAGCGACGTAATGGCTGTCTCCACCCACCTGAAATAAAATAAAATCTCTGATTCTCAACCATTACATATTAACTCTCCATACCATCAACAGGAATAAGTCTGGCTGATTGCTGGTTTACTTATCTGTCTTACCAGGCTGGGCCACCGATGCTTTAGCGGGCGTTTCGCCAAGCAGTTCGTTAATGTCGGCATTAAATTCCTTCACAAACTCTGCATAATATTGGCCCGTAGCCGGTCCACTGTAACCCGTATGAACCTTGGCAATTTCGCCCTGACGATTTACAAAAATAGTGGTCGGAAAAGCCATTACATTCTCCAGTGCAGGCAATACCGAGGAGGCATATTTTACATCAGCCGTGCCTGCAAACAGTATATCATACTCAACGCCAAACCGTTTTTTAAAGACTTCCAACCGAGTTTTGGCATAAGCAGGATCGTTCTTACGCTCGAAAGCCAGCCCGATTATTTCAACACCACGCTGTTTGTTGGCCTGGTACCAGGGAACCAGAAAAGAGGCCTCATCCAGGCAATTTGGGCACCAGCTACCCAGAATCGTTACCACAACCGCTTTGCCTTTGAACTTCGGATCGCTGAGAGATACGGGTTTTCCAGTAAACGCGTCGGGGAAGGTAAACGCAAACGGGGTACCGGCCTTAACTTTCGTCAATGTATAGGCATCGGGCAAGGCAGCCTCGGCATTACGGATACCTTTAATGGTTTGCGATGCTCGGGGGTTGGTCAACTCAGCCGTAAATTCATTACCATTAATTTTACCTTTGAGAAGTTGGGGGCTGGAACCGCTAAACGCTGATAAGGAAAACTCATCGCCCTGCACCGTGCCTTCAAAAAAACGATAGTCGCCCGTAGTGCTCAAAAACGTACCGGTCACTTTGTTCCCCGATTGATTGAATACGCCTACGGTCTTCGTCCCGCTACCCATCGTTACGTCCCATTTGCCATGCAGACTCACCGTCGCGGCAGCCGGTTTCTCCACAAATCGATACCGTTTGCCGAACTCAGCCTTGAACGGAATAGGGGCAACGGAAGGCCGTTTGAAAACGCCCAAAATCGTTTTGTCGGTCTCAAGTTTAGCAGCCAGCACTGCATCATAAATCTCGACGGGAATGAAGAGCGAATCACCCTTCTGGCTGACGCCTTTCAACTCAAAACGTTCCGAACCATTTAATAACCAGGCATTTGTGCCTTTCAGTTCAAAATTAAATGGAGATTCCTGATTGCCGGACAACGTGAATGTGCCGCGCCAGAAACCATCCTGCGGTTTGGTTTGAGCCAGACTAATTGAACTGGTTAGCAATAGACCTGCTGCTGCAGCTAAAGCGGTACGTTTCAGAATCATTGGTTGTATCGGTTTGAATGAGAAGGTATTTACGGATGCTACGCGACGCATCATAAGAGATCAATGTCGCACAAATCGACAACGGCAACGAGACGCGCAGGGTTCAAACCAGCACCTGTTTCCGATAGCGGATAAGTTCTTCGATACTAACGAGTTTCATGCCAAACCGATCCGCCAGTTGCCGAAGCTCGGGGAGTCGGGCCATGGTGCCGTCGGCACTCAACACTTCCACCAGCACACCCGACGGTTTGAATCCGGCCAGCACCGCTAAATCCATTGCCGCTTCGGTATGACCTGTGCGACTCAGGACGCCACCCGTTTGCGCGATCAGGGGAAAAATATGCCCCGGGCGACCAAAATCGTCGGGCTTGATTTTCGGGTCAACGAGTGCCTGAATCGTTTTCGCGCGGTCATGAACCGATATGCCCGTTCCACAGCCAAAGCCTTTTAAATCAACCGAAACGGTGAAGGCGGTTCTATGTGTCGCGGTATTTTGCGTCACCATAAGTGGCAAATCCAGTTCCCGGCAACGTTCTTCAGTGAGAGCAACGCAGATGAGCCCCCGCCCCTCTTTCGCCATAAAATTGACCAGTTCGGGCGTGATGCACTCCGATGCACCAATCATATCGCCCTCATTTTCCCGGTCTTCATCATCCACGACGATAACGAGTTTACCCTTTTTGATGTCTTCAATTGCCTCCTCAATACTATCTAATAAACGGTCTTCCATTTTTGCGAATCTGTGCCCTTTTTCGCTCCTGAAGCGCTCGATACACCTACGTATCATCTGGCTTTAGTGAAAGGGAAGGCAAAGATAGGTTCATATCCTCAGTCTACAACCCTGGCAATGACCCGTTGATAGCGGGTCAGAGAGGGCGTTTTCGCATCGGTTACCTCTAAAATGACGTGAATGGTTTTACCCGACGATGCATCTTTGGGTACTGTGAACGAAGCATTCGGCTTGTCTGCGTTCTGAATAACTACCTTCCCGGCATACGTACCGACCTCTTCGTACTGCCACCACCGATACGTTAGCGCGTCGCCATCGGTATCCTTTGCCGAACCGCTGAGCGTCACCTGCTGACCGGGTTTAACCCGAAGATTGGCCGAATGAGTCAGCTTCACAACCGGCGGATGATTGGCCTCTTTGTAGCTTTTGACGCACCAGTCGGCCCGGACGGCAAAATCATTTTGCAGCACTGGAATCCAGCGGGTTTGTGGGTAAGCGGCATCCTGCTTTTTGGTATATGGATCATAGTCGGTGACGGTCTTCCCGTCTTCCCAACGATACGAATTTTGGGACGATTGAACCATGCGCCCACCCCAGCCTCCGTAAGAAACATCCTCTCTACTACGTAATCCTACGTCAATCAGGTAGAAAAACGCGGGTGAGTCGCCCTCGGAAATAAAATCATACTGGCTACGCTGGTACTTTTCGGCTTCTTTCATGTCGCCATGCGTGTGCTCAGGGTCGCCGGGTAGTTTTTGACCATCACCCCACAGATAATAGGCTTCCAGCAATGGCCCGTGCCCAAACTTAATGTTTTCGGCAAACCATTTACCGCTCAAGTAAGGTTGAAGTTCGGCAGGAACAACACGCGGCCACAGATAAGCGAAACTCCAGAACTGGTCCGAATTATATAGCACTTTGATCGCCGGCCAGTTAGGAGCAACGTACTTTTGATACGTAGCGTCCTGATCGAGAACGGCGTAGATGATCGCCTTATCAGATACTTTCTTTGCAATAGCCGCCCATTCTGGTTTTCCTTTGTACTGATCTTCAATGGATTTCAGGGCGCGGGCCACCGTATTGGTGCCGCCCCAGATTTGCAGATAGACCGGGCTTGGGTTCGAATCGAGAAGAATTTGCTTAATGAAATCCGAACCTTCAGTATCCCGGCTCATTTCGCCTTCAAAGTCGATATTTCCAACCCGAACGAGACTTTTTAAATGCTCCGGCGTGGGGAAACCTTTGGCATGTTTTACCAGATTCGGGTAGACCTTTGCATATTTGTCGATGTAAGTCTCCATCCAGGTCGTGCCTGGCCAGCGAAGGTCAGTGCGCTCGCCGTATCGCTTGGCCGTGTTGGCCATCTCCGAGGTCATCTTCGTACCTTTTCCATCGCCTTTGTAGTGCCACTGCGAACTACTGTAGACCAGCCCTACAATATCAAACTCATTGGCATACAGCAATAACCGGATGAACGTATCGACATCGTCCACTTCGCCATCCGTCGTGACAATTGTTCGGGCTTTGCCGGAAATTGCGTCTTTCGGTTGGGCAAGAAGTGGCACCATAAGCGCCGTTTGCAAGGCCAAGAATAGGATAAACGATTTCATACAAGGATCGGAATAGGTTGATTTAAGGAGAGTTGCCTGGATTGCTACCTTTGACAAAGTTTTGAACTTTGTCAAAGGTATACTAGTCTATTAACTTGACTGAATGGCCGTCTGCCAACCGGTATATGCCTCGTGCACAGTTGAGTTATTAACAGTCGGGTTAATGGCAGATTTACAATCGTTCAATTGCTGTAAATGCGTCAGATCTTTATATAACCCCGTTTTTAAGCCAGCCAGATAAGCCGCTCCCAACGCCGATACGTCCGGCATGTCCCGATTGATCACCGCTTTACCCAGCAAATCGGCCAGGAATTGCAGGACGAAGCCATTCGAGGTGAGGCCGCCATTCACCATGATTTCTTCCAATGGAATGCCCGTATCCTGCTCCATCGCCAGAATCACGTCCTTAATCTGGTACGAAATCGACTCCAAAGCTGCCCGAACGATGTGGTTTCTGGTCGATCCGAACGTAAGACCGGAAATAGATGCCTTGCGGGACATTTCCCAGTGGGGAGCGCCCAATCCACTGAAGGCGGGCACAATATACACGCCCCCATTGTCGGGTACAGCCGTAGCCATCGCTTCCGTTTCGCGACTTTCAGCGAACAGACCCAGGCTATTTTTCAGCCACTCGATGGTGGCACCACACGTAACGATAACGCCCTCCAGTGCATAATCCACGCGACTTTCAGTGCTCCAGCAAATGGTCGTGACCATGCCATACTGCGACGTAGTGGGCTTCTCGCCGATGTTCATAATAATGGAACAACCGGTGCCTAAGGTCGCTTTGGCAGTTCCAGGCGTAAAACAACCTTCGCCAAACGCAGCCGCGTGCGAATCGCCAATCAGGCTCGTAATGGGCAGACTATGATCAAATAATCCGTTGAAATTTGACTCGCCAAATAACGCCGAAGACGGTTTCGGCCCCGGCAGATTCAGCTTCGACAAGCCGAACGTAGCAAGTAATTCCTGATCCCAACTCAACGTATGGAGGTTGAAAAACAGCGTTCGGGATGCGTTCGTATAATCGGTCAGGTAGCGCTGGCCATTGGTTAATTTATAGAGCAGCCATGTATCAATCGTGCCAAAATAGGCTTTTCCTGCGTCGATTGTCTGCCGGATTATCTCGTTATTTTCATAGAGCCAGATCAGCTTACTTCCTGAAAAATAAGGATCAATAAACAAGCCGGTTTTCGATTGGATTGTCTCTTCGAGCCCCTCAGCTTTTAATCGCTCACAAACTCCGATGGATCGTTTGCATTGCCAGACAATCGCGTTATGCAGCGGTACACCCTGTTCATCCCAAACCACAAACGTTTCGCGCTGATTGGAAATACCACAAGCCGACACCGCCCGCAAATTACCCCCCTGAGCCGCAAACGTACCGATGCATTTCCCAACGGACGCCAGTACGTTCCGAAAAATCTCGTCCGGGTCCTGTTCGACGTACCCATCCCCGAAGTAGTTGGTTGTCAGCGGTTCCGACGCCCGAGCCGCCACACGACCGGCCTCGTCAAACAAGAGTGTTTTGGTACTGCTGGTGCCCTGGTCGATGGCTAGGATGTAGGATGTCATTTGAAATTGGTTTGTGGTTTACGGTTTTTGGTCTACGGTGGGCTGACGCGAAGCAACTCCAGCGTCAGCCCACCGTAGACCAAAAACCGTAAACCAAATTTTTCAATCAGCCTTCGAATTCGATTTATCAATAATTACGGCCAGCAGAATCACGAAGCCTTTCACGACCTGCTGCCAGAAAGGCGATACGTTGAGCAGAACCAGGCCGTTGTTCAGCACGCCAATGATAATGGCGCCCTGCACCGTACCTAAAATACTGCCCCGCCCACCCGATAACGACGTACCGCCAATCACTACAGCCGCGATGGAGTCCAGTTCGTAGCTTGTACCCGCGTTTGGTTGAGCCGAGTCCAGTCGGGACGTAACGAGCAACCCACCGACGGCCGCCAGCGCACCGGCAATGGTGTATACCGCGATCTTGATCCGGTTGATGTTTACGCCCGACAGTCGGGCCGCGCTTTCACTGCCACCAATAGCGTAGATGTAGCGCCCTAAACGGGTTTTGTTCGTGACTAGCACAGTGATGGCAACGATGATACCGGATAACCAAACGGGCAGCGGAATCCCCAAAAACCAGCCGGTTCCCAGAAAGGTAAACGAATCGCCCAGCCCCGTAATCGGAAAACCTTCCGTCCAGAGCATCGTTAGTCCGCGAGCGATAGTCAGCATGGCGAGCGTTGCCACAAAGGGCGGAAGTTTGAAGCGCGTGATAGCCCAGCCGTTGAACCACCCCAGTCCGGAGCCGGTAATCAATCCAGCCAACGTAGCACCCAGCAACGTAAAACCAATGTACAGATTTGATGACGGCAGCTGAATTCCGTTACGTAGTAATCCAGCCGTAATGGCGCCTGACAACGCCAGTACTGAACCAACGGACAGATCGATCCCGGCAGTGAGCACCACGAGCGTCATACCCGTAGAAATGCACACATTGACCGAAATCTGCCGTAGCACGTTCCAGAAGTTGGCAACAGTCATGAATTTGTCGGACATGAGACTGATGCTCAGACAAAGAATGAACAGTGCAATGAGTGACTGAAACTTTGTAAGTAGTGGTCGGTAAGAAGTTGCGGTTAGTTGCATAGAAACGTAAGAAACGGTCAGAAACCCCCTACATCCCCTGAAGGGGACTTTGTTTGAGTACGAGCCAAGTCCCCTTCAGGGGATGTAGGGGGTTTCAGGCCTGTTGTAATATCTAACTAGTTTTCGGTATCGCGGCTTTGAGAATCGAGTCTTCCGACGCATCCTGCACAGTCATTTCAGCGGTTAAATTGCCTTCGCACAAGACCAGAATCCGGTCGGAAATGGCCAGAATTTCGGGCAGTTCCGAGGAAACGACAAGGATGCCCATACCTTCATCCGCCAATTGCAGAATGAGTTTGTAGATTTCGTTCTTGGCGTTGACGTCGATACCGCGCGTCGGTTCATCGAGCATCAGCAGCTTCGGATTTGTAGCCAGCCATTTCGATAACACGATTTTCTGCTGATTACCACCACTCAGGTTTCGGGCCGTTTGCTTTTCCGAAGGCGTTTTGATACGTAGATCAGCGATGTATTTTTTGGCCAGCGTCGTTTCTTTGTTCTGACTCAGGAAACCCGTTTGTTCAATGTTTTCCAAGGCCGTCAGGCTAATGTTGGTCTGCACATCCATCCCCAAAACCAGGCCATCTTTCTTGCGATCTTCCGGCACGAGCGCCATGCCCGATGCAATCGAATGAATAGGATTTTTAAACCGAACCGACTGGCCATCAATATTAACGGCACCGCTGGAGCGCTTCGGGTGGAGGCCGAACAACGTTTCTAGCAACTCGGTACGACCCGCGCCCATAAGGCCAAAAACGCCGACAATCTCACCCCGACCGACCGTGAATGAGAGGTTTTTGAGTTGATTATCCTGTACGCGAACGGGATGCTTGAGGCACAGGTTTTCGACCGAAAGTAGCGGAGCATGTACCCTATTAGTCAACTGACGGCGGATGCTGGTAATATCCCGGCCCACCATTTTGCGAATCAATGTATCGTGGTCGATGCCCTGCATACTGCCCGATTCGATGGATTTTCCGTCCCGTAAAACAACATAGCGGTCGGCAATCGTGAACAGCTCATCCAATTTATGCGAGATGTAGACAATGGCCTTGTTTTCGCGTCGCAGATCGGTGATGATATCGAATAGAACCGCGACTTCGCTTTCGCTGATGGCCGACGTTGGTTCGTCCATAATGATTACTTCCGACTCCACCAGCAGCGCTTTGGCGATCTCAACGACCTGTTGCTGACCGACTTTCAACTCAGCAACCAACGTATCGGGAGAAATGTCCAACCTGAGTTTATCCAGTAGTTTCTGGCTCGTCAGCCGCATGGCTTTCTTGTCGAGCGTGCCCCAGCGTGTAGTAATTTCGCGACCCAGAAAGATATTTTCCGTAATGCTCAGATACGGAATCAGATTTAATTCCTGGTGGATAATCGCAATGCCGCATTCCTGGGCGTCGCGGATGGAGTTGAAACGCACCGGCTCGCCATTAAAGCGAATCTGTCCTTCGTAGTCATCGTATACCCCCGACAGAATTTTCATCAGTGTGGATTTTCCCGCGCCATTTTCTCCAATCACCGCCGTTACGTTGCCCGCCAGAAATTCAAGGCAGACCGTATCCAGCGCCGTTACGCCCGAAAATCGCTTCGTGATGTTTTCTGCTACTAGCATAGTTTGATGGGCAAAAAATCATTACTGTCCAAAATACCCCCAACACCCTAAAATGGGCTTTGCTTATTATGGCACTAAGCCCCCTGAAGGGGGCTGGGGATATTTTTACTTCACTGAAATCGGGATAACTTCCAGATTATCAAGGTGAAAATGCGCTTTATTCAGCTCAATGGCTCCAACAAACTTCACCGTATTTCCGGGTTTCGCGCTGGCTTTAAACGGTGGCACCACTTTGTTCCGAATGATCGTGTTGAGTTCGGTCGATACGTTGTTCAGATCCATTGTGTTGTCAAATTCTGTAATCCTGATCAACCCCGACGCGTCTCGGGCGGCATTCCCGAAAATGTATTCGGTAGCGAGGTTTACCGATTCGCCACTGGACAGCGCAACCGTTACATCGTTGTCGCTGATGGCGGTTATTTGGCCTTCGCCCTTTACTAGAAAATAGCGGATGTTGCCGATGCCCAGCGCATGTGAGTAGGTGTCAAACGCTTTCTCTTTGTCTGTCTTCAGTAGCGAAAGAAGCGTACTCAATTCCGTTGCTGAACTCGCTCCCGCCGGAAGCAGCTTCGTTGTCCAGAACGTATTGGCGTAGGCAGCAGCATCAAATTTAGACGTAGCGTTTGCCCCAGACGTGGCTTTCACCTCATCCAGCTTCCTGAAATAGACCGAATTGTAGGCGACAAAGCCGATCAAAACCAGCAGAAGGGCGTATTTTACAATGTTTTTAGGCATGGTTCCTCAAGGCTTTTTTAGCGTGACGTAGTCCTTGATATTTCCCTGATCGACCAACTCAACGGCCACGGGTACCTTCTTCGCAAACTCCCGCTTTCCTTTGAAGTACTCGTCGGCATACTGAGCGGCTGTTTTGGCCATCGTCTGGGGCGATTGCAAACCCGTTGCTCTGATCTTGCCGTCGCGGATGGAGTTCATAACGTCGTCAGCTCCATCAAAGCCGAACACACCGACATCTTTAGCTTTTCCGGCAGCCACCAACGCCTGATAGGCTCCCATCGCCATCGCATCGTTTCCGCAGAAAACCGCGTTGATGTCGGGCTGCGCCTGTAGAATGGATTCGAGGACTTCCATTGCCTTGTTCCGATCGAAATCAGCGCTTTGCTGGGCAACCATTTTGAAATTCGGGTAGCGATCAACGACACTATGAAAGCCTTTCGAGCGGTTCCAGGTGTTGTTATCGCCCACTAAACCCAGGATTTCGACGTACTTGATCGGCGCATCTTTGGCTTTGCTACGTAGTGTTTGCACAAAATATTTGCCGATGGCCACGCAGCCCGAATAATTGTCGGACAGGATCTGGCACGTAGCGGCCTGCGGTGCGTTGACTTCCCGGTCCATGCAGAACACCGGAATACCGGCGTCTTTAGCCTTCATCGCGTTCACAATCGACCCGTCCGAATCCGTTGGGTTGAGCAGGATGGCGTTAAAACCTGAGACAATGGCATTCTCGAAATGGTCGTTCTCTAAAGCCGTATTATTCTGGGAATCAAAGATTTTCGTCTCATACCCCAACGCTTTTGCCTGAGCCGCAGCCGTTTCGGCCAGTACCACAAACCACGGATTGTTGAGCGTCGAGACAATCACGGCTACCTTTTTCGGCTGGCCCGTATCGGACTTATTCGTGCAGCTCCCGACCAGGATCAGGAGGACAAAAAGCCACAGAAAAATGAATTTATTCATAGTGAATTTAGGATCAGTTTGATCAAGCTTAAACACCCCCAACCCCCTAAAGGGGGCTTAACTCCATAAGTAGCAAAGTCCCTCGCAGTCAGCATCGGTATTGGCGGCCACGATTTTCAACCTAAAGGGGGCTTAACTCCATAAGTAGCAAAGTCCCCTTTAGGGGGTTGGGGGTGTTCACGGAAACACGGTCACGATAACGCGTTGGTAACGAGTCAGTGGCAGATTACCGGTATCGGTCACCGCCAGGATGACGTGAAATGTTTCGGGTTTGGTCACCTTTGGCGCTACGATAAAGGCGTTCATTTTCCCTTTATCCTGTACCTCAAGCGGGCGACTGCTGTCAAACGTACCCGGCTCCCGGTAATAAATCCACTCATAGGTCAACGGATTGCCATCGGGATCGGTCGAACCCTCGGCACTCAGCATGACCTTTTCGCCACTCTTCGCCCGTAACTCATTCGCGTGGTTAAGCATGGGAATGGGTGGGTGGTTCGCTTCTTTATACGGCTTCGTTGTCCAGTCGATGCGGGCGGCAAAATCATGCTGATACGCCCGGCGCCACCGCCAGATCGTGGCTTTGTTGCTGGTATGCCACGCGCTATCGGCTCCCATCACTTCATCCTCCGCATCCGACCAGAACGGGCGCGTTTCGGGTTCATAAAACCACTTGCGCATGCGAGGTGTATAGAATTCGTAGCGCCCACCCCAACTGCCATAATTCGGATGCTCGGGATCGCTTAAGCCGTTGTTAATCAGAAACAAGAACGTTGGCGTATCGCCTTCCATCAGGAATTTCGTGAACGGATGTTCGGCACCCAATGGCCCGTGATTTTTGCGGATATGTTCGTCCAGCCACGGGTTATCGACGATACTGAAATCGCCCCCTCCAAACCGCCCGTGAAAATTGTCTCCACTGATGCCGCTCCACGTAGCGTGGTGATACGCGCCACCCGCATGCATACCGGGACTGGCAATAAAAAACAGATTCGGAAAGGTTTTTCGGAGCCACGGACCCGAATCGTCCTGATCCGAAATGGTGTAGACACGCAGCTTTGACACGAATTTCTCGACGTCATCGGGTGTGCGGGTCTGGCGAACTTTCCAGAGTGCCTGCGCGAGGCAGTTGGCTCCACCCCAAACCGGAATCCAGACCGGACGACTGTCTTTTTTATCGACTACCGAAATAATCCAGTCCGAGCCTTCAGAATCTTTACCGGGCCCAACGGCCTCCATGCCGTAGTTTGGGTAACTCGCCTTAATGATACTGGTCAGATACGCTGTTTCCGGGTAGCCTTTTTCGTGCAGCAGCAAATTCGTTCTAACTTTTCCATAGGCCGTTACGATCTGTTTTATCTTGTCGGGCGCTACCCGATTTGGCTGGTGAATGGAAGTCGTCGCAATAAGGCCCTCTACGTCCCACTGGTTCGAATACGTCAGGAAACGCACCATCGACTGCGCATCATCCGGCTCATTCTCAATATCGGTCAGCACTAACACGCGCAGTTTCTGGGGCGCTTGCTGGGCGTGAGATACGAGTGACAGCGCTAGTAGCAGAAAAGTAAGTAGGAATTTCATGGGTTTAAGGGTAGGGATCACAGAGCCTTGGTTTACCCCCAACCCCCTAAAGGGGGCTTTGTATAAGAGTGAGCCAAGTCCCCTTTAGGGGATTTAGGGGTATTTCATCATTTATCAAGCAACGCCAACGCTTCTTTCACAATGCCGTCCTCCGACAAACCGTAGTGATTGAAAATCTCTACCTGTGAGCCCGTAACGGTGTATTCGTCGGGAATACCCATGATTTTGAACCGGTTACGAAAGCCGTTGGTCAGCAGGAATGACGCGCAAGCTTCGCCCAGACCGCCAAACACACTGTGTTCTTCGACGGTCAGGATCGGGCAGCCTTTAGCCGCTACGTCCGCCAGCAGATCGTAATCCAGTGGCTTAATCGTGTGCATGCTAATCACTGTCGAACGGAGGCCGTGTGTGGCTTCCAGTTGGCGGGCCGCCTGTAGTGCGGGATAAACCGTTTCGCCGGTTCCGATCAGCACCAGATCGTCACCTTCGCAGATAACCCTACCCTTCCCAAAGTCAAAATCCTGATTTTCCTCCGACAGCAGTGGCATCGCCTTTTTGCCGAATCGGATATAAATCGGATGCTCCGTTTGGGCAGCTAGTCGGATGGCTTGCTCTGTCTCGAAATTATCAGCTGGCGCTACCACGATCAGGTTATGCACGGCCCGTAGCGCGGCAAAATCGTGGAGGCTGTGGTGCGTCGAACCCAAGGCCCCGTAGCTAACCCCCGCGCTGATGCCGATGAGTTTGACCGGATTATTGGAATACGCTACGTCGGTTTTGATCTGCTCAAATGACCGCGCCGTCAGGAAACAGGCGGGGGATACGGCAAAAACTTTCTTGCCCGTTGACGCCAGACCAGCCGCCACTCCCACCAGATTTTGCTCGGCAATCCCGATTTCAATGAGCTGGGACGGGTATTTCTGACCAAACGGCACGAGTTTCCCCGACCCCCGCGAATCGCTGGTGACGGCCAGAATCTGCCGATCAGTGCTGGCTAACTCCTGCAACGTACTGGAAAACACATCCAGATTCGCTTGGGCCGCATTAGGCTGGGCTTTTTTATCAACTACTGTAATTACTTCTCCCATGAGATTTATTGATTCAGCTTACTGCAACGCCATTTCTGCCTCCGCCAACTCGTCCTGCGCCAACGCGTATTGCTCCGGATTCGGTACACCGTGGTGCCATTTCAACTGGTTTTCCATGTAGCTGATTCCCTTGCCTTTGATGGTATGCGCGATGATCAGACTCGGTTTTCCCGGCTCAAAAGGCAGTGCATCGAAGGCGTCGGTAAGGGCCTGGAAATCATGCCCATCTACGTGACGTACCGCCCAGCCAAACGCTTCAAACTTCCTGTCGAGGGGATCGGTGCTACACACGTCCGCCGTTGGTGCTGTGATTTGCAACCCGTTTTTATCGACAATGGCGCAGAGGTTATCGAGCTTATAGTGAGACGCTAGCAAAGCCGCTTCCCAGTTGGAGCCTTCTGGCAATTCGCCATCGCCCAGCAACGTAAACACACGATAGGCAAGTTCGTCCAGCTTTGCCGATAGGGCCGTGCCGACGCTCAATGACATGCCGTGTCCTAGGGAACCCGTATTCTGCTCAACACCAGCAACCTTTTTCGTGGGGTGACCAATGTAATGCGACTTGTACTGGCACAAGGTTTCCAGATCCGATTCGGGGAAAAAACCTTTGTCGGCCAGCACGACATAGAGTGCTTCGACGGTGTGGCCTTTGCTCTGAATATAGCGGTCACGGGTGGGCGATTGGGCCGTTTCAGGGCTGACATTCAGTACGTAATTATAGAGCACGTTCAGAATGTCCACGCACGACAAACTGCCGCCCGTATGCCCAGCCTTGGCCCCTACGATGTATTTGAGAATGTTTTTTCGGTAAAGAACCGACTTGCGGGCTAACTCCTGTGGCGTCATGATTTTGGTATTGAACAATTCAGAGATGGATAGAACACGGATTTTATGATCTATATGATTCGTTATGATTTAAGATCAGGAGCCCTTTCTCCAATGAATCATATAGTAATCTTACCAATCATACAATCAGCCTGCTATTGAGACTTAGTGGTTGTACACTTCCCAACCCATGTAGTTCTCCATCGCTTCGGTCAGGATTCCGGCGGTTTTAGAAGCATTCATAACTACATGGTGCTCAAAGCCGTTTCGGCAAATGTATTTCATCAGACCCTGGAGGTTGTCGATCTGTGCGACAGCCCGGTTGCCGAACGTATTCAGCGCATCGTCGGTCAGGGCACCTTCGCCAACGTAGGCCTTGATAACGCCTTTCGTATCGTCCGTGCTGATACGTCCGAAGGTGAGCGGAGACGCCGGTGTCCGGCCATCCAACGCACCATAGGTATTTTCTTCGCCAATGGTCGTGCCCAGAATGGGCGCTGTACTCATCTGAATATCAGGCAAAAACGACTTTGCCCAGTTGCCGCAGTGGAACAGCACGCATTTGTTTTCGTCGTCGGCGTAGTTATTATTCCAATCGACTAATGCGCTCGGCGAACCAGAGGCCAGCTGCATCGCATACATGCTCAACGTACCCGTTACATCCACTTCGCAGGCGCTCGGCAGCATGTTCTCGCTCATGATGCTCATGCTCGTACACACGTTACAGCCATAGTTTTGCTGAAGCGATGTCCAGCACTGAATGGCCGTTGCGTCGAGCGAATGTTCAGCCATGAAGTTATTCAGCACTACGTCTAATTTGGCAATCTGAATAAGTTTATCGTCAGGTGTGCGCCCCGTAGGTGTGTAGGCCTTGATGGCATCGAGCCGTTCTTTTACCGATTGATCGGCAGCAGTCAGTTTATTGGCATGGCCCAGAATCTGCGACAGATCGACCGTGACGACCGAAATGCCATTGCGCTGGAGAATTTTTTCGCTGTAACGTACTGTATTAAAACCACCCGGACGAGCACCGATGGCTCCAATCCGAACGTTACGTAGTCCTTTCACTACCCGACAGGTTGCCGCAAAATCGAGCAGATCGCGATGGAAACTAGGGTCTGACGGATGCACGACGTGCTTGGTCGTCAGCGAATATTTGATGCCGAATTGATGGAGGTTATTGCAGACCGAGATTTTGCCGCACCACGCATCCCGCCGACGCGCTACGTCCAAGCGATTCAGATCATCGGGATACGCCTGAATAAGCACCGGTACGTCCAGCCTGGCCCATTTCAACGTTTCGGCAACCCCTTTTTCGTCACCGAAATTGGGCAGAACCACCAGCACGCCCATGATCTCACTAGCATGATTTCGGAACAGCTCGGCACATTTCTGCGCTTCCTGAAACGTTTCTACGCCACCCAATTTCGTGGCAGACTCATCCAGCATAATGGGATTAATACCTGCTTTCTGAAACGCTTCGAGCAAATCGGCCCGACATTCTGCTACTAATCTATCCGGGAAGAAATCCCGGTTACCAATAATAACGCCTAGGGTTACAGGTTCACTCGTTTTTATACTCATGGGGTTAGTATCTCGCTACAATCAAGTCAATTTAGTAGGCTGGCAGGACGCCCTGACGCAGGGCGTCCTGCCAGCCTACTTAGCAAAGGTAAAAACAATAAATAGAAAATAAAACAAATAAATAGAAGATAACCTTAGTATAAAATGCCCATAGGTTTAAAAAATCTCGGAAGCTATACAGGTTAAAACTAAGCATACAAAGCCCTTTAAGCGCTACAAATCACACCTTTAAGCTATTTTATAGTATCTATCTTATGTTTAGTTTAAAAATAGCTTCAATATTTTCTTTTGCTTTCTAAATCATCCTTATTTTTGCCTTTCTATTAATTCTGCTTTCTACTAAAATGAAAAAAGCCCTTCCGTTCGTCTGTTTACTGCTATCGCTTGTATCACCTGGTTTTGCTCAGAAACAAGCTACCTGGATCTGGTATCCGGGCGATTTCGAGATCTGGCTGGGTAATAACATGCAAAACCGACGTACTGAACGGGGAACATTTTTACCGCCTTTCTGGAAGCTGGACAGTCATTATAATCTGATTGATTTTCACAAGGATTTCGATCTGGCGCAAGCCGAAGAAGTAGACTTGTTTGTGGAAGGGAAATACAACGTCAAGATTGATGGGAAGTCGTTTCCGGGCTATCCGAAGCGGATTATGGTGCCCGCCGGAAAGCATAAAGTGAGCCTTAAAGTATTCTGTCAGGATCGGGTTCCGGCTATTTTTGTTAAAGGCAAAAACGTGGTGTCCGATGCTACGTGGCTGGTTACGTTCGAGGATAAAGAGTGGATTGACGAAACGGGCAAAGCCTCCGATCAGTCGGGCACAACCTGGCTCAAAGCGGGTTCCTGGAATTTTAACAGCGCGCAAACACCACCGTCCAAATTTAGACTGAATACCGAAGAGAGGACTGCCGTGAAAGTGGATAAAAAAGCGGGTTCGCTCCTGCTAGACTTTGGCAAAGAAACCTTTGGCTTTATCAAACTGAAAGGGTTATTGGGCAAAGGGAACGTCAATATCTACTACGGCGAATCGCGGGAAGAAGCGCTGGCTACGGCAACCTGCGAAACCACCGATTTTTTGCAGATCGACCAGATGCAGAAACGGGATTCGGTGATGGAGCTGACCAAGGCATTTCGCTACGTCAATGTGCAGTATGACGGCAGCGTCTCGGTGGATTCCGTTTCGATGCTGTACGAGTTCCTGCCCGTTGCCGACCGGGGCGGCTTTCGCTGTTCCGACGAGCAGATCAACAGGATTTACGATGTAGCAACTTATACGCTCCACCTCAACACCCGTGAGTTTTTCATCGACGGCATCAAACGCGACCGCTGGATCTGGTCGGGCGATGCGGCACAGAGTTACCTGATGAATTACTACCTGCTATTCGACTCGCCCTCGGTGACGCGCACGCTGCTGGCACTACGGGGGAAAGACCCCGTTACGAGTCATATCAACACCATTATGGACTACACATTTTACTGGTTCATAGGCATTTATGATTATTACCAGTACACCGGCGATAAAGCATTCATCCAGCAATTTTACCCGCGCATGCAAAGTCTGATGGACTATTGTCTGGGGCGTCGGAACAAGAACGGCTTGCTGGAAGGCCTGGCGGGCGACTGGGTATTCATCGACTGGGCCGATGGGTTGAGCAAAAAGGGCGAGGTTAGTTTTGAGCAATTGCTGTTTGCCCGCAGTCTGGAAACGATGGCCCTCTGCGCCAACATCGTGAACGACGCCCCGAATGCGACAAAATACAATCAACTAGCGGCCGATGTAAAAGGAAAACTGTTCAGTTCGTATTGGAATGAGAGCAAACACGCGCTGGTGCATAGCCGGGTGGACGGCGTGCCTACGGAGAACGTAACGCGCTACGCGAATATGTTCGCGATCTTCTTCAATTACCTGGATGACGCCAAGAAACAAGCCGTTAAGCAACATGTGCTGCTCAATCCTGACGTACCGAAAATCACGACGCCCTACATGCGTTTCTACGAACTCGAAGCCCTTTGCGCCCTGGGGGAACAGACTTACGTAACGAAAGAAATCAAAGATTACTGGGGCGGTATGCTGAACCTCGGCGCTACGTCTTTCTGGGAAGAATACAATCCGGCAAAAAAAGGCGCTGAACATTACGCGATGTATGGCCGCGATTTTGGCAAAAGCCTGTGCCACGCCTGGGGAGCCAGCCCGATTTATCTGCTGGGCAAATATTACCTTGGCGTCAAACCGACTTCGCCCGCTTACGCTACGTATCTAATTGAACCACATCTCGGTGGCCTTCAATGGATTGACGGCAAAGTACCCACGCCCGACGGCGACGTTAGGGTGTATTGTAGCACCAACCAAATCAACGTAACGGGAGCCGCCGGAACCGGGACGCTACGGTTCAAAAGCAAAGCCAAACCCGTTTGCAAACAAGCCGACGTGCGTTCGGTAAGTGCCGGCTTGTATGAGGTGACAGTAGAGAAAGGAAAGAGTTACGTAGTGAGTTATAGGTTGTGAGCTGTATGCTCTTCCTCACCAGCCCAAAGCGTGTGCTATGTGTTGTAAGTACTCCACCCTTGCTATAAATTAGATCGATCCATCTGTTATTCAGTCTGCTAAGCACGACGGCAAATGCAACTAGCAACCCACTCAGTATCGACATAATAACGACTATTCCCGGAGCAAGCTCATCAGAAGGTGGAATAGTAGACAGTAAGATTACTTTAAACAGGAAGAGAAAACCAATTAGTTTACCTGCTTTGTTTTTCATCGCTACTAACGTTGTTCTGGCATCGAATCTATCTGGCGTTCTCATGCGGTTTACAAGCTAACTTCCGGCGAGGGGCGTTCCGAAGATACCAACCGCTAGTTCGGCCCAAATCAGGAACAGTGCTAGCAGAAGAACGGCACAAATAGCGATTCGGTACTCGATCTTGTGTACATCCCTCAGGACAAGCTCACACAGGAGACCCGTGCCGAAAAGCAGGACACCCGCTACGATAAAATCAAATACACTCCAGTTCACTTCATGGGTGAACTGCATCGCAATGAATGGGATGAGCAACAGCGTTGCTACGGCGATCATAATGCCCGTAAGGCGTTTGTTTTCAGTAATCATACATGGTTCGTTTTAGAATGATGGCAAATTTATCAAAGAACTTTGTATTACAAAGTGAATGAGTAAAAAAAAACTATTTGACTCGTCGCACATCACTGCGTATACCTCTGGTTATTTCTCATTGATTTCATGAAATAAGCGAGTAATTTTTTCGCCTAGGGGCTTAACAGCGTAGCGTCGCTGGGCCGGCCGCCGAAGCGGTAGCAAAATAACCATGTCACCTACCCTTCATGCAATCACATACGTAACTAGTCTCGTACCTGACAGCACGCTGAATAAACCCAAAAATTATACTATCTACCAACGCTACGCTGTTTGATCCCTACGGGATAAGTTGCTCGATTATTTTATGAAAATTGATCCGGAACAATACCATTTAATCCCGAATTGATTCCCATAAAGTGGCTAGACTATTTCAGGAAAATCAATTCGGAATTAGAACCTAACAGCTACTGCTTCAGTAGTTTCACAGTCTGAACCTGCGTGGGGGTTTGCACTTTCAGTATGTATAGCCCGGGTGAGCGGCCTAGTTTCACCTGATGCCGCTCACCCGTATTTGCCTGCTCAATACGTTGCTGGCTAACAACTTCGCCCTGTTGATTGACGACATCCAGTCTTATTGGTTCGTTATTAACTCCGGTGATTTCTACGTCAACGGTTTCATTACGTGTGGGATTGCCCAGCACAAGCACCTGTAACGTAGTGCCTTTTTCCGGGTTGCTGCCCTCTTCAGCCGCCTTGCGCAGACCGTTATTGCAACGTGACAACCAGTTCCAGGCAAAACTGGCCTTTCGACCCTGCGAATCCCAGGCTACGATGGTAACCGTTGGGTTATCGACGTAAGGATACATAATGGCGTCAGGATTCGTCGTTGGCTGAAGGAGTCCCACTACCGAGAAACTCATGGGCGGAGTAAAAGTGCCTGAGTATTGAGGCATAAACCGAACGGCCCGCATTTCAGGGTGGGAGGACGTAGCGGGCAGCATGACGTCGCAGCTTTGCAGGGTTGCCCCCGAAATAGAAAACGGCATTGGATCAGCGTTTGACGTAATGATTGTCCCTTTTTCACCCACGGCTATGTATTTTCCGTTCAAATAGCGGATGCAGTTCAGATTGCCAATGTTGCTGGGGACGCTTCTATAAGTCGGATTCGTGCCATCGAGCGTCGTCATAATGTATATATTACCCGCAATTGCGAACTGGCCGTTTCCGAACGTGATACTCCCCGTACCATTCCCCGACGTGCTGCCACTACCGGTCCAGGTGATGCCATCGGTAGACCGACGAACGTTTCCTCCTCCGCTGCCGACCGCCACAAAGTAACCGTTGTCATACGCGATACCGCTCAGTGTATTGGTCGTGTTGGAAACGCGGCTTGTCCAGCTCAATCCATCCGGCGACGTGTAAATAATCCCGCTACTCCCGACGGCAACAAACAAACCGTTGCCATAGGTAATGTCCTGAAAGTTTACGGATAGTAAGGGAGAGGATGCCGTCCAGGTCAATCCGTTGGTCGATACCATGGCTTGTCCGGAACCTACCGCGACATAGCGACCTTTGCCGTAGGTTATGGCTTTGAAGCTACTCCCCAGTTTGCGAAAAGTCCAGGTAAGGCCATCCGAAGACGATAAAATATTGCCGTAGTAATCCACCGAAACGAACAGATTCATGCCGAACACGACATCGCTCGGGGCCGGATAGGCCGCAAATTCGGTTCGGGTGAAGGTAACCCCATCGGTCGAGGTCAGCAGTTGTCCTTTGGACCCGGAGGCATTACTAGTCCCGAATATTACGTATCGCCCATTCCCATAAGCAACACTATTCAGATTGCTCTGTCCATCCGGGGCGTTGGTTGCCTGCCAGGTTGCTCCATCCGTAGACCGACGGATGCTGGTGCCGACCGTAATGAACTGGTTGTTGGCATAGACAACGCCCAGCATGGTATCCAGAATGCCAATGTCCCGTTTCGTCCAGGTGCTCCCATTCGGCGAGGTTAGAATAACGCCGTAATAACCTACCGCGACAAACTGGCCGTTACCGTACGTAATATCGTACATAGTATAGTCCATACCGTAGCCCGGCAGTTGAGAGGTCCAGGTGATCCCATCGGTTGACGTAAGCTTTGCGTTGGATGGATACCCACCCACGGCCACGTACTTGCCGTTTCCGTAGGCAACATCTTCCAAAGCTGCTCCTGAATTGGTCTGGCGCATTGTCCAGTTTAGGCCATTTGGCGAGGTCAATACAATGCCTCCATAGCCTACCGCAACAAACTGGTTTCCGCTATAGGTAACCCCCCGCAAGGCAACCGGACTTGGTGTATAGACATACCGTGCGGTCCAGGTATTGCCATCGGGCGAGGTTAAGATGGTACTGTTATCGCCCACAACTACGTATAAACCGTTGCCATACGTAACGTCATTCAGCGGGTTGGTCGTTGGCGACGATTTTTGGGACCAGCTATAGCCATAGTCCGTACTACCGAAGATCGTGCCATATACACCCACCGCGACAACCCCAACAACGGGCGAGCCAGCCGTCACACTGTTGAGTTGGTAATTCGTACCAATGAACGCTTTCTGCCAGGTGGTTCCGTTAATCGAGACAGCCACCGTATTGTCGATACCCACGCCGATGAACTGACCGTATTTGTAGGTAACAGCACTCAGGTTAAATGGCCTGCGTGCCGTCCAGATTGATTGAGCCGGGGCGGTGACCGCTATCAATAAAAACAGACCGATGAGAAGTTGAGAGGTCAATAAAAGTACTCCATTTGAAGAGCGATACGTACTAGTAGACATAATATTGGTTTGCGTTAAATGTTCGTCCCCTTTGTCGGCAAGACTATAAAGGATGGTAACACCGTTGAGCGAACGGTAAAATCGTACGATGGTTAGACAAAGTCCCCTTCAGGGGATTTAGGGGTGAAGGGCAACTTCATAGGCTAACATCCTACAACTTTTAGTGAAAATTGCAGAGCCGAAAAGGGTTTTTTGCTATTAATTTTGGCTTTTATACCATTTATCCAGTATGGGTTCTACCACTAAGCTAACCAAGACCGTTTTATTGGCTTTCGCTCTATCACCCCTGGCGCAGGTTACATGGGCGCAAACCAAAGCGCTGGTCAATACGTCGCAGAGTAAGTTTGCGCGATTGGAAAGCACGGACCTGAACGCTGTAAAATGGACGACGGGCTTCTGGGCCGACCGCTTTGCCGTTTGCCGGGATTCGATGGTGCCGCATTTGTGGGATACCTATACCGATGCCAACGTCAGCCATTCGTTTCGGAATTTTGAGATAGCGGCTGGGCTGGAAGAAGGTAACTTTAAAGGGCCTTCCTTCCACGATGGCGATTTTTACAAAACGCTGGAGTCGGTGGCGAGTATGTATGCACTCACCAAAGACAAAAAGCTGGACGAGCAGATGGATAAAGCCATTGCAGTGATCGCCAAAGCGCAGGCACCCGATGGCTACGTATACACGAAGGCGATTATCCAGCAGAAGAAGTCCGGCGAAAAGAAAATGTTCGATGATAAGCTCAGCTTTGAAGCGTACAATTTCGGGCACCTCATGACGGCGGCTTGTGTGCATTACCGGGCAACGGGCAAAACGTCCCTGCTGAACATTGCCAAAAAAGCGACTGATTTCCTGATTGGTTTTTACAACAACGCCAGCCCCGAGCAGGCACGTAACGCCATCTGTCCGTCGCACTATATGGGCATCACGGAGATGTACCGCACCATCCGCGACCCGAAATACTTAGCCCTGGCCCAAAAGCTGATCGACATTCGCGGGCTTTCGGAAGGAACAGATGATAACTCCGACCGCGTGCCGTTCCGGCAAATGAAGAAGGTAATCGGTCATGCCGTTCGGGCCAATTACCTGTTCGCCGGTGCCGCCGATGTGTTTGCCGAAACCGGCGACAGTACGTTGCTATCCACGCTCGATTTGATGTGGAACGACGTAGTGAATCGCAAAATGTACGTCACGGGCGGCTGTGGGGCACTTTACGACGGCGTTTCGCCCGAAGGCACATCGTATAAACCCGACACGGTGCAAAAGATCCACCAGGCATACGGCAAAGCCTATCAGTTGCCAAATCATTCGGCGCATAACGAAACCTGCGCCAACATTGGCAACCTGCTCTGGAATTACCGAATGCTGCAAATTACGGGCGAAGCCAAGTATGCTGACATTATGGAACTGGAGCTGTACAACGCGATTCTGTCGGGCGTAAACCTGGGCGGCACAAAGTTTTTTTATACGAATCCGCTGAGCGCGTCAGACGATTACCCCTATCAAATGCGCTGGATGGGCGGCCGTCAACCCTACATCCGCCTGTCGAACTGCTGTCCACCGAATACGGTACGTACTATGGCCGAAGTGAGCAGTTACGCCTACAGTATTTCTGATAAAGGTTTGTGGCTAAATCTGTTTGGCGGCAGTCAGTTGAAGACGACATTGAAAGACGGTTCGGCACTACGTCTGACGCAAACCACCAATTACCCCTGGGATGGAGCCGTAAATCTTCAACTGGAACAGGCGCCTGCGAAACCCTTTTCGGTTTTTGTCCGCATTCCCGGCTGGTGTCAGGGGGCAACGATTAAAGTGAATGGCACTACGTTGTCCAAAGCGGTTCAGTCAGGTGAATACGCCGAAATCAACCGAACCTGGAAAGCTGGCGATAAAGTGGAAATCAATTTACCAATGCCCGTGAAACTCATTGAGTCGAACCCGCTGGTTGAGGAAAATCGCAATCAGGTGGCCGTCAAACGTGGCCCGATTGTGTATTGTCTGGAATCGACAGACAACCAGAAAACGAAGCTGACCAACATTGCTTTATCGGCAAAGCCGGATTTAAAGCCGAATCTCGTCAAGATTGACAACGCTGACATGATGGCGCTGGAAGGGACTGCAAAGCTCATCAACGAAGGAAGCTGGACGAATCAATTATACCGCGAGGTGTCGGACAAAGCACCCCAGACAACGCCCGTTCGCCTGATTCCGTACTACGCCTGGGCGAATCGCGGGCATTCGGAAATGGAAGTCTGGATTCCATTTATTCGGTAAGATTAGGTTTAAGAAACTCTTTACAATTCACACATACCCTTAACCCCTGAAAAACGGTATGTCAATTACCCTTCCGCTTCGGTTATTTTTTCGTTTGCCTCTTCCAGGTCATCACTTTCAGGTTGTGGAATCTCTACATTCTTTGCTATCCGCTCGCCTACGTAAGTCAACGAAATTAGCATGGGAAAATGATCGGACCCGCAGTTAGGTAATCGACGGATAGATTGGAGCTGGAAATGCGGAGACACGAAAACATGGTCAAGGGGCCAGCGCAAAAAGAAGTAGTTGGCATGGAACGTATTGTACAAACCCCGGCCGATCCGCGGGTCGAGTAAGCCGCTGATTCGCTGGAATAAACGGGTGGTGTGCGACCACGCTACGTCGTTCAAATCGCCCGCAACGATGACTGGCCCCGACTTGGTACGGGCTTCTTTACCAACCAGCAGTAATTCAGCATCGCGTTCAGTAGACCGGTAATGTTCCGTTGGACTTGGCGGCATCGGATGAACCCCGTAAAAGTGCACCAACTGGCCGGATGGCAACTCAAGCTGTGCGTACATGGAAGGAATATCATCCTGAATCAGAAAACGCAGTTCATGGAAACGGATCGGAAAACGGGAATAGAACAGCATACCGTATGTATTTTCCAGGGGATGCAATAGTCTAAACGGATAATCATCTTCCAGATCAGCCAATTTATTCTGCCACTCCTGATTGGCTTCCAGTACTAAAAGCACGTCCGGCTTATGCTTTTTGGCCAGCGCCAGCACTTCGGGCATGTGCGTATTCTCCATAAACACGTTCGCGGTCAACACCCGGATCGTATTTTCTTCCGCGTGCGTTTTCCCTATCGGTTGCGAAAACGGCAGCACCTGTTTTTTGTGAAAGGGCGTAAAGGGATAAACCAGCCAGGCCTGGTAAACCAAGGTGAGCAACAAGCCGATGGGTACAGTGAGTAATATACCATCCATATGATGCCCAAGCACAAACCAGCCCAATAGGCCCAGTGCTGCCAGTACGGTCAGTTGCAAATGCGGGAAATCCCAAATGCGAATCCACCAGTAATCCAGTCTGATCAGGTTAAGGAACGAAGCAACTGTAATGCCTATCGAGTAGGCGAGCAGGATTACATCAAGAGTGGGCATGAGTGAGCAAAGGCGGTTAACAGGTTAACTTCGAAAAATACCATGTGGTTTATACCGTGGCCAGACAGCCTGGTATATGGCGGAAACTCAATAGCTCCTGAGGTACCGGTCTGATTATAATGCCCGTCTCATTATCCTCCTAAAAGTTCAATATTTTCTAAAAGTTATACCATGATAAGATAGTACAATTTTTAGGAAAAATGGTGGAAAATGACGCCCTTAAAATCAGTTAAGTTTGTCGACTCTATCAATTTCCCGAAAACGCTGGGCTTGCGGGAAATTTCGTTGGGAGAGGTTAGTAGCTGCGTACTACAGCTAAATAATCTTCTTGAATGCCAGCAGATTATCGATTATTACCCCTAAATCAAACTCCTCAATAATACGGTCATGAAGTATCTTCGCACTTGGTTTATTGGTCTTCTCGGGCTGGTTCAAGTGGTTTTTCCGGATGAAGTTTTTTCGCAAATAATTGCCAGTAATCGGCCGCGCTATGAAAAGATCCAATCCGCACAAATCACGTCACTGCCGTCAGTTGACAAGGTAATTAGAGGAACGGTCAAGGACGAAAATGGGCAGGCTTTACCGGGTGTAAGTGTGGTCATCAAAAATACGAGTCAGGGCACTACAACCGATCCCAATGGAGCCTATCAATTGACCGTACCCGATCAGGCCACTACGTTGGTTTTCAGCTTTGTCGGCTATCTGCCCAAGGAAGTGCCGATCGGGAATCAATCCGAAATAAACACTACTCTTCAGGTCGATACGAAGCAACTTTCGGAAGTTGTCGTGGTGGGCTACGGCACCCAGCGCAAACGGGATCTGACGGGTTCGGTGGTGTCGATCAAGGGCGATGAAGTGACCAAAGTACCGGTTACGTCGCCCATTGAAGCACTTCAGGGAAAGATTCCCGGTGCCGATATTTCGCGGACGAGCGGCTACGCGGGTCAGGGTCCTTCTATTCGAATTCGGGGCAACCGCTCCATTGCCAATCCGAGCAGTTCCAACAACGTACTTTACATTGTCGATGGTGTTCAGGGTGTGAACGCGGCCGATATCAACCCCAATGATATTCAGACGATTGACGTATTGAAAGATGCTTCCTCCACGGCTATTTACGGTTCGCGCGGGGCAAATGGCGTTATCATCATTACCACCAAGCGCGGGTCGGGCGGCAAACCCAAACTGAGCCTTAATTCCTACGCCGGTATTTCCGAAGTGGCGGGTTATGGTGCGTTTATGACGGGACCCGAATACATTGCCTTCCGACGCGAAGCCTACCGGGCATCGGGCACCTGGGCCAGCCCCGCCGACGATCCGAAAATATTTAATGCCAACCAGTTAGACGCGATCCAGAAGCAACAGTTCCCGGTATGGCCCGACCTGATACTACAGCACGGATTTCAGCAGAACCATCAGTTGGGCATCACAGGTGGAACCGACAAAACCAAGATATATTTCTCGGGTGAATATTTCCAGGAAAAGGGGTTGATGAAACTGGATGAATACAAACGGTATTCGGCCCGACTAAACATCGACCAGACGATCAACGACTGGGTGAAAGTGGGTATCCAGACTCAACTGGCTTATATCGATAATGACATCCGCCGGGACCCCTTCAACCGGGCATCAAGCATTTTGCCGCTAGGGACGCCCTACGATGCAAACGGGGCCTTTATCCCGTTTCCGTTGGGTGGCAGCATTATTAATCCGCTGGCCGACGAGCAACCCAATGCCTACAAACGGAACACAAAAACGAACCGGGGGACGTTATCGACTTACCTCGAACTGACACCTTTCAACGGGTTTTCGATTCGCTCGACACTGGGCGCTATTTTCTCGACCTCCGAAGCGGGCAGTTATTACGGGGTGAACACCATCGACGGAGCCGGGAGCCGGGCGCAGGCCTCGATCACCAACAACCAGAGCCGCAACCTGAGTTGGGAGAACGTATTCACCTATAAGCGGACCATTCAGGATCACGCGTTCACCATTACGGGCGTAACCAGCTACCTGACCTTTACCAATACATCGAGCTTTGCGGGGGGCAAT
Organism: Spirosoma jeollabukense; assembly: GCF_054777855.1. Lineage (NCBI taxonomy): Bacteria > Pseudomonadati > Bacteroidota > Cytophagia > Cytophagales > Cytophagaceae > Spirosoma > Spirosoma jeollabukense. The sequence goes on from NZ_BAAHAD010000001.1 coordinate 675,692, forward strand.
AATCAGTTGATTCCGGCCCAGTTTTTTTACAATCTGGCAGCCGCTAACCAGAACCCATTTTGGGGCAGCGGCTACAGCCAGAACAAGCTGATTTCATTTACCGGACGGATCAATTATAGCTGGAAAGACAAATACCTGCTGACCGTTACGGGACGTAGCGACGGCTCCTCCAAATTGGGCGCTGGCCATAACTGGGCCTTTTTCCCCTCGGCAGGCTTGGGATGGCGTATCAGCGACGAGCCATTTATGAAAAATCAGCAAGTAGTAACAGATTTGAAATTACGGGCCAGCTATGGCGTATCGGGCAACGACGTTATCAACCCCTATGCGACCCAGAATTCCCTGACAACGGTTTCCTTCGCCTATAGCGATGCCAATGCGGCCAATGCGTACCTGATCAGCCCAACCATTGGCAATCAGGATCTGAGATGGGAATTGACCACCACCGCCGACGTCGGACTGGATGTTGGGCTACTCAACAACCGTATTACAGCCAATATCGATTATTACAATGCCCGCACGAACGACCTTATTTTCCCGTATACCCTTCCGTTGCTAACGGGCGTCACTACGGTGAACCGGAATATCGGCGTTACCCGGAACAAGGGTCTTGAAATCGGCATCACAACGCAAAACATCAATAAAAAGGGACTTAGCTGGTCGACGAATCTAACGTTTGCCCGCAACCAGGAACGTATCGTTTCGCTGCCCAACGGCAACGTCATCGCCGACGATTATCGAAATTCGCTCATCGAAGGCCAGCCGTCGCAGATTTATTACGATTACAAAAAGATCGGCATCTGGCAGTTGGGTGAAGAGTCGGAAGCGGCCAAATTCAACGCGATTCCCGGCGACATCAAGATTGCGGACCTGAACGGCGACGGCAAAATCGACGGAACCGACCGAACCATCATCGGCTCCCGCGTACCGCAATGGACGGGCGGCTTAAGCAACGACATCCGGTACAAAGGCTTCGATCTGAACGTACTGCTGGTGGCTCGCGTAGGCCAGTGGATCAGCTCGGATTATTACGCCAAATATACCCGCAACGCCAGTAGCAACGGCGCCAGCATCGACTACTGGACACCCGAAAATCCAACCAACGAATACCCCCGCCCGAACGCCACCCGTAGTTCAACCTACGTAACGACGCTGACCGAACGGCAGGCTTCGTTTGTCAAAATCAGGAACATTACGCTGGGATACACGATCCCGAAATCAATAACGAATAAGGCCAAAATTGACAACTTACGGCTGTACGTATCCGGTAAAAACCTGTACACGCTAAGCAACCTGAAAGACTTCGATCCCGAAGGCGAAGGCGTCATTGACCGTCCGCTCAACCGCCTGTATGTATTTGGCATCAACCTTGGCTTTTAATCGGAAACAGCATTCAATCATGAAAACATACAAAATTTATTTGTCGATGCTGGGACTGGCCGTTACGTTGCTGGCCTGCAAAGAACAACTTGTAGAATACAACCCGGCGGGGTCAACCGCGCAAAGCCTGTTTACTACGCCCGAAGGCATCGAAGCGGGTGTTAACGGGATTTACACGTACAACCGCTATTTCTACGGCAAAGAAGAGGGGCAGGCACTCATGGAAATGGGGACCGACATCTGGACCAATGCCGCCAACAATGGCAATTCGGGCTCCAACGGCGTATTTCCACAACCGCCCCTGATGACCTATCAGGGGTTAACGACGGATAATGTCTGGGTGAAAAATCGAATGTGGCAACAATGCTATGCCGCTATTAATCTGGCCAACAACGTATTGAAGTACTTACCAACGGCGGGTGTGCTGGCGACTCGTCAGAAAGAACTGGAAGGTGAAGCGCGGTTTTTGCGGGCCTGGTATTACTGGCATCTGGTCGAAAGTTTTGGGGCCATCCCCCTTCAGTTAACACCCACAGAGACCATCGAAACAACGGCAACCCGTACGCCCGTCGAGACGGTGTACGAGCAGATTTTTCAGGATCTTCAAGTTGCCGTAACGGCCATTCCGCAAACCACTACCGATTACGGACGTATCACCCGACCAGCCGCCGAAGCGTTTCTGGCGAAAGTGTATCTGACGCGGGGCAAAAACCAGGAAGCTAGTACTTACGCCAAAAAGGTAATCACGGGCTATTCGTACAAGCTGTTGCCTACGTACGCCAGTTTATGGTCGATGACGGGCCAGCAAAATACGGAAGTGTTATGGGCGGTGAACTACTCGACCAACCTGGCATTCAATGCGGGTAGTAACCTGAATCACACGCTGTTCCTGATGGAGTATAATACCCAGCCGGGCATGAAGCGCGACGTAGCAAACGGCTTTCCAAACGTTCGCTACATGCCGACGTTGTTCCTGCTCAACTTGTTCAATGAACAAAACGACTCCCGCTATAATGCCTCATTCAAGTCGGCCTGGCTGGCTAACGAAACCGACGCAACCAAGCGTCCGGCGGGGATGAATGTTGGTGATACGGCCGTTTTGACCACGAAATATCCGGTGACAGTGGCTTTTCGGCAGTCCAAAAAGTACCGGATTTATGACCTGAACGATATGTATAAAGCCGATGGCACACCCAACGACCGCTTTCACTACGTATCGCTTCGGAAGTTCGATGATCCCACGCGGGCCACAGACGCTACGACAGAGAGTTCGCGGGATGCCTACATCCTGCGTCTGGGCGAGGTATATCTGCTGGCTGCTGAAGCTCAGTTGAACTTAGGCAAGAAAGATTCGGCGGCTTATTACCTGAACGAAATCCGGACACGGGCCGCCGTGACCGGGCGTACTGCCAACATGCGTGTAGCGGCCGCCGACGTAACGCTCGATTTCATCCTGGACGAACGCGCCCGCGAATTAGCGGGAGAACAGGTACGCTGGTTTGACCTGAAACGCACGAACAAGCTGGTCGAGCGCGTGAAAAAGTACAACCCCGATGCGGCTCCCAACATTCAGCCGTTCCATGTGCTACGTCCCATTCCGCAGAGCGAAATCGATGCCGTGACCAATAAAGGAGACTTTAAACAAAATCCGGGTTATTAATAGATATTCAGAATTAATACCGTTCAAAGCTTCCCTAAAGACCAGATCTTTCGGGAAGCTTTGTTGTCGGGATATATACAGATTGTATGGAGAATCAGTTGGCAATAGAAGCGGCTGAGGCTTATAATCAGCTGAATCGGTTATAAGGAGACTTGGTCAGCGTGCTGGAAGTAGTTTTTTTCTACTTGAACAAACAGCGCTGAGTTAAAAACGATGAAAGCCATAGAAAACCAGAAGCCATAATGGGGCGTAATCCAACTGATCGCAGCGCTGGTATGAGCAATCAGAACAATCAGGGCAAATGTTTTAACAAATTGTTTAGGCAACCAGTAACCAATCACTCCGATGGCTATCAGCCAGGCAAATGAAATCAGGAATATACCTGATACGTGGCTTTTCATAAGGGCCGCTCCTATCGGATTGGCTTCGCGGCCTGCCTGCAGATTACCATTCCAGTAAGCCGCTGGCTGGTTAATAATAGTGACGGCTTCATCGACCAGGCAAGCGCAATAAGCTGGGATCAGAATAATCAATCTATTTTTCAGTTTAGACATCGGTATAATTAGTTATTTCTCAGGTAAACGATTGCCAAACAAATATACATTTAGGGTACTTATTCTCAAGCAGGTTGTTTACTTTCCAGCAACTTGCGTTCCATTCTTCGCCATGTCTCAACGATCCTTCGTTACTATCAGATTTCGCTAACATTGTATAATTTCCAGAGAAAATGGTGGAGATTAAGGTTGACATAAATGAGTAAGTTTGTTTCAATGCACGAGTTCCCAATGAGCGCATTTTTGTCATGCCTGATCCCAATATGAATCGATACGCCAAAACCTTTCCGCTTTTAATCTTCTTACTTTTCATTTCTCTGACGCTCTCCATCGCGCAGCAGACAACGAAAAAGAATCAGGCTATAACCATCATCATTCCCGCGTCGGCTCACGTTCGAACGACGTTCGGAGCAGAGAAGCTGAAACAGGCTTTGACCAAGGCGGGGTATCAGGCCACGGTAGCGAAAGGGCCGCAGGCGAAAAGCACTAATACACAGATTATTATCGGATTATGGTCTGACAACGTAGTGAAGCCGGCAATTAGGGCCTATGCACTCGCGGTGCCTACTGACGTAAAAAAGGAGAGTTTTTCGATTCGAAGCGCTCCTCAAAAACCACTGCTCATTGCCGGGGCTGATCCGTCGGGTACATTGTACGGCTGCATGGAACTGGCCGATCAGGTGACGGCAACGAGTAAACTTCCCGAAACAATAAACCTCAGCGATACTCCCGAAATGGTGCTGCGTGGTACGTGCATTGGCGTACAAAAACCTACCTATCTGCCCGGTCGGGATGTGTATGAGTACCCCTATACGCCCAAAACGTTTCCATGGCTATACGACAAAGCGCTCTGGATTCGGTATCTGGATATGATGGTCGAAAACCGGTACAATTCGCTGTATTTGTGGAATGGGCATCCGTTTGCGTCGCTGGTTCGGCTAAAGGACTATCCTTATGCCGTTGAAGTAGACGACGCTACGTTCAAAAAGAACGAAGAAATGTTTCGGTTTCTGACCGAAGAAGCCGACAAACGGGGCGTTTGGGTGATTCAGATGTTCTACAATATTATCGTCTCGAAACCCTTTGCCGAACATCACAACATCAAAACGCAGGACCGCAACCGACCGATTGTTCCGCTCATTGCCGATTACACCCGGAAGTCGATTGCTGCCTTTGTAGAGAAATACCCGAACGTAGGGCTGCTCATTGCGTTGGGCGAAGCGATGGAAGGCGTTGGGCAGGATGATGTGGACTGGTTCACCAAAACGATTATTCCCGGTGTGAAAGATGGCCTGAAAGCCCTCGGAAAAACCGATGAACCGCCCCTCGTGCTACGTGCCCACGACACCGATGCGCCACGCGTGATGAAAGCCGCGCTGCCTTTGTACAAAAATTTATACACCGAAGCCAAGTTCAACGGCGAAGCCCTGACGACCTACACCCCCCGCGGGAAATGGGCCGAATTACACCGGACACTGAGCAATATCGGTACGGTACAGATTGAAAATGTCCATATTCTGGCGAATCTGGAACCCTTCCGCTACGGTTCAGCCGATTTTATTCAGAAGTCGGTGCAGGCGATGCATAACGTGTATGGTGCCAATGGCTTACATCTCTATCCACAGGCGTCGTACTGGGATTGGCCTTACACCGCCGACAAAACGACACCGCGTCAGCTCCAGCTCGACCGCGACTGGATCTGGTACAAAACCTGGGCGCGCTACGCCTGGAAAGCCGGGCGGAATCGCTCTGAGGAGGTAACGTACTGGGGCAATCAACTGGCGGAGAAATATGGCTTGCCGCTGGATAAAGGCAAGGATGTACTGGAAGCCTATGAACAAACGGGCGAGATTTCACCGAAGCTGCTACGTCGCTACGGCATCACCGACGGCAACCGCCAAACCCTGACACTGGGTATGTTGATGACGCAACTCATCAATCCATTTCGCTACGGCCTGCTTACGTTGCTGTACGAGTCGGAAGCTCCTGAAGGCGAGATGATTATCGACTACGCTGAGAAAGACTGGAAGCATGAAAAACACATTGGCGAGACACCCGTTCAGGTTGCCGATGAAGTTGTCGAACATGGCAAAAAGGCGGTAGAAGCCATCGACAAAGCAACCGGGGCCGTCACGAAAGACAAAGAAGAATTTACGCGGTTGAAAAATGACGTGTACTGTCAGAATGCGATGGCGAATTTCTACGCGCAAAAAGCCCGTGCCGCGTTAGCCGTTTTGCGGTACAAATACTCCAGCGATGTTCGGGATCTGGATAAGGCCGTGCCCTTGTTGGAAAGCAGCGTGAAGCACTACGCCGATCTGGTGAACCTGACCAAAGATACCTACCTGTATGCCAACAGTATGCAGACGAAACAACGTAAAATTCCCATGCGGGGCGTCGATGCTACGTATATAACCTGGGCCGAAATGTTGCCGGTCTATCAGAAAGAACTGGACCATTTCAAGCACTCGATTGACTCGCTGAAATCTGCGACAAATGCGGTGGCGAAACAGCCCGTTACCTTAAAGCCAGCCACGGTTACGGTGCAAAGTCCACCAGTTGAAACGTATTCGATCGTAAAAGGGCAACGCGTGTATGCAGATACAGCCGCTACCATTAGTGAAGTTGCACCAGAATTAAAGGAGTTGAAAGGCTTGAAATTCTCGAAAGCGAAGCAGCAATTGGAACGTACCAGTCTGACATTTACAAGCACTCAACCCGTGAAGCTGTTGGTGGGCTTTTTTACCGAAAAGAACCCCAACTACCTGCCCGCGCCCGAACTGGAAACTGATGCCAGCGCAAATGACTATGGCCAGTCGGAAATCAAAATCTCGAATGCCATTCTGGTGAGCGGCCAACCGCCGGTAAACGTACACGCCTACTCGTTCAAGGCCGGTCAGCACACACTGAACCTGGGCAAGGGAGCCTGCTTGTTGTTAGGCTTTATGGATGGAAATCAGGAAATTCCCATTTTCGACGCTGGCCTTGCCGGGAACAAGAAGACTATTGACTGGCTGTTTGAATGATAACCAGATTTATCTCAATTCGCAATGATCAGTTCGATTTCGTTGTCGCGAAAGACCTGCTTATGTTTCTCTTCGATACCCGCGTCGGTAATGATGTAATTAATGAGCGACAACGCGCCTAAACTGGCAAACGCGCTCTTGCCGATTTTGGTCGAGTCGGCGACTAGATACGTAGTGTCGGCAGCGTCGATCATGGCTTTTTTTACGACTAAGTCGCTGATACTAGGATAGGTTAGTCCAGACTTTAATGATAGTCCCGCGGTAGCCAGGAACAATTTCTGCACGTTAATTCCCTTGAAAAAATCGGCGGCTTTCTGACCCGTCAACGACAGGGTTGGCGGCTTAAACTCCCCGCCCGTCATGATCACTTCAATACCCGGCTCAGCCCCTAAAATCAGCGCTATATTTAAGGCATTGGTAATGACGGTAAGATTCTTGTAGCCGCGAAGTTTCTTGGCAATTTCGGTCGTTGTCGAACCGGAATCCAGAATGATACTGTCACCGCTTTCAATGAACTCCAGGCACTTAGCCGCAATCAATTCTTTTTTGTCGATATTTTCCTGGTTACCCAACGAAAAGGTACGTACCTGATCTTCAACATTTTTCAGGTAAGCGCCACCGTGCTCTTTGGTCACCAGCCCGTCTTTCTCTAGTTTTTCGAGGTCCTGACGAATCGTAACTTCCGTTACTTTAAAGATTTTGGCCAGGTCGATTACCTTAGCCGAACCATCTTCCTTCAATAATTCGAGTATTTTATCCCGACGTTGGTTCGCCAACATATTTCTTTCTTTATGAATCAGCCCAAAGTAAGTAAAAGAACAATCTGCTACGTTATACTTTATAAACGCAAGAAATCAATAGCAAACGCAAATATAGTTATCACTCCGATGCCTATAGTAAGACTACCGAGACATATGAACCAATCCATGTAAGGTAAGCGATAAGCCTATGGCAAGAAAATAGAATGAAGCAACTTATAGAACCCGTGCTACGACAGCAATTCGCCTGAGCAAACTACTACTTAGCCAGCTTAAGCCCATCGCGCCCAAAAAGACAATAAGGAACTTAAGAACAGCCGGTACATTAACCGATAGTAAGGCGAATTGTAACCAGGTGACAAATCCGTAATGCACGACATAAATCCCGTAAGCATTAGCTGACAGGCTGTTCCAGCCTTTGAACGGGCGAGTAATTGACTGCCTGAAAAAACTGATGCATGCCCCCATACTGGCCAGGCAACTGGCGACAAATACTATATCATACAGGAAATAGCCCTCCGTAGATGTCAGGAGACCTTGCTTAACCCAAGTGGCTCCAGCACGGGAAATCATCACGAACAGTAGAAAAGAGCCCAGACATACGACGAGCCAGACCAGCCGGTCTTTACCGAAAAGCCTGTTCTGGCTGAAAAGATAATTCTGCCAATCGGTCGCGCTCAGGCAAGTGCCCAGCAGAAAGAACACTAAGTAAAATAAAAGCCGGTTTAGCTGAAAATCGAATGGCCCCCAGTTGCCTACCCATGTATATTGACCCACCCATAAACTCAGGGGAATCAGACTAATAGCGGCTATTCCGTAGACAACTGCGAACAAATAAACCGGCCGTTTGCTCAGCCTGGCCAGCCAATTGCCAGCGCTTACATAAAAGGATTTTCTCCAGGTGAAAATGAGGACAGCAACGCCATCAAATGCGAATAACAGCCAGATAAACCAGGGCGGACCAACGGGCCATTGTTGCACTAAACTATAATCCTTGATGAACGTAGTAAAATCCGTTGATTGGGTAGCCTGGTAAAAAGTAGGTGCATAAGCGAGTGGGATAAGGATCACTTCGGCGATCAGAAAAGGAATTCCCAGCCGGATGAATCGGTCCGCCAGATACGCTTTTATGCCTTTTTTAGTTAAGCCTCGATAGACAAACAAGCCACTGATCAAAAACATCAAGGGCATGAAAAACAGATCGTTGAAGCTAATGAACGTATCCATGCCCGACCAACGATTGCCATCTACAATGGGGGCAGTTGAATAGATATAATGAGCCGGATCAAAATAAGCAAATGTGGGGTAGGCCAGAGCTGCATGATGCGCGACGACCAGAAGTGTAACAAACGAACGTAAATAGTCAAGCCAAATCGCTCGAGCGTCACCAGTTTTCATAGAAAGTTTCAGAAATAAGAATCCATCAGCCAAAGGAGGACAGAAAATCAGAAAAGATGCATCCTATTAGATCGATACGTCTAAATTTTATGGTGTTTCAATATAAGTATTACCCCGTCTACAGCTTCACCTGCGCTAATCGAATGGGCTGACCAGCGTCTTATGCTGAATCTATTTGCACCAGCATTAAGGAACTCTGGTGCAAAAGATAAATAAAAAAAAGATGGCACAGTCTGTAAGAAAGTATATGAAAGCCTTCTATTAGCTACCAATGAGCAATAGCCCGAATTATAGTGGCTCATAATAAGTCAATTGACCAGATACCCTTCCGTTTAAGACTTACTTTCCTGATCTTACCTATAATTCAGATCACATCAGCACGACTGAATTTTTCTTTTTTTTGCTTTCTTAAGCCCGATCTTTACAGAAGTTTCCGTGCAACATCCCGCCTATTAAGGGAAGCCGTGAAGTCAACCTGCTCTAATCAATGTGTCTTATTCCAGATTGATCGATAGCCTTATTCTGATGCTGTCCATTCAGACAATTATTCATTTCAAAAAGGGAAAGAAGCTAAAGTTGACTTCTTAAAATAGTTATATTTAAAACGATCAAAGAGTATAAACTGACCTGCCTAGACGATGGGCCCTAAAAGTACCTATTCTATGTTTACTCACATAACGTTGCCAAAAATTCCTTTTCGGCAACGTTCCCGGTAACGATTGCGTAAAAAGAGCCAATCAAATACTTGTTTTCTACAATTTTTCTCCCAAGTTTTAATATACTCGTACGTTAAAAAATGGCTGGTATCAACCAGAATAAATTCAATTTTTCTCTCTGTATTATAAAGCTTGTGTTGATGAATTTTATACCTCGCTAATGGTCAAAAACGCATTGATTAAGCCACCAACAGCCACCTAAACCAGCCAGGGATAACCTCAGAAATAAGTAACAGAACAGGCCATTTCCAGTACCTCACTCCTACGAATTCAATTGATTTTTTACGACTAAACCAATACATATGAAGCCTATTTTAACGTATAGACGATCATGGAGAATAAACCTGATCTTTGTTTTATTTTGTTTTTCTTTCGTTCAGGTCTATGCACAACCAAGCGCAATTACGGGCAAGATCACAGACGAAACAGGGAAACCTCTACCAGGCGCTTCCATTTTGGTGAAATCGGCCAAAACGGGAACAATCTCCAATCAGGATGGTATATACACAATTTCTGCCGAGAAAAACGCAGTACTGGTCATTAGCTCGATTAGCTTCGACACCCAGGAAATTCCCGTCAACAACCGGTCGGTTATTGACGTATCGATGCAGTCATCCAACAAAACGCTCAATGAAGTCGTCGTCGTTGGGTATGGTACGCAGAGCAAACGCGCCATCACGGGAGCCGTCGCATCTGTCGGATTCAATGAATTCAAAGACCGGTCGTTCAGCAACGTTACACAGTCGCTGGCGGGTAAAATTGCCGGGGTAAATATTTCGCAGTCACAGGGAGCGCCGGGAGTCTCGCCCATCATTCGGATACGGGGTGTCAGTTCAATTACGGCCGGAACGAACCCGCTGTTTGTGGTCGATGGCGTTCCGCTCGAAAACTTCAACCTTAACCTGATCAACCCGCAGGACATTGAGTCGGTCGACGTACTGAAAGATGCGTCATCGGCGGCTATCTACGGATCACGGGGTGCCAGCGGGGTTATTCTGGTCACGACGAAACTGGGGAAACCCGGAAAAACAACCATCAGCGCGGGGTATGAATACGGCACGCAGACGGTAGCCCGTAAAGTGCCATTGATGAATGCGCAACAGTGGATTGGTTATTATATTGACGCCCATAACAATGCCTGGGTTGACCTGAATCCGGCGGTCAACAAAGCGTCTGATCCTAACAGTGCCCGTCCGTCAACGTATCGTATTCCCGAAGATTTCATTACCAATCCGCAGCAATTTGGCAATGGCACCGACTGGCAGGACGTCATGTTTCGGGTAGCGCCATCGCATAATGCGCAACTGTCGGTTTCGGGAGGTACCGAGAAAACACAGTTTTTATTCTCGCTGGCATATCTGGATCAGCAGGCCGTTCTGGACGAAAACTATTACAAACGCCTGGCGCTACGTTCCAACATCAAGCACAAAGTATCAGATAAGTTTAGCCTTGGCCTGAACCTGGGAGCAACCACAATTTTTGATCGTACAGAAGGTACGCAAGGCAAAAGCGATGTTATCAGTCTGGCTCAGCAAAGTGATCCGATCTTTCCGGTTTATAATGAAAATGGAAATCTGGGCTATCGCGACCCGAATTCGGTCTGGAACAAATACGTTGCCTACAATGACCTGAACCTGTGGCATCCGTATTCGCTAACTCGCTTTTATCATAAGCAGAACAAATCATTCAATACGCTGGCCACCGCCTTTGCCGATTACTACGTTACCGATGATCTGAAGTTTCGGACGAGCATCAGCGGCAACCTGTTCAATACGCGACTGAACTCGTACCGGGTTAAAAATCAGGGGTATGGCTATTCAGGGCTGCTGCCGGCAGAAGGCAATGTGCAGTCGTCGTATATGCTGAACTGGCTGTCGGAAAATACGCTGACGTATGACAAACAGTTTGGCGATCACAGCCTGAATGTGCTGGCTGGTTATACGGTTCAGAAACAACGCGATGAATTTGCTACCGTCACGTCGGGCAGTTTCCCGAACGACCTGGTCGAAACGCTGAACGCCGGTGTCGTGACCAGTGGCTCCAGCACGGCTACCGAATGGTCAATGATTTCGTATCTGGCTCGTGCTCAATACAATTACCAGAATAAATATTTCTTAACGAGCACGATCCGCCGGGATGGTAGTTCCCGTTTCGGAACGGACACTCGCTGGGGTTACTTCCCGTCGGTATCGGCTGGCTGGCTGATTTCGGACGAGTCATTTATGAAAAACGCTACGTTCATTAACAACCTGAAATTGCGAGCTAGCTACGGCGTAGCGGGTAATAACCAGATTCCGAACTACGGAGCCATCAGTCTGTTAGGCTCGTCCAACTACGTTTCTGGTGCTACGCTGGCATCAGGTCTGGCGATTGGTAACATTGCCAATACCAACCTGAAATGGGAACGGACAACTCAGTTAAACATTGGGCTGGACCTACGCATGTTGAGTGACCGCATCGGGTTATCGGCAGAATATTATCACTCCGTTACGAATGATATGCTGCTAAACGTACCCGTACCCGACATTTCCGGTTTCTCGACGCAGCTGACGAACATCGGCAAAATGCAGAATCGCGGGGTTGAGCTGAATCTGAACACAAAAAACACCACGGGTAAGTTTCTCTGGACAACCGATTTCAACATCAGTTTCAACCGAAACAAAGTGCTTCAGCTTGGCCCAGGGAATGCGCCCATCACGTATACCGACTACGTAGTGGCGGTAAAAACCGAAGTGGGTCAGCCCGTTTCTAATTTCTTCGGCTACGTAGTGGATGGCGTGTTCAAAAACCAGGCGGCTGTTGATGCCGCTCCGCACTACAGCACCACCAAACCCGGCGATCCGATTATCCGCGATGTGAATGGAGATGGTAAAATCACCGTTGACGACCGTACGACGCTGGGTAATAATCAGCCCGATTTCATTGCCGGCATTACCAATAATTTCTCCTACAAGGGATTCGATTTCTCCTTCATGCTGCAAGGCTCGTATGGCGGAGAGATTGTCAATCAGAACTTCCGCTACCTGGGGTTCTGGAATAATGGCCGGAACATGTATGCGAGTGTCGATAACCGCTGGCGTTCAGAAGCCGATCCCGGCGATGGCAAACACTTCCGCGCAACCCTCGGCCTGACGGGTTTGCAGGATCAGTTTCATAGCCTGTGGGTTGAAGATGCCTCGTTCACGCGCCTGAAAAACATTCGGATATCGTATACGCTGCCGACCTCGCTGATGAGCAAAACGCCGTTTCGGGTGGCCCGCGTGTATGTGAACGCCGAGAACGTGTACCTGTGGAGTTCCTACACAAACTACGACCCCGAAAACACGACCTACGGCGCCAGCAATTACTCCAGCGGCAGCAATGGATTGAATGCGTCGGGTAATGCACCAAATGGCGCGTTCATTGGGGTCGACTACGGCTCGTATCCACTCCCCCGCTCAATAACGGTAGGCTTAAAGCTTGATTTTTAAGGAAATACAGAAAGGTTTTTATCGATTTTCCGAAGACACTGGACTTCGGGAACGTAGTGAAACTCAAATTTGAAACGACAATGAAACATATAAAACACCTTCTAGCCATCATCTGTCTTTGCCTGGCGGCAACAGGATGCAAAGAGTCTTTTTTGAATCTTAATCCGATTTCCAACCCCACCGCCGATAATTTCAAAACCAGAGATGATTTTGAACTGGCGGTCAATGCGGCCTACGCGTCGCTGTACCTTGTCTATCATCCCGAAGGATCGGTTTCATATGCGAACGAGCAAATGAGCGACAACGCCATTGTGTTCAACATTTCGGGTATCCAGTCCGACAAATGGCAGTTTAAGGATTATAGCCTCGCGACGTCCAACACGATGATTTATCAGTTCTGGCAGGAATATTACAAAGCGATATTCAACGCCAACATTGTGCTGGACAAGATTGAAGGCGCTAGCGTGGATGCGGGATATAAAGAAGGCGTTAAAGCCCAGATGATGTTTTTAAGAGGGCTTTATTATTTCGATATGGTTCAACTCTGGGGCGATGTACCGCTGGTTACGACACCCTTAACGGGCGAAGAAAGTTATGGCGTGCTACGCTCTCCACAAAGTGCCGTTTATGACCAGATCAAAAAAGACCTCATCTACGCGGCCGATAAACTGCCTTTAGCGTCGGTGATCACCATGCCGGGACGGGCCTCAAAAGGGGCTGCACAGGCGCTTTTAGGTAAAGTGTATTTGACATTAGGCGATAAAGCATCGGCGGCAACAGTCCTTAAAGAAGTCTACAACAGCAATCAGTATTCATTGCTGACAAACTATGCCGATTTATGGGGGCCAACTGTAAAAAACACGAAAGAATCCATTTTTGAGATCCAGTATCTGGGAGGTAATGCCTCGGCCCCCTTTAGCCGCTACTACCAGACGTTTTACCCAAACAACAATTTTCTGGGTTTTTACGGGGGTGGCATGAATCAGGTGACCGACGATCTGTACAACGAATTTGAAGCCAGCGACCCTCGTCGTGATCTATCAATTGCGCTGGGCTACAACAACTCGGGTACGTTCATTTCGCAGAAATACCCGATCAAATGGACCGATACCAAAGCGACACAGGTTGGCGGTAATCCATTGGCTAACAACAACTTTATGGTGTTACGTTACGCGGATGTGCTGCTGATGTTGTCGGAAGCCAGTGGCGATGCTACGTACCTTAATCTGGTACGGACACGGGCTAAATTGCCCAAGTTTAGCGATGCTACGTATCCCACGGCCAAATATGCAACACTCGATTTGGCCATCGAACATGAACGACGGACGGAATTAGCGCTTGAATTTCACCGCTGGTTTGATCTGAAGCGGACGAACCGTGCCATTCCGGTACTGACGGCCAAAGGTAAAGCCATTACGCAGACCAAACTGCTGTGGCCTATTCCGCAAATTGTGCGGACGCAAAACGCAGCGATTACCCAGAATCCGGGGTACTAATGCCCTAAAACCCCTAAATCCCCTGAAGGGAACTTTGTTCGCACTTTGACAAAGTCTGCTTCAGGGGATTTAGGGGTATACAGACTAATAGTTTAACCAAACGACAACAATTACTAGGCTTTTTAGAATATACATGATTGGCAAAATCATACAATCCGGCGAAAAAATCATACACAGTACAACCTCGAAAAAATACATTCTTTGTACATGCTAAACCTGCTTTTTAAACGAAGCCTTCTTTTTGCGTTTCTGTCTACAATCATTGTCGCGTGTAGTACGGCTGAAAACGACAAAAAAGCACCCGATTCAAAACAGCTTTCCGTCTCGGCGAACAACCGATTTCTGGCCGTTGGCGATAATAAACCCTTTTTCTGGCTGGGCGATACAGGCTGGTTGTTGTTCGGTCGGTTGACGCGCGAAGAAGCCGAAAAGTACCTGGAAAACCGGAAGCAGAAAGGCTTTAATGTGATTCAGGTGATGGTATTGCATACGCTTAAGGTTACCAACGTATACGGCGACTCAGCGCTGATTAATAAGAACGTAGCAACGCCACTTATAACAAAAGGATCTTCCTTCGGCGATTCAACCGAATACGATTTCTGGGATCACGTTGATTTTGTGGTAGACAAAGCCGCCGAAAAAGGAATTTACATGGCGCTGGTGCCGGTCTGGGGCGGCAATGTAAAGAACGGGGGCGTCAATCAACAGCAAGCCAAAATTTATGCGGAGTTTCTCGCCAATCGCTACAAGAACCGGCCAAACATCATCTGGCTAAACGGCGGTGATATTAAAGGCAGCGACTCGCTGGATGTCTGGAAAACCATTGGTCGAACGATCAATCAGGTCGATTCAACGCACTTGATTACCTTCCATCCCCGCGGCCGGTCGTCCTCGTCGGAGTGGTTTCATAACGAACCCTG
The DNA here is from genome assembly GCF_054777855.1 of Spirosoma jeollabukense. Classification (NCBI taxonomy): domain Bacteria; kingdom Pseudomonadati; phylum Bacteroidota; class Cytophagia; order Cytophagales; family Cytophagaceae; genus Spirosoma; species Spirosoma jeollabukense. The sequence continues at coordinate 691,070 of NZ_BAAHAD010000001.1, forward strand.
GCTGGATTTCAACATGGTGCAGTCGGGCCACAAGACCTATGCGCAGGATACATCGGCCAAAGAAACACTGCATTACGGCGAAGACAACTGGCGCTACATTCAGGCTGATTTAGCCCTAAAACCGACCAAACCCGATATCGACGGCGAGCCATCTTACGAGGGCATTCCACACGGACTGCACGACACTACGTTGCCGCGCTGGTCGGCTGATGACGTGCGCCGGTATGGATACTGGTCGGTGCTGGCGGGCGCGTTTGGGTACACCTATGGGCATAATTCCGTGATGCAGATGTACAAGACGAGGGATAAACACACGTCGTTCGGCCCGATCGAGACTTGGGACAAAGCCATCGACGCCCCCGGTGCCGGCCAGATGATTCACTTGAAAAATCTGATGCTGGCTCACTCCTTTTTCGACCGTATCCCCGACCAGTCGCTGATTGCCAATCAGGGCAGCAAGTACGATTATCTAGTGGCCAGTCGCGGACCAGATTACGCGCTGATTTACACCTACACGGGTCGGAACATCAGGCTGAACATGGGTAAACTCCCCGGTGATACTGTAGCAGCTTCCTGGTTCAGTCCGCGCGATGGCAAAACGACCGCCATCGGCGACGTAGCGAATAAAGGAATTCAGGAGTTCAACCCACCCGCCGAGCCAAAGAACGGCAATGACTGGGTCTTAGTCATTCAGAAGAAATGAGAATTAGTAGTATAAGCTTGAAACTCCGAAAAACCCCTAAATCCCCTAAAGGGGACTTGGCTTGTGCTTGGACAAAGTCCCCTTTAGGGGATCTAGGGGTTTTTCAGGCAAAATCCAAGTTTATCGGACTTATTGCCAGTCTTATTCTGTTCCTCTCATCCTGCTCGAAGGAAGTGTACATGTTCAGCTCATTTCATGAACCGGCTAATGAAGGACTTAGGCTGCTGTACAGCTACGACGGCTATAAATGGACGGATCTGAATCGTACGTTTCTGAAGCCTGAGATTGGCAACCAGAAAGTCATGCGCGACCCATCCATCGCCCAGGGGAAAGACGGTACGTTCCATCTGGTCTGGACCAGTAGCTGGAAAGACGATAAGGGTTTCGGTTACGCCAGTTCCAAGGATTTGATTCACTGGTCGGAAGAACGGTTTCTGCCCGTCATGGAACACGAACCAACGACAGTGAATGTGTGGGCGCCCGAACTGTTTTACGACGCCGAAGCCGACCAGTTTGTGATTATCTGGGCTTCCACCATTCCAGAGCGGTTTGAGCGGGGTGTTGAAGAAGAAAAAAACAACCACCGGATGTACTACACGACGACGAACGACTTCAAGACCTTCACGCCAACCCAACTTTTTCTCGATCCGAAATTCAGCGTCATCGACGCGGTAATCGTAAAGCGCAAACACGCTGATTACGTGTTGGTTCTGAAAAACAACACCCGACCGGAACGGAACATCAAAGTCGCTTTTGGCGATAAGGCGACGGGACCATTCACCAACGTATCGGCTCCTTTTACGAAGAAATTTACCGAAGGGCCATCCGTTGCCAAAGTCGGCGACGACTGGCTGATTTACTTCGACTCGTATCAGGACAAAAAATACGGTGCAGTAAAGACCCACGATTTCAAAACCTTCACCGATGTTTCCAGCCAAACGGCTGTTCCAGAGGGCCATAAGCACGGGACAATTTTTAAAGTGAAGAAGAAAGTTTTGAAAGGGTTGCTGAAATGATGTTGAGAGATGTTGAGCGTAGTCTCTGACTACGTTCGAGCGTTATCCGGTCTCCGACCGGAGCAAAACAACTATATAATTCCGGTCGGAGACCGGACAACACCACGACGTAGTCAGAGACTACGCCGAACAGTTCGCAAGTTTAATGAATCAACGTTTTTTTATCGTTCTCAGCTTTCTTATGTCGCTGGCTTACGTAACGCAAGCCCAGCAAACGGAAAAACGTTACCTGTCGGGAACCGGGAACAACAATACCGTAAACTGGCAATTTTATTGCACGACAGGGCAGCATTCGGGAAAGTGGACAACCATTCCGGTGCCGTCGAATTGGGAAGTGCAGGGGTTTGGTAAATACAATTATGGGTTCGCCAAAGACAGCTCACGCGGCAAGGAACAGGGGTTGTATAAGTATGATTTTCAGGCACCAGCGTCCTGGAAAGGCAAGCGAATCAACCTGGTATTTGAAGGGTCTATGACTGACACCGACGTTAAGATAAACGGAAAATCGGCTGGTCCCATACATCAGGGTTCGTACTATGCCTTCAAGTACGACGTATCGGATTTACTTAACTATGGATCGGGCAATCTGCTGGAAGCGACCGTATCGAAACACTCGGCCAATGCGTCGGTCAACGAGGCCGAACGCAAAGGCGATTTCTGGATTTTCGGTGGCATTTTCCGACCCGTATACCTGGAAATCCTTCCCGTCGAACACCTAAACAATGTAGCGATTGACGCCAAAGCGAACGGTACGTTTACGGCCCAACTTCAACTCAATACGTCGGGTGAAGCTACGGACGTTTTGGCCCAGATTTACACCACTAATGGACAAAAAGTCGGCACGTCCTTTAGCGCAAAAATTAAGCCAGGGAATCAATCGGTTACCTTGACAAAGACGCTACAAAATCCATTGTTGTGGACTTCCGAAACGCCGAATCGCTACAACGTTGAGTTCAAATTGCTCCAATCCGGAAAGCCGGTTCACGTAGTGACGAAGTACTTCGGTTTCCGTACGGTTGAGGTGAAACAACGGGATGGCATCTATGTCAACGGTACGAAAATCAAGCTCAAGGGCGTGAATCGCCATTCGTTCTGGCCAACGTCAGGGCGAGCGTTGAGTAAGAGAATCAGCATCATGGACGTAAACCTGATGAAAGACATGAACATGAACGCCGTTCGGATGTCACACTATCCGCCCGACGATCATTTTCTGGACGTTTGCGATTCGCTGGGCTTGTTTGTGTTCGATGAACTGGCGGGCTGGCATGGCCATTATGATACGCCAACGGGTACCAAATTACTCCACGAACTCATCACGCACGATGTTAATCATCCGTCGGTCATTGGCTGGATCAACGGCAACGAAGGTGGTCACAACTACGAGTTTGATGCACTTTTCGCCAAAGAAGACATCCAAAAACGGCACGTGATTCATGCCTGGGAGGATTTCGGCGGTTTCGATACGCAGCATTATCGGGAGTTCAACTACGGCATTGGCAATTACAACCACGGCCATTCGATCACGCTACCCACCGAATTTCTACACGGGCTGTATGATGGTGGACATGGCGCAGGGATAGAAGACTATTGGGAAGCGATGTGGCACGACCCACTGGCCGCTGGTGGTTTCCTGTGGGACTTTGCCGATCAGGGCGTGGTACGTACCGACCGAAACGCAGGAAAAGGTCCGCTGGATACCGATGGTAACCGGGGCGCTGATGGCATTGTAGGACCGTACCGCGAAAAAGAAGGTAGTTTTTTTACGGTCAAAGAGGTGTGGTCGCCAATAAAGCTGGAGCATCGGGAGATTACACCCACGTTTGATGGTTCGTTCCCGATTGAAAACCGGTATCATTTCACCAACACGAATCAGTGTTCGTTCATCGGAAAACTGGTGAGAGTTTCGGGGCCAAATGACGTAACGAAACCCATTGAAAAGACATTTTCTGTTACGGCACCCAGCTTAAAACCGCTCGAAAAAGGTGTGCTGAAAGCCAACCTGCCTGCCGACTGGAGAACTTACGATTTCCTGTACATCACGGCAATCGATCCGCACAAGCGCGAACTCTTTACGTGGAGCTTTCCGATTTCTTTACCTAGTAAAATCACGTCGTCGCTCGTCAAAACCGACGGTACTGGTACTGTAACAATAACTGAAACCGACTCGCTGTATAACGTAACGGCAAACGGTATAAAACTATCGTTCAGCAAACGAAACGGCCTTTTGAAACAGGCAGCCAACAACACCGGAACGATCCCGCTGACCAATGGCCCCATGTTGCAGGAAGGCGTCAATAATTTCAAAAACATCACCCAACGTACCGACGGATCGACCGTCATCATCGAATCGACGTTCGATCGAAAAAATAGCTACAATACCGTACAGTGGACCATTTATTCATCAGGTTGGGTAAAAATGAAAGTACGCTATTTTCCAGATGGTTATTTTACGTTCTTGAATGGCGTCAATTTCTCGTTTCCCGAAGCCAACATGAAAGGCGTAACATGGATGGGAAAGGGGCCTTATCGAGTCTGGAAAAATCGTATGAAAGGCGGCAGGTTAGGCGTCTGGACTAAAGCCTACAACAATACCGAAACGGGTGAGCAACCGCTGGTTTATCCCGAATTCAAAGGCTATCACGCGAACATGTACTGGTGCAAATTTGACGCGGCAGATAACCCGTTCACTGTCGCGACCGAGAACGAAGATGTCTTCTTTCGACTCTTTACACCGGCCTGGAAAACAGACCAATGGCACAACTACGAACCCATTTTCCCATCGGGTGATATTTCGTTCATGCAGGGTATCAGCAGTATCGGCACCAAAACGCAGCGCAACGAAACCACCGGTCCAATGGGGCAGAAATATGCGTTTTACGATTACGAAAAAGAACCCGCCCGCGCCAAAGAACTGACGCTATACTTTGACTTTTCGGGGAAGTGAAATCATATAGTACCCCCAACCCCCTGAAGGACGGTCGGCCGCTGCCGGGCTTTCCTTATACTCAACCAAAGCCCCCTTCAGGGGGTTGGGGGTGTTAGCAATATCGGAATCTCATGAAACGAACCCTCGCTACGTTACTTCTTTCTTCCCTCACCTCACTCATCTTCGCGCAGGAGGCCCAAATCTGGGTGGCGCCGGACGGGTCGGATGCGAACGCGGGGACGAAAGAAAAACCCGTGGCGAGTTTGCAATTGGCATTACGGAGGGTTCGCGAACTACGCCGGTTAGCTGATCCAGGTGTTGCTAAAGGCGCACACATCTACCTAAAAAATGGGCTGTATACCTTAAGTGAGCCCGTTTTTATCCGTCCGGAGGATTCGGGTACGCCCGCCAGCCCAACGATTATCGAAGCGGCTCCGAATGAAAACCCTATCCTGAGCGGTGGCGTAGCCATCACAGGCTGGCAGAAAGTGAAAGGCAACGTAGCGGGACTGCCCAAAGAAGCCGTTGGAAAAGTCTGGGTGGCGGATGCGCCCAACGTTGGTGGCCGCCCGATTGAGTTCCGGCAAGTGTGGGTCAATAGCGAAAAAGCGATACGTGCCAAAGACACACCCTATCCGCTGATGAACCGGATTCTGTCGTGGAATAAACAGGAACAAACCTGCTGGATTCCCGCCCCTAAATTCGGTGGTCTGTCAAAAGCGACGGGCCTTGAAATGTTAATTCATCAGTGGTGGGCCATTGCCAACCTGCGCATTAAACAAATTAACATTCAGGGCGACAGCGCCAAACTGTGGTTCCATCAGCCCGAAAGTCGCATTCAATCCGAGCATCCGTGGCCTGCACCCTGGATTTCCAAAGAAACCGGGAACTCAGCGTTTTACCTGACCAACGCCATCCAGTTTCTGAACCAGCCCGGCGAGTGGTTTCTGGATGCCAAAGCCGAAAAAGTCTACTACATCCCGCGTCCAACCGAGAACCTCGCGACGGCACAGGTCATCGCGCCCTCGCTCGAAACGCTGGTACGTATCGCGGGAACAGCCGACCATCCAGTGTCAAACGTCGTGTTTAAGGGCATTGCGTTTCAGCATACGGGCTGGCTGCGGCCGTCGCAGCAGGGGCACGTACCGCATCAGGCAGGGCTGTATATGCTGGATGCCTACAAGCTGAAAATTCCGGGTACACCCGACAAGAAGTCACTCGAAAATCAGGCCTGGGTGGGACGTCCGGCCGCAGGCGTCGAGGTGAATTTTGCCAATCACACGGCCTTCGACAATTGCCGGTTCGAACACATGGCGGCCGCCGGGCTGGATTACCATAAAGGCGTTCAGGACAACGTTATCCGGGGAAATCTGTTCCGCGACATTGGTGGCACAGGCATTCAGGCGGGCGTTTTCGCCGACGAAGCCACCGAGATTCACCTCCCCTACAACCCCACCGACGAACGGGACGTGTGCAGCAATCTGCTCATCAGCAACAACCTGATTACCAATGTAACAAACGAAGACTGGGGCAGTGTGGGCATCGGCGCGGGCTACGTCAGAGGGATCACCATTGAGCATAACGAGATCAGCAACGTATCGTATAGCGGCATCAACCTGGGCTGGGGCTGGACACGTACCATCAACGCTATGCGGAACAATGCCGTGGTGGCGAACAAAATCCATCACTTCGCCAAACATATGTACGATGCGGCCGCCATTTACACGCTGTCGGCGCAACCCGGTTCGACCATCGCGGAGAATTACATTGACAGTGTCTACAAAGCGCCGTATGCCCACCTGCCGGCCCACTGGTTTTACCTGTACACAGACGAAGGGTCGTCGTATTTTACGATCAAGGATAACTGGACACCCTCGGAGAAATACCTGCAAAATGCTAACGGACCCAACAACGTCTGGACGCACAATGGGCCGCAGGTAGCAGACAGCATCAAGGCGAAAGCGGGGATTCAGGCACCGTACCAACATCTGCTACGTGCCAAAACGCCTGCCGACCCGGCGTGGGGCATCAACAAAGAAAATCCGGTCATTGTTGAACTGGTCGTGAATACAAATCAACCTATTGATTTACAGAAATTAAAGAAAGTTTTGATTCGCACGAAGGTCAATCCCAAATCGGTCTATCAGTGGGGAAATCACTACGTTATTTTCGATAACGTGCAGGACGTATCGGTGCTCAGCGGGCGATTGGAGTCCGCTTTCCCGGGCACGACGATCAGGACGTATTACGATCTTTTCTACGAGTTCAACCGCGACCGTTGCGATGACAAATCCAAAGCCAGTGCGTGGGACCATACGATTTTAACCGCTAATCTGGTCGCCGATCCGAAGCGTCAGAATGAGTACCTGGACTATCACAAAACACAGTTTGAGAAATGGCCGGAGGTTGCCAGAGGGTTCTGTAACGCCAACTTTCAGCAACTGCTTTTGTATAGAAACGGGCGGCAACTGATGCTGGTTATCAGTGTTCCAAAAGGCGAAAGCCTGGATAAGCTCAATCCTAAAACCACTGAAAATAACCCGCGCGTCGATGAGTGGAATGCCCGAATGAAGAACTATCAGGAAGGCATTTCCGGGACAAAACCGGGCGAGGTCTGGGTGGAATTGAAGCCGGTAAATTGATTTTCCAACACGGAGAACACAGAGAAATAAGAAATTGAACGTATCGGTTTACCACTTTGTGTTCTCCATGCCTCTATGTTGAAATTTTTGCATTACTATTCAAAGTCAAGTAAATCATGTTACGATTAGGCATTTTAGGATTAGGCGAGGGACGCAGCACCATGTCGGCGGCATTGTCGAGCCCGAATTATGAGTTGGTCAAAGTCTGCGATCAGAAGATCGAGCTGTGCCAGCAACGGGCCAAAGAGTTTGATTTTCAACACTATACAACCAACTATCAGGACTTACTCGACGACCCGACGATTGACGTTATCGCGATTTACACACCCGATAAATTTCACGCGGAACACACCAAACAGGCGCTGCTCCACGGCAAACACGTCGTCTGTACCAAGCCGTTTATTGATGACTTGTCGAAGGCGAAAGAACTCATCGACATCAGCGAGAAGACAGGCAAAAAAGTGTTCGTCGGGCAGAGTTCCCGCTTTTTCGAGCCGATGAAAAAGCAGCGTGGTGATTTTGAAAAGGGCCTGATTGGTGAGTTGATTACGATCGAAGGCTACTATCATGCCGACCATCGCTGGTTTCTAGACAAAGGGTGGTCACTCGAAAACGCGTTCAAATGGCTATACGGTGGCCTCAGTCATCCGGTCGATTTCATTCGCTGGTATTTGCCGAATATCGAGCAGGTGATGGGCTACGGTATGCTCAGCGCTAACGGGCGCAAAGGCGGCCTGAAAAATGCCGATACGATGCATTTCATTTTCAAGGCCACAGACGGACGTATCGCCCGCGTGAGTGGTGCCTACACCGGCCCCGTGCAGCCGGTTGTCCGAGATTCCGAAATGAGCTGCATTCTGCGCGGCACGGAGGGATGTTCTCAGGCCGATTACATGGATTTGCGCTACGCCATCACGACTAACACCGGCGAGGAACTTGTGCAGACCTGGGAGCATAAACTAAAGCATTATTTCCGGTTTGAGGGCAAAAGCCACCATGCGGGCGAGTACCAGAACTACCTCGATTATTTCGCTACGTGTCTGGAATCGGGTCAAACGGCATACCCGGACATTCGCGAGGGAATCGGCACGGTGGCTTTGCTTCAATCGATGGACAAATCCCTGCAAACCGGCCAGCCCGTGAAGGTGCAGGACGTATTGAACGAGCACGGATTGTAGCTCGGCTGTTCGGCGTAGTCTCGGTTGTTCGGCGTAGTCTCTGACTACCGCACCGGCGGACCGGTCGTCGTGCTATCCGGTCTCCGACCGGAATTTAATGAATTATCCAAAACCGGTCGGAGACCGGGTAACGCAACGACCGGTCCGCCGGTGCGGTAGTCAGAGACTACGCCGAACGATAAAAGCATGAACAACATCACCGACCGCTTAACCGCCTTAGATTATTGTATTGTCCTGGCGTACCTGATTATCCTGGTGGTGATTGGTTATAAAGCTAGTATTCCGAAAAAAGGGCATACCGAAGAAACGTTGTTTCTGGCGAATAAATCACTGGGTTGGGCGAGTATTGGGTTCAATATGTGGGGTACCAATGTGGGGCCATCCATGCTGCTGGCGTTTGCGAGTATCGGCTACAGCACGGGCATTGTGGCCATCAATTTCGACTGGTACGCGTTCGTGTTTCTGTTTCTGCTGGCCATCGTTTTTGCGCCTAAATACCTGGCCGCCAACGTATCGACAATGCCCGAGTTCATGGGGCAGCGGTACGGCGAATCCACGCAAACGATTCTGGCGTGGTACGCGCTCATCAAGATTCTAATTTCGTGGTTATCGCTGGGGCTGTTTGCGGGCGGGTTTCTGGTACGTCAGATTCTGGACATTCCCATGTGGCAGTCTGTGGTTGTGCTCGTGCTATTTGCCGGACTGTTCGCCTATACGGGTGGTCTGAAAGCCATTGCCCGCGTGAATGTGTTCCAGATGATTTTGCTGATTGGCGTGTCGCTCACACTCACAATTCTCGGCATCAACAAAGTGGGTGGTCTGGAGGCCGTTGTTCATAGAGCGCCCGCCGAATACTGGAGTCTGATCCATCCGGCGAGCGACGCAAAATACCCCTGGCCAGCTATTTTACTGGGTTATCCGGTGGCAGCGGTGGCTTTTTTCTGCACCGATCAGTCGATGGTGCAATCGGTGCTGGGTGCTAAAAATCTGGAGCAGGGGCAACTGGGCGTCAACTTCATTGGCTGGCTCAAAATCCTGTCGCTGCCGCTGTTCATTCTGCCGGGAATTCTCTGCTTTATTCTGTTCCCGAACCTGAAAGACCCCGCTGAAGCCTACATGACGATGGTAACGAACCTATTTCCGCCGGGCATGAATGGACTGGTCATCGTGGTCTTGATTGCGGTGCTGGTTGGCACGATTGGTTCATCGTTGAACTCGCTGAGCACCGTATTCACGATGGACGTGTATGCCCGACAGATCAACCCGGATGCCAGCAATGCGCAATTAATTAAAGTGGGGCGAATGACGGTTGTGGTGGGTTGTTTGTTTGCCGTCGGGATGGCGCTAGCGATTGACAGTATCAAAGGGCTAAATCTATTCGACGTGTTTCAGTCGGTGCTGGGGTTCATTGCCCCGCCCCTATCCGTTGTTTTCCTGCTGACGGTTTTCTGGAAACGTACCAGCCGGAAGGCCGTAAATACCGTCCTATCCGTTGGTTCGGCCTTTAGTTTAGGCGTGGGTATCGTGTATTTATGGATTCTTCCGCCCGACAAATATACTTTTTGGCCGCACTATCTGCTGTTGTCGTTTGCCATTTTTGCGGTCCTGTTAATCAAGGCTGTACTGATTTCGTTACTCGATAAAAATCCGTCGATTTATGTTCCTGTTACGTTAAAATCTGACGCCATCAAACCAACCCGACGCGTCTGGATTGCCTGGATTTCACTGATTGTCACGATGGTGGGGCTGTATCTTGTTTTTAATTAGAAACTCTACTGAGCATGATTTGTCATTCCGACGCAGGAGGAATCTTGAAAGCATCCTAACCTGAGCCTAAGGAGACAGTAAGATTCCTCCTGCGTCGGAATGACAAAACCAACTCTTTAATGCTCTTACAAACCATGCTACGATTAATCCTCGTTTTCTTTGTCGCCAGCCTATCAATACAGGCACAACCACCCATTCGGCAGCCATTGACGCTATGGTACAAACAACCGGCTAATCAGTGGGTAGAAGCCCTGCCAATCGGCAATGGACGGCTGGGCGGCATGGTGTTCGGCGGTATTCTGGACGATCATATTCAGTTTAACGAAGCCACTCTCTGGACGGGCGAACCGCGCGAGTACCAGCGAGAAGGCGCGGCTCAGTATTTACCCCAGATTCGCCAATTGCTGGCTGAAGGAAAGCAGGCCGAAGCAGAAAAACTGGCGCAGGATAAGTTCATGGGTCGGCAAAGCAATGAAGAAGGCTATGCCCAGAAAAAAGAGACCTGGTTCGCCAGAGTTCGTCATCTGAGCAACGTAGCCTCAAACCCCACGGCTACTACGTTCCATGACCAGTCCTGGAAAACGATGAACGTACCAACCGCTGATGGTTGGGAAAAAGACAACCTGGAAGGACTGGACGGGGCCGTCTGGTTCCGCACGACGTTCGACTTGCCCGAAGCCTGGGCGGGGAAAGATGTCGTGCTGGATTTAGGGCGCATTCGTGATCAGGATTTCACCTACCTGAACGGCGAATTGGTGGGGTCTGATGAAGGCATTGCCAAAAACCGACGCTACAAAATTCCAGCATCAAAGCTGAAAGCAGGTAAAAATCAACTGGCTATTCAGGTCATTAATCTGTTCGACAAAGGTGGTTTCATTGGTGTTAAAACCGGCCAGCCTACGTTCGTTGTTTATCCCGAAGGACAGAAACCAACCGATGGCGTGCCGCTCAGCAAACCGTTTAAGTACTGGGTTCAGGATGATGCGCCCCCGGCTGCGCCCCGCTATCAGGCCGATTATCAACCCTTTGGTGATTTAAGGCTGCGGTTTAAAGATGCGGGGCCAGTAACTAACTACCGTCGCGAACTGGACCTGACAACAGCCGTCTCCCGCGTTACGTATCAAGCCAACGGTGTGAATTTTACCCGCGAATACCTGGCCAGCGCACCCGACCAGGTGATGGCTGTTCATCTAAAGGCTAGCCAGCCCGGCCAGATCAGTTTTGAGGCTACGCTGAGCAGTTTGCACAAAGGAAGCTCCGTTCGACAAATTGATAATCAGACAATTGCGCTTTCGGTTCAGGTACGTAACGGCGCGTTGAAAGGCGAAAGCCTGCTGTACATTCAGACACAGAAAGGCCAGATAACCGTATCGGAGGGGAAGCTCATCGTTTCGGGAGCCGACGAAGCGACGCTCTATCTGACGGCGGGGACTAATTTCAAAAAGTATAACGATATTTCCGGTGATCCGGCCACGATGAGCCAGCGACCTTTGCAGGCGCTACGTACCAAACATTTCGATGCCGTAAAAGCGGCCCATATCAAGGACTATCAGACCTATTTCACTACGTTAACGCTCGATTTGGGGACTTCGCCCAATCAAGGGCTGCCCACCGATGAACGACTCCAGCAATTCGAGAAATCGAATGACCCATCCCTGGCGGCTTTGTATCTACAATATGGCCGGTATCTGCTGATTTCGAGTTCACGGCCGGGAAGTCAGCCGGCTAATTTGCAGGGCATCTGGAATGATTTGCTCACTCCCCCCTGGGGCAGCAAATACACAACCAACATCAACCTCGAAATGAATTACTGGCCCGCCGAAATGCTGAATCTGTCAGCCTGTCACGAGCCATTGTTTGCGGCCATCGACGAACTGGTTGAATCGGGTCGGAAGACTGCCAAAGCGCACTACAATACCCGGGGTTGGGTAATGCATCATAACACCGATCTCTGGCGCGGTACGGCGCCCATCAACGCATCGAATCACGGCATCTGGGTGAGTGGGGGCGCGTGGGTATCGCATCATCTGTGGGAGCATTACCGCTACACGCAGGACCGGGTATTTCTGCAAAAACGAGCGTATCCGGTCATGAAAGAGGCCGCTCAGTTTTTCGTCGATTTTCTGGTTAAAGACCCGAAAACCGGCTGGCTTATCAGTACACCCTCCAACTCGCCCGAGCATGGCGGTCTGGTGGCTGGGCCGACGATGGATCATCAGATCATCCGCGATTTATTTAAGAACTGCATAGCGGCCAGCGAAATTCTGGGCACCGACGCTACGTTCCGCGATACGTTGAAAACGATGTACGGCCAGATTGCGCCGAACCAGATTGGCAGGCACGGGCAATTGCAGGAATGGCTACAGGATATTGACGACCCGAAAGACACGCACCGGCACGTATCGCATCTCTGGGGCGTTTTCCCAGGCACCGACATTACGTGGGACGAAACGCCCGACCTGATGAAAGCCGCCCGACAGTCGCTGCTGGAGCGGGGCGACGAAGGAACGGGCTGGAGCCTGGCCTGGAAAATTAATTTCTGGGCGCATTTCCGCGACGGCAATCATGCCTATACCATGCTCAAGCTGCTTTTCCGGCCGGCCATTTCGCCCGAAGGCACCATGGGTGGTGGGTCGTACCCGAACCTCTTCGATGCGCATCCGCCGTTTCAGATCGACGGCAATTTTGGTGGCGCCAGCGGCATTGCCGGGATGATCCTGCAAAGTGAGGGGCAAAGCATTGATCTGCTTCCCGCTCTCCCCAATGCCTTCCCGACGGGCTATATCAACGGCATCTGTGCGCAGGGCGGTTTTGTACTGAACATCCGCTGGCAGCAAGGCCACCTGATCGGGGTGGATGTTACGTCCCGAGCCGGGCAACCCTGCGTGCTTCGCTATGGTGACAAGCGAATGCGTTTGACGACTCAAAAAGGGAAGACGTACCGGCTAAATGGAGAGTTGAAACTGTTGTGATAGCCAACAGTTCAACTCTCCCCGGTCGCCCTAGTGTAGTTGGCTGCTAAATTTGAGAGAAAGCCGCCGGAATCAGGAACATACGGTTGATGTTCGAAACGATTTTGGCATCGGCAAATTCGGGTACGGAGCTGATCTTTTTCCATTCCGGATCGCTCCCAAAGGCTTTCCAGTTCTGATCGTGTTCCTCCATGTTGTCGAAGGTTAGCATGTACGTCAGATTGGGGCGCATGGGGCCGATGAGCGTTTCGCCGAAAAACACCGGCGTCAGGCCTACCCGTTTGAAAATAGAAATTTCACCACCCTGATTGTACATCTCGATTTTCTTTCTCCCAGCCGTTTCGTTATGGCTTTCATAGCGACGTAACTCAAAAATACGCGCCTTTTTTTCGGGCACTTCCAGTTTGGGCATACCGACAAAAGCCTTCAGTAACGAACTTTCAATACGTTCATAGGGCGGTGCAGTAGCCTCGGCATTTAAATAGTCGGCACCAGCCTGCTGATAGGCGTCATCTTTGGTCAGTTTATCGGACGTAGTGAAATAATCATCCAGCGAGATAAAGGGAATTAGGGCTACCAGTTTGGTAAACCCCTGCGGGAGATATTCGGAAAATACGCCAATGGTTTTGCTCCCTAATCGGTTGAGAGCCGGTATGTATGCATTTTGCAGATAGGTCTCAACGGCCTTCCGTTGCCGGGCATTTTTCAAGCTGTAAATCCGCAATTCATAAAACTCCGGGCTTGCATTTTGTTGGGTAGCGGCAGTCACCTGGCCTACGGGATGGATAAGGCTCGTCACGGCACTTGTGAGGAGGGATGCTTTTACGAATTTGCGTCTTTTCATCAGGGGTATTTTTTGCCAGATAGGCTGTAAACGAAATGTCTTGTCTTAGTACAACGTATCAAAGCACAAAGGCTACCCGTTCTATCTTACATTTCATCGGCAAAATTCGAGAATGGTCCTCCGGGCAGGGTTACTTATGCCCAAAACCGGATAGCCGCTTATGTTCCATTTAAACCCAGAAGAAGATCATTACTTTCGGCATCACTACTGATGATTTTTGACAAATAGCCTACGAAACGGGCACGAGCAAAGCACGAAAATAATGGCGGAAATGACCCTTTTATTGCCGTTTCTACCCCCTATCGAAGTGACGCCGGGGTGGTAAATTTGTCAGGTAAGTAAGTCAAACAGCAACTACACATGACACAAATCAATGCTGAAAACGCAACCCCTAAAGCCATGAAAAAGACAAACATCACGTACTGGATTCTGACTGGATTGTTCGCATTCGTTATGACGGGTTCCGCCATTCCCAACATCATGGTCAATCCAATGTCGGTGCAGGGTTTTCACGAAATGGGTTATCCGGCTTATATCATACCGTTTCTGGGCTGGGCCAAATTGCTGGGGTCTGTTGCCATTCTGGTTCCCGGTTTTCCTCGTCTTAAAGAATGGGCGTATGCCGGACTCATTTTCGATTTGCTGGGTGCTACGTATTCCGTCGCGAACAGCGGTAAGGATTTCGTCCAGTGGGCGCCAATATTTGTCTTTGTGGCGCTGGGTTTTGGCTCGTATTTCATGTATCACAAACGATTGAAAGCAATTTCATCAGGTGACGAAGCTGCTCAGCGCGACTTTCGCCTAAAAGCAACAGCGTAAGCTATCCGATCCAAGCTATCAAAAACAAGGCCCGTAATCTGCGTTCTTACAGATTACGGGCCTTGTTTTTGATAGATTTCCGGTTTGCTATACGCCCCCCGGCTTTATCGCTGAACGCTACGCGCAGATTCTTTTGGGGAGTAAACAGCTGATCGGTTTCATCCTTCAAAAACACAACCTACCGCTTGCCATCTTTCGGGAGCATAGTATTAACTAAGCCCATGGGCAGGTGGACTGAGGTAAGTTATAGCACGGCTTTTTTCAGGCTTATGGAAGCTCCACCATCGCCTTTATAACGCCATTCGCCGGGTCGAGATAACTGGCAAACGTATCGCGCACGTCCCCGAAAGCTACCCGGTGGGTGATGTACGTTGTTGGCGAAATGAGCCCTTGTTTCATGCTCGCGATAACATGCTCAAAATCGGCGCGGGTTGCGTTACGGCTGCTCATCAGCGTAGCTTCCCGTTTGTGAAACTCAGGATGATTAACCGAAATGTCGCCCCGCTGAAGGCCAACTAATACGTAGCGAGCGCCATGCGCCATGTATTGAAAACTGTTATTAATCGCTTTCAGGCTTCCTGTAGCGTCAATCACGACCGTCGGCATATCGCCGTTGGTAATGGCCTGAAGCTGCTCCATCACATCAGGTGACAGCGCATTGATGGTATAGGGTACGTTCAATTTCGCCTGGCAAAAGGCTAACCGGCCCGCATTGATATCCAGCGCAATAACGTTGCCGCCCGCAATTCGGGCAAATTCCATCACGCCCAGCCCGATGGGCCCGGCACCAATCACCAGAACAAATTCACCGGGTTTTACATCGGCCCGGCGCACGCCGTGGGCACCAATCGCCAGGGGTTCAACCAGGGCTAGTTCATCAACGCTTAAGCCGTCGCCATGTACCAGTGAGTACGATGGAACTGACAGATACTCAACCATACCGCCATCGATATGCACACCACTCACTTCCAGTTTGACACAGCAATTGGGTTTTCCCGATCGGCAGGCAATGCAGGTTCCGCAGTTGAAATAAGGAATGAACGTAACGATTTCACCCAACGAAAAACCGGGGGCTTCATCGGCTCCCATCAGTTCACCAGCCAGTTCGTGACCCAGAATTCGGGGATAATTAAAGAACGGTTGCGTCCCCTCAAAGGCGTGCAGATCGGTCCCACAGATACCAATGCGTTTGATGCGGATAATGGCCCGACCGGGCGCTGGTACTGGTTTCACGCCTTGTCTGTAATCTAACTGACCAGGGGTAGTACACACTAAGGTTTCCATATAGCTTATAAAAAAACTTGCCGAAAGACTCCAGGACATGCAGTCCGGGGATTGCAAAACTACGTATCGTAGCTACATATCATGGTTTAAAACTTTCGGCAAGTTTAAAAAATACACTAAACCTATATTCTCTTTTCTTGATGTAACGCGGACCGCCCGCGTTACGTAAAATCTATTTCAATGGATCGAAAGCCCCCCCCCAGGTCGTATTCTGGATCAGTTTGGGGTTATTGTCGATAGCTGACTGCGGTATGCCAAAGAAATAATACTCAGGTTTCCAGGCGATAGCATACTTCGTATCCAGTTGCTTGAACACCAGCGTAAAGTAGTTTGTGTAGGCCACATCTAAGGATACGTTGTCGCGATTAGTCGCGAAATCGGCCGGAACACCCGTGGTTTTCAGGTTGATCGTGACGCCGGTTCTGCGGGTGCCGTTCAGCGTTTTTTCGATCAGTTTCCAGCGACGTAAATCCCAGAAACGTTTGCCTTCAAAGGCAAATTCAATCTGGCGTTCATACAGAATCGCGTCGAACATTTCGGCACGGGTCATGTTGGCTTTCAGGCCATATAAACCATCAGTTCCGGCCTCAATACCCGCCCGCTTGCGAATGGCTTTCAGCTGCGTATAGGCTTCATCCAGTTTGTTGATGCCGGTAGCACTTTCTGCCAGATTCATCAACACTTCCGCGAAGCGAATCTCCATCCAGTCGGTACCCGAATACTGCGCATCGCCGATGCCAACCGATGGGTTGATGGCTTTCCGGGTATAAAACCCCGTATTGCTGGCCTTTTGCTCGACCGTTTTTCCGCCTGCATAATAAGTCCACACTTTATAGCCTGTGTTGCCGTTCAGCGGCCAGTTCACGCCGTTATAGGCGATGGTTTTGTCGAAACGGGGATCACGGTTTTTATAAAATAACTGGTCCGTATACGCATATTTAGTCGATTCGCCGGGCTTCTTACCGTCCAGCATCGGGAAAGCTTTCACCATTTCCCACGTTGGCTGGTTTGCGCCACCAGCTGTTCCCGTATACGAAGGCCGCGTATTGTTGTCGTACGTATTATTTTTTCGGGCCTGATCGCCAGTGGCCGTGTTATAACCCGTCAGCAATACGGCTTCCGGATTGTTGACTTCCTGGAACCACATCTGATCGAACGACGAATGCAGACCATATCCATTGGCCGTCAGCAAGTCGTAGGCCTGTTTGTTCGCATCATACGACGCCTGCCACTTGGTCTGATCATCGGTTGGATTGAACTGCGGACTGGCGGCATACAACAGAACCCGTCCTTTGAATGCAGCGGCACCCCCTTTGGTGATACGTCCCCAGTCGCTCGCAGCGGTCCAGCGACCCGGCACCGACGCAATCGTTGAATCCAGGTCTTTGACAATCTGCGCAAATGACTCAGCGGTGGTATTTCTTGGCAGAAAAGCCAAGTCTTTCGCTTCTGTACCCACAGCCGCCAGCGGACTTAGCACGAGCGGCACACCGCCGTACAAACGTACCAGATCGAAGTACCGCCAGGCCCGGAAAAACTGCGCCTGTGCTCGGAGTTTATTTTTCGTAAACTGAGGTAACGTCCCCCCATTTACATCACTCAGAAACATATTGATGACCCGGATTTTGCCGTAATTATTGGCCGCGTCCAGCTTCGTACCAAAATCACCAATTTCATTGATAAGCAGCGAACCCTGTAGAATTTTGCTCTCGGCAAACGACTCGTCGGAAAGGCCGCTGATGCTGGTGGGTTCCGGCCCCAGACTCCCAATTGGCGCAGGCAGATTCTGGTCGTAGATGTAATCGAGGTTCATCTGGGTGAGTACTGAATCTTTGAAAATCAGCGCGCCCGGTGTCGAACCCAGATCTGTTTTATCAAGCACCTTCATGCAGCCTGTCAGGACAAGCGATGAGCAAAAAACGGCCAGTAATTTATAAGAGAGTTTCATGGTATCTGTCGAAGTTTTACAAGCCAAGATTTAAACCCAGAGAGAAGGAACGTAGCACGGGATACGCATCGTAGTTACCCGAGTTTGCTTTATAATCGTACGGGTTGTAGAGATTGAGCGGGTTGGTGGCGACCAGGTAAAGCCGGGCGGTACTTAATCCCGCCTTACCTGCCCATTTCGTTGGCAGACCATACGAAACGTTGACGTTGCGAACGGCGATCTGCGTAGCACTTCGGTACCAGAACTCCGAATCTACGGTGTATGTGTCTTTGTAATATGGGCTTGGGTATTTGGCATTCGGATTTTCGGGCGTCCAGTGATCCGCCCAGAACTGCGGCCGGTTGGCGGTGGCGGTTCCCTGCGCCCGCGCCGTTCCTTCCACCATAGCCTGGCCGCCAAACGAGCCGCTGATCACTGCCGCAAACGACAGATTTTTGTATGACGTACTGAAATTGACCCCAAATCCATAGTGATTGCTGGCTTTTGGTTTCAGGTAATCCAGGTCAGCATCGGTGATTTTACCATCCGGAGCCGTGTATTGACCCGACGCATCTTTCGGCCCTCTAACGTCCTGATAATAAAGCATGCCCGGTTTAGGTGCCGCACCGAACAGCGTGTAGCCCGGATTTTTTTCTATGTACTGATCAACATCCTGCTGGGTTCTGAACATGCCCAGGTAATGATACCCCAGCAGGCCCATATCGCTCGACCGGCCGGTAGGGTCCAGATACGTACCAATCAGGCCCCGATTGACATCGACCAATACCTGTTTATTATCGCTCCAGGTAAAGAATGTATTGACTTTATACGACCAGTCACTGTTGATCTTGCTGTTCCAGCCGACCGAAAGTTCCGTACCAAAACCATCTATTGTTGCATAGTTTTCGGACGGCAACGTAGCACCCACCAGCAGAGGAACCGAAGAGGTCAGGGCCGTGAGCATGTTGTACCGGTGATCGTAGAAGGCGTCGAACGTGAACGACAGGCGGTTTTTCAGGAATTGCGCGTCGAGCCCGATGTTATATTTCGTGTTGTCGTCCCAGCGAGCCTGACGGTTGGCCATGGCGTTGTTGGGCGTTACGACCAGCGGCCGGTCGGAGTTGCCGCCAAATACGGCCCCTTTCCCCTGCTGGATCGAATAGCTGGTCAGCCAGTTGTAGGCTTTGGTGGCATCCCCTCCCAGGAAACCCAGTGAGCCGCGCAGTTTCAGGAAGTCGACAAAGTGAACGTTATCCCGGAAGAACCGCTCCTCCGACATCACCCAGCCCAGCGAGAACGAGGGGAAAAGGCCCCAGCGATATTCGGGGGCAAAGTTGGTCGAGGCATCGTACCGGATAGCCGTTTCGAACAGGTATTTGTTGGCATAGTTGTAGTTGATACGTCCTGCGTACGACAGGAAACCCGTTTCTGACTCTGTTTCCGAGGTTGTCTGGGTGCCGGTTGCATACCGCATGTTGTCCAGCCCATCAATGATAACACCCTCGGCCATGGCCGCCACCTGATCGGAGTGGGTTTCGGCCTGCTCAAAGAACGCGATGGCTGACAGCTGATGTTTGCCAAACTGACGGTCGTAGTTCAGGTAGCCATTGAACTGGTACGTATCGATGTAGCTTGGGTTGATCCGCACCCGGTCGCCGTTGTTCAACGTAACGGTTTTTAACAGGTCGCCCCCGTAGATATGCTTGTGGTCGCCGAGCATTGAGAAACTATAGACATTGTACTTGGTGCCGTACTGTTTCCCG
Organism: Spirosoma jeollabukense; assembly: GCF_054777855.1. NCBI lineage: Bacteria > Pseudomonadati > Bacteroidota > Cytophagia > Cytophagales > Cytophagaceae > Spirosoma > Spirosoma jeollabukense. The sequence goes on from NZ_BAAHAD010000001.1 coordinate 710,911, forward strand.
AAGCTATTATCAAACGTACGGCTATAGAGCACTCTGGCTTTCAGGCCTTTTACGCCCGGAATCTGATACTCCATATTGGCCGTTACGTTCAACCCCGTTGTCTTGGTCTGTGTGTAGTTGTTCGAATTCTGAACCTCGAAAAAGTGAAAGGCATCGATGGTATTCGTGTTGCTGGCCGTAGACAGTTGAATGGGCAACCCATTCACATACGGTGGCGCAAACTGGGGGGTGTAGAGCAGACTTTTCATGTCATTCTCTGGGCTCTCACCACCCTGCTTCAGGTAATACATGCGTTTGTCGCCAATGAAACTGCTCAGCGACAAAGCAGCTTTCAGGCCCTTCGTCACCTGCATATCGGCACTGGCCCGGAAGGTCCACTTACTGGTGTTGATGTTGCTGAAGTTAGCGTCCTGCGCGTTATAAGAAACACCCGCGAAATACGTAGCTTTCTCATTACCACCACTCACGTTGAGCGCATGACGCGACACGGTCGAGGGTTTCCAGGCGGTACGTAGCCAGTCGGTATTGTTGTTTTTGAAATAGGCTAATTCATCGGGCGTGTAGATGAGCGGATCAGTAGCGGGTTTTCCAGCCGCGTAGTTGAGGTCATTCATGTAGGTCGCCTGCTCAAAGCCGTTCATCATTTTGGGCAACGTAGCATTCGAGATACCCGTCGAGCCGCTGTAGCTAAACTTAGGCGCGCCCGCCTTTCCCCGCTTCGTCTGCACAACCACGACGCCCTGGTTCGAGCGAGCCCCGTAAATGGCCGCAGCGGCATCTTTCAACACCGAAATTGCTTCGACTTCGGATACGTCCAGTGCGTTGAAATCATCCGACGACCGGACAACGTTGTCGATCACATACAACGGTTGCAACGTACCACCATCTTTCGACAGGATAACCGGGTTCCGAACCGTGATGGTGGCGTTTTCGCCGGGTCGGCTTGTCCCCCCCGAAACGCCCACACCGGGCAACTGACCCGTCAGCACGGCCGACAAATTGTTGACCGGCAGATCCTGAACGGCCTTCATGTCAACCGTCGCCACGGCCCCCGTCAGGCTTAATTTCTTCTGCACGCCATAGCCAACCACCACCACCTCGCTCAGCGCAGCGGCATCTTCTTCCAGCTGAACGGCCAGCGTCGTTTGCCCGTTTGCCTGAAATTCCTTTGTTTTAAAACCAATGTAGCTGAAGATCAGTGTCTCCTTTCCGGTCGGTAGGTTCAGCCGGAACGTACCTTTTATGTCGGTAACCGTTCCCGTTTTTGTGCCTTTGATCAGCACGTTTACGCCCGGCAAAGGCTCACCTTTCGCATCTTTGACCGTTCCGGTGATATTCTCCAGCGGGGCAATTTTCAACGAAGCGAGACCTCCCCGCTTACTGGTTGTCTCGTCGGCATAACACACATCGATTGTGCAGGCGCCCACGAGTAGCGCGCAGACCAGCTTTACGGTGCTGGGAATAAGGGTTGGGGTTCGTAAAGGCGTTATCATATGCGTTTGATTAAGGCAAACCGGGGTGTAAAAACTGGATCAAAAAGATATATGTGATTTAATTGTATTGCTTCTGGAATGCTGGTTCTGTAGTACGTCGGTCAAGGCAATAGACGCAACGAAAAGAGAACCTGGCGTTACTTTTTAGCTTCTTTAGCGATACGTTCTTCCCACTCTTTACCGGCCTTTTTCAGGTCGATCCCGGCGGCCGACAGGTAATTATTGATCCTGCCTTTATATTTCCCGAAAACGGCGTGTTTTCCTTCCGATGTTCCGGCATCCATGGCACGTTCGCGGGCTTCGGTTAACCAGGAAAGTATCTGCGTTTTCTGGGCATCGGTCAAATCCGGCAGCATAGCCTGATACCCTTTATAGGTAATGGGCAAAACGCCGTACGTCATCCCATCTTTTACCTGATCGACCTGCGTCGCCGTTAACTCCCTGGCCAATGCCGCTACGTACTCTTGATGCAGTTTTTCCAGCTTACTGTTCGTCTCGGTTTCGATCCTGTTCTTTTCGGTTTCCAGCGTTTCTTTGGCTGTCGTTTCACTGAGTCTTTTTACGGCTTCTTTACGGCTCTCATGAATGGTATTCAGGTCCCGATATTGCTGCACAATCGTCTGTTGTACGCGGACTGAAACCTGCGCGTCAGTGATACCCAATGTGGACACAATCTTGGCGGCACGCTCGTTGATGACCCGTGTATAAGCAGCCTCTCTACTTTCTTTTGTTTCATCCTGACCCAGCACCGAAATTGTAGCGAGAATGGTGATCAAAGCACTAAACAGGACTTTCCGTAGATGACAATTCATGGGTAAGTAGTGGGTCAAAAGTGTTGTTTTGTAGCGTTGGCCAACCAGTTTAGAATTTCCTGTTCAGTAGCAAAGAAGCGTCAGTAAAAGCAGACAAATCCATGAATTAACAATACTTTTCTATAACATGATACAAAAATATAGTACATTTTGAGGCCTTAACTGCATTTTTTTGCCAATTTGTTATAGGAAATTATCATAGAATAAATATGAATAAATAAGGTTCTTTCGTTAAGCGTATATCAGAAGGTCCGTATCGCACCGACTAAGCGAAAGTAAATTTGCCGGAATACAACTTACAGACTAAGGCCTTGCAGTAACAGGATGGAAGGTATGGCTGGAAAAGGCATAAGTTCGGCAGCGATGCAGGGTCAGTAGACAAGCAAAGGCCCGTACTTATACACGGACAGGATCAGTGTTTAAACAGCCTACAGGAAGGCTCAACAGCAAGGATACGGTTGCGGTAAGCCGGCCGAACGTTCAGTAAAAACGTATTATTTGTGTGATTGACTGCTAACAATTTTTGGTGATTATTGCCTACTACTATGAAGCCATTATTTCGCAAGGTGACTGCTAAACTGGAGAGTTCCTTTACAGTCCGTCACGATACATTGCCCCACTTCAAAAACATCTGGCATTACCACCCTGAACTGGAGCTACACTATATTGTAAAAGGAGAAGGCGTTCGGTTTATTGGGGATAGAATCAGCAATTTCTCGCATGGAGAAGTGGTGCTGGTTGGCGAGAATTTACCGCATACGTGGCGCAGTAACGAAGAATATTTTCACAACAATCCCGATCTGAATATTGAAGTAATTGTCATTCAGTTTTTGCCCGATTGTTTAGGTGATTATCTGTTAAATTTACCCGAAGCGTATTTACTGCCCAAGCTCTACGAAAAAGCCAAAAGTGGCATGGTCATAACCGGCGAGACCAATGAGAAATTAATTAATTTAATGCGTCGGGCGGTTCATGCAACGAATCTCGATAAAATAATCATCCTGCTCCAGATGCTGAAAATCCTCTCCGAGACTGATGAATATGAAGTGATTGTGAATGGACGAGCCGTGTTTTATCAGTCGAACGAAATGGACACGCTGCGGCTGAACAACGTGTGCAGTTACACCTTAACGAACTACAAAAAAGATATTACGCTGGAAGAGATTTCGGCCATCAGTAACCTGAGCGTTACGTCATTCTGCCGGTACTTTAAGTTGATGACGAATAAGACCTACTACGACTTCCTGATTGAAATCCGAATCAGTCATGCTTGCCGGGCCTTGATTGAAGATAAGACACCCACCGAAGTGATCTGCTTCGATTGCGGCTTCAACAACGTATCAAATTTTTATCGCCATTTCAAAAAGGTAACCGGTTTAACCCCGCTCGAATACAAACGCCAGTACCTGAATAAAGGACGGGTGTTAGTGGCGTAGTTTTCCGGTACCGGATCGAAAGTAGCAGGCATACGTATCAACCTGAAGGAACCCAACCTGATGGTATTGTGTAGGGTATTAACCGACCAATAGGGCTGTTCCCAACACAAACGATACGTATGGAATGAGTAAACATATATTAGATAACCCCGCCTGGAATGCACTAGTCTCCGGGAATAAACACTTGTCGAATGGGAATGACATCGCGAAATATTTTGCACCAGATGTTTCCCCGTTTGTCGGTATACGAGAGAATACTCAACAAAATCTGGAGGTTCTATATCAGACGATCCCTTTTGACAATCCCGTTATCTTGATTGCTAATGAGGAACTGATGATTAGTAGTCCCTGGCGTGTTTTAACCCGGATCGATGGTTTTCAGATGGTGTATAGCGGCCTTACCGAAACTTTACCAACAGGCCCGGAAATCATTCCATTAACCAATCAGCATGTGCCCCAGATGCTGGCGTTAACCCAACTAACGAATCCAGGACCATTTGCGCCGAAGACTATTGACTTCGGTCACTACAGGGGAATTTTTGATGGGGATCAACTCATTGCGATGGCAGGCCAACGATTGCACGCGGTTGACTTTGCCGAAATTAGCGCCGTTTGCACGCACCCGGATCATCTGGGTAAAGGCTATGCCCGAATGCTTCTCTTACATCAGCTTCATCGAATCCAGGCAGCTTCCGGCACGCCCTATCTGCATGTAAAATCCGATAATGTCCGAGCCGTAAACGTATACAAAGCGCTGGGCTTTGAAACCAGAACGGACATTTATTTTTACGTTTTGCAGAAAGCTTAGACCAATTTCAATTAAGTATACCCCCAACCCCCTGAAGGCCGGCCGGCCGCTGCCGGGCTCTGCTCGACTATTCTCAACCTAAGCCCGCTTCAGGGGGTTGGGGGTATAAACAAAAGCTATATAATCACCTCCGAAGATCCCTCCTGCGTCGGGATGACAGAAAATCAGATCGTCACCTTCAATTCCAGCTCTTCCTGTAAGCGCGTGTAGGAGGTAAACAACGTATCAACTTGCCGGGCAATGTCGGGGGTGAATGTACCGACGCTACGTCGGGTATAGGTCGACATGTCGAAGCCGCGCAGTTGTAAAAAGTACTTCGACACGGTTGGATAGACGTTGTGCATGACATCCATATTGTCGATGATAAATTGCTGCACTCTGGTTACTTCTTCCCGCTGGGCAGCATTGTCGTAATTATCACACAGCCAGACGATCAACTCGGGGAAGTAGTTGCCCTGAATGCACGAAAGTCCCGCTGAACCCGCCTTCAACGAATCGACAGCGTGAACCATGTAGGCATCGTACAAGCCAAAACCCGGCCGGGAAGCAAGCCGTAATTTCTCTTTAATCTGCGCCAGATCGAGCGACGTATCTTTATGATAAATCACGCGTCCGGTCTCGACAAACTGTTGCAGTTGTTCGGGCGAAATTAGACGCTTGTACGGAACCGGGCACTCATAAAATCCAACCGGGATTGACTCCGTTCGATCCAGTAATTGAAAAACGCGTTCGTTGAAAATGGCGTCCGGTTCGACTTCATCGGCCAGCAGGCCCGTAATCAGGATGACAGCTTCTGTACCCGTGTCGTGCACTTTTTTGACAAACTCAGCCTGTTGCTCAATCGGTCCGCCGAACGTACCGGTGGCCACCACCGGCACCGCGCCATTCACAACTTTAATGACATGCTCGATAATCAGAATCCGCTCCTGTTCGCTCAGTTCAAACATTTCGCTTGACAGGCAATTGGCAAACAAACCAGCCGCGCCAGCCTGTAAATAATAATCGGTGAGCCGGGTTAGGGCGTCGAAATCAATAGCGCCCGTATCAGTAAATGGCGTGAGCATGACGGGAATAAAGCCTTTTGCAGATGTTTTCATCAGAAAATAAAGAGCGAAAGAATGAATGGAACCGATTTATCATTATTCATTAGGGACGATAGCCTCTTTCTGAATCGGTGCCGAATTATGTGTTTTGAGTTTTGTCAATACCACACCCGTCAGGAAAATGGTGAGTGTACCTACGACGATAATCATATTGCTATGCAAGGTGTTACGCAGGAATCCGTATTCGTCGGGCAGTTTACCGGAGAACGTCATCCAGATGATTACCAGCACGCCAATGATGGTTGCCGTCAGCGCTTCGGGGCTTTTCGTTTGCCGACTGATCAACCCCAGCAGGAAAAGTCCCAACATGCCAGCCGCAAAAATTCCGGATAACGTCCACCAGGTATCCAGAATACTTTTTACGCCGATCATGGCAATACCAGCGCCCAAACCCGCCAGCCCAACCACAACCGTCGAGAGGTGCAACAACGTAAGCAACTTTTTGCCTGACAGGTTCGGGTTGACGTAGCGTTTGTAAATATCTTCCGTAAACACCGTCGCCGACGCGTTCATACCCGAACTGATGGTACTCATGGCGGCCGACAGAATGGCCGAAATAATCAGCCCCATGAGACCCGGCGGCACTTTGGTCACCATAAAATGCGGCATCACTTTGTCGCCATAATCAGCAGGTTGCAACGTAGCCACCAGACGCGATACCTCGGCCGCCGATGCGCCAATGGGTAGTCGATCCATTGCCACTTTTTGCTTGATCGCGTCGATGAATTCGGGGTGAAGCTGGTAGTAGGCAAACAGGCAGGCGCCAATGATGAAGAACAAAAGCGACGCCGGAACGTAGAGCCAGACGCAGAGCCACAACGATTTCGACGCTTCTTTGGTGGACGCCGTCGTATGGTACCGCTGAATGTAATTCTGGTCCATGCCGAAATTATTCAGGTTGATAAAAAAGCCGTACAGCAGCACCACCCAGAACGACGATTCGGTGAACGTCAACGAGAACGTACCCAGACTAAATTTATCGTTGGCCCGGCCAATATCCACGATTTTAGCCGCTCCACCCGGCATCGACTGCACGATCAGGTACACAATCAGGAGAGCCCCGAAGGTTTTGATGACCGCCTGTACAACCTCCGTCCAAATTACGGCTTCCATTCCCCCAAGAACCGTGTAGATAATGATGCAAATGCCCATTACCACCATGATCATCTGCATCGAGTAGCCGGTAAGCGCCTGTAAACTAAGGGCTATCCCCAGAAAAATAGACCCCATCCGGGCGAGTTGCGTAAGCAGAAAACAGACAACCGCATAGGTTCTGGCCCACGGGCCAAAGCGGTGCTCGAAGTGCGTATAAGCTGATATTTCACCGGTACGCCGGTAGAACGGAATAAAAAATCGAGCCGCTACGTAGGCCGCCAGCGGCATAGACAAACTAAAGACAAAGGAGTTCCAGTTGGTGCCGAAGGCTTTCCCGGGAACCCCCAGAAACGTATTGCTGCTCAGGAACGTAGCGTAAATGGATAAACCCGTTGCCCAGCCCGGAATCAGGCCAGATGCCTTCGTGAACTGATCGGCATTTTTGTTTTTTCGGGAGAAGTAAACCCCAACCAGCACCATCGCTACGAGGTAGGCGGCAATAACAGCAAGATCAACGAGAGGCAGGTTTTTCATGAAGGGTTTAGGAACAATTAACTAACTGACAGTTCAAAACTCTCGGTCAGTTAAAGGAAGGTTATAATCGGAAAGTCACCGGCGATAGTGTTTTTCCTTTAAATACTCGTTTTCCATCCGAAAAGACTATGAAGCCCTGACCTTTACCATAATGTTTTCCGGTTTTGTCGTACAAAATAGTCAGCGTTTTTCCGTGATACAGCACATTGTCGAGGCAAAACCAATTCCATTTGTTTTCAGGAATTAATGGATGGATTTCCACTACGTTGTCGGCGCGGGGTTTGAGGCCAACTAAATCGCTGATGACCAGATCGGCAAAGCCCGAGTGGTTGTAAAATTTACTCCTTGGATTATCGCCTTTCAGCCATTCGCCCGTCTTTTCGTCCTGATACTCACCCAGGTAGAGCTGCCCGTTCATGGTGTGCGACCGGGCATATTTTAACAACTCATCATAAAAAACCGTCTTCGTCATGGCCCCCTGATTTTTGTAATTGGTGAGCAGATTAGCCAGTCCTTTCAGTGTTTGCGTCGTCGCAAAGGGCCAGACGGGACCATCCCATTCACAACCGTGCCCGGACCCATGCGTGCGAAAACCCGGATGCCGGCGTTCGGCGGTGGTGATGCCCCAGGGCGCGTTGAAACCGGTGGTATCGGTTAGTTGATTCCACTGCGTTGCATACTCGGGCTTATCGTCGGGAAGGTTAAAATACCAAGGAATAAACCCAATGGCTTCGCGGGCGTTCGAGAAGCCGCCTTTTTCCAGTTTCACCTCGAAAAAATTGGCCGATTTATCCCACAAACTGTCGAGCGTCAGCTTTTTCAGTTCGGCCGCCTGCTGCTGGTAGCGCGTTTGTAACGTATCATTTTTGACCAGAGCAGCCATTGCCGCCAGGGCTTTGGCGTTGCCGTACATGTAGCTGTTGATGGATGGGCGACGATTTTTCTCCTTGCGCGAGCCGCTGATGGATTCCTCCATAGCATCTTTTACATCGAACTGCCAGAAAAGTCCGCTGGGCAACTGCTTCTCCTGCTGCCACTTACGGTAGTCGGCATCCAGTGCCGGTAACACTTTTTGGATGAACGGCTTGTCCAGATTGACGAGATACCGATTATAAACTGCATCGTCGACCCAGCTACTGAATCCATGAAACCGCTGTGCTACGTGCTTCGGGTCGACGTACAGCCAGAACGAAATATAGTCGTTTATGTACTGCGGATCGCGCAACCAGCGACCTTCGTAAATATGGTGGCCGAGGGCGCTGCTAATGGCGTTGTACTTTCCGGCATGGCTTACTTTGGTAATGAACTCCGTGAAAACATAACCTTCGGGCGTCTCCTTTAGATGTTTGCGAAACGCCCACCACCGGTAGTAATAAACGGTCTGCAATACCGAATCCGGGCAATCGAACATCGGGATATTTTTAGCGAGCCAGTCAAACGACTGATCGTTGGGTACGTAGTTTTTTACAGCTTCCTCCTGATCGATGGCGTTGAAGTAGGTAACGTAATTTTTCAGTTTATCCGTCGACAAGACCGTTGTCGATTGACCCCAACAAACCGTTGTTTGCAGCAACACAACGAACCAGACTAGACCGCAAATTCCTTGATACTTATTCATTGGCAAATCGTTACGTGAACTTCTTTTCGGCTTGTCAACCCCTAAATCCCCTGAAGGACGGTCGGCCGCTGCCGGACTTAACTCGTGTTTAGACAAAGTCCGGCAGCGGCCGACCGTTCTTCAGGGGATTTAGGGGTTTTCAGATAGCTGCTCAAGAAATTAACAACCTGTAGCTTCACAAATTTAGTCTCTAAATTTGCCATCAATCTCTACTATTTTCTCTTATAATTATACCATATTAGCCTTGCTACGTCCCATCTTCCGCCCCACATATACGGGTTTGCCAGTCGCTCTCTTACTGGCCAATCTACTCATTTTTAGCACACTAACTGACAGTTTAGCTCAGCTAAATCTGATTAATCAGTATAACGTAGTGTGGACAAGCCAGAGCAAAAATTCATCAGAATCGATGCCTTGCGGTGGGGGCGATATTGGCCTAAATGTCTGGGTCGAGAACGGTGATCTGCTGTTCTACATAGCGAAAAGCGGCACGTTTGATCATAACAACACCGTTTTAAAACTAGGCAGAGTTCGGCTTAAGCTTTCGCCCAATCCCTTCGAGACTGGAGCAACGTTCAAACAGGAATTGGTACTGAAAGAGGGATACATTCAAATTAATGGGGCAAAATCGGGACTTTCGGCGCAGGTCAGGGTTTGGGTCGACGTATTCAGACCGGTCATTCACGTCGATGTTTCCAGCAATAAAGCAATCAACGCCGAAGCTGCTTTTGAAAGCTGGCGCTACGTCGATCATGTGACCAAAGGCAAGGAAAACAATGCAAACTCCTACAAATTTGCGCCACAGGGCGAAATTAGAACCCTGAAAGATTCGGTTCGGTTTGCCAGTAATGAGGTCATCTTCTACCACCGAAATGATACGCAACGTTCGATTTTCGACGTAACAGTCCAGCAACAGGGCCTGGATAGCATCAAAATTCAATTGTTCAATCCACTGGCGAATCTGACGTTTGGCGGGAGCCTGTCAGGCGTGAACATGAAACCAGCCGGAACGTATCAGGGCAACTATCTGGATACGGATTTTCGGGGCTGGAAACTGGTCAGTAGGTCGGCATCCCGGAATCATGCGCTTGTCCTGCACCTGCATACCGATCAATCGGCGAGTGTGGCCGACTGGCAACGAGGCTTGGACAACGTAAAAAAGGAAGCCGCTACATCCGCAAAAACGGCTTCGGTTAAGACGCAGACATGGTGGAACGACTTTTGGGCGAAAAGCTACGTAGTCATTCTAGCGTCGCCCGGTTCGCCCCACTGGCAAATTGCCCGCAACTATCAACTATTTCGGTACATGCTGGGGTGCAATGCCTTCGGAAAATATCCTACAAAATTTAACGGCGGACTCTTCACCTACGACCCCTCACTGACCGACTCGACCATGCGCTTTACGCCCGACTTTCGCAACTGGGGCGGGGGCATTCATACGGCGCAAAATCAGCGGTTAGTGTACTGGCCGATGCTAAAAAGTGGCGATTTCCAATTGATGAAGCCTCAGTTCGATTTTTATCGCAATACGTTAAAAAACGCCGAGCTACGGACCGAATTCTACTGGCAGCATAAGGGCGCGAGTTTTACGGAACAGGTTGAAAATTTCGGCTTGCCCAACTCCGCTGAATATACCTGGAAACGCCCGAAAGACTACGATAAAGGCATGGAATACAACGCCTGGCTGGAGTATGAATGGGACACGGTGCTGGAATTTTGCCTGATGATACTGGATACCGAACGCTACGCCGGACAGGATATTTCGGACTATATGCCGCTGGTAGAAAGCAGCCTGACGTTCTTTAATGAACATTATCAGTATTTGGCCAGCAAACGGGGAAGTAAAACGCTGGACGGCGACAAAAATTTGATCTTATATCCTGGGTCGGCGGCCGAAACCTACAAGATGGCGTACAATTCCACGTCCACTATTTCGGCTCTCCGCACTGTGCTGACCCGCTTGCTGGAACTGCCTGATACGTATCTGAACGCTGAAAAACGGGAAGCCTGGACACTCATGCTCAGCCGGATTCCGCCCCTTTCATTCCGGTCGTTCGATGGTCACCCCACGATTTCGCCCGCCAAACTTTGGGAACGCATCAACAATACCGAATCGCCCCAGTTGTATCCGGTTTTTCCGTGGGGCATTTACGGCATCGGAAAGTCCGGCCTCGATACGGCCGTCAATACGTATCTGTACGATAAAGACGCGTTGAAATTTCGCAGTCACGTAGGCTGGAAACAGGATAATATTTTCGCGGCTCGCCTGGGCTTAACCGACGAAGCCGCCCGCCTGACGCTCCTTAAACTGGGCAACTCTCCCCGCCGGTTTCCCACGTTCTGGGGGCCCGGTTTCGACTGGACACCCGATCATAATTGGGGAGGATCGGGCATGATTGGCCTACAGGAAATGCTGTTGCAGGCCGATGGCAAAAAAATCTATCTGTTTCCGGCCTGGCCTAAAAGCTGGGATGTGCATATCAAACTCCACGCGCCTTACAACACAACCGTCGAAGCATTACTAAAAAATGGCAAACTTGAATCGCTCATTGTTACACCCGAATCAAGGCGGGGAGACGTAGTGAATTTACTGAAATAGGGAGTAGCAGCTGCCTCCTTAACGTACCAATGGTGTTATTTTCAACACAGAGGAAACGGAGTGAGGCATGAAGCTCATGGAGACAAAGCGCTTCACTGCGTTATATCTCAGTGTCTTGTTCGTAGATCGTCAGAGTTGGGCTTTCGATTCTAAACTTTCCGGATTTTCTATTTCAGGCTATAGCTACCCAAACTCAACGGCGGGAAGTGGTGTTACTCAGAGGAAATGATTCAGTCGGCGATTGCTCAGCAGGTACTTATTTCGGTAGCGCCGAACGGGTAAACCCAATTGATTTTCATGATTGAAGCTTAGGCTTTACAACGGCATTTTTTGAATAGCATAGATGGAACAACCCATTGAACCCCACCAGGCTGAACGGGGACAAAAAACAACGTTGGTCGGGATCGCCGTCAATATTGGTCTGGTGCTGGTTAAAGGAACAGCTGGCTGGCTAGGGCACTCCTACGCTCTTGTGGCCGATGCCATGGAATCGGGCACCGATATTGTTACGTCGATTTTTGTCTGGCTTGGCCTCCGCACGGCCGCAAAAGCCCCCGATCAGAATCATCCCTATGGGCATGGGAAGGCCGAGCCTTTAGCGGCTATGGTGGTGGCGCTGGCGCTGGTTGGCGCAGCCATCCTGATTGCGGTGCAAAGTATCCGTAATATTCAGGTGCCGCACGAAATTCCGGCACCATTTACGCTGGCCGTACTGGCGGGTGTCGTCATCGTGAAAGAAGTGCTGTTCCGGCGCATTGCCAAAGTTGGGAATGAAACCGAGAGCAGCGCCGTAAAAGCCGATGCGTGGCATCACCGCAGCGACGCCATTACGTCCCTCACCGCCTTTGTGGGCATCAGTATTGCGCTCATTGGGGGTCCCGGCTACGAGAGTGCCGACGACTGGGCGGCCCTGCTGGCGTCGGTGGTTATTGTGTACAACGCCTACCATATTTTCCGGCCCTCATTCGGTGAAATTATGGACGAAACACCGGCTGGCGACTGGCAAAAAGTGTTAAGAACCATTGCCCTGACGGTGCCACAGGTGAAAGGAATCGACAAATACCGGGTTCGAAAAACCGGGTTTGAGTATTTTGTGGACTTACACGTACTGGTGCCGGGCGACTTGACCGTAAAACAGGGTCACGATATCGCTCATGCGGTAAAAGCAGCTATTCTGAAGGAGAAACCCGCTATTTATGATGTACTGGTTCACATCGAACCGATTTAAGTAGTCGTTATTCCATTTTCGTAATTTTCACAGGCCCCAGCAAACCGGCTTCCTGCAAGGGTTTTCCCTGCAACCGGAAGGGGGCGGTAGTGCGGGTAATTCGTTTGGGTTCTGGCAACAACTGATCACCAATCAAGCGGTTGGCCCAGGTGTTGCTCACCTCAATTGTCAATTTATTTTCGCCGGGTTTGAGTTGGTTGGTAATCTCAATCCGATACGGAGCTGTCCAGATAACACCGCAGGAAATGCCGTTGACTTTCACATCGGCCATGTTGGCAATGCGTCCCAAATCAAGGTAAATACGTTGAGCAGGCGAGTTTTGAGAAGAAGCCCAGCTAAAGACTTTTGAGTAGGTTGCTGTTCCTGAATAGTAACGAATTGATGAATCAGCGGATTGGCTCCAGTCGGTGAGTTGGGTGAACGTTTGAGGTTGTTCAGGGCCGCCAAAAGCCGGATTAAACTGAACTTGCCACGATCCTTCCAGCGTTTGAACCGACTGAAAATCAGACCAGTTTTTGCCGGACTGACTAATTTGCCGGGTTGCTTTACGAAAAATAACAAACAACGATGCGTTTGGCTCCAGACGTACCGGAAGTTGCGTATGTCCACCGCGCAGACGCCATTCCCGGGCGTCTGTCAAATCATCGGTGATGGCATCATACAACTCAGGCTGCTTGCCAATAACCCGGAACGAAGCCAGTATATCCCGCTGTTTGTTCTGCTGATTAGCGATGAAATAAATGTCCGTTTCGCCGTCAGTTCGGTGCGTCCAGGCAATGTCATTTGCGTACCTGCCCGTTGAGTCCGTAAAGATCACATCTCGCATGACGTTCAGCTTTTCAAACGAACCCGGCTGGAAAGGTGTCTGAATCACCCACCCCTGCCCCAGCCGTTTTTTCCGAAGTGTCGTTGCACCATCCGCTACGTCCTGAAACAGGCCATCCCAGAGTTGATCGGCAAGCTGTTTCACTGGCTGATCGTCACCCTTCCCCGCCGAATACAATGGTTTCTCACCCAGCAGAACCGTTGCGCCACTCTTCACCACATCGACTAGTTTAGCCAGTGTTTTCGGTTTCATGAACGCATTATTGGTATTGAGAGGATGCTTTCTCGGCAATACGAGCAGGGCGTAATCTGCCCCATCGGCAAACGACACATTTCCTCCCTGCACTTTAGCCAGCGTGTTTAGCGCGTCGGGGCTGAACGAATCGTAGGCATATCCACGTAGCGGATTGACCCAATTCTCGGGATCGGCCATGTTGGCCGAATGCGTTACACCCGCCGGTTTCTGCCGCAGCGGCTGACCTACGTTCGTCAGTCGTTTGGCCTCTTTCTCAACAACATCTTTCCCGAAAATGCCGGGTAGGGTCGATACCAGTCGATCGGGTAAAACAGCGCGGCTGGGTATATCGTCGCCCGTGAAAACGGCAATGTCAGCAACGGGTCTGCCTATTTGAAGTAACGTCTGGCAGCGTCGGGCGTAGTCTACCCAGGCTCTGGCGGGCTTCCACCAGGTCTGGTCGCGTTGAAAATACAGGCCCACGCCGTCCAGTGTCATACCGGGTTTGCGGTCGAGCCAGGGGTTGTGCGTGAAGACGTGATACACCAACTTATTGATCCCCAAGGCGTAGTTCCGGTCCTGAAGGGTTTTCAGCATACCCGGATGTTCTGTCCAGTCCATACGTACTGTCGTAAATCCTTCGGCCTGAACAAGAGGTTTCCCATAAATATGAGCCGCCGAGACGGCGTCGAGCATGTCGTTCGGCTTGTCGTGCGTAGGGCTGTTCAGCCAGAATTCCCCCATCGGTATGTCTACCAGTCTGTAATGCGCCAGCCCATCGCTGGTCATGGTCGGGGCAACACTTTCGGCGGTAAACGTAACACCTTTCTGATGCGCCAGATCCGCCAATGTTTTGTAGAACGTATCGACGATTAATTCGGCCACTGTGCTGCGAATATCGTACAACACCTGCTCCGACATAGCAGCGCTCTCAACCGGAATCCCGGCCATGACCGGCAGATAAGGCGTCAGATCATACCCCCGCCGTTTTTTGAATTCATCCCCAAAAGCAGGCGACCAATTCTGACTCCCGCACTCCCAGCTATCGACGTGAAAGACCTTCAATACGTCCTTGCTCAAGGCTGGACCAATTTGCCGCTGGGCTTCCCCAAACCAACTATCGAACTGACGTTTAATGGCTTCGGGATTGAATTTATCGCACTCCAGTCCTTTCCCGGCTCCGGCGGTTGCGTTGGTATGCCCCGTAGACGTATGCCCGATTCGCAGGATCGTCCAGGAACCCGCCGGAGCTTCCCAGTCCAGCTGACCATCGGCTTTTAGCTTATCGGTGAGGTTGATAATTTTGTTGAGGGGGATGGCGCTATTTTCGCTTTTGGGAAAACCTGCATTCACAGGAATGGCCCGTTCCCCAACACGCCAGACAGCGGCCGATTTTCCTTCAAACTGATTAATTCTGGGTTCAGCGGAAAGCTCCAAACCCACCAATTTCAGGCCGGGCTTCCACTTGGCGGCATCCAGATCTTCAGAGCCGGGTTCAGAGCCGGTTTTGTCATAAACGAATCGAAAATAGCGGGCTGTGGTTGGCGTGATGGCGTGCGTTACGTCAGCGTCGGTATCCTGCCAGCCATGACGCGGGGGCGTAAGCCGACCAATGGCCCGAAACGTTTGACCATCGTCGCTTACCTCGATCAATAAACGCTGTGCCTGATAATTGTTGCCGCCCGTTCGGACAAGGATCGAACGGCAGGTAAACGGCTGATCGAATACGTACTGAATCCAGCAGGCCGTATCACTTCGGAAGCTTTCTTTCGTCGTACGGTTGAGCAGAAATTGCGGGTTTACGCCCGGCCTGCTGGACGTTATTTTGGGTTGTGAATGGTCCTGAGGTAGCGACGGAAATGCCAATACTGCGATGTTTTTGTAATAGCCTTCGCTTGTGGGCGGTTGAGGCAATTTGGCAGAAAACCGTTGACTTCCTTTTGCCTGAACCGACGAATACACTACTTTTTGCATCGACAATTCGGGCGTAATCCAGGGGCCACCCGCCAGCGCGAAGCCGTCACTGACGTGCATGCCCATTTCCAGACCCAATCGTTTGGCTTCCTGCATCGAGAACCGAACCATCTCCCACCAGCGGGAACTGAGTTGTTCGGTGGCGGGCACAAACAGCGGTGGATTTGTGACGCCCTTGATCGGCATCAAATACGCGCCACCAATTCCCGCTTCTTTCATGGCTTCCAAATCAGCCGTGATACCTTCTTTCGAGACTGCGCCCTGCATCCAGTACCAGAATACCCACGGTTTTGCCTGGCTGGTTTGCCTCGCTACCGGAACGATTTTCGCCAGCCCACCACCGGATTGGGCGAAGGCGCTAACATCTGTGAAAAAGATTACCAGTATAAAGCCAAGCTTTAACTTGCTGATCATAAATAGCTTGATTGAAACAAAGTCCCCTTTTATATTTTGCTTGTCTGCGAATGTTTTTGTCATTCCGACGCCAGGAGGAATCTCAAGTTTGATTGCTGAATAGGTGGAGATTCCTCCTGGCGTCGGAATGACAAAAAAAGTATTATTGACTAATCAACTCAACTGTAGCTCCTTGCAAGCCTTCCGACGTAACCGTTATAGTTATTTTCCCTGCTTTTTCGGTTGTCTGGATGATGGCCAGACATTTACCATGGTAGGCCTTTCGGTAGTTGGCTTTGAAGGGTTCAAGGCTGGCCTGGTAGCCATTATCGACTCCAGCAATTGTCCCCTCCCCTTTGACGCTGAACGTAATCAAATGGTTGGCGTCGGGAACGAGATTGCCTTGCTCGTCCAGTACGTTTACGGTGATGAATGACAGATCTTTAGCATCGGCATTCAGTGTATTCCGATCGACGATCAATTGAATTCTAGCGGGCTTTCCAGCCGTTGAAATCGTTCGGGTGAGCACGACTTTGCCAGCTTTCCGGGATACCGCTTTTAACGTACCGGCTTCATACGGAACGCGCCACATCACGTGCAGATCATCGCCCGACTTCCTGCGAATACCCAGCGATTTGTCGTTCAGGAAAAGTTCAACCTCATCCGCCTGGTTGTAGTACGCCCACACGTCAACGGTTGCCCCTTTTTGCCAATTCCAGTGCGGAAAAATGTGCAGAACGGGAGTATTTGTCCACTCCGACTGGTACAAATAATAGACGTCTTTGGGAAACCCGGCCAGATCCAGAATGCCGAAATACGAACTTCGGGCTGGCCACGGATAAGGATGCGGTTCGCCCAGGTAATCGAAGCCCGTCCAGATGTATAGCCCCGCCATATGCGGCAGTTTTTTGATAACTTTCCAGGTCTGTTCGTGCGTCGAACCCCAGTAAGCCGCTTCGTTATCATAGGCCGACGCCGTCCAGTCGGGATTGCCGTCTTTAAAAGTAGCGGGTCCACCTTTTCCCCACATACGTACCGAATCGGACGGCATGTCGTAATGCCCGCGCGTTTGCAGGGACGATCCCGTTTCGGACGCCAGAACAGCCTGATTCGGGAAGGTTTTGGGGAAATCAGCGTAGGCTTCGTGCTTGTAATTGAAACCTAACAGGTCCAATGCACCCGACCGATAGATGAAGTTTTTATCGGGTATATTTTCCGTCAACGCCGACGTAACGGGACGAGTTGTATCCAGTTTCCTAACAATTCCTACCAGCTCTTTTGTAATTGTAAGCCCCGTTGAATCAAACTGTTCGCGAATTTCATTGCCGATGCTCCACATAAAAATCGACGGGTGGTTCCGGTCGCGACGAACCATGTCTTCGAGGTCGGTTTTGTGCCAGGCATCCCAGCTAAGTCCGTAATCCTGCTTCGATTTCTTTTTCTTCCACATGTCGAAGGCTTCGTCCATCACGATAAAACCCATCTGATCGCACAAGTCCAGAAATTCAGGTGCAGGCGGGTTGTGCGCCGTGCGGATGCCGTTGCAGCCCATCGCCTTTAATAACTCGAGCTGACGCTGCATCGCACGTTGGTTCACGGCAGCACCCAACGAGCCAAGGTCGTGATGCAGACAAACGCCCAGAATCTTCGTGGGCTTCCCGTTCAGCGAAAAGCCAGTGGCCGGATCGAATTTGAAATAGCGGATACCCAGTGGTGTTTCGTACGTATCGACCAGTTGGTTCTGACTGTAAATTCGGGTCACGACTTTATACAGGTACGGGTTTTCGATCGACCAAAGCGTTGGATTCTTTACCGTGAACGACTGCGAAATGGTTGTTAACGTATCGACTAACGGAACCGACGGCGCAGTAGCCGTTGCTACTTCATGGCCTGCTACGTCCGTAATTACACTGACAACCCGGACGGTTTGCGGTTTTCCATCGGAGCGTCGACCGACCCCGTTACGTATCGTTGTCTGCAAAGAAACACTGGCGTTCTGATTCGTCACGTTGGGCGTTGTCACACAAGTACCCCACTGATCGACAGCGAGTTGGGACGTAGTAACGAGTCGCACATTCCGATAAATTCCCGACCCTGAATACCAGCGCGAATTGGGTTGCGTCGAATTATCGACACGTACCGAAATGACGTTTTTCTCTGTACCGAACTTGAGGTATTTGCTAAGATCGTACCGAAATGAGCTGTAGCCATAGGGCCGCATCCCCAGCGAATGCCCATTGATCCAGACGGCGCTGTTGCGATAAACCCCATCAAATTCAACACAAACGGCTTTGTTTTTTGCCGAAACGGGCACCCTAAAAACCTTCCGATACCAGCCAATTCCCGTGGGCAAGGCTCCCTCCTGGGTGGTGCTCAGGTGACGTTCACTAAACTGTCCTTCAATGCTCCAGTCGTGGGGCAAGGTCAGCATCCGCCAGTCCGAATCATTGAACACTATGTCCTTTGCTTTCGCGTCATCGCCTAGGTAAAACCGCCAGTTTTTAGTAAAATCCAGTACGGTACGTGGCTCGTTTCGGGCGAAAACGGGGGAGGTTATTAAGATTAGAAGTATAGCTAGAAGGCTGATCAGTTTTTGTTCAACCTGAAAAACCCCTAAATCCCCTGAAGAGGACTTTGTCTGCAAGCGAATTAAGTCCCCTTCAGGGGATTTAGGGGTTGTGATAGGGTTTATAAATGATAGGTTTCGTGATGTCAGATGCTTACATCTTCCACCATGAAACCTATGAAAAAGCGTATCCCTCATGGCTTTTTAGTGGCAGGTGCAGGTACGAATATCTTTTTACTTTTCCCTAAATCGACCGACGTAGCGACGGCGATGCCCCGTTGCTCGGCTTTGTTGACAGCGCAATAGAAGTGATACACGACGCCTTTATGCTTCACGACGAACGACTTATGAGCGTATAAGTCGTCATACGGCTCCGACGGCTCGACCAGGTTTGCACCTGTCCAGTCGGTCCAGTTGACCAGATCTGTTGACACGGCAAAGCGATTAAAGGCTCCCTTTCGATCCTCCCAGAAAGCGCCGAAATAAAACATGACGTAGAGATCGCCGATTTTCTGAATCACAGCGTCGCCCGTAATGCCAGCCGAGTGCATCAGAACCGGCTCTTTCTGAAAGCGTTGCCAGTTCAGCATATCGTCTGAAACGGCCATGCCAATACGTTCAAACCAGCGGGTTTTATTCACACCCGTCGTATCGCCGTTGGCGTTATAGTACATCACAAACGGGTGCCCAGTCAATTTTTTAGGATCGTGAATGACGGTGCTCTTGTATAATTTTCGATTTTCCCACCAGCGCGTGTCAGGGTCTTTGGCCGTTAAAACTGGTTTCGCCTGGCGCTGCCACTCGTGCACTTTCGTGGGGTCCTGCGCTGTAGACGCTATGCCAATGGACAGATCACCCGCTTCGTATCCTTTGGCAGCACCGCCGATATACGATAGCCAGTACTTGTTCTGGTATTTCTCCAGTGCGTAATTTCCGCCCCATTGATAATCCTGCAACGCGTTATAACCTGCTTTCTGATTGGCGTCCCACTGCGTACTGTCGGAGAATGACATAATACGTCCCAGCGTCTCCCAGTTCAACAGATCGTTGCTTTTTGCGAGCCAGGTTTCATAACCGCGTCCGTCATAAATCAGGTACGTCATATACCATTTTCTGCCTTTCTGAAACACCGTTGGGCAATCCAGTTTCCGCGAATTATCGGCGGGTGTCATCACCAACCCATACTTGAACGGCGTCTTGACTTCGTCATAAATTCGCTGCAGTTGTGCATCGGAAACACGCGCAGTCTGAGCAAACATAGGTGTGGATAAAAGGCAAAGAAGTATAACTCGGAGGGCTGGGAAGGTCATTATACTGATCAATTAAAGCCTATGGCGACTCAGAGTGCAAATCTATCCGTGATTAAGTCTATATTTATCTATTATTTTTCCTGAAGATTATATCATGTTAGCCTGCATTTGGTAGCCGTACCAGCGGACGGTCAGCAGGGCAGCCAAATGCACAATCGGAAAGCCAAGTGAAAACGTGGGCATCTATTTCGAGTTTGATAGCATTAGGTTTTAATTAATCAGCTTCTCCAAATCCTCAAACTTCCGAACAGCGGTAGCGGGCAGATTTTCGCCTTTCTCACCGAAGACATACATCGACGGATATTTTTCAATGGTGCCTTTCGATTCGTCAGCTTTCTTCACATCCAGCGCAAAGTTCTTCGCAAGAAAATCGTACAGCGCCAGTCGCTTATTGATGCCATAGTCGTGGCCTTCCTGGGGCAGATGGACATTTTTTACGGCGTCCGTTTTTCCATAGAAACTGTAGATACGTTGCAGAAAGGGGAATTCGGTATCGGGTACGTGCTGGGTCCAGTCTTTACCGTCGGTGATGGCTAATTGCGGACGGGGGGCCGCCATGGCAGCAATCTCTACGTTGTTGGTGCCCGTGCCACAAAGGTGTACACCCATACCACTTTCGCAGGGACAACCGCCACTGTGATAGGATGATAGCATCACCACAGGTACACTTAGCGTGATGCGGTCATCCAGAGCGGTCAACAGCATCGTCTGACTTCCTCCCCCCGATCCGCCACTGATCGCAACGCGCTTTGGATCGGCGTTTTTGAGCGTCAGCAGCCAGTCGAGACTACGCATCCCGTTGAGAATCTGAATCGTTTGAGCGAGACTTTTTCGATGATCTTCCGACCTGAATTGCAAGGCCGACTCACCCCAGGCGAACAGATCATAACTAAAGGCGATGGCACCCATGCGAGCCTGCATCGCACACCGGTATTGCGCATCGGCCCGGTAGCGACCATCGCCAAAATGCCCGTCGGGATTGAGGATTACGGGCATCAGCGCTTTGGTATTCAGGGGCTTATACAACGATCCCGTTACGTACAAACCCGGCAGTGTTTCAATCGCTACGTTCTCAACCGTGTAACCGTCGTATGTACGTTTGTTGGTAATGATGGGCTGACTATTGGGTTTGGCGGGCAAGTGCGACAGTTTGAGGGCATCCCACATACAGGCTTTTAACTCCGCTTTGCGTTTTTCCCAACTGGCTACGTCGGTGTACAAAGTCGCTAAATAAGCGAGTTGCAGTTTACCTTCGTCGGGCGTTTTGAGGTGGTATTGAAACGCCTGGAGTTTGTATTTTTTATCCCCTTCTTTCGCAAACGTAATGTCCTGCGACGCCAGAATATTCGCCATCGTTTTCTCGACATCAGCCGGTCGGAACCGCCAGTCGGCATACGTAACGAATTTATCTTTGATCAGCTCTTCGGGGTAGCGAATCTTTACGGCATAGCGCCGTTCGATTTCACCAATGACCTCTTTGAGTGGCTTTTTAAATTGATCATCAGATGTTTGCGCCGATGCGACCAGACTGCATCCGAGCAACAAAATGATAAACCCTAGTTTTCCTGTCGCTTCAAATTTCGAGCGGACCGCCATATCGGAAACTTGTTTTGACGCTTCTTTCGACGCCGTTCGCCAGCCGCTGTATAATAGGTTTTTGTCGAGTTTTGGCTTGGGGAAGAACAGACTCGCCACGTAGCCGACACCAATCACGATCAGGTGGCTGTACACGCCCAGCATCAGCTTGTGGTGGGTAAAATTATACATACCCAGATCCAGCAACAGCCGCTTGTTTTCGCCATAGCCGATTTTGGTCGACGTTAGAAACGCGTAGGCTGTAAACAGAATACAGACGATGATCGCAATATTGACGCCCTGTCTGTTGGCTCTCGCGCTGAAAATTCCCAGCAGAAAAATACCGACAATCCCGCCCGAAAAAATAGCATACAACGTGAAGACAATCCCCAGAACGCCCTCATTTCCAGCCTGCAAATAAATGGCTCCAATGCCAATTGCGATCAAACCCGAAAGAACGACAATTCCCTTGCTAATGGTCAAATATTCTTTGTCGGTACGTGTTGGACGGAATTTCTTGTAGAAATCTTCCAGACCAACGGCGGCCAGGGAATTCAGGTCGGCACTGAGGCTGCAAATGGCCGCTGAAATCATGGCCGCCAGAATGAATCCCACCACGCCCGTCGGAAATTTCGTCATGATGAAATACGGAAAAACGGCATCAGGACGTAGCGACGGCGGCAAAGGCTGCTGCTTGTAATACACAAACAGAGCGGTGCCAATAAACATGAACAACGCCCAAACCGGCACGGTTAACGAAATGCCCAGAATCGACGCTTTGATAGCGGCTTTGTCGGTTTTGGCGGTCAGGTAGCGTTGCACCACGGTCTGGTCGGTACCGTATTTCTGAATGGCGTAGAAGGCACCGTTGATGACCATGACAACGAACGTAAGCTTCGTAAAATCGAGTTCGTAGGGGCCAAATCCTGTTCGGTTGTTAGCCGATGCTACGTCGATGATTTCGGGAAAACCACCTTTAACGGAGAAAATAATGACGACTACACAGAGAATGCCGCTGGCAAAAAGCATGAATCCCTGAAACACATCCAGCCAGATAACGGCCTCAATGCCGCCCAGCAAATTGACGGCAATGATGATCAATCCGACAAGAACGATGATGTAAAAGGTATTACCGCCGGTCATGTTGGTCAGGGCGACGGCCAACAGAAAAAAGACGGTCCCCATGGACGAGAACTGCCTCAGAACGAACGCAATGGAGCTATAATAGCGGGCAAAACTACCGAAGCGTTTTTCGAAATATTCGTATGTACTCAGTCCGATCACCTTGCGATACAGCGGCACAATGAACCAGATGGTGCCCAGCAACACAATGGGCACCATCAAACCCTGTACCAGCAAAATCCAGTTTGACGAATAGCCTTCGCTCGGATAGCCCAGGAACGTAACGCTGCTGATCAGCGTAGCCAGCAGCGACATCCCGATTGCCCAGGCCGGCACTCTGCCTTTGGCAGCAAAATACGTCTGGGTTGTATTCTGATTTTTGGCGTAGCGCAAACCAAAATACAAATTGATAATCAACACCGTAACGATTATCAGGTAATCAATTGCGCTCAAGGTTAGGTTTGGCATTCGGTTTAGAAATTTATTTTTCTAACGTATCCACAGGCTTCAGCCCGTGTTTGGATCAGCACTAAACACGGGCTAAAGCCCGCGGGTACGTTATGCAAACGTCCATAAGTCCGGTGCCCAGCGGTAGCTTCCTGGCTTTACGGTAATATGTAAATTATTATTGTCGACAACGGCGCTTCGAACGACGCCAGCCCCCAACTCCTGCGTTACGGCCAGGCGCGTAATACCCAGTTCACGCAGAGTAGCCGATGCCGTTGAGCCGCCTTCGATAATTAATTCATCCACCGGGAATTGGTTGAGCACCAGCTTTACAGCTTTTGCCATGATCGTTCTCAAATGAACCGCCATCCCACTGGCATCCACGACCGATTCAGGCCCTATTGCCATAATCACCTGCTCATGTCGCTGAAAACAGTCAATAATACTCGCTACCCAATTCGCCAATTCAGTTGTTTCCTGATCTCCAGAATGCAACAAGGTATCGGGCATATAACAAACAAAATTGCCGGTCATAGCCGCTTTTTTTACCAACTCAACGCTGTGACCAAAGGCACTTCCGCATACGTAAAGTCTGCAATGGCCCAAGGCACTTGTTGGGCTTGTTGCCCGTTTAGATACGTAGCGCGATCCGAGAATAGCCGTAAAGAAACCCGATCCGCCACCCGGTAGCGTCTGCTCATCGACACGGCTGGCCCATGCCTGTAGGTCGCCTTGCGTGCCAACCTCGCCGATGACAATACCGGGCTGAACTAAAGCTTCTGCAGGTGGTTGCACCGTTATTGGCACGTCATTTCCAGCGAGTCGCTTCAACACATTCGATTCGATTATCGGGAATTCCGGATCGTTCGAGAAATGAGTCTGGTGGATCAGCTTACCCTGAACGTAATAATGGCCGTCGATCAGAATTCTACCCAGCGCCGGATTCGCCGGAACGATCAACGCTTTCTCTAAACCCAGGACGGCCAGCTGTGCCACGGTTTCCGGAATGACGTGTCCCCGCAGTACCGAATCGACTTTTTTGAAAATCAATTGCGGCTTCATCGCCTGTAAAGCCGCACTGACTTCGCTCATGATGGCGACCGCTTCCGGCTCCGAAACCGACCGGGCATCCGTCGCAATAACCAGCAATTCCGCGTTCGACTGCGGATTGACAGACATGGCTAATTCCACATCGAGCCCGTACGTCACCCCAATACCACCCAACTCGGCGGCCCCCGTTAAATCGTCTGCAATGACTGCTATCATTATGTTTTTTGTCCGCTGGTTCAATAACCCCCAACCCCCTGAAGGGGGCTATGCTTTAGAGGTGACAAAGCTCCCTTGTTCGGCGTAGTCTCCAGACTGCGCCGTCGTGTTATCCGGTCTCTGACCGGAATTAGCTTTTTTAACACGGTCGGAGACCGGATAACGCACGAGCGTAGTCTGGAGACTACGCTCAACCGAGTGACAAAAAAAGTTACACCGCCTGCAAATTCTTCTTTCGATACCTCGACAATTGAACCGCTGATTCAATCGCCAGGATCATTGCGTCGGGGCTGGCGACACCTTTTCCGGCAATTTCAAAGGCTGTTCCGTGATCGACCGAGGTGCGAATGATGGGCAATCCCATCGTGATGTTTACCCCTTTCACGCTGTCCATCTGCTTCTTGTCGGCGTTCCATTTGAAGCCTGTCAGCTTGAACGGAATGTGGCCCTGATCGTGGTACATCGCCACAACACCGCCGTAATAACCCGTTGCCGCTTTCGAAAATAACGTATCGGCGGGAACCGGGCCTTCGACGTCGTAGCCCCGTCGTTTCGCTTCTTCGACTGCTGGCCGGATTTCTTGATCGTCTTCCGTGCCAAACAATCCCGAATCGCCCGCGTGTGGATTCAGACCCGCAACACCAATTTTCAGGTTTGTTTCGCCTAACGAAATCAAGCCATTGTATAACAGGTCAATCACTTCAAGAATACGATCTTTTTTCACCAGATCGCACGCCTGCCGCAACGATACGTGCGTCGATACGTGAATCACCTTCAACTGGTCTTCTACCAGCAGCATACCATATTTTTTCGTGTTGGTAAACTGGGCGTAAATTTCGGTATGTCCCGCGAAATGGTGACCGGCTTCGTTGATGGATTTTTTGTTGATCGGGCCGGTAACGGTTGCGTCAACTTCATCGGCCAGGGCAAGATCAATCACAGTTTTCACTGCCGCAAATGCCGCTTCGCCCGCCATGGCCGAGATTTCGCCGAATTGCAGATTAACGAGATCGACATTGGCAAGGTCGTAGACATCAACCGTCCCTAACGTAAATTTCGCATCCGAAACGGACGTAATGGGATTGATAATTACGTTCAGATTCAACCGCGTGGCGATGTCGCGAAATACACTAGCATCACCTACCAGAACAGGGTTGCAGATGTCGTAAATAGTTGGATTCAGAAGTGCCTTAACGGCTATTTCGGGGCCAATGCTCGCCGGATCACCCATCGTGATTCCGACTATTGGTTTATTGTCTGTGTTCATCTTAAATATCTGATTAACAGATTTGATAAAGTTAGAAGCTATCTGAAAATTGTTTTTAGTCAACCTGCAAACCCCTAAATCCCCTGAAGGGGACTTGGCTCATGCTTAGACAAAGTCCCCTTCAGGGGATTTAGGGGTTTGTCAGACAGTTTCTTAGGTCTTGTCAATGATTACAGTTGTATTTCCTCCTTCTCGACCAAGTCGATCAGGGCAGCTTTCAATTGAATTTTCTCCTGCTCCGACTGCGGTTGAAGCGGGGGCATCACGGTGGTTCCGCATAAGTCATATTCCTGCATCAACACCTTCAGCGCCCACAAGGATTCACCCAGCGTTCGGCCTGCCTGATAGAGATGGCCGAATGCATCCGACTGATTCTGACAGCTATACGCCTTTTCCTCGTTGCCCTCCTCAACCGCCTTCAACATATCGCGGTAAAGGCCCGGAAAGAGATTTCCGGTACTCGGAACAAGTCCGTCACTCCCAGCGAGCAACGCGTGCGCCGATCGGGCGGCCCAGCCCATAAAATGGCTGAAATCAGGGCGGTTTGCCCATAACGCCAACGACTCGCTTAGTCGGTCGGTGCTACGTTCCGAGTCTTTGATACCGACGATTCGGGGGTGGTAGCTAAGCTCATCAATCACCGGAATCGGAATCGACATGCGGGTTGTCGCGAAGATGTTGTAGATGATCAGTGGCCCATTCAACTGATCGGCCAACTGCTCGAAATACCGCTTCATCTGGCTCTCCGACAGCGCATAATACGACGGCAACGTAGCGGCCACGGCATCGACGCCCTCATCGAAACAGTAATTGGCAAAATCGACCGACTCCTCCAGACAGTTGGACGAGATACCCGCGTACAACACCGTATCTGCCGACTTCAGCCGTGCCGCTTCTTTCACATAGGCCTGTTTTACCGACAGGGGCAATGAGGTCGATTCGCCCGTAGTCCCCAGAACGAACGGCATAGCTTCATTGATCTGAAGATTGGCCATCATCTTTTCAACGGCCGTTCCATCAATTTTATACGCGTCGGTCAGGGGCGTAACCAGCGGAACAACAACACCCTGGTATTTCTTTTTCATACTCATAGCTAATAAGCGGCTGTATAAATAGCAATAGCATCGTCGCGAGTGATCTCGCGCGGATTATTTTTTAGCAATCGTGTGATTTTCAGGGCATCATCCGCCATCTGAGGAATCGCTTCTTTCGGAATATTGACATCCCGCAAACGGGCTGGAATGCCACATTCACGAATCAGTTCGTTGATTTTCATTACGCCTTTCGCGGCTGTTTCGGCATCGTCTTTTCCGCGTTCACAACCCAGCGCAAGCGCTACCTGCGCATACCGACAAACGGCCGCCGGAATGTTGAACGCCATGACGTAGGGCAGCAGCAGCGCATTGGAAAGCCCATGCGCCAGGTGAAACGTACTGCCCAGCGGATACGAGAGCGCATGAACGCCCGCCGTATTCACCGGACCCAGGCAAAACCCACCCAGCAAACTCCCCATCGCTACGTTCGTGCGGGCCTCTTCATCCGCGCCGTTACGTACCACCTGCACGATATTGGCCGCAATCAGGCGCATGCCCTCAAATGCATACATGTCGATGAAGGGCTGCGCAAATTTGTTCGTATAGGCTTCCAGGCAATGGGTTAGCGCATCAATGCCGGTCGCGGCCGTAATGGACGCTGGCACGCTGATGGTCAGCAATGGATCGACATACACGATGTCGGGCACCAGAAACGGGCTGATGATTCCTTTCTTCTGATGATCAGCGTCGTCTACCAAAATGGCATTGGGCGATGCCTCGCTCCCCGTTCCCGACGTAGCAGGTACACAAATGAGCTTTTTACTACGTCCGTTCAGGTTTCCAATGCCCAGAATTTCCGTCAGCGTCTGGTCATTGTCCAGTTGAGCAGCAATCAATTTGGCAACATCCAACACACTCCCTCCGCCGATGCCCAGCACCAGGTCGGGATTGAACGGTGAAACGAGCTGCATCAGCTTTTCGAAGTCCGCGAACGAGGGCTCCTGCTCGATGCTGGTGTCGACCCAAACGCCTATTCCGTTGGTTTCCAACGTATCGACCAGGCTTTTCAACTGCGCCAGCAATGGGCTAATCGTCACGATCAGCACCTTTTGGGGCGACAACTGCACTAGTTCATCGGTCAGGTTTCCAAGTGAACCTTTGCCGAAAACCAGCTTGCCTGGAAAATGTATTTTTAATTCCTGCGTCATTGTCTAGCATGCTCGGCGTAGTCTCTGACTACGTCGCAGCGGTATCCGGTCTCCGACCGGTTTTAGGTAGTCTTTTAAACTCCGGTCGGAGACCGGATATCGCTGCGACGTAGTCAGAGACTACGCCGAACAGCGTATCACCTCAATCCTTCGTAATCTCTTTGGTTACCGGTGCCGTATAGCCATCCAGCATCGGCCAGACGCCGTTTTCAATGGGTTTCAGCTTCAGTTTCTTGGGGTCGATAACGGCATGTTTGATCTTCTGCCGACGCCAGGTGTAAATGACATGAATCATCCCATCGCTCGTCTGAATGACGGATGGATAGGAATACTGGCTTATTGGCGAATCTTCCAGGATCACCGCTGCCGACCAGTTCTTGCCATCGCTCGACACGGCCAAGTTCAGCGGTGTACGCGGTCCTTTGGCCAGGTCGCCCGGCGGCAGTACGTGGTTATACACCAGCAGCTGCCGACCGTCTTTTAGCGTGACAGCATCGGTTCCCGAATTGTTGTTCGGCAAGGTTGTTTTGGCCAATGGCGACCAGGTTTCGCCGTTATCCGTTGACCAGGATTCTTCGATGGCGCGGTCCCGACTACGGGCCAGAATCTGGAGTTTACCATTTCCATACGTCAAAATGCTGGGCTGGATAGCATTCAGTGTTTTGCCATCATTGAGCGGACCGATTTTTCGCCAGGTTTTTCCGAAATCAGGCGTTACCTCAAAATATAGTTTCCAGCCGTCACCCTCGGTGCTGGTTGGACAAAACAGATTGCCGTTGGCGAGCAGAACCGGCTTGTTTTTGATTGGGCCAAGGTATCCATCGGGTAATTTCCGGGCTGCTGACCACGTGCGTCCGTCATCGGATGAAGTTTTCAGCAATCCCCACCACTTCGACGGACTCGAGCCAACTTTATAAAACAGCATCAACTCGCCTTTCGGAATATGGTACAAAACCGGGTTCCAGCAGGCGTACCGAAGCGTGTCGTTGATAATGCCATTCGCCACGTTCTCAGGGGCCAGCCATTTCCCCTTTTCCTGCCGACTTACCCAAATACACACATCCGGGTTTCGCTCTTTGGTCCCGCCAAACCAGGCCGAAACCAACCCGGTCGGCGTCTCGGCGATGGTAGCCGCGTGACTTTCCGGAAACGGCGGTTTGTCAACCACAAATTCATCCACCACCAGCCCCGATTGCCACTTGGTCAACTGAGCAGACGTAGTGCCGAACAGGGTCAGGCTGATGAACAGGGTTGTGTATAGGGCTTTGTTTGTCATTGTGTTGTGTATTTTCTGTCATTCCGATTTTCTGTCATGCTTCCTATCGTCAGCATGACAGAAACAAAAAGAATCAATTCGTTGCCTGCTTCTTTGCTTCAGCCTTTTTAGCTTTAATCGCAGCCGTGTAAGCGTTGTACATATCCCGCCAATTCCGGCCATTTGCGTTCAGATACTGCTCTGATTTGGTTTTGTAGATCTCGAAGATGGCCGAGATCTCTTTCATGCTTTTGTAATCGACGGCCTGTTCACGCGCCTGTTCCAGAAACCCCTGAATGGTTGCTACTTCTTTTTCAGTGATGTTTGGAACAATAGCCTTGTATCCATTCATGGTGAACGCCACTTTCCCGATGGTGTATTTATCCAGAATGGCATCGACCTGATTCCTGTCCAGATCGGCCTGCAAACCGGTCATCAGTGATTGGTGAACCGTTCGGGGAATGGCTGAATCTGCGATCAATTGCCGGTCGAGTTCGGATAATGGGTTTCCGGTTACTGGATTGATTCCGGCGGGAACGGTACTGGCCGGATGCTCATTGTGCCAGTCACGAATGGCTTTCAAGTGGGTCGCCACTACGTTGGTCAGGCGTTTTTCTTTCCCGGCATCGTTCAGATTCAGTGATGCGATCCACTCGGACGCTTTTGTTTCCTGTTCGGCATCAGCTTTTGCCTCCGTTGACGTCGCCGATTGAGTCGACTCCTGCTGACTGAAGGCTGGCAATGTTGCAGCCAGAGCAGCTACGAATAAATAAGTAGTCAGGACGTTTTTCATCGTTAGTTTGAGCTTGACGTTTTTGCATCTAAACCTCTCGAAACAGGGCTGTCAGACGGCCTGACGCTGTCAAAAAGTTGATTCTTCTGTGGTTTATCTGTCCGGAAGGGCCGGGCTGGTAAGCCTTCTTTATTGAATAGATTCGGTTGGGCGGCTTCGTCCCACGCAAAGCGAACGGCCGTTGGATTCGGTACGTTGTCGGCCGAAACGAGTATGTGTTTGCCGTCAATATGTGCTTCGGCGGGCGAAAAAATACCGGCCTTCCCGGCAATGGTAAAGCCAGTAAGCGGCTGGCCATTTTTGCTCACTAAACCACTTCCGATTTGGCTGAAAGAGAGCTGAATGGCCCGACCTTTCACGTTCATTTTCTCGAAAATGGGACCTTCCGCTACTACGTCATTTTTGTCGTACGCATTAGTGAGGGCGAGCAGGGCCAATCGTCGGCCGACTTCCCATTTGAAAGGCGGGTGAATATCCGACAAGTCATCAGCCAGATCGGTCGTTACGATCATGCCCGTTTGGGGCAGGCTGAGCACCTGCTCCTGCGCTTCCCGAAACTCCGGTAATGTTTCGCGGGTCAGCGCAACTTTCCCTTTCGATTCGGAGTACTTGAACGGAGCCAGCGAGACGTAATAAAATGGCAGTTTCTGATCGTTCCAGGCAGTTCGCCAGCTTGTGATGAGCGTTTTCAGTTTGTGCGAATACGTAGTGGTTTCTTTTAGAAAACAATTGGATTCGCCCTGATACCACAGGAAGCCTTTCATGGCAAACGGAGCCAGCGGCCGAATCATGGGTTCGTAAAACTTACCCGGCTCGCCATCTATTTTCTGGTTGCCGTAGTAGGAGTCCTCCCGAAAAGCAGCCTCCGAAATCCACGGCTCAATACGACTGCCGGGGATAGCCGACGAAATGACGCCAATCGGTACGTTCAGATTCCTGTACAGTTGGTTGGCGAAGAAATAAGCCGGTGCCGAAAATGAACGTAGTGCCGAATCCTGCGCGACGTTCCATCCGCGATGCAGCGAATCGGGTTTGCTCAGCTCTTTCCGGTTGACCAAAAAGATTCGGATTTGCGGATTGTTAGCGTAGTTTAATTCGTCAACGGGATTATGGCCGTCAACGAGTTGGGTTGCCACTGATGCCTTCACTTTGCTGTTCTTCCGCATCGTGTATTCCATATTCGACTGACCTGAACACAGCCAGACTTCGCCCACCAGAATGTTTTGCAACCGGATTGTATTGGTACCCGAAATGACCAGCTCCGAGGGTGTGGCGGAGGCTTTGAGTGGTTTCAATGTGACACTCCACTTGCCCAGGGCATCGGCGGAAGTTGTTTGACTCTGCCCGGAAAATTGAATCGTCACGGTTTCACCCGCCGACGCTTTCCCCCAGAATGTCAACGGCTTACCCTGTTGCAGCACCATGTTATGCCCAAAAATCCGGGGCAGAATGATCTCGGCTTTCAGGTTGGCTGAAAGGAGAAATAAGGTGATAGCGAACAGTTTGTGTTTCCGCATTTTTGTTCGTGTTGAGCGAAGTCTCCAGACTTCGTTCGCGTGTTATCCGGTCTCTGACCGGTTTTGAACAGGTTATCAAGTTCCGGTCAGAGACCGGGTAACGCTGCAACGTAGTCAGAGACTACGCCGAACGTCAGAGAAGCAAGGCAACAGCTAACAGATTGTGTTTGAGCATTTTTGTTATTTTTATTTCTGTCCGCAAACCACTAAACTCCCTGAAGGGGACTTAACTCATACTCAGACAAAGTCCCCTTCAGGGGATTTAGTGGTTTCCGGGCGACTTCAGTTTTTTTACTCCACTCGACTTTGTAAACCACTCGTTTTAAAGGACTTGATTATAAATACAGCTTCGGCATCCTGTTCACCCGCTTTGGGTAAATCGTAGTTCTGATCGGTGGGCGTGTCGGCATCCGGGAAACGACGTACCGCACCCGTTCGGAAAACGACCCGTCGGAACGAGGCCACAGGCGCGAAAAACAGTCGGTTGCCTTTGGATTGTCCATTGACGAACGTAGTGAACATGCGTTTGTCGCGGTCCAGCTCAATCCGTACATCGTATTGCTTACCAGCCTCGTATTTCTGAATATTCGAATCGCGGTAGCCCACCTTGGCCTTGAACAGACTATCGGCGTCAAACATCAGCCGCACAGCCGCGTTGCCTTTAGCGTCCTGAAATTCAATGTGTAAGGTGCCTTTGTTGGTTCGGTCGGCGCTCCGATGTTGCGGTACGATCGAAAACTCAACGGTCAATTTCTTTGAATCAGGAATGACGCGCTCGGCTTTGGCGAAATCGAATTTGTCTTTGTCTCGCAGCACCAGTGCTTTCGTGCCGTCAACCGTTTCCAATTGAGCCGTTGCCTGAAGCGGGCTGTATATGTTCCAGTATTTAAGTTCTTCACCCGCCGGAAGCTGGGCAAATACGTCGTTGGCGTGGGTTTTCACCTCGTCGGTAATGGGAACCGGAATGCTCGATACCCAGATATCCTCCTTGTTCATGCTGTACGTAACCCATAGATTCCCATCGGGTGGCGTACCGTTTCCTTCCTCGATGCCCCGAACGTACTGCGGTCCATAAGACTTGTAGGCACCACCATAGCGCAGGGACGTAATCTCGCCGTTTACCAGCAGTAAGTTGGTGTAATTCAGCCCGTCTTTGCTGGTCGAAACAGCCAGCGGCCAGCGAAATTCCGACGGATTGTAGACCGTAGCGTACTGGCCGTCGGACGTTTTTTGTCCCCAGATTTTGGCGTTACTATTCACGAAACCCGGCGCCCGGACTGGGTTGTACTGCCACGTTTTACCGTCATCTTTGCTGATCGTCGTGAGGGCGTGTTTCCACAAACCCACCACACGATTGTCGGGCAGATGGTAGTAGCTGAACGCTTTTACGTCTTTCTTTAGCGAAATCAATGGGTCGTTGCGGTCAGCTTCTTCAATCCATTGCTGCATCATGAGCGTATTGCCCAGCAGTTCGTTGCAAGCGTCCACAAACCCTTTGTCTTTTGAACTGGTATAGAACGGATACGCTGACTTGCTTTTGTCCCAGGACGTATTATTTCGGATGAAGTAAATCGGTCCAAATTTGCCATCGGGGTAGATTTCACGCACCACCCGACCAATGCCGTTACCGTCGTTCGGATCATCTTTCGGACCCATCACAATGCCGTAAAAAGCCAGCGTCAGAAGTCGTTTGTTGGTCGCGACGAAAAAGCCCATGCGCTGGTGCATGACCGCATACAAATCTTTGGCTACTTCCGGGCGACCTTCTTTCTTCCAGCCATCCGGCACTTTGTAGGGCGGAAAAACGATGGTTGGCGCCGACCATTTATAGCCATCTTTCGAGGTCAGGAGCAATGTTTGACCCGGCGGTACGTGCTCACCAACGGGGTTGCTGAGGTATTGCAGGTAGAACGTATTGTTCCAGTAGGCCAGCATCGGCGCGTGGTTATACGTCCAGTTGGTGCCGCCCGCCAGCTCCGGATGCTCGCGGTTCGCCCGAAACACCTGAATGTTATGCACGCCCACCGCCGGACTCAACTGCCCATGATGATAATCGACATTGGACAGCGTCTGCCCAACGTAGCGCACCGTGTCTTGGGCGTGGGTTTGGGTGGAAAGCAAAACAAGGATTACTACCCCCAACCCCCTAAAGGGGGCTTTCCAGCCGGAGGTTTTAGCCCCCTTTAGGGGGTTGGGGGTAAGTTGATTCGTACTCATAACCCATTACTTTTTTTAACCCAGATCACGTCCGCGCCCTCGCTTTGTTTTTTCAGACTGACCATGCTGCCCCCTTTCACAATTTCTTTCGATTTCACTACGTCCCCCGTTTTAGGATTGATATAATTGACGGAGAATGATCCCGTTGCTTTTGTCAGATCAAGCTGAACCGGCGTTGCGGACTCGCTGTAAAGAACATAGCCGGTTTTGTCGTTGCCCATCGCCCACTGGCTGGCGGGTGTGTGGGGCAACTCAAGCGGCTGCATTTGGGTGGCGTCCGCTAAAAATTGAGGATCGGCCACTGCCGGAATATTCGGCATTGAACCGCCCGCCAGCAGGACCGCCCAACCCATCGAGTCGAAACTGTCGCCCGCATACGTAACGGCCTTGTCAGGGAACTTCTGCCGATATTCCCGCACGGCCCGATACACCTGCTCGAACGACGTTTTCTTGGGCGTTAAGAGTCGGGCATGTTGACGTGGGGCCAGATTTTGACCACCGGCAGGTGCGTAGGTCGTGCCGTTGGCCTGATAATGCCAGAATCGAATATCAATCAGATTGATAGCCGAAGCCCGTTTGGCATCTGCCAGAATCGCATCCTGAACGTCTTTGGTGGTGCTCAACCCAATGATTGCCTTTTTGCCAGTCGCCTTTTCCCACTCTTTAATTGTGTCGATCCAGAACTGCACAAACGGTAGCGGACCCGTAAACTCAGCCCCGATGAGTTGAATGACGCCCGAATTGGCCGCGAAATTGTCGAGGCATTTGTTGATATACGCTTTGTGCAGCGCCCGCCGAGCCGGGTGCGATACGTCGTAAAACTGTTCGGCCATGAAAATTCGCTTGTCACCCGCGTAGGGAACCGGCTCCGGAAAGCCAGTATTGTTGATGTTATTGGCGGGCCGCCAGGGGAAATCGGCGTAGTGAGCCCCCGCTTCAATGATGTTATGCTGGAAATAATTCTCGTGAATGAGCGCGAGTCCTTTCTGATCGGCGAGGTCAGCAAACTGCTTCAGTCGGCTCCAGTACCAGTTGTTGTACTTCGTCAGGTCGTATTTACTCAAGCCATCCCAGGCAGTTTCTTTTCCGCTTCGGGCAAAGGGAAGTTCGTAAAAAGGCGGCCATACCTCGCCATTCATCCGGCGAATACGTTCGTGATCGTCCCGCCGACGATCATACCAAAGTCCGTAATTATGGTCAAGCGCAACGATGTTATCGGTTTTCATCGAATCGGTCATTGCCTCCAGATTGTCGGTCAGGCCACGGCCCGTCATGCCCGGAACAAAGCGGGTGATATGCGGCTTGGCGCTGGCGAGTCCGTAGGGTCGGGCGCTGCCATTCCACCAGGGCACTTCCTGCCGCCGACCCGCAACCAACGTACTGCCCCGCACCAGTTTTCCGAGCTGAATCTGCATGGGAGCCGCTTTTGTGAGCGCCGTTTCTTTAGGTAAGCCAATCACATCAATTGACTTGGCAGACGACGTAGTGGAAAGGGGTTGGCGCGTTGCGGCTGCCGTGATAAAATCGTATAATGTCGGGGCGGGGTTGACGGCGAGTTTGGTAAGTGCCTGTGCTACGTCGACTTTGGGGCTGCTCGACGCTTCGGAGTCAACCGGCAGCAGAATTGTTCTGCTCGCTACGTTGTCGCCCAGCCGGTCTTTTAGTTGGGCGTAGTATAAACTCCTCGGCTGGATATGCTCATTGGACATGTCCCAGTAACCATCTCCGGCAAACTGCGCCCAGGTGCCAAACGCCCAATTTTGCGCCGTTGGCGGTTGAAAATTCTCCACGCGGGCAGCTGTACATTGCCAGAAAACACTATTGGCGGCATTCCAGCCCGCACCCTGTCCGTCCTGCCCGAGATTGGCGAAACGGAGCGCGTTGCCGTCGCTATTCACTACGTCGAATAACACACCCGACGCCCAACTGTCGATGCTGCCACTGAAACTAAACGGCAAATGCGCTTCGCACTGCACGAACGCATTCGGCCCGGCACTGCAAAAACCGACGGCAAAATCGTGGTAGCCAAATTCGGAATACAGCCGTTGGCAAAGAACCTGTTGTCCCCTGACCAGAAACGTGTTACGTCGTTCGCCACCGATTTCTGAAATCGGCTCCAGCGACTGGCAATCCTCAACCGTGATCCGTTTCGCCGTTTCCTGAACGTTGACCGCCGATCCGGCGAAGTGGCGAAAAACGACTTGGCGCACCCAGGCATCCTGCACGTTTTCAAGGCCGATGGCCGTCCAGCGATGGTCTTCATCTTTTGGATTTGTCTTGTCGTAAGTTGACCCCAGTGTGAGATTTTCGACCCCCGATTGCGCAATGCGCCCCGTCCATGTGTAGCGGGCAAGCCTGCCTCCGCCAAACGCTGAATCCAGCGCTGTTGTCAAGGAGGCATCAATGGTGATTTCGGAACCGTTAATGGCTGTAATTTGCCGATCCCAGTACATGTCGCGCTGACCCGGTTTCCAGCCCAGCGCCGAAATACCTCCACCAAACTGGTCTGTGCCCAATTTCTGAATCCATTCTTTGGTCGATGGACGACGAATCTGAACCTGATCGCCAACCTTAAAATCGGTCGATTTGGACAGGCGAATTTTCTGGGCGTTGACGGCTACGTAGCTATCGGCAATAGAAATTGGCGGTTCGGTTTTTCGGTCGTTTTGTCCCCCAATCGTAATCAGGTTATCGCGGCTGAAGCCCGTTCCGAGGAGGGTGGTGCTGCCCGTTCCGCTGCCTCGAAGGACAACACCAGAAGCGGTAATCGTTAACCTTCCAGCCACTTCATACACACCTTTTTCGAGCAGCACAGCGCCCCGGAAGCCATCGTTATTGATTGGCAGAGACGCTACGTAATCAAGAGCGGCCTGTATCCGGCGCGTAGCGTCTCCTTTGCGAACGGGCACGATAACCTTTGTCGCTACGTTCGGAATGGCCTGTTCACCAGCTTTGTAGCCGCAATATGAGAAATCAGGAATGCGGTTGCCTAACTGATCGGGCGTGTAGGTTAACCGCCCGTCCGTCCCAAGTGCCACCGGTTTGGGCGGAGTCGGTTTATTCTTCTGCGCATACGTATCGCTGCTGTGCCAACCAAGGGTTAGCCACGACATCAGGGCGATAAGTAGAGAAGGCTTTAGCACGGGTTTAGGCTGGCATGTTTTTGTTCTCATTAAGAACCCCTAAATCCCCTAAAGGGGACTTTGTCCAAATACAAGCCAAGTCCCCTTTAGGGGATTTAGGGATAAACTATTACGTCCTGGGAATTACCTGTTGCACAGGCACGACACTGTTAAGGTACTCTTCTATGTTGGTATAGCCATCTTTCTTTTTGGCCAGGCTCGCATCCGACGGATCTTTCGGGTTCAGGCCATTTTTGGTCTCCCACGCATCGGGCATGCCGTCCTTATCGGAATCAACGTAAGGCGTGCCTTTGTAATCCGGATAGCCCCCGACCTGAATTGGATCAGTAATGATGCCGTTCTTGTACGAATCGATGGGTAACCGACGGTGCTTGAACTGGGTTTCAGGCAGTTTTACACCTTCTTTGTACGTAATTTTTCCGGTACGTACCTGCTCAATAACGCGCGTATCGACGGGGTCGCGTTTGGGGAGCATAGCCCCCGCGTTGGCTAGTACGTAGCTATATGCCTGTTGCGCAGGCAGAATCGTGAGCTTAGGCATTGGAAGCGGCTCTTTCCATTTTATGTTGGCCATGTATTCACCAGCATTCGCCATCTCCTCCACCTGAACCCCACCATCCCAGTTGTCTTTCGTCACTTTCTCGTTACCATCGACAATATTGCCATTGACATAGGCCCGGCCATAAACACGGTAAGGCAATTTGCTACGTCCCGATTCCGGTTTTAGAATCCGGTAGGCAAGGGGCGAGTCTTTTGGGGTTTGCGGGCCTGGCTTGTAGTAGTTGTTGATAATATTGTACATAGCCGTATAGTCGCCCCCATCCGTTGACCGGTGTACCCAGTTAAAAATGACATTGTTGGTAAAGTTGAAGATGCCATTCCAGCCAATTGATGGGTTTCGGCCTGCATTATCGGCCCAGAGATTACGCATGAACGTACAATTTTCGCCACCCAACGTGCTGCCAAATGCGTGATTCCAGGTATCCAGTGCTTCTGAAAAAATCGAGTTTTGAATGGTAATATTCACTGTTGGGAGCTTTTCTTCCACCGTTTTACCCGTGCTGTCATTATACATGTGACGGTACATCGACATGTTTTCGTCCAGCCCCCAGCTTGCCGAAACATGGTCGATCATGATATTGCCAATGGGATTACCACCAATTGAGTCGTCGCGCCGACCCACACCGGTTTCACCCCGACGGAAACGCATGTAGCGAATGATTACGTCGTGCGTATTGATCCAGACCGATTCGCCGGCTACACAAACGCCATCGCCCGGCGCTGTCTGACCGGCAATCGTGATGTAAGGTGCTCGAATAATAAGCGGTGTTTTAAGCCGGATAATACCCGCTACGTTAAATACGATGGTGCGGGCACCGCCCTGTTCGCATGCCTCCCGCAACGTACCGGGGCCTCTGTCTTCCAGACTGGTAACGACATAAACCTTGCCACCACGACCACCGAATGTATACGCGCCACCACCTTCAGCGCCCGGGAAAGCCGGAATCGAAGCTTGCGGCAAATCGACCGGACGGGCCGCCCAGGGAATATAAGGTTTGCCTTCCTTCGCTTCTTTTGCAATAATCGGCTTCGCCTTTTCCCAGGCAATATCCGATTGCCGCCGGGATTCCTTTAGCAGTTCATCGCTTTCCTTCTGAACATCCGCCGGGATGGTTGGATACTGGGCAAAAGCGGAATACTGGCCAAGAAACAGGATAGCAGAAAGGGCTACAGGAATAACAGATTTTTTCATTTGGGTACAATTTCTGTTAGGTAATTGAATGAGTCAGGAATTTCTCTTTCAATCGGGCGACTTCAACGGCTTACGCTCAGATTGTATAGTAAGCTCAAAATAAGGCTAAAAAATAAGCTAATATCTATATCATTTTTTCGGCAATGTATAGGATATTATCATCCAGCCAGGAATCACTCTCGATTGTATTATAAATAGATAGAATTAGGCAATTGGGAGGCTAATGCCGAAGGATTTCAGCAACCATTTAGGGGCGTTATCAAACGCAATTTGGGAGCAACTAAAGCGACAAAGCCACACTAGTTTGTTGAAGCCCCGCAGGGGTTTGACAGCGTAGCGTCGGTAGAAAATAAAATATGGCAATTATTTGGAGTGCCGTCAGGTACGTAACCATCAATTATTTGTTACGTACCTGACGGCACGAACGATATATATTCTTTACCTTCTACCGACGCTACGCTGTTGAGGCCCATACGGGCCGTTTTTCAACTCAATTCAGTATTACTTTTTTTCCGGCTTTACGAT
The DNA here is from genome assembly GCF_054777855.1 of Spirosoma jeollabukense. NCBI lineage: Bacteria > Pseudomonadati > Bacteroidota > Cytophagia > Cytophagales > Cytophagaceae > Spirosoma > Spirosoma jeollabukense. The sequence continues at coordinate 750,062 of NZ_BAAHAD010000001.1, forward strand.
CCGGTTGGCGAGGTCGAGTTGTAGGGTTTTGATGTTCGCCAGCACCAGTTCGGCCATTTTTCGGGCACCAAGTTCGCTGAAATGGGTGTTGTCTTCTTTCCCTTCGGGGTAGTTAGGGTGTTCACCAGGCGCCAGTTGCAGAAACAGCAGTTGGGAGTTCTCCACCCCGAACGTTTGCAGGAGTTCCTGGCTCTGCTTGTTAAGGTCAATGAAAGGCGTTTTGTATTCGGTCGCTACGTTCCGCACCAGCTCAGCATAGACGGCGTGGGTATCCTGAATTTTCCCGGCGGCATCGAACTGTCGGCGAGCAACGGGTGTAATGAGCACTGGAGTAGCTTTTTTAGCGCGGCTTTCGGTGATAAATCGAATCAGGTTTGCCCGAAACTCGCCTTCGGTCGTGTAACTTTTTTTCGTAGGCACTTCATCGTTATGACCAAACTGAATCAATACGTAGTCGCCTTCGTGCAAGTTATCGGCCACGGGTTGCCAGCGCTTTTCTTCAATGAACGTTCGGGTGCTACGTCCATTCATCGCCCGATTATCGACCGTTACGCTTTCGTCGAAAAAATAGACGAACGGCATGCCCCAGCCCGTTTCCGGATACGCTTTCGTCTGCTTGATCGACATGGTCGAATCGCCAATGAGGTAGACCGTAATCTTAGCGGGCGGGGTCGTAAAGGCCATCATAGCGATCAGGCCAAGTAGCGAGACGATTTTGAGACAACGAGGGTGGTTCATTGTTGAGTAGTCAGACTTAGTTCAGTTGGGATTTTTGACCGGTCTGAAAATACCCCCAACCCCCTGAAGGGGGCTAAAACCTCCGGCTGGAAAGCCCCCTTTAGGGGGTTGGGGTATTTTCAGACAGTCTCTTAGATCATTTAACGTCACTGATAAAATTCATTTCCCGCAGCCAGCTTTCACACAACGTTACCCATTGCTGGGTCGAACCCGGATTGTTACGTAGCGCAATGGCATGACCGCCCTGCGGAAACGTATGCAGACTGGACGGAATTTTCTTCTCAACCAACGCCTGATAAAAGAGTAAACTGTTACGTTGGTCTACGCCCGTATCATTAAAGGCATGAACCAGAAAGCAGGGCGGTGTTGTGGCCGTTACGCTGTTTTCCAACGAATACGTTTCCAATAGCTCTTCCGAGGGGTTCGGGCCCAGCAGATTTTTTCGACTGCCGACATGAGCATAATGCCCCATCGTGATCACGGGGGAGACAAGAATGGTAAAATCAGGCCGAAACGCCCGCTGACTGATTGAGTCGCCGATGGCTGATACGTCGGTGGTGGCTGTAGATAATAGAGCCGCCAGATGCCCACCCGCAGATGTTCCCTGCACCCCAATTTTATCGGGTTTAATGCCCCATCGTGTGGCATTCGCCCGGATAAGCCGCATCGCTCGCTGGGCATCCTGAAGCGGTCCCAGTTCGCGTTGTTTTAAATCCGGCGAATTCGGCAGGCGATAATTGAGCACAAATGCGCTGATACCCATTGTATTGAACCACTTGGCCAGTTGCCACCCGCTGATGATATAAGCCAGTCGTTCATAACCGCCACCGGGACAGATCACAACAGCGGCCCCTTTGTTCTCCTGTGCTGACGGCAGAAACGCATACATACCCGGCGTTCCTACCCGATAAATCCGCTCGTTGGCAATACTGTCTTTAATCACCAACCCTTTTGAATTGGGCATTTTACCCGCAGGCCACAACGGAATAAAATCCTGCGCCCTGGTGCAAAAGCTTACCAGCCAGAGAAAGATCGTGAGTACGTAGGTTAGGCGCATGAAGCTGTCGGAAGTTAGATTAAAAGGCAATTTTCGTCAATTTCTTATCGGGCTTCCAGTGATCACTACCCGCCAATACGTTGTCAACCGTGTAGCTTCTGGCCGCTTCGGTAGGTAGTTGTTTCGACCAGCTAACCCGTTGCGAGGGAGCAGCTCCCGGCCCTTTTGATCGATACTCCGCGTACAGGACTGTTTTTTCGGCGGTGGGCTTATCCCAATTGTGCCAGCCTTCGGGTTTGATATGGTCACCCAGTTGACAGCGAAGAAAAACCGTTCGGGCAAAATCGCGCCAGGGTCGACCCAGATACACACTCGCTCTGGAAGAATTGCTCGTAAGCCGACAGGCTAAAAATACAAACCCAAAGGACTTTCCTTTAGGCGTTGCAGCCGCCGTTATGTAGGTTTCCGGCTGTTTACTGAAAATAGTGCAGTTGTCAAAAACCGCCGTCGCCGATCCGAAAATGAAATCAATGGTACCCTCCACGTAGCAATCTTTGTAATACTGCCGACCATATTGCTCCGGCATTCCGGTGTAGAGGGTATCCTGAAAACCCAGAAACCGACAGTTGACAAACACGGCCCGGTCGCCGGTAATGTAGGCTGCCACGGCCTGCGCCACCGGCCCCGATGTGTTCTCAAACGTCAGATTCTCGGCCCTGAAATCGTTACCGAATATAGAAAACGAACTGGATGTGTAGGTGCGAAATTTGACGCCATCCGGCCCCATTTTACCTGAATAATCATCATAAGTAAGAATAGTTGACACTTTATCCTCGCCAATCAACGTAACGAAGTGCTGCGTGGAGTCAAGTTTTAACTTCTCTTTATAAATCCCCTTTCGAATTCGGATAATAATCCGGTTTTTATTTTCTGCCGGAATCGCATCCAGTGCGGCCTGTACAGTCCTGTAATCGCCACTACCGTCCTGTGCCACAGTAACGTATTGTTTTTGGGCAAACCCACACACGCTGACAAGGCTAAAAATGAGGGCAAGTACCAAGCTGTACATCCAGTTTATGCGGCTAAAGTAAGTGTTGAATGTTGGCGAACAAATTGACTTATACAACAAACAACCAACTTCTTTTTATGCAAACGTTGCCGGGAACGTTGCCAGTAAGCACGGCAAACAAGCCCTAAGTACGTATCTTTTCATAGCACAAAAAGAAGTCAAAGTAGAATAATCCTATTTCAATGAAAGCTAAAACAGTCACTATTTTAAGCCATATCCGTATTACTACCAATAAAAAGCCAGAATCTTCTTAGAAAGAGACAAACTGCAAACGTTGCCGGGAACGATTGCGTAGAAATAATTAAATAATACCTTGAGAAAATGCTTAACGGGACGTAGACTTGTTAAAAAGGGATTAAAAAATTACCGTTTAATAAGCATCTATTTCTTGAAAAAAGTAAATCCAGGGTCAATGAAACACATCTTATCTACTTTAGTAATGCTTCTGATTGTAGTCGCGGTTCAGGCGCAGGAAACGCGGCAGATCACGGGGCGTGTGACCGATGAACAGGGTGGGGCTTTGCCGGGGGTAAGTGTTGTCCGGAAGGGATCGCAGCAGGGAACCACCGCCGACGCCGACGGAAAATATACACTCCCCGTTTCCGGTCAGGGCGTTACATTAATTTTCTCGTACATCGGTTACATTACCCAGGACGTAGCAGTAGGCAATAACACGACGTTGGATATCGTCCTGAAAACTGACACCAAATCACTGAACGAAGTCGTGGTCGTTGGGTATGGCACCCAGCGGAAAGCGGAAGTCGCCACGGCGGTGGGTAGTATCGAAGGTCGAACCATTGCCGAACGCGGAACGGTCAACCCCATGCAGGCCGTTCAGGGCCAGATTGCCGGGGTCGATATCTCGGCCGGATCGGGCCGGGCGGGCAGCAATTATTCCGTTCAGATTCGCGGGCAAAACTCCCTGGCGGGCGGACAGCCGCTTTATGTAGTTGATGGGGTTATCGTGCCGGATATTAACTTCCTGAATCCGCAGGATATTGCCAAAATGGACGTATTGAAAGATGCGGCTTCAACGGCGATTTACGGATCGCGGGGCTCCAATGGCGTAATTCTGGTGACGACAAAAGGGGGCGCATCGGTTAAAGGACGCTCTACCATTTCGTACGATGGCTACATGGGTATTCGTGAGGTGGCGCGTATGCCCCGCTTCATGACCGGCCCGGAATGGTGGGAATATCGCCAGAATACGTTCATTTCACCGGAGTTGATCGCCGGACGTACCAATTACGACAACACGATTGGCTCACTGGGTAATCCGCTCGTTCTGCAACGGGTCGCCAACAATGACTACACCAACTGGCGTGACCTGGTGTTACGTACCGGAACGCAGGCCAACCACTGGCTGACCTTTTCGGGCGCCAGCGACAAGAATGCCATTCAATACCTGATTGGAGCCGGGTATCAGAAAGAGAAAGGCAATCTGCTCAATGAGGACCTTGAACGGTATAATTTCAAGGCCAGCCTCGACGGAAAAATCAACGATACATGGTCGGCGGGGATGAGCGTAAACCTCTCTTTGACCGAAACCGAGCGCGGCAGCGATGACGCCGTCCGGAATGCGTTTAACATGGCTCCTATCTTCAAGCCCTACGACGACAATGGCAATCTGATTTTCCGCCCTGGCCAGATTCCGGTACCGGGCAGTTCGACCATATCGAGCATAACCAGTACGGTGAATCCATTGCTCGAAATTCCCAATACCGAAAACAACACCCGCCGGATGTTTGGCGTCGGAAACATCTACCTGAAATTCGCACCGGTGAGCTGGTTCGAGCTAAAATCGACCTTCTCACCCAGTATGAATTTTGAGCGAAATGGCCGCTATTGGGGTTCGCTGACGGGGGTAGGCGAAGGCTTGCTGCCCGATGCGCAACGCACGAATCAGCAGTCACTGTCCTATATCTTCGACAACATCGCTACGATCCGTAAAACCATCGGCGACCACAATTTTACAGTAACGGGTCTGTATAGCATGCAGAAAGACCGCTTCGAAAGTGATGGCCTTCGGGTGAATGACCTGCCGTTTAATTCGTCATTCTACAACCTCGGTTCGTCAACCAACCGCCAGTCGGGAGTCAGTGCGTTCAGTCAGTTTTCGATCATGTCGTACATGGCCCGCCTGAATTATTCCTACAAAGGCAAGTACTACGCTACGCTGGCTACCCGCTGGGACGGCTCGTCGAAACTGGCTGATGGACACAAATGGTCTACGTTCCCATCGGCGGCTGTTGCCTGGCAGATTTCCGACGAAAACTTCCTGAAAGCAGCGAGTTACATCACGGAACTAAAGCTCCGTTTCAGCGCCGGGGTGGCTGGAAACAACAACAATATCAATCCCTACGAAAGCCAGATGACGCTGAGCGATCCCGCGTTTTATGACTATGGCGGAACGGTGGCACTTGGCTACGGCCCCAGCCGCCTGCCGAACCCATCGCTCACCTGGGAACGTACCCGCGAGTTTGACCTGGGGCTGGATTACGCTTTCCTGAACGGCCGTATTTCCGGTACGATCGACCTCTACGACAAGCTGTCGAAAGGGGTGCTGATGAACCGTGACATCCCGATCGAAACGGGCTGGAACTCCATTAAAGACAACGTGGGATCGGTGAGCAACAAAGGGATTGAATTTTCGCTGCGAACGGTGAACATATCGACCAAAAACTTCACCTGGAATACGTCGTTTACGCTGTCGCGCAACAAAAACGCCATTGTCGATCTGCTGGACAAAAAGGAAGATCTGGTGGGCAACTGGTGGTTCATCGGCCAGCCGATCAATGTCAACTATACCTATGTTTTTGATGGTATCTGGCAGGAGAGTGAACGCGAACAGGCGTTGAAATTCGGCCAGTCGCCGGGGCAGGCGAAGGTGAAAGACCTGAATAATGACGGCAAAATCAGCAGTACGAACGACCGGGCCATCATCGGCCAGAAAGATCCGAAGTGGACGGGCGGTTTCTCTACCCAGTTCACGTATAGGAACTTCGACCTGTCGACATCATTGTTTGCCCGTCAGGGAAATCAGGTATTCAGCGCTTTCCACAGCCAGTTCCTGAACTATTCGGATCGGGGAACCGACAAACTCTATACCGACTACTACATGTCGGCGAATAAAGTCACACCTACCCGCCAGTCCAACACCTATCCGCAGCCCAACAACATTGGCCCCTACTGGACCGGCGTTTCGGGCGTAGGTTTCTACAAGGACGTATCGTTTGTGAAAGTACAGAACATTGTGCTGGGCTATACGCTCCCCTCAACGCTCCTGCAACGGGTAGGCATCAGAAGCCTGCGCGTTTACGCCAACGTATTGAATCCGTTCGTCTGGACCAAATACGATGGGTTCGACCCAGAATATGCGAGCGGGATTGATCCGACAACCAGCTCATCGGTCAACAATACAACGACCGGCTCCATCAATAATACAGGTCCCAGCACCATTACGTATCAGTTTGGCCTGAACCTCAAATTTTAATCGAGATTAACTCATGAAGACCATAAAAATTGCCAGTCTGCTCCTTTGTCTGTTGCTATCGGCGGGCGGTTGTAAAGATTTCCTGGAAGAACAGAACAAGTCGAATATCGTTGCCGATCAGTACTATACCACCAACGAAGGCTACGAGAAATTGATCAATGCCGCTTACTCGTCGTTGCGTACCGTTTATGCCCAACCCTGGATTTTCTGTGCTGGCACGGACATGTACGTAACGGGGCGCTCGACGCAGCCCGAAGGCCTGAGCGAGTACCGGAATCTGATCCCCGATGATGGCGAAGTGCTGGCGTTTTACACAAATGTCTACAAGTCGATTCAGCTCACGAACACGGCCCTTTATTTCAACGAGAAGACGACGAATGTACCCACGCTGGCAGCGCGGAAAGGCGAAATGAAATTCCTGCGGGCCTACGATTACTTTTTGCTGGTGCAAACCTTTGGTGGCGTCGGCCTGGTAACGGATCGTTTCACGGCTCCCGTCGAGTCATTTAAGCGAAATTCGGCCCAGGAAGTGTATGATTTTATCATCAAAGAGATGACGGAAGCGCTGGACCTGGTACCCGAGACAACCCCGAACTTTGGTCGTGTCACGAAACGGGCCGTCCGGCATATGCTGGCGAAAATTTACCTGACACGCGGCTATGAAACTTTTGCCGGTGCCAATGATTTCAAGACAGCCGCTACGTTCGCCGATGCTGCCATTGCGTCGCAATCACTCACTACGCCCTTTGAAACGCTGTTTTTCCCCGGCAACGAGAAGAACAGCGAGATTCTGTTCTCGATCCAGTGGGATGCCACATCCATACCAACCGCTACCACGGGCGGAAACTCGCAGGCGGCTTTTTTTGGCCCTTATTTTGGCGGCCAGGGCGCTGTTGAAGGCTATCCGTACCGCACCTATACTCTCTGCCCGACGATGTACACCTTCGATCTGTTCACGCAGATCGATGCCCGCTTCGACGCTACGTTCATGATCACGTTCTACCAGCGGTACTACGATTATTATACCCGTCCAAACGAGCGTAACACGCTGAATGTCAAATATTATTACCCACCGAAATGGGCTAACACTCCGGCGGCCATTGCCGCTTGGAAAGCCGCCGACCCAACGCATCGGAACGGCGCAACGGTTTACCCGTATTCAGGCACGCTCTGGGAAGCCAGTCAGACCGTAACGCTGGACAATTTTACACCCTCGGTTAAGAAGTTTGATGATCCTACGGCGCAGTTCGGGGGAAATACCAGTACGCGGGATCTCTTTGTCGCTCGTTTGGGCGAGACGTATTTACTGGCGGCTGAAGCGTATTTCAAATCCGGCAACACCGCTACTGCCGCCGAACGCATCAATGAAGTACGGCGCAGAGCCGCCAAACCCGGGTCTGAAGCCGCCATGAAAATTGATGCGTCGGCCGTAACGATTGACTTCATTCTGGACGAACGGGGCCGGGAACTGGTGGGCGAATATCACCGCTGGTTCGATCTCAAACGTACTGGCACGTTGATTGCCCGCGCTCGCCAGTACAATAAAGATGTGAACAAATGGTATAATAACGGCGTCGATCCATTTCTGGGTGTCGGCAATCAGAACAAGATCTTACGGCCGATTCCCACCCGTGCCCTCGACCTGAACCAGGGAGATTTTGCTCAGAATCCTGGCTATTAAGCAATGCTAAAAAAGATATCCCGAAGAGGTTTACTTCTTCGGGATATCTTTTTTATAGCGGAATGGCTTGTCATCAATCCGAATGTAATCCTCAGTTTCTCTAAATATCGTCGCGCTACGTCACTCGTTCACTTGTTTGAGAAGGCCGGTTTTAGCCGGATTGTAGTAGCTCTCCAGCGCGTCCTGATAAAGCCCGTTTCGCCAGAGCAGATAGCAGAGTAGCGCCAACAGGACACCATACGCCACAATTCCCAGGATAGAGCCAATAAAGCGCATCAACAGGTCTTTGGCATATTCGAGGAGACGTGGCCAGCGCAAACGTGGCCACCCGAATGAGCGGCCAACGTTGCTGCTGGGCTGGTACAAAGAGGAAGGTTTATTCAATTTATGTGAATAGGAAAACAGGTCGTCAGAAGAGACAGTAGTAGTTCGTTTACCACTAAACCCGTCGGCAAATTTACCAGGCTCGTCAGCCACCCGGGTGTCAATCTAGGCCTACCAACGTATCAGATGACCCACCAGCGTGTCAATCTAGGCCCATAAACGTATCAGACGACCAAAGTCGGCAGATTAACCGTGACCGATGGCCGTAACCGTCGGTGATTCTATCCTTTCTTTTCGTCGCCTATAAACAGTAACGGTCGCTTCTGAACAGAAGCGACCGTTATGGAGACGTTCAGATTTACTTTACAGATAATCGGAGGGAAGCTTACCGAAGCGATTTTTGAACGTACTGGAAAAGTGTTTGACCTGGCGCAACCCAACCTGTTGTGCCAGGGCCTTCACCGAGGCTACCTGCCGGTTTTCCAGCAGCTGACGGGCGTGTTGCAACCGGGCTTCGGTAATGTATTGGGCGGGCGTCAGTCCTGTCAGCCGCTTCACTTCCCGGAACAGTGTGCTCCGGCTAACAGACAACGAATCGGCCAGTTGATCGGCCGTCAGGTCAAACTGGCTCAACTGCGCCTGCGCCTGCCTCTCCAGTCGTTCCAGCCAGTTTATATCCACACTCGACATCAGCGGACCCGGTTCCGGCTCATCGGCAGCGTCGATACCGACGGGTGCCAGTGACTGCCGCTGTTGCAAATTCAACAGCAGATTCGATACGCGGGCCGTTAACTCATCTTCATCGAAAGGCTTCAGCAGGTAATCATCCACGCCCAGCCGTAGTGCCTGGAGTTTATCCACTTTGTCGGCGCGGGCCGTCAGCATCACCACCGGGAGGTGTCGGTACGTATCACTACGTTTTAATGCTTCCAGCAATTGAAAGCCATCCATCACCGGCATCATCAGGTCGGAGATGATCAGCGAAGGCAGCATTGGCAACGTAGCAAGCCGGTCGAGGGCTTCCCGTCCGTTCTGAACCACCAGCACCGTGTAGCTGGGCTGGAGAATTGCCGTCAGGTAGTGACGCAGACCAGGATCATCTTCTACCAGTAACAGCGTTGTCTTTCGATGGTCTGTGTGTGTAAGCAACGGCATGGATGGGCTGATGCCGGGCATCATGGCGGTCTCATCGGCTTCTTCACTGGGAACCAACGTAGTGGTTCCTGGCTCTACGGGGTGTTTGGGGATTTCCAGATAGAATGTAGTACCCTGTTGCCACTGGCTATCCACCCGTAAGGTACCCCCCAGCAATTTGGCAAACTCCGCCGACAGGGCCAGCCCAATACCCGTGCCACCTTCGCTCGGCGAACCCGGCTGCTTGCTTTGAAAATAGCGATCGAATATGTGTGGCAGATCATTCGGATAAATCCCCCGCCCTGTGTCACTTACTTCAATATGAATCTGGGTCGGTTGTTCGGTCACGTTTACCGTAATATGTCCATCCGACGGCGTAAATTTAAACGCGTTGATCAGCAGATTATCGATTATCTTCTGAAACTTATTGGCGTCCAGCTCAACCACCAGATCGGCATCTGCTATGTAATTCAACCGGAGCTGAACAGCCGCCTGATGGGCCAGCGAGTTAAAATTAGCCACAATCCGACTCACCAGCCCATACAGATTCACCGGTTCGTTGGTCAATTCCAGCTTCCCGGCTTCGAGTTTCGTAAGGTCCATAATTTCGTTGACCAGATCGAGCAACCGACGGGCGTTTTGTTGCGCTGTCCGGAGAAGTTCGCTACTACGTTCGTCAGTCGGAGCTTGCTTGAGCAATCTACCGAGTGGCCCCAGAATTAAGGTTAGCGGTGTACGCAGCTCATGCGATACGTTGGCAAAGAACTGGCTTTTCAGGGCATCGACCTGACGCAGTTGGTCAGCCTGGGCCTCGGTCAGTACCATCTGCTTCCGAACGGCCCGCTGGCTTTTATGCTGAAAATACAGCGCCCCCCCTGTCGTTACCAGCAGCAGCGTTACCAGCACAATAACGATGATCAGATAGGTATGCTCCTGTTCACGCTGCTTCAGCAATAAATCCTGCTCTTCGGTATGAAAAATAGCTTCCCATTGCGAAAGGGCAGCGGCATTCTGGGTCTGATAGCGACGGCTCACATTCTGATATTCCTTTTCCAGATAGGCTAAAGCACCGGCCTTATCGCCGGTTTTTTTAGCGAGCTGGTACCAGATCACCGCTATCGACTCCGAGTAGGATCGATGCGGGGCCAACGCTCGGCCGAGCGAATCGATTTGACTGGCGGTGTGCGTTGCTTCTTTAATCCGGCTGTTGGCGATGAGCAACTCGAACAAATCCTGGTATATATATTCCAGGTATAGAGTTTCGCCCGTTAACCTGGTGTATTGCAGACTTTTTTGTAACAGTAATTCCTTCTGAGCGACTAAGTGGTTCGGCAAATAATGACTGGCGCCGATCATCAATCGGGCTTTTATCCGAGGCTGGCCCTTAGCCAACGGAAGTAGCTGAAGCATATACGTGATACACTTGTCGATTCGACCGGCATCTTCATAATTAAACGCCAGCGCCAGGGTTTCCTGCGCCATCAATACGGTATCCCGCCGGGCAATGCCAATTTTCAGCGCAGCCAGATGGTAGGGTACGGCTTTGAGCGATGCTCCGAAATAAATTCGTCGATTGATTACCCCCAGCAACGAAAGGGCGTTAGCTTCCAGATACGGATCGTGTTGCTGACGGGACAAACTCAGCGCTTGATTGAGCAGCGAATAGGCCCGTGAAAAATTCGTTTCCTGACCAAACAACGCACGTGCCTGAACAAGTTTGGACCAGCCTTGCAGGGTTTGCAGGGAATCGGCAAGCCAAACAGCCAGCTGACCGTACCGTCGGGCAGTGCTGTATTCACTACGAATGACGCAATAGGAAGCCCGCAAAATCAACCCCGACAGATAACGGGCATCGTGGATATTTCCTGCCTGTGCCGCCAGGGAACGTAGTTGCTGTTCATTACAGGCAGGTGTTGTTTTGAGTTGGGCTTGCAACGCAGGATACAGCCATTGCTGAGGACTTAACTCGTTGCCCCGGTTTGGTTCAGATGAGCAGGGCAGATTCGCTGGTGGTATCTCCTGCTGACACCAGTTAATTAACTGCTCAATTTTCCTGGGATCAGCCGGATACTGTTTCTTCGGCGTTACCGCCGACCAAAAGTTAGCCAGACTGTCGGTAGTTGGCTGAGCCTGTATGGTAGATACTAAAAAAAAGAAACAAATCAGTAAAAAGAGGATAAGCATCCTGGGATTGAGCAATACTCCAACAAATAGGCTTTGTTAAAAAGGAGTTAAAGTTACTGATTTGTTTGACATATACAGGCGACTATTATTCAGGTATACTGTCAGAATAAATCCATATCAGAAGTGGCTTTCTATCGTAATTTACCTGACGTTCAACGTCTCAGGTTGATTCACTACGTTCAATTTAAACACATCTGGGCGGGCATAATGGCCTACGCAGTCAAAGTCCATTTTGCTTTTGATCAGCACCGAAAAATCCAGTTCGGCGGTGAGTAATCCTTCCTGATTCCAGAGTGGTCCGGCTAACACCTCCCCCATCGGTGAAATAATGACGCTGCCACCCGCACTCATAATATCGGGCTCGTTCAGCAGGTCATCCTGGTATTTTTCGGGGTAATCGGCTTTGCGAACGTACTGATTACTGGCCAGCACAAAGCAACGGCCTTCCAGCGCGATGTGCTGCATGGTCGATTGCCAGGTTTCGCGGGCGTCGGCGGTTGGTGCCAGGTAGATCTCGATTCCCTTCTGGTAGAGGGCCGTTCGGGCGAGGGGCATGTAGTTTTCCCAGCAGATCAGGCCGCCAATTTTGCCCAGTTCCGTGTCGAAACTAACGAGCGAAGTACCATCGCTTTCGCCCCAGATGTAGCGTTCCAGACCCGTAGGTTTCAGTTTCCGGTGTTTGCCCAGCAACGTACCATCTTTACCAAAATAGAGCAGCGAGCAATGCAGTGAACCGCCAATTGGATCGCGTTCCGTTACGCCAAGGGCCACCAGCAGGCCGGCTTTTTTTACAGCTTCGCTAATTCGCTTGAAGGTATCTGATCCCACTTCGATACTGTTCGACCAGTAATCCAGCCACGTGCTACGTCCTTTATCGGTACGTCGGCCAATAACGGCGTCGAAGGTTAATCCTCGCGGATAACAGGGGATGAATGATTCCGGAAAAAGTAACAGCTCGCAACTTTCGCTGACGCCCTTCTTGATCCAATCAATAACCAGATCGGCACTCTTTTCCAGATCAAACAGGGCAGGTGTTGCCTGCACCACGCCTACCTTCACACGTTTATGAATCATAGAGATATCTTGGGTAGTTTTTTGAACACAGAGCCACAGAGAACACAGAGTAAAAATTGCTGGTTTTCATTTTCACTCTGTGTCTAACTCCGTTTCCTCTGTGTTTAAACATTTTGTTTCACTGGCGCATGCGCTTTTTTCTGGAAGCTGTAGATCAGGTAGAACAGCGCGGGCAGAATAAATACGCTTCCCAGCAACAGGGCCGTGCCAAGCGACTCAATCGTTTTATCATGGCCCCGGTGTTCCAGCAAGGAAAGGTATCCCCCATTTTTGAGGAGCACGATGTTCGGAAAATGATGGATCGTGGTGACCAGCAAAATCATCGTGATCTGAAATCCAGCCAGCACCCGCACGACGTAGCGCTTACCATTTGCCAGTAAATACCACATGAGCATCAGCGACAACGTAGCGGCCGAGATCGCCGTAAGGCCAACCCAGTTGCCAAAAACCCAGTCAAACAAGGGAATCCCTTCCGCATAGGCGGCTACGAAAACCAGTACACCACAACCAACAGCCGCCAGATTCATGAAGCGGGCTTTCCGGATGAACCGCTGTCGCTCACCGTGACTTCCAGTTTCGCCGATCAGATAAATAGCGGCCAGATATCCACAGATCGCAACCGTGAACAAGCCAACGGACACCGAAAACCAATCCAGCCAGCTGAACACATAAGCGTCCAGGAACGTAGTGGCCATCGGGTCGATATGGCCTGACACCGAGCTTCCGGCAATGATGCCCAGAAACAGGGGTGTGACGAAGCTGGAGTAGACAAAAATACGGTTGTAGAGTTCCTGCATATCGTCGACAACGGCGTCGTAATGCCGGAAGGCGAAAGCCGTTCCCCTGGCAATAATTCCCAACAGCATAATGGTCAGGGGAATATGCAGATAAACTGACATGGTTGCGTAGATGGCGGGAAAGCCTACGAACAGAATGACGACCGTGATAATGAGCCACATATGATTGGCTTCCCAGATGGGACCGATGGCCCGGTACAGGGTTTTCTGGGTGCGGCTCTGGTTGGCCTGCGACGTAAAAAACTCAATAATTCCGGCGCCAAAATCAGCGCCACCCAGGAGTAGGTACAATAAGATGGCGGCCCACAGATACCCAATGACAACGTATAACATGGCTTTAATGAACTAGTTGATTAGACGTAGCAGGCAGATCATACAGTTTCCCAACCATTCGAATCTGGCGGTACAACATGAAAATAACTACCAGCGCCAGCGATACGTAGACACCCGTATACAGGTAAAACGAGTAAATAATCCCCGGCATCGGCGTGACGGCATCAGCGGTGCGCATGATTCCCTGAATAATCCAGGGCTGACGGCCAACTTCGGTCACTGTCCAACCGGCCTCGACGGCAATAAATCCCATAGGCGTAGCCAGAGCGAATAAGGTGAGCAGCCAGCGCTTTTTCAGCCAATCGGCATATTTCCACAGAGCCAGAAAATACAGGCCTGACAGCGCCATCATCAGCATACCCAATCCTACCATTAGTTGAAAGGCGTAATGCGTAATGGCGATTGGGGGTTGATTTTTTACCGGAATCTGATCGAGCCCTTTCACTTCAGCCTCAAAGTTACCGTGCGCCATGAAGCTCAATAAACCCGGTACTTTCAGCCCATACTCCACCCGTTTATTTTTAGTATCGGGAATGCCTCCGATCAGCAGCGACGCCGATTTTTCGGTATGAAAATGGGCTTCCATAGCCGCCAGTTTAGCGGGTTGGGTTCGCGCCACGTACTTCGCCGACAGGTCACCGCTGAGGGGTTGCAGCAGAGCCGCAACGCAACCGAACACGGCGGCTATCTTGAAGGATTTTGTGTGGAATTCGACATTTTTATGGTTTAAAATCATGATCGCATGAACACCCGCCACCGCAAAACCCGTGGCGGCAAACGCTGCGATGGACATGTGCAGTGCCTGCGAGAACCAGGCATCGTTGAACATGGCTTTGATCGGGTCAATGTTAACGTACTGCCCGTTCACGTAGTCGAAACCCGACGGGCTATTCATCCAGGCATTGGCGGCTACCACCAGAATACCCGATACTAAGCCGCTAATACCAACAATGACGCCCGTAACCCAGTGAAACCACGGATTGAAGCGATCCCAGCCGTAGAGGAAAAAACCCAGCGCAATGGCTTCAATAAAAAAAGCCGTTCCTTCCAGCGAGAAAGGCATACCGAAAATAGGCCCGGCATGGTTCATGAATTTAGGCCAGAGCAAGCCCAGTTCAAAGGATAAAACCGTGCCGGATACCGCGCCGGTGGCAAAGAAAATAGCCACGCCCTGGCTCCACGCTTTTGTTACGTTCCGATAAACGACCCGGTTGGTCCTGAGCCAGTAATAATGCGATACGGCCATAAAAAACGGCATGACCATGCCAATGCAGGAAAAAATGATGTGAAAGCCCAGTGAAAGGGCCATCTGAGATCGTGCAGCGATAAAATCGTCCATTGTAAAACCCGATTATCAGGTGATTACGCCCCTGCCTATCTGATACGTTATGACTCAGAACAGGGTCTACAAATCTACTGGTTGGCAGGTTACTATAAAACCACAATTCTACACTTCTATAGGACAAACCAATGGTTTTGCGTTGATTTGGCGCGGTGTTCAACTCGCTCCCAACAGGGCTTTCCACAACATTCAACGCATGTCAACACAGGTCCCCGTTTATCAGCTCCAGGCATTTCCCCGACACCAGCCCAACGCGTCTTTTTACATGACCCGGCTGGAGAAGCTGGTGCAGGAGTTCAAGGGGATTGACAAGCCGCACTCCCATACCTTTTACCTGGTTATGTGGATCAGCCAGGGAAGCGGCACGCACACCATTGACTTTAAGACCTACGAGATCAACCCTCATCAGCTCTACTTTTTAACCCCAGGCCAGGTGCATAGCTGGAATCTGTCAGCCGATGCCCAAGGATATAATCTATTTTTTGACGCTCCTTTTTTCCACAACCGACTCGGGCACCGGCTCTATCAATATCCTTTTTTTCACTCGCATCAACATTTACCGCTATTGGAGGCAGGCAGCCAGGACAAGTTCTTCAGCGATTTGTTTGGGTATGCCTACGCGGAATATGAACAGGAGCAACCGAATCGGGCCGATGTATTTCAGTCGTTTGTGCACATCATTCTGGAGACAGCCAACCGACTGTATAATGAGCCCCGGATTCTGACTGACCGGCAATTATATGACCGTATCCGGCAATACGAAGAACTGCTGGAAGGGCAGTTTTTAACGGTTCGGGAGGTGAGCACCTATGCCGAACAAATGAATCTGACGCCGAACTACCTCAATCATATCTGCAAAAAAGTACTGGGTAAAACGGCCAGTCAATTGCTCCACGAACGTATCATTATTGAAGCGCAGCGTTTGCTGACGCACACGGCCCAGTCGGTGAAAGAAATCGGTTTTCTGCTGGACTTCGAAGACCCATCTTATTTCGTTCGCTTCTTTAAACGCCATACCGGCCAGACGCCCGCGGAATTCCGACAGACACTTCAATGAAGTAAATCACCTAAAAATGCAGGGCATCGAATTACACGCAATTAGAATCTGCGAATATAGTCTTATGTAATAATCTGGTTTACTTAGTAAAAAACACTGAAGACATAAATATTATGTAGTCAGCCTATTCCACCACCATTTCAATGAAAAAATCACTATTCTACCTGATCGTCTGGGTGTGGTTCAGCCTACCCGCCAGCGGTCAGCAGCTCTACATAAATGAACTTATGGCCTCTAACGGCCATGCGCTGGCGGATAATTCGGGAGCCTTTGAAGACTGGTTCGAGATTTATAATCCAAACGCGTTTGCCGTTGACATTGCGGGTTACTACGTCACCGACAACCTGAGCAATAAGACCAAGTATCAAATTTTAACCGGGTCTACTGAAACCATTATTCCGGCCAATGGCTACCTGATTTTATGGGCCAGCGAGGCCATGCATCGGGGCGTAACCCACGTCAATTTCAAGCTCTCAGCCGATGGGGAAGCGGTCGGGCTGTACCGGCCTGATGGCGCATCGGTAATTACAATCGACGAGGTGACCTTCGGTGCCCAACGAACCAATGTCTCCAGGGGACGCCAGCCCGACGGTTCGGCAAACTGGCTCTTTTTCGCAACGGCTACCATCAGTCCCGGAGCCTCTAATACCACACAAGTTGGCTACCCTAGCCTGCTGGCTCCGCCAACCTTCTCGCAGGCGGGTGGATTTTATAGCAACACAATCAATCTGAGTATTACGTCCTCCGATCCGGAAGCCACTATCTATTATACCCTGGACGGCTCCGACCCTACCCCTACCAACCTGACTGTCAACAAATTTCAATATAAAAATAGTTATCCTGAACTACCAGGACAGCCTTCGGGAGATTTTCTAACGGGTTCGTATCAAACCCAGGTTTATTCAGGCGCTATTCCCATTAGTGATCGAACCAGCGACCCCAATAAATTGTCGGTCAGATCGTCTACAATCGAATTTTCACCCACCTACTTCCCAACGACGCCGGTCTTCAAAGGCACCGTTGTGCGGGCCGTGGCATATAAATCAACGGCTCTGATCAGCGACATTGTTACCCAGACGTATTTCATTACGCCGACGGCTCCTGCCCGCTACACGATACCGGTTGTCTCGATTGCGACCAATGAAAAGAATTTCTTCGATTATAACACCGGCATTTATACCGCTGGTGCTACGTATGACAACTGGCGGGCGACTAACCCTACTGAGGACTCCTTTTTTTGCCCGTTAGGAAATTTTTCGAATGAAGGCAGCGCCTGGGAGCGACCGGGCAACGTCGAGTTTTTTCTCAATAATACATCCCTGCTCAATCAACCCGTTGGGCTACGTATTAACGGCAACTGTACCCGTTCGGTGATGCGCAAAAGTTTGCGGCTGTATGGCGATACTGACTTTCAGTATCCCTTCTTCGCGAATCGGCCTGCCAACCAGTTCTATAACCGATTGATTCTCCGTAACGGAGGAAATGACTGGTGGTATACATTGATTGCGGATGCCTATATGCAGACTATGGTGCGGCACCTGAAGTTTGATACCCAGGCCAATCGGGCGAGTGTGGTATTTGTTAACGGCGAGTATTTTGGTATTCATAGTCTCTACGAGCGCTACGACAATAACTACCTCAACCGAAACTATGCCGTCGATACCGATAGTGTTGATATGGTCGCTATTGGCTTTGATGACAATACCCGAGAATACGGCACGGTGGCCTCCGAAGGCGATCTGGACCAGTATACCAGCTTACAAAACTATTTTACCAATACGACCCCGATCAACTATAGCTACGTAAACACCCAGTTGGATATTGACAACTTCACTGATTATCAGATCGCGGAGATTTACTCAGCCAACGCCGACTGGCCCAACAACAATCAACAACTCTGGCGAAAACGGACGAGTCAGTACCTGCCCAATGCGCCTTATGGACACGACGGCCGGTTTCGCTGGATGATGAAAGATGTCGACCAGGGGCTTGGTAGTTATAGCAATGCCACGGACAACACCCTCGCCCATGCTACACAGGAAGATTCGGGTGAGTATACGCTGTTTCTTCGCCGGTTGCTGGACCTTCCCGACTATAAAACGTATTTCATTAACCGCTCCGCTGACCTGCTCAATACGACCTTTAGCCCCAGCCGCGCCGTCGACCTGCTAAGCGCTGTTCAGCAGGAGTATCAACCTTACATAACCGAACACTTCGACCGATGGAAAAACGGCACTACCTATACCAGCTGGCTCGCCAATATCGGTACGATCAACACCTTCGTGCAGCAACGCCCGGCCTATGTTCGGGATCATATACGCGCTAAATTTGGCTTAGCCAGCAACTGGAACGTAACGGTCAACGTAGTAAATACAACTCAGGGCTATGTGAAAGTCAACACCATCGACATTCTGCCTACTACACCCGGCGTACCGGCGACTCCTTACCCCTGGACGGGCATCTACTTTCAGGATAATGTGGTTCGCATCGTGGCCAAGGCGAAACCCGGCTATAAGTTTGTCAGCTGGAACGAGGGCGCCAGTGTCATCTCTACCGATACCGCCTTTAGTTACAACCCCACATCCAATCGTTCTTTTACAGCCCTGTTCGATCTGGATGACTCCTTCAATTCCAATCCGATTTCTTACGCACTAAGCAATTGTGAGTACCGGTTTGAGGCCTGGTCTCCTATGGCTACCCCGGCAACCTACCCGCCCAATATGCAATTTGTGAGCCTGAATCATGATGACCCCATGCTGACGGCTACTTTTACTAAGGCCGATACGGTAAAAGGGGCTTACAACTACGCCAGCAGTACACGCATCAATGGATTAAGTGGTAATGGAATTTCCTTTATCAACACGGGCGGAGCCAATCCCGGCTACGTTGCTACGGCCTTGGGCGGTGTCGTTCTGGCCATCAAAACGCTGGGCGTTACAGAGGCCTATATCCAGTGGACAGGGGGCACCGTCACACCTAATCCACGTCAGTATGCAATTCGGCTCCGGTACAGACTAGGCGATTCAGGCCCTTTCACTGACCTGCTCAATGGAGCCAATCAGCCGGTTGAGTACGTACGCAACGCTACCGCTGGGCATACTCAGCTCATTGGACCGGTTGCCCTGCCAGCCAGTCTGCTCAACAAGCCGTATGTGCAATTGCTGTGGCAGTATTATCACACAGGAATTGGCACGTCGGGGGCGCGGGATCAGCTTCGTCTGGACGACATCCTCATTACCCGGGGGAAATGCCAAAGTCTGGCCTCCGCAGCGTGGAATGCGCCCGCAACCTGGAGCTGTGGCCATGTGCCGACACTGTGTGATGACGTGATTATTAAGGCCGGGCATCAGGTGAGCATTCTCATTCCAAACAACATGGCCAGAAGCATTCAACTGGAAAGTGACGCCAAACTGATGTATGCCACCTCGGATGCGTCGGTACGCATCCAAACCCCATAAATTATGTGATCGATCGGCTCGGCTATTTTATAGCAAAATCCGTGTTCAAACGATCGTTTTTGATAACCTTCTGCTTTTTCTGTAGTTCTTAAAAGTGTAATCAACAACTCAATGTATTATGGAAACGCAGCAACGATTGACGGGAAAGAAGGTGGCGATTCTGCTAACCGATGGATTTGAACAGGTCGAAATGACGGAACCACGTCAGGCGCTGGATGATGCCGGCGCTACTACGCACCTGATTGGCTTGAAGGGTGGCGACGTGAAAGGATGGGACGAAACGGACTGGGGTGATACGTTCCCGGTTGATCTGCCCGTCGCCGGAGCCGACCCGAATCAGTATGATGCTTTATTATTACCGGGTGGCGTCATGAACCCCGACAAACTCAGAATGGATCCAAAAGCTGTGCAGTTTGTCCGGCATTTTTTCGAGGCTCATAAGCCAGTAGCCGCTATCTGCCACGCGCCGACATTGCTCATTGAAGCCGATGTGGTGAAAGGTCGGAAGTTGACCTCCTACCCATCAATTCAGACTGACCTCCGCAACGCAGGCGCGAACTGGGTAGACGAAGAAGTGGTAACAGACCAGGGACTGGTGACCAGTCGCAAGCCCGACGATATACCGGCTTTCAATCGGAAGATGATTGAAGAAATCCGGGAAGGAAAGCACGAGCGGCAACATGCATAAACTCATATAACAAAAAAGGCCGACCCTGCAGGGTCGGCCTTTTTTGTTACGAAACAGTTGCTTTAGCTACTAACTTTACCAAATTCAGTAGCTATATCAAAACAGTATTGCCTGTTTTTCAGCTACCAAATACATCTGCTGATCGCCCAGTTGATACGTTCCTTTTTCCGTCGAGTTGTAAACGGCAATCGTTCGCAATCCACAACTGGCCAGCAAACGTTTTATGTCGGAAAGCGTGTATACGTAGTGCTTGAAGGAGTGCGTTTCTGCCCGGTCGCCCTTTGTGTATGTAAGCTCAGTCGCCATGTAACTCTCGCCCACCACGTAGGCATTTCGGATATCCATGATCAAATCGCCGAGTACGTAGTGGCCTGCTTTTGGGAAATTAGGTAGAATGCTCTCCGCCACCATCCCCGAATTGATGACAAAGCGGGCACCTGGTTTCAAGGCGTCTGATACGTTCTTTACAAAAGCAGCCATTCCTGCATAATCGACATAGCCAAAACTGTTTCCCAGGCAATAAGCGCCATCGAAAAAGCGTCCAGGTTTCGTGGTTAATATGTCCCCCTGAATCACCTGAACAGGTAGATGTGCTGCATCAACCTGCTCGCTTAGCTTTTGGATATAGTCAGTCGAGATATCGATGCCTGTCATTGTAAAACCTCGTTTTGCCAACTCAAGCGTGTGCCGTCCGAAGCCACAGGGAACATCCAGAATGTGGTCGCCGGGTTTGATCTCTAGCGTATCAATCAGGAAATCAACTTCTTTATTAGTCCATTCGGTGGTTGTTGCTTTTTCCCACATCTCGCAGTTCAGGCCGGAGAAAAAATCCACGTACCACTCGTTATTAATATCAATAGTCATTGTCTGAAAGTTTTTGTGTAAATGTTCTGTAGTGCCGACCGCCGACGTGTCGGACCACCCAGCCAATAGTGAGGGCAATTCATCTGGCGGCTAATGAGTAGCCATGATCGCTACCTCCCGTTCAGTCATTGCGGAACGTAGCGAACCAGTAAAGGCGGACAAATTACCGCCAGCAGGAACGTTAAAACGTAGCGAATCAGCCGAGCCATTTCCGGCCGATCAGTTGGGCGAATAGAGCCGCAAAAGCGGTCGTTCCACGTGGGGTTCTTACAGGATGGCAGACACCGGCATTAGCATTTGAGTGCAGGATAAAAATACGTACATGGTTGACATAAAGTCAACTCTCGTTGAGCCAACGGTAAATATTGCCATTCAAAACCTTCTTCTAACAAATCCAATACAACACTATGGCTCTCAAACATTTGAATCTGGCGGTGCCGAACGTAGCACAAACCAGCGTTTTTTTCGAAACCTACTTTGGTTTCCGCTCCATGGAAGTCAAAGGCGACAACGTCATTGCCATTCTGGAAGATAGTGATGGGTTCACGCTGAGTATCAGCAATTTCACAAAAACAGAAACGCCCAGCTATCCAACCGATTTTCACGTGGGTTTCGTGCAGGGATCCCCCGAACAGGTTATGGCGATCTACCAGACCATGAAAGCTGATGGCATTGATGTTGGCAAAGAACCGCGTGCTTACGCTGGTCGAGGCACGATGTCGTTCTACGTAACAGCACCGGGCAATTTTCTGGTCGAGGTATTGTGTATAATTTGAGTGATAGGCAGAAGAATTGCCGTTAACTCAACAGTCGTTTTTGGCCGAGTAGTTTTGGATAGCAGCAGTCATTATGCTCTATACCAGACACTAACCATCTATTCGATAATGCTTAAACTCGACCAACTCCTGCACGACGTAGCGTCGGCCCGGAAGCGTTACACCAGCGCCTTAGAATCCCTCACCGACGAGCAGGCTCACTGGAAACCATCGCCCGATGCATGGAATGTCGTAGAAAATACCGAGCACCTTTATTGGGCTGAACATGGTGGCATTTGGGGGATGTGGCGAGCACTACTCGCTAAGCAGAATGGCAAACCGGTTTGGGAAGGCGAGTTGATTCACAAGGGCTTACCCATCGAGACAATTATCGACCGTACCTGGCAGGCCAAAGAAATCGTGCCCGCCAGTGCCGCTCCCCGAATGGGTGGACCGCTTGCCTTCTGGCTATCGGCATTTAATAGCCTGCAACAACCATTGCAAGATTTAGCAACCGCGTTAGCTAATGAAGATCACGAAGCCATCATTCATCCGCATCCCATTTCCGGCCCGTTAGATATCTGGCAGCGTTATGAATTCCTGCGCTTCCACATCGACCGACATAGGGATCAGGTGTTGGCGCTGGGGTTAGGGCCAGTTTAGACTAAATCGGGGAAGTTGGCACGTACCATAGCGGAGAATAGGTTTGTCGATCTGCCCCATTCTTTAAACGCTTCTCGTATTTCAGCAGCTTGTTCCCCATTTCTCTGGACGACACCTTCCAGAAAACGGAGTTTTTTCAGGTGTTCGAAGCGCTCTTTTAACAGAAACTCGCGATTCAGGCCAGTACGTTTAATTGTTTCAGCACCTTTACGAGAGCCATTTTTAGGTTTGACAATTTCGGCTTCGAACAATAGATGTTCGGCAATTTCATCGTGTGCTGGATGTAGGATTAAGCTGACTTCCAATGCCAAGTCATCATTATGCGATTTAGCACGATTGCTTTCGTTGGCCAATGGAAAATAATTCTTTTTATAGACCTGATTACAAACTTGACAACAGAAGAACAGGTTGGCAAAATCATAGGCCAACCAATAATAACCCGGTTTCACCAGTTCCTGATTCTCATCAATTTGATAGCCTGCTTTAGGGCGAAAATGCTCGACATCGCCGTGTGAAATATGTTCTATTTTAGCCTCACAAAAACAGCATTTGCTGTGCTGAATTTTCTTCAGAACTTCTTTAACTGTTTTATGGCCGTAAATAGATTTGTCGAAGACAAACGTAGTATCTCCGTTATCAAATACTGATTTTAGCTTCTCTGTTGCCTTTTCTCCTTTTCCGTTGTTCGCTAAAATTCTTGGTACTGCCAGTGTAGACTTATCAATCTTGATCACAAATTATTTGCTCAAAGCTTTGCCAATCAATTCCAATGCCTTGAGAGCCTCTTTCGATTCAGAAGCGGTCAGCATACCAAGTTCTTCTTCTAATTTCTCTAGTTCCTGGCTTTCAGCATCGGTACGGTCGTCTTTAAGTAACAAGGCCCGTCGACGCTGCATACGCTCTTCGGTTTTGGCAGGACGCCCACTTACTCCGCCAAACAAATCACTGCTCAAAATCTGGTCAATACGCCAGCTATGTACGTCAATACCATCTGCTACGTGTGTTTCGTCGCCTTCACGTTTCAGCAAAATAATATTGGCATCCTCAGCCGACTGCACAATCAACGGACTATGCGCTGTGACGATAAACTGCGTGTTGGGGAACGTATCAGTCAGAAACTGAATGATGGTACGTTGAAATTTCGGGTGTAAATGCAAATCAATTTCATCCACTAAACAGACGGCAGGTTCAGCAAGCGGATTTTCACTATCAGGATAACGATCAAATAAGCCTTTTGCAAAATCAACCATCCACGCGATGAGCGTTTTGTAGCCGAGACTTAATTCGTGAAGGCGAACGTCGCCGTAGTGAGTTTTAAAAAAGACTTTAGGAACGCCAGATTTAGTATCTATATAAATATCAGAAACTTCACTTTGGAAAAGAGTTTTTAACAATCTTAGAACCTCTGAATACTGGTTACTAAATTTTTCTTCTCTTAGAGAAATGTAATCAGCCTGTACAAGCCACTCTTCTGCATTTTGTAAACTTTTGTCATCTCTAAAAAGGGTAGTTATGGAGTTTGATATAATATCTGTTTCTGAAGAAAATTCTGGTTGAGTAATCGATCCGCTTCCAATCCTTCGAGATGCCCCATATCCAAATACTTTTAATTGTTTTATAGGTTGATGCTCTACTCCTATTTCATAATCTTTTTCCCTCATTATTTCAGCAGCTGACTTAAAATTCCTTACCCTTATAAAATGATGCTTGAAGGTTACGTCGTTTCCAATAGCATATTCAGACCATATATGAAGATCAGATTTCTTACTTCTTTCTAATGAATCAAGAAATTCGTTTCTACCGTCAAATATTTCTAAAACGGATAAATACGAGTATACTAATCCCTTCAACACCGTCGTCTTTCCCGTCCCGTTATCTCCCAAAATCACGTTCCAACGAGCGGCATTACCGTCTTTGTCGGTAAAGTTAATCGTTTGCTTTGTACCGAATGAACGGACGTTTTCAAGCGAAATACTCTTGAACCAGACGCGGGGATTTTCTGTAGCCATATTTTTAATACGCTAAAAACAACGTGGGCGAAGATACCAAAATATCTTCGCCCAACCGTAAACCAAAAACCGTAAACCGACTCTACACCTCCTCCGTTTGCAACTGTTTTTCGTACAGTTCGCGGTAGGCGCCGTTTTTGGCGAGGAGTTCCTGCTGTGTACCCTCTTCGATGATTTCGCCCTCGTCGAGCATGATGATGTAATCGGCGAGTTTAGCGGAGGAAACGCGGTGCGAAATCACCACCGACGTACGGTCGGCCATGATGCGCTGGAGGTTATTCAGGATAATATTTTCTGTGTTGGTGTCTACCGCGGATAAGCAGTCGTCCAGAATCAGAATCTTAGGGTCGCGGGCGATAGCCCGAGCAATGCTCAGGCGTTGTTTCTGCCCACCCGACAACGTAACGCCCCGTTCGCCCACGCGCGTATCGAACTGTTCCGGGAAACCCAGTACGTTTTGATACAAGTCGGCGTCGCGGATGGCTTGCTCCACGCGCTCCTGAGGCAGGTCGGGTTTGCCAAAGCGAACGTTGTTACTGATGGTTTCCGAAAACAGGAATACATCCTGCGGTACGTAGCCCATTTGTTCGCGCAGGGCAGTCAGGTTGTAGTCTTTGATCGGTATGCCATCGACCAGAATTTCACCAGATGATACGTCATACATCCGCGTCAGCAGATTTGCCAGTGTACTTTTACCGGAGCCCGTCGTTCCTAAAATCGCGACCGTTTCACCCGCTCGAACACGCATCGAAAAATTCTTGATGGCGATTATTCCCGAATCCGGGTAGACGAACCGGACATTTCTGAACTCCACCGCGCCCTGAATCGTGTGCTGAATATTTTTCTGCGACACAATGTCGGTTTTGATGTTCAGGAATTCGTTGATCCGTTGTTGCGACGCAGCCGCCCGCTGGGTTTGGCTCGTGGTCCAGCCGAGGGCCATAACCGGCCACGTCAGCATGTTTACGTATAAGATGAATTCCGTGATGTTACCGGGCGTCAGGCGACCGGCCAGAATTTCCTGCCCACCTACGAAGATAACCAGTACGTTGCTCAAGCCCACCAGAATGGCAACAATCGGGAAAAACAGCGAATCGACCCGCGTCAGACTCAACGACTTGCTTCGGTATTCATCACTTTCAATCTCGAATTTAGCCGCCGAATTATTCTCCTGCACGAATGCCTTCAGGACGCGGATTCCCGAGAAAGCTTCCTGAACATACGTGGACAGCCGCGATAAAGACCGCTGAATTTCTTCCGACCGCTGAATGATAATGTTATTGACAATGTAAATAGCTACCGATAGAATCGGCAAGGGCAGCAAGACGTACAGCGACAGTCGGGCGTTGATGCTAACCATATAGCTGATAACCAGAATGAACAGTACAATCAGATTCAGACCATACATAATACTGGGGCCAACGTACATCCGCACTTTGCTAACATCTTCCGAAATCCGGGCCATCAAATCACCAGTGTTGTGCTGGCGGTAAAAGCTTAACGGCAGCGTCTGGTAATGGTCGTAAATCTCGTTTTTTAGATCGTATTCAACGTGTCGCGACATAACGATAAGTGTCTGACGGACCAGAAACAAAAAGAAGCCTTTTAGTAACGCCAGCACGAGCGTTAGTACCCCAAACAGCAGAATACTGAACGCAAATACGTCGTATAAATCCGATTGCAGGGGTGATTTGTCGTAGAGGTAGTAAACGTCTAAGGTCTCGCGCACCAGATCAAGTGCGTACCGTACTAACTGGGCAGGAAAGATGCCGAATAAGTTGGAGATAGCGGTAAAAAGCGTCCCCAAAATCAGGTACCATTTGTACTTAAGTAGATATTTATTGAGGTAGGAAAGTGCTTTCACAGGACAACCAACAGCGTTTAATTCGTAACGGCCTGGGTTGGTGAAAAGTTGCAAATAGCAGAGGGGGCGGGGCAGAGGGGTTAGGGCATCGCAGCAGTCAAATAGTACGTTTTTTGTCCTTTGCCCAATCTCTTATTCCCAATTCCCTTTGCCCTTTGCCCAAATTTTCGTACTTTTGCACCCGATTTAAGCAGTTCTTTTTCTTACTGGTAGCTATTAGACTTAGGCGGGATGCTCAACAGGCGATTACTCCGAATAAAGGTCATGCAGGCGTTATACGCACTTCGACAGGCCGAATTTTCCAATCAACAACTAGCCATCGACGGCATCAATGACCTTTTCCAACCCGACCTAAACTCGATGTTGCCTCAGGATAAACGGCAACTCGAAGGCTACCGAAAACTCGCTGGTTTACTCTTCGAGGAAGCCATAAAATCCAATCAGCCGGCCAAAGATGAAGACGCCCCGACCAAGGTGCTCAAAGCCGCTAACGATGGGTTTATTTTCTACCAAAGTCGCTCAAAAAAAGATCGTCAGCACCTCGCCCAAATGCTCATTAAGCAGGTAAACAGCATTTATGACGATTACCTACGCGTTCTGTTGTTGTTGATTGAACTTGGACAGGCTGCCCGTGTTGACCGCGAACGGCAGTATCGAAATGTGGATGATGCGCCGTTTCCGTTTGAGTCTGATCTAAACGATAATAGGGTTATACAGGAACTGGCCAAACACCAGCCGCTACAAAATGAAGCGCTTCGGCATAACATTTCCTGGGCCGACGATTTAGGGTTCGTTCGGAAGGCTTTGCGCGAAGTGCTGAAGACCGATGAAACCTACCGTGCCTATTGCGACCAGCAAACGCATACCGCCGATGAAGACCAGGCGCTGGCTCAATACGTATTACGTACCCTCGTATTCAAGCACGAGGGCATCCGTGATCATTTAGCCGAAATTGACCTGAGCTGGGCCGAAAACAGCGAAGTGGTACGTGGTTTGGCGATCCGAACACTTAAATCCGTTCAAGGACCAACAGGTTTGCAGCTCGAACCCCTCACGGACGATTGGGAAGAAGACGAACTGTTTTTGAATACTCTGTTCGAGAAATCGTTTGAGAACGACGCTGAGTATGAGCAGTTAGTAGCTGACCAACTTCAGAACTGGGATGTGGAACGGGTAGCGATGCTCGACAAAATCATCCTGAAGTTAGCCGTTTGCGAGTTGCTCAGTTTTCCAAACATTCCGGTCAAAGTAACGATTAATGAATATATCGAACTGGCAAAAGCGTACAGTACGCCCAAAAGCGGTAAGTTTGTCAACGGAATCCTGGATAATCTTTCCGAAAAGCTGATGGCTTCCGGACGTTTGCGCAAGAGCGGACGTGGGTTACTGGACAATAAATAGTTTAAGTTTATGCGTTTACAGTTTACAGTCTACAGTTTTCGGTTGTGCGAAGCAGTTTTGCTTCAATTCAGGCGCAAGATCGAAAACTGAAAACCGTAAACTGAAAACTGAAAACTCCACAAAAAATGAGCAGAATTGGCCGTGATTTAACCTTTTTGCTAACTGGCATAGCTGCCGGTTCCCTGTTTGGACTGCTGTATGCGCCCGATAAGGGCAAAATTACCCGTGATCGGTTGTCATTCCGGTTATCGAAATACAGAGAGCAAATTAATCAGTTGCTAACTGATTTGAGCAACTCTACGGATTTGCCCGAAAATTCATCGAAAAACGAAGGACAACGGGTTGTAAATGACGCTCGCGAAAAAGCAGAAAAACTGCTGGAAGATGTAGATCGGCTGATGGCCCAGATCAAGCAACAAAACGCGTAAAACGTATTGGTTTACAGTATCCGGTTTACGGTGAGCTGGCACATCACTAACCGTATCGACAGGCTGCCGTAAACCGAATATCGTAAATCATAAATCATACCCCGTTAATGTACCTCAGACGTTACTTGCTTGTGGTAGCCGTTGTTGCCATAAGTGTTGGGCAAATTAGCTGCGATAATCGGCGGCAGGGCGAATCGGCTCAGGCAACCGCATCGGCGAAAAGCCCAAAAATCAAATTTGATCAAACAGGCATTTATGACTTCGGAACACTCACCGAAGGCGACACGGTTGAGCACGTTTTTTCGTTCACAAACACGGGCGAATTTCCACTGATAATCAATAACGTAACGGCTTCCTGCGGTTGTACTACGCCCGACTGGCCGCATGAGCCTGTAGCTCCAGGAACAAAATCGTCGGTACGTGTGCGCTTCAACAGCCGGGGCAAAAGTGGCGAGCAGAATAAAACCGTTACGATCTTCGCCAATACAGAACCGGCTATGACCGATCTGCAATTCAAGGCCATGGTAAACCCCAGAGCCAGTTCAACCAAAACGTCATAATATAGATCACCTATGTACTCCATCCTGTTACAGGCCGCAGCTGGCTCCAATACGTCAATGATTTATAATGTGCTGCTGTGGGTAGCCATCATCGGCGTTTTTTACTTCTTCATGATTCGTCCGCAACAGAAAAAGCAGAAGGACCAGAAGGGTTTTGTCGACAGCCTCAAAAAAGGGGACAACGTCGTAACTATTGGTGGGCTACACGGTCGCATTGCATCCGTAGAAGCTACCACTGTTACGCTCGAAGTTGATCGGGGTGTGAAAATGACCTTTGAGAAATCGTCTATTTCGCGCGAAGCGACCATCAAACCGGCCGTTGAAGAAGAGAAAAAATAAGCATTTTTTAGTTCAGCCAGGCTTCCGGGCCATGTCAAGTTCACTAATTTCGGATTGATCCGCAGTACCTAACTTGACTAGCCTGCCGCCTGGCTGAATCATTTTCTATTGACCTTAAATCCTCAGTACGCCTTTCTTTGTGAACACGCATGCCCAAAACGACCGCCCGTTTCAGCCAACCAAGCTTCTGCTTTGTTTAGGAGCCGCTACGCTGTTCTGGTTTTTGAGCGCGCTTAACAAACCGGGTTACACGCTCAATGTCGAGTATCCGGTACGGTTTGTCTATAATGACTCTCTGTTCATTCCCACCTCTCCCCTGCCACGTACGGTGCAGGTTAATGTATCGAGTGATGGCTGGGGCTTGCTTCGTCATGCCTGGCTGCCTTTCCGGGTAGATCCAGTGAGTTATGTTGTAAAAGATCCGCTTCATGCTACGGTCATTAATACGACTTCGCTAACAGCCGCCCTGGCTGAACACGTCAAAAAACTGCACGTCAACTACGTAGTTGCCGACACGGTCGACATTCGTTTCGACCGCCGTCAAAAAAAAACGATTCGTCTGATGCCCGATAGTCTACACATCAATCTGGCCCCGCGCTACGTAGTGTCGAGTGTTATCAACCTCACCCCCGACAGTATTCTGGTCGACGGTCCGGAAAAACTGGTACGTGGATTAGGCGATACGCTCCTGGTGACGATTCCAGGCAAGCGTATTGCCGATAACTACGACAATGAGGTTATTTTAAATCATTTTCGCCATCCACTTCTACGCACCAGTGCCGACCGCGTCATTGTCAGCTTTGAAGTGGGAGAATTGTTATCACCACTGCCTAATGACCCAAAAGTGAAGCAGTGAAAAAGCGCATTGCTAATGCAAGTGTCTTTTACTCTTTCACTCTTTTATCAATGAAACATCCCCTCCAGATTGGCGTAACAGGTGGCATTGGTTCTGGGAAAAGTATTGTCTGCCAGGTATTTCGGGCAATGGGTATTCCGATTTATGAGGCTGATGAGCGGGCCAAATGGCTCACCGAACACGACCCAATTCTGAAAGCGGACGTTATCCGCGTATTGGGACGTAATGCTTACCAGCTAGGCCATTACAACCGCGCTTGGGTAGCCTCGCAGGTTTTTGCTAATTCAGAATTGTTGCATCAGCTCAATGCTGTTATTCACCCCCGCGTGCTCAGCGACACCGAAACGTGGGTAACTCAGCAGTTAGGTAAGCCCTATGTTATCAAAGAGGCCGCGCTGATGAAGGCTGCTGGCGATGGCAATTCACTCGATAAAGTCATTGTTGTGCAAGCGCCTATTGCCATCCGCATCGAACGTATTCGTAAACGAGATCCGCACCGTTCTGAAGTTGAAATTCTGAATATAATCAATCGCCAGATCAGCGACGAGGAGCGACTACGTATCGCCGACTACGTTCTAAACAACGACGAAAGCCAGTTACTGGTCCCGAAGATCGTCCAGTTACATAAGGAATTTTTACAGCAACAGGCTGATTAATTTCACCATTGCTGTAATTTGGGCTAGTAGACCTGAATAGCCCAATCAATGAAACAACTATCTATTTTATTGGCTGCCTGTATCGGCAGCTTTCTGCTGGGTGCCTTTATCACCAGCGACGAACCACAGAAGCCTATAACGTCCAATATTGTGGACATAGCCTCGCGGGTTTTTGGCCTGGAGTTCAGCCCCGCCGAGCGCGATTCCATGCTCGACAAGCTCAACAATGCCCGTAAAGACTATGAGGTTCTTCGCACCATTGAATTGCCTAATAATATTGCGCCCGCGCTGTATTTCAACCCAGTACCAGACGGTTTTGTCATGCCTACGGGTTCGTCGGTATGCAAAGCGTCACCGTTAGGGAAAGTTAGCTTAC
Organism: Spirosoma jeollabukense; assembly: GCF_054777855.1. Lineage (NCBI taxonomy): Bacteria > Pseudomonadati > Bacteroidota > Cytophagia > Cytophagales > Cytophagaceae > Spirosoma > Spirosoma jeollabukense. The sequence continues at coordinate 781,202 of NZ_BAAHAD010000001.1, forward strand.
CAGCAAATCGGGATGAATTAGCCTTTTACACGGTCGCGCAGTTGGGCGAGTTAATCCGAACCAAACAAATCTCGTCGGTCGAGTTGACGCAGTTTTTCCTGAACCGACTCAAAACGTACAACCCGAAATTACACTGTGTCATCACGATGACTGATGAGTTAGCACTGAGCCAGGCGAAACGCGCCGATGCTGAGCTAAAAGCGGGTAAATATCGGGGACCGCTGCATGGGATTCCCTATGGCGCGAAGGATTTACTGGCCAAAACAGGCTATAAAACAACCTGGGGATCAGTGCCCTACAAAGATCAGACCATAAACGCAGACGCTACCGTTATTCAAAAGCTCGAAGCCGCCGGGGCCGTACTCTGCGCCAAAATGACGCTTGGCGAGCTGGCCATGGGCGACGTCTGGTTTGGCGATATGACCCGAAATCCCTGGAAGCCGGAAACTGGCTCCAGTGGTTCGTCGGCAGGGTCGGCATCGAGTGTGTCGGCGGGGTTGTTACCGTTCGCCATAGGCACCGAAACGATGGGATCAATCGTCTCACCCTCAACAGTTTGTGGCACAACCGGATTGCGCCCTACCTTCGGACGTGTCAGTCGCCACGGTGCCATGGCGCTGAGCTGGAGCATGGACAAAATTGGCCCCATTACTCGATCGGTTGAAGATTGTGCCCTGGTTTTCAACGCCATTTATGGTCCCGATGGCCATGACCCTACGGTTATGGCTGCTCCATTCCGCTACGTTCCGACGGCATCGTTGAAAGGCATGCGGATCGGCTACGTCCGCAAAGGGTTTGAAAGCAACTACCCAAATCGGGATAATGACTCGCTAACGCTGCAAGTCCTTCGTAAACTGGGCGCCGAATTAGTCCCGTTCGATCTGCCAACGGGTGTACCGGCCAATCGAATTTCGTTCCTGCTGGGGGTTGAAGCAGCGGCCGCCTTCGATGAGCTGACGCGTTCTGGTCGCGATGATCAGCTGGTACGTCAGCTGAAAAATGCCTGGCCTAATTCCTTTCGCGCGTCGCGGTTCGTGCCAGCAGTGGAATACATTCAGGCGAACCGCGCCCGCACTAAACTGATCAATGACATGGCCGCTCAACTCAAAGCCGCCAAACTCGATGTATACGTATCACCCGCCTACGCCGGCGGTAATCTGACGGTGACGAACCTGACAGGCCATCCATGCGTCGTGTTGCCCAATGGGTTCAATAAGCAGAATCTGCCGACCAGCATTACCTTCATGGGGCAGTTGTTCGAGGAAGGAAAAGTATTGGCCGTAGCTAAAGCCTATCAGGATGCTACGGATTGGCATAAAAAGCATCCCACGCTTCAGTAGAGCGACAAAAACGGTGTGATAACGGGCCTTTGGGATGTCTGAGAAACCTTTCGTAGACCTATAAGTTCAATAGGAAACTATAGAAAGCAAACGTTATGAAGCGATTATTGGTAATTCTCAGCCTGCTAACCGTAGGCTACGGATGCTCGCCCAGAGTAACCGTTGATAGCAACAGCCGGGTTGATTTCAGTAAATACAAGACGTTTACCTGGATGGATTCGGATGTAAAAGCTGGACAGAATCCGGTCTTTTACAATCAATTAGCTACTCAGGGCGTCGAAAATACGATGAGTAGTGTATTACAGCAAAAAGGCTTGAGTCAGAATGAAGCTAATCCGGACCTGCTGATTGGCTACCATTTTTTCGTAGAAGATAAAACCCGAACGGTAGCGAACCCTACATCACCTTCCCCTTTTTATGGCCCTTATTTAGGCTGGGGTCGTTGGGGCTATCGAGGCTGGGGCCCCGGCTGGTGGGGTTGGGGTGGAACCCAATATACACAGGAAAAGTATAAAGAAGGTACCCTGGTTGTCGACATGGTCGATGCCCGCACGCATAAATTAGTCTGGCGTGGCGCGGTAGAAAACGCGGTGGCTGATCCGGCTCGTATTACGGCTCAGTTAACGAAAGAGGCCGAACGTATCGTTTCAAAATTCCCCGAGCGCACCAGCTAGGCCGGGCGGTTGGTTTAAAAGAAAACGTCCCGAATGCTTAAAGCATTCGGGACGTTTTCTTTTAAACCAGTTTACTACCAAAGCTTTTCGGGATAGGCTCCTTCGTCGTGCAGTTGTTTCAGGGCTGCCTGCACCCTTGGTTTATCATCCGGATACGTTACGCCGAACCAGGCCGAGCGACTACGGAATACCTTGCAATGACCCGTATCGGTTTCAATCAGATTGGTCATAACGGTTGGAATGTAGAATTCGGCTTTGGGGGAGTCTATATTTGCAATGGCATAGCTCTCAAACTGTTTCTGAACAAGCGGAAATACGCTTGGCTTGAATCCCCAGAAATTCATTGAAACGGGTGTATCGGGTGCCAGCGTCGTTAATTCTTCGCCTTCTTCGAAAACAATCCTGCTTTGTCCATTCTCTTTTTCGTAAATTTTTGTCCGCTCGATTACTGAGACAAGATTTCCATTTTCAGCCACTTCGCAAACGCCCCGCGATACGGAACCGTTTTCTGATAATGTGTTCTTAACTTCATAGCCAACCATGGCGTGGAGTTGATTGTCGGTATCAGTTGTCAGAAAATCGCTAATTAACTGGAAAGCTTCAAGGCCATAAAAATCATCGGCATTAATAACAGCGAAAGGCGTGTGCGTGTGATTTTTGGCACACAGCATAGCGTGGCCCGTTCCCCAGGGCTTCTGGCGTTTTACCGCACCCAATTCAGCCGGAACGAACGAATTGAGCGCCTGAATGGCGTAATCTACGTCAATTTTCCCCGCCAGTTTTTTCCCGAAAACTTCATCAAAGTCCTGACGTAGTTCTTCCCGAATAATAAACACAACCTTGCCAAAACCAGCCCGAATCGCGTCGAATAAAGAATAATCGATGATGGTTTCACCATTCGGTCCAAACTGGTCGAGTTGTTTGATACCACCGTAGCGGCTGCCCATACCAGCGGCCAGAATTAACAGAGTAGGTTGCATTTTTAGTCGTTAGTCAAAAGTTGTTAGCCGCCCGTTGCAGCAAATAACACGCTGCAAACATTGCCCGGCAAACGTTGTGCGGCAACGTTGTCCGGCCAAAATTAGAAAAAAGGGGTGGTCTCTGCTATACATCCACGTTGTAAACCCATTTTATCTAAAATAGCCTTGTTTAAACAAATTTTTTCTAAACAATATACAATTACCAATAGTTGTCCTTATAATTGTAAGCTTAACAATAGTTGTCTTAGCAATTATTATATTTCATCAACAAATGACTGGTTCCGGTCGGTTGAGCCGTACCTCGCCGACTGGAACGGCCAACCCAAGCGTATGCCATTTTACCACACACTCGGCCAGATTCCACCCAAACGCCATACGCAGTTTGAAAAACCAACTGACGGCAGCGTTCAACCAGGTGGACGTAGTGACAACCCATTTTATTACGAGCAGTTGTTCGGAACAATTGGCTTCGAGGGTATGTCGTCATTGCTGTATCACATGCATCGCCCAACGATGGTGCGCGACGTGCTGGAGAGTGTGGATGTAACGCCCAGGCTGGCCGTCGCTAAAAATATGCTGTCGCGGAAACTGATTGGTTTCAACGTCGAACCAACCGATGATTTTCTGGATAGCCGGATACCGCTGCTTGTCAATAATGACCTGATTTTTGGTCTGGCAGCCCCGCGTCAATCGCTCACTACGTATTTCTACAAAAATGCGGATGCCGACGAGATGCTGTTCGTGCATCGGGGTTCAGGTAAACTCAGGACGTTGTTCGGTACGATTCCGTTTCAGTATGGGGACTACCTGATTATTCCGCGCGGGGTAATTTACCAGATCGAGTTTGATGCTTCAGACAACCGTAACGACGAACCGCGCCTACTCTATGTCGAATCGCATTCCCCGATTTACACGCCCAAACGCTACCGAAACCAGTTCGGTCAATTGCTTGAACATTCGCCTTTTTGTGAACGCGACATTGTTCGGCCACGTGATCTCGAAACGCACGATGAAACCGGCGAATTTCTGATAAAGATCAAAAAACAGGGGTCACTGCACTCACTCGTCTATGCATCGCATCCGTTCGACGTTGTGGGTTGGGACGGTTACAATTATCCTTACAGCTTCTCAATTTTCAATTTCGAGCCAATAACAGGGCGGGTACATCAGCCGCCCCCGGTACACCAGACGTTTCAGACCGATGCCTTCGTCGTGTGTTCGTTCGTGCCGCGCCTGTACGACTATCACCCGAAGGCCATTCCCGCGCCTTACAATCACTCGAATATCGACTCCGATGAAGTCATATATTACGTAGATGGCGATTTCATGAGTCGCAACGACATTGCACCGGGTCATATTACACTCCATCCGGGCGGCATTCCACACGGGCCAGCGCCTGGCGCGATGGAACGTAGCATTGGCAAAAAGGAAACGCAGGAGTATGCCGTCATGGTCGATACATTTCGGCCGCTGATGCTAACGGAACAGGCCGTAGCCCTCGACGACGGGACATATTACAAATCGTGGTTAGACATGTAGAAACGCAAATATGCATCTCTACACAACATCAACAAGCAAAATGGAAGCAGTAGCAACCCTAGAACCAACTATTACAGATTTCCTGCCCCTCAACGGGACGGATTACCTTGAATTGTATGTAGGAAATGCCCGGCAGTCGGCGCACTATTTCCAGACGGCCTTTGGCTTCCAGCCGATTGCGCACGCGGGTCTGGCCACGGGCCTCCGTGACCGCGAATCGTACGTAGTACAGCAGGGTAAAATCCGGCTCGTGCTCACCTCTCCCCTGCACGGTGATTCAGCCATTGGTCAACATCTCGATAAACATGGCGATGGGGTCAAGGTCGTAGCCTTGTGGGTAGATGATGCGAGACGAGCGTTTGACGAGACCATAAGCCGGGGGGCGCGTGTCTACCTGGAGCCAACCCGCGAACAGGACGATCATGGCTACGTAGTGCGGTCGGGTATTCATACTTACGGCGACACGGTACACGTATTTGTGGAACGAAACGACTATCAGGGCATTTTTCTGCCCGATTATGAGCCCTGGCATCCAGAGTATCAGCCTGCTGGGGCGGGATTAAATTACGTCGATCACATGGTGGGGAATGTTGGCTGGCATGAAATGAACCAGTGGATGACGTTTTACCATGATGTAATGGGTTTTCAGCAACTCGTTTCATTCGACGACAAAGACATCTCGACCGATTATACGGCCCTGATGAGCAAAGTCATGACCAACGGTAATGGGCGGGTGAAATTCCCCATTAACGAACCTGCCGAGGGCAAAAAGAAATCGCAGATTGAGGAATACCTGGATTTCTACGGTGGGCCAGGCATTCAGCACATCGCCGTGGCGACAGACAACATCATAGAAACGGTATTGACGCTACGTAGCCGGGGGGTCGAATTTCTGAGCGTACCGGACACGTACTACGCAAACCTGAGCGAACGGATTGGTCAAATCGATGAGGAAATAGATAGGTTACGTCAACTGGGTATCCTGGCCGACCGCGACGACGAAGGATACCTGCTTCAGATTTTCACAAAACCAATTTGTCCACGACCTACTCTGTTTTTTGAGATCATTCAGCGCAAGGGTGCCCGCTCCTTTGGGAAGGGGAATTTTAAAGCCTTGTTTGAAGCCATCGAACGCGAGCAGGCTCTGCGGGGGACATTGTAGAGACGCAACCCCTTGCGTCTCCTGTGCGTCAGCAATACCATCCGGCGTATGAGACGCAAGGGGTTGCGTCTCTACAAGAATCAACAAATCTATGAACCAGACCTATTCAAAATATACACCCGACGATCAGGCGGTTTGGCAGTTGCTATTCGAGCGGCAGATGGCCCAGCTACCCGGTAAAGCCAGTCAGGAGTATCTGGACGGCATTTCGGCAACAGGTTTCCGGGCTGATCGGATTCCCGATTTTGAGCGGGATTTGAACCCGCGTTTGCAACAACTGACAGGTTGGCGTGTGTGTGCGGTGGAGGGATTAATTCCGAACCGTGCCTTTTTTGAGCTTATGGCCAACCAAAATTTCCCGGCGACAACCTGGCTACGTCGGCGCGACCAGATGGATTATTTACCGGAACCGGATATGTTTCATGATACGTTCGGGCACGTACCAATGCTATCAAATCAGGCATTCTGCGATTTTCTGGAAGCCCTAAGCCGGATCGCGCTACATCATATTGAGTGCGACGAAGCCATTGCCATGATTTCTCGTCTGTACTGGTATACTGTTGAGTTCGGCCTGATTCAGGAGGGTAATCAGTTGAGGATTTACGGTGGGGGAATTTTATCGTCAGTCGGCGAAACGACTTACAGTCTGTTCAGTCCAGTACCAAAACGAATGCCCTATGCTGTGGAAACGTTGCTGAAAACACCTTATATTATTGACCATTTTCAGGAGCAATACTTCGTCATCAAGTCTTACGAACAGCTATACCATTCAGTATCTCAGATTGAAGCCACGCTGGAAAGCTTGTTAGTTAGTTAGAATGGCTAAATTTGTCAATCATTTACGCCTAACTGATTACGGCACTAACTTTCTGGTGCCCCTCACCAATGACGCATCCATCCGATACGCGTGCTTATTTTTTCAAGATTGACACGACGATCAAAAAAATTCGAAACGCACTTCAGAAACAATTCATCGACTCGGGTTTTGACCTGACCGTGGACCAGTGGGTGGTTATTGATCACCTCTACCGAAACCCTGGTATCAGCCAGAACACCATTTCGGATATGACTACGAAAGATGCACCAACGGTCACGCGGATTATTGATCTGCTTTGCCAGAAAGGTCTGACCGAACGGCGTATGGCCGATACCGATCGGCGTAAGTTTCTGGTTTACCTGACCGCGGCCGGTGAAACCAAATATGGCGAGGTACTTCCAATCGTGTCGGCTATGCGACGCAAAGGATGGGGCGACTTGAGCGACGATGATTATCAGCACTTTGTCCGGATCATGGACTCGATTTACAGTAATATCAGCAAGTAATCTTTGCTCCTTTATCCAGCTTGCCAACTCCTTCCACCACGTTTAACGCCTGCCTATGCGTTCCGCTTATACGCAACCAAGGGAAACACTAGCATCACCGTCCGTCAATCAGTCATTTGGCTGGTATATACTCTTCTTATTACCGATCTTGCTTCACCTCTGGATGGTTTTCCGGTTCACGGTTAATCTTCCTTTTGTTGATGATTACACATTTCTGGTTGATTGCATGTATCGGCAGTCGCATGAGCTTGTTTGGAGTCATTTATTGGACGAACTATTTCATCCGCACGGGGAACACATCATTCTTTTTGGCCGTATAGCCGCTCTCACTGACTTATGGATTGAGGGCGAAGTGAACTTCAGAACATTATTTTTTATCGGGAATGCTACGTTAGTTGGCTCCGTTTGGCTACTCTACCGGCTTGCCCGCCGGGGTGGTTTGCCAGCCTGGCAATTTTTGCCTGTCGTGCTGTTACTTTTTCAACCACAGTATTATGACAATACGCTTACCTGGGCGATCTGTGCGCTGCAACATTTGCCCGCCCTTTTCTTCGCTTTTTGGGCGTTTGATCTAATCAGCCGTCCATCGAAATGGGCATTTGCCTTTAGCTTGCCGCTTGCTTTTCTGGCGCTGTTCTCGAATGGCAATGGCCTGGCCGTGCCTGTATGTGGGTTTCTGTTGCTCTTACTTCTTGGCCAGCGTAAGCGCCTGGTACTGTGGACACTTTTTTCGATAGTAAGTGTTGGACTATTCCTGTATGTGCATCATTTATACCACTCCCGCGCTACGGATTCGGGGAGCAACCTGCTTCATCCAGTACGTGTCTTGGCGGGGCTTTTCATGCTGGTGGGCTCGATAGGTTCCCTCGTTGCCAAATCCAGGGCCATTCTGGGATTGACCGGGGTAGTTTTTCTAGCCTTCGCAGGCCTGATTATCCTGACCAGTATAGTCTATCAGGCTGGCTGGACCCGCGTGTTAAGTTTCCTGCCAAATCGCTTTCGTCAATGGATTACCAGTAAATCATCCCAGTCGCGTAACACGTCCGCACTCGTCCTGATGGCGTGTTACCTATACGCGCTAATTACGTTGTTCGGTGTATCATTTGCCCGGAGCCTGGGTTGGTATCAGGGCTTGTTAAGCTCGCGTTTCATCTGGTTTGCTACGGTTGCATTCGCGCTGACTTATTTGTTGCTACTGTTCTGGCTAAAACCGGTTTACCGCACAGCTGTTGGTCGTATTGCCCTGGCGATGAGCTTCTTGTTCTGTTGCCTATCCTATCGGTTTACGTTTGCCGAAGTGATGAACGTACGGCAAGCCCAGTTAAGTGATCTACATAACTGGCGAGAAAGCCGACTGCTCACCAACTTACCCCCTGGCGAACAAACCTTTGATCAGTACTACAGTGAGCTTCTACAAAAAGCAGTCGATCAGGGAGTCTACCATTTGCCTCCTTCCATTATTGAATCAGAAATAAGTAAACTCCGTACGGCATCGGTAGAGCCCAATTTGATAAAAAAAGATAGCGCTTTCGTCTACGGAGCGCGGCAGATTCATTACCTCTCACTAGGAAACCGGCTACCATTAATTCATGCATTCGATACCAGGGAAGCCTATTTATTACTGCAATCGAGTCAGCATACATTCATGTGGCCCATCAATTGCAGCCCAACGAAACTGATGCTGTACATGATAACCGGCCATTCGGATTGGGATGCGAATATGGTTTGGGTATTCGCTGATCAACTTCCTCCGGCGCAGTACAAACCCTATCTGGCCGTTCTATCGGATGGCCATTGGACCACCGTTCGCAGTGATCAGGTACTTACGATGGGTACCAAATCAGGCAAAGTACAGTAATGCCTAACCCTTTATTGTTCACGTATGCTGTACGGTATTTTCAGTAACGGCACAGCCGGAAATGGTTCGGCAAATCCCCGCGTTGGGGTGAAGTACAACGAGCTTATCCTTGATCTCGATTGTGTGCGTATGTTAGGCTATTTCGATGAACTTGGCATCGACACAACCGTATTTGCCCAGCCTGTTCTTAATGATTTCATCGCTCTCGGCAAACCAGCTCACCAGCTTGTTCGGCAGCGCCTTTCGGAATTGCTACGTAGTGATGCCGCAGCGCTCGCCGATGTCCATGACCAGGTTTTCATCCCTGAATCGGGGGCTCAACTGCACTTGCCCGTGCGTATTGGCGATTATACGGATTTTTATGCGGGCATTCACCACGCCGAGAACGTAGGTCATATGTTTCGGCCAGATGGCGACCCGCTCCTGCCAAACTATCGTCATATGCCCGTAGCTTACCACGGCCGGGCATCGTCAATTGTTGTATCGGGTACGTCCATTCGGCGGCCAACCGGGCAGTTTATGCAGGCAGGTTCGTTAACGTTCGGCCCCTCTGAAGCATTGGATTTTGAGCTTGAACTGGGTTTGATTATCGGAAAAAGCAATCTACCTGGCGAACCCATTCCGGTTGATGAAGCCGAGTCCTACATTTTCGGCATGACGCTATTCAATGACTGGTCGGCACGCGACATACAACGGTGGGAATATCAGCCACTAGGCCCGTTTCTGGGCAAGAATTTTGCCTCGAGTATGTCGGCCTGGGTGCTTCCTTTCGAAGATCTGGAGCCGTTTCGCATCGCTGGGTCTGTTCAGAAACCAGTGCCTCTGCCCTATTTGCAATCCACTATACCGGGTCATTTCGATATTCAACTGGAGGTTTCACTACGTCCTCAATCGGGCGAAGAGGTTTGCCTTAGCCGTAGTAACGCGAAACATTTGTACTGGAATTTTGCCCAGATGATTGCGCACCATACCGTTGGCGGCTGCAATCTCAACATCGGCGACGTACTGGCGACCGGCACTATTTCGGGTACTGATCCTGATAGTTACGGTTCTCTGCTGGAGTTAAGCTGGAACGGTACGCAGCCTATCACCTTGCCCGACGGCTCTACCCGAACCTTTTTACAAGATGGCGATGCGATTACATTACGCGCATTTGCCAGAACTGATGCTATCACCATTGAGTTGGGCACTGTAACCGGAACAATTCGCTCATGAAAACCATCAATCCACACGATTTACAGCCCAACGAGTTTTATCGTTATATGATTGGCACCATTGGCCCACGGCCGATTGCGTTTGCCAGTACGATCGATGCAGTCGGCAACGTCAATCTAAGTCCCTTCAGCTTCTTCAATGTGTTTGGCTATAATCCTCCAACGCTGGTTTTCGCACCAACCATCAACCGGCATGGCCACAAGAAACACACGTTGCTGAATCTGGAAGAAGTTGGTGAGGTAGTAATCAACGTAGTGAATTATGCCATGGTTGAGCAGATGTCACTGGCAAGTGCCGAGTTTGAACGGGGCGTAAATGAGTTTGAGAAAACAGGGTTCACGGCCATTGCATCCGATCGGGTTCGTCCGCCGAGAGTGGCCGAATCACCCGCGGCATTTGAGTGTATTGTCAAACAAATCATACCTACCAGCCCCAACATGGACGCGCCCGGCGTGGATTCGCCGGGGGCTGGTACGTTGATCATTTGCGAAGTGGTGATGGGTCATTTTCACGATACTATCTTCGATCCTACGGGCGCTGTTGACCCGCACCAGCTTGATCTCGTTGGCCGTATGGGTGGCGACTGGTATTGTCGCGCCCAGGGCGACGCGTTGTTCGAAGTCAGTCGCCCTAAAATTGGTATTGGTGTGGATCAAATTCCAGCCTCGATTCGCAACAGTGCTATCCTATCAGGAAATGATCTGGGTAAACTTGGCAGTTTTGCGCTCCTGCCCACAGCCGACGAAATCGATCAGTTTCGGGTGTCGGGCGTACTAACGGATTTATTTAACGAAGCTCAGTATGGCTGCCAGTATTTACCGGATTTACTACACCAGAAAGCAAAACAGTTACTGGCAGAGAATAAGGTTAAGGAAGCCTGGTTAACGCTTTTGCAAAAACAGTAGGTTGCTGTTTGTTTATGGTTCGGCGTAGTCTCTGACTACGCCGTAGCGCTACCCGGTCTCCGACCGGTAATAAAGTACATGGATTCCGGTCAGAGACCGGGTAACGCTGCGACGTAGTCAGAGACTACGCCGAACCATAAATAAACAAGCAGCCCCTGTAACTCAGGGGCTGCTTGTTTTAGACAGGTAAAGTGTAATTATTTTATGGCAACTAAGCGGTTGGGAGCGCTGGGCTGTTGCGTCGAAAGGGTGACGTTGTGAACCGTTGTTTCTACGCCGTTTGTAATCTCTACCTGGTAGTTACCATCCTGTAAAGCGCTCATATCCAGACGAACGCGAGTTCCGGTTTCTTTTTTGCCGAGGTGCTGGCTGAATAAAACGATGCCGTCAGCGCTTTTCATCCGAATGTCGACAGCGCCACTGGTTTCTTTATCGAGTGCAATGTTTAATTTTCCTTCTATTGTGGTGTAGATACCCGTTTTGTAAGTAGCCACAGCTGCCGGACGAGCAGCAGGCGTTCCGTCGGCCAGGGCAGCAGACAGTGTAACGAGACTTAACGAGAAAGCAACGAGCAGAGGTTTGATGAGGGTTTTCATGATTTTTATGTTTTTATCTTTTGTTTAGAATCTAGTCGGGTTATTCCCGATTGGTGAAACAAAGATATAGGCTGTAGCCAGTACTATGCATTACAAACTACCGGAACGGTTGATCGGTTGGATAAGTGGATGGAAAACAGGTATGACTGAGGGAACGGTTTAACCAGCAAAATGCGCGATTAGCCTTATTAGACTCTTGAAGGCGCTACGCCGTACGTTTTTTTAAAGGCAAACGAAAAATGAGACAGGTCTTCAAAGCCAACTTCTAAATAAACATCCGACGGCGCCTGCCCTTTTTCTTTTATCAGGTAGTGGGCTTCCTGTAGCCGTCTTTGCTGTAACCAGCGGCTCGGCGTAACATGAAATATCTTTTCAAAATCCCGTTTAAACGTAGCAAGGCTTCGGCCTGTCAGGTAAGCGAACCGTTTCAGGTCCACATTGAAATGAAAGTTTTTTTGCATAAATCCTTCCAGGTCGACTTTACCGGGTTCAGAGAAGTCGAACAAAACAGGCTTTAGCTCCGGATTCGTTTGCAGCAGCAGTAAAATCGCTTCCTTCAATTTCAAGGCCTGCAAATGGTCATTAGCGAATTGCTTTATTTGGCCATAAGGTATGAGCGAATTCATATAATTCTCATACATTTTCGTAGGCTTCAATTGCAGAACAGGGTCGCCTTCTGTATGCTTCTCCGCTTCATAGCCGTATTCCAGACTAACATTTCGCAAGGTTTCCTGGTCAAGATAAATGGATATAGACTGAAAATCACCCGTTCGAGGGGGTTGCTTGCTAAACTTGATCAGATGGTTTCGCTTGCAGAATCGAAAATCGCCTTCTTTAAAAATGTACTCTTTCTGGCCGTCGTTCATGCTGAGCGTACCTGCAAGCTGATAACCAAAAATATGCTCGGGTATAAACTGTTCGCCCTGCCGACTCCGGGTGTGGTAGCAGGAGTACAGTATTTGCCCAGATCGATTGTCACCCTCTAGTACAGCCATATACACAAATCTACAAAAAAGACGCTACCTCATTAATAGCCTAAATCCTTAAGCCACATGGCTCATTTGCAAACTATCTAGCCTAAGGATTTAGACGGACAGAACAACCTGCTACGTATCGCTCAAAAAATACGTAGCAGGATCAACGTCATGATTCTTTTTTACCGAAAAGTGCTTTTCCGGCTTCTGTTTCCAGAAAGTTAACCGCGGTTTCGTGATCCGTGGAGATGCTTACGGGTATCCATTTTTCAAATTCGGCCTGTCTTGCGGCATCGGCTTGCTTTAAAATACCGACGGCTTCACTACCCAGGATCAGATGTACAGGTGGTTCAGGATGCTCAACCAGGTCAATCATCACTTGTGCGGCTTTGTCTGGGTCGCCCATGGGCATAAATTTCCCTCCCTTAAAGAACTCAACCCGTTGGTCTACGGTCGTCTCGTAACCTTCTACGGGTGCAGCATACGTCATGGAGTCGCCCGCCCAGTCGGTTCGAAAGCCGCCAGGTTCTACACTTGTTACATGAATACCAAGGGGAGCCACTTCTTTTGCCAGTACTTCACTAAAGCCCCCCAGACCAAATTTAGCGGCCTGGTACACGGATAGACCCGTACTGCCAACCCGTCCGCCTATTGAGCTAATCTGCAGAATATGACCTGAACGCTGTTTCCGCATGTAAGGCAACACAGCGCGTGTCACTTCAATGGGTGCGTAGAGATTTGTTTCCAGTTGACTACGTACCTGTTCATCGGTGAAGGCTTCGGTAGCGCCAATGATACCAAAACCAGCATTGTTGACCAGCACATCGATACGTCCGAAGTGGGCTATAGTCTGCTCAACCGCGGAAACGATCTGGTCTTTATCTGTTACGTCCAGTTGGACCGGATAGACTTGATCAGGGTATTTTTGAACGAGCGCAGATAAATTTTCCGGATTACGCGCGGTTGCCGCTACGTTATCGCCTTTGGCAAGTACTGCTTCTGTCAGACTTCTTCCCAAGCCACGGGAACTACCGGTGATAAACCAAACTTTTGTCATTGTCTTTGCTTTTAATTTTGACAAAGGTCGGTAGCCTTTCAGGGGGCAACTTTGTTGAAACGCTCAAAGTAGCTTTGTTGAAACGTTCACATTTCTGTCACGCTTCGGCACCGGCCGCCCGGCTGCGTCAGCATGACAGAAAAAGTAGTGGGGGCCAATTGATACGTACTTGTCAGATACGCATCAATTGGCCCCCACTTTATAAACTTGTCTTAATAACCTCGTGCTGTATTATCCGCTCGTGGGTCAGAAGCACCTTCATACGAACCGTCGGGACGTATCAAAATGCAATCCATACGACCGAGGGTGTTTGTCAGCTTTTCCAGGATGTAACCCCGATTTTTCAACGCTTCGATCGTAGCGTCGGAAAAGGCCCCGTTCTCGAACGTGGTTTTGTCGGGCAGCCACTGGTGGTGAAATTTCAGGGCGTTAACGGCCTGCTGCATGGTCATGCCGTGTTCTATTACGTTCAGAATAGTTTGGTAAACCGAGGTCATGATCGTTGAGCCACCGGGTGTGCCAACAACCATAAACAGTTTTCCATCCTTCTCCAGAATCGTCGGGGTCATGGATGAGAGCATCCGCTTGCCAGGTGCAATCGCATTTGCCTGATTACCAATCAGTCCGTACATATTGGGCGAACCGGGTTTCACGCTGAAATCGTCCATTTCGTTGTTCATGAAGAAACCGGCTCCCCCAACTACCACCCGGCTCCCGTAGCCGCCATTCAACGTAGTGGTAATACTCACCGCATTGCCCTCTTTATCGACAATGGAAAAATGAGTCGTTTCCAGACTTTCATACCCTGGAATCGTACCGCCTTTTATAGTCCGGCTGTCAGATGCTTTTGCCCAGGAGAAATCGGTCCAGCGGGTTTTCAGGTATTCGGGACTGATGAGTTGCGCCACCGGAACCTTAACAAAATCGGGATCACCCATAAATTTTGCCCGGTCGGCATAAACGCGTCGTTCGGCTTCGATCATGACCTGAACGGTACTATCACGATTCCAGCCCCATTTGCGCAACGGGAAGGGCTCCGTAAACCGCATCATTTGTAATAGCGCCACGCCCCCGCTGGAAGTCGGCGGCATAGTAATTACATTATAGCTTTTGTATTTGGCCTGAATAGGTTCACGCCAGACGGCGTGGTAATTTTTCAGATCTTCTTCTGTAATCAGCCCTTTACCACGTGCCATTTCTTCGGCAAGTAACCGGGCCGTTTCACCTTCGTAAAAGCCAGCACGGCCTTGATCTTTAATGCGTTGCATCGTCCTGGCCAGATCAGTCTGCACCAGCAAGTCGCCTTTATGCCATGTAACCGTATCGGTTGGTTCTGCACGTTTCAGAAAATACGTTTTACCCGGATTGATGGTGTTCAAATCATTTTTGATACGATTTAGCCCCAGTGCATCGCGCTCGGTAAGCGCAAATCCTTTGACGGCCAGATCAACCGCCGGTTGCACGACCTGCGCCCAGGTTAATTTCCCGAACCGTTTGTGAGCTTCGGCCATACCATCG
Source organism: Spirosoma jeollabukense (assembly GCF_054777855.1). NCBI lineage: Bacteria > Pseudomonadati > Bacteroidota > Cytophagia > Cytophagales > Cytophagaceae > Spirosoma > Spirosoma jeollabukense. Next base: position 796,343 of record NZ_BAAHAD010000001.1, read on the forward strand.
ACTGATCCCGGCACACCACTCGCCAGATGCCCGCTGATGCTCAATCCCGGCCGAACATTTCCGAGTGAGTCGAGGTACATATTCTGAGTGGCCTTTCCGGGCGCTTTTTCACGGTAATCGAGGGTGTAAGCCTTCCCGGTATTGTCGCGATACACCATGAAGCCTCCACCACCAATATTGCCAGCGCCTGGGTACACGACGGCCAGCGCAAATTGCACCGCTACGGCCGCATCGACCGCATTACCCCCCGCTCTCAGGATATCGAGCCCCACCTGCGAGGCTTCCGGATGCGCTGAAGCGACCATACCATTGCGCCCAATCACGCCAACCCGGTCCGAAAAGAACGGCTTGACCAGCGGGTCTTCATCGCGGTATTGATAAACTCCCTGGCTCTGACTGAGTTTCGTATCAGACCTGGTGGTCGATGTCAACTGAGTTTTGCAGGAGGCAATGGCTAGTGCAAAGAGGAGTAATTGAGTGTACTGAGCGATACGTAGTTTCATATTTTACGGTCTGACAGGCGGTTGTAAACGGCTAATCTACAAAAATAGCGTTATCCAAACGATCCTGCAATCCGCCACTTATCCGGCAGAACGTTGTACTTGTCCAAAATAACTTGGGTTGACGTATAGAACGTAGTACCTTCATTGAATTGAACGGCAGACTGATCTTTTGCCCTTTCGTTCCTTACAGTAGATGAAGTTTATTCGTCAGACGTTAGAAAGTTTCCGGTTTGCGTGGCAGTCGTTGCGCTCAAATCTCCTGCGCACCACACTTTCACTGCTGGGCGTAACCGTTGGTATTTTTGCCATTATTGCCGTCTTCACCCTGGTCGATTCGCTGGAACGCAATATCAAGGATAGTTTGTCATTCATTGGCGACAAAGTAATGTACGTCCAGAAATGGCCGTGGGTATTCGATGGCGACTTCCAATGGTGGAAGTACTTCCAGCGCCCCGAACCCACCTACACCGAATATAAATTCCTGTCCGAACGGCTCGAAAATGCGCAGGCTGTTGTAGCTATGGACTTCAAAGGTCGAGTGACCATCAAAAATGGGAATAACAGTATGGCCGCACTCATTCAGGGCACAACGCTCGACTACAACAAGATTTCGGATGTGCCCATTGAAGAAGGGCGCTATTTTACCCAGCAGGAAATTGATGTAGCCCGTAACGTAACGATTATTGGCTCCGATGTTGCTGAAAATATCTTCCCGGCACAAAGCCCTGTTGGTAAGACGTTTAAAATCAATGGACTAAACTTTATTGTTATCGGGGTTCAGAAAAAGAAGGGCGAAAGTATTCTCAACGTGGGTGGCAATCCCGATATCAAATGCCTGATTCCATACGGTGCATTTGCCAAAATGTTCCACTCGATTACCCCGAGTATCGACATCGTCGTTAAAGGGTATGACAGTGACGAAGGGCTCCTCGAACTCGAAAGTGAGGTTCGGGGACTCATGCGCACCCGAAGGGGCCAACGTCCCTTACAGGAAGATAATTTTGCCATTAACCGACCCGAAGCCGCGGCAAAAGCGATTAGTGGTATTTTCTCCGTACTGACCGTAGCGGGTTGGGTCATTGGGGGATTTTCGATTCTGATCGGTGGCTTTGGCATCGCCAACATCATGTTTGTTAGTGTTAAAGAGCGTACCAACATCATCGGTATTCAGAAATCACTTGGAGCGAAAAACTACGTCATTCTGTTCCAGTTTCTATTCGAAGCCATTTTACTGAGTTTAGTGGGTGGCCTGGCAGGTATCTTCTTAGTCTATCTGCTGACATTCATACAGTTAGGTACACTCGAACTTCAGCTTACAGCAGGAAATATTGCCTTGGGCTTAGGTGTTTCGAGTGTTATCGGGGTAATATCAGGCATTATCCCCGCCTTTTCAGCCTCCCGTCTCGACCCCGTTATTGCCATCCGGGCGAAGTGAGATGGAGCATGGTGCCAGGAGCATGGGGCAACGGTAAAACAATCTTTGCTTTTCCATGCCCCATGCTCCTGGCACCAGTCTAGCCTACATCTCAATCCTCAGCAAGTGCATGGGAAGCTGATACGGATCTAGTTCGACGTAGTTGTACTCGCCCTTCCAGGTGTAATAAGCCTCTGTGAGCAAATCATGAACCGTATAGGATTGATCGGGCTCAATACCCAATAGCCAGATCGGTACCTGCACAACCCCCGCCCGACGTTGATACGCATCCGTATTGACCACCATCAGCAGCCGATTGGCGCCTGAAACTTTCAGATAAGCCATGATCGCGTCGTCGTTGACGCTACAGATCGTTAGGTTATTGGTCGTTTGCAGTGCTACGTTCTCCCGCCGAATGCGATTCACCAGCGTAATTAAATAGGTTAGTTTATTGGTTTTGTCCCAATCCCAGTGCCTGATTTCGTATTTCTCCGAGTTCAGGTATTCTTCTTTATTGGGGAATGGAATATGCTCCATCAACTCGAACGACGGACCATAAATACCGTAATTACTGGACAGGGTTGCCGCCAGGAAGTAGCGAATCAGGAACGCCGGTTCATGACCCGAGTGTAAATAACTGGGATTAATATCGTGGGTCGTAGGCCAGAAATTAGGCCGGAAATAATACTTCATTTCCTCGGTCGTCAATTCGGTCATGTATTCCTCCAGTTCCGCCTTGGTGCTGCGCCAGGTGAAGTACGTATACGAATGGGCAAACCCCCGTTTCGCAAGTTCTTTCATTACTTTCGGCTTGGTAAACGCTTCGGCCAGAAACAGCATATCAGGATATTCCTTCTTTACTTCGGCGATGAGCCATTCCCAGAAAGCAAACGGTTTCGTATGCGGATTATCGACCCGGATGATGCGCACACCCCAGGACGCCCACACGAGCATTACCCGTTTTAGCTCCAGCCACAGATTTTGCCAGTCGTCGGTTTCAAAGTATATCGGATAAATATCCTGATATTTTTTTGGCGGATTTTCAGCGTATTGAATCGTACCGTCGGGTCGTTTTTTAAACCATTCGGGGTGTTCTTTAGCCCAGGGATGATCGGGCGAACATTGAATGGCAAGATCCATTGCCACCTCCATGCCGTAATTTTTGGCAATGGCGATCAGGTGTTTAAAATCATCTACTGTACCGAGTTCAGGGTGAATAGCATCGTGGCCACCTTCTTCAGACCCAATACCATAGGGAACACCCGGCTCACCCGGCTGGCAAATGACCGAATTGTTTTTACCCTTACGGTGAGCCGTGCCGATCGGGTGAATGGGCGGTAGGTACAGAACATCGAAACCCATGCCCGAAATGCGCGGCAGCAGCGTCTCGACATCCCGGAACGTACCGTGTTTAGGTTCACCCTGAAATTCCTCCCGCGAAGCCGACCTAGGAAACAGGCAATACCACGTACTGAATCCAGCCCGGGCGCGATCGACGTCTATGGCCAATTCGCGGTCGTAGCGCGTGGTGTGCTTCCGTTCGGGATAGCGGTTTGCATAAAATGTAAACTGGTCACTTTCAGCCACCGACACCGCTTCATTATAGCGATCTTCTCCAATTTCTGCGGCACCGGCGCGGAACAAAGCCGCCATTTCCTGCAAGGCCCACACATCAGCGTTGGGTGCTGGATCAATCGTTTTTTTGCCTTTACGTCCGGACTTCGATCCCGCTTTTACACCACCCGCCCGCTCCAGCATGCCATCTACATATTGCGCGCCAGCCAGCAGTTCACTTGTAATACGTTGCCCATCAGCCACTTTCAGATCAACCTCATGTTGCCACGTGGCCGGATGGTCTACCCAGGCTTCAATCGTGTATACGTACCGGCCCTGCTTTTCAACAATGAACGAGGCCCCCCAGCGATCATTAGTGAGCAATGACATGGCCGTTTCGGCCCAGGCATCATCGTCAATGTGTTTATAGAGAAGCACCGCGGAAAGGTAATCGTGGCCGTCGGCAAAAACATCAGCTTCAATGGCTACTACGTCGCCAATAACCGCTTTTATAGGGAATTGACCGCCGTCGATTTCGGGCGATACGTGCTCGATAACCACTCGGTTCTGGCCCCGCGTGGATTCGCCCAGCGTAGAATCACCTGAGATGGTCTGGACAGACAGGCTGTTGGATAAACTCATGCAGTCAGTAGTTGATTGTTTAGGCACAAAAGATGGGGCAATGTTACAAAAAAAGACACCAATCAGTTTAACTAAAAAGCCGCGTCCATTGATTCTGAACGCGGCTTTTTATTACGAAATGGTATTGACGATACGAGCGTCGGCTGGAATCTCAGGCAAGCGCTGCTGTTTCGGGAAGTCGATTGACTCTATTTAGCCCCATCTACTTTGGCACTAGCAACCGCTACGTTGCCGATCGCTGTTCCCAGCTTTGTTCCTTCATCGACATCGAATCGGTACTGAATGCCGCCGTAGAGTCGCGACAGAGCGGCTTCGGTTGCCTGTGCATTCAGGCTGCTGGCCTGATCCGGAAACAGATAGCCCAATACAGTACCGGCAGCGGTCGATATGGTCGCGTGATCGGATGGATATCCTGGATAATTGGGAATCGCAATGGATGTTTTGATCGTTGGATCAACCTGCGAGGGGCGTGGCACAAAATAGCGGTACATGGTAGCCCAGGAGGCTGTACTGCCATCTTGTATAGCCCGATTCATGAGCGCGTAGGTACGAGCCGACCGGAGTTCATTCTGGCGGGCATCCCGAATCAGATCCTGCGCAATGACGTTCCAGTGACCGGCCAGCATGTAGGTTGCAATGCCATCATCCCAAAAACTGGAACTACGCCACTGGTCGCGGGTGCGCGCGCTGGCCATATCGCGAACTTCACCCAGTGCTTTTAGAAACTCAGGTGATGTAGTAGCCGGTGGTGCAGCGGGTGCCAGTTTAGCCAGGGCGGTTGAATCATACCATGTTTTGACGCGCCCACCCAACGGGAGCATCGGAGCACGAACGGGGCTATCCAAGCTTTTCCATTTGACATCGTAAGGCGCACTGGCAATTGCCGTTTGCCAGCTATTGACCGGATCGTGGGCTGTAGCGAATCGGTCACTTCTGGCCCGGTCAAGAACGGTCGTTGCGACAATTGAAGCCAGGTCTTCGCCCGCTTTGAGGTCACTGGGAACGCTGGCTCCCGCCCAAAGACGACTCTGCTTGTGTTCGGTTGCTTTCGCCTTGAGCCAGTTGGCTTCGTTCGGAAATAAATACGCCAGAATCTGGTACGATGTCTCTGCAATGGCCGCGTCTTCTGACGGATAAGACGGTACGTCGGCTATGGGTACGCGCCCCACAACGCCCTGCCGTTCCAGCGCCGGTCGGTTATACTGGTACTTGGCTCGCCAAGCAACTACCAGTGCATCGTACTGCGCTACGCTCAGAAGGGCATACACACGAGCCGCGAACGAAGGGCTGGCCATTGGATTGGCCGGATCGGAAGGGGAGCCGATGTTGGGGTTCGTCAAATAGTCGGGCACTACGTTGTATTTAGCGACCAGTTGACGCGCAATCTGATTCCAGCGTCGAACACCCCCATCAGCCCAGTAGTTAACGGCTGTGTTCTGCTCAGGACTTATACTCAGCAACCCATTTTTTATATCCGTCAGCTCCTTCTGATACGTATCGGATGTAGCGGCTGCCGGTTGAGGTACCGTAATGTCGGCGGCTGATTTCAGCACGATGGTTCGCCAGGTTCCGCCATCGGGATCTGTGGTAGCAGGTTCGACAAAAGGCAGAATTCCCTCGTCGATGGTTGGCTCTTTACAACCGGCCATCCACAGCAATACAACACTTAAACCAATCGATAAAAAAGACTTTTTCATAAAATTCTTATGGTCAATACGCACGCCAGAAGCCTCATTTACAGACCAACAACCAGCCCAGCCGTGATGCGGGTGAATTTGCCAATGTTCCGTCCGTCGAGTGTCACGCTGTAGCCACCTGTCAGGCCAAGCTTGCCAATGAGTCGCAGGTAGGCAGATGCGCCTGCCCGGGTGAAACCAACGGCATTCGTTGGAAATGGGATGCCAGGGCCAATGTCGGTGCCTTCATTGTAGGGTGTTTGCCGCTGAATCCAGACATCGGCCGCAAATGGTTTCGTAATAATGCCTGTGCGAATACTCATGTCCGTCACGTCCGGGGAGTTGACGGTAGACCCGCTGGCGGGATTGACCTGTCCGGGATCATACGTGTTTACGACGTGGTCGAGCGTGACTTGCCCACGTCGTATGTAGCCGTACTGTCCGGTGAGGAAAAATTTCCCGGTCTTAAAATGCAGTAACGTCCGCGCATCAAAATTTCGGGAGCCGCGACCAATAGCTACCAGCGCATCGTTCACGTAATTCTGAAGCGGCACGGAGTAGCCCAGGGCAAATTGCCACGACACGCGCAGTTTCCCAAATTTGTAATCATAGGCTTCCCAACGTAGCGCGGCCGAAATGTCCTGAAACCCCTCCTGCTTGGGCGAATAACCTGCACTGGCCTCGGTACGGATGTAGGGAACGGCAACAATCAGGTCAAGGTCATAGCCCAGACCATACGTACCAACGAGAGTCAAGGCCTGCGTCGTGACGGTGCCAATATTCGGATTTCGGATTTCGGTCTTCCCCACGTAGTAGGAATCGTAGGTGTCCTGCGACCCAACCAAGGCAAGGCTCGCCTTTCGCTGGCCGCGCATAAACCCATCCACAAGCCCCTGTGCGTGAGTTTGATACGTAACACTTTGAAGAAGAGCAAAAAGGACAGTATAGGCTATTAATCGCATAATTCGACAGTAAGAGTCAGCAAAAGTAGTCGTTGGACGGCAGGCTACGTTATAAATGAGTGTTTTCCCTGCCAGCGGTCAAGCCAGTCACTCTATGCTGTTGTAACGGAAAGTTAGGGCGGTGGTGTATTTTTTGGCGCAAAAGAAAAGTCGGCTTTTAGGAACCGGCTGGTTTTAGAAACCTTACTACCCTGCTTTCCACACCGGATTAAAGCGGATGCGGATACCCTTGCTATTCATCAGTTTTCAACTCGTTAGACCGGGTATTGAGCCTGTGGTGCAAAAGTCTTCAACGTTTCGTGTATTGCTGCGTATTAGGGTGAAAGCTGCGCCAGGAATGCCAGAACTCCTGATACGCCTTTGGTATAGGTCCCAGTCGCTGACCCTTTAGCGAACCCGCTATGCAGTGCCCTCGCCAGGTCCAGACGGAGTGCGTTTCAAGATCAGTGAGTTGCCGATTGGCAAACTGGAACGTAAGCGTCTGCACACCCATGCGCCGACTCCAGGCACCAAATGATATGCTATCCGGTGACATCGCCAACAATAGGGGTTCCCCGCCTACTACGTCGTTCAGGATGCGTGTTGTCTGCAATTGATTCCAGTCGTATGCTTTGGTGTATCCAGATCGCTCGACACCGATGACCCACGATTTAGGCTGCCACGAAGCCGAGTCGCGTCGGGTAAGTTTTCCCTTCGACAACCCCAGGTCGTAATTCTTCATGCCATCAAATTCGTCGGCAAAGGCTGGGTCTGCCTGTAGTACGTGCGTATTCGGGTGTTCGGCAGCCCATTCGTCAAGGGTCATCTGCCGACCCGCTAGTTCACCCAGTTGCAACCCGCGTAACGGCCCGACTACAGCCTCGCCCGTTGCCTGACGCCACCAGGTGCCGGTACGTTTATCTTCGAACATGGCGTTGAAATGATCCATACCCACCAGGCGAAACTCATCGGACTGCCCCTTCACGACCGGATTAAATACCCGCCCGGTACGACAAACCGTGCAATACGTTACCATCACCGGCTGGCCACCCACGGTGTCACGCACCTGGTGGTGATAGCCAATCAGTTGAATCGGGTAAGCCGTAGCCTGTCCAAATGCCTCATAACCAATCACGAGTTTGTTACCCGGAATTTCGTTCTGACTCATCGGCACCACACGCTTCGTGATGGGTTGCAGGAACATGTGGTCAGCCATCATCTCCTGATTGACCTCGTATACTACCACGCCATAGGCCAGCACCAACGCACCCGCTACGTAGCGATGCCACGCCCGACGGGGTTTGACCAGAACTGAATAAGCTGGATAAGCCAGTAGTAACAAGCCAACCAGCCGCAGCCAAGTTATATGTTGATGCAGCCAGTACGCCCATTCCAGTCGGGCCAGGGAAGTCTCCGCCGGATTCGTCGCATCGAGACCCAGTTGACTGCCGGGAAACGGCATGATAAAGTAAACGCTTAGTACCTCAATGGCAATCAGCAGGAGGATCGGCACCAGAAACCAGGCGAAGGAACGCTTCATAGACAGGCAATCAAGTAGTTAATCCCGTTGGTGGCATGTAATGATCTTCATGGGTATATCCATATTCGGCTACTTTCGCGGCTCGATACCGGTAAAGATCCGGACTTTGGGGTGCCCAGGTGGCCAGCCCATCCACGTAGCGATTGAACATACAGAAGGCCGCGGCAATCAGTACGGTGTCGTGAATGTCATGATCTGTAGCTCCCTCGGCGCAGGCAGCTTCAATCTGCTCGGGAGTTACATACTTGCCACCCTGCTGCACACTGCCAGCAATAACCAGCAAGGCTTTCAGTTTCGGGCTAATGTCGGCCTGTTCAGGATCGCTTTTGACCGATTTCACCAAACTCCAGTCGTCGTCGCCCAGGTGATGGCTGGCAACAGCGCCGTGGATGGTCTGGCAAAAAAAGCAGTCGTTTCGGGTCGATACGTAGGTCGCAATCAGTTCTCGTTCGCCTTCTGTTAGCCCTGACTCAGGGCGATGCGCGTTGGTTCGCAGCAATACGTTAACGAGATCGTTGAGCGGGCGCGCCGTTTCGGGACTAAAGGCCATTGGCCTCCGAATGCCGGGCAAACCGGCGGGTAGTTCGATATGTGGCATATTCTTCGTTAGTTTGTGAGGGGAAATAGTCCCCCGGCCACAGTGTAGCCGGGGTCTATGCAACCAACCTATGATAAATTCGGTGAATGTGGATAACACGAACAGGTGTTATCCACTTCGTTTTTTGTCCCTTTTCAAGCCGGTTGTGGCTCGTTATAATTCACATAGCCCCGCGTAGCCAGGGCCTCGCCCATTTCAGCATATGCCGCCGGGTTCTCGGGCGCCCAGGTGGCCAACCCGTCCACGTAACGATTGAACATGCAGAAGGCCGCTGCAATTAAAACGGTATCGTGGATGTCGCGATCCGTAGCTCCCTCGGTCCGGGCGGCCGCCACCTGTTCGGGTGTTACGTATTTGCCACCAGTCTGGACACTGGCTGCAATACTCAGTAAGGCTTTCATTTTATCCGACACTGGCGCCGTAGCCGGGTCTTCCCAGGTTTGCGCTACGATGTTATTATCACGTCCAAGCAGATAATCCGCAACGGCCCCGTGGCAGGTCGAGCAGAAAAAACAATCGTTTCGGTGGGACGTAAACGAGGCAATTAATTCGCGCTCGCCCTGCGTAAGCGAATCGCTGGCATTTGTACGTAATAAAACTTCGGCCAATTCATTTAGCGGCTTGGTCGTTACAGGACTGTACGCCATTGGTCCTACAATTCCGGGCAATCCGTCAGGTAATGGAATGTGTGCCATGTTTTCAGCAGTTAGTTGTTTTAGAGAAATTTACAGATGTTACGCGTTTACGTTAGGTAGTTGATCCCATGCATTCGCCCATGGCTTCATAGGCGGCTGGATCGGTGGGCGTGAACGTAGCGAGTCCATCGACGTAGCGATTGTACATACAGAATGACGCAGCAATCAGCACCGTATCGTGAATGTCACCATTACTAGCACCTTCTGCCCGAGCCGCTGCCACTAGTGCATCGGAAACGGGGCCGACTCGCCACGTAGTAAAATCTGGGTGAGTTCCCGAATCGGCTGGGCCGTATCTAACCGGTAGTCAAGCAGGCCCGTAATGCCCGGCAGTTGTTCTGGTCAAGGGATATGTGGCCTATTTTTGAATGATGACCGGGTCGCTGGTGCGATTATACATGATGAATGATATCTGAATGACCTAATACTTTGTTCTTACATTCATGATGTATAATCGCACCGGCGACCCGGTCATCATTCTTTTACAGTCCCGATCCATCGGCTTTGCCACGTGCTATGGCGTAGGAACCGATGTTTTTCCCGTGTTTCAACCCTTCCTTCGAATCGAACCGATAGTGAATCAGTCCGTAGATACGCGACGTTGATGCTTCGTTTGCTTCGTCCTCAAAATCCTTCGCTTTGTCAGGGAAAATGCTGCTCAATACCACAGCAGCTGCCCCCGAAAACGTCGAGTGGCCGGAGGCATAGGAGGGAAAATTGGGTAAACCTACCGATGTTTTCACGCCAAACTGCTGCGGACGAGGGTAGTAGTAATAGTATTTGGCATCCCAGCAGGCAATAGCCGCATCCATCTCCGTCGTACCCAATAGGGCTAATGTCCGGGCCATGCGCACTTCACTATATTGCGCATCGTGGGCCGCATTGGCAGCCGTGCGGTGCCAGTGGCCAGGGGGCGTGTAACTTCCCGCACCATCCGACCAGTAGTTGGCAATACGGGCCTGGTCGCGCGTCTGGCTCTTGTTGATCTGCTTTAGCTCATCCAGCGCTGTCGTGAATTCGGGACTGTTAAGGGCTGGCGGTGGGCCGGGACGTAGCTTAACCAACGTCGCTTTGTCGAAATTCCAGGTCTGGACAGCCCCGTAGTTAGGCAACATGGGGGGCCGGGCGGGTGTCTCCTGACTTACCCATACATCAGCCAACCCACGCTCTTTTGCCGCCTGAATCATGCCTGCGGTTACCGTCTGGTTATTAGCGGCACTCATCCCATCGACTTTGGCCCGTGCCATTACTTTAGCGGCAACAGCATTACCAAGCGCCACACCAGCCGCAAGGTCGCTCTCTACATTCATGCCCGCCCATAGCCGACTATCGCGGTGTTCGGCCAGTTTAGCATCCAGATAGGCCACTTCGCCGGGAAACATGGCTTTCAGAATAACCGCAGAAGCAGCCGCGACAACCGCATCTTCGGACGGATACGACGGCAACGACGATACCGGCAACAGCGGTTTTAAGGCCGCATCAGTTTTAGCAGGAGCCACCCGGTTGTAGAGATACTTATAATGCCACGCCGACACCAATGCGTCATATTGCGCCACACTCAGATAAGCCAGAGCCCGCGCCGTGTACGGCGGATTGGAAAACGGGAATTTCGGATCGGCCAGTGGATTGGCGGCATCCGGTACGGGGTATTTGCCATCGGGCGTTGACGCCGGTGGAATGTTGTATCGGGCGGATAATTCACGGGCGATCTCGTTCCAGCGAAAAGCGGCCCCGGCTCCCCAATACGTCACTGCATCCTGTTGGGCACTAGTCAGGTTCGCTGCCTTTTGTTTCAAACTGGCTACCTCCGCCAGATAATCCGCTGAACTGATGGCCGCCGGGGCCGCAACGGTTACGTCGGTGGGCGCTGTCAGAACATAAGTTTTCCAGGTACCGGCCTTCTCGTCTACGTTGGTGGGCGCGTAAGCCGACAATTGGGGTTCATCAATTGTTTTGCTGCACGCGTTAAGCCCAGCCGATAACGCGATGATGGCAGCGCAACGTGCTATAAAATGATTCTGTGTTTTCATGACAAGTACGGTCTATTTCTTGAAACTGATTTGGTATAACACGCCAACCGTATAGCTGGTACTTTGCCCAACGTTCAGGCCGTCAACAACATAGCCGACACGGGCGTTAACACCAATGTTGTGCGGCTGGAACTTGCCGTACCAGCCGACGGAGGTGGCCTGCATGTTGTTGGTCAGAAACGGCATGTCGTTCCGGCGAATATTGTCTCCATTTAGGCAGGCGACACGTTCTGCCCACACTTCCGTTTGCCAGCCCCGGCGTAGTATGCCTAAGCGAACGGCCGCATCATACGTATTTGGTACATGTATCTGATTGGTATTATAAATCCGATCGTCGGCCTGGTACGCATCGCGATCGCTTTTGACATTACTCCGCCAGCCGTAGCTGCCGTAGGCGGTCACATAGAGGCCCGTTTTTGGATGTTTATAGTTCGCCATCAGTCGGCCGGTTGCCGTGCGACACTGCATACCGATGGACATAGGCATAAAATCGGGTACGTAATCGCCAACCGGAATCGATCCGCCCACAATGGCGTGGAGCGAGAAACCACCGGCGACTAACGCCTTTACTTTCAGCCAGGCCGATACATCCTGGATGCCCTTCTGCCCCATGAGGTTGCCCGCGCTGGTACTCGTCCAGACGTAGGGCAGGCTCATAATGACGTTCACGCGCTTGCTGATCCCGAAGGCAGGCATAATCATCGCGCTCTGCGTCGTCTGCGTACCGATGTTAAAATTTTCACGTTTCAGCGTATTTTCCCAGTACTGATTCCAGGAGCTATGGCTATACATGCCGGCCACACAAAGCTGGTTTTTGCCCATGTAGATGGCATCGTTAGGCATTTGGGCCTGCGCGGCAAAAGGAGCCAGCAGGAGGGCGATACGGAGTTGTTTTAGAATTGCTTTCATAGGTTTACAAGTCAGTTAAGTCAATGTAATACGATAGAATTATACCGTTAAACCAACGGTCAGCACAGCGCTGCGGCCGTCGGACGACCAGACGCCGGGGCCGGGATAGAAGGTTGGGCGTTTGGTGAAGTATTGCGCATTTAAGAGGTTATTGATACTGCCCCGTACCGTTAGTCCGCGTTTGATACGCCAGGTCCCGTTCAGATCCCACAGGCTGTAGGCAGGCACAGGACCAATGGCACCGTTCGCTGATGGTGTTGGCGTATTGAGGGCATCCGAAAAGGTCTGAGCAACGTAGCTGTACTGAAGCGTCAGGCTGGCGCTTCCGTAACGCGCCGTCAACCCGTTGCGGGAGGTCCAGCGGGGTGCCGATTCGACCTGATTTCCCGTAACCGCCCGGTTGTCGGTACCTGTTGAAACATGCCCATTGATGTAGCGGGCGTTGTTAAAGGCGGTCGAGGAGAAGCCGCTGATTAATACGGTTGACGTACGGATCAGTTGCCCTTCGATGAGCGCTTCAACGCCTGTACTCCGGCTGTCGCCGATGTTTGTCCGGAAGACATAATTCGTTCCATCGGTGTTGGTCAGCAACAACGTTCCCAGCCGATTCCGGTAGAGTAAGTCAAAGACTGTGACGTTCAGATGCAGTACCTGCCAGTGGGCATCCACCCCGATTTCGGCGTTATAACCCTGTGCATCTTTCAGATTCTTGTCGATGCGTTCATAAACCGAGGTTGGAATGATGTCTTTGAACACCACCGGCCGATACGCCTGCGACCAGCCGCCGTAGACCTTGACAGCCTCATTGATTTTGTATTCGCCATTGACACCCAACAGCGCGAACTGGTGGCTGATGTCGGTTGGCAGGTTGAGCGGGTCGTAGTACGTGATCGTTCCCCGCATTTCGGTCTTCCCATCCTCGATCCGAATACCGGGCGAAACCGTCAGGCGATTGGTCAGGTAAAACTGGCTTTCGGCAAAAGCGGCCAGGTTTTTGGTTCGGAAATGTAAATCACGCTTAAACGGGCTGACCAGTGCCAGGTCGAAATCGCTCGCCGTAGTGCCGACGCCAAGCTGTTGCCGATGCAAATCCGTACTCATTACTTGTACACCTCCAGCTACTGTAGCGCTAATGCCACCCAGTTTATAGTGGTGCAGCAATCGAAGTTCAGTGGTATAGCTATTGAAATGATCGACGTCCACCTGCCGGGCTTTGTATTGACCGGTTGCCCGGCTGATCGTATCGGGAACCGTCGCAAAGGCGTCTAGTTGAACGCTGTTACGTGCACCCAAAACGGCTGATGTTGTCCAGAGCAGGCGCGTCCGGTCCGACAGGTACCAGTCCAGTTTCAGCGACGGGATGTAAATGTCGGGGTTGAAATAGTTGCGACTACGTGTCGACTGGCGCGGGTCCTGCGCGAACATGGCATCCGTCAGTGGACCAGGAATCTGGTACGTATAGGTCGAGCGGCCAAGTTCTGCCGTCAATCCCAGCCGTCGTGTTGCCTGATAGTGCAGATTGCCAAACTGAGCCTGTGCATCGGAGCGGCTGTTTTGTCGGTATCCATCCGAATGCCGCCGGTAGTAATAGGCATAATACGTCCACTTTCCCACGCGACCACCAATGGCGTTGTAAGAACTCATCAGTCCGTAGGAGCCAATCGAATTGACCGTCTCAAAACCAAATTTGCGCGTGCTGTCGGCTCGTTTGGTTACGTAATTCAACATCCCGCCAAACTGGGCGCCGTATTGCAAAGAAGCCGTTCCCCGCACAAATTCAATCCGGTCCATGCTTTCCATCGGGGGCGAGTAGTGGCTGGCCGGATAGCCATACATGTCTGAGTTCGTGATGACGCCATTCTGCCGGATATTATTTTCCCAGGACCGGTGCGGGTCTAAACCGCGCGTGGCAATGTTGATCTGATTGCCCGTGCCGTCCATGTCATACACGAATACACCGGGAATCCGGGCAAATATCTGTCGAGGATTCTTTTCAGCTACGTTAGCATCAATTTCCGACACGTGTATGGCTTCACTTCGTTTTCCGCCCATTAGATACGTACCATGAACCGCGGGCAACGACTCGACCACCGACGACCGGATTCCTTTTACCGTCACCTGATTCAGGGTTCGGCCTGGCAAGGAGTCTGCCGTCTGTTTTTGTTTGGGAAGCTGTTGGGCACACAAAAGAAAAGGAGCGCCTACCAGTTGTCCAATCAGGAAATAGACTAATTGAGAAAATTTCATAAAGGTTGTCCCTATGCTGAACGTGGTGCGATGGTGATCGCCATCGCACCTGAAACCACTTAGAACCAGCGTGATACGTTGATAGACACCAGATAGTCGGCAAAGGCCGCATCACCTTGTCTCAGACCGGCCGGATCAAGTCGGTCGGAGTAACTCTTGATGCGGTTGCGATACAACGCAATGGGAACGGTAGCCGCAATCGACGTTTTGTGGCGCATGTAGGCCAGTCCCGGCTCTACCGATACGATATAGCCCGGCCGACGAAATCCCTGACTGCCGCCAAAAGCATCCATAGCAGGTACACCTTCAACCCGACCGCCCAGCATTACGGCTAATCCCGGAACCGCGCTGATCGACTGGCTCAGGCCCACGCGAGCGGCAAACTGATCGGCTACGGAGAACGTACCGGTTACGGGATCGACGGTGGTAGACAGTGGATTCCGGACAACGCCGTTCGTTTCGCGCGGATTGAACAGGTAAAAACCGTTGGTGTAGAGCGCCAGGCCTTTCGATAATTGCGCGTAGCCCTGTAGCTCAATACTCACTCCCACGCCACCGTCGCCAAGTTGAATAGACTGGTCAACGGGTAGTTCGACGGTATAGTCTTTGCCTTCTTTGTCCAGCTTATGGAATTGGTCGGTTGCCCGATAATTGCCGGTTGGCAATTTTACACCCAAACCAACGGCCAGGTTCGCCTTGGGTAGTTTGACCGGATTGACAAGCCAGTAGCTTCCCGACAGACGCAAATCACCAATGCCCTGCGAGCCGGTGTGAAACCGTTTCTGCTCAGGATTTTGCGCCACAGCATTGCCGTAATGCTCGTACAGAGACGAACGATCATTGTTCTGAAGTGGCAGATTGACCGAAAACGAAAGCCGTTGATTGACCATGTACGTAATGCCCAGGTCGATCGCATGCGACACATTGATCACATTGGTACCCTGTTCAACGCGCTGTTTCTGCTCGGCATCGCCCACGAAGTGCTTGTAAGACCGGAAGAAGCGATAACCCGCTGATACCTGCCAGTGGCCGGTACGTTGTTTAAAGTAATCGGCTGAACCCACCGGAGCTGCCGAACTCATATGACGAACGGCGACACAACCCTGCGCCGAAGCGGATGTATAGGAAATAAGAATATAGGCTATTGCCAGAACGATAGTAGAAATCGTTTTCATCAATAAGAATGTCTGTCTGAGTTGAAAATCAAGTAATTGTCCGCGATTGAAACCGAATGTTCATCGCGCAAACCAGCTCCTATTTTTTGTATAGGATACGGTGAGACTAAGCAGAAAATCATTCGGTTATGTGCTCTGTGAGCATACAGACCAAAAGCGATACGCACTGTGCGCTGGCAGAAATCACCTGATCATATGACCTGTAAAATCACAGCTCTAAGGCGTGTTTTAGAAGCTACTGAAGCAGAACACCAGTCACACAAACGTGTCGGTTACACTACGGAGTAAAGCAATTGCTTACTGTGCATTGTCACAGATCGTTCACAAACAGAGGTCGTCCGGTCAAGCGTTTGTTTAAACGCAGATCATGACCCTCGGAGACGGACTACAGTAATGAACACAGACCGTAATGACGTAGCACAGCTACGAGCATAGACTCACTAACGTAGTGGAAAATGACCTCAGACTTGAGGAGGGGGAGAATGAACCGGCAGGGCACGAGCAGCAACCACGAACAGATGTTCGGGAATGCGGATATCCTCGCGCCAGGTGGGAGAGAGAAAACTAAAGACGGCTCTTGGGTTGGCCGAATATTCTTTCAACAGGAATTTCAGGATTTTATTCGCTTTCTGATGCGTGTCCGTGGCGCCGGTGATGTGATCGTTGAGGAAGGAAAGAAGATCACTCTGCCAGAAGGACCGGCTTTCGGTCTGTAGACCGGCAATGTGCAGGGTGTCACCTTTTACATCCAGACTTATTACGGAATAATAATGACCCCGATACGTGAACCCATCGGAGGTCGTGCTGGCAATAGCACTGGCATCGGGCTTGTCTTTAAGCGGAATCTGAAACTCAACGATACTATCTACCGATCGATACACTAAAAGCCGCTCCGATAGATCATGCTCTGCCTGCCACCACGTACCGACAAACACCAGCACATAGGCGAGTGTATGATACAGGAGCAAGGCCGAGAGACCGATGGAGACCGCTTTTTTCACAAGTAGGCTACGTAAACTTTCTCCAAAAATAGCATTTATTTCTCAAACAAATTATAAAAAACAAACTTCCCGAAATTTTTCTACACGGTTGTTAGACCCGTCCTACAGCATTTCACGCTGCATTGCAATCAAAATTTGTAGTTTTGTGTTAGTAAGATACCCAATGATCTACGACAACCACAACCGACCCATCACGTATCTTCGGCTGGCCGTAACGGACCGCTGCAACCTGCGTTGCTTTTACTGCATGCCCGAAGAGGGAATCAAGTATCTGCCTAAGCACCAGGTACTGACCTTTGAGGAAATGGAGCGACTTGTGCGTGTGCTGGCTCGTTTAGGCGTGCAAAAGGTACGTATCACGGGCGGAGAGCCTTTTGTACGGTCGGGTTTAATGGATTTCATGCACCGCTTAGCTGAAATTGATGGTCTCAATGACCTTTCGATGACGACGAACGGCGTATTAACCGCTCCGCATATCGAGAAAATGGCCGCGCTGGGCGTAAAGTCAGTGAATTTAAGTCTGGATACACTTGACCGCGAGCGCTTTCGAAAAATCACCCGACGCGATGAACTCCCCGCTGTTCTGAAGACACTCGATGCGTTATTGAAAGCGGGTATTCAGACGAAAATCAATGCGGTCGTGATGGACGGTCAGAATACGCAGGACATCCTTCCGCTGGCCGAGATGACACGCGATCTACCCGTTGACGTGCGATTTATTGAGGAAATGCCCTTTAATGGGGAAGGAAGTCACTATCCCATCCTTCACTGGACGCACCGACGTATCGTTGACGAAATCAGGTTACACTATCCGGACTTACAAAAGCTGCCAGACCCACCGTTTTCGACGTCTGCTACGTATCAAATTCCAGGTCATCAGGGCACTATTGGTGTCATTGCGGCTTTTAGTCGCACCTTCTGCGGCACCTGTAACCGCATCCGCCTGACCGCGCAGGGCACGCTCAAGACCTGCCTGTACGACAATGGTGTATTAGATGTTCGCGCTCTGCTCCGGGGTGGCGCATCCGACGCCGAACTAACAACCGCTTTCCTGCAAGCCTTCGCTCATCGCCCGGCCAACGGATTTGAGGCCGAGCAACAGCGTGATGTGGTTAGTGAGTCGATGGCAACAATTGGTGGGTAACTACTCGTTGCCAGCAGAAAACAATTAATTTATATAGCCGAAATCCTTCAACTGTTGCTCCGGCTGCTGTAATTGAATGGTTCGTCCGCCGGTATTTAACAGATATAGGCTGTCACTGATCGCTAGTACTTCATGGTAATAATGATCCGTAATAAGAATTCCTTTCCGGCTTTTGAGGGAGATGAACAACGTTTTCAACGCGTCTACATGCAAGGGCATTACGTTTGAAAAGGGTTCGTCTAAAATGATAAATGAGGCAGGACAAGTTGCAACCATAAGCGTCTCAACCAATCGTTGTTGCCCACCCGAAAGCTGGTTGAAACGGAAGGGAAAAAGGCTCTTTAGTTCAGGAAAGAGCTCATTAGCTTCCATCAAGACTGACTGATAAAACGTAAAGGCCTCGTCTACACGCAGATGAGCGGGTACAAAGTTTTTTTGAGGTAGGTAGGCGGCTACGTTCTTACAGTGAAAAAGCTTCTTGATGTAGTTTCCGTCAACGCGCACAGAAGCGTTTTGAGCCGATCTAATGCCGTAGATAATTTCCAGTAAAGAAGATTTACCACAACCGTTTCTGCCCAGCAAACCAATAATCCGGCCCACGTCGACCCGCAGGTAGATATTCTGTAACACCTTACGTTGTCCATATGCCAACCAGATACTATCTGCTTCCAGTTTCATTGCTGGAACAGCAGGCTTGCCAAACAAATCCATAGGCTAATGAATATAAGGTCAAGCGTATAGATACCGCTGGCCAGTTGTAATTCCGATAATCCAAAATGTTGATAGAATACAAAGCCTTTCCGATTCATGGTACGAAAAAGGTACCAAATCAGGAGCTGACTTAGCGTACGTAACCAAAAAAAATTGGTTAAAAATGACAGTAGATTGACGGATAAAAGGGTCGGGTAACCAGCCAGAGCCCACATCAGCAACGACGTAGCAATAGTGAAAGGCCAAACTTGCCTATACAAAATCAGTAAGACCCGAAATAGAACCATCACCTCTTCTTTTGGGAAAGATAGCTGGTTCTGTTACACTCAACTTGAAATTAAGAAGCTTTAACACGAGTCTGCCCACACTTACCCAGAGAATCTAATTGGGTTGACGTAACGCTTGATTATAAAATAGCCAGTAACGTCTTTACGCTATTCCATCACTTAATTAACAACTACTTATGAAAGCACTATCTATCGCTTTATTGATAAGTGCAGGACTGGCCCTGCAATCCTGTCAGGATTCAAGTCAAACAGTCGATGAAAGACCAGCAATCAAATCCGTTTCATTTGTAGGTATCCCAACGAAAGATGTACGGTTTGATGCTGCAAATTCCAGGATTACGGTCCAACTTCCAGCTATTCTAAAAGGAGGCTTGCAACCCATTTTTGACTTAACGGATGGAGCAAGTGTGCTCGATGGGGTGATGGCGGATAACACCATAGATTTAACCCGCTTTTGTTACTGTGGGCAAAGCCATAACTCAGCTCAGGAAAAAGAGATAACCTTACGAATCGGCAATAAAACGACTACGACCGTTTATAAAGTAAACGTAGTGGCAACGGGAGTTTTAAAAGCGCAGGATAGTAATGAGGAATTTACGTTCTCCAGAAAAACGAAATTGCTGGAACTGAATTTACCCGTTGAAAATCTCTATACCAATCCCAGTATCACCGATCTGGTCTTTACGAATGTCGCCACAGGAAAAGGAACCCGAATTAATGCGGATGCCGCCTGTCTAAATACATGCAGTAGCACAGCTCCCAACCAGCTTGTCTTTAAATTATCCTCGCCAATTGAAAGTTATTTAACGGCTGGCACCTACACAATGGCGATTGCCAATGGAATAAGTTTTCCTCAACGCCTGATCGTTACGGATTAACCAGAGGTTGTCTTCAAACGTGAATCTGTTACCAACGTATCAGCGCGGGTACACCGGCCAGAAATTCGTTCGTAAACAGCGTGTCGACATCTAATCGTTGAATCAGCTCCCCGCTGAGATCGGTAAGCATATGGTTGCGAATCATCCAGTTGACAAACGACACCCAGATATTCCGGTGCATGAATCCCCAATGCCCTTCGCCATCCAGATAATACCCGGAGACGATTTGCTGGCTTTGCTCCACAAAATTCCGGTTGGACAACGTTGGGTGATTGGCCGTTTTGATCAGAATCTTGGCGGCTTCATCTGGATTTTTTACAGCGAATTGAAAGCCTAAGGCTGTTGCTTCCAAAAACTTACGTAGCGCATCCGCATTTTTGTGCGCCCAGTCGCGGTGAGTCGTTAGTACGGGGTTATAGCCATACGGAATTTCGTATTCGTCGAACAGAAACTGATTCAGATCTACGCCTTCAATATCCGCCCTAACGCCTTCCCAGGTCAGCCAGCACCAGGCCGCATCCACTTCACGCGTCAGCAACGCCCGCCAGATACCCGACCAGGGCGATTTATGCGGAATAAACTGCCCGCGGCCGTCGTCGTTCTGAATCATTTGGCGAATAATATCATCTTCATAGCGGGCACCGTAGGAAGCATATACTTTGCCATCTAACTGCTTGGGGCGATCAATTCCACTTTCTTTAAGAGTAACAATAGCACTGATGTCGCGGGCAAGAACGGTAGCAATGGCTAGTAACGGAACGCCATTTGTCTGGTAACTAATGATGCTTTCGGAGGGAGTAATCGCCAGTTCGGCTTCGCCTTGTGACAATCGTCGGGCGGGCGCTTTCTGATAATTATCGGCCTCAGGGCTTATAAACTGTACGTCGAGTCCGGCTCTCTCATAAGATCCTTTGGCAAGGGCTACATAGAATCCGGTATGATTGGTGTTTGGCGTCCGATCAAGGGCTAAACGAATTTGCGTATTCATAATCTTCAGTACTGCTACGGCTTCTTTAACCATCCTGATGATGGAAGGTTTTTGTATCCTCCAACCCGGTTGGCAATACGCAAAATTACAACTTTGTCCTTATTACTACGTAGTGCTGCAGGACGTATCATTACCCCACAAACAGAATCTCGTCTCGCAGGGCTTTCTCATAGTTTTCCTTATTGAACCGGTACAGATAAGGTGCCTTGTGGGCGCCACCGGTCTTGCGCTCCTCCAATCGCTCCAGGATACCGTAGCCCAGCATCCGTTTCTGGAAATTCCGGCGGTCAAGCGATTGGCCCAAAATTGTTTCATAGAGTTGTTGCAAGTCAGGCATGGTAAACTTGTCGGGCAACAGATTATAGCCAATCGGCTGATAGCTGAGTTGCCGACGTAGCGTTTTCAACGCCAGGGTGATCATGTCGTTATGGTCGAAAAGCAACAGAGGAATCTGATCGATATCCCACCAGCGGCACTCGTCCGTAAACAGGTCAGGGGTAGGTGTCACTCCGGCAAATTCAACCAACGCATAATAGCCCACCGAAACATCCCGGCTGGCAAACCCTTTTAAATCCTCCTCAGGCAGCCCCAGTTTGCTTAACGTATCATGTCGGCTGAAATGCGTATAGCGATCCACCTCACCGAAGGTGTGAAACTGTTGTAGGAAAATTTCGCTCAAACCAGTACGTTCCCGCAAACTTCGGTAAGCTGCAGCCTCCATGTTTTCGTCATGACGAATTCGGCCTCCCGGCAGGCACCACTTATCCGTTGTCTTCCAGCGTAATAACAGGACTTTCAACTGCCCATCATGAAAGCCAAAGATGACCAGATCTATTGATACGGATGGTAAGTAATTTGTTTTAAGGTCTAAAATCAGCCGTTTGAGCTCTTTTTGGTACTCCATGATGGAAAATTAAAACTTTTTATAGTGTGTACACTCAACACAATGAAAAATAAGTATTATCATTGTGTTGAAACTACGCATTAAGATGAACTACAATTCCTTTACCTCACAATCGTATCGAACGGTAGCTGCATTGTGTGTCGGTGCAATAGGTCTCTGGGCTTATTCGGCAAAGCCCATGGTCGATCCCGGTGACCTGCCCGACGAAAACCGCTTCACAAAGGTAGTGTTGGCCGAAAAACTTAACGAGCCGCTCGAAATGGCCATTTTGCCCGACGAACGTGTGCTGCTTGTGGAACGGCACGGCGACGTTCGGATATACTCACCATCGACCAGGCAGCTCAAAACCATTGCGACGATTCCGGTCAGTACGAAGTATAAAGATAAGGAGGGGCACGAAACCGAAGCTGAAGATGGACTTCTGGGGGTTAATATCGATCCCAATTTCGAGAAAAATCACTGGATTTACCTTTATTATTCCCCCGTCGGTGCCGAGCCTAAGAACATTCTGACCCGTTACGAACTTCGTGGCGACGAGCTGATTCTTTCCTCCAAAAAAGTTTTGCTGGAAGTCGCTACCCAACGCGAGCAATGCTGCCACACCGGTGGCTCGATCGACTGGGATCGCGACGGTAATCTGTATCTCTCGACCGGCGACAACACCAGCCCCCGGGCTACGTTGTATGCGCCCATCGACGAGCGGCCTGAGCGTGGCCCCTGGGACGCCCAGAAATCATCAGGTAATACCAATGATCTGCGGGGAAAAATCCTGCGCATTCACCCCGAAGCCGACGGTACGTATACCATTCCAGAAGGCAATTTATTCCCGAAAGGCACCGACCCGTCGGACCGCGCCAAAACCCGCCCGGAAATTTACACCATGGGTCACCGAAACCCATACCGTATTTCGGTGGATAAACACACGGGTTACGTGTACTGGGGCGATGTTGGTCCCGATGCCGGTGTAGATTCAGTAGGAGTTGGGCCAACGGCTGAAGACGAGTACAATCAGGCCAAAAAGCCGGGTAATTTTGGCTGGCCGTATTTCGTAGGTGACAATAAAGCCTACAATGATGTGGATTTCGCCACCAACAAATCGAGGGCCAAGTTTGATCCGGCTCATCCGTTCAATGACTCACCCAACAACACGGGCATGCGCGACCTCCCTCCTGCTCAACCCGCGCTGATTTCCTATACGGCGGCCGAAACCAAAAAATTTCCCCTCATGGGATCGGGCGGACGTAGCGCCATGGCCGGTCCAACCTATTACAAAGACGATTTTAAAGGTGCCAAACGACCTTTCCCGGCGTATTACAATGGTAAAACATTCCTATATGAATGGATGCGCGACATGATCATTGCCGTGAGTTATGACGGCAAAGGCGACATGACCAAAATGGAACGCTTTCTGCCGAATATGTCGTTCAGCCACCCGATTGACATGGCTTTCGGCCCGAATGGGGATCTGTATGTACTCGAATATGGCACGGGCTGGTTCCTCAAAAACGACGATTCGCGTTTGGTACGTATTGAATTCAACGCCGGAAATCGCAAGCCCAACATCCAGATTGCCGCCAGTCAGAAAGCGGGAGCCGTGCCGCTTAAGGTAAATCTATCATCGGCAGGCACGAAGGATTTCGACGGTGATGCCATGACGTATCAGTGGAAGATCATCAACAAGGCGGGGAATCAGGCAACGATTCTGAACGAGCCCAATCCGACATTTACATTCCAGAAACCGGGTCAGTATAAAGCGATTCTGACGGTGACCGATGCCAAAGGGTCGAAAGATTCTCGTGAGGTAGACATCATGGCGGGTAACCAGCCGCCCCAGGTGGTGCTGGACGTAGCGAAAGGAAACAAGAGTTTCTATTTCCCTAGCAAAGCCATTGATTACCAGGTCAGGGTGACGGACAAAGAAGACGGCAGCCTGACCGATGGCCGGATTAAAGCCAGTCAGGTGATGGTGAAAGCAACCTATCAGGATGAAACAAACGCCGAGGCCAAAAGCGAGACCGAACGCGGCCCGGCAGGCCATAAGTTTTCGGAAGCTACGTACCTGTCTACTGGTCAAACGCTTATGGAAAAAAGTGACTGCAAAGCCTGTCATTTTACGGACAAAAAATCGGTTGGGCCGTCGTTCACGGACGTAGCGAAACGGTACAAAAGCGATGCAAATGCCGTCGCCAGCCTGTCGAACAAGATTATTAAAGGGGGTGGCGGCTCCTGGGGCGATGCCATCATGACGGCTCACCCGCAACTGGCGATGCCCGACGCCAACGAGATTGTCAAGTACATTCTGACACTATCGGACAAGAAAGTAGCCACTCCATCCCTACCGACCAAGGGCACCTATGTTCCCAAAGCCGACGAAAAAGGAGATCTGGTTTTGCAGGCTTCCTACAAAGACAAAGGCGCGAATGGATTACCTCCCCAAATGGCCGAACAGGTACTGGTACTACGGAATCCGTTGGTCGCTATGGGCATGAGCACCAAACAGTCGAAAGGCATTACGCTCTTCAAAATGGGCACCCAGCCTTACCCACTGGTGATTGTGATGGCGTCGGATACTTACGTACAATTCGATCAGCTTGACCTGACGGACATCAAAACGATGGAGTTCGCTGTGGCGGTTCCCAAAGCCCAACTCATCGCCGTGGGTGGACGTATCGAAATACGTATTGATTCACCAACCGGGCAGTTGCTGGGGCAGACGGAGGAACTCGTGCAGAACACCAGCAGCGATCCTGCCGATATGTTCAAGCCCAGCATGGCCAAGGTTACCATTACACCGACAACCGGCCAGCACAATCTGTACTTCGTCTTTAAAAACGAAAAAGCGGGAAAATCGCCCCTGTTTGTCCCGGCCACGGTTCAATTCTCTAACTAAACTCACCTCAGCCCCTCTCATTTAGAGAGGGGCTATCCCCTGTTCAAATCATGACACAATCTCGTCGTAGTTTCCTGAATCAACTCGGCCTGACAGCCGCCGGAGTAGGCCTTGCTTCCACCTTTTCAACTGATCTATTCGCCGATATGGCACCGACAAAATTCTCGTTCGATATCTCACTGGCGGAGTTTTCGTTCGCCGGGGAGTTGATGTCAGGCAAAATGACCAACATGGAATTTCCTGCTCGTACCAAAAACGACTTCGGCATCAACGTACTCGAATACGTGTCCATGTTTTTCAACAACAAGCACACGGATCAGACGTACCTGAAAGAGCTTAAACAGCGGTGCGATGATCTTGGCATGAAAAACAACCTCATCATGGTCGATAGCGCCAACATTGCTGATCTGGATGCTGCGAAACGCCAGAAAGCGGTAGAATCACACTATGCCTGGGTCGATGCTGCCAAGTTTTTGGGCTGTACGTCCATTCGGGTCAATTTAGGCGATAGCTCCAAAGCTATATCGGGCGTAGCTGACGATCCGGCTGCTGAAGCCGCTAAAACGGCGGCCGACGGCTACCATAAACTACTGGAATATGCCGCAAAATCAAAAATGGACGTCATCGTCGAAAATCACTTTGGCAATACGACAGATATCGACTGGCTCGTCGGCGTTTTGAAGCAGGTGAATATGCCCAACGCGGGGCTTCTGCCTGACTTCGGCAATTTCTGCGCCCAACGTAGCAAACCCGAAACCAACGACATCAAGGGGATTATGGGTACGAAGTGCATCAAGGAATTTGATCGCTACGAAGGGGTAAAGAAAATGATGCCATACGCTAAAGGAATCAGTGCCAAAACGCACAAATTCGACGCGAATGGCAATGAAACCGAAACGGATTTCCTGAAAATGTTCAAGATTATCAAAGACGCGGGCTTCAAAGGCTATGTAGGCATCGAATACGAAGGGGGCCTTATCGGTATGTACAATCCAACGGGTGGGTATTTACCAACGAATGACGGCATCCGCGCGACTAAAACGCTGCTCGAACGCGTACGTACTGAGCTTGCCTAGCGCTAAAATTCATGCTTCGTAAAACCCTGAGAATTCTGCTGGGCGTCGTCTTGTTGCTGGCGCTGCTGGTAGGTGGATTTGTCGTCTTTGGAATGTACGTAACCCGTACGTTGCCCTGGCAGAAGCCTGTATTTGATACCGTGCTGCCGGCCGATCCAGGTCCGGTTGGCGATAAAGGTGTGCTGATTTTCTCGAAGACCAACGGCTTCCGCCACGAATCCATCGAGCCGGGTATCGAAGCGCTCAAAAAAGTGGGCAAGGAGAAAGGCTGGGACGTACGCACCACCGAAAACGGGGCTTTCTTTAACGATACCTACCTGAGCCGTTTCAAAACGGTGGTTTTTCTGTCCACTACGGGCGACATTCTAACACCTGAGCAGGAAAAAGCCTTTGAGCGATTCATCGAAAACGGCGGTGGGTACGTCGGTATTCATGCCGCTTCCGACACCGAATATAGCTGGGACTGGTACGACCACATGCTTGGCACGCACTTCCGCGACCACCCGCTTTATCCAGAACATACGCCCGAAGCTGAAGTGATTACTGACATCCGCGATCACCCGACAACCCAACATTTGCCTGCCAAATGGCGTAAAGTCGATGAATGGTATAACTTTAAACAAAGTGTCCGGGGAAAAGACAGCATCCAGGTGTTACTGACGCTCAACGAAGCAACCTATAAGGCTATGTGGCCAAAAGCCATGGGGGGCGATCACCCCATTTCGTGGACCAACGCTATGGGCAAAGGACGCGTTTTCTACACGGGCATGGGCCACACCAACGAAACTTTCACCGACAAATACGCCATGCCGCATATTGTCACCGGTGTCGAATGGGCAGGTCGATTTTAATGAGATGTCCGGTGTAATTTGGCGTTTGGCGTAGTCAGAGACTACGCCATAGCGTTATCCGGTCTCTGACCGGGTTTTAATTGATGATATAAACCGGTCAGAGACCGGGTAACACGGTGACGTAGTCAGAGACTACGCCGAACCGCTTCATTAGTACTTTCCCAAGTCATTATACCCGATTAACTGAATACCTTTCGTTTTGATCATTTCCTTCACACGTGGGTTCGTCCAGACATCCGTTACACCTTGGCGGTCGGCCGCTACGTTCTCATAGCCAATGTGGTAAATAGCCTGTACTTCCGGTGTATCAAGGCCAGGATGATCGACAAAAATGTATGTTTTCCCTGCCTCCAGACTTTTAAGCATCTTCATGAAGCTTTGCAGTTTTTCTTCCGACGTAGTGTGAGCGCCCACGTAGCCCACATGCGTAACACCCGCTTCGCCAAGGCTCATGTCATATTGCGGAATATGATACTCCTGCGCTAACTTTTTAACGAGCGCTTTCACATCATCATCCAGGCTTGTGCAACCCATATGGCCAGAAAAATGGCTTATCCGGGGAATTTTCTTCATCGCCAGCTCAATCTGAGCCCTGAACTCCTTTTCAACCTCGGCTAGTTTCCAGTCGTTTTCCGACACCGAGCGTTTGGGGTAGTTTTTGTTAGGTCGGATCATTGGATAAAAATAGCCGTCGGCATCCCGCAAACTGGGACAGTTGGATAGCGGACGCCATTTGATGTTGTCCCATTCGCTGGTCAGCGTTAAATGGATACCCACATCGGCCGTCGGAATCTGCTCCAGCATTTTGACGGCTTCGGGGAACCAGGGCGAGGGAACAAGTACTTCGATCGATTTCTCAATACCCTCTTTGTAGCATGTCAGAATCGCTTCGTTTCCGGCATGCGAATACCCCATATCATCCCCGCGAACAATCAGGCGGGGCGGAGTTGATTGCGCCCTGGCCGAGTAGAGGGCCGAAATGATCAGCAACAATGTAGGCAGTGTTTTTCCAGTCATCAGTTGTACGCTTGTGTTTAGTAGCTGAAAGACACATCTGCTGGGCAAAATACTGTGTGCCAACGTAGCAGATTACTTATCATAAAAAAAGCGGCCTAAGCCGCTTTTCACTCAGGCAGAATGCCAGAACTATTTATCATCAAAGCTCTCAATCATGTTCCGATAGAATGTTTTAGCGCTCCATTGGCCACCTGCAATAATACGTCGGACGGTGTATAAGGGCATCTGATCATCCCGTTTATCAGCCAGGGTAAACGCAGCCGCATAGCCTCTTTTTTGTATTTCCGGCAAGGCTTCCTTGTTCCAGAGACCAAACGGATATGCGAAGTATTTAACGGGCTTTCCGATGATGCCTTCCAGCTTGGTTTTTGGCTCTTCAAGCTGAATTTTCCAATCCTCGCCCTGGTATTTCTTTACATTATGGTGATCCCAGGTATGTGCACCAATGGTATGTCCCCGATCAGACAGGTCTTTAATTTGCGCTTTGTCCATATACGGCTGTTTTCCCCGGCGGCCAATAGCAACCGTCATAATGAAAAACGTGCCTTTAAACCCGTGTTTTTCCAGAATGGGTGTGGCCGTTTCATATTGATCGAGGTCACCGTCGTCGAACGTAAGCATAACCGGTTTTTTGGGCAGCGGAGCGCCCGTCGTCAGGTAGGCATAGAGTTGATCAGGCAGAATCGTGTGATAGCCACTATCGGCCAGAATTTGCATCTGTTCCTGGAAAGCCGCCGTCGGAATGATATAATCCTTCGCACTTTTGGAATCTTTGGGGCGCCAGTCCCGAATCTGGTGGTAGCACAGAATCGGCACCTGTGGACGAGCCAGAATCGTGGCGGCATCCGCGATTTTATTGGCTGGAATACTGGAAGGATCAGGCCCCGACGTAGCGGCTTCGGTGCTTTCCTTGGTCGACTTATCAGCCGTCGTTGAATCGGTTGTAGCTGAGCTCTCCGAAGAAGAACCTTTTGATTGACAACCGGTTAACCCATTAGCTAATAGAACAGACAGGCCAATGGCCGTTGCAATAGATAGTATTTGACGCGTAAACATAGTAGAATAATATACCCCAAACTTACTGAATTCTGAGCGGCTTCCATTAATCATCGGGTTAAAACTGGTGCAGATGACTCTATTAACAATGTAAACTACCGGGTTACAAACGAAAAATCAGAACATGTTGCCCGATGCGCTTGTTTACCAGAAATATAAAGGAAATGACCAATGACAGAGGATGCCGACGTACTAATCATTGGCGGTGGATTGGCAGGATTAACAGCAGCTATTCATCTGGCTAAGTATCATGTACGCGTAATCCTGATTGAAAAACAGACCTATCCGCATCACAAAGTATGTGGCGAGTATATCTCGAATGAAGTACTCCCCTATCTGCAATTTCTCGGCATCACGGTCGACGACTTAAATCCTTCCCGCATACATCGTTTTTTATTGAGCACTGTTTCCGGGAAAACAATAGAAACTGATTTACCCTTGGGTGGATTTGGCGTGAGTCGGTATGCGTTTGATCATTTCCTATACAAAAAAGCACTCGCTATGGGTGTTACCATTCATCAGCAGCAGGTTGTAGATATCCAGTTTACGAACGACGTATTTACAGTTACAACCGACGATGGCGAGAAGTATACGGCCCCTATGGCGATCGGCGCCTACGGCAAACGGTCTGTCCTGGATAAGCAATTAGAGCGTAAATTTATCCAGAAAGAATCCCCCTGGTTAGGTGTAAAAATGCATTATCAGGCTACATTCCCCAACGATCTGGTATCACTCCATAATTTCGATGGTGGTTATTGTGGCCTGTCTCAAGTAGAAGATGGCCTGGTAAACGCTTGTTATCTGGTCAGTTATTCCAGCTTCAAGAAGTATAAAAACGTGAAATTATTCCAGGCCAATGTTCTGTATAAAAACCCCCATTTAAGAAATTTCCTGTCTGGTGCTACGTCGCTGTTTGATAAGCCACTGGTGATTAGCCAGCTTTCGTTTGCTAAAAAAGAACCGGTAGAAAATCACATGCTCATGTGTGGCGATACCGCCGGGTTAATACATCCACTGTGTGGAAATGGTATGGCCATGGCCATTCACAGCGCCAAAATCGCATCCGACTTACTTATCAGGTATTTTCAGCGAGAAATAACCAGCAGGCTAACCGTGGAAAAACAATACGTTCTTTCCTGGAATGATGAATTCAAAAGGCGCCTGGCTATTGGCAGGTTATTACAATCCGTTTTATACTATCCTGCCTTAACAAACACCTTACTCAAAAGTCTGCAGCTAACGCCTAGGGCATTACCCTTACTAATCAAACAGACGCATGGAAAACCGTTAATTGTTGGCTAGGCTGGATTGTATGTTTGCACAACGCACCAATAAAGAAGAAATCATGGACAACTTTTCGCTGGAAGGCGAAGAGTTGCGCGACGCGTTAGATAAAATCGCCGTAATTAATCAGTGGTTAGGCGGCAACAAAATTACGCTTGATGGTATAAAGGAATTGATCAAGCATCAGCCCGGCGATAAAGTGATCTCCGTTGTAGATATCGGCTGTGGAAATGGGGATATGTGCCGGGCTGTTTCCGAATTTGGAAAACAAGAAGGTATTAAATTTAGTATTCTGGGAATTGATGCCAATGATTTCACCGTGAATCATGCAAAGGCCATTTCTACCGGCTACCCAGATATACAGTATGCTGTTTTGAATGTCTTTGACGAAGCGTTCGCCACGATGAACTATGACATTGCCTTGTGCACCCTGACATTGCATCATTTTACGGATCATGAAATTCTGCACATACTGAATGTATTTTCCAGCCAGGCTAGACTCGGCGTTATCATCAACGATTTACAACGTAGCGGTCTCGCGTATAGGCTCTTTCAGCTCATCTGTTTTGTATTTGGGCTGAATCCAATGTCAAGAGAAGATGGATTAACATCCATCCTTCGTGGCTTTAAAAAAAATGAGTTAGAATCTTTTTCACAACAGTTAAAACTCAAACAGTACAGCATTACCTGGCGGTGGGCTTTCCGCTATCAATGGATTATCAACAACCTATGAGTGTAAAAATAACAACGGTAGCAAAAGCTTTACCCCAATACTGGCGGCATACAAACGAAATCTTACCTTTTCTGGATGAATGGTTAGCGGGGCAGGAAGATCGCTTTCAGCGGAAAGTGAAAAAGATATTTGAGAATGCTGCGGTCGATACGCGCTATTCCATTATGTCGCCGACGGAGGTCTTCAGTAAGACTTCGTTTGAAGAAAAAAACGCCATCTACGCTCGTGAATCAATTAAATTAGGGGAAGCCGTTTTTATGAAAGCCTTACATAAGGCTAACTGGAACGTAACGGATATTGATTATTTGATTACCGTAAGTTGCACGGGCCTGATGATTCCTTCGCTGGATGCTTACTTGATCAACAGCCTGAAAATGCGTCAGGACGTAGTACGTCTTCCCGTCACAGAAATGGGCTGTGTAGCAGGCATATCCGGACTAATTTACGCGAAGAATTTTTTAAAATCGAACCCTGGAAAACGGGCTGCTTTGCTCGCCGTTGAATCGCCAACCGCTACGTTCCAGTTAGACGATTTTTCAATGGCCAATATTGTTAGTGCCGCCATTTTTGGTGATGGAGCGGCCTGCGTTTTACTTTCTTCTCACGATGAGGATGAAGGGCCAGAAATTGTAGCCGAAGAAATGTATCATTTTTATGAGGCTACGCATTTGA
Source organism: Spirosoma jeollabukense (assembly GCF_054777855.1). Classification (NCBI taxonomy): domain Bacteria; kingdom Pseudomonadati; phylum Bacteroidota; class Cytophagia; order Cytophagales; family Cytophagaceae; genus Spirosoma; species Spirosoma jeollabukense. The sequence goes on from NZ_BAAHAD010000001.1 coordinate 827,759, forward strand.
TGGGCTTTAATTTAACAAACAGCGGTCTACAAATGGTACTGGATAAGGCCGTTACAGATACGATTGCCACCCATTTCCCGGCCATTGTCCATCCATTTTTAGAAAAAAATCAACTGACTATCAATGATATCTCCCACTTGATTTTCCATCCGGGAGGACGCAAAATTGTCGAGGTTGTGCAGGAGCTTTTCGGTAAACTGGGCAAGAATATTGACGACACAAAAGAAGTACTTCGGCTTTACGGAAATATGTCGAGCGCAACGGTGCTGTATGTGTTAGAACGCTTCCTGGAAAAACAGCCCGAAAAAGGTTCTTATGGGCTCATGCTCAGTTTTGGCCCCGGCTTTTCAGCGCAACGCGTTTTATTAAAGTGGTAAACGAATTTAGTCATACTAACTATTGGGCAATCATCCTTGGTGGAAGCAAAGGACTAGGGCTGGCTACGGCGAAGAAATTGGCCAGGCATGGCATGAATATATGCATTGTGCATCGCACGCTGAAAACCGACCTTCCTAAGCTGGAAAAAGAGTTAGATAGCATTAAAAACGAAGGTGTTTCGTTAAAACACTTCAATATTGATGCGACGAATATCGAAAAACGCCACTACGTCATTGATACGTTAAAGAAAGAGCTGGGCACGCACGAAAAAGTAAGAACGCTGATTCACAGTATTGCGAAAGGAAATTTGAAACCGATGCTCTCCGATAATCAAACATTTCGGCTAAAACATGACGATTTTCAATTAACGATCGACGCCATGGCCATCAGTTTATATGACTGGACGAATGACTTGCGAAACGCTGCGTTATTTTCGGCCGATGCGCGTATCATTAGTTTTACCAGCGAAGGAAGCACCAAAGCCTGGAAAAATTATGCGGCTGTTTCAGCAGCAAAAGCGGCACTGGAAGCTATTTCCAGAAGTATTGCCTTAGAAATGGCGCCCCTGGGTATTCGGGCCAATTGCATCATGGCGGGTGTGACTGATACGACTTCGTTAAGGATGATTCCTGATTCGGATATTTTGATGAATCATAGCAAACAAAAGAACCCGTTTTCGCGATTAACAAGGCCAGAGGACGTAGCCAATGTGGCTTATTTGCTTTGTAAAGACGAAGCGTCATGGATTAACGGTACGGTTATTCCGGTCAATGGCGGTGAACACCTTCAATAACAAACGCTTGCAAAATTTTACCCATATCCAGTCGAAGCTTCCTTACAACAAACCCTTTCTGTTTGTTGATGAGTTGCATGCCATCACGGAGAATGGTGTCGAAGGCAGCTATACATTTCCTACCGATTCTTTTTTTTACGAAGGCCATTTTAAAGATAAACCCGTAACGCCCGGTGCTATTCTGACAGAAGTTATGGCGCAGATAGGCGTCGTTTGCCTGGGAATCTTCCTGTTAAACGACTCACTTACAGCTAATATAGAAATCGCCATGACATCCACCCAGATGGATTTTTATAAACCTGTTTTTCCAACCGAAACAGTTACGGTTCGGTCAGTAAAAGAATACTTCCGGTTTAATAAATTGAAATGTAGAGTGGAGATGGTCAATACCAGCGGGGAATTGGTCTGCCGGGGCACTATTTCAGGAATGATGAAAGCAAACAATCATGCGTAATCGAGTCGTTATAACCGGGCTTGGCGTAGCGGCTCCAAATGCAGTAGGCATCCCTTCTTTTTCAGCCGCTATCAAAGAAGGCAAAAGCGGTATTTCTTTTCTACAGGAGTTAGCGGACTTAACGTTTTCCTGTCAGGTGGGCGGCATCCCTCCGGTTACAGAGGCCATTAAACATCAATACTTTACGGAATTGCAACTGCGTCAACTCAATAGCAGTGGCGTTGTGTATGGTGTCATAGCAGGCGTTGAAGCCTGGCAAAACGCGGGGCTTCCCATAGCCACCGACGAGCCCGATTGGGAGAACGGAGTTATCTTCGGAACCGGCGTTTTGGGCGTCGACAAGTTTCGGGAATCCATTTATAAAGTAGATCAGGGACAGGTCAGACGGCTGGGCAGCACGGTTGTCTTACAAACGATGACCAGTGGGGTGAGCGCTTACCTGGGCGGCATACTGGGCTGCGGCAATCAGATCACGGCTAATTCGTCGGCTTGTGCTACCGGAACCGAAGCGCTTTTACTGGCTTACGACCGCATTGCAAATGGGTATGCAACACGCATAGTATCAGGTAGCTGCAACGATCATGGTCCCTATGTTTGGGGGGGATTCGATGCCATGCGTGTGATGCCTTACCAATACAATAATTCTCCGCACCAGGCATCCAGGCCCATGAGCGCGTCGGCCAGCGGCTTCGTGCCCGGCAGTGGCGCCGGGGCGCTTGTCCTGGAATCGCTGGACAGTGCGCTGGCCCGTAACGCCCGCATTTATGGCGAAGTATTGGGCGGCCATATCAACTCCGGCGGTCAACGGGGCGGGGGTTCTATGACCGCTCCCAACGCGGTGGCGGTAAAACGCTGCATTCAAAAAGCCGTGGAACAGGCTGGTATTCAGTCAGAAGACATTGATCTTATCGACGGGCATTTAACGGCCACGAGTAAAGACTCGGCCGAAATAACTGCCTGGAGTGAAGCTCTGCAACGTAGCGGAGATGATTTTCCTTACGTTAATTCCCTGAAGTCGATGGTTGGCCACTGCCTGAGTGCAGCCGGTAGCATTGAATGTGTAGCCGCAGTTCTGGAATTATCCGAAGACTTCATGTACCCATCACTCAACTGCGAAGACCTGCATCCCGATATTTCAGCCATCATCGCGCCCGATCGAATTCCGCATCAGCTCATTCAGAAACGTATCAATGTCATTGCAAAAGCCAACTTTGGGTTTGGCGATGTAAATGCTTGCGTTATCTTCAGGAAATTTCAACCGTAAACACGCTATGCAGACGAACGAAGAATTAATTATAACGCTAAAAAAAATCGTAAAACCCTACGTTCAGGATGAACAGGCGTTCGAAAACGTAACGGAGAATACGGACTTCATAAAAGATCTAAAAGTAAATTCGGCAAACCTCGTTGACATTGTGCTGGACGTGGAAGAAGCCTTCGACATAGAGATTGACAATGCCTCTATGGAACGTATGCTTACCGTAGGCGCTGCGATCGACATTATTACCGAAAAACTAGCCGCCAAATGATCGGCAATGACATTGTTGACCTGGCGCAGGCGAAACAGGAAAGCAATTGGCGACGAGCCCGATTTCTGGATAAAGTTTTTACGGCTCATGAACAGCAGCTCATTCACACGGCCAACGATCCAGACGGTATGGTTTGGCTCCTGTGGAGTATGAAAGAGAGTGCTTATAAACTAATAATCCGACAAACAGGAAAACGCGTTTTTGCTCCTCAGAAAATAGCCTGTCAGCTTACTAATTCCTATCCAGAAGCCGTTGAAGGAGTCGTTTCGTATGAAGGAACGCATTACACGCAGTCCATACGTACAAATCAATACGTAGCGACGGTGGCATCTTTGGGGACCGTCTTTCCGCCTAAAAATCAAGTAATTATCCCATTTAACGATACTGCGTATCAAACGCAGCGTATGGGCATCCGAAACGCAATAAAACAGCATTGCGCTACTCATTTTTCCATTCCCGAAACGTCGATTCATATCCACAAAACTGAATCAGGTGTGCCAACATTACGTATCGACGATACGGAAGGAACGAAATTAAATCTCCTGCTTAGCATCAGCCACCACGGCCATTACGGCGCATATGTCATCGAACTTTCAGCCATGGAAGTTGCAAGAGAATAAACTGTTCAATTCACCTCGGGACCTATATATCGGCTGTATTTTAGGATCGCAACCAATTATAATTGGGTATTATTTGGCGAGTAACTATAACATAGCGTCGATAGGATTGCTGAGCCAGCGTTTTTGACTTATTTTTATCAATTCGCAACACCAATCATCTGACTGCAACCCACATGAAAACACAGTTTCTCACGGCGGCTTTACTGCTCCCGCTACTTGCCCTCGCTCAACCTAAAGCCAAAAAAGCCGCGGTACCAGCACCCGACAAAGACAAGCAAACCATCATCGCCGATCTTGACAAACGTTTCCCTGAATACGCCAGTATCTCCAAACAAATCTGGGATTTTGCCGAACTGGGCTATCAGGAAGAAAAAAGTTCAGCCCTGCTAGAAGAGCAATTGAAAAAGGAAGGTTTTAAGGTAGAAACCGGCGTGGCGGGCATCCCAACCGCTTTTGTCGCGACCTATGGGACAGGAAAACCCGTTATCGGCATCCTGGGTGAATACGACGCCCTGCCCGGTCTGGCTACCGAAGCGAAACCCGATTTCACGCCTATCGCCGGTCAGAAAGGCGGACATGGGTGCGGCCATAATCTGTTTGGTACAGCCTCTATGGCCGCTGCCGTTGAGATAAAAGACTGGCTTAAGTCATCGGGTCATTCAGGAACCATCAAAATCTACGGCTGTCCGGCTGAAGAAGGTGGGTCTGGTAAGGTGTACATGGTGCGGGAAGGCTTGTTCAACGATGTGGACGTAGTACTACATTGGCATCCGGGCGCACAAAACGCGGCCGACGCCAGTACGTCGCTGGCCAACAAAAACGCCAAATTCAGATTTCGGGGCATTGCGGCTCACGCGGCTGCCTCGCCCGAGCGGGGTCGGTCGGCCCTGGATGGGGTGGAAGCGATGGACTATATGGTCAACATGATGCGCGAGCATATTCCATCCGACACCCGGATTCACTACGTGATCACCAAAGGTGGAGAAGCCCCCAACGTAGTGCCCGCTTATGCGGAGGTTTATTATTATGCCCGTCATAAAGACCGTGATATTTTACAGAGCGTCTGGAAACGGATTGAAAATGCGGCTCAGGGAGCGGCACAAGGCACTGGCACGAAAGTAGAATGGGAGGTGCTCGGGGGCGTTTATAACCTACTCCCTAACGTAACGCTGGCGGAAGTAATGCACCAAAACCTCACAACGGTAGGTGGTGTGAACTATACACCCGAAGAAACAGCCTTCGCCCAGAAAATCAGTGAAACATTTGGGGAACAGAAAGTGGCGGTTACTGACGCAGCGCAGGTGAAAGATTTCCGCACAGCCACCGAAACCACCACCAGCAGTGCTTCTACGGATGTGGGTGACGTCAGTTGGGTGGTACCGACTGTGGGCTTATCAACGGCTACCTGGGTGCCCGGTTCATCGGCTCACAGTTGGCAGTCTACAGCCGCCAGTGGCATGAGCATTGGCCAGAAAGGCATGATCGTGGCGGCCAAAACGCTCGCCCTGACAGCCCTGGATCTGTATAAAACACCCACCCTTATTGAGAAGGCCCGCGCTGAATGGGTCAAAAAACGGGGTACTGATTTTAAATACGAAGCACTGCTTGGCGCTAGAAAACCAGCTCTGGATTATCGGAAATAAGTACGAAACCTAGTTTAGAAACCTTATAGGTTTGTCCGTACCTTTGCGGCAGAATTTAAAGAGTGAAGTTGCTCCGCTCCAGCAGAGCAACTTCACTCTTTCACTCTTTCGCTTATTTAAAAATGCTTCGAACGCATACGTGCGGGGAACTCCGCCTTACTGACGACAACAAAACCGCCACCCTATCTGGCTGGGTCCAAACCATCCGCGACAAGGGTGGTGTATTATGGATCGATCTCCGCGACCGCTACGGAATCACCCAGCTTTTGCTCGAAGACGGGCAGACAGCTCCCGAACTCTTCACCATTGCCCGATCGCTTGGCCGCGAGTTTGTCCTGAAAGCAACGGGAACGGTGATCGAGCGGAAGTCGAAAAACCCAAACCTACCAACGGGCGATATTGAACTGAAGGTAACGGCTTTACAGGTATTGAACCCGGCCAAACTACCGCCTTTTCTGATTGAAGATGAAACCGACGGGGGCGACGATCTGCGCATGAAATACCGGTACCTCGATCTTCGCCGGAATCCGGTTCGCCGAAGCCTCGAACTACGCCATCGCATGGCCCAGCAAACGCGGGTATACATGGATGGCCAGAATTTCATTGAGGTCGAAACGCCGGTACTCATCAAATCGACGCCCGAAGGAGCGCGGGATTTTGTGGTGCCAAGCCGCATGAACCCCGGTGAGTTTTATGCGCTCCCGCAGTCGCCCCAAACGTTCAAGCAATTGCTGATGGTATCGGGTTTTGATCGGTACTATCAGATTGTGAAGTGTTTCCGCGATGAAGATCTTCGCGCCGACCGCCAGCCCGAATTTACCCAGATCGACTGTGAGATGTCGTTTGTGGAGCAGGAAGATATTCTGAACATGTTTGAAGGGCTGGTACGTCATCTGTTCAAAGCGGTTAAAGGCATTGATATGGCTACAGTTCCCCGCATGACCTATGCCGACGCCATGCATCGCTACGGTTCCGACAAACCCGATACGCGCTTTGGTATGGAATTCGTGGAAATTAAAGGACCATTTGATACCATCGACATGACGTCGGGCAAAGGCTTTGGCGTATTTGATGCAGCCGAATTAGTGATAGGTATCAATGCGCCGGGTTGTGCGCATTACACCCGTAAGCAACTCGACGAATTGACAGATTGGGTTAAACGCCCGCAGATTGGCGCGAAAGGCCTGATTTACGTTCGGTATAACGAGGATGGCACCTTGAAATCGTCTGTTGACAAGTTCTATTCAGAAGCCGATTTGAAAGCCTGGGCTGTTCACTTCGGTGCGAAGCCCAGCGATCTGATGTTGATCATTTCGGGCGATTGTGCTAAAGCCCGCAAACAGTTGAGTGAACTACGTCTGGAAATGGGCAGTCGGCTAGGCCTGCGCGATCCAAACGTATTCAGTACGTTATGGGTGCTCGATTTTCCGTTGCTGGAATACGGCGAAGAAGACAATCGCTGGTTTGCCATGCACCACCCGTTTACGTCGCCAAAACCAGAGGATATTCCTTTGCTCGACTCCAACTTAGGCGCTGTTCGGGCCAATGCTTATGACCTGGTCATCAACGGAACCGAAGTAGGCGGTGGTTCCATCCGAATTTTCAACCGTGACTTACAGGCCCGGATGTTCAGCATTCTGGGTTTTTCGGATGAAGAAGCAAAAGCACAGTTTGGCTTTCTGATGGATGCCTTCGAATTTGGGGCACCACCCCACGGGGGGATCGCTTTCGGCTTTGATCGGCTATGTTCACTCTTTGGTGGCGCCGACTCGATCCGTGATTTCATTGCTTTCCCCAAAAATAACTCGGGCCGCGATGTTATGATCGACTCGCCATCACCAATCAGTCAGGCACAATTGAATGAGTTAAAGATTGCTACTGTTAAAGCTTAAATGATAACGAATAGTTAATATTATCTAATAATAGTAAAAAAAACAAATCTAGTCTAGTACAAGTATTGTCATATTGGCTTACTTTTGCTAGACTAGATTTATATCTTATCCACCCCTTCCAAGAAATTATAGCCGTGACATTACGGTTTGTGCATCGTCTGTGTAAGTAAAGCTTGGTTAAATGAAGTGAAAAGCTACGGCGATTCTCTATTAAGAAAGCAGTACCAAATGTCAATATAGTTGAAAGGTAAAATACGATCTGGGGAAAAAGTAATACACTTTACCGGATCAATTTAATCAGCAATTACGTAGATCAATTTTTGATTGCACTAAAAACTGAAGTGTGCAAACCTGCGTAAGTATTTAGTATATGTTACCTATTACCGCTTATCCAACGACTTTGCATGAATCTACGCAACCTCTACCTCTGGGGTGTTATGTTTTGTTTAGTACATAACATTTCCTTTGCACAACTTACCATCACGAATCCGGTCTCCCGGATGGTTTTCCAACGGAATCAGGCCAACCAAGCCACAATAGTTGTATCAGGGCTAGCTTCATCGGCAGCGACAACAGTGGAAGCCCGACTTATACCTATGGCTAATGGACAGGGGCAAAGTACAGACTGGACAACGTTTGCTTTTTTACCTTCGTCTAAAGCTTTTCAGGGATTAATAACAGCAAAAGCTGGATGGTACCGGCTAGAGGTGCAATCAAAAGCAGGATCTATGGTGGTTGGCCAGGCACAGGTCACCAAAGTGGGCGTTGGCGAAGTATTTGTTATATCAGGACAATCCAATGCAGTTGGCGGTTTCCAACGCGAACCGGGTGCTGCCGATGACCGGGTGTCCTGCCTGGATTTTCGTCAGAACAGCCTCGATGAGCAATTGTTACCGTTGGCTTTCAGCCATGCCAGCTATGGTGCCAGTATTGGGCCGGGCCAGCCTCCCCACATCTGGGCTGGGCTGGGTGACAAACTTGTTAGTCGACTCAACGTACCTGTCCTCTTTTTGGGAGCAGCTCAGGCTGGCTCCTCCAGCGATCAATGGAAACAGTCGGCAGCGGGTGTCACGGATGCATCGGGACAGCCGTTCCCATATCGGCGTCTGGGTGTTGTTTTGCAACATTACATTGCCCGAACCGGAATGCGGGCCGTTCTCTGGCACCAGGGCGAGGGTGATATTGGTTCGTCCAATGCTACGTATTTCAACAATATTCAATCCATTATCCAGAAGAGTCGACAACAAACAGGCTTCTCTCAACTGCCCTGGGTCATATCGCGGGTGAGTTATACACAGGGACAAACGAATTCCAACGTCATTGCCGCCCAAAACCGCCTTGTTTCGGAGGTTAATGATGTGTTTGCCGGTCCATCTACCGACGATCTAATCGGTCCCGACAATCGCCTTGGCGATAATGTTCATATTGCCAACAATGGGCTGGCGCGCTTTACGGACCGCTGGAATCAGGCGCTGACGGATGATTTTTTTGCTCGTTCAGTTCCCTTTTCTTCCCCTAATACGTCGGCACTGATAACAGACGGTTATGCACTTCCCCTAAAACGTCGGGCGGGTGAAACGATTCAGGTACCTTCCTTACGTAGTGATGCTCATGAAGCAGACAATGCTTATTTTGTAGAGCTGCTACGGGCTTCCGACAATAGTGTAATCAGTTCTTCACCACAGGGGACGGCCAATCCGCTTACATTAACCCTCCCCGGGAATTTAGCCGACGGCCAATATCGGGTACGAACCGTTTCGACTCATCCAGCCATAACCGGAACGCTCAGCGAACCCTTCACGGTGGACTATTTTGCTACACCATCAACTAATTCTCCAGCTATTGTAGCTCCCATTGCTGGCGGTATAGCTGACCCGGCATTACAACGGTTCGGGTATCGGTATGAGAGTGACAGCCATGGTTTCTACATGATGGCGCAATCCGACGTCCCGGTAGAAGGGCGGGTTGAGCGGATTGATGGAGGAGGGTTTAATAGCTCGAACTGGCAGTTGGCATTGCCCAGCAATCAGGCTCCTGATTACACCGATTTTGCCGATTATAACAGGATTCTTAATTACCCCCCTCCCTACCCATCATCTGGTGGCGTTGAGCCGGGCCGCTATCGGCTGTCTGTACGACGACAGGGTGATACAGGGGCAGGCTTCTGGTACGAAACAACTGTACAGGATGGCCGGAATACGCTCTATCAGCGTATGGAAACTATGGCTCCCGATCTGGTACCTATTGTTTATACCCAGTATTATAATCAGAATGGTATGACAAACTTCGGTATGCTGGTCGATGTTTATGAAATAAATTCCGTACCTACTAATGGGCTGATTACCATCTATATCCCCAAAGATCCGCTCGTTAAAATAAGCTTTTCTTCTGCTAGTATTATTGTAAGCAATCGGTCTGCCCAAAACAGTGCCTGGACATTTAATGAAACATCCAATCCCGACTTCTACCTACTGACTACGAATCAGGTGATTGAGGGTGGAAGCAAACTCTCGGTGGGTATTACTGGCGTATATTCGCCCGGCCGGACCAGGGGCACCTTAACCTTGGGCGCCACCATTTTGGCGGGCAGTGGAGGTGAATTGAATATCAATAATAACTCCGACAGTGATAGAATTGACTATTTTGGTTATTAACGATTTTAGCCAACTAACCAGGCTGTAGGGACTGAACCTGGTTAGTTGTAAGGCCAATACTACGTAGCCCTTAAGCCTGGGTAAATACGGCAAAGGAGCCCATATTTAGTTTCCAGAATCTGCATCATTCGGTCACCCATTTACCAATCCAAGGGTCATGTGTTTGCTGCTGAAAGCGCCTGAGTTTAGCTTGCATTTGCGTCAATTTAGCTTGATAGGCAGGCTTCGCAGCTAGATTATGTATTTCGTCAGGGTCAGTCTGAAGATCGTATAGTTCAAAGCGAGGCCGATGCAGATAAGCGGCAACCGTTCGCTTTCCGAACTGCTTCTGCTTTGTCTGGATAATGTCTTGCCACGTGAACGACTGATAAAGATCAAGTGCCATAGGGTAGGACAACGAGTGAGCGAGGTTGACAATCAATTTGTACCGACGTTCACGCAACACCCGCATGGGATAATACATCGTTATTTCATGTAGGGAATGAGATCCATAAACCTCGTCCCAGCCTGCCACGTTGTCCTGCTCAATAATAGACTTAAACGAACGCCCTTGTTGCCGTAACCCAGTGGGCTGAGCACCCGCCATGTCCAGCAGGGTAGGTGTAATATCAGCCCACGAAATCATTGCGTCCTGCACAAACCCGGGTCTCTGTGGTTTCGGTAATTTAATAATACACGGCAAACGCATCCCAGGTTCGTATACATTCGTTTTTGAGCCCGGAAAGGGAGCCCCATTATCTGATAAATAAATAATTACTGTATTATCGTACTGACCAGTGTCTTTCAGGTAGTCAATCAGACGACCGACACCCTGGTCAAGACGACTGATTGACTCATAGTATTGAGCCAATTCGGCCCGGCAGGCTTTGGTATCTGGCAGGTAGGCGGGTACCCGAACGTCCCGAGGTTGGTAGAAATGGTCGCCAACCTGTGGATACCCACCAGGTCGATTGCCAAAAAGGTTAGGTTTCGATCCATCAAATATTGGCGAACCATCAGGTGCTACGCTATTACTCCGGTGCGGATCATCAGTGGCAAAATATAGAAAAAACGGTTTATTCGATTTTTCGTCAATAAACGAATAGCACTCGCGGGCCATTTCTACCGGACTACGACCAATCGACGCCGGATCGTTGACGCCACCAGCCTTAAGAACTCGCTGGAAATGGTATACCTGCTCTGGTGCTACGTGTAGCTTGCCAATTCGGGCCGTTCGGTAGCCAGCCTGTTCTAACAAGACAGGCAATGAACGTAGTGTTTCAAACGAGCTGAAATGATGCTCCTGATGCTGCAGACCATACATTCCGTTAGCATGATTATGCAAACCCGTTAATAATACCGATCGACTGGGGCTGCAACTGGCGGTGGTGCAAAAAGCATGCGAAAAACGCGTTCCCTCAGTTGCCAACTGATCAATACGGGGCGTTCGGATGGTGGGGTTCCCGTAACAACCAACGGTTTCGAGACCATGATCATCCGCTACGATCAGAACAATATTCGGTCTTGCAGCAGCCAGATGGCTTTCTGTTTGTGCCTGGGATCTACTTCCAATTATCGATGCTATCCATGGCAGAAGTACAAAGAATACAAGGAGGGAAGGCCTTGAAGACATACTACTGGTGGCACGTAGTGAAACAAAACGCATAGCTAAAAAATAAGTAAATGCTTTATAGATAATAAGTTACATGTAGACAATAACATATTTTATTAGCAATTGAGTAAAAAATAAGTTACCTTTTAGTAAATTGCATTATGATTTGCCGGTAAATCTATTATGACATTAAAAAATAAAAAACAAACGATTGCTTCTATAGGCTATCTTATCCGTATAATCGTCTTTCGGTAGCCGCTGCGGTTTATCAACAATATGATTCACCAATTCAACAGGTCACACATCTCGATTTCTTCTTACTAAGCCAGGTGGATCAACGTTTCCTACGCAAATATGCATCATTAGCCTGCTACAAATCAATTAATTACGTAACACTCACCTAAACCACTGACAACCCGTATTGGCAAAGCTTGCCCCTATCCTGTGCCCAAAATAGTCGCCTGTTAGGCATAGCCTACTTCCCAGTTTTCAAATAGTTCATTTTATTCATATGAAATTACGTTCACTTAAATTTATACTACTTGCAATCACTATTCTTTTTTCATTTAGAACGATTGCTCAAATAAATATTACCAGTCCGGTACCCAGAATGGTTTTTCAACGCGGTTTAAACAATCAGGCTGCTATTTTGGTAACCGGTACAGCACCGTTAACAACTTCCAATGTTGAAGCCCGATTTGTACCGCTGACTACAGGGCAAGGGAGTCAAACGGCATGGACATCCCTGGGTTTAATCAGTGGGTCATCGGCTTTTCGGGGACAGGTAACCGTAGCAGCAGGCTGGTATCGTCTGGACGTGCGGGCGAAATCGGGGTCAACTGTGCTAACTCAAACGCAGGTAAATCGCGTGGGTGTTGGCGAAGTGTTTGTTGTGGCAGGCCAGTCAAATGTATTCGGTGGTTTTGAGCGAGTGCCCAATGCGTCCGAAGATCGGGTGTCTTGTGTAGATCTCCAGCAAGACAGCCTGAGTGAACAGACGTTGCCACTTCGGTTCAGTCACATCAGTTATGGAACGAATATTGGGCCAAGCCAGCCGCCACACATATGGGGCATTTTAGGGGACAGGCTTGTGCAGCGGCTCAATGTACCCGTTCTGTTTTTGGGGGCAGCCTTGGGTGGTAGCAGTAGCAGTCAATGGAACCTATCGGCAACGGGCACCATCGGAACTACGCCGAACTCATCCGTTTATCGTCGGTTGGGCGCAACCTTGTTACACTACATCCTTCGCACGGGCGCCCGGGCTGTTCTCTGGCATCAGGGGGAGAGTGACCGGGGAACACCTACCACAACGTATTTCAATAATATCAAGAACGTCATTGAGAAAAGCCGTCAGCAACTTGGCGGTAACTCACTTCCCTGGATGATGTCGCGGGCGAGTTACATTGATGGCTTGTCCGATTCGAATGTTATTGCGGCTCAAAACCAACTTATTTCAGCCGTACCGAATGTCTTTCCGGGCCCGGAGTCCGACAATATTACCGGCACAGACAATCGACCCGATTACACACACTTTAAAGGCGCTGGCCTGTATCGTTTTACAGATCAGTGGGATCAGAATTTATCGACTTCCTTTTTCCAGAATGCGGCCCCCTTTTTGCCCAATGATCCGGCAGCCCTCATCACCAGCGGATATACCTTACCACTCACCCGCCGGCAAGGAGAAACCATTGCGGTAGCCTCGGTACGTAGCGATGCCCATGATTCAGATAATCAGTACGTTGCACAGATTGTCCGCGTAAGCGATGGAGCCACCGTCTACGAATCTGGCCCCAGTACTGATAATCCAATCCTGGTAACCATACCTACCGACCTAGCCAACGGCCAGTATAGACTGCGTACGCGCTCTACCCATCCGGTTCTACTTGGGACATTAGGCGAGCCATTCAACGTTCAACAGTCGGCCACACCCAGCCCTGCCTTTGCTATATTCCGTCTACCTACGGCCAGTGGTGGTACAGGCGATCCAGTTATCCAGAAATGGGGGTATCGGTATGAAGCTGGTACCTATGGTTTTTATGCGACGGTACAGGCATCCGCCCCCGTAGAAGTCCGAATTGAACGTATCGATGGAGGAAGTTTCTCCGATTCGGGCTGGAATCTCGTGCCGCCCAGTAATCAATCACCTGACTATAATTCGTTTGGTGACTTCAATTATATTCGCAATTACCCGCCCATAACGGCAGGGCTCGGCGGTGTATCACCAGGCTTATATAGATACTCAATACGTCGGCAGGGGGACACGGGAGCAGGTTTATGGTATGAACTTCGTTTTCTGGACGGACGCAATATTATTTATTATCCGATGGAGCCAATAGCGCCCATAACCCCTCCTGATCTGACGTCCATTAGTTACGCCCTGCCATCTACCCAATATGGCATTACTAACTCTTCCCTTGTAGTCAATATTTTAGAAATAAACTCCAGAGCCACCAGCGGACAGATCACTGTATATGTCAGCAAAGATCCGCTGGTTAACATAAGTTTCAATCCAACAGCCACAGATATAGGTGGCCGCAGTGTCCAGAATAATGCTTGGACATTTAATAACAGTGATCCTTCCTACTACGTATTGACGACGAATCAGGTCATTCAGGCCGGTAGCAAGCTTGCTTTTGGCTTAACAGCGTTGCTAACACCTGGTCAAACCAGAGGCACCCTCACCTTCAGTCAGATTATTGTTGGAGGAAGTGGCGATGAGGAGCAGATCAACAATAACTCAAGTAGTGTTCGAATTGATTATTTCAATAAATAACCCGGTCCAATTCTTACTAAAGAAGGCCCCGCAGTGCAGGGCCTTCTTTAGTCTTTCCGAATAATCTCTTCCAGAAAGGCTCGAAATTTATCTGCAAACTCGGGCCGCTTAAGCGCAAATTCGACGGTTGTTTTCAGAAAATCGAGTTTATTTCCAATGTCATGACGCTTCCCTTCAATCCGATGCGCGTAAAGATTCTCCCGCTTCAGCAGCAATAGCAGGGCATCCGTTAATTGAATCTCGTTGTTTTTACCGGCTGGCGTTTGTTCCAGCATCGAAAAAATCTCGGGCGTCAGGATATAGCGGCCAGCAATAGCTAAATTTGACGGAGCCTCTGCCAGGGAAGGTTTCTCAATTAATGTTTCCAACTCCAGAATTCGGTCGCTCAACGACTTGCCTCCCACAATGCCATATCGGTTGACTTTGTCGTGAGGCACTTCTTCAACCCCAATGACCGAGCAGCCGTATTGCGCATACGTATCAATCAATTGCTGCGTAACGGGAATAACGGAATCCATAATGGTATCGCCCAGCAATACGGCAAATGGTTCATCACCCACATGATGACGAGCGTATCGAATGGCATCACCCAGCCCGTTCAATTCGCGCTGACGAACGTAGTGCAGGTTGGCCATGTCCGATAGCCGACGCATTTCATCGAGAAGCAACTGATCTTCTTTTTCTTCGAGCCGGGTTTCGAGTTCAAAGTTTCGGTCGAAATGGTCTTCAATAGCCCGTTTACCTTTACCCGTGATAATCAGAATATCTTCGATACCCGAGTCAACGGCTTCCTGCACCACGTACTGAATGGTCGGCCGGTCAATAATGGGCAACATCTCTTTGGGCTGGGCCTTTGTGGCAGGTAGAAACCGGGTTCCAAGTCCGGCAGCGGGAATAACGGCTTTTTTGATCATGAGCATGGAGCGTAGGCATGGGGCCAAGAGCATGGAGCAGCGGACTATCGTTTTTACCCGCTGTCCCGCGCCCTTGGCCCCATACTACATTACATAAGGCTTTATAACGCGGGCATTTACTTTTCTAAGTTCAATAAACAAGCGATTCAGCATAGCATCATCCCGGTAAAGACCGATAATGGAGCCGCCCGACCCCGTGAAAGAGGCCGATGCACCACAGGCGCGTGCCGTCTCGATGAGGCTTCGATTCCGATCGCTGATTGTATAAATCTGGGACCGCAGGTCGAAATTGCGGTTGACAAGTTCATTCAGCGCGTTAGTATCCTGACGGAGCATAGCTTCCCGCCCCTCACGCGCTACGTTGGCAATAGCGTTCATGGTTTCAACCACGGCCGGCTCACCTTTCAGCCATCGTGCCTTCACATCGTTGTGCACACGCCCCGATTGTTTGCCAAGATCTGTGTTATAGGCAATGTATAATTTAGGCAACAGACGCGAATCTAGCGGTACGTAGTGGCCATATCCCTGGCTCTCCATAGTGGCCCGATCGAAATCCATGTAAACACACCCCTCATAACACTGGATAACGCGATCCTGTAAACCAGCCGTAATACCGAGTTCTTCAGACTCGGTGGCCAGCACTAAATTAGGGAGTATGGGCAGCGGAATCTCAATACCATAGAACTGCATGAGCGCTCGAAAGGTAGCCACAATGATCGCGCTGGAACCGGACAAACCAACTTGTCGGGGAATGGACGTATTGTAGCGAATCGAAAAATTCTGATTGGGTAATCGAATCTGTTGCGCTTCGCAGTATTCGGCAAACTTTTTAATGGCTGCCTTTAACAAGGGAACACCGCCATGATACCCGAGCATGCTGACGGAATCGCGCAGATGGTGCAAACTCCGGAACACGTTCGTGTCCTGCGGCTGGGGTTCAATCTGCAGTTCGGGGGAAGGATAGAGCGTAACAGACGCCCCAAAATTGCGGACGGTAATGGCAATGGTTTTACCAAAAAAGCCGTCGGACGGGTTGCCGAGCAAGCCCGCCCGGGCATAGGCACGGGTTTCGATGAGCAAAACAGTAGGGTGGAGACGTTCTCCCTTGGCGTAACAATTAAACGACAAGTTTACGAAAGAATCTTCATCATAAAGATGCCTGATGAGTGTATGCTACCAAATAAAAAAAAGCGGCCGGGTTATTCCCGGTCGCCTTATCTACTCAATTTTATGCAGTACCTTATTTCGACGTCTCCTTGTCCTTCCCGTCATAGCCCACATTGTGAGGGTCGTAGCCAGCATTTGGATCGTCGCCTTCTTCGAGATACGTAGCGTCGGCCCGGTGGAACAAAGCATCATCGGATGGATTTTCTGCCACTTCGCTTAATTTCTTTGCAGATTCATCACTCATCATCTGGCCTTTCGGTACCTCAGAAATAGCGTCAGCGTTAACGTCCCATTCCGAATCGGTACCAAGACTACTGTTATGTGGCTCACCCGCGCGACCTACGCCAAGGTTGGCCTCGCGGGTGTCTTGTGTTATGTCTAAATTTTCGGTGTCCATATCCATGCCCGACGAAGAATCTTTGTAGGAATTCGTACCAACCCCTTCTGATTCACGACCAAAATCGGAATCGCCATGTTGCTGCGGGTCTTTCGAATAGAATTCGGGATCAACTTTATCTGGATCGAATGGTGATGTCGTTGCCATAGCGTTACGTGTTTTTTCTATATAACCTGAAACGCGGGAGGTTGTTTAGCATGGAGCAGGGGGCTTGGGGCATGGGGTGCAGGGCGAAGAGCATAGGTAAGAAGCAACTTCGCTCATTTCGATGACCCATGCTCTTCGCCCCACGCCCCTCGCCCCAAGCCCTTCAACTCCGCCAGCAGTTGATCATTGGTTTGTTGCAGCAAAGCGACGCGCTCGTTGAGCTGAAAGAGCAGGAACTCTACATTACGGAGCCGCTCCTCAGTTGTGATGGCTGCTGACGGTGAATTCAGGACCTTAAACATCATACCTTCTCCCCGCATAAGCCAGTCTCCATTGACCTGCGGATAGGCTATTAAAATTTTTTCGAGGGTGTCGTAACGAGGCTTCAGCCGACCGTGCAAAATATGATAAACTTTTTCGCCCCGATGCTCCCCCAACTGCCGGGCAAATTCCAGAACGCTAATGTCGAGCGTATCAATTAGCTGTTGCAGGCGGAGATGAATAGCCATAAATTACATTATTCTGTGTAAGAAACGATAAAAACGAAACGTATGCCTGAAGATGGCACAGAAGCCGCCAAAAATCAAACCTAAGCCATCAAAAAGCACCAAATTATCCCCTCTATTCAACCCCGAAAATACTTACAGAGTGGACTTGTTTTTTACACAGTTTTGTGTAATTTTATATCTGTAAACACAGGCCCTTAAAAAGGCAAAAGGGACCGCAAAATGGGTCCCCTGCTTGAACAGTAAACAACAAATACTAATGAACACACAAAACAAAAGCCAACTTTCGACAATTCAAAGCGATATCGCTCTGAAACCGTACCAAAAGATTAATGAATTGACCGGAGAGGTGGTCAATAAGTACAAATATCTGGAGGGCCATCCGCGCCAGTATCGCTTCGATGCGAAGGAAGGTGTGTTCAATATCAATGGTACGGAAAAGCTAGGCCGTACCCTCACCTTTCAGCCCATTGCCTGGCGCATCTTCACGGATAATATCCTGAACATGGGCACCAAAAACTGGGCAGAGATTTTCTTTATCGACGACAAAAACTGCGTGTCGGCCCTGCTGTTTCATGGCTATTCCGTCGATAATATTTTCCGACTCATCGAACCGCTGTACTATGACGACCTGACCCTGGCCGACGTAGTGATTACCGCCGTTGCCGAGAAAAAAGAATATACGAAAGTTCAACCCAAAGGCGTGTACTACATCGCTACGTTCTCCTACAAGATCGGCAACGCCGAGCAAACAGCTGAACTGAAGCAATTTGCGCAGGAAGTGAAAATCTTCCGTCAGGAAACGCTTACCGACATTGCCAACATCAAAACGGCAATGCACTACTATAACCCGTTCGCCGTCCCGGTTGAAGAACTTGGCGAGGCCGACAATCACCTGCTGTCGGTGGGTTAATCTGTAAAAAGTGAGGTTTTATTTAAGTAGGTATCCCTTCCACGGCGGGGATACCTACCCGATCTGTGCACGTAAATATTGATTCTATGTTAGCTTCCCCAGTTTCCAGACAAGCAGTTTCGCCACTCTTTATGCCGGGCGATGAGTATCGTTCACTGCTACGTGTTTCTAACTCTGATTTAACGCGATTAAAGGAAGAACATCTGGGCTATTGGTCGGCGCCTTCTTCGCGATTCATTCCGGAGAAAACGAAGGTTTTTGGGCGTGCTTTTCATCAACATCTGCTTGAACCCGAAACCGTAGGCACCGTATTGTCGCAGTTTCTGCCCGATATGGTCGACCCGTTGACACAACCCGCGTCAGATGCCTTAGCACCCGCCCAGACAGAGCAATTAAAAAAACTGATGCAAACGATTCGGCAGGATGCGTTCTGTAAACGGTATCTGCGCCTGTCGGAGCGGGAGCGCGTGGTGTTATTTACAGAGCCAACGACGGGTGTGGCCTGCAAATCGCGACTGGATATGGTGTATACCAGCCAGAAACGACGTAACGCCCTGATCATTGATCTTAAAACTACCTCTGCCCGAACACAGGCCCAGTTCCTGGAATCATGTTACACGTACGATTATGATCGGCAGGCAGCTTTTTACGTAGACAGCCTGCGCCATGCCGATAGCCAGGAGTGGGATATGACGCGGCAGTTTCGATTCGTGTTTATTGGCATTATGAAACAACGCCCGCACCGGCTCTTTGCCGTAGAAGCAACGTCGATTCCGGGCTTTATGGAGTATGGCCGAAAAAAATACCGTTTCTGGCTCCGTAAATGGCGCGAAGAACAAGAAACAGAGCTCATTACAACGCCGGCTTTGCAGATGCTTGCTTGATATTGGTTTATAGTATTCGGTTTACGGTTTCTGGCTGGCTGGTGCTGGCTACTGAAAACCTAAACCGTAACCCCCTAAAACGTTATGAACGCTTCGATTATCACCTTAACACCCGCTCAGCTCCATTTTGATTGGGGCACCGATGGCCTGGTGCTATGGATTGAGGAATTAGATGGAGCCGACAGTCTGGCGGGTCAAATGCATGAAGTAATGGACCGGATTGCCTTCGCCATAGAATTACAAACCGGGTGGGATCACCGCACGGATAGCGATACGTTACATCCGCTTTATGGCTATCGTCTTTTGTTACGTGATGCATCGGGCCGATGGAACGCTATTCGAACCGACGAAACCGGGCATTTTGCCGGGATAGTTCCCCTCGAAGAAATGGACTATGAAGTTGCTTATGAAAAAGTGATGTGGCTGGAATAGTAACCCGGCTGGAAAGCTGTAGCCTGTAATAATCTTTAACCCGTCGATTCTCAATGTAGAATCGACGGGTTTGTTTTTAGCACTCACGCAACGTTCTTTTACTAAACTGCATCTTTAAAAAAACACAACCAATAACGTCCCATGAAACTATTCATTGCGTCCCTCCTGCTTGCCTTTGTAGCGCTGGCCCCTGCTTTGGCCCAAACAACCGTTGATGCCAAAGATATTATTGCAAAAATTAATCGAAAAGAAGCCGTATCGTATCAAAATGCCACCATCACGGGTGATCTGGATCTGACCAATTTAGCCAACCGCAAAGAAGTAAGAGAAGGTAGCTGGAAAGGTGATTCACGGGAATTTCTGAGTGTGGTGGAATCACCGATTACATTCAAGAACTGCACGTTTAAAGGAAAATTTCTCGCCTATTACACTGAAGATCAGGACAGAAAAATCCTAAAAACAAACAATACAGTTTATAATGCTGACTTCAATGAAGCGGTCACGATCGAAAATTGCGCCTTTGACGACGATGCTACGTTCAAATACTCACACTTCCAGCAACGTGCCATTTTCACCGATAACACCTTCCGTGACGTAGCGCTGTTCAAATACGCCAAATTCAGCAATGCTGCCGATTTCAGCGGGTCTACGTTCCGGGACTATGCGGATTTCAAATACACGAAATTTGATGAGTCATCGTCATTCCAGAAAGTAGCGTTTGAGCAGTATGCGGACTTCAAATACACGAAGTTCGATGAAAGCGTTAGTTTCAAACAGGCTCGCTTTAACCGGAATGCCGATTTTAAATATACGCACCTGCCCCGCGGCACCAGTTTCGATGAGGCCCGTTTTGATGGCTCAACCGATTTCAAATACGCAACACTCGACGGCCGAAAGTTTTCGCCGAGTAACCGATAAATAAGTGCCACACAGACAGCCCCCTAAGATTTTCAAAACCTTAGGGGGCTGTCTGTGTGTTAAGTAAAACGTTACACCAATCATGCAACACTTTGAAACGCACAACCAAAATTCTGATTGCGCTTGTCGTTCTATTAATTATTGCCCGGCTGCTCCTGCCATATTTCGTACTCCGCTACGTTAATAAAACCCTGGCCGATATGGGCGACTATACCGGCCACGTCGAAGATATTGATATTCACCTTATCCGGGGCGCCTACCAGCTCGACGATCTACGTATCCGCAAGATCAACGGCAAAATCAAGGAACCCTTTCTGTTTGTTCCCAAAACCGATTTATCTATCGAGTGGAAATCGCTGTTTAAAGGGAAATTAGTCAGCGAAGTGGAGTGCTACGAGCCTGAAATCAACTTCGCCTTTAGCGAAAGTGAATCCCAGAGCCAGACGGGGGCCGAAGTAGACTGGACGGCTTATTTGAAAAAGCTGTTGCCGATTAATATCAACCGGTTTGCGGTCATCAATGGCAAAGTCAACCTGACGAGTTTAATTACCCAGCCGCGGGCAGATTTATCGCTCCAGAAATTTCAGGGTGAAATTCGAAACATTCGTAACGTTGAAGACAAGGACAACAAACTCCCCTCTCCGGTAACAGCCTCGGGAGACGTACCGGGCTATGGTGGAACGATGAACTTCGATGCCAATATGAACTTGCTGAAAGTTGTCCCCGATCTAGATTATAAACTCCGGTTCAGCAATCTTCAGTTAGTTAAACTCAATCCCTTAGCTCGTGAATATGCCAACCTCGACTTCGAGCGCGGCACGGTTAGCGTTTACAGTGAGATGGCCATGCTCAACAGTAAACTGAATGGCTACATAAAGCCTCTGACCAAAGGGATGAAAATCTTCAAAATTAATGAACACGAAGGCCGGTCGGTGGGTAAATTCTTTACCGAACTTCTTGCTCAGGGGGGAACGGCCATCTTAAAAAACCAGAAACGCGATCAGGTAGCGACGCGCATCCCGCTCAACGGCACCATCGAAAATATCGAAACAGCCACCTGGCCAACGATTTTCGGCGTACTGCGCAATGCCTACATTGAAGCCTTTCGCGGTGAGTTCGACAATAACATCACGCTGAAAGATGCGTTCAAGACGTTTAAAGAAGACTTCAAGGAAAAACGGGCCGAACGAAAGGCAGAGCGAAAAACCGAACGAGCCAAGCGGAAAGAGGCACGGCAGCAAAAACGAGCCAAGCGGAAGGCCGAGCGCAAAGCAAAACGGGAAAAAGAAAAATAGCCTGACATGAAACGTCCCGAAAGCTCTAAAGTTTCGGGACGTTTCATGTCAGGCTATTAAAGTTTGGTCGATTTCATCGTGTCCGTACGCGCTCCCGACTTTGTTCGTCGTGGTTCATACTTGGGCCTTACTTTGTGGACCCCTGCGTCTTTCTCCTGTTTATAACTGGGAATAGCTCGATCGCCACTTTCCAGTTTCTCCTTCAGCGAAGGTTGTGGTAATGGGCGCGTTGACGCAGCAACGGCCGTTTTTGATTGAGACCGGGTTGTCGATTCTGTTGAGCCGGATGCCTTCTCGGCTACACCAGCTCGTTTGTTATCTGAGGGTGTCTGGGCTTTTTGGGCAAAGGCTGTCGTAGCCACAAACAAGGCAC
This sequence comes from Spirosoma jeollabukense, assembly GCF_054777855.1. Classification (NCBI taxonomy): domain Bacteria; kingdom Pseudomonadati; phylum Bacteroidota; class Cytophagia; order Cytophagales; family Cytophagaceae; genus Spirosoma; species Spirosoma jeollabukense. The sequence continues at coordinate 850,032 of NZ_BAAHAD010000001.1, forward strand.
CAATTACTAACTTGATCATAACGTTTCGTTGTTTTCTGGTAATTAAAATCAAAAGCAGATTAGCCTGCGTTACCCGTTTACCGACGGACGGTGTCAACTTTCGTGGCGCCACCCCGACGTAGTGAATCAGGGTTGAGTCGCCGTTGTTTCCGATTTTGGGGCGAAGTCGAATCCATACTGGTATTCATTTTTTGTTGCACCCCCTTAGGCGTTTTCTTGTTTTTTACCGGCCCCTGATCGGATTGATACGTATCAACCAGTAAGATCGATTTTGAGAAGGCAACAGCCTGATTAGCCTGGGTAAACAATCCAGTCGTCAGCAATAAGCTGAGCCATAGGGTATACTTCATACGCATGAGTAATTGCTGTTTTCTCACAACTCCCAATACGTAGTGAAAGTTATACCGTCAGCTAGGTTTAAGTTCAATAAACTCGTTCTACACCTATATTTGTGTCAAAAAAGCAACCAATCACCTTATGATCAGTGTGTAACCAAATTTGTTTCCCACTTAATATAGTGATTCCTTTGTAGTCTTTTTTCTTTCCCGTAACGCTAGTAATGCTCTTCAATTCATTACATTTTCTATTATTTTTTGCGTTCACCACACTGGCTTACTTTAGTTTACCGCTACGTGGACGGTGGGTGTTGCTCCTGATTGCCAGCTGTTATTTCTACATGGCATTCATTCCGGCTTACCTGCTTATTCTGGGGGGCGTTATCCTGATTGACTACGTTGCCGGCATCTATATTGAACAATCGCAGGGCGCTCGCCGAAAATTATTATTGATTGTCAGCCTCGTAGCGAATATTGGGCTGCTAGTCTTTTTCAAATATTACGATTTCTTCAATGAACAACTTACGCTGATGCTGCACAGCTTCGGCAAGGAGAATCCCATTCCTATGATGGGCGAGCTGTTACCGGGAATTTTGCTACCCATCGGCTTGTCATTTCACACCTTTCAGTCGATCAGCTACACCATCGAGGTTTACCGGGGAAACCAAGTGGCAGAACGAAATTTGGGCATTTACGCGTTGTACGTCCTTTTCTATCCGCAACTAGTAGCGGGGCCTATTGAACGGCCGCAGAATGTGCTCCACCAGTTCCGTCATTTTCATGCCTTTGACTGGGTTCGGGTTCGTCATGGGTTGCTGCAAATGGCGGGTGGATTTATCAAAAAAGTGGTCATTGCCGACCGCATGGCCCTGGTGGTAGATCCGGCTTTTAGCCATGCCAGCACAACGGGCAGTTCGACACTGTTGCTGGCAGCCGTCTTTTACTCGATTCAGATTTACTGCGATTTTTCGGGCTATACCGACATTGCCATTGGTGCGGGTAACGTACTGGGCATCAAGATGATGCAGAATTTTAACATGCCCTATCTGGCCGCGTCGATCAGCGACTTCTGGCGTCGCTGGCATATTTCGCTATCTACCTGGTTTCGCGATTACGTCTACATTCCGCTGGGTGGAAACCGCCGGTCAGCCCCACGAACGTATCTGAATACGTTTATCGTGTTTGGCTTGAGTGGCCTCTGGCACGGTGCCGACTGGAAGTTCATTATCTGGGGCCTTCTGCACGGGTTTTACCTGGTAGTGGGACAGCTCTGGTCCAAGCAAAGCCCGATTACGCCGGCATCCCCACAGGTAAAATACAAACAAAGCAGCTTTAGTTTTGTCAACCTCGGCCATCTAACGAACCAACTGCTGACCTTTACGCTGGTTACCCTAACGTGGGTATTTTTCCGGGCTAATACCACGGGTGATGCGTTTATGATTTTACGCAAAATATTGTCGTTCAATTACACAGAGCCCATTCAGGCAGCTATCCAACCCGCCGAACTTATTTTTTGCTTTTTATTAATGGCTGGTTTGCTGGTAGAAAACCGCTGGATTTCGTTTATCAAACGGGCGAATAACCGGGATTTCTGGATCGCGATACCCGTATTGATCCTTATCTGCTATTTCTTCGGCGTCTTTACGGCCAACCAATTCATTTACTTTCAGTTCTGACCGAAACGCGATGATCAGTAACGTATTAAAATGGTTTTCCCTGGTTGCATCAGGCGCCATCCTCTTCGTAGCGCTTTCGCCAGAAACACAACGCTGGCTGGACCAAAAACACTTGATTCCCAACCAATACAGTCATGGGGATTTATATAACATAACCAACCTCAGAGCCTTTCGGGAAGCGAATTTCGGCGAAAATACTAATCTGGTTGACGCCGACATTCCCAAAAAGCATAAGGATGTGCATCTGTATACAATAGGCGACAGCTTCACGGCAATGGATACGGTTTACTACGCGGGTGGACGTAACATGCACGTTTGGGTCGGTGAAAAAGATCACCCAACCATTGCCAAACTGGATACAACCAAAAAAAATATTCTGGTCATTGAGTTTATCGAGCGCGTTCTACAGGAACGTTTATATAAGCCCGACTATGAAAAAATATACATTCGGAACGGGTTTGCCCAGACGGCCCAGCCGGTTGTTGCCCAGCAAAACCCCGTTGAAGAAAACACCGTAAAGAGTTGGTTATTAGCCCGTTTCGCTAGTGACATAAACCAACGGCTTGAGTTTTTGCTGTTTAATACGAGACCGTTCATCTGGTTTAAAGAGATGAAAGCGCAGCTACTGCTCGATCTGTTTGGACGAGTGCCGGGAGCCGTTATTTCTGAGGATAAAAAGCACCTTTTTTACCAGCCTGAAGCCAATAACGACTACATCCTCAGCGCCTTTCGCCCACTGTCAGATCAACGACTCGATACGCTGGTCACCAATTTAAACACTATCCGGCAACATTACCTGCACATGGGTTTCGATGAAGTTTATGTGTGTATGATCCCCAATAAGGTAACGATTCTGGATCCAACCTATGGTCAATATAATCACCAGATCGAGCGCATTGAAGCCAATCCACGCTTACAGGCACCAATCCTGACCATGATTGATACGTTGCGGCAACACCCGGAATGGTACCATCTTGGCGATGGCCACTGGAATAAGGAAGGGAAGCGATTCTGGCTGCGCCGGGTTAATCAGCTGGCGGCTACCTGGTCCAGCGATCACGATTAATGCCGCTGGCTTGTGTGAAACGTTGTCTGAAACCCCCTAAATCCCCCGAAGGGGACTTTGTTCGAGTATGGGAAAAGTCCCCTTCGGGGGATTTAGGGGTCTTCAGACCAAATAAGAAATAACTCTCAGGCAATTTCAGACCAACTTTACAGCGTGCCAAACAATCTGTGTGGAATTTAGTCCGTTCATGCATCTATACAGTAAGTAGCCTGGCAGCGCATGTTCCTAAAGCGATTTCGTAAACCCAAACCCACTACCGACCTGGAGTATGTCGCGGCTTACCGCGCCACGGGCGATTTGGCCGTATTGGGTGAACTTTACGAGCGGCATATGGAACTGATCTACGCCGTTTGCTATAATTATCTGCGCGACGAAGACGAGGCCAAGGATGCAGTCATGCATTTGTTTGAGCAACTGGTGACCGATCTGCTACGTCATGATGTACAGCAGTTCGGGGCCTGGCTCCACAGCGTTGCCCGCAACTATTGCCTGATGCAACTCCGTAAAAACCAGGCTCATCCAAAGACAACACTGGTTACCAACGGCGTTGACGAAACCGATGATGAGTCACGGAATAGATTATTGATTGATGAAACAACCGATTCGGACCTGGAGGAAGACCTGAGCCGTATGGAAAGTTGCCTGCAAACGTTGCCACCTGAGCAACAAACTTGCCTGACGCTGTTTTATCTGGAGCGGAAAACGTATACTGAAGTGGCCGAGATAACGGGCTACGACCTGAAGCAAGTGAAAAGTTATTTGCAAAATGGTCGCCGAAATTTGAAAATTTGTATGCAAAAATAGTGCGGGTGGAAACCCGCAAGTAATTACAACGCGGGTTTCCACCCGCGCTATGACATGAACGACCAACTAACATTCGACGATTTACGGGCTTATCAGGCCGGCCAGCTGAGCGGCCCGGCCCGGCACCGTGTAGAGCGAATTTTGCTGGAAAATCCCTTTTATGCCGACGCATTGGCAGGTTTGGAAGCCATGCAACAAACGGCCTCTACGCTGGCGGCCGGGCCAATGACCGACCAAATAGCCGATTTACGCGATGCACTTCATCAGCGCATTCATGAGTCGGCAACCCCGAAACGGCTCTGGCCACTCTGGATTGCGACCACTACGGCAGCGATTCTATTCATGCTGGCGATGGCGATCTACTTTATTTTCTTCGCCCCTAAGCAAGCTAGAAAGCTTCAGGTTAAACCTGCCCATGCTGTTACGAACGTAGTGACCGGTAGCTCAATTCCTGTGCAGCCGATCAACGCCGTAACCTATCATCCAGACTTTTTGAGCTAGCTTAATTTTCGCGGTGAGGAAGCATAGAGTGCGCAGATTATAAGGGCGCAGGGCCTTGCCTGCCCAGTTGTTTTGGCCGCAATTTTACCTATGGTTTTTAGCAATTTCTGAGATATTCTTCTGAAACGGTAAAACATTTGTCGGAGATCAGACGTTAACCGGGCATATCAACTTATTGTTTTCTCCATGTTTCGCCCAATTTCAGTACGCTCTATTTTACTAGTTTTTCTGTTCGTTTTCTGCTGTCTATCAAGCACTTTCGCTCAACAACGCTTCACAGCCGGACCACGTATCGGCTTGAATATGTCTAATTACTGGGGCAATGCAGATCACATGTCATTTAAGCCAGGGTTGGCAGCCGGTGGTTTTTTAATGTATAGTTCGCTGAATCACTTCGGAATTTCAGCTGACGTCATGTATATGCAGCGGGGAGCAAAATATGATGACGGTCGCTACAAGTTTACCCAACATGTCAATTACCTGGAAATACCGGTGGTGGCCCGCTATTTTCTAACGCTATCCGGTAATTTCAGACCTAATGTTTTCGTTGGACCTTCTCTGGCCATTAAACTAAACGCCAAACGCACCGACGGCCAGATACTTTCGGGCCCTACTACGGTTATTAATAATGATAATACCCAGGATTTCAACAGCCTGGATTTAGGGGCCACAGGCGGTTTTCAACTTAACTGGGGAATGGGCAATCGGCAACACTTTTTGATTGATGCCCGCTACAACCTGGGACTGAGCAATGTACAGTCTAATTTGCCTAATTTGTGGGGCACACGGAATAACCTCAACAACTCAACAATTACACTGACACTTGGCTACGGCTTCGGTGTAGGACGTGAGCACCCCAGTCGTTATAAGCGATAGTAAATAAGTGGTTGTATAAAAAACGGCTACAGAATCGCCTTTATCATGCTTGTCGATAGCTATGGTAAAGGCGATTTTTGTTTCGTTCAAAATTTCGGTCCTGTTTTTTTAAGGCAGCCGTAGGAAATAGTTTTCGTATTTTTGAGGTTCAGGTTCAATTCATCAGCTCATGCCCTTCTGTCGGTCCCTTCTGTTTGGTTTATTCAGTGTTTTTTTGTCCCTACCAGCTTTTGCCCAAACCACCACGCCTACTTTTTTTCAACTCAATGCCCGTCAGAATTGCTGGGTTGATTCGGTCTTTACGAACATGTCACCCGACGACCGTATTGCCCAGTTGATCATGGTGGCCGGTTATTCAAACCGCAAACCAACTTACGAAGATTCGCTGATCAGGCTTGTTCAAACCAATAAACTCGGTGGCGTGGTGATGTTTCAGGGTGGTCCCGTTCGGCAGGCTCAACTGACGAACCGGTTACAGAAAGCTTCACCGGTACCTTTACTGATCGCCATGGATGCCGAGTGGGGACTAGCCATGCGCCTGGACAGCACCGTTCGCTACCCGTATCAGATGACGCTTGGTGCCATGCAGGGCGCGGGTTCCGATTCGCTGATTTACCAGATGGGGGCTAACCTGGCTAAGCAGGCTCGTCGTTTAGGCGTTCACGTTAATTTTGCGCCTTCCGTTGATGTCAATAACAACCCGAACAATCCAGTCATTAATTTTCGATCTTTCGGTGAAGACAAGTACGCTGTTTCGCGCAAAGCACTTGCCTATATGCGTGGGATGCAGGACAATAACCTACTAACCAGCCTTAAGCATTTTCCTGGCCACGGCGACACCGGCACCGACTCGCACTACGATCTGCCGTTGATTACGAAAAGTCGGGCACAGCTCGATTCGCTCGAACTCTATCCCTTCCGGCAGTTGATCAAGGCTGGTGCAGCGGGCGTGATGATTGCCCATTTGAGTATTCCGGCCTTAGATACGACACGTAATCGCCCTTCAACCCTCTCCCCTGCCATCGTTACCAACCTGCTCAAAAACGAACTGGGTTTTCAGGGGCTGGTCTTTTCGGACGCGATGAACATGAAAGGCGTAACGAAGTACTTCCCGTCCGGGCAAGCCGACGAACTAGGTCTTGAGGCTGGCATGGACGTATTGGAATTTACCGAGGACGTACCCGCAGCATTAGCGCAGATCAAGTCGGCTATTGCTACCGGCCGACTTACTCAGGCAGCCCTGGACAGCCGTTGCCTCAAAGTGCTACGTGCCAAAGCGTGGGTTGGTCTGGATCAGTATAAGCCCATTGTGCTGGAAAATCTGGTGCGCGACATCAACCCGGTGCGCGATGAGCTGCTCAACCGTAAATTTACCGAAGCCAGTCTGACGGTTTTAAAAAACGAGAGAAACCTACTGCCCTTGCAGCGATTAGATACATTGCGCATTGCGTCGGTAGCGATTGAGAGCGACAAAATCACGGCGTTTCAGCAAATGGCGGCCAACTACACGCAGATCGACCATTTTAACATCACCTCAAACACCCCCGATTCAACACTGGCGCAGGTGCGCGATTCACTCAAAAATTATAACCTGTTTTTGGTCGACGTTCACCTGAATAACATCCGGCCCGCAGCAAAATACGGGCTTCAGGCGAAAACGGCGGGTCTGGTCAGTGAGTTGGTCGCTACGGGGAAAGCGGTTGTCACGGTCTTCGGCAATACCTATGTTCTGGACAAACTCACCTTTCCGATGGATACGGCTCAGCCCAGCCGGAGCATCGAGCAGGCACGGGCCATTGTTATGCCCTATCAGCTCACTACGTATACCGAAGAATTATCGGCGCAGTTAATTTTCGGAGCTATCGGTGCATCGGGAAAATTGCCGGTAACCGTCAATCAACGTTTTCGAATCGGCGACGGTATACCTGTGCAACCTAACGGTCGACTCAAATATACAATTCCCGAAGAGGTTGGTATCAATAGCGTGTTTCTGACGCAACAAGTCGATTCTTTGGTGAACGTGGGTATTACACAAAAGGCGTTTCCAGGTTGTGTGGTGCAGATGGCAAAGGATGGCAAAGTAATTTTCCGCAAAGCGTACGGTCAGCATACGTACGATGCCTCACTGGGTGCAGAACCCAGGCCCGTACAGTTAGACGACCTCTACGATATGGCATCGGTGACGAAAGTGAGTACGTCAACGCCCGCCCTGATGCGCTTAGTGGACGAAGGCAAGTTCAACCTGAATGGAAAAATGGGGGATTATCTGCCCAGCTTTAAAAAATCGAACAAGGCAGATCTGGTTTGGCGAGACGTATTAACCCATCAGGCCCGGCTGAAAGCGTGGATTCCGTTCTGGATGGACACCAAAAATCCGGATGGTACATGGAAACCGAAAACGTTTAAATCCGAGCAATCCAGCCGGTATCCAATTGAGGTAACCGACAGTCTGTATGAATTTAGAAAGTATCCGCAAACGATTTACGAACAGATCAGAGACTCGCCCTTGAACGAGAAAAAGGAGTATGTTTATTCCGATCTGTCGTTTATCCTTTACCCACTGATCGTGAAGCGGCTAACGGGCATAGATTTTGAGGATTACCTGAAAACAACCTTTTACCGGCCGCTTGGCGCCAGTACGTTGACATTTAAACCCCGTCGATTTTATTCACTCAATCGAATTGTGCCAACAGAATATGACTCCTTATTTCGAAAAACGCTCATCTGGGGACGCGTACACGACGAAGGCGCGGCTATGCTCGACGGGCTATCGGGCCATGCGGGTTTATTTGGTGATGCCAACGATTTGATGAAGGTCTATGAAATGTACCGGCAGAAAGGCAGCTACGGTGGACAACAGTTTATCTCGGCCAAAACGATCGCCGAATTTACGCGCTATCAGTTCCCGGAGTTAGGTAACCGACGCGGCCTGGGCTTCGATAAACCCTCATTCAAGTACTCAGGAAACGCCCCCCAGTCGGCAACCAAAGCCAGTTTCGGGCACTCGGGCTTTACCGGAACGTTCGTTTGGGTTGAACCCGATCCGGCCTATAATCTGACGTATATCTTTTTATGCAATCGCGTCTATCCTACCCGAAATAATCCTAAACTTGCGAACCTGAATACGCGAACGAATATCGTTGAAGCACTCTATCAGGCCACTAAACGGGGAATGCGATGAAAGACTATCTGATTCACTTACTTGATTACGAACTCTGGGCGAATCGACGTGTGATTGATGCGCTCGAAACCGTGGCGAAACCGCCCTCACGAGCGGTAGCTGTTATGGGGCACATTTTGTCGGCAGAACAGGTTTGGTTTGGCCGTGTGGCGAATGAATCGGTATTTGTTTCCATCTGGGAAGATATTCCGGTAAGCTGGATGGTCGAAACGGCTGAACGTCAGCACCGCAAGCTAGTTAGCTATCTGGAAGGTGTGCCTGAACTGGAGTTGTTGCAGATGGTAGAGTACCATAATTCTCAGGGTAATCCATATCAGAGCACGCTGCTCGATATTCTGACGCACATGAGCCATCATGCGGCCTATCACCGCGGGCAGGTGGTTCAACTCATTCGCCCAATGCTGGCTGAAGCCCCCGTAACCGATTTTATCGTCTGGCAACGGGAAGGCATAAAGAACCATAAAACTGCCTGAGTATAGGCATCTGATACTAGGGCGACAAGCACGTTTCGTTTCCTGTCAACACAGCTATACGCTTGCCAGGTATCCGTGCCTATAAGAATCCATTAAAGATCAGTTTCAACGCAAAATCAAGCGACGTGAAATACCCATTTCTGCTCTTATTTTTCTGTTCATTTACGGCTCTGGCGCAAGTCAAATTACCAACGAATGAAACCGGCCAGGTGCAGTACCAGGAACTTGTTAAGCTACCGGATAATACCCGAAAAGCGAAGCAAATAATTGAACAGGCCAAAGCCTGGGCAGGTCATGAGTACGACTCCCTAAGTGCCGAACAGCAATATGACCAAGTAAATAACATCCTGTTCATCAAATCCTTATATTTAATTGACAGCCATAATGTTCGCTATACACTGACCATCGAAGCTAAGTATGGCCGGTATAGAGCCACCATAACGGATCTGCTTACGGAGAGTAATGGATTGAGCCTCCTTGTCAGACCGACCAGCCCTACTGTGGACGAAATGATGCAGGCGGCTGGCAACAAAATTACCGCTAAAGAGAAAGAAGTGATCGAACAGACGGTCCAGCAACAAACCGAATTGTATCAACAGATTAATAAATCCTGCCGCGCTACGTTAGCCAGCCTAAAAACGGCCCTGACGGCAGCGCCGAAAGAAGAGTAATTTTTAATAGTGCTACCTTGTTTGGCATAGTCTCCGACTACGTCACAGCGTTATCCGGTCTCCGACCGGCCTGTTTTGCCAGACTAATACCGGTCAGAGACCGGATAACACCTTGACGTAGTCAGAGACTACGCCAAACAACTCAAACCAACCCTAGCGGTGCCGCTCCACACCGACTTGCTCACAATAGGGTAAAACCGGGCAAGTGGAGCAATATGGTAACGTACCGGTACAGATATGTTTGCCAAATGGCATCAGCAACCGATTGATGTTCACCCATTGGTCGCGCGGCACATGCGTTTCCAGGACTTTCAACGTTTGCTCGGGCTGCTTCGTGTGTACGTATCCCCACCGGTTCACCACCCGGTGTACATGCACGTCTACACTGATGGCCGCCTGGCCCGTTGCCACGCCAAGGGCCAGGTTAGCACACTTCGGTCCAACGCCCTTTAGTGAAATCAACGTATCAAAATCAGCGGGTAAATGCCCGTTAAACTCATTAACAATGCGCTCGGCAATACCGCGCATGGTGTAAGCTTTCTGATCTGGGTACGTAGTGCCGTACAGCAACTCTGTCAGCGTTGGGATGTCTAACGTTAGAAGTTGTTCGGGTGTTCGAGCCTGTTCAAACAGACGTAGTGAAACCGGAATTGTAGTTTCATCGAGCGTTCGAATAGAAACAATGCATGAAATCAATTGCTCGAAGAGGCTATTATAGCCCCGTTCAAACAAGTCAAACATAGCGGCTTTAGGATATGGCCGGATGGCCTCTTCAATACCAGCAAGAACAACGTTGAGGTCAAAGTTGGGTTTCATACTAGCTAAACACGGAGATAACCGAGTTGTCACGGAGTACACAAAGATTTTTCTCTGTTTACTTATGTACAGCCATTGATACGTACTAGGGTTTATTTATTTTTAATAAAAAAGCCCTGAGAGTCAGGGCTTATACGATAATTTTTTAAGTAGTAGATTGAAAGTAATGGGGGTAGTTTTGAGTAAAAAGCATGGGCTGAATCCGTTAGTAGTCTACTATCTTTCCAGCCCCACCGGGTACGCTTTTTCCCAGACGAACTACCGGCGCTTCAAGTCTGGACCGATATAGGCGAAGTTGATTGGCGCTCTTGGGATGACCCTTACATAGAGTCATAAAAATATCTATTTGATGGCCAATCGACGCCGTTGCAAATACTCGCTCATCTCTTCCAGCGTCAGCGCATTGAATGTCATGGCTTTTGTTAATCCGCCTTTGCGGCCAATGGCTACACCATAATGCATGTCCAGCAAACCGGCGAAATCGTGCGCGTCGGGGTTGATGCTCAACATAACCCCCTGCTGCATGGCATACTCAATCCAGTGCCAGTCAATGTCGAGCCGGTACGGGCTGGCGTTGATTTCGATAATAACGTTGTGCTCAGCGCAGGCGTCGATGATGGCCCGGTGATCAATTGGGTAGCCTTCGCGGGCAAGCAATAATCGGCCCGTTGGGTGGCCTAGAATGGTGGTGTATGGGTTTTCAATGGCCCGCAGCAGCCGGGTCGTTGCCTTTTCAAGCGACATGGTCAGGGTTTGGTGAACCGATGCCACTACGTAGTCGAAAGTGGCCAGCGTCGCATCGTCGTAATCCAGTGAGCCATCACCCAGAATATCAGACTCGATCCCTTTAAAAATCCGGAAGTCAGAACCAAAACCGGCGTTAAGCTGATCAATTTCAATCTGTTGCTGGCGCACACGTTCGGCATCCAGCCCACCAGCATAGGAAGCCGTTTTTGAGTGATCGGCGATGCCAAAATACGTTAAGCCCAGTGTGCGGCAGTAAGCCGCCATATCGGCAACCGACTGTTTACCGTCCGACCACGTACTGTGATTGTGGAGCGTACCGCGCAGATCGTCCCAGGTAACGAGTTCGTCGTTCCGGTGATTTCTAGCCCAGCGGAAGGCAAAGTCGTCTTCCCGCATTTCAGGAACGATATACGGCAGACCCGCGCGTTCGTAAATAGCTGTTTCCACTTCGACAACCGACTGATTTTCTGCTACGTATGCACCGGTATAGGCCGACTGCAATAACGACGTGCCGCTGGGTCCAGCTTGTTTTAAGTGAGCATCGGTAGCTGTGTTGATGAACAATTGTCGGTTGATCTGCTCGGCTGGATACAACAGTATCTCAACCAATACGTCGAAACCGGCCAGTTTCCCCCGCCAGGCAAACGGTGACGACTCCAATTCGTTCTGCTCCAGATTCGGTAGTTGACCGAGCGTCAGCATGGCCGAAAGGGGGTCGCTGGTTTGCACCAGCAGTTGAATCATATCCACTTCCTGCGCTTTGCGCCGAACCTGTCCGCTTATTTCAACACGTTCGACGTGTTCGGTCAGTTCGTCGCGCAACAGATGAGCGATCATCTCGGCTTTATCCATGCGAACTTTTCCCTGCTGTTCCTGCAAAAACTCAAGTGCAGCCAGAATTTTCTCCTGTGTGCTGGCCCCAAATCCCTTGATTTTTGCAATCTCGCCGTTTTCGCCCGCCCGTTGCAGGTCATGGAGATTGTCAATACCTAGCTCCTGCCAGAGCGTACGTACTTTCTTGACACCCAACCCTTTGATGCGAAACATATCCAGCACACCAGGCGGTGTTTCGGCCAGTAGTTCGTCCAGGTCAGTCAGGCGGCCCGTTTCCGCAATTTCACGAATCTTCTGGGCAACAGACTTGCCAACGCCCTGTAATTTAACCAGTTCTTCAACGGGCAAATTAAGTAAGTCGGCAGTTGATTTATCTAAATTAAACGCGGCTGTCTGGAAAGAACGTGTTTTAAACGTATCGCGGTCGTGGAGTTCCATTAACCGGCCGGTCATTTCAAGCAGGTCAACGATTTCGGAATTAGTCATACAAAAACGGCAATTTACTCCGCAAGTTAGGCAATCGGTCAGATTTTAGAGAATGACGTTACAAGGTCCCAATACCTTTACATCGTCGGACAACAAACCGGCCTGATTATCAGTCAAAACGAATCGTAAACTCATGGAATCGACCCCAACAACTCCCGAACGTGACCCTTATTTATGGAAACAGGCCAAAGCCCGCGTCGGTTTTCGAATACACCTCCAAACGTATCTGCTTGTTAACACCGGCCTCTGGCTCATCTGGGCACTGACCAGCTTTGCTTTCCAATCGTCTGGGCACAATGGTTTCATCTTCCCCTGGCCTTTTCTTCCGATGCTCGGCTGGGGCATTGGTTTAGCCTCGCATTACTTCGCTGTTTACCGGAATCGCGAAAAGCATATGATTGAAGAGGAATACCGGAAACTAGTGGATCAGCAAGCGTAAGTAGCAAGCGCATAAGACAATTTAAACCAAGTGAACAGGCAAAAAGCAATCATAATTGGCTGTGGAATTTCCGGTCCGGCAATGGCTTTGTTCCTGAAGAGGATAGGCATAGACGCCACTATTTATGAAGCACAAACCAGGCATAGAGATGATACCGGTGCTTTTTTAGGTAGTTCGCCAAACGGGTTGAATGTGCTTAAAGAGCTTATGGCTCTTGAGACGATTTTAACAGATTTCACCCCCGGAAAAATGACCTTCTTCAATGCACAAAATAAACAGATAGGTGAAATTGACAATGCCAACCAAACCGAATTGTATGGAGCCGAAACTGTTCAATTAAAAAGAGGCTTGCTCAATAAAGCGCTCCGTAACGTAGCTATTGAGGAGGGGATAAAGATAGAACTGGGTAAAAAGCTAACATCAATTACCCAAACCGAACATTCGGCAACGGCTATTTTCGACGATGGAACGACAGCAACGGCCGATTTTATCGTTGGTTGCGATGGTATTCATTCGGCAACCCGAAAAGCTATATTTCCCAATGCGCCCAACATAGCGTATACCGGCTTACTGTCAACGGGTGGTTTCACAAAACTGGATAACGTAACGGATTTGTATGGTTCGATCCGTATGACTTTCGGGGAGAAATCATTTTTCGCGTACGCTGTTTCCAACTTGGGCGAAATCTGGTGGTTCAATAACATTTCGCAGGACAAAGAACCAGAGAGAAATGAGTTGAACAAAATAGACATGGATCAGCTCAAAAATACGCTGTTAACGCTGCACAAAAACGATCCGAAACCCATTACAGACATCATAGAATCGGCCCACACAATCGAGCTTTACCCAATTTACGATATTCCTTTTTTAGCAAATTGGCATAACGGGCGTGTTTGTCTGATAGGTGATGCTGCTCATGCCACAGCCCCGCACATTGGTCAGGGTGCATCATTGGCCCTGGAAGACACCATCGTTTTAGCGCAATGCATCAGAGACCTCGCCACGGTGGAAACAGCCTTTGCGAAGTTTCAATCAGTGCGACAAGCCAGAGTGCAAAAAATAGTTCGGGAAGCTAGAAAAGTGGGCGATAACAAAACAGTTCCCAACAAATTTCAACAATTTTTCAGGGATCTACTTTTGCCATATTTTGTAAAGTACGAGGCCAAAAAAATGGATTGGGTATATTCTTATAAAGTTAACTGGGCTACGAAAATAGAGTAGGCTTCGCCGGTTCGTTTATGAAACATCACAAACGTTGGCCAGCGTTAACGGCCTACACCGCCACAGGCGCTTTGATGGCGGGGTGCGGATTGTAATTCTCAAGCGTAAAATCCGCGTATATAAAGTCAAAAACCGACGTTACCTCCGGATTTAAACGCATGGTTGGCAACGGCCGCGACTCGCGGGAAAGTTGCGTTTCAACCTGTTCTAGGTGATTCAGGTACAGGTGCGTATCACCACCCGTCCAGATAAATTCGTGAGCAATGTAGCCGCATTCCTGCGCAATCATCATCGTCAATAATGCATAGCTGGCAATGTTGAAGGGAACGCCCAGAAATACGTCGGCGCTACGTTGGTAAAGCTGGCAGGAGAGCTTGCCATCCGCCACGTAGAACTGCATTAACAAATGGCAGGGAGGCAGCGCCATAGAAGGAACATCGGCGGGATTCCAGGCCGAAATAATCATCCGACGCGAATCAGGGGAGTTTTTAAGTTGCTTCAATACGTCCTGCAACTGGTCGATAACCTGTCCATTGGGCGCGGCCCAACTGCGCCATTGTTTGCCATACACCGGACCCAGATCCCCGTTTTCATCTGCCCATTCGTCCCAAATTGACACACCGTTGTCTTTCAGGTATTTAATATTCGTGTCACCCTTCACGAACCAAAGCAGTTCATGAATAATGGACTTCGTATGTATTTTTTTGGTGGTCAGTAGCGGAAAGCCCTCCTGTAGATTAAAGCGCATCTGGTAGCCAAAAACGCTGATGGTGCCGGTGCCTGTACGGTCAGTTTTGCGCGTGCCATCTTTGAGAATATGGCGAAGCAGATCATGGTATTGTTGCATTAAACAAAAGTCGGAAGTCAAACGTAGTAAGCCAAACGTTAGTGAAAATATTAGCCAGTCATTAATGATAAAGGCGTGCCACGGTTGCAACCGTGGCACGCCTTTATCATTAATGACTGGCTTACTTAATTATTCAACTCAAACGAATACGTAATGTCAGCCGACGGGCGGAATTGAGCTGTTGCCGAGCAGTATTTATCCATAGAAAGGTCAATGGCGCGCTTCACTTTATCGGCGTTTAGCTGACCTTTAAGCAGATAGGTAATATGAATTTTTTTGAATGGCGCGGGTATGGCGTCCTTTTCGCGCAGGCCATCCACTTTCAGTCGAAAATCTTCGATCACCTGCTTTTGTTTTTGCAGAATCAGAATCACGTCGATAGCCGAGCAACCGGCCAATCCCATCAGCAACATTTCCATGGGTCGCGCGCCCGCGTTATGGCCGCCAATATCGACTGCGCCATCTATGTGTTGCGCGACGCCCGACTTTCCGAGGGCTTCAAAGTGGAACGCATCGTCTACACGTACTAGCTCGACCTGCATTGTATTAAATTCCTGAACTATGTCAACCGGTTGTGAATCAAGCATTGTCTTTTTTGCGTTTATCAGGTAAAGTGTTTATTTTCACCAGCTCAAAGTAAGTTAAATCATGTCCGAAAAATTCACCGACGACCTCTTCGACCTCAAAAACGACCGGCGGTTAAGCGTGTACTTATACCGGGCGGGTTTCGGCTGCTGGCTGCTTTACATCGTGTCGGGCGCACGATTCATGCAGTCGGTAAGTATGTATCGAACAGATTTTGGCGTATTCTCGTTCTTCCTGATGGTCATGGGTTTGTCAGCCTCCATGATTTATGACTACTATCATCACCCGACCGAGTTTGCCCAAAAAAGAAAGTGGCTGGCCTTTAGCTACCTAGCGTTGGCAGCGTTGATCTACTTCTTCATTTTACACAACGAACCGATTTCCCTGGATCATATTTTTGGACGGGGTTCATTCTGAGTCGAAGAATTTCCAAACCGCCTGTATTCACCAGATAAGCTCAGTTTTTCACCTTACCAATAGGCAACGTAATCTGCGTAAGATAAATCGTTAAATAGTTGGTGTTATCCGGGCTGTCGGGAAAGTGATTGACCGTACAAATTTGCCAATACGATGCCCCATTCGCGGGTTTTTTTTTACGATAACTTACCTCGATAAAATGGCCTTCGAAATAATACAATTCAAGTTTGAAAGCTGGTTGGGTGACTTCTGCCAAAAATGTGGCTGAGGTAAAGGTAAGGTTGATTAATTTGCTTCTGGTCAATTTATTCAGATTATATTCAGTCATGTTGAAAACGAATGGTGGTCGTTCTCCTTTGACGTACCCTCGAACAAAAAGCCACGAAAAAGCTAGAATTTTTTGAGGTTTTTTATCAACTTTTAATGAATAAGGTTCATGGAAAGGCTTGCCTTCTTCTATGCTAAATCGGACTTGAAATATAGACGGCTTATAATTACCTCCTACACATTTATAAATTTCTAATGTATTTCTGCCCACCTAAATACCTCATTTGCTTCGCGATTTGACGCGTCCGACGCTGTATGTAATTTGATGGATTACTTATCGAGAACAGGCGTGGGTTGGGCAATACGGCCGCCATGCGGGCCGATTCGTTTCGGGAAAGTGATTCGGCCGAGTGCCCGTAATAGCGTTGTGAAGCGGCTTCAACTCCAAAGGTCATCGGGCCGGTTTCTGCTACGTTCAGGTACACTTCCAGGATGCGTTTCTTACCCCACACTAATTCAATTAACGCCGTAAAATATACTTCGAGCCCCTTTCTAATGTAACTACGGCCATTCCACAGAAATACGTTCTTGGCTACCTGCTGCGAAATAGTACTGGCGCCACGGGGTAGTTTTCGGGTCTCGTTTTCCTTCATGGCATCCTTAATCTCGTCGAAGTCAAAGCCCCAGTGCGTTGGAAAATCCTGATCTTCGGAAGCTACTACAGCCAGAGCTACTTCTTTACTGATGGTATCATACGAGCGCCATTTTTTATACACATGACTGCTTTCGTTCGTACCAAACGTATCTACCCAGCGCGAAACGATTAAAGGAGTTACCCAAACCGGGACGTATTTGAGCACAATGACCGCACCAATGGAACTCAAAAATAGCCACAACACCACCTTGAGCGTAACCCTGTAGATCTGCTCCACCAGTGGCCGATCACGCATGTACTGACGCACCCACCCCCATCGGGATGACGCCTTCACCCGACTGCTCACGGTCTTTGGTAGCGCCTTGGAAGACCCAGGGGCCGCTTTAGGATGCGGCTGCGGGGGGGCATTTCGGAAGGTATTAGCTGGACGCTTGGTACTCATGCGGATACAATCTGTTCCGCGAAAATAATAGTAAAGTGGGTGGAAATCCGTATTACAGCCTATGATTAAATCTGATAAAATTGAAATACGGTTGTTTATCGTTTACTCAACAAACAGCGTAGCAGCAACCCGATCGGCGAAAAGTTTGCCCGCACCGGTCAGTTGCAGACGATCATTGCTACTGCGGATAAGCCAGCCCGACGCGTACATAGTTGCCAAATCACGCATTTGCTTTTTGGCGAAGTCCTCCCCCAGCAACGTGGTTAATTCAGTAAGTGAACACCCCCACTGGGTTCGCAAACCCGTCAACAGGTATTCATTTACCTGATCAACAACCGTTAATTCTTCCACTTCGGCGGGCAGTTTTCCCTGCTTGATCTCGGCGATGTAGCGAGCGTTATTAGCTACGTTATATTGCCGCGAAAAACCATTGTAGGAATGGGCACTGGGTCCCACGCCCAGATACGACCGACGTTGCCAATAGGCCGTATTATGGCGGGCATACTGGCCAGGCCGCGCAAAGTTCGAGATTTCGTAATGTTCGTAGCCCTTATCAGTCAGCGCTTTTGTCAATTCTTCGAACTGTTCGGCAGCCAGAGATTCATCCGCGGGCGGGAGTTTACCCTTCTTTTGCCACCGTCCGAAGGCTGTATCAGGTTCAATAGTCAGTGCATAGGCCGACAAGTGGGGTACGTCGAGTGCAAGTGCTTTTTGCAGGTCTGTTTGCCAAAGCGTTTTTTCCCGATTCGGAATACCATAAATCAGATCAACGCTCATGTTCTCGAAACCAGCCTCTCGTGCCTGCCAAACACAGCTTTCGGCTTCAGTAGCGGTATGAGCTCGATTCATCCAGCGGAGCGTAGCTTCGTCAAATGTTTGAATCCCAATACTAAGCCGGTTAACGTATCGACGTAGCAGGTGGAGTTTCTCCAGCGACAAGTCATCAGGATTCGCTTCAAGCGTGATTTCAGCTGTCGGCGAAACCGTAAAGTGGGTGTGTATCTTCGTAAAAATCTGCTCTAACTCACTTTCCGTCAGCAGGGAAGGCGTTCCCCCACCGAAATAAATCGTCTCCAGGGTTTTAGTGGGCAGGTAGTCATTTTGCAGGGCTATTTCCTGGCACAGTGCGTCGACCAACGACGATTTTTGGCTTAGGCTCGTGCTAAAATGGAAGTCGCAATAGTGACAGGCCTGTTTACAGAACGGTATGTGCAAATAGAGGTGCATCAGCGTAATGACAACAAAGCCGGGCGATGGGTTCCTTTACAAGGCCTCTGCAATAGGATAGCCCGTTCGTAATGTAGACTACTGGCGCAGCCGGCATCAAGCAGGCTGTTAAGACATCAGTCAGTCAATAATTTGACAAAAACGAGTGTAAATAGGGCAGTCAATGCCTTTCTCGTGATTTGGGAAGAACGTCGTAAAACCCGTAAGGAATTTCTAGGGTCGATGTGTCGAAAAGGCCTACGTTTACGGCAGAACAGGCCTTAATCATCTGGGCATTTCTTACAACGCTTGCCCTTTTTGTACTTCTTGCAGCACTTCTTCAACACGCACTCATGTCCCAGAAACGGATTGGACTGAATCAGTGATTTTAATTCAGCCGGTGAAGTAAGGCAATCAGAAGAAATTGATTCGGCAGTCATTCGTACTTGTCGTTTGCGAAGACAAAGATAAGTTATTTAGATTTATTACAAATTAAAATTTGTGAGAAAAATCGCATTCCCCTTTTTCGTTATCACCTACCGGTCATGGCCTTACCCCCAGGCATAGTGCTGGGTATAAGCAAGTTGATATATGTCAAAAGTCGGTGACTGGAATATCACAAATAAAAAAGTCGTCAGGATGTAGACCCAATGCATCCTGACGACTGACTAAAATAAGGTTCTTACTCGCTAATTTCTCCCGTCAGGTACAACTGTACCTGCCCCGAAATATCAACCCGGTTCGGACTAGCGTGGTCATTGAGTTTGCAACGCAGGTACCCACCCCGTTTAGAAAGCTGACGTGCGATAAGGTCGTTCTTACCGAGTTGTTCGGCCCAATATGGCACCAGGGTTGTATGAGCTGATCCCGTTACCGGATCTTCGTCAATGCCTACCTGCGGCCCAAAAAATCGGGACACAAAATCAACTCCGGAATCAGGACTGCCCGGCGCGGTCACAATGACACCCCGGGCCGGTACGGTACTCATTTCGCGAAAATCTGGGGCCAAGGCTTCGATCTGCGCCTGATTTTCATAAATCAACATGTAATCGGTTTTGCCTTTGTAGACGGCTAATGGTTTCTCGTGAACGCTGGCGAGCAGGGCGGGCGGTTGCAAGTTGGCTTTTTGCACCATATCGGCCGGGAAGTCGAGCGTCAGCCAGCCATCACTACTCCGGCAAACTTTCAGCAAACCACTGCGGGAATCGAAAAAAATCTGATCATTCGATTCATCATCTGCGAGTACGGCGCCTTCCTGATTCTTTTCCAGAAAAAAAACGACATATCCAGTAGCTAACGTAGCATGCCCGCATAAGTCTACTTCCAGGGCTGGCGTAAACCAACGAATGTGGTAGTGAGCTTCACCTGTTTTTACGTAAAAGGCCGTTTCTGCAAGGTTATTTTCAGCGGCTATTTTCTGCATCTGTTCGTCGGGGAGCCATTCTGTCAACGGAACAACAGCCGCCGGATTCCCGGCAAACAGCTTGTCGGTAAAGGCATCGAGTTGGTAAATACGCATGTGATTTTAGGGTGTGCACCTAAGCACGCTTATGAAGTTAGGAATAGTACTCTTGGGTCTGTAAGGCATCGAACGCATTAAGCGAGAATGCCGTCAACGAAGGCAATTTAATGGTGGCAATGGAAAATTTGGCGTCATCGTATTCAAAAGCTGCCGGAACGGCCACCACACGCATACCAGCGGCATAAGCCGATTGTAATCCACTACCCGAGTCTTCGAACGCCAGACAAGTAGCGGGCGGCACATTCAGTTTTCGAGCCGTGCCCAGATACACGTCTGGAGCGGGTTTATTGTGAGCCTCCAGTGTAGCCGAGTGCCAGAGCGTCAGAGCGTCCCGAATACCCAACCGGGTCACAACAACCTCAATTAAACTCATGGGTGAGGCCGAAGCAATGGCGGTCGGGATACCCCGACCAGCAAAAAAATCCAGGGTTTCCAGGGCACCCGGCATGGGCTCGGCCATCGTAGCAATACGTTCGTGGACACCATCGGTAATCGCGTCGGCAAGATCCTCATGCGTGCGGCCCGCTGCGGCCTGCGCCGTCCAGGGAGCCCGGGCAAACCAATAACGTACTACTTCCAGTATTGGCAATCCAGTCGTTTGCTTGCATTCATCGTCCGTCAAGTGAAGACCAACTGTGGCAAACACAACCCTTTCCATAGCTCGCCAGTGGGGTTCTGAGTCCACTAGCAGCCCATCCATATCAAATATTGCGGCCTGTATCAAAATTAAGCTATAAGTCTGTTAGTCAATTAAGTACTGAATTAGTCAGTCAACCCGTCAAGTAGGCTTTTAGCCATCAGCTGGTTGATTGACCTGTCTTTTTTTTACACGTTAGCCTGACGAAATGGTTTTATGTCAATCGTATCCCAGACGCCCTGCACAATGTACGGATCAGTATGTAGATACGTCGTTAACTCATCTTCGGTTTCCAGATTGAGGATGAGCATTGAGCCAATCATATTTCCGGCTGGGTCAAGAAGGGCGCCACCGAGCAAAAATTTACCGGCTGCTTTCAATTGCCCAACATAATCAATGTGAGCAGGACGAGCGGCCATGCGCCGGTCAAGCGCATTGGCATGATCGTAGGCGTGAATAACGTAGTGCATAGGTGATCCAGCTTGTTTTAAGTAGGCAAGATACCATCTTTCGGTAATTTGCACTAAAGCCGATCAACTTCATATCATTTTTTTTATTAGGGTAACACCGTTATAGTCAGGCCAACCTAAAAACGCCGATATAAACGAACCCTGAACTAATTTAAACAATACTATTTCCAAGAGCAAACACAGTATATTATAAATCAATTGATGGCATCTTGCCAATCAAAATATAAGCAGTTCGCCATTTTCTTACTAATTTCAACCCTTTCGATTCGTTGTTCACTCACCTCATCAATGAAACATCTGTTCTTCTGGCCGCTGGCTTTCCTTACAACATCCGTTCTTGCACAACCTACTCCAAGACCTACAACCACATCGCAGCTCACCGTCGAAACGATCATGCAGGACCCAAAGACCTGGGTCGGTACATCGCCATCCAATCCCTTCTGGTCTGATGATTCGCGCACGCTGTATTTTAGCTGGACTCCCCCCGCCAATACGGAGAAAGCTAAAAGCGATTCGCTTTATAAAGTAACGTTCACAATGTCGGCAAAAGGGAAAAAGCCGGTGGCTTCTCAACCCCTAAAAGTTAGCCCTGCCGAACGTCGCGCCTTGACAACGGGCCCCACAACGGCTTACAACCAAGCCTTTACGCAACGTCTGTTTGAACGCCAGGGCGATATTTTTCTGGTTGATGTACGTTCCGGTATGATTCGGCAACTCACCAACACCGTTGAGGTTGAAACGGATGCTGTTTTCTCCGGCGATCAGCAGCACGTAGTGTTCCGCAGGGCTGGCTCCAATCTGTTTAGCATCGACCTTAAAACGGGCTTATTGACGCAATTGACCGACTTTAAGCCGGGTACCAAAAAAGCAGATCCTAAACTAACTGATGAAGAGAAGTTCCTGAAACAGGATCAACTACGGCTTTCGGATGTGTTGGCGGAGCGGAAAGCGAAAAAAGACGCTGGGGAACGGATTACCAAAGCGGATCGGCCCAAACGTCCGAAAGAAATTTATATGGACGACAAACAGGTTGCCGGTCTTCAACAAAGTCCTGATGGGCGCTTTGTCACGTATCGGATGACTAAAAGTCCGACCAACGCCAAAATGGCTCAGGTTCCAAATTACATTACCGAATCGGGTTATACCGAGGAAATTCCAGCCCGCACTAAAGTTGGTGCTCCTCTGGCCAGTCAGGAGTTTTTCGTGTATGACGTTGCCAAAGATACCGTTCGTGCAGTGAGCGTGAAAGATATTCCTGGCATCAGCGATAAACCGGCCTACCTGAAAACCGCCAGCAGCAGTGCGAAATCGGATACCACAAAAAAAACGCGGCCTGTTACGATTAGTGGCCCTGTTTGGTCGCTCGACGGTAAATTAGCAGTCGTCACCATACGATCATTGGACAATAAAGACCGTTGGATCATGCGCCTTGAGCCGGAAACGCTGAAGCTCACGCTGCTCGACCGGCAGCATGACGACGCCTGGGTGGGCGGGCCAGGTATCAGTTTTGCGTCGGGCAATATGGGGTTTCTAGGCGACAGCCAAACACTCTGGTACCAGTCGGAGGCTGATGGCTATTCCCATCTCTATACGATTAACGTACTGACACCCGTCCTGAAAAAGCAGCTCACTTCCGGCAAATTTGAAGTGCAGCAGGTACAGCTGTCAAAAGACAGAACCCAGTTTTTCGTCCAGACGAATGAAGTTCATCCTGGTGAGCAGCACTTTTACCGGATGCCCGTAACCGGTGGAGAACGTATTCGCCTGACGACTATGGTAGGGGCAAACGACGTAACGCTCTCGCCCGATGAAACCCGGATGGCGATTCGCTATTCGTCGACAAACCACCCTTGGGAAATGTACGTAGCCGATGTTCCCCAATCCTCCCAAAGCGTTAGCAAAAAACAGTCAGCCGAGTCGGCTGACGGGCAAAATACACCTGTCAAACTAACCGATTCGCCTACTGAAAGCTTTAAACAATATCCCTGGCGTGAACCAACGCTGGTAACCATTCCGGCCCGGGATGGACAGCCGATTTATGCCCGTTTGTATAAGCCAACTAACCCAACTGGAAAGTCCGTTGTGTTCGTGCACGGCGCGGGGTATTTGCAGAATGCCCACAAGTGGTGGAGTTCGTATTTTCGGGAATATATGTTCCATAACCTACTGGTCGACAAAGGGTACACGGTGCTGGACATCGACTATCGGGGCAGCGCTGGCTACGGCCGCGACTGGCGCACGGGTATCTATCGGTATATGGGCGGTAAAGATTTAGAAGACCACGTTGACGCGGCCAAGTGGCTTGTACAGACACAAGGCGTGGATGCCAAACGCATCGGTCTCTATGGCGGATCGTATGGTGGTTTTATTACGTTGATGGCCATGTTTACCACGCCTGACATATTTAAAGCGGGGGCAGCACTACGTCCTGTTACGGACTGGGCGGCCTACAACCATGGATATACAGCTAACATCCTGAACGAACCGCAGTTGGATTCACTTTCCTACCGTCGTTCGTCGCCCATTAACTTTGCCGAAGGGTTAAAAGGCCATCTGCTCATTTGCCACGGCATGGTCGACGTAAACGTACATTTTCAGGACGCCGTTCGTCTGGCGCAGCGGCTCATTGAACTCAAAAAAGAAAACTGGGAACTGGCCCCCTACCCTGTCGAAGATCACGGCTTTGTGGAACCTACCAGTTGGATGGACGAGTACAAACGCATTCTGAAATTATTTGACGAGCGATTATGATTGATAGTATAAATGCCGGATTAAAAGCCGGTGTTTAGCACAAAAAAGCCGCTCTGCATATGCAGAGCGGCTTTTTTAGGTACATATTCTATAGCGATCAGTAGAAAAGGCCCCAATCATCCGGGGCATCGTTGTCCTTATCAAAGCCATTTACCCAGTCAACAAACAGCAGCCGAAACTGCTCTATTTCATCACGGAGTACGTTTAAATAGGCTGTCGTGGCCAATTTTTCAGCTTTACAATACGACGTTTGTGCCAATAATTCACGAGCATGCATTTTAATAATGACCGCATTTTCCATCCTCAGGGTATAAAGATCTCCCCCTTCGGCGCCAACGATCTTTGGGGCCAGCATCATGGCGTTAGCCAGCATTTGCTCGTGCATCATCAGCACGTCTTCTTCTTTATTGATGGTTTCGACAATAGCCTGCGTCAATTCCATTAACTCGTTGGCTTTGCGCAGGATGGGCAGGTTTTTGATCCGCCGATTTTCGGCTTCCATTTCAGCGCGGGCCTCTTCGGGATCATAGTCCTCGTCGAAACCGTCCCAGTCCATAAAGCTGTCGTCGTCGTCTTCGTCGTCAAAGTTCATCGCAAAATGAGTAGAGGGGTTGACCACCTTCTATTTGCCAAAGTAACACAAACGATTCCCAAAAACAAACCATTCTTGCCTAAAATCAGCATCTTAGCCTGAGAATTAAGCGCGCATGGACACTCGTTTATGTCTACCTGTTCGATCGCTTTCAAAATCACTTACCAACTAGTAAAGTTCGTTGTGAAACGAACGGCTGGCATTTAGGTAAAGCTGGTGGACGCTATTCTCAGCAACGTAGCATCTGGCTCCAACACAAAAATACTAACGACTCTCAATCCTGTTCCTCGCTATATCTGGTTAGCTAAAAGTCGGTATTTCTGCTTTAGCGACTCCCTAACATACAGCAGCTTTTTCGAGAAAACACGGCAATAAATCGAACAAAAACGGGGGCAACCTGTATATTTGTTGGGTTAGTACCTGATTTTCCCACTGTATAGAATGACGTATTGTTTAGGAATTAAGGTCGCGTCTGGCTTGGTTGCCATTGCCGACAGGCGACTTACCTCCGGCACTGAGGTATCATCAAATCGTAAAATTTCGGTTCATGAAGTCGAGAATCACTCGCTCTTTATCATGACCTCGGGCCTTCGTTCCGTCCGCGACAAGGCCATTACGTATTTCAAAGAAGTGATTTCCGAACGGGATCGATCATTCAATAAATTATACAAAGCAGTCAACGCGTTCGGGGAACAGGTGAAGCGTGTAGCGCAGGAAGATAAAGCGTCCATTATTGCCAGCGGGTTGAATTTTAACCTGAATGCCATCGTTGGGGGCCAGCTAGAAGACGATGAAGAACACAAATTATTTATGCTCTACCCCGAAGGCAACTGGGTGGAAGTTGATCAGGGATCGCCCTTTAAAATTATTGGCAATTCCGGCTATGGTAAACCACTGCTGTTTAGAAATTTGTCCTACGAAACCAGTTTACCCGATGCCCTTAAAATCGGCTTCCTGGCGTTCGATGCTACCCGCGTAAGCGCTAACGATGTTGATTACCCATTGGACGTAGTAATCTACCCGAAAGACAGTTTCCACATGACCGAATATCGCCTTGAAAAAGAAGATATGGATGAAGTGTCGCACCAGTGGAGCGCCTTACTAAGCAATTCGGTCCGAAAACTGCCTTCTTACTGGATGGACCCAATCTTTGAAAAAGTTCGCGCCGTTAAAAATGTATGATGTATGATATAGGATGTATGATATAAGGGCCAAGCTATATCATACATCCTATATCATACCTCTTATATCTTATATTCCTTCCCCATGCACCTGCACGTTCGGCACTTATCGGAATACACGTACGATAGTCCTGTCGCACTGGGTCCGCAAACACTCTATCTCTATCCAAGAGCTTACCCCTATCAGCGATTGCTGAACTATGAGTTGGTTATTGATCCGAAGCCAGCCAGGATCGTACGGAATATTGATGTCGAAGGTAATGTGCAGCAGTTAGTGTATTTTAACCGTCCGACCCGCTACCTGAATGTAACGGTTGAGATGCATCTACAATCCGACGAGTTCAACTCGTTGGATTTTGTCCTGTTTCCCTTCGACACAAAGCGCGTCCCATTCCGCTACCCCAAAGCGGTCGAAGAGCTCCTCCAGCCTTACTTACAGCGCGTTGGCGTATCGGAACGCGTTGAAAGCTGGGCTCAGCAACTGGCCGCAGAAGCCAATGGGCAAACAACCGCCTTTCTGCTAAAACTGAACAAGACCATCCGGGCGTTCACCTACGAGATTCGGGAATTAGGCGCTCCCTTTCCACCCGAGCAAACGCTGACGTTGCGCAAGGGTTCCTGTCGGGATTATACAACGCTGTTTATGGCAGCCTGCCGGAGTCTGGGTATTGCCGCCCGCTTTGTAAGCGGCTATTTGTTCGGAAATCCACAGCAGGAGCATCAATTGCACGCCTGGGTAGAAGTTTATTTGCCAGGTGCGGGCTGGCGTGGTTTTGATCCCACAGAAGGATCTGTGGTCGTGAATCGTCATATTTTTCTGACATCGACTGCCAAGCCCGAACTGGCGGCCCCCATCAGCGGTACATTCATCGGTCGGGCAAATTCAGTGCTTCGATCAGAATTGCTATTTATATGAGGCAAACCTACCTGCAAGTAGGTGGCTTAGCAAATAAAACTATACCATATATCAGTTAACTACTTCCATTCATCAATAACGTACCAATAACTCATTCAATGGCCTACTTACTAATTTGGCTGGCTGACTTACCAACTTACACACTATCTTTGCATACCTTATTAGAATACTTACCTGACCCATTACAGTGGCATTAATTAAGTCTATTTCCGGTATTAGAGGAACAATTGGCGGACGCAGTGGAAACGGGCTGACGCCTTTAGACGTAGTGAAATTTACAGCTGCCTTTGGCCAGTGGCTTCGGCAACGTAACCCCGATCTAATGTCGGTGGTTATTGGCCGCGATGGTCGGATATCAGGCGACATGGTGGCCAAACTGGTAGCTGCTACGTTACAGGGGCTTGGTCTACATGTTATTGATCTGCGTCTTTCCACAACCCCAACCGTTGAATTGGCCGTTCCGGGGGAAGGGGCTGCCGGCGGAATAATCATCACCGCCAGCCATAATCCGATTCAATGGAATGCCCTCAAACTTCTTAACGAAAAAGGCGAGTTCATATCCGAACAGGACGGCGTCGAAGTACTGGAAATTGCCGAGGCTGAAACCTTCGATTTTGCCGAAGTGCGTAAGTTAGGCCAGTATCGCGCCGACACCAGCTGGCTCCAGAAACACATCGACCAGATTCTGGCACTGCCTCTGGTCGACCGGGAGGCCATTGCCAAGCGGAATTTTCGTGTGGTTGTCGATGCAGTCAATTCAACTGGTGGGTTAGCCGTGCCGATGCTACTGGAAGCCTTGGGCGTCGAACAAATCACAAAATTACACTGCGAACCAACGGGCCATTTTGCTCACAACCCCGAACCGCTTCCCGAAAATCTACGCGATATCATCAAAGAGATGACCAAAGGCAATGCCGACCTCGGTATTGTTGTCGATCCCGATGTAGATCGGCTGGCGCTAATTTGTGAAGATGGTTCTCCTTTTGGTGAAGAATATACACTCGTGGCCGTGGCCGACTACGTCCTTAAAAACAGAGCGGCTGATGGTCATCCGGCAGGCAACACGGTTTCGAACATGTCGAGTACGGCAGCACTGCGTGATATAACCCGAAAATACAATGGGCAGCATTTTGCATCGGCGGTTGGCGAGGTCAACGTAGTGAATATGATGAAAGAAACCGGGGCTGTTATCGGGGGCGAAGGCAATGGTGGTATCATTTACCCCGATCTGCATTTTGGCCGCGACGCGCTGGTTGGCATTGCTCTGTTTCTAAGCCATTTGGCCAGACTCGGCAAGTCGGCGTCCATGATGCGCCGGACCTATCCGAACTACTACATTTCTAAAAATAAGATTGAATTAACGCCAGATATCAATGTAGATGCTGTGCTGGCTCGTATTCAGGCCAAATACGCCCGTAACCCAATTAATACTATTGACGGCGTTAAGATAGAGTTCGATAAAGAATGGGTTCATCTGCGTAAGTCAAACACCGAGCCCATCATTCGTATTTATTCTGAATCCGATACACTCGCTACCGCAGATCATCTGGCTGGAAAAATCATTAGCGATATTCGGGAGATGATCACCGAGAAGCGATAGACTTCTTTTCCCCTGCGTGTTTTCATAAAAAAGCCAGGCTCTCGTGTGTAGAGCCTGGCTTTTTTATGACGTTTTTTATCGATTCGACGAAGTCGTATTCAGATCATCGTCTTCATTCCGCCATCCGGTCGTTACGGCGGGCTCTGCTGTAGTGCCTGTTGTACCCAGATTCTCTACGTCAACGTCCGTGCTGCGAACCGTATCCCGAATCGTTTCAACACGCTCGTTAACTTCCTTACCAACTGAGATTTCTTCCACGACTCGAGCCGTTTTCGAAACCACCGGCACTTCAGCATGCTCAGTCAGCTCAATTTGTCCTTCCTGGAAAGCATTTAGCTCAGCATCTGTAGCTACCCTATTAACGGGCGTACGCTGAACAGTAACACGCTCCTCCCGCAGCCGTAAGCTTTCTTCGACAGGACGCTCAATGATGCGGCTACGTACCCGAACGCCACCCGTTTCAACTTCGCGCTTACCAACTTCCAGATTTTCCTCGATCACCTTGATTGTCTGATCTGTATCAGTTGTCAGGTCTCGATTCGTTGTACCAACATACGCATCACCACTTCCAGTTATGGTATCGGGCCGGGCCGTAGTGCTTCCGTAACCATATTGCACTGCCCGTTCGTCTACGTCAACGGCTCCATTGTCATCAAGAATATCAGCAGCTTGTTTTGCTTCGTCCTCAGACTGGGCATGAACAGTCACAATGGTGCTTCGACGACCTACTTCAGTGTGTTTTTTATACTCATCGTCGTCATCATCACCACCAAACAGTGATTTAAAAAAACCACCAATGCTGTCACCCGTGTCTTTAACATCATCAACGACTTCTTCAGTTTTTGTACCCGATGTATTGACATGCCGGTCAGGGATACCTAACGTACTGTCGGTTGAGTGGGTATCACTTGAGTAGGTATCGCTTACATTATTGGTTGACAGATCAATATTAGTACGTGAGAAACCTTCATTAACTAACTCATCCACTGCGTTTTGAGCTTCGGTTGGGCTATCGAAAAAGCCCACTACGGTTTGTTGTGCCATGATAATTACTGATTTGACCGTTGAGAATTTAGTTTAACTGATTTATAACGAAGGCCTTTTCAGGCCGGACGTTCTTGGTTAGGGTTAGTCCGCTCTACCGTTATTTCTTCTTTCCGAAGTATAACTTCCTGCGTTTCCTGGTCGGTGAGTTGTCGTTTGGTAACGTGTACTTCCTCGACCAATAAGAGTCGTTTCTCCGTCACTAACACCTCGCGCAATACAGGGATAATCATCGTTTCTCCTTCGTAGCGAACGCCAGGTGCTTCATCGACGTACTGATAGACAGCCACATGCTCAACGATAACTTCTTCACGGGAAACCGGTACGTCAACTGTTTGCGACTCCTCAATGACGTGCTTAGTGATGCGAACGGCTCCTGTTTCAATTACCCGCTTGCCAATTTGTATTTGTTCCTCAATAACCGGGATGATAACCGGTTCCGCCCTCATCGAGTCTGCAAGCCGTTGCTCTGGCTCATCAGCTTGAAAATCCTGCTTAAACTCGTTGTTCATTATCTCTGAATGATTGCGGAAAACTCAAGTCTTTTACCTGATGTATAGCATAAAGACTTTTTATCTCTATTTGTTCTATATTTTATATATTTTTATCGATTGCACCAAATATGGTGACTTGCTAATCCGCTCTTTACTACTGTGAACCTTTGTTTATGCCTACTTAAATTCTCAGTACTGCTTAGCCTCTCTTTCTAAACATAAACAGTCCAGTATAGTAAGAAATTGATAGGCAATGGCGCTCGCCATAACACCTGATAGTATAGTAGACACCTTACATGAATGGCTATTCATAGCCCCTACTTTGTGGAATAAAATACTCAGCAGGTCATCAATCCAATACGTACATAAAATTTACTATAAACTTAAACCATTCAAAACCAATCGCTTGCAAGGCGGTATAAGCTTCTGGCACGCTTTTTAAAGACTAGTAAGTATCAAACGAATTCAAAATAATTAAGGATATGAGCTTTCTTAGAGGAGTACTAGCAGGTCTTGCCATCGGTTATCTGACAGCGCCACGTAGCGGTAAAGAAACCCGCGACAAACTAACCAAACAAGCCAATGATTTGCAGAATCAGTGGGAAGAGGGGGTCGCTCAGGTAAAATCGCAGATCGATAGTTTAACTGGTAAAGCCGAAGCAAAAGTTGACCAGTATGCCGATAAAGCAGAAAACTACGCTAATAAAGCGGAGAATAAGTTCGATCAATACAAAAACGAAGCTCAGTCGGCTTATAATAAAGATCACGCCAAAAGAGCCTACAACAACAAAGTAGACGATGCGGCTGATTCAACAAAGTCGGGCATTGACAACGTACAGGAAGCCCTGAAACTAAACTAGTTACAGTAGACTTCAATAAGTAAAAATGGGAGGGACTCACCAACTTGGTGAGTCCCTCCCATTTTAATTAACTAATTTTTTCGGTCGATTATTCGTTTAGGTTATTCCCACTCAATCGTAGCGGGTGGTTTTGACGAGATATCGTAAACAACCCGGTTAACGCCTTTAACCCGATTGATGATTTCGTTCGATATATCGGCCAAAAATTCGTAAGGCAAATGCGCCCAATCGGCAGTCATACCGTCAACGCTCGTTACGGCACGTAGCGCGACTACTCGCTCATAGGTTCGTTCGTCACCCATAACGCCAACAGACTGCACTGGTAACAACATAGCACCCGCCTGCCAAACTTTATCATACAATCCTTCGCGCTTCAGCCCCTCAATGAACAGCGCATCGACCTGTTGCAGAATAGCGACCTTTTCGGCCGTGACATCGCCCAGAATACGTATCGCCAGACCTGGGCCGGGAAACGGGTGCCGCCCCAGAATCGCTTCGGGTAACCCCAATGTCCGACCAACAAGTCGCACTTCATCTTTGAACAACGTATTGAGGGGCTCCACAACTTTCAACTTCATGAAGTCGGGCAAACCACCAACATTATGGTGCGATTTGATCGTAGCCGAAGGCCCTTTCACCGAAACCGATTCAATAACGTCGGGATAGATAGTTCCCTGCCCTAACCACGAAACGCCTTCAATCAAATGCGCTTCATGATCGAATACGTCGATAAAGGTTTTGCCAATGGCTTTACGCTTAGCTTCGGGATCGGTCAGGCCAGCGAGTGCTGCGTAAAATTGATCTTTGGTATCAACGCCCTTTACGTTCAGACCCAGCGTTTTGTAGGACTCCAGTACACCCGAGAATTCGTCTTTCCGAAGTACGCCGTTATCGACGAAAATGCAGTAGAGGTTCTTGCCGATGGCCTGGTGAATAAGCATGGCGGCAACCGACGAATCGACACCACCCGATAGACCCAGTACAACTTTATCATTACCAATTTTTGTCTTCAATTGCGCCACTGTCGTTTCCACGAACGATTCAGCGGTCCAGTCCTGCGCGCAACCGCATATGTCAACCACAAAGTTATGCAGCAACATTTTACCCTGGAGCGAGTGTGTTACTTCGGGGTGAAACTGAATTCCGTAGGTAGGCTCGCCTTCTACGTAGAAAGCCGCTACCTGAACGGTGTCGGTCGAGGCAATGATCTTGAAATTGTCGGGCACACTCGTGATCGTATCAGCGTGCGACATCCAGACCTGCGAGTGCTGGTCGATGCCCTTCATCAGCGGATTTTCGGCAGTAACCGTACCGAGTTTGGCCCGGCCATACTCGCGAATCGACGAGGCTTTTACCTCCCCCCCACTGGAGTGGGCCAGCAGTTGTGCCCCGTAGCAAACCCCCAGAATAGGAAGCTTATGCCGGAAAGCGGCCAGATGCACCTCGGGCGCATCGGCGTCGCGGACGGACGAGGGACTGCCTGAGAGAATGATGCCCTTCACATCGGGCGTAATAACAGGGAGATGATTATACGGATGGATTTCGCAATAAACGTTCAGTTCGCGCACCCGGCGGGCAATGAGTTGGGTATATTGCGAACCAAAATCCACAATCAGAATTTGTTCGGTGGCCATGAATAGGTCTCTAAAATGCAAAGTTAGGGCATTTTTTGAATTTGCTGGTCCAAACAAGCTCCGCCTGTTTGCATTTGTCAACCGGCCGGAGCCTACCAGACCCCATTAATGCGTCACCAAAACACGCCCTTGTGCTAGTCCATCACGATGTTGTAGCGTGAGCAGATACGTACCAGCAGGCAACGTAGCGACCGAAAAGGATACATAGGAACCACTCATTCGCTGGCTTTGGCGAAGTACAACTGCCCCTGTCTCAGTATATACTGTCAGCGCAACCGCACCTGTGATCCAGTTGGGAGGCAAACGTACCTGAACCTCATTGCTTGTCGGGTTTGGATACACGACGGCAGGCAGATACCGCTCCCTGGGGGTCCCAAGGATCAACTGCATGGAGGCCGTAACAACCGGAGAATAGTCAGCTTCGGCCCGTTGATTCAGCGAACGAATACGGTATTGATAGACCTTGCCTACTTGCAGTGAGTCGGTATTACTCGCCGTTCGACGGTCATTGTAAGTCGTGACCGAACCCGGAATAAGAGCAATCTGCCTGAACGAACCTGTCGAATCAGCCCGTTCAACGGTCCATTGGCTTACATCGGCCGAGGTTGTTGTCCACCGCAATTCAATAGCACTCGTGTCTATAGGAATGGCCCGTAAATCGGTGGCGACTGGCAAGGGGGGCGCAATAGGAACCTGATAGAACGTAAGTGCCCGCATACCACGGCGGTTTCGAATCACTGGGCCAACGTAGTAGCCAATTTCAGCATCCGTATAAGACGATGGCAGGTACGTCAGGCTGCTGGCCGAAAGAGACTTTTTAAGTTTCAGAATTAATCGATTACCCTGATCGATAACCGATTTGATAAACCCGGTTTCGCCATTGGGGTAATCGGTATACACATAATCGGACAGACTCTGAAGGTACTGTACTTTATTGGCCGGATTGGTCAGGATCGTATCAGCGGGCCAGTGCATCACCTGCCCTGGTTCAAATTCAAGGGTAATTTCGTCCTGCTTCGGCGTGCTAAAAAACAACCGTTGTATGTTAGGCGACTGGATGTTGCTGGTGTCCGTTGACCCATAAAAATCACGGGCCACAAGTCGATATAATTCCAGGCCAAACTGAAGATAACCGCTGTCATTATAGTGTATGCCCTGATAACCCGGCAAACCAACCGTGGCTATGGGCTCATTATCAGTAAAGTTTTGTTTCGATAGCCGCTGATAATCGCGTAGTGCCCCCGCCCGGATAAAATTATCGACCAGCAGATTAAGCTGCGCATGGTATACCTTTTTTACTCCCGGATAATCCTGTTTCCAAAAGCCATAAAGCTCGGGAAAGAGTTTTATATACAGATCGGGCGTGGTGACCGCATCGGATTCACCCTGCCGCCAGATCATGGCTTTCACCTGCCTGGCAACACCCGCTTTTTGGGCCCGGTAAAGCAATCGACCATAGATCGTTCCCAGATTCGTGGGCTGATTACCATCGCGATTAGCATGTCGATCAATACCCGTTGAGCCAACGGCTCCGTTCAGTATCGCCGTAGGAATTCCATTTTGTTCATTGATCTGGCGTTGCAGTTCAACCGCCCACAGGCAATTGAAACCCTCCGTCGTGTTGGTCAGGCACCAAGCCGTATCGGCGGGATTGTAGGAGACATCGCCTTTGTTTACGCCAAACGTACGGCAGAATTCACTGCGATAGAGTTTCCCATCGAGGCCACCGAGCGCGTTTGACTGCCCCATGATGAGGTATACATCGCCACAAACGATACTATCACGAAATGCCACCAGCACTGAATCTGCGAGCTTGAACCGATGGGCAAATAGCTGAAAACTATACTCACTACGTTCCGCCTTGATGCTGGGTTTGAAGCCAAACCGGCCGCTTATCGAATCAACGGCCTGGCGAACATATTGCACGCGCTGCTGATTTCGCAGGACGACTAACGACACCGTTTTTACGTCGTTAACGGGTACGCGTCCGGAAATAGCCACTGCACATTGATTCGTTTGATCGCGCGGGTAGAGCTGTAGGTGTGCAGGCCACTGATCGAGCGTAACGGCTACCTGTCCCCAACCAGTAACGGGTCCGAACAGGCTCAAAAACAGCGTGATCAGGAACAGAACTATACCGGTACGCATACGTATTCTCAATCGTCTCACCTGGAGTTACGGATATAATACGTATTTCTTCCGAATAAGTTTGTAGGCATTCAGGCCAGGTTCCCAACTTTTTCGAATCTTATCTTCCGAAACGCCCATCAGCAGTTGTAGCCGGAGCTGGTCGGTACCCGCCAGTCGGTCGATACCATTATTCGCCAGAAAGAATTTGGATTTATCGGTAGCTCGCTTGAAATAGTCAAAGAAGTAATCCAACATCAAGCCCTTCCTGGAGATGGCAGCGTCCGACAAATCGACACCGTAGCAAAGTTGTCCTTCCAGGGGTGGATTCACCGCACCGGGTTTGTCTACGGGCGTAAACGTATACGGCCCATACTTTGTGTAAGGTGAGCCGATTACCTGAAACTGCTTGTCGGTTCCGCGCCCAACGCTGACGACGGTTCCTTCAAAAAAACAGAGCGATGGGTACAGCAAAACAGCCTGCTGATTCGGCAGATTCGGCGAGGGCGGCACCGGCAGTACATAGGGCGTTTGGTGCGTATAGTTTTTCAGCGGTACTACGGTCAGCGGACACGTTTTTTTGGTCGTCGCGGTGGACCCAGCCAGCCAGCCCTCACCATTGATCATCCGGGCCAGTTCACCAATCGTTAGCCCATACACCACCGGAATTGGATTCAGTCCCACAAACGATCTAAACTTGGGGTCCAGCACAGGGCCATCTACGTAGTGTCCATTGGGGTTTGGCCGATCGAGCACAATCAGGGGCCTGTTCGATTCGGCGCAGGCTTCCATAACGTAGTGCATGGTGCTGGTGTAGGTATAAAATCGCGCACCAACATCCTGAATATCAAAAACCACTACATCCAGCGAATCCATTTGCGCCTGCGTTGGCTTCTTATTTTTCCCGTAGAGCGACGTAATCATGATGCCCGTCCGCGGGTCACGCCCACTGCTGATTTCTTCGCCGTCCGTTGCCTGCCCCCGAAAACCGTGCTCAGGCGCAAAAATTGTTTTTATCGTTATGCCCCGCGTAAGCAGACTATCGACCAGATGGGTCCGACCAATAATAGAGGTATGATTGACGACCAAACCAACCCGTTTTCCCTGGAGTGCAGATAGGTAGAGGTTCATTTGGTCGGCGCCCGTCTGAATGGCAGGCTGCGTTGATGTACGATTGGTCTGTGCGTTGCAAGCACAGGTCAACACGAAAAAGGCACTAAAAAAGAGTTTACTAAACGAAGTCATAGCCGTGAGTAGGAAGAGCGTAGTGCAAAACTCTTATTTTTACGCTCCAGAACAAAACAGTTCTCAGTCAGGAGTCGTTAGTCAAGAGTCGTCAATCAGGCGTATACGTGATTCGTTTTGGTCAGCGAACGACAAATCCAGCCATCTGGTGTTGATCATTGACCGCCTGACTATCGACTCTTGACTACCGACTTATCTTGAACGTTCCCGTTTTTTTAGCCAGCAAGGTTCGCCACGCACCCCAGGGCAGCTTTTCGTCTACTGTCACCAAAATTGGCATTGCCAGCATTGCGCTTGGCCTGGGCATTCTGATTATCGCCTTTGCCGTGCTATTTGGTTTCAAGAATTCGATTCAGCAGAAGATTTTTCTGTTCGGCGCTCATTTACAAGTCAGTAAGTTCACCAACAATTCGTCCTACGAAGAAACGGCGCTGGCGCTCAATACAAAACTTTATCAGGACAGTACCCGCATTCCCGGCGTTCAGCACATCCAGGCCGTTGCGTTGAAAGCGGGTATTCTCAAAACCAGTGAAGAGCTAACGGGCGTGGTTCTGAAAGGAGTCGGGAAAGACTATAACTGGAATTTATTTCAGGGTTCGATTGTGGCCGGAACAGTGCCCGTCGTTGGGGCCGACACCGGCTCTGGCTCAACCCAGATTCTGCTCAGTCAGTACATGGCCAACCAGTTGAAGGTGAAAATTGGTGAGAGTGTACCGCTCTACTTTCTGGGAAATCCACCCCGCGCCCGCAAAATGACCGTAGTTGGCATCTACGAAACGGGGCTGGAAGAGGTGGATAAAACGATCGCCCTGGGCGATATCCGGCTTATTCAAAAGCTAAACCGCTGGGGACGCGACTCCGTTGGAACATACGAAATCTTCGTCAAGGATTTCAATAAATTAGCGGCTACTGAGCACTCCATCTTCAACGTAATGACGCCCGAAATGCGTATTATTCGGGTGACGGATCAATACCGCCCCCTGTTCGACTGGATGTTGCTCCTGGACCGAAACATGATCATTCTGCTCGCTCTGATTACATTCGTGGCCTCCTTCAATATGGTGTCGGTGTTGCTGGTATTGATGGTGGAACGAACCCCGATGGTTGGCTTACTGAAAGCCATTGGCAGTCCTAATGCGCTCATCCGCAGAATGTTTGTATTTGTCGGTTTGAACATGGTGATCTGGGGATTGGTCATCGGGAACGTAGTGGGGCTGGGACTTTGCTTCCTTCAGTACCGTTTCAAATTGATTCCCCTGGATCCTAAAAATTACTTCATGAATTACGTTCCGATTGTCTGGGACTGGCCAACGATTCTGGCGCTGAACGCAGCCGCAATTTTGCTCATCGCACTCGTCTTATGGGTCCCAACGATCATTATCAACCGGGTTCAACCCGTCAAGGCGCTGGCCTTTAAGAAGTAAATCAGCCGATAAGCCTCTATATCAGCGAAGCAGATTTCCATTTCTATTGACTCTCCCCTTCATTATTTCTATGCTACACTAAACCAATGAACCTCCATAAGCGTATGTAGTAGAACATTAACACCAGCACAGTCGTTTACTTACGAATAAAGTGGCTTTCCGATAAGGGAGAAATAATTGAAACGCCATTGATTCGTTTGGTTTCGCTGACTATGTATGTATGGTCAGATTCTTTATAATTTTCTGTTCCAAGCTACCTTATGAACCTTCCTCTTTCTTTACCTGAGGAAAATAATCGACTGGATGCCCTTGCGAGTTACGACATCCTTGATACGCTGCCAGAACAGGAGTATGACGAACTGACTCAGCTTGCCTCTCAAATTTGTCAGACACCCATCGCGCTTATTAGTCTGGTCGATGACAAACGACAGTGGTTCAAGTCAAACCACGGACTCACGGTACGAGAAACACCCCGTGCCCATTCATTCTGTGCCCATGCTATTATCAATCCGTCGGAAACGCTGATCGTTCCAGATTCCCGGGAAGATAGCCGCTTTGCGCAGAACCCGCTGGTTACGGGAGATCCATACGTTATTTTTTATGCGGGTGTGCCCCTGGTCGATGATAATGGGTTCGCTTTAGGCTCCTTGTGCGTCATCGACAATGCGCCAAAACAGCTAAGTCAGGCCCAGCTTTCGGCCCTTAAGATTTTAGCCAAACAAGTCGTCAATCTGTTAACCCTCCGAAAGCAGAACAAGGCTTTAAAAGAGAATGAAGAGCGGCAACGTATCGAAATTGCCCAGCAAATTCAGATGCGGACAGCCCTATCCGAAAGCGAAGCCCGTTTCCGATCATTACTCAAAGAAGCACCCGTAGCTACTTGCCTGTTGGTGGGCCGGGACATGCACATTGAATTGGCCAACGATTTAATCCTTGGCTACTGGGGTAAGGACTCCTCTGCACTTGGTAAACCGCTGGCTGAAGCTATTCCTGAACTAAAGGGACAGCCTTTCCTGGACATTCTGGATACCGTATTTGCCACCGGCGAAACGTACATCGCTCAGAATATGCAGGCCAACTTAGAAGTCGACGGCCTGTTAGGCAGTTACTATTTTGACTTCACCTACAAACCGTTGCGCAATCAGACGGGACAGGTTTATGGTATCATGAACATGGCCATTGATGTTACCAGCCGTGTTGTCGCCCAGCGACAAATTGATGAAGCTCAACAACAAATTCTCAGTTCGTTTGAACAGTCGCCGGTCGCTATTGCGCTGATTGATGAACAAGACCTGACGTTTCGTATGGTCAACCCGTTCTATAGCCAATTAGTGGGGCGCAGTCCTGAACAACTCGTCGGCAAATCCCTCTCAGACGCCTTACCCGAACTACGGGGGCAAGGCTTTGATCAACTGCTGAATCAGGTCATCATAACTGGTGAGCCATACGTGGCTCACGAAACAGCCGTTGAGATTGTCCGCCAGAATCAGAAAGAAACCATTTATGTCGATCTGACGTACCAACCGCGACGACAGGCCAACGGTCATGTATCGGGGGTTCTGGTCATTGCTACCGATATAACGGGCCAGGTTAGAAGCCGTCAGAAGCTGGAACAGACGCAGGAAGTGCTCAGCAGAGCTGTTGAGCTGGCGCAGCTAGGTAACTGGAGCATAGACGGCACCACTCGTATACTCACGTTTGATGAGCGGGTGAGAGACTGGTGGGGTTATGAAGACAACATTATTGCGGAGAAAGCATTTGCTCACGTCCATCAAGATGATCGCGACCGCGCACTAGCCGCTTTTGCCCACATAACGAAGCCCGAATCAAGTGATCGGGTTGAGATCGATTACCGGGTTATCAATCCAAGAACGGGCCGCGAACGCATGCTGCGTGTTGTTGCTCAGGCGTATTTTGATCAGACCGGTCAGTTACTACGTATTGTTGGTACCTCCTTGGATATCACCCAGCAACGGCTTCTTCAGATCGAACTGGAACGCATGGTCAATGAGCGTACGCAAGAGCTGACTTTTGCCAATCAGGACCTCAAACGATCCAACGACAACCTTCAACAGTTTGCCTACATTGCCAGTCACGATCTGCAGGAACCACTACGTAAGATTCAGTCATTCAGCTCCTTATTGACTCAAAAGTTCGATAGCCAGCTAGACGAACAGGCACTGGATTACCTGCAACGGATCTCATCCGCTGGCTCCCGGATGTCTTTACTTATTAAAGATTTACTAACCTATTCACGCATCACGACCCGACAGCAGACATTTGGCCTGGTATCGCTGGATACGATTATGGCCGATGTGCTGGACACGCTGTCGTGGGAGATTGAAAAACGAAAGGCCCACGTCGAGGTCGATCAGCTAGCAGTCATCCAGGGGGATGAGTCCCAGCTAAGTCAGTTGTTCCAGAATCTCCTTTCCAATGCGATCAAGTTTACGCCCGCAAGCCAGACGCCCCAGATTCAAATCGGGTGTTTTCTTCGAAAAAGGAGTGAATTACCGACCGATGTTCGACCCACCAGCAATGCGCAGGTATTCTATCAAATCAACGTCGTTGACCACGGTATAGGCTTCGATCTAAAATACCTGGATCGTATTTTTCAGGTGTTTCAGCGCCTACACGGAAAAAACGAGTTTCCGGGTACGGGGGTGGGTCTGGCCATCTGCGAACGCGTCGTGGCCAACCACGGCGGGGGCATCACGGCGACTAGCCTCCCCGGCGAAGGTGCCACATTTTGTGTCTATCTGCCTAGCGTAGCGAACTGATTTTGCTACGTTATGTAGTAAAATCATAGGCGGTTAACTTAGCCCATAATTCAGGTCTTGCTTAGTTTATATAACTATTCAGTACGCTTTACCTATTGTTTTGTTACTTGTACGGGTTTTCTTTCTAACAGATAAGATCATGGTACTAAAACATATCACCTCTGTAGTTTTGACGGCTGGCTCTTGCCTATACTTTACGGCTTGTCATAAAGAAGAATCAGGAATTACTCCCTCAAAACCTTTCCATATAACCATCAACGATCAACGTCATTTCAACGTTAAGCCACTCGTTTTGATCGATGGGATTGCCATTGACGATCCTACGAAGGTCAAGATTAACCCGGCTGATATAGCAAGCATGACTGTTCTGAAGTCGGACTCAACCAATAATCTGGTTGATACGTATGGCCCAAAGGCAAAGGCTGGTGTAATTCTGGTAAGTACCAGGAGAAATAAGTAGATGCATGAGCTTTATAAAGTGCAAAACTCCGTCTTCTTGGGAAGTGGCGGAGCTTTATATTTTTTGCAGGATAGCAGTATGATCGATGCTATGTAAATGGACAAGGGTACTACTAGTCAATGAGCAATATCGATGAACAATATTATTTTATACCTTCTCGCTTGCCCAATTCAGGAAGTTGTTTTTTTTATAATCGGCTACATTCCAAGTTATACCTCATCCATTATCACAACCCAAGCCGTATATGATAGAGCAAACCCACCCGATTCTGCTCATTTCTTATACCCAAACTTCAGAATATAGCCCTTTTTGCCATCGCCTTCACTCGCAATAAACAGATCGCCATTGGGGGCAAAGCAAATACCTTCGGGCTGGCGAAACTGCTTGGGATCGAGGGGTTCAGAATAAATAATTTTAGCTTCGTGGTTTGTAATCAGCAGGCGCTTCCCAGCCGACGTCAGCATATACCACTCCCCCGTTATAGGATGTACGGCAATGCCTGATGGCTTCCATGTTTTCGGGTCGATGCCCGCTCCTTCGAGTTGCTCATCGTTCAGGCTCATGTCTTTAAACACGGCCTTGTTCAGCAAATCGAACGAATAAACCGCTTTATCGCTCGATCCTTTTCCGTCTTTTACGGCAATGAGCAGGCGTTTAGTTTTGGGATTATAGCCAAGTCCTTCTACTTCCGTTTTCTTGGGCAAGTCGGTTTTGGTACGTCCAATTTGAGTCGACTCTGGCTTGAAACGAAACAAATTTCCGTTGCTTTCCAGCACATACACGTCATCATTCACGTACTCAATCCCTTCAAAATCACCATAACCACCGAATCCAAAGTCTTTGACAACTTCCCTCTTCTTCGTATCGAAAACGTACACAACAGCTTCCTCGTCCTGAACACAAAGCAACTGATTGTTTTTATAATACGTCAGGCCCGATATTTCCTTTAGCTCTTTGGGCATTGTATAATTTTCGTCGGGAGCACTGAGCTGGTAAGGCAGCTTAAAAGGGGCGGCAATGGTTTCGGCCCTGGGCTTTTCATTTTTTGTCGACGAGCCACCGCAAGCCGCCAATAGCCAGGCTACTCCCAAAAGAAGACGATTCATACGTTCGATGTTTGTCGTAAAAGTAGGGGTTTGCCGGTCAAATAGGGCAGCTAATTTTAGTTGAATTGATAGGTAGGACTTTCTCCTGGAGCTGTGCCACGGTTACTCTAGTAATTAAATTGACCGTGGTACGGCTTCAGGAGAAAATCCCACTAGTATTACTTTCGGCTCCTGAGCTCTTATTAGCAGGGGCGAGTAGACAAATTCCTAATCGGTGAACAACACAACCAACGATCCCCCCAAGATTCTATCGGCCGCTAACCGTTTATATGGGCATTTGTAACAGAAGAGCAGCCTGCATAAAATAAGTAGCCTTCCGCTCGAAAACTGAATCCTGGCATTCACGCTCCTGAAACCGGCATTCCGCTGGTTTCTTTTTTGCAAATTAGTAGGAGTAATTAGCTTTGTTAGTAAACCTATCGTACCATGTCCTACCGTCTAACGAATTCGCAAAAGTGGCAGCTCGCCCTAAGTGTGTTCGTTATTTACTGGCCCATTCGGCTGTACGTTAACATATCCAACCTCGACTGGTTGCTTTCACCACGTAACATACCGTTCTGGATTTTCGAAATCATCCTGAGTGTTCTGTTTTTTTTCGCCTGGATTACCGTATCCGAGCGATTACAGCAGTGGCTCTTCAACCGATTCGGTGGCGATTTCCTGATCGAGTTCAAAATACCGGCCCAATTAGCCACTCTGTTCATAGCCAGTGCGCTGGCGGTCGTATTTAATTTTGCCTTCTACTCCCTCTGGCATACCCTGGACGATACGCTGGAAAAAAGCTTTGGTGTCCACCGGGACCAGGAAGTCCGGCCACCTCAGCCTGCTACCCCACAACCTATATCCGAAGAACGGCGTAAACGGAGTGATCAACGTCGGCGTGTCAATCATGGTCTGACGGTAATGGCTATGCTATCAGCCTTTTATCTGGCGGCCAATCGACGAACGTATCGCCAACTGGAAGACGTACAGTTTCGCGCAGAACGGTTGGAAAAAGAGAATGTACAAGCGCAGTTCGCGGCATTAAAAAGTCAGGTCAACCCTCATTTCCTGTTCAATAGCCTTAGCATTCTGTCATCGCTGGTTCACGCCGATGCCGAATTGTCTGAAAAGTTCATTGATCAGTTGTCGCGGGCGTACCGCTACATCCTGGAGCAGAAAGACAATGAGCGGGTATTACTTAAAACCGAACTGGAGTTTATTCAGGCCTATCGGTTCTTGCTGAATATTCGCTTCGAGAACAAATTCGACGTCATTGTCAACGTACCACAAATGGATCAGATGCGCTACAGCATTGCTCCGCTAACGCTACAGTTGTTGGTTGAGAATGCCGTAAAACATAATCGCATGTCAGCTAAAGAACCGTTGAGAGTGCAAATTCATCTCGACGGCGACTGTCTGGTTGTGCAGAATAACCTGCAACCCCGGCCGCAGGCCGAAAACTCTACCGGCGTAGGCTTGCAGAACATCATCACCCGATACGCACTTCTCACCGATCAACCCGTTTGGGTGGGCGAAACCGAAGGCAACTTTGTCGTAAAAATTCCTC
Source organism: Spirosoma jeollabukense (assembly GCF_054777855.1). Classification (NCBI taxonomy): domain Bacteria; kingdom Pseudomonadati; phylum Bacteroidota; class Cytophagia; order Cytophagales; family Cytophagaceae; genus Spirosoma; species Spirosoma jeollabukense. The sequence continues at coordinate 892,969 of NZ_BAAHAD010000001.1, forward strand.
TATTACTCAATGAGCGCATGAGTGAACCAGTCCCTGAACGACAACACGTTCGCTAATTCACACGTTTAATCGCTCACAAATTTGACCAGTAACAATGAACGTAGTCATCATCGAAGACGAGAATCTGACCGCCAAACGGCTCGAAAGCTTACTCCACAAATATGATCCGGCCATTCGTGTGCTGGCCCGGATTCCGTCGGTGGCCGAAGCCGTAGCCTGGTTTAGCGCACAAAATCTCAACGCTACGTCCCCTGATGTCGATCTGGTGTTTATGGATATTCACCTTGAAGACGATCTGGGGTTCCGGATTTTCGAACAGGCCCACCTCACCACACCCGTCATTTTCACCACGGCCTATGATGAATACATGATTCAGGCGTTTAAGGTCAATAGCATCGACTACCTGCTCAAACCCATCAATTACGATGAACTGGTAGCCGCCATCGAGAAATTCAAATCTCTGAAAAACCAGTTTGCAATGGCCGGTTCACATGAGCCGACTACGTATCAACCCGATCTGGAAACGTTACTCAATCTGCTTGGCAAATCGAAACAAACCGATTACAAAGAGCGGTTTATGATTACGGTAGGCACAAAAATACGTAGCATCGAAACCAGCGAGATCGCTTATTTTTATCTGGAAGAAAAGGTTGTTTTTCTGGTTACCAAAGACGGACTGACTCTCCCCGTCGACTACAGTTTAGACAAGCTCACACAACTGCTCAACCCGCGCCAGTTTTTCCGGATTAGCCGCCAGTTTCTGGTTTCGCTACCCGCCATCCAGACCATTCACGCCTTCTCGGCGGGCAAACTCAAGCTGGACATGATGCCCAAGTCACGTCAGGATGTCTTCGTGAGTGGCGACCGCATGACCGAGTTTAAGGAGTGGTTGGGGAAGTAGTTGTCTCATAATCTTAACTCAACTAGTTAAGAATTTCCCTTCTGTCAGTTTACTCCAACTTACATTACTAAACAATGGTTGTAATAAAATGTATATACCTTTCACAGGTGAAACTGAGACATATATACTAATTATAAAATACAATCATTCAAAAGTTGTAATGTAAATTTTTAGCTGATATTTTTATGGGGCTATAAAACAAACCCGCCTAACAAATGCAAGTTCCTGTAAAAAATATAGTAGAGAGAGTTGACTTAACTTCACAGGACGCACTACTCCCTTTGTTTGAATGCGTGGTTAACTCAATCATTAGCCTCTTAAAGTCTGATATTAAGGACATTAAAGATAAACAAATACAAATTAAGATTCGTAGAGGAGATCTACCTTCTCAAATAAATCTAGAAAATATTAAAACCATTCATTCCATAACCATCACAGATAATGGAGTAGGGTTTGATGACGAGAATTTCAAATCTTTTGAAACTCCATACTCTAATATTAACAAGGAGTTTGGATGTAAAGGAATTGGACGATTTACGGTTTTGGCGGCTTTTAAGTCAGTAAAAATTTATAGCAACTTTAAAGAAGAAGGCATTTGGAAGCATCGTGAATTTTCATTTGATTCAGAAAATGAAGTAGACGGCGTAAACTGCATAGATTCAAACGAGCACTATCCTAAGACTACAGTTGAATTAATTGATTGTTTCAATCCGATAATTAAAGACAAGACAGCAAGAACTGTTGAAGAAATTGCAAAAGATATAATGCAGCACTGCTTAATTTATTATTTAAGTGGCAGCCTTCCAGTTATAACAGTATTTGATACAGAAAACAATCAAGTTCAAGTTATCAACGATTTATTTAAACAGGTTTCTAAAGAGCGGGAAAAGGAATTTGAAATAGATAATCAAAAATTCAAAGCATATGTAACAAAATCGCCTAAAGAGGGGAATCGTATTAATCACTACGTCTTGTATTGTGCAAACTCACGAGTTGTCGGACAACCGAGAAATATTAGTAAGTTTAATCAACTGTTTAGTTATCCCGTACAGCAAGATGGTAAACAGTATTTTCTTGACATTTACTTGGTATCAGAATACCTTAATAAAAAAGCATATAATACTAGAAATGGATTTGCTATACCTCGAGAAAAAGAAAGGGGAATGTTTAATAATTCTATTATTTCATTTCAAGAAATAGAAGAAAGCTTGACCACCCTTTTAGAGGAGGAATACGAACCACATGTTAAACTTACTCAAGAACGAAGCCTTAATGAAATAAGAACATATATAACAAACTATGCACCAAGATATAGGAGTTTACTAAACAATGCGGAAGTCTTAAAATCTATCCCTCCTAATCTTAGTGATGATAAAAAAGAAGAGTTTTTATATAAAATTTCGTACAATGCTCGGAGAACAGTTGAGAAAAATGTTCAAGATTTTATCAACAACAAGAAGTTTAATGAAGAGTCTATTTTAAAAGTAAAAAAAGATATTCAAGAAAAAACAGCTTATGACGTCGATAGTCTAGCCGATTACATGACTAGAAGAAAAGCTATAATTGATTTATTTGCCAAGTTTTTAGAAGCAGACTCTGAAGGAAAATACAGACTAGAAGAAGATATACATAATTTGATTTTTCCAATGGGAGTAACAAGCGATGATATCGATTATGAATCCCATAATTTGTGGTTGCTGGACGAAAGATTTTTAGGATATAAATTCATAGCTTCTGACAAATCTATTACTTCAATAAGTCAAAAGAAGAGTAATAAGGAGCCGGACTTAGTTTGCATTCAGGACAAGCCAAAAATGTTTGACAATCCTATGGGTTTTGGCGATAAAAGTCATGGAGAGTTAAATTCATTAGTAATTTTTGAGTTTAAAAGGCCAGGCGAAACTGCGCATCAAAAAAACAAAGGAAATTATCGTTGGGAGTTTTCTGATCTAATTGATGTTTATTTTGATGATTTCATATATACTCCTGACAAAAAGAACCATAAGGGTAGGCAAGTCATTGTAAAAAATGATACTCCTAAATTTGGATATATTATTGTCGATGTGATTCCTACTCTTTTAGAGGATTACAACAAGAGCAAAGGCTGGAAAAAAACACCATTTGGTTCATTTTACAAGATGAATGCTGATTTGAATTTACATTATGAGGTTATGACTTTCGACAAATTATTGGAATATGCAAAGGGAAGGCACATGCCGTTTTTTAATAAGTTATTCGGTGGGCACTAGCAAAGGCTTCGCTGATTTTGTTCGTGTCAGGGTAATACCTGCTTATCTTAAACATCAAGTTATTTTTGATAACAACAACGGTAATCACCCTACAGCCCAATCACCAATTGCTTTGCTCTAAGTATAAGTTGAGAGTGACAATTTAGGTAATAAGCATGGGAAGTAGTTCGGGCTATAAGCCGTACCTTTGCTTGATGGACACACCCGAGCAGCCCCGCCGTCAACGCGGCCAACGTACCAGTACCCAGCTTACCGTTGCGGAACCCGCCGAACTGATGGCATTTTTGATCGCCCACCTGCCGCACAAGAATAGGAACAACATAAAATCCCTGCTCAGCAATAAGCAGATCCTGATTGACGGCAAGGTCTATACGCAGTTTAATCACCCCCTGCGGCCGGGCCAGGTGGTGACGGTGGCAGCCAATCGAGCACCCGAAACCACTCAGTATCGGGGACTTACCATTCTTTATGAAGATCAGAGTCTTATCGTTATCAACAAGCAATCCGGACTACTCTCCATGGCTACTAACAAAGAGCGGGACCGTACAGCCTATGGTATTCTAAGCGACTACGTTAAGAAAGAGAATCCCAAAAATAAAATATTCATCATTCACCGACTCGACCGAGAAACGTCGGGGGTTATGATGTTTGCCAAGAGTGAGAAAGTCCAGCAGTTGATGCAGGAATCCTGGAACGACACGATAAAAGAACGAACCTACGTAGCACTGGTCGAAGGCGTCCCAAATCCGCCAAAAGGGACCGTCACGTCTTATCTGAAGGAGAGCAAAGCCCTGATTGTCTATTCGAGTCAGAATCCTGACAACGGACAACTCTCGGTCACAAATTATACCGTACTCAAATCGACAGCCGACTATGCGTTACTGGAACTTGAGCTGGAAACGGGACGCAAAAATCAGATTCGCGTCCATATGCAGGACATCGGCCACCCGATTGCAGGCGATTCCAAATACGGAGCAGAAACCAACCCTATCGGTCGGTTAGGCCTTCACGCCGAAGTGCTGGCGTTCGAGCATCCCATCACGGGCGAGGCCATGAAATTTGACGCTCCCGTGCCGAAAACGTTTCTGGCTATGGTAAAGGAACGCATCGCAGAATAAAAAAAGGTTCTAACCCAGCGATTCACGGAGGTAAAAAGAGCAACACGGAGAAAATTAAAACTCTATGTTGCTCTTTTTACCTCCGTGAATCGCTGGGTTAAAATTACCCTGACTATTTCACAAAGCGATATTTGAGCAATACCCAGATCGCTTCGATACCATCAAACCACGAAATTTTCTTCCCTTCAGCAATGGATCGTGGATAATAATTGATGGGAAGTTCCTTGATACGTACACCGCGCTTGGCCACTTTAGCGGTCACTTCCGGGCAAAATTCAAAGCGCGTGCATTCGAGCGGAATAGATCGTAAAAATGTAGATTCAAAGACTTTATAACAAGTCGGCTCGTCGGTGAGTCGTTGGTTATACAAAATGTTTGTCAGCAACGTAACGACCTGGCCACCAATGTAAAAAGTCATATAAGAATGGCGGTTCTCACGATTCAGGAACCTCGACCCATAGACAACTTTCTCTTTTCCGTCGATAATTGGTTGCACCAGCGCCAGATAATCCTGCGGCTCATATTCTAAATCGGCATCCTGAACAATGGCAATATCGCCCGTCATGTGTTGAATGGCCGTGCGAATGGCCGCTCCTTTCCCCTGATTATGCTCGTGGTAATACACGTTGATATTTGGCACCGACTGATACGTTGCCAGTAGTTCACGAGTGCCATCTTTGGAGCCATCATCAACTATAATTATTTCTTTCGTTAGGGGAACCGCCTGGACTTTCTCAATTAATGTATGAATAGACTTAATCTCGTTGTAAGCCGGGATCAAAACGGATAGTAGCATAAAAACAAAGATAAACGAAAAAGAAACCAACAGCGACGAGTTTACCTGCGCACCCAGTATGTCAACGGAAACCGGGGGTCTTTTACCTGCACAAAGTGCGTTTGCAATCCGGCCCGTAGTTGCCCGATTGCCTGCTTGTTGGGTGGCCTATTCAGGGTGGTACTATCGTCGATAACATTCGAACGATTCCCGAAGATGACTAGTTTCAGGCTAGTGTCGGCAAGCGCCTGTTTATACGTATCGGGGTGCGATTCAAGATAATGCGTCGTTTGCATTTCGGTATGAATAAACGGCACGTTGGGCTCCCGATCTGACAGATAGTATAAACTCATGGCATTGTCGATGAGCAACACCTTGCCTTTCGGGCCAGCCAACTGACGAATATACTCCCCAGCCTGTGCCTCCCCGCTGTAATCGGTTACACTAATGAGCCGTTTAGCCGCATTCGGACGATATAAAAGTAGGCTAATCACGACCAGCACACAGCCTATGGCACCACCAATGAACAACCGGCGTTGTGCGCCCTGTCGTTGCGGATTCTGTTGCGTTAACCACTGATCACCTAGAAAGCCCAGGTGCAACGACAGGAAAACCGCTGCCGGAAAGAAATAGTGACTAGCCTGTGTTTTCAACATGGCAATACTGGCAAAAGCCGCTAGCAGCAACGCCAGCCACAAAGCTGGTGTCTGTCGATAAAGGTCGCGGTAAGGACGTTGCCACACCAGCACAAATGAGACCAGCAACAACAACAGCAGCCAACTCAATTTGAGGAAAAACTTAGTTAGGAAAAGCGTGTGCGATGGATAGCCGCCGAATGGATAAATGTAGGTCCACTCCAGGTGTTCGTCCAGGCGATCGGTTGCGTAAAAATACAGCGCCGACAGCACCAGCGGGATGGCAAAGCCCAGCAACACCAATAGCCCCCGACCAACCATTGGCCAGAATGTCAATCGGCCAGTCAGCCATAATAAACCAATAAATGCGCCAAAACCTGCTACGTAGAAGGCTGCCACACTTTTGAAACACATAGCGAACCCTAGTAATATCCCAGCCGCCAGCCACCGCCAGGACTGCCGACTATTGGGGCCAACGACCAGGGCGTAGGCATTCAATCCAAAGATGGCAATCCAGCTCTCGGGCTCCAGGAAATTGATCTCCATGAAGAAGCAGCAAAGGCCCGACAGCACGACGCCAAACAGGGCTGCCCGTTCGCCAAACAATCGGGCAGCACGCCATGTTGACACCAGAACACCAGCGGCCAGTATGGTAATTAAAGCGGAAACGCTGGTGTGATTATACCCATCCAGGAGGTTGAGCAATACGTTCGTTGAGGAGTATAAAAGGTATGATTTAGTCGGGATAAAATCATATAATTCATGGCCTCGATCGAGCGAGCGCGCCAGGATCAAATATTCATAGGCATCGTAACCATAGCCAGAATTGTAGGCAAACAGAAAAAAAACAGGGCAGAATAATCCCAAAAAGACGAGAAATCGTGTCATAAAACGCTAAAACGGCACAGCATATAGTACGCTCTTACCAGACAAAGGTACTTGGTTTAGACACAAGGCGCTATTCGAACTATTGGCTTTTTATTGACCGTACGCTCATTCCTCGCCTGACCTTATAAAAATAATCCAACATAAAATTCAACCAACCTGTCGATTCTTCGCCAGCTTATTTTCTGTATTCAGCACCCGAAAATGGGCATTCGACCAGATTGGTTTTCCAGTATAAGGATACAGACTCACCTTTGACGCGTTAATAAAAAATCTCATGAAAGCCCTGTTACTATCTGTACTCATCGTTAGTTCGACTGCTACGTTTGCCCAGAATCCGGCTGCGCCTTCGGTGCCTACCAGCACAACGGCAGCGACTGCGCCGAGTGCTGTTACGACACCTACGCCAGCCGCCCCCGATCCTTTCGGCGCAGCGCCGAAAGATACAGCTCCAACGAATTTCACTGCTCCAGGTGGCCCAAGCATCATTAACGAGCCCGCTACGGGCGGACGTACCCGGCCAGCCAATGCTCCGCTGACTACGCCTTCGGAAGCAGACCCAATTGCCCGGGGAAATGGCAAAATCAGTGGTATGTTAATTGACTCGGCAAGTAACAAACCCGTTGAGTTCGCCACCATTGCCCTGCTTAACGTAGCCACCAACAAACCTATTGATGGGACAACGGCCGATGCCAAAGGCAAATTTGTACTGGGCAAAGTAGCGCCCGGCAAATACCGACTTCAGTACTCGTTCATTGGTTATAAAGATAAACGTAGCAGCCTGCTCACGGTCGATAAAGGAAGCGACATAAACATGGGCACTGTTAAATTAGGCTCTGACGTTCGGACGCTCAACGAGGTGAACGTAGTGGGTCAGGCTGCCATCATCGAAGAAAAAGTAGACAGGCTGGTTTATAACGCAGACAAAGACATTGCGGCCAAAGGGGGCGACGCAGGGGATATTTTGCGTAAAGTACCCATGTTATCCGTTGACCTGGACGGCAACGTCAGTCTGCGTGGTAGCAGCAACGTAACGGTTCTGATCAACAACAAACCCAGTACGATTGTCGCCAGCAGTGTGGCTGATGCGCTTAAGCAAATTCCGGCCGACATGATCAAGACGGTGGAAGTAATTACCAGTCCGTCGGCCAAATATGATGCGGAGGGATCGGCTGGTATTATCAACATTGTCACTAAGAAAACGTCTTTGCAGGGCGCTACGCTCGATGCAAACGGGGGCGTAGGAAACCGGGGTAGTAACCTGGGGCTGAACGGCAACTATCGGGTCGGTAAAATGGGCTTTTCGCTCGGTGGTTTCGGACGGGCTGAATACAATGTCAAGGGTTCTTTTATGAACGATCAGTCGACCCGCGCCTACGACGCAACGACCAATACTTACTCGGCATACACCCGGACCGTGCAGTCAGCGAACACACTGAGTTCCCGTTTATTTGGTAACTTCCAACTAGGCTGGGACTACGACATTGACAAGAGAACCTCATTGACGGCCAGTCTGCGCTACGGTGCCCGAAACAACATTGCCAATCAAACCAATCTACTCACGCGGACAACATCGCCAACCAGTTACTTTCCAAATATCAGCGACCGGAATGTAAAGACCACCGATTTATCGGGGACAGTGGATGCGAACGTAACGTATACCAAAACATACAAGCCTCAGCAGGAATTGAGCATCCTGGCGCTTTTCAGCCGGAATAACCGCACGAATAATTTCGTATCCGACATTTTGGGGGGCACCGATTTTCAGACTATTACGTCCCGCATTAAAAACGATAACCTGAGTTATAACCAGGAATCTACGTTGCAGATCGACTATCAGACGCCAATCAAAACGAACCAGTTGCTGGAATTCGGAGCAAAAGGTATTTTCAGAAAAGCCAACAGTGCCTATCAGTACTTCCTTGCCACCGGCGATACGGGTGAGTATCAGGTTGATAGAAGCCGGCCGGATAACACCCTACTATACAATCAGAACATTGCTGCGTCTTATCTGTCATACACCCTGACGACGAAGAACAAATATACGATCAAAGCTGGGGCACGCTACGAATACACCTTTATTGATGCCCAGTTCAGCAAAGAAACGAGTACGCCAGCTGAATCAATTCCTGATTATGGTACGCTTGTTCCCAGCATCAATATTTCGAAAAGCCTGAAGGGTGGAAAAATTATCAAGCTGGCTTACAACCGCCGGATTCAGCGGCCAGGCATTCAGTTCCTGAACCCGAACCTTGTCACCTCAAACCCAACCAACATTACACAGGGTAACCCCTATCTATCACCGGAATTGACAGATAACGTTGAGTTTGGAACCAGTGCTAATATTAAGGGATTATACTTGAATGCAACGGTGTTTGCCCGGCGTACGAATAACGAAATTACAGCCGTTCGCGACGTAACTCCGCAGGAAATCAATGGTGTAACCCAGCAAGTGATACGTACTAGTTACCTCAACGTTGGTCACCAGGACGCTTATGGTGTGAACCTGTTCGGTAATGGAACGCTATTTGGTAAACTCCAACTGGGTGGTGGCATTGACCTCTACCATGTTAACCTGACGAACAACAATGCTAATCCAATTTATTCGGCCTCCAATTCGGGCTGGGTTCTTGGCGGACGCATCCAGAGTAGCATGTCGATCAGCAATGGGTGGGGATTCCAGATCTTCGGTGGTGGACGTGGTAACCAGGTCCAGCTTCAAGGCTACCAGAGCGCCATGTACTTCTATAGCTTCGGCGTTCGCAAAGAATTCAACGACAAAAAAGCAAGTCTGGGACTAGCAGCCGAGAACGTTTTCAATCACCCATTCGTGCAACGGTCTGAGCTGTCTTCACCGATTCTGGTCCAGAATTCACAAACGAACTATTACAATGCCGGGGTTCGACTGACCTTCAGCTACAAGCTCGGCAAGATGAGTTTCGATGCTCCTCAGAAACGAAAAAGATCTATCAATAATGATGATGTGAAAGGCGAAGGTGGCGAAGGTAATGATCAACCACAGCAGCAGGCGGCTCCAGCGGGCGGAGGTGGCAGAGGAGGTCGGCCGCGGTCGTAATAAACATATGCTTTTAGATTAAGATTAGGTTGGTTAAAAGCTCCCGACACTGTCGGGAGTTTTTTTATGGCCGGAATTGCTCAACGGCCTATTTTAAACCTACTGTTTCAGGGCTTCTGGCCGCCAATTCTAGTACGTTATACTTGTACTAAATCAAATTGTAACTTACTTTACCCAACGGCAGTAACGATATGCACCATTTTCCTCCCGAAAACCGCTGGTGGGAAGTGAAAAACCGAAAAGAATACGCCATCATCACGTTCACTTATGAAATCAAAAAACTTAGTTAGCCTTTTTGTTGCCGCCATATTTTTTGTTCTGGCGATTACGGGTCTGTTAATTTATTTTGGCCAAGGTTCTCATATCGTTGAACATACCCATGCCTGGTTCGGCATTCTGTTCGTAACCGCAGCCGTCTTCCATATCGTCAATAACTGGTCGTCGTTAAAAGGCTACACCAAAAACCGTCGAACGGGGGGCATCCAGAAGGAAGTTATCATACCAACTGTCGTAGCCGCCGTTTTTGCCATAGGCATTGGCTTTGATATACCCGTTTTCGACAAATTGGCCAATGCGGGTAAGAACCTGATGCGGGGTGAAAAACAGAAAGATGTCCCCCTGTCACAAGCCAGGGTCGATTCAATTGCGAACGTCGTTGAGACAGCCTATGCCACCGCCTATAGCAAAGGTGATACCGCAGCCCTGTCGGCCATTTTACCAGCCAAGACAACGGTTTTGACTGAAGCAGGAACGCTGCTTCACGGGTCGGATATACAGCAGAATCTAGTCAAGCAGGCAACGAAAGAAGCTATAAAAACCAAAGTTGATAATGCCGAAGCCCTTGACGACAACATGATTGTGGTACGTGGTACGTCTACTACCTCCGGCACCACCACTCCAACTGTTTACACTCACTTGTTGAAAGAACAGGATAAAAAGTGGCAGATCATAGCAGCGCAACGGGCTTACCCATCGGTTCAGTAGGTTTTCGGCGACACGATCAATCGCACCAGTGTTTCCAGTACCCTATTCGCCATCAGGTTATCTAGCCAGGTGGCATCTTACCGTTTTAAATACCGGCTTTCAGTTCGCTGGATTAGGGCCGTTAGCGAATGCAGGTCGTCTGGCATTCTGGAAATTCATAAACGACTTAACTTTTTCTTCCACTTATGCGTACCGTTGCCATTCTCCTGTTTAATGAAATCGAAGTACTCGATTTTGCTGGGCCATTTGAAGTCTTTGGGGTGACGGGACGGCACGATGATCCCAAGCCTTTTCGGGTATTTACGGTTGCCGAACAGGGACCCATATACGCCCGCAATGGATTGAGCCTTACTCCAACTTATTTGCTTAACGATCATCCGAAAGCCGATATTATCATTGTGCCGGGCGGGGGCGGTCGGCATGAAGATGGCACGCCCTACGGCTCCCGGCGCGAAATGGACAACCTAGCCGTGTTGAACTGGGTCCGCCGGACAGCAAAAAGCGCGGAACTGGTTCTGTCCGTTTGCACTGGTTCATACATTCTGGGCAAATCGGGTTTGTTAGATGGCTTAGCGGCTACAACGCACTTTTTAGCCGTTGAGGGCATGAAACAGGCCGCACCAATGACTGAGATACGCCACACTGAACGGTACGTCGACACCGGTAAAATCATTACGTCAGCGGGCATATCGGCGGGCATCGATATGTCGCTGTACGTCGTCGGGCGGCTACTCGGTAAAGACGTCGCCGACGAAACAGCCCGGTATATGCAATATGACCATTGGCAGTAAATGAATACCGTTTTCTTTTCCTACAACCGCCCACGTGCGTAGTTTCATCACATCCCCTTGTTTGTGAGCGGCTTATGTAGTTATCACTCATCAGCGAATTGCTCGGCTACGTAGCGCTTGTAGACTTTACCAATGCGCAACTCGTCTGTGCCAATCCAGACACTATCCGGTCCCCTACCCGTTATGTGCATCACATTTACAATGCAGGACCGGCTAATGCGGACAAACTGCCGTTTTGGCAATCGTTCTTCAGCCTCTTTCATGGTCAGGCGCGTCACAAAGACTTTTGGCTTGGCAATAATCTTCAGGTAGTTCTCCAGGCTTTCAATATACTGAATATCAGCGTATGAAATAGTTTTTCGCTCACTATCTACAACACACGTAAAATACCCTGAATCATTGGCCAGAACCGGCGGCTTCGGTGGAGAAGGGCTTTCCGTCTGTTGATGCGTATGCAAATATCGGTAGGCCATGTAAATCCCTAAACCCGTGACGGTATATACCCAAAAATTGACCAGATATGGCAGTGAGTGCGCAATATTGAACTCCGTGTGAAGAATGAAATTCATGTTGAAAGACCCCAGTACCATCAGCAGAAGCAACCACCCAACGTAGACCGCTTTTCTACCCCGCAAGAACAGCCGATCAAACAGAAGGCGGTTATGAAAAACCAGCCAGCCATATAGCAACAGCAGGTAGAAATAAGGAGATACTTTCGACAACCCAGATCGCTGATCCATAGCGTACTGGTCAGCGAGATAGTGAACGCCCAGCAAGGCCAGTAGACCAAGCAGGTTGCGCACGACGAAATTGTCCAACAGCCGATTGCGTTTCATCGGGTCAAATTACGATGCAGAATCAGGATAGCCATCAAGAACGTGACGAAAGGCATTCGTCACAGATAGCATTACTTGGTCACGTAAGTCTGGCGATCTAGCTATCCCCTGCTCAATTTTGACAGCGTTCCGGCTCAAACAAACATCCGGGGTTCTTTTCAAATGCAAACGCTTCATACGATCAATATCATTGTACACGTCCTGTTCGGAACGGTGGGGTTGATCATCGGTTTGGTAACACTGATATTCCAGAACCAGCCCCAACGGCATATTCGCTACGGGCGGTATTTTCTGTATGTCCTGATAGTTGTCGTCGCAACGGCTTTCATCGGTATTCTCTTTTTCCGGTCAAATCCATTTTTGCTTATTCTCACGTTGCTGGCTGGCTATGTAGGCTACTCCGGTTATCGAACCGTCCGTCTGCGTGAACAGAAATCTTCCACCGCCGATAGGCTGCTGGCGGTCAGTGTACTCATCGCGGGCGTGCTGTATCTAAGGTCAATGCAACTGGCGGGTGGAAATTGGTCGCCAGCGGTAGTTTATCCAACGCTGTCGGCATTGCTTCTTGTCGTAGGATACGACCTGATAAAAAATGGCTGGCTTTTTCATCGGCTCAAGACCTGGTGGCTCTACGAACACATCTACAAAATAATGTCGGCCTATAGCGCCCTTGCCTCAGCCTTTGCAGGTACCGTATTATCTCAGTATAAGCCATTCAGCCAAATTTTGCCATCAACTTTTGGTGTTTTATTGATCGCTTTTTTCATCTGGAAGCAAACGAAAAAGCAAAAGAAAATTCGCCTATATCGCTAAATGAGCAAACGATTGACGTACTCTAATCGATGTGTATTGGTCATTTAGCTATCTTGTGCTGTGGTTTCATGCCTATTGATACTCTTTCAGGAAACCAGCCCAATCAGCTCATGAAAAAAGTCTTCCTCCTTGCCTGCTTTCTGTTCAGTCTTTCTCCTGCGTTTGCCCAGGACCGGCTCATGGGCAAAGCCTTTGCCACCCGTTCTGTCGTGATGGCGCAACATGGGATGGCCTGCACCTCGCATCCGTTATCGACTCAGGCCGCTATTGACGTATTGCGGTCGGGTGGCAACGCTATTGATGCCGCTATTGCAGCCAATGCGATGGAAGGGCTTGTTGAACCACACGTTAATGGCATTGGTGGAGATTTGTTCGCCATTGTCTGGGATGCAAAAACCAAAAAACTATATGGCCTGAATGCGTCGGGCCGGTCGCCCTATTCCCTGACGCTGGCCGAATTGCAGAAACGGGGTTTGACCCATATTCCATCTGATGGCCCACTACCCGTTTCGACGCCGGGTTGTGTAGATGGCTGGTTTGAGTTGCACAAGCGGTTTGGGAAAACGCCTATGCCAAAAATTCTGTCGCACGCCATTCGTTACGCCCGCGAAGGGTATCCTGTTCATGACGAAGCGTCGATTTCCTGGGCGACTATGATCGGGCGATTTAGTAAATATCCGAACGTAAAGGAAACCTATGCCCCGAATGGGGCCGCCCCTAAACGGGGTGAAATCTTTAAAAACCCGGCACTGGCCAATACGCTGGAGAAAATCGCCAAGGGTGGTCGTGATGCGTTTTACAAAGGTGAGATTGCCCAGACGATTGATGCTTTCATGAAAAAAGTGGGAGGCTACCTCACAGCCAAAGACTTAGCTGACCATACCTCCGAATGGGTTGAACCTGTTTCGACTAATTACCGGGGCTACGATGTATGGGAATTGCCACCGAATAGTCAGGGTATTGCTACGTTGCAAATGCTGAATCTGCTGGAGCCTTATGATTTTTCGAAGATTCCCTGGGGCAGTCCTGAACATATTCACCGATTTGTGGAAGCGAAGAAACTGGCGTTTGAAGACCGCGCCAAATATTATGCCGATCCAGCTTTTGCGAAAATCCCGGTTAAAGAACTGATCAGCAAAGAATACGCAGCTGAACGAATTAAACTCATTGATCTCAACAAGGCCGCCAGCCGTGTAGACGCTGGTAATCCTGCTCTAAGACAGGGCGATACCATTTACCTGACCGTGGCCGACGAAGAGGGCAACATGGTGTCGCTGATCCAAAGTAATTATCGGGGTTTCGGCTCCGGCATGGTGGCTGATGGGCTAGGGTTTATGTTTCAGGACCGGGGCGAACTGTATAGTCTCATCGATGGACAGAACAATACGTTTGCGCCACACAAACGCCCATTTCAAACCATTATTCCGGCTTTCGTGACCAAGGACGGACAACCGTTTATGAGCTTTGGCGTTATGGGTGGAAGTTTTCAACCGCTGGGCCATGTTCAGATTATCATGAACATGATCGACTACGGCATGAATCCACAGGAAGCGGGCGATGCCCCCCGAATCGACCACCAGGGATCATCGGAACCAACGGGCGAGAAAATGGTAGATGTAGGGCAGATCACGCTGGAGTCAGGCTATCCCTACGAAACCATCCGCGACCTGATGCGTAAGGGCCACAAAATAGGGTATGGACTTGGTGGGTACGGCGGCTATCAGGCTATTATGTACGACGCCAAAAACAAAGTGTACCACGGCGCTACCGAGTCGAGAAAAGACGGACAGGCAGCTGGTTATTAATAAGTTGCTTTGGAGCTTTGACAAAGTTAAAAACCGCTTCGGCGGCCCGGTTTGTCAAAGCTCCAGACTTGTTCAATGATACGTTAAAGACTGCCTTTTTTATTCGGCGGGTGTGCTGGCTGGCATACTGGTATTCCAGATGTCGCGGTGCAGTTTCCAGTTGCCACCTTCCTGTTTCCAGACAACCATATATTTACCCTTATCCAGCACAGAATCCCCACCATAAAGCGTGTAATTACCCACTTCAATGATTTGCTCTCCCGCTGGTTCAGCTTCCGCGGTTTCCAGATTAGCTTTGGTAATACCCATTCCGTAGGCACCTTTCCAGAACGCTCCAATAGCGGCATCACCGGAAATGGCGTCACCACCGGGCGGATAGATTATGGCATCAGTAGTATACAAATCACCCATAGTCTCGGCTCCTTTGGAGAAGATGTCCATGAACGTCTGATTGGCGGCAATAATTACGTCACGCATAAATGTAAGGGTTTGATTGTAAAGGAGAAAGGTGTTCTTCATTAAGCAACTACTACTTCATTTGCTGTTTCAACCAACCATTTTAGTAAACGGTATATATGACTCTCATGGTCAATAATCTGCTGGCCCGGCAAGATGATACAGGTCAGATTTTGTAGTTTAGATTTTTTACAACCTGTCTCATGAAAACTTGCCTGACTCTGCTGGTTGCCTGAGTAGTAAAAAAAGCTTTACCTGTCACGCTACCGGGCAATGAACGAACCACTCATCACCAATGATGCCATCATTCTGGGCATTTTTCTGGTACTACTCACGCTGATTTTCCAAACGTCCCAGTCCGAACACCCTTTCTGGCAACGGGCTTATACCTACGTACCATCGTTGTTACTTTGTTATATTTTCCCGGCTGCGATGAACAGCTTTGGCGTTATTTCGGGCGATCAATCGAGCCTGTACAAAGTCGCCACTACGTATCTTCTGCCAGCGGCTTTAGTCCTCCTCACCTCCACCGCCGACCTGCGGGCCATCGTCAGGCTTGGCCCCAAAGCCCTGATTACATTTATGTCGGGGACCGTGGGCATTATCATCGGTGCCCCAATTGCTTTTTTTCTGGTCATGTGGCTGATACCCGGCTTTCGCGAGCAAGCCATTGCCAACGAATACTGGAAAGGATTGGTAACCATTTCGGGGAGCTGGATTGGCGGCAGCAGTAGCCAACTCGCGTTAAAAGAGATATACGGTTGCAGCGAAGCCCTTTTTGCGGTTATTCTGGTGGTCGATGCCGTTGTGTCAACGACCTGGACAGCCTGTCTGATTTATGGGGCCGCTTACAAAGACAAAATTGATGGATGGCTCAAGGCCGATAACACCTCCATCGAGGAAGTAAAGCAGCGAATACTAGCCTATAAGGAAGAATCTGACCGACCTGCTAATCTGCTGGATTTGAGCACGATCCTCGCGCTCGGATTTGGGGGTGGGGCGCTCGCCCATGGGCTTGCCTACTGGATTTCCACTACGTTGCAGCCGTATAAAACGACCCTTGCTGCCTATGGCCTGGACCCGTTCACGTCTAATTTTCTCTGGGTTGTTATTCTATCTACCTCGCTCGGTATCGGACTGTCATTCACCCGATTGCGTAAACTCGAAAAACTCGGCACGACAGACCTCGCTACGTTGTTTGTCTACTTTCTGATCATGACCATCGGCATGCGACTTGACCTCTCCAACATCGGTGGTAACCTGGGTCTGTTTCTGGTTGCGGTCATCTGGATGCTCATTCACATCATAATCATGCTCATTACGGCGCGTGTCATTCGGGCACCTTACTTTTTTGTAGCCGTTGGCAGCCAGGCCAATATTGGTGGCGTGTCAACCGCGCCGGCCGTCGCGTCAATTTTTCACCCGGCGCTGGCGCCTGTGGGTGTATTGCTGGCCGTTCTCAGCCATGTATTGGGTGTATATGGTGGACTAATTACGGGCTGGCTGATGCAGTTAGTGACGCATTAAAAAAACATAATGCACTTATAATCAGCGTTTAACTAAAAAGTGGAGTTAGAAGTGGCCTTTTAAGGGCTATAAAGCAATTCCTATTTCACGTTAATTTAGGGTAACCATACGATCATAGCGATGACTGTTTCTCTTAAAAAGGTGCCACTTTATGTCGCCTATGCCCTAATTATGCTCGTGGCGTTGTACGCCCTGACTTATTTCATCCCAAGCTTTCAATCGCCTTTTCTACAACACAAACCGCTTGATAATACCTTGTGGCGAGTTGCCTTCTGGACGCACGTTGGCTTAGGCGCTTTAGCCCTGGCGCTGGGTCCGTTTCAATTGTCCGCTAAATGGCGGCAACGTAATTTGAATCTGCACAGGCAATTAGGCAAACTATATGTAATCAGTATTTTGGTGGCCAGCGTGTGCGCTTTTTACGCATCCTTTTTCGCCGATACGGGCTGGATCGCCAGTTTAGGTTTCGCACTGCTGGCGGTTGCCTGGTTTTACACAACCCTGCGCGCCTATCAAACCATCCGGCAAAAGCAGGTTGATCAGCATCGGGCCTGGATGTACCGAAGTTACGCCGTTACCCTGGCGGCAGTTACGCTACGTATCATTTTACCCGTTGAATTAGCTCTTTTAGGTTTACCATTTAGTCTAGCCTATCCTATTGTTGCCTGGCTTTGCTGGGTACCCAATCTGATCGTCGTCGAGTGGTGGTTAACTAAAAGGAGTCTGAAGCGATAATCTATTTCCGGTCAATAAAAATAGGTGATAGCGAAGAAGAAGAGATAATTACCTTAGTTCATTCAATTGACGTGAACGGCCAACATGATCTACGTTTACCTGATTTTAAGCTGCGTGGCTTTCGGAGTCATTCATAGCGTGACGGCAACCCAATGGTTCAAACGGGATATCGCGGAAAAGGCGAAGCCCGTTCAGCGATATTATCGACTGATCTACAATGCATTAGCTATACTTACCTTTCTGCCCGTGCTTTTGCTGTATCGAATCACCCCACTTACGTATATAAGCTCCTGGCAGGGTACACCGGTAGTCGGAAAACTGGTTATAGGAGTAGGCCTGATTACAAGTGTTCGTGCGCTAGCTGGCTATGATCTGGCTGAATTCCTCGGCTGGCCGGTTGAAAGCAAGTCTTCTGTCAGCCAGACGCTGCAACAAAGTGGACTACTGCGTTACGTACGCCATCCTTTGTACTCTGGTATTCTTCTCAGTTTGCTGGGTGTATGGATGGACCGCCCAACGTGGTCCCATTTAATCCTGCTACTGGCGGCTTCGCTGTATATCCGGATTGGCATACACTTTGAAGAACGGAAGTTAGTGGCTACGTTCGGAGATGCCTATCAGCACTATCGCCAACGCGTACCCATGCTACTACCCCGCCTGTTGGGGCACTAGCTATTGTAGATAAAGAACATGCTATTAAGCACCGAACGTCATGAACTACAGCGTGTGATTCCGGATAGAAATACCCAAACAGGCGTTAGATCAATGTACCAAAGGGCGGCCTGTGTCGGCAAGTATGATTTCTCAGTAGCCTATCCAGTCAACAGCCTCCCCGTTACATAAAGTAGCACCCCCTTATTCACAAAAAAACATCGGGTAATCTTTCGACTACCCGATGCTGAAACAAGAAACAACAAAACGTAAGCTCTTTTCTCGACCTTACTCCATCACCATCTCGGTGTGGGCAGGCGCTTCAATTTTCTTACCAATAAATAATAATAGCAACGGCACGCAGACCAGGAAGAACCCGCCGATAACCAGAAAAGCGTCGGCATACGTCATCACTAAAGCCTGCTTCATAACGGCTCCCTGCATTATGCCGTAGGCTTTACTGGTGGCTGCCATCAGCGCATCCCCTTTCGACAGGAACAGGCCAGTATATTGTTTGATACGTTCGACCGAAAATGGATTATAAATCGAGACATTATCCCCCAACCGCGATGCATGAAACATGGTGCGCGTTGAGATGTAAGTAGTCATGATAGCCGTTCCGAACGTACCACCCAACTGACGAATCATACCGGTCAGCGCCGAACCCTGAGGAATTTCGATGTTTTTCAGATCCGATAACGTAATGGTTGTCAGCGGAATAAAAATTAACCCCATACCAATACCCCGGACGATGAGCGGCCAGAAGAAATAGTCAGGACCGGCCACAAGACTAATTGCCGACAAGTCGAAACAGAAGCCAAAGAACATCAAAAAACCAATGGCGGCATACCAGATCGGCGAAACGTAGTTTTTACTGAGTAACCCTCCAACAATCGGCATCATCAAGCCCGTCGCGATGGAACCGGGCATCAGCAGTAAGCCTGTCTGGCTGGCCGTGAACCCAAGAATGGTCTGGCAGAAAACCGGAATAATAAAGACCGATGCAAACAGTCCGAAACCCAGAATGAAATTAAACAACGTGCCCACCGCAAACCGGCGCTGAAGCAGCAATCTCAGATCCAGAATAGGGATTTTAACGGCCAGCTGACGCCAGATAAAGCCAATCAGACCAACGCCTGCCGCAATAGACATACCGACAATGAAGCGTGAGTCGAACCAGTCTTTTTCTTCGCCTTTTTCCAGAATGATCTGCAACCCACCAATACCCATGATCAGAAGGATCAGCGCCAGCCAGTCCATCTTACCGGCCGCTACCTTCTCGGCAGGTTCCTTGATGTAGGTATATGTCAGGAAGGTGGCCAGAATACCAAATGGAATGTTGATGTAAAATACCCAGTTCCACGACAGGTTATCGGTGATGTACCCCCCAAGCGTAGGACCAATAGAAGGACCAATGATGACCCCCATCCCGAAGATGGCGTTGGCAATGCCAATGTCTTCTTTAGGAAAGGTTTGAATCAGGATCGATTGGGCCGTAGTCAGCAACCCTCCCCCACCAATACCCTGCACCACCCGGAAAAATACCAGTTCCCATACGTTGGTGGACGTACCACAGAATATCGACGCAATCGTAAACATGACAATCGACGCGGCAAAGTAATTCCGGCGGCCCAGCTTGGATGTTAGCCAGCCCGACATGGTGATCATAACCGCACTGGCGGCTGCGTAACCCGTAACAACCCAGCTGATATCGCCGAGCGATGCACCGAGGTTACCCATCATCTGGTTCAACGTAACGTTGACAATCGATGAGTCAATCGTTTGCAGCAGAGCCGCCATCGTTACGGTCAAAACGATCACCCATTTATCAAAACCTAATCTGAACATAATTTCAATGGTTTTCGGTTTATGGTATTCGATTTACGGGGTCCGTCGCTACGGTCTGCCATAAACCAAATACCGAAAGCCAATACTATTTTTTCTGTAAATCCACGGCAACCGTCACGCTCATACCCGGACGAAGTCGGGCGTAAAGCGGGCTGTTTTTATCCAGGTCGATACGTACTGGAACCCGTTGTACGACCTTCACGTAGTTACCAGTCGCGTTATCGGGAGGCAGCAACGTAAATTTCGCACCCGTCGCACCAGCAAACGAACCGACATACCCCGTCAGTTTTTCGCCATCGAAAGCGTCTACGTCGATATCTACTTTCTGACCGGGCTGCATCTGGTTCAACTGCGTTTCTTTGAAGTTCGCCGTTACCCACAAGGTCGAGTTACTGACGATTGAGCAAAGAGCCTGCCCGGCCTGAACCAGTTGACCAACCTGCACGGACCGCTTGGACACGACACCCGAAGCCGGAGCCCGTACAATCGTATACGAAAGCTGAAGATTAGCTAGATCTAAGTCTGTCTGACGCTGTTTAATAGCCGCCTGAGCCACTGAAATCTGGCCTTTAGTGGCCCGACTCTGTGAACTTGTAACGTCCGTTTGCGAACCGGCGGCATTGACCTGCGACTGAGCCGTTTGAAGCTGAGCCTGAGCCGCCTGCAATTGAGCCTGAGCGGCATCACGTTCGGCCTGAGCCGCATCAAACTGTTGCTGAGGAATGGTTTTTTCAGCGAGTAACCGGCTATAGCGTTCAAAATCCTGATTGGCTTTGCGGGCACGGGCCTGAGCCGCTACTACGTTAGCCTGGGCCGTAGCTACCTGATTGCGAGCCGTTTGTACACTTGCCTGTGAACTCTGTACCGTTGCCAGTGCTACGTTCACCTGCGAACGGGAAACTCTGTCGGAAGCCATGGCACTTTGCAAAGCTGCTTCGGCCTGAGCAACCCGAATTTTGTAGTCAGCATCGTCTAACACAACTAACGTATCGCCTTCTTTCACAAACTGATTGTCTTTGAAGCGAATTTCCTTCACATAGCCGCTCGCTTTCGGAATGACCGGATTCACATCGCCATCAATCTGGGCGTCATCAGTCGTTTCATGACGTTGCAGGTACTGGAATTCACTGTACCCAAAAAAGAGGGCAATGGCCAGAATAATGACACCCCCTACACGGATTAAAGTTTTGGTATTCATGGTTATTATATCGCTTTACAAACGAGATTAATTAAGGTTGTTGCCCGTGGCTTTTAACAGGCGCTGATAGGCCAGTTGCGCATCGACGGTTGCGTTGATGACATTAAGTTGTGCCTGAAGCAGGAAGCTGTCAGCCTCCAGCAGATCGGTTGAGCCAACCAGCCCATTTCGGAAACGGGACTCCGTCAGACGGTAGTTTTCCTGCGCCTGCCCAACCGCCGTGCGGATTACATTCTGCTGTTCCAGCGCCAGTTGATAGTTGTTATACGCCGTGACAACTTCGCTACGAATCTGATCGGTTTGTTGCTTACTTTGTATACTCGCCTGATCGATCGCCGTTTTCGCGCTGTTTAGTTTTCCTTTCATATTGTAGAGCGAACCAATGTTATAGGTCAGTCCCAGCCCTACGTTCCAGGCACTCACAAACGAACTTCCTTCCGGAATAAGTTTAGCCGTTGGGTTAATGTAATTGTACCCCACCGACGCACCCAGATGCGGATACATAACGCTCTTGGTATTCCGTAGCATAGCTTCGGCCGACTGCACACGTAATGAATTGGCCTGTACCTCCGGACGACTCTGCACCGCTTGCGTCAGAAAGTTGTCTAACGGCTCAAGGGTAGCGACGGGGTTCGTCAGGGTTGTATCAACGGCAATGGTTTGTTCGGTTGGCAACCCAACCAGCAGATTGAAATTATAGAGTGCCGTTTGGCGGGCCTTATCGACCTGTAAGCGACTTAAATGCAGATTATTTTTCTGTAACTGAATCTTCAGCACTTCGTTTGCGGTCACAATACCCTCTTTTTGAAGGTTCTGAGCCTCCCGCTCCCGTTCGTCAAACTGCCTGATGTTCTGATCGATAACTGTAGTTGACCGAATCAGCTTAACGATGTTATAATAAGCATCGGTTACCGTGTAGACCAATTCTGACCGATTACGCTTCGCATCCAGATGGCTAGCCTGTGCCAATAAATTGGCCGACAGTTCGGCGGAGCGCTCGGCAAAGCCACCAAATATCTCTTTAGCAACCGTAACCCCACCAATAGTAGCGTTGAAAGCGCCAGCCGGAATACTGGCCAGGGGTTTCCCGTCCGCATCCTGTCCGAATGAGAATGGCCCCGTCAGGCTATAGCGGGAATAAGCCAGTGACGCATTCGCTGTTGGCAAACTGCGATCCTTAGCTTCCTGCGAACGGGCTTCTGCCGACAGCGTACGCGAATCAGCCAGTTTAATGCCCTTATTATTTTGTAAGGCCAGTTGAATAGCCTTGTCGAGCGGCATCACGGAGGGTGTTGGCTGGGCGGTTGTCCATCCCAAACTCAGCAACCACAAGCCCGCTCCTATTACGTACTTTTTCATTTTACCGATTTCTAATTTTTTCCAGGAGTGTGTTCATTGTGCGTACTTCTTCGTCAGTCAGATGGCTAACGATCGATTCAAAATTCTTAAACTCAACGGCGACGGCTTCCACAAACCGGTAGGATTCTTCGGTAAGTCGTAGATTAACCCGGCGACGATTTTGCGGATCCACCTCGCGAACAATCAGATTTTTCGCCACCAGCCGATCGGTTAGCCGGGTCATATCGGAGTTCACATCCGTCATTTTTTCCTTCAACTCCCCGGCTGTCAAACTGTTGGGATATACCTCGGAAAGCCGACGCAAAGTGATGTACTGTTGAACCGACAAATCGAACGGAGCTAGCTTTTGTCCAAAATAGTTGAAGATATAGCCATCCGTCATATGCAGATTTTTTATCAGTCGGTGGTATTCATTCACTAGTTGCGTTTCCATATTCAGTAGAGTATGTCAAAGGTATAACCAATATTCGTTTAAACAAATTTCGTTTAAACAATGAAAAACATACAATTTATAGGCTATTACCCTATGAAAATCATAACTAGCTTTATTTAGTACAATAAATTCAGTCTATTAGAATAATGCAATAATTATTTCCAGGAAAAAGGCCGGTAAAGCGTCTTCAATAATGAGATTTAATGAAATGTTTTTAATGGAATTTTAATAGAAAAAGGTCTATTCAGAAAGGCCATTAGTAGCTGATTATAATAAAGCGGGCTCCAGTGATAGTCACCAGAGCCCGCTTTATTATTACCTGCTATAAAACTTACTCAATCTCACCTACCATATCTTCTGGCTTCACCCATTCGTTGAACTCATCTTCGGTTAGATAGCCGAGTTTCAGCGCAGTTTCTTTCAGGGTCGAGCCATTTTTGTGGGCAGTCTGAGCGATTTCGGCAGCTTTGTAATACCCGATTTTCGTATTCAGGGCCGTCACCAGCATCAGCGATGAATCGACGTGCTTTTTGATGTTGGCTTCGATGGGTTCGATGCCTTCCGCGCACTTATCATTGAATGATACGCACACATCGCCGATGAGCCGGGCTGAGTGCAGGAAATTAAAGATCATGACCGGCTTGAACACGTTCAGTTCAAAATGCCCGTTCATACCGCCAATGTTAATCGCTACGTCGTTGCCCATTACTTGTGCCGCCACCATTGTCATAGCCTCGCACTGTGTTGGGTTGACTTTACCCGGCATAATCGACGAACCCGGCTCATTGTCAGGAATATGCAGTTCACCGATGCCCGCCCGTGGGCCACTCGACAGCATCCGGATATCGTTGCCGATTTTCATCAGGCTGGCAGCCACAGTTTTCAAAGCACCATGGGCCTCCACAATGGCGTCGTGGGCGGCCAGCGCTTCGAACTTGTTTTCAGCCGTGATAAACGGCAGGCCCGTTACGTTGGCAATGTGTTTCGCTACGTTCTCTGAGTAGTTTGGGGGCGTGTTGATGCCCGTACCAACGGCGGTGCCACCCAGCGCCAGTTCGCTCAGGTGAGCCAGTGAGTTGTTGATAGCGCGCAGGCCATGATCGAGTTGTGAAACATAGCCCGAAAACTCCTGCCCAACCGTCAGGGGCGTAGCATCCATGAAGTGTGTTCGACCGATTTTGACGATGTTCATGAACTGCTTCGACTTGGCGGCCAGCGTATCGCGCAGTTTCGTAATGCCCGGAATCGTTACGTCGAACAGAATTTTGTAGGCTGCAATGTGCATAGCTGTCGGGAACGTATCGTTGCTCGACTGCGACTTATTTACATCATCGTTGGGGTGCAGAAACTTCTTTTCGTCGGATAGCTGCCCGCCGTGCAATACATGTCCGCGATAGGCAACGACCTCGTTTACGTTCATATTCGATTGGGTGCCCGAACCCGTTTGCCACACAACTAGTGGAAACTGGTCGTCCAGCTTTCCAGCCAGAATTTCGTCGCAGGCCTGCCCAATCAGGTCGCTTTTTTCCTGCGATAATACGCCTGCGTCGAGGTTCGTTAGCGCAGCCGCTTTCTTGAGGTACGCAAACGCCCGGATGATTTCGCGGGGCATTTTATTGATGTCCTGAGCAATTTTGAAATTCTCGATAGAACGCTGGGTTTGAGCGCCCCAATAAACGTTGGCCGGGACTTGTACCTGGCCCATCGTGTCTTTTTCGATGCGGTATTCCATGAAAATAGTCGATAGTGTTTAGTCAATAGGCGTCAGTGACAGGTATCGACGGTTTTACCTGTCGACTCCTGACTAACGACTATGCCTGCAAAGGTAGGCGGGGGCTCGTGTTTTACCATACAGTTCAATAGGTTTCCGTAATCTATAGAAACTACATGGGCTCTACTGATTGAGATGCGTATTTCTACGTTCGTTTGACGATATTGCTACTGAGCCGGTTTTACTACAAAATCATGGCTTAGTTCCGTATATTTCTCAACTTACTTCCTCTTATACAACCATGATCAACAAGTACCTCCTTTTTTTCTCGGCTATCTGGCTAGGACTAGGCGTAACGCAAGCGCAGAATCGATATTACTTTCCCAGCTATACCGGCGGTTTTGATGCGACCATCCCAACTCCGGAACAGTTTCTGGGCTATCCGGTTGGATCACACTACACCCGCTATGATCGAATCGTCGATTATCTGAAAGAACTGGATCGGCTGTCGGATAAAGTCAGCTTCAAGGTTATTGGTAAGACGTACGAAGAGCGGCCACAGGTTATTGCCTTTTTTACCTCAGTCGAAAATCAGAAAAAACTAGAATCACTACGTACGGAACACCTTCAACTGATTGATCCCAAAGCGGCCGTTCCCGACTACAAAAAGCTACCCGTAGTCGTGCATCTGGCCTACACGGTTCATGGAAACGAAAACTCCAGTAGTGAAGCGGCCTTACTGACGGCTTATTATCTGACAGCCTCTACAGCACCCGAAACCGCGCTGTGGCTCCAGAATGCCGTTATTAGCCTCGACCCTGCCGAAAATCCGGATGGGCGCGACCGGGCTGTGCAATGGTTTAATCAGCACAAATCCTTTCCGCCCGTAACAGACCCGCTCGATCGGGAGCACAATGAACTTTGGCCGGGCGGACGGTTCAACCATTATCTGAATGATCTTAACCGCGACTGGTTGCCGCTGGCCCATGTCGAAAGTCGAAACCGAATGGTCTTTCACCGCGACTGGTACCCAAACGTAATGATCGACTTTCACGAAATGGGTACCAGCAGTACGTATTACTTTGAACCCTCGAAACCTTACAGTACAGAAAACGATTTGATTCCCCGCGCTACGTATGACGTCCTGAATGTCCACCTGGCCAAGTATTTTGCGAAAGCACTCGACAACCTGGGCTCGTTGTACTGGACAAAAGAACAGTTCGATAACCTGTCGCCTATTTATGGATCAACCTATCCCGATTTTACGGGCGGTGTGGGCGTAACTTTTGAAGTAGGTAGCTCACGAGGGCTGGCTCAGGAAGGTAGCAACGGGGTCGTTACGTTCCCGTTCACGATCCGCAATCATCTGGCTACAGGATTGGCGGCTGTGAAAGGAGCCGTCGAAGAGAAGGAATTGTATCTGAAACACCTCCGCGATTTTTATGCCTCTGCCCTCACGGATGCGCAGAAGTTTCCGACCAAAGCCTATGTATTCGGCAGCTCGACCGACGAAAACCTGACAAACCGGTTTCTGGAAACGCTGCTCCTGCACAAAATTAAGGTCTATGATTTACCCCAGAACGTAACGGTAGACACTAAGAAATTTGACAAGGGTCGTGCCTTCGTCGTGCCAACGAATCAGCCGGAATACCGTCTGGTACACTCAATTTTCGAAGAAGTGACGGCTTTTCATGACAGTGTATTTTATGACGTGACGGGCTGGTCGCTGGTGCATGGCTATGGCCTCCCCTACGCCAAGTTGAAGGATGTCGCTTTGGTAAAAGGAGACCCTATTGGGACAAGGCAGGCCGTGGCCGGTCAAGTGCTAAACGGACCATCGAATTACGCATACGTATTGAACTGGAGCGATTTCCATGCCTCAAAAGCCCTGTCGCTCTTGCAACAGGCTGAGGTACAAACCAAAGTAGCCATGCGGCCATTCAGTGTTGAAACAGGGGAGCGTTCCGGCTCAGGACCTCAAATGACCAGTGGCTTCCATATTCAGGACTTTAGCTACGGTTCCATCGTGGTACCAGTAGCCGGGCAGAAACTATCACCGGACTCCTTATATGGGTTGATTGGGCGGGTTAGCAAGCAGGCAAGTGTACATTTTGTCGGTGTACCTACTGGCTTGAATGCCAAAGGAATTGACCTGGGTAGCAATAATATTCGTATGCTGAAAAAGCCGGAAGTAGCCATGTTGGTGGGTCAGGGCGTTAATCCATCTGAAGCAGGCGAAGTGTGGTTTCTGTTAAGCGGCCAATTGAACCTGCCGCTAACCAAAATTGATATAAACAGTCTTAGCCGAGTTGACTGGGCCCGATACAACACGGTGGTGTTAGTCGGCGGACAATACAATTTGCTGGATAAAACTATGGTGGGCAAACTGAAAAGTTGGGTCGAAAATGGCGGTACGTTAATCACAACTAAAAACGCATCGGAATGGGCCATTCGGCAGGGGTTAGTAAAAGAAAATCTGTTGACTTCAGCCGTTTCCAGCCGGACCGACACAGTAAAAGTAGCAGGTGCAGCTAAACTCACAGACCAGACGAAAACGGTCAGTCCAGACCGGGTCAGTCCAGACCGGGTCAGTCCAGACCGGGTCGATTTTGCCAACATTTCGCTCAGAGAAGGTCCCCGAGCAGTGGCCGGCTCAATTTACACGGCCGATTTAGACATTACAAATCCTATAGGGTTCGGTTTCAGCGATCGTAAAATCTATATTTTTCGCAATGGCACCACGTTCCTTAAACCGAGTAGCAGTCCATATAGTACGGTAGTGAAGTATACAGCAACGCCTTACGTAAGTGGCTTTGTCTCCACGGAAAACAAGAAGAAAATCAGCAATTCGGCAGCGGTTGTGGTCAGTACAGAAGGTCAGGGGCGTGTAGTGTTGTTCGCTGACAATCCGAATTTCCGGTCATACTGGCACGGTACGTCGCGGTTATTTCTAAATGCCATTCTATTTGGGCAACACTTAAGCGTGCCAACTCCGCAAGTTTCGTCGGAAGAGAAGTAATTGAAATTCAAGTGTCAGGATATAAATTTGATGTACGTTGCCTTTAGAAAAACTACATTATATGTATTGGCACTACCAGAGTGAATTCACTCTGGTAGTGCCAATACATTCTCCAGGATGGAGAATTAGGGTTCGAGTTTATTAAAGGCAGTCTGACAAACTTAACCTACGGATAACACTTACTAATCAGCCTTTCTGTAAGGGGAGCCGGAGCGGTTATCTGGTTGCTGAATAGAGAAAAATGGTTTAGGCTGGTTCAACCGGTACGTAGTTTCATGCATTGCTCTTTTATATTGAGCAAAAAGAAGCTTGAACTCCGGAAAGCTTACAACTTCCGTGTAGATCGAATCGAATTTAAATTCATCGTCTTGATACATAGTAGTGAGCATTAGGTGAATATTTACCCACATACGAAAACAATTATGTAACGGATTTACACTAATGATAAATATTTAAAAATTTATTCTCCTTATAAACCCAATATCAAATAACCCATGGATCAGCGAATCATCAACCTTTTCGACGAATACACGCACAAACCACTCAAACGCGACGAATTTCTAAAGAGGTTGGCTAGCCTAACAGGTAGTATGGCCTCAGCATTGAGTGTGCTACCACTTTTGGAAGTCAACTATGCGCAGGCTGAAACGATTGCGCTTCAGGACGACCGTATCAAAACCGAATCCGTTACGTTTCCGGGATCAGACACAACCATGAAAGGGTATCTGGCTCGTCCGGTAGCCGCTGGTAAGTATCCGGTTGTAGTGGTCATTCACGAGAATCGGGGCTTAAATCCACACATAGAAGACGTAACACGCCGACTCGCTTTAGCTGGCTTTCTGGCGTTGGCACCCGATGCACTATCGGCTTCAGGTGGCACCCCAGCCGACGAAACGCAGATGCGTGAATTATTTGGCAAATTAGATGCACAAAAGACGCGCGAGAACTTTGTAAAAGCCCTCGACTTCTTAAAAACCCACGCCGATAGTACGGGCAAACTGGGGTGCGTGGGCTTTTGCTGGGGTGGCGCCATGGCGAATCAGCTGGCCGTTCATGACCAGGATTTGAAGGCAGCGATTGCTTTCTATGGCCGCCAGCCCGACGCAGCGGACGTACCAAAAATTAAATCGGCGGTGCAGCTTCACTACGGTGGTCTGGACGAACGCATTAATGCCGGGATTACAGCTTATGAAGAAGCGTTAAAAAAAGCCGGCGTACAGTATGAAATCTATGTATATGAGGGCGCACAACATGCATTTAATAACGACACCGCCCCGACGAGATACAATGAAGCAGCCGCCAGGCTGGCCTGGGAACGTACTGTAACGTTTTTGAAGACAAAGCTGACGTAATAAATGCCCATTCAGTAATAAATATTAACAATTTATTGAGTATCTATTTATGTATCAGTAGGCTTATCTGCTTCGGTGTGGCAGATAAGTACTGACTAAAAAGCAAACGACTACAACGTATGAAAAGCGCACTAGAAGAAAATCCGGTAAAAGGGTTGAGCCTTGCAATAGGGGCAGGTATTCTGGCGGGAATAGCAGGAACGGCGGCCATCACGGTATCGCAGATGATCGAAATGCGCCTGACTAAACGTTCACCCAGCAATACGCCGGTGAAAGCGGTCTCTAAGGTTCTTAAGGTAAAGCCAACCCGAAAAGATAAACAAGAAACCGTCTCCCAGGAAATTCATTGGACGTATGGGACATCGTGGGGCATTCCCAGAGGGTTGATTGCTCTGGCTGGTTTGCAGGGATGGCCAGCTACGCTCCTTCACTTTGCCGCGATCTGGGCCACTGAGTTAACGATGCTTCCTTCACTTGATGTTGCTCCACCCCTTACTGAAGAAGACCCGAAAACTGTGGCTATCGATGCCCTGCATCATGCCGTATATGCCGTAGCTGCTGGTCTGGTATATGATGCAATCAGTAAAGAAGATTGAACGAGAAATTATTGGCTAAACAGAGGTAAACGAGTGAATTTCTGATCCCTTATTTATAAATAGTTGGTAAAACTGAAAATTTCAACGACCAGAATGGGTTACTTTTCATCTAATAGCGCATTAATAGGTTGAAACGTATCAACTTCTATAATTCATTATAATCATGGTAAAATCTGCATTCTTCCTTCTGTCAATGATGGCTTTGGCTACAGCTTGCTCTAGCACAAAAACCGAAACAACCGAATCAGCTACGACTGTAACCGATTCTACCTCAACAATGAGCTCGGATTCTACAAAAATGACTGGCGACAGTACGTCGACAATGTCAACTGACACAACCAAGAAAGATTCGATCAAATAGTCGGTTAAGTTACTTTATAAGTGTACAAAGGCTCTCACTAGTGGGGGCCTTTGTTGTTTATCAGCCAGTCTGGCCATAGCGCATACGACAGCGGTGTCCTTTTAAACCAACAAGCCTGAATAATTGCCGTTGGTTAATTATTCAGTCGGCAGCTAATTCCATTTTTGTTATCTTTAAACTGCCTTTTTAATCTACAGTGAGTAAAGACGATGCGGTACGAAACATGGCTGTTTCTTTTCCTGGGTATGATGATGGCAATACTGTTGTACAACCTGGTGCAATGGTGCCTTTACCGTGAACGAATCTATGGTCTTTACACGGTTTACCTACTAATCTGGCTCCTTTATTTCCCGTTACGTGAAGCAGAGAATTTGCCTGCCCATACTGCTGATTTTGTGCGAATTATTGGCCCCATGGCAGCCTACTTCGTTTACTATGATTTCACGATTGCCTTTCTTAATCTCCGGGATCGTCATCCTGCTTTACTACATCTGTTCCGCATTACGCAGGCTGGCTTAGCCGCTTACCTGTTAGTAGAGGTCATTTTTTGCTTTTTCTCCAATTACTGGCAACTGCCAATTCACGAACTTATTCATACAATAGTGCGCACGGGACTAGCTGTTTTGTCTGGTTATATTGTCGTTACCATTTACCAGAAGAAAGATATCATTTCCCGATTTTTTATTACCGGCTCAGCCATGCTCGTACTGGGTGCCCTGGCGGCAATGATTCTGACAATGTCACTAGCCAACATCGATTCGGGGGTTTTCTGGCTCGCTCCATTGACCTATCTTCAAGTCGGAATTGTGCTGGAACTTTTGTTTTTCTCCATAGGTCTAACGTATCGTCATCGCCGTGATGTGCTCAAAAAATCGTTGATTCAACAGGCACTTTTTCGAGAACGCGAACTACGACATCATGATCATACCGAGGCCAATCAGACTGTGCAATCGCTGCAGCAGGAAGTAGCCGAAATGCAAATGCGGGCTC
Organism: Spirosoma jeollabukense; assembly: GCF_054777855.1. Lineage (NCBI taxonomy): Bacteria > Pseudomonadati > Bacteroidota > Cytophagia > Cytophagales > Cytophagaceae > Spirosoma > Spirosoma jeollabukense. Next base: position 924,073 of record NZ_BAAHAD010000001.1, read on the forward strand.
TCCAGGCACAATTGAGTCCTCATTTTTTGTTTAACAGCCTTAATTCATTATCAGCCCTGATTGCCGATGAGCCAACAAAAGCGGAGCGATTTGTTGACGAATTATCGAGTGTATACCGCTATCTGCTCCAGGCTAATGATCAGGAGTTGACCTCACTGTCTATGGAAATGAAATTCATCAATTCCTACTATCATCTGTTGAAGACACGTTATGGCCAGGGTATCCGTTTGGAAATTGAGATCGACAATGCGCATGAGGAATGCTTACTCCCCCCGTTGACATTGCAGTTATTGATCGAAAATGCAGTAAAGCATAATGTAGTTTCGTCTAGCAGCCCCTTGACGATCAGGATTTTCACAAATAGCAAAAATCTTTTGGTGGTGCGTAACAACCTGCAACGTAAAGGAATCAATCGGTTTTCTTCCACCAAAAAAGGGCTTCAGAATATTAACATGAAGTATCGGCTATTAAACCAGCCAACGATAGATATTTATGAGTCGGATGAAGCGTTCGATGTCATTGTGCCCCTGATTCCTGCTAAAGCGCAATTGACTTTTTAGAACTACCTCATTTAGCTATACAGCACGTAGCACGTAGCAACTCATAGCAGTAATTGTCCATATTCATTGAATTAGACTACGCCTTCTCACTTCACAAACTATAGCACCTTTCTACGCGTATATACGACGTAGTAATACGGTCTATAACTGCCCATTAATTCAGGGGATCTCATTATCTTTGGAGTACAACTGATAAAATGCGGTGCATCTATCTAACTAGTTTAGACTGCTTGCCACATTATTCACTGCATTTTTGTATTGAATAATGACGTGCTTTTCACCTTACCAAGTAGCACAAATAGGCCTAACGTATCGAACCAGACCAGCTTACAATTAGTCTGCCAAGGCGAAGATGGGAAATCAATCAGCTAATTCGGTAATGTTTGCCAGCCTTTAAATACCCCTAATCAGCGTAAAACATTAAATTAGTTTATTTAATATGAGAATTTGGTTACTATCGATATTACTTTTAGGAAGTTCACTAGCGGCAAATGCTCAGAGTCGATTTGCGAACGAATGGGTAAAGTATAATCAGAGATATATAAAAGTTTCAGTAGCTCAGGCGGGCATTTATCGACTAAGTTATCAGGATATTAAAAACGCGGATGCGTCTTTTCTAGCGACGAATCCAGTTAACTGGCAATTATTTTTTAGAGGGCAGGAAATCTCCATGCGGGTGGTGGGTCAGCAAGATGGTCTATTCGATGCTCAGGATTATGTCGAGTTTTATGGTGAAGGCAATGATGGCAGTCAGGACTCCTTACTATACCGGCCTAAAAAACGATTGCACCCCTATCAAACGCTATATTCTGATACAACCGCCTATTTCTTAACCAGTTCTACATTAGCGGGTAAACGAGTGGTGGAACTTAACACGTCAGCACAAGGTCTCACGCCCGAGAAATTTCACGTTGAAGAAACCGTACAGGCTTTCACCAGCGACTATACCTTCAACAACCTTAAAGGCATTGAGCCGTTTCTGCAACAAAGTTATTTTGAACCTGGCGAAGGTTGGTCAGGGACCAACCTCACGCTGGATTCGGTTGGCGTAGTCCAATTAAAACTGACAGGGCGGGTTGTAAACGATTGGCCAATCAAGTTGGATGGCATGGTAAATGGCCGGGATAATTTGCCGCACAGCGTTCAAGTTCAAGTTGGCCCTGCGGCAACCATACCTTTATCTTTTTTGGGCTTCGCCAGTCAAACGTTTCAGCAAACCATTACAGCGTCGGCACTTCAGAACGAACAACTCACGCTACGTTTCACACCGGCTAAAACCGGCTACGCTACCAATAATTTTTCGATTACCTACGCAAAACTCACCTATCCACAAGCGTTGGATATGACGGGGAAGCTTACTAAAACTTTTCATATTCTGCCAAATCCAGGGCTAGCAGCCTTACTGTCCGTCACAAATGCACCGGCTTCTTCGCTTGCCTACGACATTACAGACAAGGCCAATTGCCGCTACCTGGTTACTCAAACGACGGCAGCACAAACACAGATAGTTGTCAGTCAGGCAGATCGTAACCGGACTATTTTCGTCAGCAGTCAACTGGCGAAACCAGTTTCCATCAAGGCTGTTCGTTTTTCGTCAACATTTCCCAAAACTACCGACTATTTAATCCTTACACACGCTTCACTCCGGCAGTCGGCAGCTACGTACGCTGCTTACCGGGCATCGGACCAGGGTGGACATTACACGCCCTTCATTGTGGAGCCAGATTCGCTTTACGATCAGTTCAATTATGGTGAAAAGAGTCCATTAGCCCTCCGACGGTTTGCCGATTATATGCTGACGAATACGGGGGTAAAATACATGCTTCTGGTAGGCCGGGCATGCAGCTACCCCTACTACATTAAAAACACGAAAGATGACTTGGTACCAACGATTGGCTATCCAGGTTCAGATATTCTACTGACGGCCGGTCTGGGAAATTATTCAACCAATTCGCCAGCCATTCCAACGGGACGACTGAACGTAACAACGAACGATCAGGTGCTTGCCTATCTGGAGAAAGTGAAACAACTTGAGACACCAGCCTTGAATGGTTTATGGCGCAAACATATCCTGCATATTAGTGGCGGCAATGGAAAAGATCAGGCTCAGAGTTTACGCTCCGCGCTGGTCGATGCTGGTAAAATATTTACAAATGGACTGTTGGGCGGACAGATAACATCGTTCAACAAAACTATCGAAGCCGAAGTACAGAATATCAATATTTCCCCTCAAATCAACGACGGCGTCAGTATGATTACCTTTTTTGGCCATGCTGGGCCAGGGGTTACCGACATGAATTTTGGGTTTGCTTCACCTCCGGAAAACGGATTTCACAATCAGAATAAGTATCCGCTCATGATTTTTAATGGCTGCGGAGCTGGTGAGATTTTTTCCCGTTTCAACACCCTCTCAACCGATTGGTTACTAGCCCCTCAAAAGGGCGCCGGCATAGTACTGGCCCACTCCTACTGGAGTTTCGAACAGCCAACCACGTTGTACCTGACAAAATTATATACTGATTTATTTGTTGACGCCAGTACCCTGGGCATGTCTCTTGGCAGAGTGCAGCAACGACTGAATCAGGATTTTGACAAGGGAGCTGCGGACGCCTACGTCGAATCAGTGATGCTTGAGATGATTTTACAGGGCGATCCTGCTTTGAGCGTTTACCCCTTACCCAATCCCGATTTTTCGGTCAGTCAGAAGGGAATTTATCTGCAATCCTCTGTAGTTGGCAGTGCTATCAAAAGCAGTGATTCCATACAAGTCGTCATACCGATGACTAACCTGGGAAAATTTGTGTCCGGTCAATCAATTTCACTATCGTTGAAAAAGACCCTAGCTAATGCTACGTCTACTACGAGTACTGTACTGAATTTTGGTTCATTTCGCTACCAGGACACGTTGACTTTTACGATAGCGAAAGATCTTAACCTGCAAAAAATAGACATCCTTATCGACCCGGATAACAAGATTGTCGAACTGAGCAAAACCAATAATAGTGCTACGTTAACTATCGACTGGGCTCAGGTACAGGGAAGTAGTTATCCAGCCGCTGCCTTACCAGATGCGATAAGTCCAACAATCACAGTATTTGTGAATGGAACCATCAAAGAAAATAAGGCTACTGTCGATGCAAACCCGCACCTGGAGATTTATTTATTGGACCAGAATGCTCTTTCCGCAAAAGACACGTCGGCTGTCGATGTGTATCTGAAGAGTTGTGTCACCTGTACACCCCAAAAACTTTCGGCGAAGACATTTGAGATTTCATCCACTTCAGATAATCAATTGCGCATAGCTACGAATCTTTCGCTAAAGTCTGGTAGCACCTATCAACTTGTCATTTTCGGTAAGGATGCTACTGGTAACCGGACCCTGTCGCCTTATACGCTTGATCTCACCGTATTAGGAAACGATGAGCCAATTACACTACGCGCCTACCCGAATCCTGCCACAACTTATGCGAAATTTGAACTAACATTAAACGTGCAGGAGTTACCCGTGGAATGCCGTCTAATGGTTTATAACCTGGCTGGCATGCGTGTTTATGAGGATGTGTTCTCCATATCAACCGGGAAGAACTCACTTTTATGGCAGGGGGCGTCGCCGGGGATCTATCTTTATTCGCTTTTATTGACCTGGAAAGAAGGCCGTACGGAAACCTATAAAGGCAAAGTTCTCTGGCAGAATTAAGGCAGACGATTGCTGCTAAGTAATTCTATTTTCTTCCGGGTACCCGACTCTATTATGGCTTTACCGATGCAGTCTGCGGACGATTGGCAGTAGGCCAATGAGGCATTCTCCTGGTAGATCAGGCCAATATTCTGGGCATATACCTGGCGGTGTTTCTCTTGATTTACCAGGGTCGAATCATTATTTCCAACTACAGAAACCGTTTGATTAAAATTCAATTTGCCTACGGCAAATGCTTTACCATTATCCTGGTATGTGAGCAACGTATCTGGATTGGCATTGTATTCGTTGACATTCCAGGATGTTGCAGTGCCAATAGGAAAAACCATTTTTACGACCGGTACATTGTGTTCCTGGCTAACGACTTCTGTAAGATTTTTGTACACAGTATGAATCCCATTGAGTTGCCAGCCCGATTGTTCCGTTTTTTTAATAGACTCTTCAACCACAAAAAACAATTGACCATTCTGGGAATATGAGCTAGCAATCTTCTCTTGTAGCTGATACGTAGTATTTACGACTGGACTAGCAATGGCATAATTTGCCTGTGTCACCTGATATACCCAGTAATCACCGATTTCCAGTGGGAAATAAGCAGTGTCATTAGGCGCAGGTTCGTTATTATTTTGGCACCCTCCAACGATGCTCACTAAAATCAACAGGATAATTGCTTTATAGAGACGGTTATATATTATCATCGTCAAGCTTGCGAATCGTTAGTTTTATATGGGCAGCGTTAAAAATATCTACCTGCTGAGCGAAGATACGAAAGATGAATTGAACAGCGAGGCTGAACATGTTAAACAAGCATTCCTTGGCCCACATGTCGGCTTTTCGTTTCTTTGTAGTACGTCAGGCTAAAATTTCACTACCGATAGGGCTAGACTTTTGATTGTCAGGCAGTTATTTTTTATTGTTTACTAATATGGGGGGAATAGCCGGACTAATTCGATTTGATGGACAAGCCATTGCTGAATCTGATACGTTGCGTATAACCAAGCTATTAAGGCATCGGGGTAACGTAACAAGCCAGCAAATCGACCAGGGTATACTTCTGGCATCTGGCGGCAAATTTGAATTGGATAAACCTGCTCAAATCTTTACGACCGTTGATGCTGACGTTTTTGGCAATGCTTCGCCTGATCAACTTTTTACCACAACATATAAACAAGGTGGACCATTGGCATTTAACGAACTGAATGCTGATTTCGCGGTGGCGATATGGGATGCCAATCGGTATATGCTTTGTCTTAGCAGAGATGCAATGGGCGTAAAACCACTATATTATGTCCACCAGCCAGGCCGCTTCTGCGCCTTTGCGTCTGAAATTAAGGCTCTGCTAGCTCTTAATGAAGTAGTTGTGAAGCCAAACAAATATAAATTCCGAGAGTATTTAACCTGGCCCACAGCATATGTACCTTATACCATTGAAACATTTTATGAAAATATCCATAATGTTTTACCCGGACATTACCTTCAGATCAATGCTCAAAAGGTAACGGCTCACCCTTATTGGCGCGTAAACGTAAAGAAATACGAAGGTCTGAATAAGCCGGAAGATTATTCAGCCTTGTTCAGAGACTATTTTACGACGGCTGTCACTAATCGTATAGCTGGGAAGAAAAATGTTGGATCTCATTTGAGTGGCGGGCTGGATTCATCGTCGGTGAGTAGCATTGCTCAGCGTGTGTTATTGAGCCAACATCGACCTGCACTTCATACCTTTAATATTGACACTGAACAACCTTATGCCGAAGAGCAGGAATACGTCCAGGCTGTAGTTAATCAGTACGCCACACAGCATCATCGGGTTCGTCCATTACCTGATGTAGTTGATTCTATCCTGAAAATAAGTCGCTTATTTGATCAACCTGAGCAATTTATCATTCCCTCCAGTTTCCATTTAAGTGTATCCGTTCAGGCTCAGAAACTCGGTTGCGATGTTCTTCTAACCGGACATGACGGTGACAGCGTTATTGCTAACTGCTTTGAATATTTGGACCAGTTGTTTGATGCTGATGACTGGGAAGGTTTCCAGACAGCCAGTCAGGAGTTTATTACTAATTGTGGGTATAACCTTTCATATATCCATCCAAAGTGGCTCCAACTAAGCCATCAGATGAAATTGAAGAAATATTTTGCTCATACTATTACGTCTACTATAAAAAAGAATTTTCGCGGCAAGTCTTCGTCAAACTTACTAGCCACACTCCGGGATCAGAATCATTTCTTCGGTATTTCACCAACTACTGTCATTGCCTATTTTTATGATCGTCTGGTAAATAAATGGCAGTTTCGTGCTCAGCTAGACAATGCCTTTACAGCTGACTTTAAGCAACGCTTTTCTCACAGACCACACCCATCGACAGAAAGTCTGGCAACGAGCCTATCGACTGACCAATACGTTGTTGGCCAACAAATTCTTAATACGACCAATGTAGTTTGTAATGAACAGTTCAACCACATTGGAGCCTATTATGGACATGATTATTCCTTTCCTTTTTTTGATCGGAATGTTATCGAGTTAGGGCTGGCTACGCCTTTAGTGGTCGGTTTTGATCATGGTCGTGGGCGCGGCCTCATACGAAATGGCCTTCGGGACATTTTACCACACAGCATTGTGGAAAGGGTTACAAAAGCAAACTTTATTGAATACAGCAGCTTGTCCACCCGACAATTGTATGAGGCTACATATCATCAGTTTTCATCACCAAGCCATGCTATATGGGAAATTATCGATCGCAAGGAATTTGCTAAAATCTTGGCATTTGTCTTTAACCCCCGTATGCCGATGTTGAGAAAAGCACGCTACAATTGGTTATTAAGCCGAATTATCTACCTTGCTCTGTGGCTCGGTTCACTACCTGAACACACTATTGAAGTTATCCAGAAATAGTCAACGACTTATATACTCCGTAGATAATACGGAAAAACACAGTCAGAAAACCGAATCGCCGAGGCATATAGAACCGGTATCTCCCAATTTTAATCAGACTGGACCGGAACACGAAATAGCCGATGTAGGCTGCATAGATTTTCAGTTTTTTCGTAAATTGAGTTTGGGCGCTTGTAAAAAATGCAACTTGCCGTAACCCGGAATTCGTTGTGAGTACAGCGTCTTCTGCCTCCCAGTTTTCTTCGTAAGCCACGGCCATTGAACGCACTTGTTCAGAATCAATTAACTCTTCCACTAATGACGGTAAAGGCAGATTCCATATCTGCTGACACCAGTACACTCCTACTAAGAATACTCTTTCGAGCCCATATTGACGTAGCTCCTGTAATAGCCAGGCCCAGTTGATGTCTTCGTCATTTAGAGAAAAATAAAGATCATTTACATAAATGATCTTTTGCCAAATGTTATTAACACCATGGTGGACTACTAGTAAGATGATCTGGTGTTCCTTAAACAAGCCCGGGGGGATAAATATGTCTTGTAGGCCAAAGGAAGCATATTGATTATTTAAGCAATCAATCTCCCAATGTAGGTCAATGTCAAAATAGCTTTTATTAAAGAATGGCTTTATAAGACTAACTTCTTGTAAATCAGACACTAAGGTGCGCTTATTATATTGTAAATAGTGTTTATATTGATAACCTAATTGATATTGATCAGATTCTAGTAATTGTATAACCTCAAGAAGGATATTTTTTTCTACGAGTATATCAAGGTCACCAATACTTCGTAGGCTACTATCTGGATAATTATTTTCTGATAAATAGACTCCTTTAAAAGCGACGTGCGCAATTTCATGTGTATCAAGTAACCTTTTAATTCGATGATATTCGTGCAGCTTAAGCATGTTATCCGTTGCTATTATTCGGCATTCATGCTGTAGTCTTGTCAGAAGTTTTGCTGGAATAGAAGGTAAGGCTTGAAGTGTCCTATATAAAAATGGAATTACTCGATGCCGGTTGGCGAGTGTATATAAATGATCCCAGTCTATTTGATGCTGGCTTAGAAACTGGCTTAACTGTATTTTTTTTTCTGCTGATAAGTCTAAAGCACAACTCATCAGCAATACATTTAATTCTGGGGAGCGGACAATCTTCATCTAAACCGTTGTTTTCAAACTGTCCACAAACGAATGAAGTTTTGTGAAATCTGCAGGGCGGCTCATTTTAAAGATTGGAGTAGTACGTGCGATGGCTACACTTTTTTCAAAATGATCCTTCAAGCGTTCCCCTCTTAAAAGCAGATCAGGCAAAGGAAAATAACTGAGTAATGCAATAGGCCGCTCGCTTTCGGCAATTTGTTTAATTTTAGTATCTCCCGGCCGTGGTGAATTCAAAATAAAAATCTGCTCTAAAGGCACAGCCTCCTGTTCAAACAAGATTGACTCATGCCAAGAAAATTTGTTGCTACCGGCGCGCACTACGTCTAATTCGCTTTTAGCCATTTGTAACCCTTCAACGCTGTTTTCCCAAATTTTAATCTGAGAGAAGGCGGGTATCAATAAGGGCTCACCCATTTCATTGACACGTATACACACCATATCATCGCTCATAATACCAACTCCTTTTTGTGCAAAAGCTGCAATAGTCGTTGATTTACCAGCACCCGGTTCGCCTACAAACACGGTACCCTTATTGTTTAAGCAAACTGCACTACCGTGTAATAAAAAATACCCTTTTTGAAATAATATTAAGCCCAAGGCCTCACTCAATATAAATAAAGAAAGTGTCTTCTCATCCGTCTGGTCTGTATCAACAACAAGCTGATTACCCCCTATAGCTACAAATGATGCAACAGGTGACCAATCTAGCCATAAACGATCATCAAGCTGGGCGAATCGGGCATTTAGACCTGCACGATCTATTCGGGTAGGAACTAGCGGTGGGGTCTCTGAAATTTCACCTAATGAAATCGTTAGATCGACTGTAGTTGCTTGTATCTCTTTTAGAAGCGGCAGCGCGATTGCAGAATTAATAGTAAGACCATAGGCTGTATAGTAATATTTACCTGGTTGCATGTTAAAAGAGAATTTTTTAAAATTAGGCAGTTGTTTCGATAAGCCTTTCTAGTAACATATTTTCTAGGAATATCTTTAACTCTTTTTGGCAAACGTCTTCCTGTACATCGAACTCGTTAAGTATTTTTTCTTGAATTTCTTCGACAGCCATCACTTTATTAGTTTGCAGAAGAGCCCAAATAAATCCACCTATTTCATTTAATTCATAATAACTACCCTGATCATAATTTAACACAATCGTTTCTTTCCCTAGAGCCGATGAAGATTGCCCCGAGGCCAGCTGAATTCGGGTACTATGATTAATTGTCATAAAGAAAAAATTAGGTATTCACAAAAATAGCTTGCCTAGCCAAAAATAGCGGCTAAGCAAGCTATCATTACTCGCTTTCTTTTCATGACTTAAATAAAGTCAATCGATATTTCATTATCAACAGGGCTTGCAAGTAGAAACTAATCTACTAAACGAAGCTTCCATTCATTCCATCGACATTAGAACCTAGCTTAAGCGTCAATTCTTTTACGCTACCCAAAGGCTTTAACTGTGGTGTTTGATAGGCTTTTTTGGCACCTTCAACTTTACTGATAGTTGTCTTAGTTGTCATAATTTTTTTTTTTAAGGTCTTTAAAATGGTGAATTTCAAGTTTTAACTTGCTAAGAAGCTCCATTAAATATACCGCCGAAAGGCAGTTATAAACCTGACCTCGCTTCCTAATGGTCAGTCAAAAATTAGTTACTTATAACGTCTCAACTGGCTTCAACTACAGTACTTAATTCGATAAAAGGTTCTATAGCTTTCTCAATTCGAGGACAATTTAGCATCCCTAAAAGAGAAAACAAAATTTATGAGTTAAAAATCCTCAATTAGTTAGCCCCAACTGAATTAGCACAACACAGACCGAGGATATCACCTCTATAAAACTTCTTATACTCCGATTTGGTTTTGCTTATTTTTCATCAGCCTATTGAACGACTAATCGGTGGGTACGCACTTGCCCACGTTCCTCCACTTGTAATAAGTAAATACCCGAGGACAACTTCTCGGTTGGCTTCAGATTCACACTCGACGAACCAACCCCCGACTTCTCCACCCCAATCGACCGACCCGTCGCACTGTAGAAGTGCAGCACGGCGCTGCTGGGCTCATCCAGAGACACACTGAAATTGTTAGCCGCCACCGGGTTAGGATACACCCCGTACACCCCATCAATCGTCACCGCAGCAGCGGCATAGGTCCGACTGCTGCCCGACAGATCCACCTGCTTCAGGCGGTAGTAGCTGGTGCCCCGGTACGGATTGGCATCGGTAAACTTGTAGCTGTTCAGGCTGGTGCTGTTGGCCGCCACGTCGGTCACCTCGCCAATGGCTTCAAAGCTTGTCAAGTCTTTGCTGCGTTCTACCACGTAGCCTTTGTTACCGCTCTCCATGGAGGTCTGCCAGTTGACGGTGACGGTCTTGTCAGACTGAGCCTCTGCCTTGAAGTACACCAATGACACAGGCATAGCACCATTTTCGTTGGTATAAATAGATGAAAAGTCATTGGTAGTTACCTGATCAGTATCAATCGGACTGGGGTTAATGGTACATGACCCCCCAATGCCAAGCTCTGCTGGCGAAGGTTGAGTCACTTGCAATTGAATGATTAATGTATAGAGTGAAAGAGGTGGAAGGACTACGCCTTGCTTCTGAATGGCGATAAACTGATTAGTCGATGAGTTATAGACAATATCAAAATATGGTAAAATCGGACCCGATAAGGCATTAATACCAGAACCGGCTGGAGCAGGTGCACACTTAGCCAGATTTATAATAAAACCCATTTTATTATTGGCATCGGCTCCGGTTATACAACCTGCGCCAAAGTTACCAAGTTTAAACTCCAGCCTAAAAAGAGAGCCTACTCCAGCCAAAGGTTGGTCTAATAAATTACGGGTTGTAACCGCTGGATCTGCTGCGCCTGGCGTACACTGGCTATAGCCTTTTAGGCCTACCAACATGCATAGACCTATTAATAAAGTAAATTTCATTTTCATAAAGCGCTGCCTAAAAAATTTTAAAGAGAATTTATTAAAAATTTGCTCGATTTATATAAACCTTTCTATAGGTATCGTAAAGTATTAACTCTACGATACCTATAGAAATTCTACTTAGCATCGAGCGTAATAATAAGCATTATTTATTGAAATAATCAATTGTATCAGCATCAGAGTTGTTTACCAAATTCAACTCACCACTACTGCTTCCAATAATAAGCGAACTTATAGCAATTTTTCCTTTTGTATTACCTGGAGTAAACACGCCTGTCAAGCCAAAAACACGTTTCGTCCCACCAACAAAACCTGTATTTGTAGTCAGTGTATAGAAGTCAGCATTGGTAGCATCAAAGGTCCAAATACTATTGTTTACCACCTTGCTACCTACGATAGTTGCATTGCCATCAAAGCTCAATACAAATATAGGGTCTTTAGCTATGTATATTGTAATCGGTCCCGTGACAGCTGATGAATTGAGCTCATACACATCTCCTACTAAGGTAAAGTTGGTTGTGCCATACATACTAGATGGCTGTACCGTCGTAATAATAGCCAGATCGGGCACTTTTTTAACTAGTATATGTAAGGTTGCTGTTCCACAAGAGGCTGGGGTAACGCCATCACAAGCGGTGTAAGTGAAGTCCACTGGACCGGTTACGCCCGCAGCTGGGGTAAATGTATAACTACCTGTCGAAGTTATAATCAGTGTTCCCTTACCCGGCGATGTAATGGTGCCTGCGCTTGAGACGGCCAGGCCCGTCCCCGAATCATTAGTTAACACATTGCCTGTTACCGATGCATTCTGTACAGTGCTTACATAGTCATCAGCTACCGTCACAGTTGAACTTCCAAGCGCAACAATATGTACCGTGACTTGAGCCGGTGCACATAGTCCGCCCGGTGTCTCACAAACCTGATACGTTAGAACATCATCACCGATGTAGCCTGTTGCTGGTGTATATACTACGTTACCTGATCCATCAATACTAGCGGTCCCATGGGTTGGGTTAGTAGTAATTGTTGGTGTGCCTAACACTCCGCCTGGGTTACCCGCTCCATCATTAGCCTTCACATTTATGGTTACGCTTCCTGTGGCAACAGTTGAGCTCTGTACGTTGGCATAATCAGGATTTGCCACCGGTTTGTTGTTCGTTATAGACTGATCAAGAACCGTAATGACCAAAGACGTTGTTGGGCAACTTGTCTGGCCTGTAGCGCAAACAGGTACAGTATAGGTGTAGGTACCAGGCATAGTAGCCGTAAAACTATATGCACCAGTAGAAGCGACTATAATAGTAGCTCCTGATGGGTTACTACCACTGGCTGCTGGGGTACCGTATGTTGTTCCGGCAGGCACTTTATCATTTGTACTTACATTTCCAGAAACGGGTACATCTATAATTGTTACGTTGAAGTCCGGGTTAAGAACGAAATTACAAACCAGACTACCTCCGTTTGAGGAAGTACGCGTATCAACAAAGGCCCCATATACATCTACGAAGTTCCCTACACTAGCGAACGAACCGACGCTGAGCTGAATTTCGTCAAATGATTTTGACGTAACAAAGCCAACGTTGGCAAGGTCACTGCTTGGCACTCCGCCAAAGATTTGCAGGAACACCGACAGATCAATCAAGTTACCAACAGTTGCGCTACTTTCCTGAAATACGCCATTCAGGTACGTATTGACCGTAAGATTTGAGAATAAATTTGCCGAGACGGGCAAATTTGCCTTGCTAATTGTGAATCCAGCAAATGTCCCGGCGGGGTACACATCTGCTGGGTCAGCTACTGAAATTGACGCCGTAACCCCTACGCCTAACACGTTCGTAATCCGTGCGAAATCTGTAGTGGTAGGCGAAATCGCGTTCCCAGGGTTCGCAACGCCACTACCCAGTAAATCAGCAGAAACTACTCCGAATAAGCCTGTCCTGGTCCCTTCGATAAACGCAGAGAAATCAGTCGTATTTAAAAATTTGGTTTGATTACAAGCTACCGGCGTTACGCAGGCTTTTTGAATAACTGCCCGATAAATGCTGACAGTGCCTAGTGGATTTGCGCTGACCAACTGCGTAAATTCGATCTCAACCTCATCGAACGGCACTTGTGCTACGGTTCCCACCGTTTGTCGGTTGCCCGACACCAACGAGACACCTGCTAGTAAGGATGCGCCACTTCCGGTTTGCACAGCACTTCCATTATTATATAGAGTAATTCGGGTGCGGCCCAAAAGGTTTGCTCCTACTAACGTACTGCTTTCAATGTCAAACCCAACATAGGATTCAGCTGGATATGTATCCAACGGATTGGCAACTGAAAGCCTGGCAGTAGCCGATACGGCTGCTCCTAGAGAAATAGTAGCAGGCGATGAAGTCGATCCATTGATGACATTATCAGCATTGTTAATAGCACACCCCACACACGCCAGCGAAGAACCCGTACCTGTATGATTATTATTAATATAGACAGGAAAATTGGTATTCGTTAAGGGCGTCACTGCACTGGTGCTACAGGCAATTGTTGGTCCCGCACAGAAGCTTTTAAAAATTGCACTATAAATTCTTGTCTCTCCAACGCTCAATGTTGCAGGGAAACTAAAAACTATTTGTACCTCATTAAAGGGTTGACTCGTTACAAACCCAATCGTCTGTCGTCCTGTAGCTGTTAATAGTGGAACTGACACCAATGATGAGCCGCCCGTTACAGCTTCGCTCAATACACCATTTAAGTATGTTTTGATGGTTGTTGAACTTAGTAAAGACGCTCCAATCACTACCGTATTTTCGACGTCAAATCCAGCAAATGTACCAGTTGAATAACCGGCTGTATTTACCTGATTTTTCACCGCAAGAGACACACTGCTTACGCCACTGACATTGACAGGCAGCGGGGCTGAAATACTGGCATAATCAGCTGTAGTAGAGTTGGTTACATTTGTTGCATTTAATACAGTGAACGTAGTGGGACCACTAGCGCCAGTATGGGCAGGTTCTATGGCAGCTGGAAAACCCGTTGCTGTTGATGAGTTAGCCGCAGTTACAAAAGGAGTCCTTGTGTTACACGCTAAGGAAGGTCCTGTAGCGAACCGGCGTTGCACTGCGTAGTATACATCGTAGGTATCAGCACTAACTAAGCCCCCGAATCTAATTTCTATCGCATCGAATGGTGCTGTAGTGATAAATCCTACCTCATAAGCTCCCGCAAGTAATGATGAACTAACTCCTATTAATGAGTTTGATGTACTGGCTTCCACAAAGGAGCCATTATTATACGTAGCGATAGTGATAGTGCCTAACAAACTGGCTCCCAGAGCAGACGAGTTTGCTATAACAAACCCAGCAAAATTACCTCCGGCGTATGTATTTGCGGCAGTATTATCTGTTACTCTTAAGCGTGCCGATCCACCAGCTGATAAAAAGTGGACTCTGGCAAAATCTGTAGTAGAGCTATTTGTTACATTATCCGCTTCATTTGGTCCACAGGGAATGGGAAGACCTAGTGTAACACAATTATTACCATTTTCCCAGTAAACCACACCGACCCCATCAACTGCTGTAGTCGTAGCGACTAGACTAACTGTGGGTAGAGCAGTGGTAGAGATAAAAGGAGTAGATGCATCTTTATTGGCAGGTATACTGGCTTGCTGAGCCATTGATTGAATGGAACACAGCAAAGACAAACATAGAAATAAACAAGCCCAATGGCATGAAGTGGTCACATGGACTGGAAAAATAAACATTCGTCTCATAAAAACGAGGAGTTAAAAGTGAATTAATTGTGCAAATTAAAATTTAAGTAAAGTGTATAACTAGTTTGATATATTGGTGAGTAGGTCTTTAAATTAACAGGGTAATAAGCTACTAAATCGACAGCTAGCTAAACACATAACTATATAAGTCCCTCAAACAATCTATATAGTATCAAGAAGTGTATGTTAGCTGATAGGCAAACATACAGATAATTTATTATTAAAAAACTAGTTTACTATTTATATAAATAGATAAGAAAAGAAAAAAATTATCTATGATTTAAGTATCATACGTAGAATAATATTACTATTTATATACTGAATAATCATATAACTGAATTTTATATAACTAAAATAAGTTACTAAATAAAAACTGCCTATAATTACGGTTAATCTCTGTCAAGTTGACAAGGCTAATGCTTAGACGAATCAAAGTGAAAATAGAAGGAAAAAAAAACATCAACTCACCCACTTATTATCTATTAATACGTCAATTAAGGTAGTTAGCTCAACCTGCTGCGGAATGAATTACCTGCTTTAAATCTGCTAAAAGATATAGCTAGACATCCCAGTAATCTTGTTATAGAATGATTGTATCGCTATAGTCTAATAAAGGTGAGCTTTTAACATGCATAATTAGAAGCCTTATATAGTTGTTTATCAGGCTAGTAAGAAAAACTAGGAGTGAATTATTTTCGCTACAATTTCGAATATTTTAAGGCCTATTGACCAGCCAATATCAAGGACCTTTACGTAGGCAAATCACTCAGCCTTCGGTTTCTGCACCTTAAACATTTTTTGGAGACAATCTGGAAGAGGAAATGAATTGGTAGTTATAGCAACCTTGTATTAAACCCACCGTTTTCATAAATAATGTTCTCTGGCTATGCAGAAATGGCACCATTTACCTCCGAAAATTAAGTTTATGTACAGCAGTATTCATCATGTAGTGATCTCACATAAAGTAAGACAACAGGGGAAAGTAGCAGCTTAAGTGCTACATAATCTTTTTGACTTAAGTTTAGCTAATAGTAGTAAATACTAGCTACTTATGAAAATGAAAGTGAACCTGAAAATTCCTATCTGATGGTGCTCCGACTAACTTGAACTAAAGAGGAAAAGCTAATATAGTAATCACTTGCGCTAATGGACTGAAGCTTACCATTAGCGATTGACAACTTTTCTTTAGACGTTTTTTTATAAAGATGATCCATATTATCGTACACAATTGGGAATCAATGGCAACAGCAGACCGGTGAGGAATATATTAGGACTTATTAGTGGAGATAATAATTAACTAGTTAAGCCTTTTTGAAGAACATACAGAAAATATATTGCTTTAATAAAACACCCCGGCCCAAGCTTTGGTGTGCCGACTCCAAGATACTCCTGGGTATATTAGATTGAGTTTAAAAGTCAATTTAGTTTATACCACATTTTATTTAACGGTAATGTAATGTCTTACTGACCTGCACTATTTATGCTACTAGGCAAAAAAAATCTCCTGTTACAAGTAGCAACAGGAGACATAATAATCGTATTGTTTATCTATACCTACTGAACGACTAATCGGTGGGTACGCACTTGCCCACGTTCCTCCACTTGTAATAAGTAAATACCCGAGGACAACTTCTCGGTTGGCTTCAGATTCACACTCGACGAACCAACCCCCGACTTCTCCACCCCAATCGACCGACCCGTCGCACTGTAGAAGTGCAGCACGGCGCTGCTGGGCTCATCCAGAGACACACTGAAATTGTTAGCCGCCACCGGGTTAGGATACACCCCGTACACCCCATCAATCGTCACCGCAGCAGCGGCATAGGTCCGACTGCTGCCCGACAGATCCACCTGCTTCAGGCGGTAGTAGCTGGTGCCCCGGTACGGATTGGCATCGGTAAACTTGTAGCTGTTCAGGCTGGTGCTGTTGGCCGCCACGTCGGTCACCTCGCCAATGGCTTCAAAGCTTGTCAAGTCTTTGCTGCGTTCTACCACGTAGCCTTTGTTACCGCTCTCCATGGAGGTCTGCCAGCTAACGGTGACGGTCTTGTCAGACTGAGCCTCTGCCTTGAAGTACACCAATGACACAGGCAAAGGGGAAACCGTACGGACATAGCTGGATGCAAAATCATTTCCTGGTACATTTGCCGTTGCTGCGCTGGGCTGAATGTTACAAGATGCTCCAATATCAGATGTGTATACGCCAGGCACAGAGTAATCAGTTGCTACTGAAACAGTTGCCGAGATTACAGCAGTCAACAATGTATTTGCAGGGATAGCTACCCCTGTCTTCTGTTGGCCGACAAAAGAATAATAGCCATTACCCGATGGTACGTATATAACATTAAAGTAGTTCAGGATGGTACCCGACAAGGCACTTACATCGTTAGGTACGGCACCTGCTTTCCCCAGTGAGATAGTAAAGCCCATCTGATTGGCATCGTTAACGCCACTAATGGGTACTGAGCCATTATTACCGATGGCGAAACTGATTGTCAAGGGACCACCAACGCCTGCGGCTGGATTGGGCAGTACACTCGCGATAGTGACCGCTGGATCGGCCTGTCCATAGCTCCTCAGGGCAGCCATTAAGAGTAAAGCCCAGAGAAAAGTAAATTTCTTCATGTTCATAAATGGAAGATAGTAAAGTTTATGGATGCAACGATAAATGCTAAAGCGGTCGCGGATTTCGTCCTACTTAATCCACGACTGCAATGATAAGCATTATTTTTTATAAAAATCTATTTTTTTCTGCATTTGGATTCTTGTCGATCTGAATTTCACTTTTGTTTCTCCTTTAAAGACTGTTATATTATTTTGCTTGTCACTCCCCTTGATATACAGTAAGATGGCTAAGGAAAATCTCCTTAAAATGAAGGAGTAACCATAAACAACTTCAGCCGTCGTAGGTTTCATTTTACTAAACTGACGACGGCTGAAGTTGTTTATTAAAAAATCCATTTCATCAGCAATCGAATTGTTTTTGACACACACTCCGACTCATTTGCTGCCCATAACAGTGAGGCAAATAGTCATAATATTCTCTTTCTACTCTTCCAGCATTAATCTATTAGTATTTCAAAACTATCTATCTCCCTAAGTAATCACTTTAGTTATAGTGAGGATATAGAAATCATTATTTGTCTTCAGATGTGATTCTCTACCAACTTACACTACCCTTGACTAAGAAAGTATTGGTGGGAGACGGTAGCAGGTAAACTATTCGACCACGACGGTAAAGTAAACGTACTGCATTGGTTGAATTGCTTTCAGGAAACTGAGATCGCTATGGCATCATCAGGTTTTAGTTACAAAGCGCTACATCACTCGTTCGCTTCTTGTTAGCTTCCAATTACTGTTTCCTGCATATTAAGTCGCTTCATCCGAATACCCTCACAATTCAGGCAGTGCTTTGCTCAGTTCACACATGAAGGCCTGTTCTACCCTACCCCTCCATTCGTAGGTTTGTTCTGTTCCTCATAAACAACTATAAACAACAACTACAATGTCATCTATGCAAACCTTTACCAAACTAGGCACTTTTGCTCTAACCTTTGCCCTTACAATCAGCACAACGCTAGCGCAACAACCCGTTCGAAAACCAGTTGTAAAAGCAGTTCACCGGCCTCACGCATCAACATCTAAAGTAGTAACAACACCGGTCAGAAAGCCAATCGCTGCTCCTGCAACCGCACCCAAAACTCAGGCGCAGGAACCAGCTCCGGTGGCAAACACAGCCCCAACGGTCACCCATCAGGCACAGCCTCAAGCGCAGCCCGTTACGAAACCAACTCTAACGGCACACCACCGGCCTGCAGGGAAACACGACGTATATCTTAATGCTGGCATTGGACTGGCAACCTACTATGGTGGCGGTGTACCTATAGGAATATCCGTGGAGGTAGCGGGTAAAAATAATTTTTCAGTCGGTGGCTCAATCGATTATTTCCGCTACAACAATGGGTACTATTCAAGTGGTTATACTTTCGTTTACGCGGGGGCACGGGCCTCCTATCACTTAGCGGAAGCCCTGAATGTACAGACCAGTAGTTTCGATCCCTACGTAGGGGCTACGTTGGGGTTTCGTCACGCAGGTTATAGTGACTCGTACGGCTATAGTTATTATGACGGTTACTCAAGTTCGTACAACAGTGGCCTATTTATCGGTATCCATGCCGGTGCTCGCTTTCTGTTCAGTCCTAAAGTCGGCGCTTTTGCCGAAGTAGGCTACGGCATATCAGCGCTGAAACTAGGCTTAACGGCAAAGTTTTAATGCATCATTCATTTCATTGACTATCCACACGATAAATACGATAAAATCTATCCAAAACATCCGCACCGTGCTACGTATTGAGCGTTCATGATTACTAGGAACGGAATCGACAGTGTAGTGACCTGTATGAGGCACACCCGTCTTTCCGACCGGACGGTAGTATAATCGTCCCGGCCTATGACAAAAGCCCGACCAAAGCCGGGCTTTTTTTGTTTTAGTTAAAAATGGACTGCAACTTGCTCCTATAAATTTACTAGGAGACTAGCGACTTGTTGTCCAAGTTTACTTTTACTCGACATTTAACTCCCTCATTATGAGCAAACAATCAAAAATAGGTATTCTCTTCGGCCAGGAAAATACATTTCCTCAGGCGTTTGTAGATAGGGTCAATGAGAAACAAAGTACGTTTAAGGCGGAGTTTGTCAGCATCGACCAGGTCGAACAAAGTGTACCAACCGACTACGCTGTCATTATTGACCGCATTTCGCAGGATGTACCTTTTTATAAAGCATTTCTGAAAAACGCTGCTTTGACTGGCACAGCCGTAATCAACAACCCATTCTGGTGGAGTGCCGACGAAAAGTTTTTTAACAATGCCCTGGCCGTTCAACTGGGCGTTCCGGTACCGAAAACCATTCTGCTTCCCTCTAAAGAACGACCCGACGACACAACGCATAATTCGTTCCGCAACCTGAACCACATGAACTGGGAAGGCATTTTTGCGCATATCGGTTTCCCGGCGTTTATGAAGCCCCACGCGGGAGGTGGCTGGAAAAGCGTTTATAAAGTGGACAATCCAGAACAAATGTTCAATGCGTACGATGAGACCGGCCAGTTGGTAATGCTCTATCAGGAAGCTATTGACTTCACGGACTACGTTCGTTGCTACTGCATTGGCGGCAAAGATGTGCTCATTATGCCCTACGAGCCCCGCAATCCGCATCATCTCCGCTACGCATCTGAGCTAAAAGCGACCGGCGACGCAGGCAAAAAACTGCTGGATACCATTAAAGACTACGTACTGAAACTGAACCACGGTCTCGGCTACGATTTTAATACAGTAGAGTTTGCTGTACGCGATGGTATCCCCATTGCTATTGACTTTTGCAACCCTGCCCCCGATGCGGATGTGCATTCTGTTGGTCAGAAGAATTTCGATTGGGTGGTTGAAGCTGCGGCTAACATGGCTATTGAGCGTGCCAAGACAGTACAGCCGGGAAAAGTTAACCTGACTTGGGGGACATTCGTGCAAGATTCTGTGGCGAATACGACACCAACTCCAGCAGAAGAAGCACCTGCGCCTAAGAAGGCCGTTGCGACTAAGGCCGAAAAAGCGCCAAAAGTTGCAATTGTAAAAAAAGAGGAAGCCATGGAAGCTAAGCCCAAAAAAGCCAAGAAATAGGAACGTCTGTTTTCCTTTATATAGACCTGCCGTGATGGATTATTCTCCCATCACGGCAGGTCTATTTTCGGCTTATCATTGTTCAGAGTTCTAGGTTAGTTTCGCCAGACGATTCATGCCAAGTTAGTTTAGATCAGTGGGCCACTATACTATTTCTTTATCTATAGTGGTATGAATGATAATCCGCACGTTCTGTGTAAACTACTTAATACGCTTACGGATATAGGGACCTGTTTTTCGTGGTTGATTGGCTTACGATGTCAACTGTAACTATATACCTAACCAAAATAATATTGGGTATTTATCCTTAAATACCAATTTACCATTCGTCACAAAAAAAAATACCCTTGCTGGTGTATCAACTATTTTTGGCCATCTTCGTATTTTCCAACCAATCCAATTAGCCGATCATCAACCAGTAACTTCATTAACTACTTAATCAGTACATGCAAAGAAGAGATTTTATCCAGTTGTCGAGTCTGGGCATTGGTGGCCTATTGACGGCTGGAATTCCAGTATTAGGCAATTCTGTATCGCCCGAATACCTCATTGACGCAGCCGGTCGGGGTGTAGGTATTGACACAGCCGCTAAGAAACGGCTGGCCGACGTTGCGCTGAATGCGGCCAAAAGCAAAGGGGCCACCTACACCGACGTTCGCATTGGTCGGTATCTGCAACAGTTCATGTTCACCCGTGAAACCAGGGTGCAGAACATTGTAAGCGCCGAATCTTACGGCGTAGGTATCCGAGTACTGGCCAACGGTTGCTGGGGATTTTCGGCAACTAGCGACGTAACGACCGACGCCATTGCCAAATGTGCCGAAACGGCCGTAGCCATCGCCAAAGCAAATGCCAAACTTCAGGCTGAACCCGTACAGCTAGCTCCACAAAAAGGCGTCGGAGAAGTAGTCTGGAAAACGCCTATCAAGAAAAATGCCTTCGAGATTCCGGTTCAGCAGAAGATCGATCTGCTGATGAAAGTGAATGGCGAAGCCATGAAAAATGGGGCTACGTTCGTTACCTCGAACCTGTTCTTTGTAAACGAACAGAAGTACTTTGCCTCAACTGATGGTACGTATGCCGACCAGGATATCCATCGTGTCTGGCCTACCTTCACCGTATCGGCCGTTGATCGGGCAGTGGGGAAATTCAAAACCCGCGACGCGCTCAGCTCTCCGATGGGCATGGGGTATGAATACCTTGATGGACTGGCATCCGAAAAAATTATGGCTCCCAATGGGCTGATCGGTTATCGTAATTCGTATGATATGGTCGAAGATGCCATATTAGCCGCCAAACAGGCAAAAGAAAAACTTACGGCCAAAACGGTGCAACCGGGTAAGTACGATCTGGTGCTCGACCCAAATCACCTCGGCCTGACTATCCACGAATCGGTAGGGCACCCCCTCGAACTCGACCGCGTGCTGGGCTACGAAGCCAACTACGCTGGAACCAGTTTTGCTACGCTCGACAAGTGGAAGACCAAGAGCTTCAACTACGGCAGCAAACTGGTGAACATTGTGGCGGATAAAATCCAGCCCTATACGCTTGGCACAGTCGGTTACGATGATGAAGGAGTTCCTGCCAAGCAATGGGACTTAATTAAGGATGGTATTCTGGTCAACTATCAGGCCATCCGGGATCAGGTGGCCATTCTGGGCGAAAAAGAGTCGAACGGCTGCTGCTATGCCGACAACTGGGACTCAGTACAGTTCCAGCGCATGCCGAACGTATCACTGAAACATGGCACGGAAAAACGCTCGGTTACCGACATGATTAAAGGTGTCGACAAAGGCATTTATATCATCGGTCGTGGCTCTTACTCCATTGATCAGCAACGGTATAACTTCCAGTTTGGTGGACAATTATTCTACGAAATCAAGAACGGCGAAATCGTAGGCATGCTCGACGATGTAGCCTACCAGTCGAACACCCAGGAATTCTGGAACTCCTGCGCACAGCTTTGCGACAAAGACGATTACCGCACGTTCGGTTCGTTCTTCGACGGCAAAGGCCAACCCTCGCAGGTTAGCGCCGTCTCGCATGGCAGTGCCACTACTCGCTTCAACGGCGTGAACGTTATTAATACCGGACGGAAGATTTAAAATAGTTTAGGGTATTCAGTATACGGTAGGCTGACGCATAAACTTACTGATGCGTCAGCCTACTATATACTGAATACCCTAAACCATGAACCTCAAAAAAATGGCTATTTTAACCAAAGCAGAAGCAAAAAAGATTATTGATAAAGTGCTCAGCTACGCAAAAGCCGACGAAACCAGCGTCAGTCTTACGGGTGGCCGCAGAGGGAACATCCGGTATGCCCGAAACTCAGTTTCGACTAGTGGCGAATCGACGAACCTCTCCCTGGCCGTAACGGCGGTATTTGGCAAAAAATCCGGCACAGCAACGATCAACGAGTTTGACGACGCAGCCCTCGAAAAAACTGTTCGCCGGGCGGAGGAAATTGCCCGGCTGGCGCCCGAAAACCCCGAGTACATGCCCATGCTGGGGCCGCAAACCTATTTGCCAATTGATCCTTTTTCACGTAACACCGAGAACATTACGCCTGATTACCGGGCGCAGGCTGCCTTCGATAGTCTTGACCCCTGCCGCAAGCAAAACCTAACAGCCGCAGGCTACATGGAAGATTCAACCGGTTTTACCGCTATTGGCAATAGTAAAGAACTGTTCGCCTATAACCGGGAGACAAGTGTTGAATTCTCCGTTACCGTTCGTACAGCCGATGGTATGGGATCGGGCTATGCTACCCGCGACGTAACAGATACGTCGAAACTTAACACGCGGGAAGCGACTGAAATTGCGATGCAAAAAGCACAGGCATCGGTTGGTGCCCGCGCTATTGAACCCGGCAAATACACTGTTATTCTGGAGCCAGCCGCGCTCGTTGCCAATACCGATGCCTCACTCCTGCTGGCTATGATGGGTTCGATGGATGCCCGCAATGCCGAAGAGGGCCGTAGTTTTTTAAGTAAAAAAGGGGGTGGCACGCGGCTGGGCGAAAAACTGATGGATGAGCGTGTAACCATTTATTCGGACCCAACAAATCCTGAAATCCCAACCTCACCCTTTGGTGGCGGGGGCGGTGGTCGCTTTGGTGGTGGCGGTGCCGATGGACGCCCCCAGGAGAAGATAACCTGGATTGAGAAAGGCGTCATCAAGAATATGTATTACTCGCGCTATTGGGCGGATAAGAAAGGCGTAAAAGCGACTCCCCCACCAGCGAATTTTATTATGGAAGGCGGCACTCAATCGCTGGCCGACATGATCAAGAGCACCGAAAAAGGCATTTTAGTAACGCGGTTCTGGTACATCCGACCTGTTGATCCACAAACGTTGCTCTATACCGGCCTGACCCGCGACGGGACGTTCTACATCGAGAATGGTCAAATTAAATTCCCGGTGAAGAACTTCCGTTTCAACGAAAGCCCGATCATTATGCTCAACAACCTCGAAGCTATGGGTAAACCCGTCCGCATCGGTGGCAACCTTGTTCCGCCCCTAAAAATTCGGGACTTTACGTTTACGAGCTTGTCAGACGCAGTATAAAAGTCGATAGTCGTCAATCGGTAGTCAGGAATTGATGGACTAACAAATTATCGACTCTTAACTAGCGACTGACGACTCTTGACAATCGACTAATCACTATTGACCAATTTTCATGAATCGTCGCGATTTTAATCAACTTATAAGCATGGGAGCTGCCGGGATCATGATGCCCGCCCTTCCTGCCTTTTCCCGTAGTGTCACGCCCGAAGCCCTGCTGGAGCCCGGTCTGGATGTATCCATGAAGAAGCGTCTGGCCGATGCCGCGCTGAACGCTGCCAAATCGAAAGGCGCTACGTATGCCGATGTCCGTATTGGCCGATATTTGAATCAATTCATCCTCACACGCGAAAACAAAGTACAGGCCATTATCAACTCCGAATCATACGGTGTCGGTGTTCGGGTGATTGCCAATGGTTGCTGGGGTTTCGCTTCCGTGGGCGATGCCCGGGATGAATCCGTAGTGGCAAAAGCGGCCGAAACGGCCGTAACGATTGCGAAAGCAAACTCCCGCTTATTAACGGAGCCAGTACAATTAGCTCCCCAGAAAGGCTTTGGTGAAGTGAGCTGGAAAGCACCTATCAAGCGCAATGCGTTTGAAGTGCCCGTCAAAGAAAAGGTGGATTTGCTATTGTCGTGTAATTCGGCGGCTATGCAAAATGGCGCCAACTTCGTAAACAATGTGCTCTTCCAGATTAACGAGCAGAAGTATTTTGCCTCAACTGACGGTACGTATGCCGATCAGGATATTCACCGCATCGGGCCGAGCTTTACCGTGACAGCCGTTGATCCGGGGAACGGACGCTTTGCTACACGTAACTCGTTGAGTTCGCCCATGGGCATGGGCTACGATTACCTGCAAGTCAATCCGAAAGACAAATCGACCGGCATTACGACCCGCTACAACAAGGGTTACGACATGCTGGAAGACATTACGTCAGCGGCTAAACAAGCCAAAGAGAAATTATCTGCGAAGTCGGTGGAAGGGGGTAAATATGACCTCGTTCTTGATCCGTCGCATCTCTGGCTCACCATCCACGAATCGGTGGGTCACCCCCTCGAACTCGACCGCGTCTTAGGTTACGAAGCCAATTACGCCGGTACGTCGTTTGTTACCCTCGATAAGTTGCAGTCGAAGAATTTTGCCTACGGCAGTAAGGAGGTGAACATTGTGGCTGATAAAACGCAGGTCGATTCGCTAGGGGCCGTTGGCTGGGACGATGAAGGGGTAAAAACCAAGAAATGGGATCTGGTTAGAGACGGCATTCTGGTCAACTATCAGGCCATTCGGGATCAGGTGCACATCATCGGTGAGAAAGAATCCCAGGGCTGCTGCTATGCCGACAACTGGAGTTCGGTGCAGTTCCAGCGTATGGCCAACGTATCGCTGGAAGCGGGCAAAACGCCCCTGTCGGTGCAGAACATGATCAAGGATGTCAAGAAAGGCATTTACATCATTGGCGATGGGTCGTTCTCGATTGACCAACAACGGTATAACTTCCAGTTTGGGGGCCAGTTATTCTACGAAATTAAGGATGGTCAGATTGCGGGTATGCTCAAAGACGTAGCCTACCAGGCCAATACGAAAGAATTCTGGAATTCGTGCGTAGCTGTTTGTGATCAAAGTGATTACCGTCTGGGCGGTGCCTTTAATGATGGCAAAGGCCAGCCAGGACAGTCGAGTGCGGTTTCTCACGGTAGTGCAACAGCCCGGTTCAACGGTGTTAATGTGATCAATACAGCAAGAAAAATATAAGAGTTAATCGACAGTCGTTAGTCATCAGTAAATTCCTAGTAACTAACGACTGTCGACTTCTGCCAATCAACGACTAAAAAATGGCAATCCTAACCAAAGAAGAAGCAAAGAAGATACTCGACAAAGTACTGTCCTATTCGAAAGCCGATGAGATGAGTGCCAACCTAACAGGCAACCGGACAGGAAATATTCGATATGCCCGTAACTCGGTTTCGACCAGTGGCGAATCCAATAATCTTGCGCTATCCGTGACGGCGGTATTTGGCAAAAAATCCGGTACGGCAACGATCAACGAGTTTGACGACGCAGCCCTCGAAAAAACCGTTCGCCGGGCCGAAGAAATTGCGAAGCTGGCACCCGAAAATCCCGAGTACATGCCGATGCTGGGACCTCAGACCTATTTGCAAACCAATACGTATTCAGAAAGTACGGCTAAAATCGACCCTGACTTTCGGGCAAATGCGGCTTTCGACAGCATCGATCCCTGCCGGAAGAATAATCTGACGGCGGCTGGCTATATGGAAGACACAACGGGCTTCGTGGCCATCGGCAACAGCAAAGGACTCTTTGGGTATAATCGGGAGACAAACGTTGATTTTTCGATTACCGTCCGTACTGCCGACGGCCTGGGATCAGGCTATGCGAATCCCGACGTAAACGACGTCAGCAAACTCGACACCAAAGCCACCACGCAGATTGCCATGCAAAAAGCGCAGGCATCGGCGAGTGCACGAGCCATTGAACCCGGCAAATACACCGTCATTCTGGAACCAACGGCGTCTGTCGAGCTACTGCAAAATATGATGCGCAGTATGGACGCCCGTAATGCCGACGAAGGACGTAGCTTCCTGAGCAAAAAAGGGGGCGGCACACGTCTTGGCGAGAAGTTATTCGACGAACGGGTAACCATCATAACGGACCCAATGAATGCTGATTTACCGTTGTCGCCCTTTGGTGGCGGGGGCGGAGGAGGGGGCGGTGGCCGTTTCGGTGGAGGTGGCGATGGGCTGGGCTTACCCCAGGAAAAGCGAACCTGGATCGAGAATGGCGTGGTTAAGAACATGTTCTACTCACGCTTCTGGGCGGATAAGAAAGGTGTTAAGCCAATTCCTCCTGCCGGTGGATTCATGATGATGGGCGGTACGCAATCGCTGGCCGATCTGATTAAGAGTACCGACAAAGGTATCCTGGTCACTCGCTTCTGGTACATTCGCGCCGTTGATCCGCAAACGCAGTTGTACACGGGCCTGACCCGCGATGGGACGTTCTACATCGAAAACGGTCAGATCAAATTCCCGATCAAAAACTTTCGTTTCAATGAAAGCCCGGTCATTATGCTCAACAACGTTGAAGCATTGGGTAAACCGGTTCGGGCGGGTGGAAACTTGATTCCGCCCATGAAGATTCGGGACTTTACGTTTACGAGTTTGTCAGATGCAGTTTAATAGTCGCTGGTCGTTAGTCAGAAGTTGATAGCATAACAACCTACCGACTCCTGACTAACGACCAGCGATAGCCCACCACTATTGACTAATTTTCATGAATCGTCGCGATTTTAATCAACTCATAGGCATGGGTACCGCAGGTATCCTATTGCCAAATCTTCCTGCTTTTTCTCGCAACGTTGCGCCAGAAGTGCTGCTCGAAGCCGGTATGGACGTAGCCCTAAAAAAACGGCTGGCGGATGCCGCTATGAATGCGGCCAAAAGCAAAGGAGCAACCTACACCGACGTACGTATTGGCCGTTACCTGAACCAATTTGTCATTACGCGCGAAGATAAAGTCCAGAACATCGTCAATACCGAGTCCTATGGCGTTGGAGTCCGGGTGATTGCCGATGGTTGCTGGGGATTTGCCGCTGTGGTTGATGCCAAAAGTGAAGCCGATCTGGCCAAAGCGGCCGAGACGGCCGTAGCCATCGCCAAAGCGAATGCCAAACTGATGAAAGAGCCTGTACAACTAGCTCCACAGAAAGGCTTCGGGGAAGTTACCTGGAAAGCGCCCATCAAAAAAAATGCCTTTGAGGTGCCTATCAAAGAGAAAGTCGATCTGTTGATGTCGGTAAACGGAGCGGCCATGAAAAACGGCGCCAACTACGTTAATTCGGTGCTGTTCATGGTGAACGAGCAGAAGTATTTTGCCTCGACTGATGGGACGTATGCCGATCAGGACATTCACCGGATCTGGCCAATTTTCAACGTAACGGCCATTGACCCCAAGACGGGAAAGTTTGAAACCCGCAACGCCTTGAGCGCGCCCATGGGCATGGGCTATGAGTATCTTCAGGCAAATCCTTCCGATAAGATAACCGGGGTGACGACTCGCTACAACATGGGCTACGACATGCTGGAGGACGTAACAGCGGCCGCTAAACAAGCCCGTGCCAAGCACAGCGCCAAATCGGTAGAAGCCGGTAAATACGATCTTGTTCTTGACCCCTCTCACCTGTGGCTTACCATCCACGAATCGGTGGGCCACCCCCTCGAACTCGACCGGGTACTGGGCTATGAAGCCAACTTTGCTGGAACCAGCTTCGCTACGCTCGATAAATGGCAGTCTAAGAACTTCAATTATGGCAGTAAGCAAGTGAATCTCATTGCCGACAAAACACAGGTTGGTTCGTTGGGAGCTGTTGGTTACGATGACGAAGGCGTGAAAACCAAGAAATGGGATCTGGTACGGGATGGAACGCTGGTTAACTACCAGGCCATTCGGGATCAGGTGCACATCATCGGCGAGAAAGAATCCCAGGGCTGCTGCTATGCCGACAACTGGAGTTCGGTGCAGTTCCAGCGTATGGCCAACGTATCGCTGGAAGCGGGCAAAACGCCCCTGTCGGTGCAGAACATGATCAAGGATGTCAAGAAAGGCATTTACATCATTGGCGATGGGTCGTTCTCGATTGACCAACAACGGTATAACTTCCAGTTTGGGGGCCAGTTGTTCTACGAAATCAAGGACGGTCAGATTGCGGGTATGCTCAAAGATGTAGCCTACCAGTCAAATACCCAGGAGTTCTGGAATTCGTGTGTGCAGGTCTGCGATGAGAAAGACTATCGGCTTGGCGGTTCGTTTTTCGACGGTAAGGGCCAGCCTTCGCAGTCGAGTGCGGTTTCCCACGGCAGCTCTACCGCCCGATTTAATGGCGTTAATGTAATTAACACAGCAAGAAAAATATAGAAATTAGTCGATGGTCAACAGTCAATAGTCGTCAGTAGAAGAGAAGTGCTGGCAATTATTACCTGTTGACTATCGACTGTTGACTATTGACTATAAATTATGGCAATCATACTCACCGAAGCAGAGGCCAAAGCACTGCTTACCAAGGTTCTATCCTATTCTAAAGCCGACGAATGTGAAGTTAACCTTTCAGGCCAGGCAGGTGGTAACCTTCGCTATGCCCGCAATGAAGTGTCGACCAGTGGCTCGTTGATTAATAAGAACTTACAGGTTCAATCATCATTTGGCAAAAAAGTCGGTATTGCCACCATTGATGAATTCGACGATGCTTCACTCGAAAAGGTAGTTCGCCGGGCGGAAGAGTTGGCTCAGCTGGCTCCAGAAAACCCTGAGCATGTGGGCGTATTGGGCCCACAACAGTATCTGAAATCGAACGGTTTTTTTGATTCTACGGCTAAAATCACACCCGATATTCGGGCCGATGCCGTTATCAAAAGTCTACAGCTCTCCCGGGAACAAAACTTGGTAGGTGCTGGATTTTTACAGGACACGTATGGCTATTCGGCCATGATGAACAGCAAGGGCCTGTTTGCTTATTACCCAAGCACGAACGTCAACTTCTCCCTGACTGTCCGAACGAACGATGGAAAAGGATCGGGCTACGTAGCGCGTGGGTACAGCGATTTCGCCAAATTGGATACGGCCGCTGCTACCCGCATTGCACTCCAGAAAGCGCAGGGGTCGGCAGAGGCTCGTGCCATTGAGCCGGGCAAATACACCGTCATTCTGGAGCCAACAGCGGCTGCGGTGTTACTCGAAAACATCTTCTTCAACATGGATGCCCGCTCGGCCGACGAAGGTCGTTCCTATTTCAGCAAATCCGGTGGAAAGTCAAGGCTGGGTGACAAGATCGTGGATGAACGTATCACTATCTACTCCGACCCAACTAACCCCGAATTACCAGCCTCACCCTGGTCGGGCGATGGTCGTCCGCAGGAAAAGACGATGTGGATTGAGAAGGGTGTTGTGAAAAACCTGGCCTATTCCCGGTATTGGGCTCAAAAGCAAGGTAAAAAAGCGACTCCCAATCCCAACAACGTAATTGTCATGGGTGGTACGTCTTCCCTGGAGGATATGATCAAGAGTACCCAGCGCGGTATCCTGGTCACGAAACTCTGGTATATCCGGGAAGTTGACCCACAGACTATCCTGCTTACGGGCCTCACCCGCGACGGTACGTTCTACATTGAGAATGGCAAGATCAAACACCCGGTGAAGAATTTCCGCTTTAACGAAAGCCCCATTATCATGCTCAATAACCTAGAAGCATTGGGTAAATCGGAGCGCGTCGTTAGCACCGAGTCGGATCAGAATTACCTGATTCCTACAATGAAAATTCGTGAATTTACCTTCACAAGTTTATCGGATGCGGTATAAGAACTAGTGATTAAAACCATCCATGAATTGAACCTGCATTAGCTATATCCAATTTCATGGATGATTTTAATAAAGTTTTATAATATTAATACAAATGTAAAATTACCATATAATGAATATTTAACTTAGAGTTCAGATCCTTTCAGCACTTGTTTATTAGCTAAAAACGAGTTCTTGCAAAATAAGATTTGTTGATATGGAATTATAACCTGATTAAATAAAAAGCCCATATTACGGAGTAACACGCATAGTAAACCCTAAAAAAATCCAGGAAGCAGTTGACTTATGAAGCTTTTTCCGCGGTGTTTTTTCGCTGTTAAATGTGCCATGGCAATAACTACGAATTGATATGGTCATTATTCGAAAAGCAGCCGTGGACGATAAAAAAGCAATTGTTGAATTGCACCGGTACGTCGCTCGGGTTAGTCAGGGAATTGCCCGTACGGAACCCGAAATAACGGAGCAATACGTTGACAGCTTATTCTGTACAATCGAGAGTCAGGGATTGATGTTGGTTGCAGTTGATGCCACGAATCAGATCGTTGCCGAGATACATGCATCAAAATATGGGTTACTTATTTTCGACCACATATTGACAGGACTAACGATCGCTGTCCATCCGGATTATCAGGGAAAAGGCGTCGGAAAAATGCTCTTTCGTTCATTTCTCGAAGAGGTGCAGCAAACGTTCCCTGAAGTAGGCCGAATAGAACTTGAATCAAGGGCATCCAACGAAAAATCAATTGGGCTCTATCATAGCCTGGGATTTGTGCAGGAGGGACGAATGAAAAATAAAACCAGGAATGTGGACGGCTCCTTTGAAAATAGCCTGCTCATGGCCTGGACCAAGCCCGGTTTTGGCTACAGCAGCTAATTCCGACACGTTATTGAGTAACAATCAATGATTACAATTACCCAAGCCACTGAACAAGAGTTACCGATTATTCGGGATATAGCGTACCAAACCTGGCCTACTACGTTCGGGGAAATCCTATCCCCTGAGCAGATTCGTTATATGCTGGACATGATGTATAGCCTTGATTCGTTGAAAACGCAGATTACTGAGCAAAAACATGTGTTCCTACTGGCTCAGGAAGCCGACAGTAAGGCGTATTTAGGCTATGTTTCGTATGAGTTGGATTATAAAAATCAGTCTAAAACCAAGCTACACAAAATATACCTGCTGCCAGCCAGCCAGGGAAAAGGGGTTGGCCGATTATTGATTGACAAAGTTGCCGGGATAGCCGCTGAACATAAAAACTCAACGCTCTCCCTAAACGTAAACCGGTATAATAAAGCGATTCAGTTTTACGAACGTATGGGATTTAAAATAGTTGATAATGAAACAATTGATATTGGCGATGGCTTCTTAATGGAAGACTTCGTCATGGAGAAACCATTGAATGTGACCTGACGTTTTGCGAACAGTACGCAAGTAACACTTCTCAACGAATCTCTTTTGAAACCGTTTATTTTCACTCGAATCCAATATACTTCCGGCGACTGGGACACCGATCAGCGAATGCCCGCTAACATTCTGCATTCACTGGTGGAGTACACGACGCTACCTATTGATCAGAAGGAAAAAGTAGTGCAATTGAGCAGCCCTGATCTGTTCAAAAGTCCATTCTGCTACCTCAGCGGCCATAAATTAGTTGAGTTTTCGGGGCAGGAGCGCGACCACTTCAAACGCTACGTTCAAAATGGTGGTTTCGTATTCGTGGATGACTGTAACCACGACGTTGACGGGTTGTTTGCCAAATCATTCGAGCAGGAAATGGCCCGCACCTTTGGGCCGAAAGCGCTACAGAAGATTCCGAATAATCACCCGATTTATACCTGTTTTTTCAAGTTTGACGAAGGCCCGCCAACGACCTCATTTGAGTTAAATGGCTGGGGCGACGACCTTGTGCACGACTACCTGAAAGCAATCCTGGTAAATGGCCGTATTGGTGTGCTGTATAGCAATAAAGACTACGGCTGTGAATGGGACTACGATTTCCGAAATAAGCGGTTTCTTGCCGAAGACAATACCAAGTTCGGCGTCAACATTGTTACGTATGCGCTTACAGCTTAATATATGAAGTATGATATAAGATGTATGATTTAGTCAGTAATACACACTTCATATATTCTACTTCATACATCAACATCTACAACCTGAAAAATTACACGTTTGGAATCAACAGATTTAACCCACTACAAAGCGCTGGTAGCGAAATTGCCTCAGCTACGGAAAGAGATTGGCAAAGTCATCGTCGGGCAACAGGAGGCTATCAGCGAGGTGCTTATTTCGCTTCTGGCCGGTGGTCATTGCCTGCTCGAAGGGGTACCGGGCCTCGCTAAAACCCTGATGGTGAAGACTATGTCGGATGCGCTGGCCATGCGTTTCAAACGCATTCAGTTCACTCCCGATCTTATGCCGGGCGATATCGTTGGAACGGAGATTCTGGAAGATGATCATGAAACGGGTCGTAAAGTCTTTGTTTTTAACCAGGGCCCAATCTTCGCCAACGTCGTGCTGGCCGATGAGATTAACCGGACTCCGCCCAAAACGCAGGCCGCTATGCTCGAAGCCATGCAGGAGTACAAGGTTACCTACGGCGGTAATGACTACGCCCTGCCCAAACCTTTTCTAATTATCGCCACGCAGAACCCCATCGAGCAGGCCGGTACGTATCCGCTGCCCGAAGCGCAGTTAGACCGTTTTCTGCTGTATATCAAGCTCAGTTACCCATCGCAGGAGGAAGAACTCAACGTACTGAAAAGCACCACGGGTACATCGCGTCCGGTGTTGGAAACGATTCTTTCTGACAAGGACATTATCGAGCTACAATCCTTGACCCGGCAGGTGCACATCAGCGAAGAACTGATTGACTACATCAACCGGCTCGTGCGGGCGTCGCGCCCGGATGGTTCACCGTCTGCTTTCGTCAAACAATGGGGCGAATGGGGTGCGGGGCCACGCGCCGGGCAGGCACTGGTCTTGTGCGCCAAAGCGCGTGCCGTGCTAAGTGAACGTTTCTCGGTTATTCCTGAAGACATCCAGACGCTGGCCTACCCCATTTTACGCCATCGGATTGCCCTCAATTTCCGCGCGGAAGCGGAAGGCATTACGACCGACCGGGTGATTCAGGAGTTACTTAATACGGTAAAATGAGTTTACGTTTTCGGTATATGGTTTACGGCGGACCGTCGCTGCAGTTTATTAATGCATGCTGTTAAAACGTGCGTCAGCCCACCATAAACCGTAAACTGAATACCATAAACCAGTTACCACGAACACAATGCTCATCACTGAACTAATCAAACTCAACAATCTGCAACTGGCCGGTAAACTGGTCAGTGATGAGTCGTTGTTGGGCATCCAAACCAGCCGACGGTCGGGTATCGGGACAGAATTTGAGCAGTTTCGGCACTATACGCCGGGCGACGATCCGAAACGGATTGACTGGAAATTATTTGCCAAAACCAGTCACTATCTGGTCCGTGAATCGGCCACCGAAAGCAACCAGCAGATTCGGTTTCTGCTCGATCTATCGGGTTCGATGAACTACACCGAAGCGGGCGTCAGTCGGTTGCAATACGCGAAGATTTTGCTGGCCTCGCTGGCCTATCTGGGCAATCGGCAAAGTGATCAGTTGAGCCTATATACCTTGCAAAATGGCTCGGTGCAAACGGCCGTTCCAGCAGGAAAACAGGCTTTTCAGAAAATCGTAGCTACGCTCGAAAATGCGCAGGCGGCTGGTGCTTGGACGAGTCAGCGAGCAGCCATTCCGGAGTTTAGCCGCAAGCAGGCTGAAATGCTCGTCATTGCTTCGGATTTTCTACAGGTCAATGATGAGTGGGTAAATCTGATTCAAAGCATCGCCGGGCCACGACGCGAGATTGTCATTTTTCAACTACTGGGCGATCAGGAGATGGATTTCTCGATGAGCGGCTTCTA
The DNA here is from genome assembly GCF_054777855.1 of Spirosoma jeollabukense. NCBI lineage: Bacteria > Pseudomonadati > Bacteroidota > Cytophagia > Cytophagales > Cytophagaceae > Spirosoma > Spirosoma jeollabukense. The sequence continues at coordinate 958,643 of NZ_BAAHAD010000001.1, forward strand.
CCGGTTTCAGGATCTGGAAACGGGAAAGGAAATTGAATTACAGGCCGAGGCTATTCGGGACACGGTTCGGCAACGGGCAACGGATTATCTGGCTACGTTAGAAGAAAATCTACGTATCCCGCACGTACGGCTCATCCGTACGCGCCTGAGCGACCCGATGGCGCTTGTTTTAAAAAAGTTTTTGTTGAGTTGATATGCAATTTATCGAGCCATTTTTGTTGTGGGGTGCTTTGGCCGTAGTAGTTCCGGTGGTCATTCACTTCTGGCACCAGAAGCAGGGAAAACTTTTGCCCTGGGCGGCTACGCAATGGCTCATCGAAAAGCAACAGCAACAGAGCCGTGGTTTACGACTTGACAATATTTTCCTGCTGGTTATTCGGTGCTTACTTTTGGTGTTACTCGCGATTTTACTCGCCCAGCCAATCCTGAATTGGTTTAATAAACCACCAGCGATTCAGAAAGTCCATCTGGTGCAACCGAATACGTCCGTTGCCAGTAACTTTAAGTTTGAGCTGGCTGAAGCCCTTAAAAAAGGCGACCGTGTTATTTGGGCTGACAATCAGATGGAACCGGTGACGGATCAATTTACACCTGGCCAGAATTCTGCTACGTTTAATGTGCTGAGCTTACAAACAGCAATCAATACGCTGGACACGAAAAACACGGATCTCCATCTGTACCTCGTCAATAATCAGGCATTAGCCGACGTACCGGCAATCTCGGTTCCAGGCCGGTTTCAGCTTCATGCACTACTGGATTCAACAAAACAGCCTCGGCCCTACCTAACCGTAAAAAACAACAAAAAACTTTTTGTTAATCAGGCGGGCAGGCTAACGAGTAATGCTTCGTTGGACCCGGCGCTGAAGTTTCAGTCAACTCCCGTTCAGGCTGGCCCAATCACTACGTTGCTCGCTTACAAAAATGCTCAGGAGCGGCAAACAGTTAAAGCAGCGATTGCCGCCCTGACGGACGTATATGACCTTGATTTGACTAGTGACGAAAAACCATCGCCAGACCGGCAATATAGTTGGATATTAACGGATCAATTACCCGCCAGGCCCGCCCCGAAAACCCTTTACATTGTTTCGGGCGTTAAGCAACCGCTGGCGAGTTCTAACATAATCTTTACCAACGAAACACTTACACCACAAACGTCGGAACGTGTCGAAAGCGGGCAGTTGCCGGAATGGCTGGGCGAACAGCTTATCCGCTATTACGGACTGAAAACGGCCCAGCAGCCATTAAGTCAACAAGGACTAAAAACCTTATTTGTGACTTCGACCAAACCCACTACTCAGCAACAGGCGGGATTAAATAATGCGCTGTTGCTGGCATTTGTCGTTTTATTAGTACTCGAACGCTGGCTTGCTTTAACCAAAAACGCATGAACGAACTGAAACGCCTTATCTCGTCGGTTACGTATCAACTCTATGCCAACGCCCTGCTACGGTGCGTATTGGTAGCAGCATCGCTATATCTGGTAACCGCGACATTTACAGAGCCTTCTATCTGGCCAGTTGTGGCGGGTCTGGTCGGGTTTGGCCTGGTTGCCTTCTTAAACCGGCTTTACCAAGACAAAAAGCCGCAGGCCATTCAACTTATCCATAAGACCGTTGGTGACGTAGAATATAGCTTGCCGCTCCTGACGAAACCTCAACTCAATCTGGCGGAACAACTGCAACTCGACCGGCTGAATGACCAGATAAGCCATGTTAGTATTCCGCTCGTTTTTCTATCGAAAGTAGGATTATATAGTCTGGTTCTGTTCGCTGCACTAGGGATTCATTATGGGTATCCTTTACTGCAAAACAATGCGGCAGAAAGCCCCAAAAAGAAAGGTTTTCTGGCTGCATTTATCCCGGAAGCAAAACCCCAGGCTCCCGTGTTTCAATCGGCGGAGCTAAACGTTCAACCGCCCGCCTACACACGTCTTCCGGTCATTAATTCTGCCAATTTAAATGCGTCGACTATCGTTGGCTCAGCTCTTTCGTGGAACGTGCGGTTCAATACAAACCAGCAGGTACTGGTCAAGTTAGTAAATAGCAAGGGCCAGGAATTGGCTTTTCGGTCAACAGGGAATGGATTTACGTATCAGGACAAACTGATCAACTCCGGGCTGTATGCGATCAAAGCGTATTGGCACCGAAGTAATGAAGAGGACTCCGTCGTTTATCAATCCGATTTCTATCGACTCGAAGCCAAGCCTGATTTAGCACCCAAAATTGAACCAGAGTCGAAAGAATTATACCGTTACCATTATTTGAAAGACCCGAAAACGCTGAATATTGCGGCTAAAATGTCCGACGATTTCAGCGTTTCGCAAGCGTTTATTGTGGCAACCGTAGCGCGTGGCTCGGGTGAGAATGTCAAGTTTCGGGAGATCAAAATGCCCCTGAGTCAGGCCAATTTCAAAGAATCCCGTGTTTCAAAAACGCTGGATCTGAAAGAGCTGAAATTCGCTCCCGGCGACGAGCTTTATTACTACTGGGCCGCGTTTGACAATCGCCAGCCTGAGCCGAATTTCACGAAGTCAGATACGTATTTTGTCGTCTATAAAGACACGACGCAGGTCGAGGAAAGCGAGCTGGCAACAATGGCCGTCAATATCATGCCAGAGTATTTCAGGAGCCAGCGCCAGATTATCATCGATACGGAGAAACTGATTGCAGGGCGTAAAAAAATGACCGAGAAAGGAGGCAATACAACCCATGCGTTCAAGAGTCAATCGAACGAAATTGGTTTCGATCAAAAGGCCCTTCGGTTACGGTACGGCCAATTCCTGGGCGAAGAATTCGAGAAATCGATTGGGGGTGGTGATGCGCTCCCAACCGACCGCGATGGAGATCCCGTGGTGGGCTTTGCGGCCATGCAACAGTACATGCACAAGCACGACGAGGGCGAAGGTGACCCCAGCACAAGGGCCGCAGCAACCACGGGCGGACACGACCACGCCGGGCATAGCCACGGGGGAGGTGGGGGCTCAACTGAGGGTAAAGATCCTGTGGCAGCCCTTATGGAGCAATACATTCACTCGCACGATGACGCTGAGACGAACACGTTCCACGAACAATCTACACGGTCGCTGCTGAAAATGGCGCTTGAGAACATGTGGCAATCGGAACTGAACTTACGGATGTACGAGCCAGAAAAAGCGCTGCCATTTGAGCAAAAAGCCCTGGAATATTTAAAATTATCGCAGCAAAAAGCCCGGTCGTATGTTAAGAAAACCGGCTTCGATCCTCCGCCAATCAAAGAACTGGAAACACGACTTACGGGCGAATTGACCAACGTAAGCCCGACCTTTAGTCAGGAGCGGACGTTCAGCCAGCATCAGATCGAGTTGTTGGTTGCTGAATCTCTGGGGTATGTGGACCTACCTAGCCTTACCACCAGGCAGCGACTGACGCTACAACAGCTTGGTAATGCACTGGCGAACAACGTAGTGAATAGTGGCCTTCAAAACTGGGCAGTGCTGGCGTCGCTTCAGAAATTAGCCGGTGGCAAAATGCTTTCAGCAACTGAAAAAACACAATTGAAAACGAAATTATATGCTCTGGCGGGCGCGTCGGAACGTACCGGTCCGGCCTACGTCAGTGATCGAACGCTTCAACAAACCTTCTGGCGAAAATTGAAGTAGACAGCTCGGCATTGTTCAACGCAGCTCTCATTGATCATAAAAGTAGTCTGCTGTTCGGCGTAGTCAGAGACTACGTCGCAGTGTTATCTGGTCAGAGACCAGTATTTTTCCAATTCTGGTCTCTGACCAGATAACGCCCCGACGTAGTCTCTGACTACGCCGAACAGCACTCCTCATGCAAACAACTATAAACTGGACCACCCCAATTACCTGGATTATCGCGCTCGCGTTGCTGGTTTTACTGATCACTCAACTCTGGCTTCTTGGGCGTAATCAATCAGTATCGAGTGGGCGAAAATGGGTTAAGAGTGGGTTAAATGTGCTGCTGTGGTTAGTTGTGACAGGCTACTTCCTGCAGATTCACTGGCCAGTCGCCCAACCGACTAACCACGCCTTACTGGTTGGTGATGAGGTTCCCGCTACGTTTGCCCGGCAAATAAAAGATAGCTTACACATTAAAGACAGCTTCACGAGCCGTGCCCTCACCGAAGCCTACGATTCGGTGACGCTGCTGGGTAAGGATTTCCCGACGGAAACCCTTACCCAATTGAGTAATTCTGCGGTGCAGTGGGTGCCTTACCAACAACCCGATCAGTTGGAAGAAATTCAATGGAAAGGAATCGTTCGGCAAGGCGAGATGCAACACGTAACAGGCCGCATTCAATCCGCTAAAGATCAATTCCTCAAAATTCGATTCGGTCGCCAAACCCTGGATAGCGTAGCCCTGCATAAAGGGACTAATACGTTCGATCTTCACTTCCCGGCCTTTGCGCGAGGGCGTAGCCAGACCGACCTGGTGCTGGGTGCTTCGACAACGCTTGATACGATTCGCTTTTTTACCCGGACAACAGAACCGCTCAAAGTTCAATTTGTACTTAACAACCCTGATTTCGAGAGTAAAACCCTGGCCGACTGGTTAGGCAAACATGGCCATACGGTTCAGTTGTCAGCAACGCTTTCAAAGAATGTAAGCAGCAGTGTCAGCATTAATAAAGCAGGAAAGTCAGCAACCGCTACACCAGATCTTATTATTACTGAACCTGCCAATGCTGGTAATGCAACCGTCCGAAAAGCCGTTGCCGACGGTAAAGCTGTATTGTTCATTAACCTGACTAATCCAGAAGCTGAATTGCGAGCCATCAATCAGGCATTGGGGAGTAAATGGCAGGCTCGAAAAACATCGAACGAGCCCTTAGTTCCGATTGGAAATGGGCTGAACGCTCTTCCCTATCGCCTGGCAGACAACCTGAATCAGTTTGTAGTTTCGGGTTATCCAATGGCTATTCAACGAACCACTGGACGTATTGGCGTCAGTTTGCTGAGTGAAACCTTTCCTCTGGCGCTTAGTGGCGATAGCGTTACGTACAACCGGGTGTGGACGGCGGCATTGGCCCAGCTATCTCAATCAGAAAAGAATACGGTTCAGGTGAACGCACCCGTATATAGTGGCCTCCAGCATCGGATTTACGTCAATAATACCGATACGCGAGTGCGGGCGATGCGGGTGGGTAAGGATACAATCTCGTTGGCCTACTCACCCATCAACGCCCGGTCGGCGGAGGGAATGTCTTCGTTCGGGGAAGCGGGCTGGCAACTGATTCAGGATTCGCTGGCAATGTACATTAATACGCTAAAGCCAACAGACCCAATGGCAGGCCAGGCGGTCGTTAGTCGGTTTGTATTGGCTCACTCACAAAACCAGTCCACGCAGGAACGGCTTGAGCGAAATGTTACCACCCAGATTCCAAACTGGGTCTGGCTGCTGCTTTTAGTAGTCTGTTTCACGGCTCTTTGGGTAGAGCCAAAAATCCAATAGCTGGACTGGATAAAGCCGTGCCACGGTTTGGAACCGTGGCACGGCTTTATCCAGTCCAGCTATTGACGGACCATTGTCAGCAGCAATTCAGGTTCATTTGTTGTGATATAATCTACATGTTGACCCAATAGCCAACTTAAATCATCTTTGCTGTTTACTGTCCAAACGTTCGTGGTGAGTTTGAGTTGCTGGGCTTCCCGAATCCAGGCTTCATTTTTCTTGACCACACTCTGGTGGTAATCAAACCCGTTCAGATGATCTTCAGCTAGTTGAGCGGGTGTTTTATCGCCGTTCAGATACGTAACGACAGCTTCAGGGCTCAGGCTTTTTACTTTTTTACAGACATCATAATCGAAAGCAATGTAGTCAACCCACGCCTGTGCTTTCAGGTGATGTACCATATTCACCACGCGTTCCGTTAGCGCTAATGACCGCTCTTTTCCTAAGGTTGAGGTTTTTATTTCCAGAATCAGGCGTGTTTTAGTCTGCTTCATACCCTCCTGCAAATAAGCGGCTAACGTAGGAAAGGCCTCCCCATTACTCAACTTGATTTTTGCCAGTTCGGCAGCGGGGGTTTTCTCAATCGCCAGGCCTTGAATTGTCCCGTCATGATTGACAAAAAGTACCGAATCAGCCGACATATGCACGTCGAATTCGCTCCCCATGCAGCCTAACCTGACCGCATTTTGTAACGATGTAATCGAATTTTCACTCGTTCCCGATTGCTTCCAGGCCCCCCGGTGCGCAATCACCTGATTGCGGATAAATGTATCGTTCACCACCCGAAATGTGTCTCGCTTTGTACCACCAACCACCACGATATCGAACCAAGGCTTACCGGAACGAGCGGCATCGGCTTTAATTGAAAGCTGATTCGCTTTATCGAGTGAGAACAATTTGGCATTTGGCCCCTGCAAGGTGTACCGACTGACAGGCTCTTTTGCCTGTAAGGTACCGATGGTTAGCTGCGTGGGCGTGTAGGTATAATTTGTGAGCGAAAAAGCCGATTGGGCCCAGGCAGATGTAAGACTACCAAGGGCAGCAATAAGGCTGGCAGCTACGACAGTAATCGATTTCATAAATAAAACAGGAGAATTACGTTCGTCAAAGTTAAGGGGCGGAATCGCTCACTTTACTGACCAATTGCATTGATAAAACATTCTTAATACAGGCTCCTACTTTTTGGCACTGGCTGGCGAACGTAGTGCTTCAGCCACTTCGATCGGCAAATCAGATTCCAGCACACTGGCTCCGTCTTTGATGATAGCCCGATATGCGGCTGCCCGTTCGTCGCTACTGTTCAATTTGTCGTAGGTTGGAGCGGCAGAAATCATACACATTACCCCCTTTGCATGTAGCAATCGATACATTTCCTGATTTTCCGACTTTATATCAGGCCCGATATAAGCAATCATTTGTCCCCAGGGAATACCCGCCTTTTCGTATGCTGCCATGGCTTGGGGAGTTTTCACGAAAGCCGAGAACATACGGTCTTTGTTATCCTTGTAATAGTAAAGGGCCTGCTCGGCGGTGTGTACCGTGAGCATCACAAAAGCATCCGCTTTATGCTCTCTGATGATGGCCGTAATCATCGAAAACGGCACGTCTTTTTTATCGAGGTTTAAAACGGTTTTTCCACGCGCCCAATCTATGGCTTCGGCCAGCGTCGGAATCCGATGATTCGTTACGTTCCCTTCGCCATCTTTCAGATATAGCGTTTTTAGTTCAGCCCAGGTGTAATCAGCTACTTTTCCGTGTCCGGTTGTCGTGCGGTCCAACGTCTCGTCGTGCATCAGCACGATCACGCTATCTTTTGTAAGTCGTGGATCAGTTTCAAAAAAGGCCGGCGTATGCTTCAGCGTATTTTCGAACGCAGCAATGGAATTTTCAGGAAACCCTTTGACCATGCCACCCCGATGCCCGCTCACAATCGGTTTTTTCTGGTCAGACCAGTTGAAAAATGCGCGTAGATCCTGAACCGTCTTTATGGGTAATTGATGCAATGCCTGCCCTTTCAAGGACTGCACAGGACAAATTATAAACAACAGCACGGCGGTCTTCACCAGAAAGATTTGGGTTCGCATAATCACTGCTTATGGATACGTCTGTTTAAAGAGCGGAAATGAAGTTTGTCTACTCGCAAATCGATTCCCGCAGATAATACAAAAGAAGGCAACCCAGCGTATAGGATTGCCTTCTTTTGTGTTATCAAATCATGATTAAGTTAGTCTTACTGACTGTCAGCCGAGTCAGATTTGGGCGCAAGCCTCCTGCCGTGCGGACCATCCCCATCGTAGGCTTCACCCCTATCATGGCCGTAGCCATGGTAATACCCGTGTCTGTGGCCCCAATAGCCACGGTGGTGTCCGAAACGAGGGCCAACGAAAGCCATCAGGCTGCCGAAGGTAAGGGCCGCTGTAAGAACCACGACCCAGGGATTTAAGCGTCTTCTCATTAGTTCTGTTGTTTAGTTGTATCGGTTGTTTCATTCGATTTCTGGGCAGCGCCCGTTTGGCAAGGGCCCTGATGGTACCGTTGCTTAAAGGCAGTGTACTCTTCGTCACTCATCTGACGAATTCGGTCAGCAAAAGCGGGCATGTAGCCGAAGCCACGGCCACGACCCCATCCGCCCCGGAAGCGTCCACCCCCAAAAAGCCGGAACAGGACGCCGATAATTACAAAAAAGAAGACCAGTCGGATTAGAAAAAAGGGCATAACGAATAAGGCGACACCCAGCAGCAGACCGGCTAAAATGGATCTTAAAAGATTGTTGTTCATTGTCTTTATAGTTTACTGTTGTTCTATAAAGGATGACGGGCAAGTGGAAAAATTACTTTACGATTTTGGAAAGTTTTTCAAAACTCTTTTGGAATGGTTTTACCACAAATAGCCTTTCACAAAAAAACCTCACGGGGAATACCCATGAGGTTTACAGTAGCTATAAGTTTTAGACAGTCAATGACTACGAATTATCACCACCCCGCCGGCGCCATTCATTTTTAAACTTCGCTCGTTCCTCTTCGCTCATCTGACGCCATTTTTCCCGCCAGGGTGGTCCCCCTGGTCCCCCAAAATTTGGACGGCCAGCGGGTCCGCCCGCTTTGAAACCTCCCAACAGAATTCGCGACAGGACCAGTAGACCCATCGCCTGCCAGAACGTAACGGCTTTAACCGGTACGACGGCTACCAATACGTTGTTCCACAGCCAATACACCACAAACGAAAAGGCAAACAATGCCATCAGGATAAAAAACGGAAAGAAGAATCGTCTTCGGCCGTAGGAATTTCTCATTGCCTTATAGTTTATCGAGTTCGTCGTACAAATTTTGTAATCGCCTGCGCAAATGTTGAACAGCGTATCGTTTTCGGGAAATGATGGTTTTCAGGTTCTCACCGGTCTGGTCGGCAATTTCCTGCAAGGTTAGATCTTCTAATTCATTCTGAACAAAAACCGTCCGCTGATTTTCGGGCAGTTCCTCCAGGGCACGCATCAACTCTTCCCAAAAAATATCCTTAAAAAACTGATCTTCCGGCGTTTCGGCATCCGACATCAGAATATCCCGAAAGCGCGTTTCGCCTTCTTCGTCTTCAATCATTAAATCGGACAGGCTATCTTCTTTTTTCTTGCGATACGTATCGGTTATTCGATTCTTCGCCACCTGAAAAAGCCACCCGCTCATACTCTCGATGCCGTCGAGATCCACTACTTTACTGAGCTGGAACCAAACATCCTGCAAAATATCTTCGGCATCTTCGTCTGATTTTACTTGTCCACGAATAAACCGCGACAGCCGATTTCCGTACTGCTTAACTGTCTCGATTATATTTCGTTTGGGCACTTCAGCCATGTGGAGTTTCCATTAGGGTTTCTCACCCTGCTGGCCCGATGTCAGACGGTCGAACGCGTCAAATATCCTGACTTTATTCGGGTTATCATGTCGAATAATGAGTGCGGTCAAATAAATCTCCCCCGAGGGATCAACAATGTTACGGTTACGGTTGATCTTTATAAAGTCGATACCTCTATAATACTCATACCAACCGTCGAATTTAGGTGCTCGGGCTACCTGGCGCAAATCAGATGAATCGCATATGTAAACGATAATACGCTCATTTCTAGCGAGAAAGGCTTTAAATATCTCGGCAATTGTAGCGGCAATACGTAGGTCGGAGGGAGTTCGCTTACCAGTTGTATTTATAATTAATTTAATAACTAATTCAAATACATGGGAGTCTAAATCAGGATCGTCGGGGAAAATATATCCACTTCGCTCAAACAATACCTCGTAGGCTAATCCAAATTCGGTTGTGAAATAAAAAGCATTTTGTACACTTTCTGTAGAGTCAAAATCATACCCTTTCATTAATCTTCTGCTGTTTACTTCTACGAAATAATTCGGCTACTAATGCCTGCGCTTCAGGATTGTTTTTATACTCTTCTACCATCTTCTTTTGCTCAGCACGTTTATGAGCCATCGCCTGGCGTGCCCAGGCAACCGCTCGCTCGTTGCTGGCTTGGATGGGTTGCTCGTGATTGGGTTCCTGTGTCATCCTTTTGTTGTTTAACTGGTCAAATCTATTTGTATTTGGGCAACAAAAAAAGTGAGCTACTTGTGCTCACTATAAAGGGGCAACTTAACTAAATAGCCATTGTATCAACAATGGATTACGTTCGAGCACGCTTATCCAGTTCCCGTAATACGTCGGCCAATGTACGAAAACGGTTGGCATCGCCAATAAAACCCAGTCCCGTCATAATGAGCGCAAAACCACCCGTGCTAACCCAGAACCATGAATCAGCATTAATTTCTTTGAGTTTCGAGCCATGTAATAAGGTGGCTAATCCGCTTCCCAGCAGCATGGCCCCTCCCCCACCAAACAACCAGTATTTTGTAATCAGTTTCTTCTCGCGTTGCGTTCTCATGGTGATAATGGTTTGATTTTCGATTCTTCAGGAAAACCATACCAGCGGCTTCCGGTTCACAAAAAAACTGTACCTTACTCCGTAGTTATGCCTTTTGAGGTAGTTAGTATCTCGTTTAGTGAGCAACTGGTTACGAAGAGAATGTTATTTTCTTTCTACTCGCTACCCATCTTTTGTGTAGCTTCTACAAATGGTTTTCGATCTATTTATCCGTTCTAAACTTGTCTCAACACGCAAACCGGCTTACGGTACAACCTATTATGAAGTACATTTTCCTTGCCTCTTTTTGTTTTGTCATGCTTGCCTGTAAACCTTATAAAGAGAAGGTCTGCGGAAAAATTGATGATAGCATTCGCCACTACATGGAACGTAAAGCCGACAAAGAGCAGAAGGAGCTGACAATCGATGCGTTAAAAACCACCGACTTTGACATGATCGGTGCCGGTCGGATCGACTCGATGAGCAAGGAGTACTACACTAAAAAGATAGCGTCTTTCCAACATCTTCAGCAGACTGCCGGAGCAAACGCCAAAGCGTATGGAGACTCAGTTGATTACTATATGAAACTGGATTCACTTACTACGTTGCAAATCGCGAACAGATGGCGAGATCCACAAGACTATTATTATTCAAAAACGTACGTCAAAGCAACGAATGGCAACGTAAAGACCGATGATACGTTACGATACGCGCTTGATAAGACATATAAATTAATCCCTTTATTCTGAGCCAGTTACTCCACAGAAGTATGCTTTTATTTTTCGTAGATCTTGTTTCTATGAAGCTGGTTCAACTAGCAGCTCTGGCCATTTAGACAGTCAAACTTATGTCTGTCCCATCAAAAAAGTTACTCACCCAGGTTACCTCTAGCGCGCCAAGCCAAAAACAAGTATATTCCCCTTTCGTTTATCAACTAATAGGAACCCGCACTTATCTAAATCAGAACGCCAATGCCCGAATTTACCCTCGGAATCGAAGAAGAATTTCAGACTATTGACCCCAACACGGGTGAGTTGCGTTCGCATATGTCAAAGATCGTTGATGGAGGCCAAATTGTCCTTCACGAACGCGTAAAAGCCGAAATGCATCAGGCTGTTGTGGAAGTCGGCACGAACATCTGCCACAACATTCACGAAGCACGCCAGGAGGTTACCTACCTCCGCAAGATGATCATTGAACTGGCCGAGAAGCAGAATCTGAAGATTGCCGCTGCCGGTACACACCCCTTCTCCGATTGGCAGGATCAGTTAATTACGCCCAACGAAAGGTATGATCAGCTCATCGAAGAGTTGCGCGACGTAGCTCGCTCGAACCTGATTTTCGGTTTACATGTACACGTTGGCATTGAAAATCGCAATGAGGGCGTTCAGATCATGAACGCCGTGCGGTATTTTCTGCCTCATATTTACGCCCTCTCGACAAATTCGCCGTTCTGGCGGGGGCGCAATACAGGATTCAAATCGTATCGCTCGAAGGTATTCGATAAATTTCCACGTACGGGTATTCCTGACTTCTTTTCGTCGGCCAATGAATATGACGAGTATATTAATCTGCTGGTTAAAACCGGTTGTATTGATAACGGCAAAAAAATCTGGTGGGATATTCGATTGCACCCGTTCTTCGACACGATTGAGTTCCGTATTTGCGACGTACCTATGCGCGTAGACGAGACGATTTGTCTGGCGGCCATCATGCAGGCTTTGGTCGCGAAAATCTACAAACTACATAAGCAGAATCTGAATTTCCGGCCCTACCGACGTATTCTCATCAACGAAAACAAGTGGCGGGCGGCTCGCTATGGTATCGAAGGAAAACTGATCGACTTTGGCAAAGAAGAGGAAGTGCCTACGCACCAGTTGATTCTGGAATTACTCAGTTTCATTGACGACGTAGTGGACGAACTCGATAGCCGCGCCGAGTGCGAATACGTACTGAAAATTCTGGAAATGGGTACCGGCGCCGACCGTCAATTAGCTGTGTTCCAACAACACAACGACTTAAAGCGGGTTATCGATTACATCATTGAGGAAACTTCTTTTGGCGTCGTATAGTTAAAAGTAGAGCGGCTGAGAAGCCGCTATTTCTATTATTTATCTGTGGCTTCCAGCCGCTCTACACTCTATGAGCTTACTTAAAATTGCCGTTCTTGATATGAATAATGGGCATGCCAACGAAGGCATGCGTTGTATTATACAACTGATTCGGAATGTACAGGGGAACGACCATGCTGAACTGTCGTTCGATGTATTTAATGTCCGGGCTAATAATGAAGTGCCTGGTTTAGAGTACGATGTTTATATTTCTTCGGGCGGCCCCGGCAGTCCGATGGCTTCACCCGACGAATGGGAGCAACGCTATTTCGAGTTGATTGATCAGCTTTTTGACTGGAACCAGCATAACGAACGGAAAAAGTTTGTCTTCCTGATTTGTCACTCCTTTCAGTTGGTTGTCCGGCATCTGGACTTGGGTACGTTGAGCTTGCGGAGATCGACTTCCTTCGGAATCTTTCCGGTCCATAAAACGGACGAAGGCTATTCGGAACCCCTTCTTCAAGGCTTGCCAGACCCATTCTACGCCGTTGATTCGCGGAGTTATCAGATAACGGAACCCACGGTCGAACGTATGGAGGCTATGGGCGCGTCTATCTTGTGTCTGGAGAAAATCCGGCCGCATGTAGCCCTCGACCGGGCCATCATGGCGATGCGCTTTTCTCCTGAAATTATGGGCACGCAGTTTCACCCCGAAGCCGACAATCAGGGCATGCTACGTTACTTTATGACGCAGGAAAAGCGAGATCACATTGTCAGAAACTTCGGTCAGGAAAAGTATGACGACATGGTGGCGTATCTACAAGATCCGACCAAAATTGCCCTGACTGAATCGGTAATTTTGCCCGGTTTTCTGCGGCAGGCGATTCAGGCATTGGCCTCTCCCGTTGCTGCCGAAGAGTCAGAATTTTTATACTAATTTTTATCATCGCTCCGATAACAGTCCGATAATAAAGTGAATTTCCGGTGACCTTTCATTACCGGAAATTCCTGAACCGTCTATGATCCAATCCGCTCGCCAAGCCTACAACCAGGCTTTCAGTCCAGACCGTTATCAATCTTTTTTAGCTAAAATTGATGCTGACTTTCCGGGTCAGTTAGACTTTCGCGTGGCCGAAACACCCGTTTTTGTGCCGAAAGTTCTGACGGATAAAATTCTGCAAGCCTGCGACGATATTATAGATGTTATTACGCAGGCGGATTTTAAGACGTTGACCGAGAATGCTATTCCGTCTGGGCAGCGTGTGCCAAATGAAGACGATCATACGCAGTTTATGGCGGTAGATTTTGCAGTCTGTATGGACGAGACGGGTGAGTTGATGCCACAGTTGATCGAACTACAGGGTTTTCCATCGCTTTACGGATTTCAGCCCTACGTAGCGAATCTCTTTCGTACTACGTATCCAATTCCAGATAATCTTTCCCACTTGTTCACGGTTGATTCCAATGCCGAGTACATAGAGCAATTGCGCCAGATGCTGGTGGGTGATTGCCAACCCGAAGAAGTTATTCTACTGGAAATCTATCCCGAAAAACAAAAGACCCGTGTCGACTTTGCCTTGACGGAAAAATACTTCGGTATTGCACCCGTTTGCCTGACCAAGATTAGAAAAGAAGGAAGAAATTTAGTTTACGAAAAAGATGGTCGTCAGGTACGTATCAAGCGGCTATACAACCGGCTGATTTTCGATGATTTACAAAATTTCCCGGACCTCAAGACCGATTTCCACCTAACCGACGATGTAGATGTTGAGTGGATCGGCCATCCAAACTGGTTCTTTCGCATCAGCAAATACACACTGCCTCTGCTGAAAAGTCCATTCGTTCCGGCTAGTTATTATCTGTCCGATTTGAAGGAATACCCGGCCGATCTGGAAAACTACGTACTAAAACCCCTGTTTTCGTTTGCCGGTAGTGGCGTTAAACTGACGATCAACGCTGCCGATCTCGACGTCATTCCGACCGACCAGCGCGCGGGTTATTTACTTCAGCGCAAGGTTAAATATGAGCCGGTTATTCAGTCGCCCGATGGGTTGGTTAAATGCGAGATACGGATGCTGTTCATCTGGCCAAAAGATGACGCTAAACCTACACTTCTGACTAACCTTAGCCGCCTGAGCCGGGGTGAAATGATTGGGGTGAATTTTAATAAAAATAAAGACTGGGTTGGTGGTTCTGTTTGCTTTTTCGAAAAATAGATAACCACATATCAAGCTAAATAAAGCTACAAATAACTTCTTCACGCAACTTGTCGCAGTAACGTACTACCACGTCTGCAACAAGTTGCGTGAACTATTTTAGCCAGCACTCCCTAAAACTTCCTTATAAGAATGCATTTATGATTCCTGATTCACTTTATTAACCTAACAGAAAATATAGCCGCACGCTAAATACGATTAACCAATTATCTGTTCTTAATTTATATTAACCCTATAATACGCATATATGAAACATTTACAAAACAGACATGCATCATGTTTCCCTGGTTTTACTACGTTATCTCGTTAGGACTACTGGTGATACTTATTCTTCAGTGCCAGCCTGGAGATCACCCGAAAGCGGTTAAAAATTGGCTCCAATCTAATCTTTTTTTCGTGGGCCTGTCACTCATTACGCTCACGTTCATGCGGTTACCGAGTTTGTTCCACAATGAAGAACTCAACCCCGATGAAGGTCAGCTAGTAACTCAGGCTATCACACTCCTGCAGGACCCGGTTTTCGGCCGCTCGGTGGATGGCACTTCCATCGGCCCAATCAATAGTTACTTACTGTTGTTACCTCACCTGTTCGGCTTACCAACTGATTACATCGCAGCGCATATCACTAGCCTGATTCTGATTGGTTTAGCCCTTACAATTTTTTATTTTAGCCTTCTCCGGTTGATTTCACCGACCGCAAGCCGGTTGAGTTTAGTTATGGCTCTTGTTTTCTTTGCCTGGACTACCGAAAACGATTACCTGCATTATAGCAGTGAACTTAGTTCACTACCTATTATCACGGCCTGTTTCTATTTTGCGGTCAGACTATTTCAATCGAGGAACGTAGCGGTTGGTACATTGTGGGAGTTAGGCATTGCGGGGTTAACGCCCTACTGTAAATTACAGACACTGCCAATCGTGGGCACAATACTTGCTCTGGTAACGTGGTATTTATTCTGGACGAAACGACAACAGGCGATCGGGTCATTCCTCACCTTGTCCGCTGCATTCCTGCTCCCCACGATTGGTGTATTTAGTCTGGCGTATTGGTTCAACGTTGAGCGCTATTTCATTGATTATTACTTCATTGGCAACTTAACGACCTATGCCCAGATTTACGCCGATGAACCACTAATCCACCAAAATTTCTTTATTAAGCTGCTCCGATTCCCAATTTTCACCATACATCACTCCGATTTCAGTCTTTTCATTTTGTCCAATAGTTTTTTCATCATGCTGGCCACTATCCTTCTTGGTTGGTCGATCCGAAAGAAAGAGAACCTATGGAAAAAATCTTCCTGGACACTCCCGCTGGTGTTATTAACGGCCTTGAGTGCCTTATGGGCCGTTGTTATGCCGGGCACTGAATTTGGGCATCACTTACTTCTGCTCGTATTTCCATTTTGCTGGGTTATTGGGCTGTGTCTTGAATTTGTGCTGAATCATCAACCCGCTCAATTTCAACCTCGTCTGGTAGCGATTGTTCTCGGGTTATTGATAGGCGATATTGCGCTGTCAAATCATTTTTTGTTGCCCTATATCAAGCAGTTTGCTCATCGTTCCATAAAGCCAACCGTTGCGTTGTCTGCCCAACCCGATCCAACCAGTTTACAGGTTCGAAATCCACCCTTATTCTGGTTTCCGGCCAGAACCGAAGTCATACTATCGCCCGTTGCTCAGATAATAAAACAGTACACCAAAGATTCGGATAAAATGGCCGTTTGGGGATGGAATTGCCGGTATTATGTGGAAGCCCAATTAGCGCAGGGGGTCAGTGAAAACCATACACAACGTAGCATCGTACCAAACCGGATGCGCGACCAATACCTCAGTCGCTACGTACGTGAGCTGAAAACTAACAAGCCTGTCGTCTTTTTAGATGCTGTTGGCCCTGCCAGCTTAATACTGAACAAACGAAGTCAGCAACACGAACAGTTTGCCAGTGTCAATACTATTATTCAACATCAATATTCGCTAGTCGCAACGCTTGATGATGTGCGCGTTTATATACGTCGGGATCGGTTAACTTCGCAGCGCCTTTCACCAAGTATCAAGACCATTTCAACTTTATGAATACAGCTGCTGAAAAAGCGCTATTTGATCTTACCGGAAAAGTGGCCGTTATTACCGGTGCCAGCAAAGGTATCGGCGAAGACATAGCCAGAGTATTCGCTCGTTTTGGTGCGAAAGTAGTCGTTAGTAGCCGCAAACAGGATGCCTGCGATGCCCTGGCCAATGACATTAAAGAGCAGGGTGGCGACGCTACGGGTATTGCCGCCCATGTAGGTGACATGACCCAGCTTCAGCGATTAGTTGATAAATCCATCGAAGCATACGGCGGCATTGACATTCTGGTCAACAACGCAGCCTCCAATCCTGTCTTTGGCCCCTCACTCGATTGCGACGGTATGGCCTTCGATAAGATTATGCAGGCCAATGTAAAAGCTCCTTTTGAACTTAGTAAGCTGTGTTATCCCAGTATGAAAGAACGGGGCGGAGGCAGCATTATCATGATGAGTAGTATTGCCGGTCACACACCCGATCCTGGCTTGGGTATATACAGCGTGAGTAAGGCGTCGCTTAATATGCTCACCAAGGTGCTGGCGAAAGAATGGGGACCGGACGGTATCCGCGTCAATGCCATTTGCCCGGGTCTGATTAAAACTAAATTCAGCCAGGCGCTTTGGCAAGACGAAAATATCCTGGATCATTTTACCAAGCGTCTACCCATTGCCCGTATGGGCACTACCGATGAAATCAGCCCGCTGGCGTTGTATCTGGCCTCTGACGCATCTTCTTACAGCACCGGTAGTTTATTTTATGCTGATGGTGGAACCGTAATTTAACCCATTTCCTATGCCTCCTCTCGACACCCGCGAAGTCTGGCTACGTGGCCCGTTACCCGACATACCAGCGCTGGTACAACCGGTTGCTCATGCGCTACTGCAAGCCCGCGAAGAAGTGAATGCCTTGCTACAGGATTTTCCGGAAAGTCTGCTTTGGCAACGCCCTCTGGACCGAAACAACGTAGCACTGGCGTCGGTTGGTTTTCATTTGCAACATTTGACTGGCGTATTGGATCGTCTCTTTACCTACGCTTGTGGAGAGGGGCTTTCCCCTGATCAACTGACTGCTTTGGCCGCCGAAGGAAAGCCTACCGAACCATTTCCGTCGATTCAGGAATTGATTGATCGGTTCAATGAGCAGGTCGACCTGGCGCTGGCTCAGCTACGTGTCACCAATGAGCAGACACTTACAGAGATACGTGGGGTTGGACGGGCAAAACTGCCTTCAACCGTCATTGGTTTGCTGGTTCACTCGGCCGAGCACACCATGCGCCACGTGGGTCAGTTATCGGTAACGACGAGGCTTATAACAGATTAACCTTTTTTTAAGTTATAGTTCATATGCTTTTAACAATAGCATCTGACCTTTCGTACGAAAAGGCCGCCAGTCAGGCGAGTTGTTTCACTACATAAAATCTAATCCCATGAAAAAGCTAATTTGGATGGCTGCGATCGCAGTAACCGTGTTAACAGGAAATGCCGCAGTAGCCATCTCTCCTTCGCAGGATAAGCCCGTATCAACAACGACGACAACAACGAAGAAATCAACGCCGGTTAAAGCCACTACGTCGTCGACTAAATCGACTCATAGCAAGCACGTTAAGAAAGCCGGATGATCTATCTTCGAGCTACTGTAAAAAAGCGAGCTGGAAAACCAGTTCGCTTTTTTATTGACGATTTATGCCTTGTTTATCACCTCAAAAGTCACAACAGACTTCGTCTCGCTTGTCACACGAAAGCGGTGGTCAATTCGTCGGCCGATGACCCAGGCAATCTGCTCACCCGACAGCAGAACAGCCGTTTGCTCCCGTTCAGAACGGCTCAGTTTGAGATCATTCAATAAATCGCTGATTAATTTATGACCATTCAATCCCAATGGTCGGAAGCGGTCACCCTGCCGCCAGGGCCGAATGATGAGTGGAAATACGAGTCGATCCGCATCTAAACACGCTACGTTAGGATTAATATCCGGCCGGAAGTTCTCAGGTTTCTGAAATCGCTCGATAGTCAACGTAAACTGCCCTGCTACGTCCACGGAAGCTATTGGCCAGTCTGTCAGTTTGATTTCGTAATCAGCCACTACTGAAAGTTCTTCCAGTAACAAGCCGGTCGCACCAGACGACAATCGTTCATGTGTCATGCGATGCGTTGGCGAGTCAAACCTCTGTCCTATTGCCTGTGTCAATGATGCAACCAGCTGAATAGCCTGATCGGTTGTAAAGCCAAACGGTTTCAGCCACTCTCCCAATCGGAACGGCAACTCCGGTAAGGCTAGTAGTTTTGCGATCGGCAGGAATGTTTGCTTACCGATTGGTTCAGCTATCTCCCGCCACGAACGGTCAAGTTCGAGTTGAACCAATACGTCGGCTGCCCGTAATCGCTCAACCGTACGCGGCAATGTTTGCCACAAACCCGGGTTTAAATCGGTTAACACCGGCACCACATGGTGGCGAAGTCGGTTACGAGCGTACTTGTCATTGGCATTAGAACTATCTTCCCGATAGGTAAGTTTCTGTTCCTCAGCATACGTAGCAATAGCAGCCCGAGTTGCAAACAGCAACGGTCGGATGATGCCATTCTGACTAGCAGCAATGCCGTGCAAACCCGCTAATCCCGTGCCACGTGTCAGATTAAATAAAATGGTTTCCAATACGTCGTTCTGATGGTGGGCGGTCGCCACACCAACGTAGTGGTGTTCCTGAACAAGTTGCGCAAACCAGGCATAACGGAGGTCGCGGGCGGCCATCTGAATAGAAATGCCACGCTCTGCTGCAAACTCAGTTGTACCGAACTGAGTCAGATGAAACGGAACCCCATACTCTTCCGCCTTGTTTTTAACGAAAAGGGCATCGGTTTCAGACTCCGGTCCGCGTAATCCAAAGTTAACGTGAGCTATGGCAAACGGTTGACCAAGACGATAAAACAGTTCAGCCATTACCATTGAATCGATACCGCCACTGACGGCCAACAATACACAATCGGTCGGTTTGAACAGCTTTCTGTCGTTAATAAATCCTAAAAAATCCCGTTCCAACATACGGTGTCGGCTCGAAGCCGTAGTTTTGTCATTATGATTCGTCTCATTGCCCACTTTCTTGTCATTTCCATTGGGCTTGGTTTTCTGTTTGTATCTACCTCTGCCTCAGCGCAGGTTGGCAGCCCCACGCCTGCCCGCCCGTCGGCAACGGGTGGTGCGTCAGATAAAGTGGAATTGTTCCATGCCGACAGTTTGGTCGTTATGAACATCCCTGGACAGGCCGTTCGGAAATTATATAATAACGTTCGACTGCGACACAAAGGCGTACTGATGTATTGCAATCTCGCCATACAAAACGTAACGACCAACGTGATCGAAGCCTATGGGAACGTCCGGCTGGTACAGGGGGACACCATCAACGTTCAGGGCGATACCATGTTTTATTATGGTAATACTCGCCAGGCGAATCTGCGCGGTCGCGTCATCATGCGCGATCGTAAAATGACATTGACCACGGCCCAGCTTGACTACGACATGCTGTCGGGGATGGCTCACTACCCCGTGCCCGGCCGAATTGTCGACAAGGAAAACGTACTGACCAGCCGCGAAGGTTTTTACGATACCCGATCTAAACTCTTTACTTTCCGCCAAAACGTTAAGCTGGTAAATCCCAAAGGTACGCTTACTGCTGATTCACTGCTCTACAATTCACTGACTCGTATCGCGACTTTCCAGGGGCCGACGCGAATTGTCAATAAAGATGGCGTTTTAACGTCTATCGAAGGTCAATACAATACCATCACCGGCATCTCAAATTTCCAACGACGAGCCACTGTCGATACGCCTAAATATCGGCTCACCGGCGATTCGCTCTATTACGATAATATATCAGAATTGGGCATTGCCAAAGGGAATGTCATCATGGTTGCCAAAGACCGAAAAGCCGTTATTACCGGCGACCATGTTCGGTATAATGGGAAAGCGGGTATTTCGCGGGTAACTGGCCACGCGGTCGCTAAAAGTCTGGCCAACGAAACCACGAATGATACCCTCTATATGCGGGCCGATACCTTATTTTCTTTCGATAATAAACTGACCAATACCCGTCGGCTCCTGGGTCAGAAAAACGTATTTATTTACAAATCGGATCTGCAAAGTAAATGCGACTCACTCATTTATGATACGGCTGATTCAACGATTTACTTCTATAAAAAACCCATCGTCTGGAGTCAGAATAAATACCAGATGGAAGCCGATTCGATGAAGGCGTTTCTCAAAAACAATCGAATCAACACCATGTATCTGAAGACTAAATCGTTCGTTATCTCACTCGATACGCTCAATAATTTTAATCAGATAAAAGGCCGTACCATAACCGCTTACTTTACCACCAAAGCGATTAGTAGTGACACAATTCCGGCCAATACGTCTAAGCCTAAGGGTAGTAAGCAAACGTCGACAATGGCTTCGGCAGCACGTAACGTTTCAGCGATTGCAACGAAGGCCCCTCCTCAACGCGTATCGGATATCAAAAGCACATTACCCGGTTCAGGCACCGCTCCGGTTCAGGAGCAAACGGTACTCGACCGGGTACTCGTGGATGGAAACGGGCAAAGTCTTTATTACGCGCTTGACGAAAAAAATAAGATGATTGGTTTGAATCACGTTGAATCCAGTAAAATGAATATCGAATTTGTCGATAACAAAGTCGGGCAAATTCGGTTTTATGGACATCCAGATTCGGAGTTAATTCCACCAAAAGAAATAACAGAGGATGCCAAGGAACTGGATGGTTTTCGTTGGCGAAAGGAAGAAAAACCAACCAAGAATCAGGTTTTGTGGCTGGAAACACCACCAACGGAGAAGCCAGTAACTAGAAAACCATTAAAAAATAGATCGGCAATTAAACCATTAGCTAAAAAAGGGGTTCCAAGAGGTATTAATTAACCCTTTTAACAATTTTTTAGATAACCAACCGTTGACTTTGTCTTTTATCTTGAATAGGTTTGTGTTGAATATTTGTGTACATAGAGGACTTTCATGAAACAAATTATACTTATTGGTGTATTGACGGGCTTGCTAGCGGCAACGATCCCTCTCCAGGCGCAGGTCGCCCAGCGGGATTCGGATGCTCGTAAAGGAAGTCGACTTGAATTGGGTCGTACGTCTCCACCAGGCAAAACGGGCTCGTCTAGCCTTTCCTCCCAGCGGTTTTTGATCGCGCCAAATCCAACCTTATCGGGGTTAGATCGGGCCATGTCGGTAAACAAGAACACGGCAATCAACGCGCACTATCGGTCGTTGCTCATAGCACAGTCAGGTACTAAACCAACGGCACGGGCAGTTTCTAACGAGGTCCCACCCGCTGTTTCCAATGAAGCGCGCGTAGGAGTCACACAGGAAAATAAAGACAAAGAAGGAGGCCTTTATTCGAGTGAGAAGTTATGGGTTTCCAATGCCTACCCAAACCCAGCCGACGACATCGCAGAACTGGATTATCAGTTTAACGGTCCGGTTAATGAAGCTAAACTAGTTTTATTGAACGTATTAGGTGAATCTGTAGCCGCTCACGAACTGGATCGTGGCGAGCGAAAAGTTCGTATTGCAACACGTCATCTGGATACAGGTTATTACCTGTATCAACTCTCGGTCGATGGAAAAAAGGTCGCTACCAAACGGCTTCTTGTTCGCCATCAATAAGAGTTGGCTTTGTTTGTTAAAATAGCATAAATACCGCCAGTGATTGGTCATTCTCGGCACTATGGCAGGCTACGTCGTCGTTAAGACGGTGTAGCCTGTATTTTTTTTGTATCTTTGCACCCATATGCAACACCGTCATATTGTTAGGGCTCTCCTTGGTATTGGGGTCTTACTTCTCCTTGGATCGTGTAGTCCGTTCTCTAAATTACAGAAGAGCGGAAGCGACGATGAAAAATACAAAGGAGCTGTTGAATACTATAAAAAAGGGGACTGGTACCGCGCTGGCTTACTGTTCGAGGAGTTGATTCCTGTACTTAAAGGCAGCACAGAGTCCGAAATGGCTCAGTTTTATTACGCCTACACGCAGTATCAGCAACAGCAATATTTGTTGAGTGCTACGTTATTCAAGAAGTTTTACGAGACTTTTGCCCGATCGGACTACGCTCAGGAAGCGATGTATATGTATGCCTACTCGCTGTACAAAGACACGCCCTCGTTTAACCTGGATCAGTCCAATACCCTCACCGCTACTTCGGCTCTTCAGGATTTCATTAATACGTACCCTGATAGTAAATACAAAGAAGAAGGCACCAAGTTGATTCTGGACTTACGCGGAAAGCTGGAACGAAAGTCATACGAAAAAGCGAAGTTGTATTACAAAACCAGTGGTTTTAATATCGCTTCCTACAAATCGGCCGTAATTTCTATTAATAACTTTCAGAAAGATTTTCCGGATTCAGAATACAACGAAGAGCTAGCCTTCTTAAAAGTAGATGCCGAATTTAGTCTGGCACAGAATAGTCTGGAAGCCAAGCAGAAGGAACGTTATCAGGAAGCAATCAGTTATCACCAGGCGTTTGTGGATAAGTACCCTAGTAGCCGATTCTTAAAACAGTCGGAGAAGATGTACGAAACCAGCCAGAAAGAAATTGAACGGCTGGACAAACTGGAACAGGAGCGTGAGAAGGAAAAAGAAAGGCTTAAAGACGCCACTCGCCCAGCAAAAGTAACCGCAGCAAATCAATAGTTTACCGTTTCTGATTTACGATTGTATAGTGTCTGGCACACAATCGTAAACAACAAACCAAGTACTGAAAACCAAGTATATGGCAACGAATCAATCCATTATTACCCGCAACAACGATAAAATTGCGGCTCATACCGGAAATCTATACGAATCGGTATCGATTATATCGAAACGCGCCCGACAAATCGCGTCGAAAAATAAAGAAGAGCTGAGTAACAAATTGTCGGAGTTTGTTTCGGCGGTTGACAACCTGGAAGAAGTATTTGAAAACCGGGAGCAAATCGAAATTTCGAAATTCTACGAGCGTATGCCCAAACCAACCTCCATTGCAACGGATGAGTTTCTGGAAGGCAAAGTATACTGGCGCTATAACGACGAGGAAGCTCAGCAGTAATGCGAGTCTTTTATCATTTTCAGGACCGCATGGTATAGTTTTTACCATGCGGTTTTAGTGTTTTAGTCCCTTCATACTTTCACAAATACGCCTACTCCCAGCGCCATATGTCAGTAGCGGGCAAACGAATTCTTCTTGGTGTAACGGGAAGCATTTCAGCTTACAAATCGGCCTTATTAGTCCGGCTTTTACTAAAAGCCGGAGCCGATGTGCAGGTCGTCATGACAGAATCGGCACAGATGTTTATTACACCGCTAACGCTGGCTACGTTATCGAAGAAACCAGTGCTGTCTACCTTCGTTAGTACGGATAATGGCAGTTGGAACAACCACGTTGACTTGGGCCTCTGGGCTGATGCCATTGTGATAGCACCCGCTTCAGCGCATACATTGGCTCGCTGCGCTACTGGCCTCTGCGATAATCTGTTATCAGCGGTTTATCTGTCGGCGCGATGTCCGGTATTTTTTGCTCCGGCAATGGACGTGGATATGTACCTTCATCCCACCACTGTTGAAAATATACGTCGGCTTACATCGTTTGGCAATCATTTTATTCAGGCTGAATACGGCGAACTGGCCAGCGGCTTGGTTGGCGAAGGCCGTCTGGCCGAGCCAGAAACGATTCTACAGGTTCTTGATACGTTTTTTGAGCAAGGGGCAAGAGGCATCGGGTATGGGGGGCTGGTGGGAAAGAAAGTATTGATAACGGCAGGACCAACACAGGAATCCATTGACCCAGTACGTTATATCAGTAACCATTCGACTGGCAAAATGGGCTATGCCCTTGCCAGAGCGTTTGCTAAAGCCAGCGCAGACGTCACATTGGTGAGCGGACCAACAGCGCTACCGGTTCCTGATCCATCTATTCGACGCATTGATGTTCGGTCGGCACAGGAAATGTTCGAAGCTACACAGGCCGTTTTTGCCGATGTCGATATTGCGGTTTGGAGCGCAGCCGTCGCCGACTATACACCGGCTTATCCGGCAGACCGAAAGATCAAGAAAAAAGAAACTACGTTCGCCATTGAGTTAACCAAAACTACCGACATTGCCGCTACGTTAGGGGCTCAGAAACGACGTGGGCAATTAATAATGGGCTTTGCTCTTGAAACAGACAATGAACATGAGAACGCATTAAAAAAACTTTACGCAAAGAATTTAGACTGGATTGTGTTAAATTCACTGCGTGACGCGGGTGCGGGCTTCGGGCACGATACGAATAAAATTACCGTTATTGACAAAGATGAGCAAACCCATGAATTTGCCTTAAAATCGAAAGAGGACGTAGCACAGGATCTGGTAATGTTAATTGGGGATGCCTTAAAATCGATGTGAATTAGTTGTTCTCCTTACAGAAGAAGTCAGTGCCAGAGAGTAGAGTTCTACAGAGAAAATCCAATGAAATCGATACAAGTAATAGTCCTGTTATGTTGTCTGACCAGCGCAGTACGGGCGCAGGAACTGAACTGCCAGGTGACAATCAACTCAGACCAGTTGTTTGCTCAGCAGAAAACTGATTTCTCGTATGTAAACCAGTTGAAAGGCATTATTACCGATTTCATGAATAATCGGCGGTGGAGCAATGACCAGTTTACGGTTGCTGAGCGTATCAACTGCTCGATGAATATCAACCTGGTCAAGTCATTGGCACAGGGGGCTTTCGAAGCAACTGCCCAGATTACGGTAACCAGACCTGTTTATGGAACTACTTATGAATCAACGACTTTTAGCTACGTTGATCGTTCTTTTAACTTTGTTTATTTACCAACAACACCCGTTTATTTTCGGGAAAACCAGTTCTCCGACGATCTTACCTCTCTGCTGGGATTCTATGCCAATGTTATATTGGCTGTAGACTACGATACGTTCAGTAAGCAGGGGGGCAATCCATTTGTGCAACGGGCGTATTCGATTGTCAACCTGGCTCAACAGGGGTCGCCCAATGGGGCCTGGCAAACGGGCGGTGACCGTCGTAACCGGTACTGGCTCATTGAGAATTTACAGAATCAGCAGTTGATCCCATTTCGCGACGGTCTCTATACCTATTATCGCCAGGGGTTAGATGTTTTTGCTACGAATCCGGTACAGGTGCGAAAACAAACCCTCGATCTGTTGTCTATGATTCGTACCATTGGCCTGCAGTTACCGAATTCAGTTCTACTTAACTCTTTCTTCGATGCTAAGTCGCAGGAATTGTATAATATTATGTTTGAAGGAACCCCGACCGAGCGTAAACAAGCGTTCGAGCTGCTTTCCTACTTAGACCCGGCTAAAACCGAAAATTACCGGAAATTAATTACGGATGGACAGTAAATAATCACCAGTTGTTAGTCGTCAGCAACAAACCAGATCCAGGCGTATTGTTATTGACTGACGGCTATCGACTGATAACTATTTACGGCTAACTACTCACTGATTTTGCTATCGCATTTATTAATAAAAAACTACGCGCTGATTGACGAAGTCGAACTCATGCCCGACCGTGAATTGAATATCATCACGGGCGAAACCGGGGCGGGGAAATCAATCATGCTGGGCGCTATCGGCTTGTTGCTGGGCAACCGGGCTGATACGCGTGTGTTATATAACCCGGAGAAGAAGTGCATAATTGAAGGTACATTCGGCGTATCAGGGTATAGTATTGAACGAATTTTTGAGGAAGAAGAATTAGATTATTCCAGTACGTGCATCGTTCGCCGGGAAATTAGTGTCAGCGGTAAGTCGCGGGCGTTTGTCAACGATACACCGGTGAATCTTGAAACGCTCCGACGCGTAACGAGTCAGATGATGGATATCCATTCGCAGCACGACTCGGTGCTTCTTGGCTCAAACGAATACCAACTGGAGATTGTGGATGTCTACGCGCAAAATGACAATCTGCTACGTCTGTACCGCGTTGATTATCAGTCCTACCGCTTAAAAAAAACGCATTATGACCAATTGAAGGTTGAAGCGTCAGTTATGCGTAAGGAGTTCGATTACAATAATTTTCTTTACGAAGAACTGATTAAAGCCCAGTTGCAGCCCGACGAGCAGGAATCGCTCGAACAAGAACTGACAATTCTTGAAAACGCGGAAGAAATAAAAGAACGCTTACAATTGGCCTATGAATATTTAGATAACACGGAACAATCAGTTATTGACTTTTTAAAAGGTACGGTTAGTAATCTCGCCTATATCAGTAAGTTGTCGGACCAATATGAGCAGTTGCTGCAACGCGCCCAAAGTAGTCTGATTGAACTTCGTGATTTAGCAGACGAAATCAGCACAGAGCAGGATCGCGTGGAGATTGATGACACACGGGCTGAAACTATTCGGGAACGGTTGAATCTGGTTTACCAACTTCAGGCCAAGCACCAGCTTAAAGACGTAGCGGGCTTAATTGCGCTACGTAATGATCTTGGTCAGAAAGTGAGTAAAGTGCTTAATCTGGATGATGCCTTGGCTGACGCAAAAGCACAGACAGAAGCCGCTCGTGTTCAACTTCAGACCAGTGCCGACACTTTATCAGCTTCGCGCCAGGCCGTTCTGTCGTCTATTGAGACCGAGATCGGTGGTCTACTTCAGGAGCTTGGCATGCCCAATGCCTCGCTGAAAATACAGGCTGAAACGAGCAAACCGACAAATACAGGTGCCGACACGATTTCATTTTTGTTTAGTGCGAACAAGGGCGTCAAGCCGCAGCAACTGAAAAACGTAGCATCGGGCGGTGAGTTTTCCCGCTTGATGATGGCGATCAAATACATTCTGGCCAGCAAACGATCGTTGCCCACCATTGTATTCGACGAAATTGATACGGGCGTTTCAGGCGAAATTGCGATCAAAATGGGCAACATGATGCGCGATATGGCACACAGCCACCAAATCATTGCCATCACGCACCTCCACCAGATAGCCGGGCAGGGTACCGCACACTATTTTGTATATAAAGACCATTCGGCGGATAAAACCGTAAGCCGCATCAGAAAACTCACGCTCGACGAACGTATCAACGAGATTGCGCAGATGATCGGCGGTAAAAATCCATCGACCAGCGCCCTCAAAAATGCCCGTGAAATCTTGAAACAAGGGGCTACGTCGGTAGCGAAATGAAAGTAGACTCACCAGTAACATTTAATTTCACCCGTTTTCAATGTATAAATTGACGCTTTTAGTGGCCGGGGTTCTCGGCATTAGTGGAGTTCTCTGGGGCTGTAACTCGGGGAAGGAAACTGTTAAAGAAACGGAGAACGAGGTATTTGCTATCCATGATGAAGTAATGCCCAAAATCGATGACATCATGAAACTGAAGAAGCAACTCAAACAACGTATTGCGTTGCTCGATAGCTTGAAAACGACTGGCTCAGCGACTGCCGAGGTTCGGATTGGCGAAGAAAAAGATCAAGCTTCACGCTTGAGCCGTAACCTCCTCGTTGCCGATAGCTTAATGATGGATTGGATGAGTCACTATAATGGAGATACGTTAGCTAAACTCTCATCCGACGACGCGTTGCGTTACTTAGGAGCGCAAAAAGATCAAATATCCGATGTTAAAACAAAAGTTAATACCAGCATTGAACAGGCGAAACAGTTTCTGGGCAAAAAATAGCCTGTATCTGCTCCTGGTGAGTTTGGCGGCATTGCTGTGGAGTTGTAACTCTTCGACAAATGATAAACTTCCCATCTTGGGCCAGCGGGAGGCCATCACAAAGACGGTGGACGGGAAATCAGTAACCGATTCAACGTATCAGACAATTCCCGATTTCAAGTTTGTTAGTCAGTATGGCGATACGGTAACAGCTAAAACACTCGACAACAAAATCTATGTAGCCGATTTTTTCTTCACCAGTTGCCCAACCATCTGCCCAAAAATGAAGGTGCAATTGAAACGGGTTTACGAGAAATTTAAAGGGAATCCAGACGTAATGTTACTGTCGCACACCATTGATCCCGCCCACGATTCAGTGGCAGTTCTAAAGGAATTTGCTAAAAATCTGGGCGTAACGGGTCGCCAATGGCTATTTGTTACGGGAGATCGTGACAAAATTTATGACATTGGCCAAAACAGCTATATGGTCACGGCACAGGCTGATTCGTCGGCACCAGGGGGCGTTGTCCATAGTGGTGCGTTCATTCTGGTCGATAAAGCCAAACATATTCGGGGCATTTACGACGGTACAACCGAAGCCGGTGTTGACAAACTAATGAACGACATGAACCGGCTGCTGGCCGAGTATACTCAATGATGCGCCTTACAGGAATTTTATCTGTGTTCGTTACCCTTTTTGTCCTTGTTTCCTGCCAGAGTGATGAAGAGATTAAGCGGCAGAAATACATTACCGAAGGCATTCTGGTTTATAAAAACAATTGTGCAAACTGCCATCAAAACAAAGGTGAAGGGCTGGCGGCTCTGTATCCACCTCTGGCCGGATCAGATTATTTAGCCAATAAAAACAGTGTAATTTGTTTGATACGGTACGGCCAGAAAGGAGCGATTGTCGTTAATGGCAAGCCTTACAACCGTCCTATGCCCGCCCAACCACAGCTCAGCGACCTGGAAGTAGCAGAATTAGTTACGTATATCTACAATGAGTGGGGAGGAGAAAAGAAACTGATCGGCGTTAAAGAGGTCACACCAATCTTAGACACTTGTGTAAAATAGGCTTTAGTCGCCAGTCTCTAGTTTTTACCGCCTGACCAGCAACTGACAACACCCGATTAAATTCCTGGTTCAACGTTGAAAACACCTGATGGTTTTCGGATTGAATACTGCGAAAAATCCTGATTCGCATCCAGGCCAATTCCGTACAGTTTTTCGCCTGTTAACTGGCTCAGTATCGTCACTCGTTTGTCTGTATAGACTTTCTTGGTCTGTGGTTTCCAGTAAAGTTCGGGGGTGAGTAGCTTCTCCTGTTTCTGCTTATTGATAACAACCACATGACCCATCACTACGTATAAATCTTTGGCTTTATCGTAGCGGCCCGAGTCAGATCGGAGCGTCGTTACCTCCTCCCCTGTTGGGCTGTAGAAAACAATATTTACAGGTTTGGGATACTTCCGATCATCATTAATGTACCGAAACTGCTTGGGGGTTGTTAAGCGAACCTTCAACTTGGCAGCCTCGCTATACAGCAGTTTCACATCATTAATTTCTTCAATAGGTCCGCTATAAGGGATTACTTTTTTCGTCTGCTTAGGCTCTTCGCAGGCTATAAATAGACATGAAGAATGAAGAATGAAAAGTGTAGAATAAAAAACAGTCTTTATCCGCGTCACGTCTCTATTCTTTATTCTACACGCTATATTTTTCATTCTTTAGTAACCAGTTAATCAACAACCTGTTTCCGGAACCACCAGTCATTCAATGAGAAGCCCAGAGCGATACGCACATATTGCTCCCGAATCTGTGTACCTGTCAATACACCCCGCTGTCCACCCACTAGGGAGAGTGTTACGTGGTTGACGAAGTAAGCGCCCAGCGGCAGTGACAAACCTAAGCTACCGTTAATATCATTGATCTGGGTCCCATTCACCTGATACGGAAGGCGATTATACTGGAAGCCAACGCGATAAGTAATTAAATCACGATACCGATTAGACGTTGGTTTAGGCGTATATTCCAGTCCAGCTGCGATATTCATCGCGTCAGCCAAGCCTCCGGACTGGTTATCTGCCGTACGATACTGCGACCATTTCTGCATACCTACATCTACCCCAAACAATAATGAATTGCCCTTTTCGAGGCTAATACCAACGCGCATCTGCTCTGGCAATGTTGCTTTACCTTTAGAATTCAATCGCAACGTATCGGGCACGGCCCCTACATAGGATTGCTGATAGATGTCAGTCTGATTGGCATTAATATTCATTTTGGGATCATACGTAGCCCCCACGTTAAGCGTCCATGTATCACTTAATTTAGGACGCCAGGCTGCGCCTAATTTAAAGACGATATCGCTGTAATTTGTGCGTCCCAATCGAGTTATCGTTACGTTATCAGCGTTTGGATTGAATTTATCGTATGTGAGCGCAGACGATGAGTGCGTGATGTTACCAAAGAGAAACGAAGCCTCTGCGCCGACGTAAATATTTTTGGTAACGCGAACCCCATTCGCAAACGTCGCTTTATTCAAGCCACCGCGGCCTGTATAATTATACACTGCGCTATTGGTAGTACCCTGTAGATCAGCCGTTTGCTGAATACTGTAGTTAACGTAGGTGTACGGCTTCAGGCTAATCGACATATTCCAACGCGAATTGGCAGGAAACGAAAGAGCCAGATAGCTTAGATTACCAGCAAAGTTATTTTGTTTTTTGACCGTATTGCTCAGGTTCTGGCTAATAGCGGTCGATTGCCCGATCAGGCCCACCTCAAATACCGTAAAACGGGTTCGACGGGCTAGTAGTGCAGGGTTTTGCAGATTCAGGTAGAAGGCACTGGCATTGCTGATACCCACTTCGCCCATGCCCATATTCGTTACGTTAGCCGGGCTGTATAATTCTCCGACGCCCAGAGCAGAGTAAGGTGAATTACCCAATCCCTGTGCCAGCACAATCGGCGATGTCGCGGCAACGGCCAGCAAACTATGCGTTAACGTCTGGCGTATTCGCTTGTATATTTTCAACATTATAGCGTAAAATTCGATTCAATCCAATCAGCACCAATTCAGGCACTGCAAATATCGGCTGTTTAAGACGACTTTCAAAGGAAGCCGCATCACCACCACATGCCAGCACCACAATACCCGGCCTTTGCTGACGATACATGTCGATGATGCCGTTCATCTCAAACAGTAGCCCATTCATCGCGCCACTCTGCATTGCCTGCTTTGTATTCTTCGCGGTCAGCCCAGGCCATTCACTAGCCAGATCAACCAACGGCAGTCGGGCCGTTTGTTCATGCATGGCCCGAAAACGCATATGTAGCCCCGGCGAAATTAGCCCGCCCTGGAAGACGGCATCCTGATCGATAAAGTCAGCGGTCAGGCACGTACCTAAATCAAACACCAAACAATCTTGTCCTGGAAATAAGCTTACTGCGCCTGCTACAGCCGCAATTCGGTCAGTTCCAAGCGTGGTGGGCGTATCATAGGCCTTACGTATAGGCACTGCTGTTTGGCTATCCAACAACCAAAAATCAGTTTTTAAACCGGCTAATTGAGTACGTATCTCATCAGCCGGTCGACTGGTTGATGACACTAGCATATGGTCTACAGAACGATTTTCAAGATCGACTACCAATTCATCCGGCGATTCATACCGACCGGTTTCAGTCAACGTTGAGCCATCGAACCAACCTGTTTTCAGACTTGAATTACCCCAGTCTACAACCAGATTCAATGTAGTTAGCCATTGGGTAGGGTTCCTATTTATTCCCATACGAAAGAGTGAACGTTGATTTAAAGGCAAAATTTATACGCGCTCAGCGTTTTAAGTTTTTTTAACGATGCAATTGTCCCTACCTGGATCGCCACGTAGCATAAGACCAGAATGGCTGTCAACAGAGCGACCGTTTTCTTGTTGCCATTATTTTATTTCAGAACTGGAAACATTTATTAGCGAATAACGTTCTATTGACAAAACCAGATCAAACTACTACCTTTGTCACCATCAATCCGGTCGACAGGTAGTGCTTTCATCAAAGCAGCAGCCTGTAGCCATTACGGCAAACCGTCGCAACGGCGAACCAACAAAACGTCGCACCGCAGTTTTCCAAACGTTTTGATAACCACCGTGTCTGGCCCCACCAGACCTTTGTGTTTGGATCAGGTAAATCATCCCAGTTTATAGTATAGTTTTATTTTCATCACGTAATTACTTGAATTAGTTGAGGTTACTTTGATTTATTAATCATAAAGCCCCACGAGCCTATAATATGGCCTGATAGCCTGCCTGTCAAACTGGCTGTTTCATATTTCACAATCCCCAATTTCCATCCTTGCCGCTCCAGCGGTCCTTTCAAGGTTTATTGCTAACCTGACCTGTATGTTTAAGAAAGAAGAATTAGATATGAAGCTTCTCTCGGAGCTTCACCCCATTGCCGAGCAATTTGGCATCCGCAACATTGCCAAATTCACGAAAGAAAAACTTGTTTACGAAATTATAAAACAACAGTCTGAGAAACCCGGGCCCGAAATACCTGAGGCAACCGCGGCTGTTGATGAAGCGCCCAAGCGTGGTCGTCGGATAAAACCGGCTGCTACGTCTGATCCAGCGCAAATGAGCCTACCCGTCGAAACTGTAGTCGCTACACCAGATACAGCCAAGCCCCGGCAGCGTGTTCGTCGGGAGGTTGCAGCTACCGATGCGGCTGTCAGTTCTGAGCAGCCAGCGGCAGCAGTCCCTGAAGTGACCGAAAGCACGCCCGCACCGGCCATATCGGAACCCACCACAGTTCCTGAAGAGCGCCAAAGCGAAGCAGGCCAACCAGCGCAGAATGGTGTCGAGAATCGGCCCAACCGCAATGGTAGTAACTTGTCCACAACAGATCGTCCGGAACGGCCTTTCCAAGCCGGGAATCCACGTAACGACCGAAATCGTACGAATGGTAACCCATCCGGGCCACGCGACGTGAACGCTCGGCCAGATAATAACCGACAACGGATACAACGGCCCGAAAATACCCAGTCAGGATCACGCGATGTGAACGCTCGGCCAGACAATAATCGGCAACGTTTAGACACTAACCGTGAGGCAGGTTCAGGTCAGCGTGATAACGCCCAGCGACGTGATCAACGGCCGCGTACCCAACGCATAGTAACCGACGAAACAGGGCTAAACTACGGCGGCCAGGCTGATGAGGAGTTCATGACGCCAACGGTCGTAACGGAAGACAACGCAGCCAATATGCAGTCTTCGGGTAAAACGCCGGTTTCTGTTGTCAATTCGGAGGTTGAAGCGGTTAGTTCACCAGCCGAAACGCAGGCAGTTCAACAACCTCAACCCGAAACCGAGCAACCGGCTCCACAGTCGCAACCGGCTCGGGAAGCGCAGGAATACCAGAACCGCATCCGTCGCCAGTATAATCAACACATTCGTGAGTTCGATGGTATCATCGACAATGAGGGCGTTCTGGAGATAATGCAGGATGGTGGTTATGGCTTCCTTCGATCAGCTGATTACAACTACCTGGCCAGCCCGGACGATATTTATGTATCGCCCTCACAAATTAAACTGTTCGGCCTGAAAACGGGCGATACCGTTCGTGGCGCTATCCGTCCACCCAAGGAAGGTGAAAAATATTTTGCGCTGCTACGTGTTTCGACTGTAAATGGTAAAACAACCGAAGAAATCCGGGATCGGATTCCGTTCGAATACCTGACTCCCCTTTTCCCCGAAGAGCAGCTTCATCTGAGCAACCGCCCCGATAATTACTCGTCGCGCGTACTGGATTTGTTTGCCCCTATTGGCAAAGGACAACGCGGCATGATCGTTGCACAGCCTAAAACGGGTAAGACCGTTTTACTGAAAGAGATTGCCAATGCCATCACGAAGAACCATCCAGAGGTGTATCTGATCGTGTTACTGATCGACGAACGTCCTGAAGAAGTGACCGATATGGCCCGTAGCGTGAATGCTGAAGTAATCTCCTCCACATTCGATGAACAGGCCGACCGGCACGTGAAGGTATCGAGCATGGTTCTCGAAAAAGCAAAGCGAATGGTTGAATGCGGTCACGACGTAGTGATTCTACTGGATTCCATTACGCGTCTGGCGCGGGCTTACAATACGGTCGTGCCTTCGTCGGGTAAGATTTTGTCGGGTGGTGTAGATGCAAACGCCCTTCACCGCCCCAAACGCTTTTTTGGTGCAGCCCGGAACGTGGAGAATGGTGGTTCGCTGACCATTATCGCTACCGCCCTGATCGACACGGGTTCGAAAATGGATGAGGTAATCTTTGAAGAATTCAAAGGTACCGGCAACATGGAACTTCAGCTCGACCGCAAGCTGGCGAACAAGCGAGTTTATCCAGCCATCGATGTCATGGCATCGGGTACACGGCGCGAAGACCTGCTGTTAGACAAGGAAACCCTGCAACGCGTCTGGATTCTACGCAAACACATGTCGGATATGAATCCGATGGAAAGCATGGACTTCCTGCTTGGCCATATGAAAGGGACACGTAGCAACGAAGAGTTCCTGATTTCGATGAATCGGTAGAATTCATATAGCTAAACGCAAAGCGCACAAAGGGTTATGCTGTGTCCACATGTTTTACGTCTCTGTGGACACAGCATAATCCTTTGTGCGCTTTGCATTTAAAAGGCATTAACTTGCATAAAAATCAGAAAACCTATGAGAGATCTGATTCAGTATGCTATCCCTGGCTTTGTCATTCTGTTGGTTGCGGAGGTTATTATCACAGCGATTCAGCAAAAAGATTATTACGACGCCAAAGACACAGCCAGCAGTTTGGCGATGGGGATTGGCAACGTACTTATCGGGATTGTCGGGAAAGCTATCGTATTTGGTACGTATTCGCTGGTTTACCAATTTCGGCTTTTCACCGTCGACATGACCCAGTGGTGGGCGTGGGTTATTCTGTTTTTTGCCGACGATTTCAGCTACTACTGGTTCCATCGAATTAGCCACAGCAGCCGGTACTTCTGGGCATCGCACGTAGTACATCATTCATCCATGAAATACAACCTGGGTACGGCTCTGCGCCAAACCTGGACGGGGAACATCACGGGTGCTTTCATTTTCTGGATCTGGTTACCATTAATCGGGTTTTCGCCGGTCGCCGTTATGACCATGCAGGCCATCAGTTTGTTATACCAATTCTGGATTCATACCGAACACATTACTAAACTTCCGGCCCCGATTGAGTACATTTTTAATACACCATCGCACCATCGAGTGCACCACGGCTCTGACCTGAATTATTTAGACAAAAATCACGCGGGCGTACTTATCATCTGGGATCGCTTATTTGGCACCTTCGAGTTAGAACGAAACCGCCCTACCTACGGACTAACTACAAATGTTGGTTCCCATAATCCAGTACGTATTGCCTTCCACGAATGGATCGCCATTGGTCAGGATATCCGTCGGGCAGACTCATTTCGGGCTGCGTTAGGCTATATTTTCGGACCGCCCGGTTGGAGTCACGATGGTTCCAGAAAAACAACGAAGGAGTTGCGGGCGAATCAGAAGCGGGTTATGAAAGATGTATAAGCTGGTAGTCTTTGACCAAGGCGAACAGCTTACACGTCTTTTTAACGTTTTCTACTTTAAACTCAATGGCACATTTTAACTCTAAGCAGCAAAGTATAGTTATTCTATATTATCAATGCTGACTTGTCTAGCTCAGCATGCCCGACTGGCAACCTAATAACAGTTTTAACTTTAATTCTAAAACGTTATGAAAATCGCCCTCAAAAGTCTGCTTTTCGCTAGTCTGTTCATCGCTTCAGTTGCGTATACGAATGCTCAGGTGTATGTACGACAACGACTTGTTGTACCAAGACCGCACGTAGTAATTGCTCACCCACCGGCACCTTCTCCGCGCCATAGATGGGTAGCCGAAGAATGGAGACCCTACCGCAACAGTTATCGTTGGCACGGCGGTTACTGGGTTGCTCCTCCACGACCGCGAGCAGTATGGGTACCCGGTTACTGGGTAGCACGCCGTCGAGGCTATGTTTGGGTACCCGGTTACTGGCGATAGAACTATAATGTAAAAACGAAGCAGGCAGGTTGAGTAACCTGCCTGCTTCGTTTGTTATGAATGATGCGGTAACTCAACGGCCTTGGACTCGTGCCGCGCCATTTCTTTTCGTGCGCGCCGACTGTGAATCAGTTCGTACGTAACAGGTAAAATCAGTAGCGACAGCACCGTACAGGTCATCAGGCCACCAATCATGACAACAGCCAGTGGCTTTTGTGTTTCAGAGCCGATCCCCGTTGACAAAGCGGCTGGCAACAAGCCGAGAGAAGCCATCATGGCCGTCATCACAACCGGTCGTACCCGAGTTAGGGCCCCTTCCCGAATGGCTTCGCTAATGGGCAATTTGTTATGCAGGTTTTCCTTGAATCGGTTAATCAGAATGACGCCATCCTGCACCGATACACCAAACAGGCAGATAAAGCCCACGCCTGCCGATATGCTAAAGTTAATACCCGTCAGCCAAAGGGCGAGCATACCACCAATAAGCGCAAATGGTACGTTCAGGATAATCAACGTAGCATCGAGCGCACTTCCGAAAGTGAATAAGAGAATCATGAAAATAATCGTAATGCTAATAGGCACTACAATTGCCAACTGACGCTCGGCCCGCGTCTGGTTTTCGAACTCACCCGCCCAACGCATCTGAAATCCATCGGGCAGTTTCACCTGATCCCCTACCCGCTTCTGGGCGTCGGCAATGGTGCTGCCGAGGTCGCGATCACGTACCGAAAATTTGATGGCGATGAAACGGGCATTGTTTTCGCGGTACACAAAGGCTGGCCCCGACCGAGTACCAATATCAGCAAGCTCCTTAAGCGGAATCTTACTGCCTGACCGCGTTGGGACCATCAGATTTTCAATCAGTTCGGGCGAGTACCGAAACCGCTCATCGTACCGAACTTTGATGTCGAAATGCCGTTCACCTTCGTAAAACTGGGTTACGGTTTTACCGCCAATCGCGGTTTCAATTACCGATTGGGCTACGTCGGTTGGCACGTTATAGAGCGCCAGTTTCTGCGGGTCGAGCTGAATGCGAAACTCCGGCTGGCCGAGGTTACGGAAGACGCCCAGATCACTCACGCCTGGAACGGTCTTCATAATAGTAAACACCTTCGTCGCTTCTTTGTCCAATACGTTCAGGTCCTGCCCAATGATTTTGATCGCCATCGAGCCTTTCACCCCCGATACAGCTTCTTCGACGTTATCGGAAATCGGTTGCGAAAAGTTGAAAGAAACCCCTCGAAAACGGGCCAGTTTCTGTTGCATCTGCGCCACTAACTCGTCTTTTGATACGTTGCGTTTCCACTCTTCTTTCGGATAGAGGTCCACAAAAAACTCATTATTAAAGAAGCCAGTAGGATCGGTGCCGTCGTTCGGACGTCCGGTCTGCGAAATGACACCCCGCACCTCTGGAAATTCCTCAAAAATCGCCCGGAATTTTCGGGTGTAGGCATAGCTCTCATCCAGCGACACCGAATACGGCAGGCTGGCCCGCACGTAAATAGAACCTTCATTTAGTTGTGGCAAAAATTCTGACCCGATGTGAAACAGGAACAGATACACAGAAAACCCCAACGCACCCATCGCGATGGAAATGATGGAAACGGGCTGGCGAATCGCCCAGTTTAGCGCGGGGACATAGGCGCGTTCCAGTCCATTTACCACCGGATTGTGCCGTTCACGTACCTGCTTGTTGAGCAGCAAACTACACAGCAACGGAATCAGCGTCAGGCTGACAATGAGCGAACCCGTCAAGGCAAACCCGATTGTCCAGGCCAGTGGGCTGAATAACTTACCCTCTACTTTCTGAAAGGTAAAAATCGGCAGCAGAGCCGTGATGATAATGATTTTCGAGGTAAAAATGGATTTACCCAGTTCCGTTGCATTCTGAGCAATCCAGCTCAGTTTGGCCCGACTATTGAATTTCATCATGCCCATTTGGGCCGCTCGGTGCGCCAGCATCACAAACAAGCCCTCAACCATGACCACAGCTCCGTCGATGATAATCCCGAAATCCAGGGCGCCAATGCTGAGCAGATTGGCCGTCATGCCTTTCAGGCGAAGGCAGATGAAAGCGAACAACAAAGCCAGCGGAATAACAATGGCAACCGTAAGTGTAGTACGCCAGTCGGCCAGGAAGATCAGCAGGATGAGCGTGACCAGGAAAATACCCGTCAATACGTTCTCACCAACCGTATGTAAGGTGTAGTTATTTAACGTAGTGCGATCGTAGAATGTCTTTATCTTGACATCTTTCGGCAGAATCTGATTATTCAACTCGTCGATTTTAGCTTTTAATGCTGGGATAACGTCATTGGGATTTTCACCTTTTCGCATCACCACAATACATTCCACGACGTCGTCCTGCTTGTCGCGCCCGACAATACCCAGACGAGGCTGAAAGCTTTCCTTAACTGTTGCTACGTCACGCACCTTAATCGGTACCCCATTGACGTTGTCGATGATAATTCCGGCTACGTCCTCGGGCTTGGTCAGCAGGCCGATACCCCGCACAACAAGGGCCTGATTTCCCTGCTTGATGACATCCCCGCCAACGTTGATATTGCTCGATTGAATCGCCTGATCGACGTCTAGAGCCGTGAAGCCGTAGTTGGCCAGCAACGTTGGATTCAGGCTAACTTCAATCGTTTTGACCTTACCGCCAAAACTCACGACGTCGGCAATGCCCGGTACACTCTTGATTTGCCGTTCGATCACCCAGTCCTGAATCGTTTTCAGTTCCGTTACGTCCTTGTCCTTGCTTTCTAATGTGAAGCGATAAATCTCGCCTGTAGGGCCATATGGAGGCTCCACTTCGGCCGAAACGCCATTAGGCAGGTCCACGGCAGCCAGACGATTCGCTACGTTGGTCTGGGCCGTAAAATTGTCGACACCATCCTCGAAAATCATAGTAACGACCGACAGGCCAAACAGCGAAACGGAACGTAGGGTGCTTTTACGCGGCACCGAGTTGAGTTCCGTTTCGAGGGGTAAGGTCACGAACCGTTCGACTTCTTCGGCCGAACGACCGGGCCACTGCGTGATGACAACCACGTTTGTGTTCGTTACGTCGGGGAATGTTTCGACGGGCGTATTCAAAAATGCCACAACGCCCCCAACAATGATCAGCGCAATACCGAAAAAGACGGCGAAGCGGTTCGTAAGCGCGAAGGTGATTATGCTGCGGATGAATTTGTTCATGATAGTCGACAGTCACTAGTCGTTAGTCAACAGGTAGTATCAAGTTGTTACGTTCGACTCCTGACTGACAGCTAGCGACTTTATTTAGTCCGTTAAATCATTGTATAACAACAAACTACCTTCCGTCACGACGGTATCGCCGGGCTTGAGATTACCACCCGACACGAAGGCATACCGCGTCGTATTCTTCATCACGTTTACTTCCCGCACTTCATATTTGTTCTTGCCCGTCTGTACGATAACGTAGTAATGGTCGCGGTCGAAGACGACGGCTTTCTGCGAAACGGCCAGCGACTTAGCGCCGTTCGATACGTTGGCGTTGGGCAGGTGAACATGAATGGTAGCGAACATATCAGGTTTCAGCAGCCCATTCTGGTTAGGAAGGACGATCCGGACTTTCAGCACCCGCGCCTGTTCATCGAGCACGCTGCTCACGTTGC
This sequence comes from Spirosoma jeollabukense, assembly GCF_054777855.1. Classification (NCBI taxonomy): domain Bacteria; kingdom Pseudomonadati; phylum Bacteroidota; class Cytophagia; order Cytophagales; family Cytophagaceae; genus Spirosoma; species Spirosoma jeollabukense. The sequence goes on from NZ_BAAHAD010000001.1 coordinate 998,719, forward strand.
TGATAACCCCTTTAAATATTTTGTCGGGATAAGCCAGCACCTGAATATCAACCGGTTGTCCCTGCTTGATTTCGGGAATATCCTGTTCATATACATTGGCTAGTACCCATATTTGCTGCAGGCTGGATATGGTATAGAGCGGGTTCTGATTATCAGCTCGTAAGTCCTGCCCGGTATTGACGTTTTTCTCGACAATGTAGCCCGAGATCGGCGCTTTGACGGCAAAAGAAGGTTCGCCCGTTCCGGCCGTGCTGCCTCCGTATACCCGGAGAATATTCGACGATTTACTCAGTTCATCCTGCGCCTTTTTGACATTATTTTTGGCTGTCAGAAAATCCGTTTCCGAGGCAAAGCCGGCTTTATACTGCGCCGATACGTTCTTAAGTTGCTGCTGAGCTACCTCCAGATCCGATTTATCGGCCTGATAATCGTTGGTATAGGTGGAAATGTCACCCGAGCGAATAAGCGCCAGGTCCTGTCCCTTCTGAACATAAGCACCCAGCGAGGCAGTCGTCTTCTGAACGTTCCCACTAACGAGTGGAAATACGCGTACTACGTTGTCCTGGTCGAAGGTGACCGTGCCATTTAGGGTCAGCTCGTCTTCGGGATTCATTTGCCGAACCGAATCCGTCAGGTAGCTGCTGCTAGAGTCGGCACTGGACGTTGGCGCCTTCTCTGTCTCCTCATTTTTATGTCCGCAGGCAGCCATTGTCAACCCAACGGCCAGGGCACAGAGTACTTTTTTCATGCCTTAAAAGAATCTCGTGTTGGTGGTATAATTCAGTAACTGCTGCGTGTTGAAGAGATTATTCAGCAGATTTATGTTGTTGAGTTGCGCCTGTTGATACGTCCTGATTTTGTCCAGATAATCCAGCAACCCAATCGTACGGGCATTATAAGCCTTGGTTGCCTCTACCGAAATATTCTGAATACGATCCAGGTAGCCTTCGGGCCGGGCGTTCAGTTGCGCATAGTACGTGTTCAGTTTATCATAGGCATTCAGAACATCGCTCTGCACAACAATCTGCTGATTTTCCAGGCCGCCCGTCACGCTTTTAAGGGTCGTTTCTGCCGACCGAATAGCGCCCTGATTTCGGTTTCGTACCGGCAGGTCCATAGCTAGCTGGAAGCCGGTAAAGTTATTGTAGGCATTCCCATACTTCTCGAATAACAGACCCGTTGTCAAATCGGGCGTACGCCGGGCTTTTTCCAGGGCCACGCTACGTTGAGCATTGTTGATCTGCTCCTGCGACAGACTAATGTCGGGTCGGTTTGTCTGGGCAGAGTCGAGTGCCGTGGCCAGCGCAGGAAGGGTTATCTTCAAGGGTGGCAGTTCGGTCGGCATAATAAACGTCTTATCCGGTTGACGTAGTAAAACGCGAAGAGTCGCCTGGTCATCAGCAATTTGCGTCCGATAATTCGCACTGTTGGCCTGAAGATCACGTATCGCCACTTCCAGCCGGGTTACCTCATAAGCCGCTACGCCCCCCGTTCGGAGTGCAATTCGATAGGATTCAAGCAAGCGCTGCTGCCGCGCTATTTCCTCGTCAAACAGGTTTAGCCCCTGTAAATCATAAAACAGATTGGCATAGGTTGTATAGAGCTGATAATGAAGTGTTCGCATGATATCACGAAACGCCAGCCGGGCCAGTGATTTATTACTTTCGGCCAGGGCTACCAGCTTACTACGTTTACCCGCGAGCAAAATCACCTGCTGCAATTGAACGGCGTAATAGCCGCTATTATAGATGCCAGCATCTTTATCAGCCTGCGAAGGCGGACCATACTGCAAAAACTTGTGCGTACCGGGATTGTATAAATTACCCTGAAACCACAGGTTCGGATTAGGGCGTAAGCCAGCCTGCGTGATGGCTGCGTCAGCGATATCGATCTGATAGCGTTGGGCAATCAGTTGAAAATTGCGCTCCACAAACTTCTGTTCGAGTTGCGGCAGGCTTTGTCGAATGGTGTCGGGCGCGGCTACGGTCGTTTGCGCCAGTAGCGGTGAACAGGCACCAAGTCCACTCAGCAAAAGGCCGATGATACGGATACGAATAAGTTGAAAACGAGACATAAGCTACATATTGGCCGAATAAGATCCGGCTGGTTTGGGCGGCAAGTAGCAACCCCGTGGTTAAGGTCTGGTTAAAGCTTTATTAATTAATTCTTAAAAAAATAAAAATCATTCTCAATCCATATTCTTCTCATAATCATACAATTAAATTTTAAAGAAGTTTTAATATTCCTTTAAAGCCGATTTAAAGTTAGCCCCTCACATTTGCGGTTCAATTATATTTTAGGGCATCGGCGTATGAAAATTCTTTTAATTCAAAGTGATTCTGACTATCTCGACTTCCTACACAGAACCTTAGTGGAACGCCAGTACACCATGAAGGTGGCTACCGACGGATACACAGGGTTGGCCATGGCGCTGCACGCTCGTTTCGACCTGATTTTACTGGACACGCAGTTGCCCCGGATGGATGGTTTCGACGTAATTAGACGACTTCGACAGGAAAACGACTCAACGCCTGTGCTGCTATTATCAAATCTGAATGCACCGGCCGACAAAGCCAAGGGCTTATACGCTGGTGCCGACGACTATGTAGGGCGCCCTTGCGACCCCGATGAATTGCTGGCTCGGATTTACGCGCTACACCGTCGGCGAACGGGTGGTTTCAATTCGCCTACCATTCTGAGCATTGATAACCTGGAACTGAATGTCGCCGAAAAAGTAGCGTATCGTGCCAGTAAACGTATCAGTTTAACCGCCCGAGAATTTCAGTTACTCGCTTTTCTGGTCGAAAATGCCGGACGCGTTGTCTCGAAAGCGCAGATTCTAGAAAAAGTATGGGATAACAGTACGGCCTGCAATACCAACAAAGTCGAGGTATATATTAATTTTTTACGAAAGAAAATAGATCGCGGGTTCGACCACAAATTGATTCATACAGCTATGGGCGTAGGCTATCTGCTGAGATCAGGCCTATAGATTTACCTACTAATTCATGCCGCTCCGCACGACTTCACCTGACTGATTTCTCATTTTCAACGCTTTATAGATACAGTATAGCTCATAAAGCGATTTTAGTTAGTTTTCCGGCATGAAATTCATGGGAAACCTTCGAGGCTGGTTTTGTTTAGTGCTAGCGCTCGCCACCAGATCAGCCGTACACGCACAGCAGGATAATAATAATAACTACCTCGACTCGCTCAAGAACTGGAGCCTGCACTTTCAGTTCACAACAATTGTACAGGGACACACCCGCTTCAATGGAGCCGGTTATGATGGTCGCAATACGTTGAGTACGTTACCAGACACGGCCTTATCGGTGACAACGACGCTATTTCTGGGACGTCGGCTATGGCGCGGAGCCGCGGTTTATGTAAATCCCGAACTCGCTGGTGGACGAGGGGTTGGTCATCGCGACAGTCAGGCTCCCTATGACGAAAGTCTGTACGCGACCGCCGTTGGTATAGCGGGCTTTCCCAATGGTGAAACCTTTCGCATCGGCAGCGCCCGGCCAGCTCTGTACATTGCCCGTTTTTATATCGAACAAATTATTCCGCTAAACACAGATGCCTCCAACGAGGCCGAATCAGAAGCAAACCAGGTCGAGGAACCCATCCCTCCGTCCCGGCTGGTGATAACGGCGGGCAAATTCTCCATTGCCGATATATTTGATAACAACGCCTATGCACATGACCCCAGAAGTCAGTTTTCGAACTGGTCGCTGATGAACATGGGCGCCTGGGATTACCCGGCCAACACACGAGGTTATACATGGAGTCTCGCCACCGAATACATCCGGCCAAACTACGCCATTCGGGTTGCAGCGGCTCTTATGCCCACTGTCGCGAATGGCAACGTACTGGACTGGAATATTAGCAAATCCCATGCCCTGACCCTGGAACTCGAACATAAGTTCAGGCTACTGCCTCGCGCAGGAACCGTTCGGTTGCTGGCTTTCCGCAACGTAACAAAAGCACCAACCTATAGCTCAGCCACGCAGTTATTACAGACGGGCACCTACCCTACCGATCCCCCTTATCTACTGACCGGCACCCGGTACGGCGGAGTCAAATATGGATTGGGTTTGAATGTCGAACAACCGCTGGGCGACGTAGGGGGCCTTTTCGGGCGAGCCAGCTGGAACGATGGGCATACCGCCACCTGGGCGTTTACCGAAATTGACAATAGCCTTACGGTAGGCGCCTACATTGGTGGCACGCGCTGGCACCGCCAAAACGATGTTGTGGGCATAGCCGTAGCCCGAAACGGTATTTCGGCCGATCACATCGCTTTCCTTGATGCGGGTGGAACAGGGTTCATGCTGGGCGATAGTAGTTTACCCAATTACGGGACAGAAAATAGTCTGGAAGTATTTTACAAAGCCCGAGTCGCCCATACACTCTATCTGACACTGGACTACCAGTTAGTCCAGCATCCAGGTTACAATGCAGATCGGGGACCGGTACATTTGTTTGCGTTGCGAACGCACGTTGAATTTTAACCAGGCGTTTTTACAGGAAGCCGTGCCACGGTTAGTTTGATCTTTATTAATAACCGTGGCACGGCTTTCTGTAAAACGCCTGGTTAACCCAAAAGCGATTTTTCAGGTTAGTAGAGCATTATGGTTGCTTTGTACCTGTTCGTTTGTTCACTTCTGACGCCCCGGATTGACTCAACTCCCCCGGTCGATACGACACGACCATCCCATTTCTTCATTAAACCGGCCTTTAACCTCGATTTCAGGGATTCGTTCCTTGAAAGCCAGCACGTAAACGTCTGGGGAATTAATGCAGGTATTCAGTATGGTCCCAAACGCCACCAACTAACGCTCGGCTATTACTGGATCAACTATGCTACGTATTTACGGCTGATTAATTGGCAACGCGACGCGGCCCGGCGCATTAACCTCGATTACTACACCCGCACCGACTTGTGGTATGTAAGCTTGATGTACTGGTGGAATTTGACGAACAACAAGAAATGGATGGTGAGTTTTCCGGTTGAACTTGGTGGGGGCATCGCTTATGCACTACCGCTGAATTTACGGCAGGAAACCCCTGTTGATCGGTCGCGCCGAAGTTTTTTCGTGCCTTTGCAGGCGGGTGTGTATGGGCAGTGGAAAGCAACACGCTGGGTAGGTCTTAGTGCCCAGATCGGCTATCGGGTTTCCATATTCCAAACCGCCATCAACCAGAATTTCAACGGGAGTTATTACAGCATTGGCGTTACTATTTATCCGGCCCTGGTGACGGACATATGGCGGTGGGTGAAGAAAAAAGATCGAATTTCACCCATTCACCCACCCAAGCCCCGAACGCCATGAAGAAAGATAAACCGTCAGCCCAGAAACTAACCCTGCACCAGGTCATTATGCTGGTGTTGTCGGTCTACGTCGTCATCGCCCTGCTCATCCGGGAACTGGTTCCGATGGACGAGCAGAACCGGCTATTGCTCGATCACATTGATACGGGTATCTGTTTTTATTTTCTGTTCGATTTCTTTCTGCGACTTTACCAGGCCCCGAACAAATGGGCGTTTTTACGCTGGGGCTGGATCGATCTGTTAGCCAGTATTCCGGCGCTCGACTGGTTCAGGTTGGGACAATTGGTGCGGGTCGTTCGGATTTTGCGGATGGTCCGGTCGTTTCGTTCCATTCGTGATTTTCTGCAATACGTCTTTCGCGACCGGGCTAATGGTACGTTAGCGATTGTGTTACTTAGCGCCGTTCTCCTCATGATTTTCGGAGCCGTGGCTATTCTCTACGTTGAGCGCGTTCCCGAAGCCAATATCAAAACCCCATCCGATGCGCTCTGGTGGGCTTTTGTGACCATCACAACCGTTGGCTACGGTGACCGTTTTCCCGTTACGACAATTGGGCGACTTATTGCGGCCGTTCTGATGATTGCCGGGGTGGGCTTATTCGGTACGTTTACCGGCTACGTGGCCAATTTTTTCGTGGAAGATGACCAGGATCAAGCTGACAGCGACATGCAAATACTCATCAGCGAAGTCCGGCTGCTACGTCAGAAAATAGAAGAAATGGAACAACGGGGGAAATGATGTATGAAGTAGGGTGTATAATATATGATGCGTAGATGGCAAGACATATATTATACACCCTACCTCATATATCTTTCTCACTTTTCCTCTGCCACGCTCGTGGGCAAATCATAGAGTAACCACGATTTGTTACGGATATACGGCGACTTTTGCCGAATTAGATTGATGAAATCGGTGATGCCCAACGGCTCATTTCCGTTAGCATGAATTAACACCAGACTGCCTTGTTTGGGCTGTTCATTTTTGGCTAACCAGGCATCGCTACCGATGGGCAACAGGCCAAATGCCAGCACGCGGTCGAACACGGATTTATCGGAAACCAGACCCGGAAACCGAAAGAAGATAGAAGGCTTCAGGCCATTTATCAGCATGGCTTGTTCGTTCAGCAGCACTTCGTCGTTCAGGTTCGTAGTGGGTTCGAGCAGAAAGTTGGCGTACAGTGGAAGTCTCGGATCATACCGATGATGATACGTATGATTAACCCATGTGATATCCAGCTCTGCCTGACTGACCAAATTTTTCAGGTAAGCCAGGTCCTGCGGGTGCTTCTCCATCCAGAGACCCGTAATCGTAATGGTTACTGGAATTGGCTTTTCTTCCGGTTCAAAAGCCTTGATCAACTGCTCAAAAACCGAGCGTGTCAATGGCTTTGTGGAAGGACACAGGTCAATCGTCAGGCTGAATCCCCGTTCGGTTGTGTCAGTACGTTCGATACCGGCGTCCTGCAAATTCTGGTCGCGCCGTTGCTCGAATCGCATTGCCCGGCCATAAGGTGTCTGGCCTAGCTGTTGCATCAGGCTCGACCATGACAGCACTTTCACGCCGTTCGGTGGGAGTGCTATTATAGCCGTTTCGAGCGTTCGTGGATTCACGACCAGATAGCGGGTCTGCGCCCGTTGCTGCCACTGACGTAGCACAATCTGTTGGGGCTGCTGTGTTGTGAGGCCAAATAACACACGGTAACTCGTTAGTTGGCCGAAGCCATTAACACAAAGCCCCAAAAGCAGAATGCCCATTACAAAAAAACGATTCATTCAATCCCTTAAAAATCGTTGATGCTATAGGCGGACGAAACGACCCGATTCCAGTCGGGATGGCGTTTCAGATAGGCCGTCACAAACGGACAGAGCGGCACGATTTTAAGGTTATGCTGCTCAACGTATTGTAAAACATCTTCGACCAGCTTAGAACCGACGCCATGCCCTTCCAGACTGGGGTCAACTTCTGTGTGCGTCAGGGCCAGCGTTTCATCATCGACCTGCTGGTATTCAACAATGGACAGTTTACCGTCAACGTCTAATTCGAAGCGGTGGTGATGGGTGTTATTGTGGAGGCTGTTCGTGCTCATACTGTTTAGAATTGCGTTATGACTGTTACGCAAAAAAGTGCCTACTTGTTCAATCGAACCAGCGTAATTTGCAATTAGCTTTACCCTCCTTTCAACCATGAATCGCCTTGACCGCCTGACCGCCATCCTGATTCACCTGCAAACCAAGCGCGTTGTTCGTGCGCAGGAATTAGCCGACCGTTTCGACATTAGCCTCCGAACCGTCTATCGTGATGTTCGCTCACTGGAAGAAGCCGGCGTGCCAATTGGAGCCGAAGCCGGTGTTGGTTATTTTCTGACGGATTATCACCTGCCGCCCGTCATGTTTTCCAGTGCCGAAGCCAGAGCCCTGATGCTGGGGGGTAAATTGATTGAAAAATGGGCTGACGAGTCCGTACGCACCGAATTTGAATCGGCATTGTATAAAATCAAATCCGTGTTGAAACGCTCCGATCAGGAACACCTGGACGATCTGGACGCGCACATCGACGTAGCAACACCCACCCATCGAGTTCCGTATTCCAATGAGCTTCTCAATGATATTCAGCAAGCCATCGCCCAACATCATGTCCTCGACATTCAGTACCATTCTCAATACAAAGACGCCGAAACCCAGCGCGAAGTAGAGCCCCTTGGCCTGTATCATTATCACATGGGCTGGCATTTAATTGCTTTTTGTCGCATCCGTCAGGACTACCGTGATTTCCGCATTGATCGCATTCGCCAGCTTACCGACACAGGTGAACGGTTTGCCCGTCGGGATCGCCTGACATTGCAGGAATACCTGAAACGACTGGATGTCGATATGCCGATGGTATACGTAACGATTGTGTTTCGCAAAAAGGCAGCCCGTTATATGCATGAGCAGAAACACTACTTCGGCTTTCAGCACGAAGAAGATATGGGCGATCACGTCCGGATGCATTTTCAGACACCGTACCTGGAAGGATTGGCCCGCTGGTTACTGATGTACGGCAACGCAACGACCATCGAGCAACCCGAATCGTTACACACAATTATGCAGCGATTGGCGCAGGAAATTCAAGCGCATTACGCAGCACAAACCGTCAGTGAATAAAAACAACCAAACAACGTAACGGACTGCATCTTATGCCTACGCCTGCTGACACACCGTTGTCAGTGCGTCAGCTAATCTTTGTGTAAATAATCAATAATCTTCAGGCAAGCAACTATCGCTTGATTGACAGCCTGTATTCTGACCTCAAACTAACGTAGTTATGGCCAATGAATTAATTGTAACAAGCAGTATACTCATCAATGCACCAATCGCTACCGTCTGGGACGCACTGACGAACCCGGAGCAGACGAAAAAGTATATGTTCGGTTGCGAAACTGTTTCCAACTGGAACGTTGAAAGTCCATTGCCCTGGCAAGGAGTTTGGGAAGGGCAACCAATGGTTTTCGTAAAAGGGACAATTGTAGCGATTGAGCCTAATACCCATTTATCCTACACAACCTTCGACCCAAATTCGACGCTTGCCGATATTCCTGAGAATTACGTAATGGTTACGTATGACTTGTCTGAAGAGAACGGACAAACCCATTTGGTAGTAACCCAGGGCGACTTCGCCACGGTTGCCGATGGCGAACGACGATACACCGATACCTATAATGGCGGTGAAGGCTGGAACCCAATTTTAGTGGAGATCAAAAAATTAGTGGAAAATGACGTAATGTAACATTCGTAATCACGACTCTCCAGCTTACCAATTGACGTTAGTCAAATAAAAAAACAAAAGGAACACTTTCTTCAAATGAAGTGACAAATCACTTTAACATAGCAAAATGGAATTGAATTAAAAAGTGAGCCAACTTTAATTATTTACTCCAAGTTTCGATACAATTCCATCATAAAAAGAAGACTATATAGATAAGTAACTCTCCATGATTTAAGGAAGCCTTGAAATAGAAGTTTATTAAATGCTTAACCTGAGTTGATGGAGCATTAAACTTAAAAAAAGTAACCTGGCTCATTTTTCAGTAGCACAAATTTCCTTCCTACAACTACAGTATTTCCTCATCAGAGAGCATAAGTACCCTATTTGAATTTTTCACTCATTTATTCGCTCAAAAAAAGCAACAAATCAAGTAAACACACATAGCAATTAAGTTAATTAAAAAAAAATAAATGGCTAAATTTGTTCGTTAATTAAAAGAAATAATTATATAATAAATCTAATACTATTACGACTCAATTAAGAATTTCAATCCCCTTTAATAATCTTATTTTAAAAATAATAAACAAAGAAGATAACTAAAACCGACATAAAAATACATTCATATGTTGTAAAGCCTGGACTTGTGTTACAATAATTTATTTTGCGGAGCACTTCATAAGCCGAATTTTGTATTAATTTTGATTACAACTTGTACGATTTATATGGATAAAGTTTTATATATTATCTATTGGAGCTACAGCTTAAGAATACCCCTTTTCTTGATTTTGCATAAACCAGTAGAGATTACAGAGCATAATTTATATCAATAGTGAGCGTATAAAATCGACTTGATCCAGCCTTGAAATTTGTACTTTAACAAGGTCCAACATTGAAACGGTTTTTACATAAAGTACTATCTAAATAGACCTGGCGCTGACCTGTTTAAAAGTCAAAACTACTTTCCTAATTGAAAGTAATAAAATAAATAGTAATGTAAAGAGCTAAAACTATATCCTATGTCTTATTTATCTAAATATACAGTAGCATAAAGAGCGATTTTAATATATAACAAATTGCCCAGCTTAAATTTTTGAACTAGTTGTGACCCCTCTTTTTTAATCAACGTACTGTCCAAATGAAAATAGACGTATCTCACCTAAGATTTCCAATTTACGAGAGTCATCTTTCGGAAATATGTGGATGCAATAAAAAGAACGTATATCTCAAAACACATTTCATATACACGCGTCGGGAATTACATGACCTAAAACGGCATACCACTAAGTCGACCATTCGAACTACTCCTACACTAACGTCCACATTCATTAAGGCTTCGACAGCAACTAATAATGGCTGGGCTACAGATCATATATTATTTTCTTCTACCAGCGTATATCGCGTAGAAAAGCCTTCCCCTTCACTGAAATTTCGACAGGCATCCATTACCTATAGGCAGCCTTAGCACCTACATTATAGAGTTAGAGATCTCGACAATCCCCCTATATCAAATCAGTTTCCTAGGCTTAGTGAAGTAACTTGTATGAACGTAAGTAAAGTACGTACCCATTTAGGGTATTGGTTTGTTGGTTTGTGTATAAGCTTGTCAAGTTGTATTTCCAGCAAAGAGCTGGTCTTGTACCAGGCAAATACAGGCGAGAAAGACTCGATAGCGCTGGCACCACGGTATGTGCAAACTATTAAAACAGGTGATGTACTATCCGTTCAGGTGAGCAGTCTTAGTCCTGAAGCGACGGCGTTCTTTAATCCATATTCAGCCATGGCCACAGCGGAGCGGGCTGGAGGACCACAGCAGGTAACCCCAACAACGCCATTGCCCTACACGCCCGGCTATTTGGTCAGTGAAGAAGGGCAGATAGAATTACCTCTGATTGGTGTGCAAACTGTTCAGGGAATGACCAATACACAGGCGGCAGCGCTGATTCGAAAAAAATTACTCGATTACCTGAAAGAGCCAACGGTAAACGTCAGAAACCTGAACTTTCAAATCTCTGTGTCTGGAGAAGTAGCCCATCCGTCCCTCTTCTCGATTCCCAATGGCCAAATTTCGTTGCCAGCCGCACTAGGCCTGGCTGGTGACATAACGATCTACGGCCGCCGAAACAATGTATTGATTATCCGGGAAGAAAATGGGCAACGCACCTTCAATCGCATCGATTTAACGAAGCGCGATGTATTCAAGTCGCCCTATTATTACCTGCACCCGAATGATGTTGTTTATGTCGAGCCTGGCAAAGCTCGCATTGCCAACGCCGATCGGACGTACGTGCTTTTACCTATTATTCTTAGTGCGCTATCCTTTATCGCCATCATTGTCAGCCGGAATTAATATGAATACCAACCTATACACACCATACCAAGCTTACGAAGTAGAACCGCAAACTAACCTGCGTGCCCTATTCATGCGCTATGCACGCAACTGGCCGTGGTTTGTACTTACAATGATGCTGGCGTTGGCAGCCGCTTACGTGTACCTACTGTACCAAGCACCAGTTTATAACGTACAAGCTAGTGTCCTGGTCAAAGACGAGCGGAAAGGCATTTCGGAGCAAAGTGCCATGAAGGAAATTGACATCTTCACACAGAGTAAACTGGTGGAGAATGAGATCGAAATCCTTAAGTCCTACACATTAATGGATCGGGTTGTCACTAATCTGGGACTCGATGTAAGCTACTACCGGCCGACCGGCACACTCAAAAAACAGATTTACCAGGAATCACCCATTCGACTTCTTGTAGAGAAACCTACGCCACAACTCTATCTGGAAGATTTACACTTCTCGTTTGTCGATGCCAAAACGGTAAAGTTAAATGGGCAAGCCTACCCTGTCAATCAAAGCATTCAGACCCCCCTTGGCCAGTTACGGATATTTGCACGAAAGCCTCTTAACAGTAAGCTGGAGACCGTTTTTGCATCGATCTCTTCCCATAGCGATGCGATTGAAAGGTATTTAGCAAATCTGAAAATTGAACCCACCTCGAAATTGTCTACGGTACTGGTCATGACGCTACAGGAATCAGTTCCTGATCGAGGGGAAGCAATTTTGAATCAGCTCATTAGCGAATATAACAAAGAAGAAATTGTCGATAAAAATAAAGAAGCCAGCAAAACACTCAATTTTATTGAGGACCGATTGGCTTTGATTTCAGGTGAACTATCTACTGTGGAAAAACAGGTTGAAGCCTACAAATCAACCCAGGGCATTACAGACCTGAGCGTACAGGCACAAACGTTTCTAACGGCTGTCAAAGAAAACGATACACAACTGAATGAAGTCAATATGCGCTTAGGTGCTTTAGCAGATATTGAGCGGTATGTTCAAAATCATTCAGGAGAGAAGGGCGTGGCTCCCGCAACATTGGGATTCGATGACCGCATATTAACGGGTCTGTTGTCCAAAGTAGCTGAGCTGGAACTAAAACGAGAGGACGTATCGAGAACTATGTCGTCGAACAACCCATTGCTTCAATCGCTCGATAGCCAGCTCAAAGCCATAAAGGCCAGCATAAACGAAAATATTCAGACTATCCGTCAGCAATTAGTTAGTAACCGAACTCAACTCGTCGCCAATAATGGGCGTATGGAGGATATTATCCGAACCATACCGGGTAAAGAGCGTGCCTTATTGAATATTACCCGGCAACAATCTATTAAAAATGGGTTGTACACCTACTTATTGCAAAAGCGGGAAGAGACGGCTCTCTCAGCCGCTTCCAGGATGTCAGATAGCCGAACTGTCGATGCCGCACATACCAGTAACAGACCTGTTAAACCGGTTAAGATGATGATTTTTGCTCTGTTTGCGGTTATGGGACTCTTGATACCCATAGGGTTTATTACGGCTAAAGACGCCCTAAACGATAATGTATTGCGCCGGGCCGACGTAGTAGAAGTTACTCAAATACCTATTCTTGGCGAAGTCGTAAAGGGTAGTCAAAAAAGTACGGACAATCTTATACTCAATCCGGGTATACAGTCGGTAATGGGTGAGCAAATACGGGCATTACGCACAAATCTGCATTTCCTACGTAGCGATCCACAAAAAAGTCAGGTTTTGTTATTTACCTCCAGCATTAGTGGAGAAGGTAAATCCTTCATTTCGTTGAATCTGGGAGCCAGTCTGGCAATGGTCAATCGCAAAACGGTTATACTGGAAATGGATATGCGAAAGCCAAGGTTACATAAAACTCTGCACATCGAAAACCGGGCAGGACTGAGTAATTACCTAATGGGCGAGGCAACTATAGATGACCTGCTCCACCCGATTATGGGCTATCCTAACTATTACATCATAACAGCAGGTCCACTGCCATCTAATCCGGCAGAGTTATTAAGCTCTCCTCGCATGGAAGAATTGTTCTTGGGATTAAAAGAGCAATTTGATTACATATTGGTTGACTCACCACCCATTGGACTGGTAACCGACTCACAACTGATCGCTCCTTTTGCTGATGCGACAATGTTCTTGGTACGTCATGACCATACGCCTAAAAACTATATCAAGACAGTAGACACGCTCTATAAAGAACAACGCTTTCCCAAACTAAGCATTATCCTAAATGGCGTAGGAGAAGGTGAGTCGCTTAATTATAGTTATAACTATAGCGATTATCAGGAATTAATAAAAAAGTCCAATTAAATCGCAACTATTTAAACTATATAATAAATAACAAATTCTATTACACACTTTTAATAAACTCATTCTTATGTTAAGCCTTGATTCAAACTACAAAACTTTATATGTATATGCTGATTCACAAATTAGGCGCCATGAATTGACTCACCATCAACTGGGAAAACGAGCCTTTGATATTTGTTCCGCTATACTTATATCCATTTTTGTTTTATCCTGGTTGATTCCCATCATAGGCTTACTGATACGAATAGAATCTCCAGGCCCAATTTTGTTTATCCAAAAACGTACTGGTTACCGAGGGAGGTCTTTTCGCTGTCTGAAGTTTCGAACCATGACACATAATCCGAATGCATCGTTCCAGCAAGCGACAAAAAACGATAACCGGGTAACTTCTTTAGGAAGCTTCCTACGCAGAACAAATTTGGACGAAATGCCTCAATTTATAAATGTTCTTATCGGTGACATGAGTATTGTAGGACCCCGGCCTCATGCCTTGCAGCATAGCGCTCAATTTTGGAATACGATGCCCGAGTACCGAAAAAGATACCGAGTCAAACCAGGCATTACAGGATTAGCGCAAGTACGCGGTTGCAGGGGCGAAACAGATCAATTGATTAAAATGCAACATAGAGTAAAGTACGATCGCTTTTATAATCGAAAAAAGTCCCCTGCCTTAGACATGTGGATTTGTTGGTTAACTATAAAATCAATGTTTGAAGGAAATATGAACGCCTGGTGATTTATTAAAAAGGAAATGATAAATAAGGAAAAAAAATATAAGAGTGCAATTAACAAATACTACATAGAATAAATCAACGAAAGTTAAAATTATGCTATAATAGCACGTATCTATAGCACAATTTAAACTTTCGTTGATTTGTCGATAATCTACAAACAAACAAGTTAACTTTGAAGACATACGATTACTTGTTTGTTACAATTAAAAAGAATAACAGCCTCATGGAAATAAATGAAATAAAAGAGGTTACAGTATTTACAAATGGAGACTCAGAAAATTTATCTACTTGGTCAAATATTCCATTTTTTTTTACTAAAACATTAATAGAGAAAGGGATAAAAGTAAATAGGGTTAATATTGACATAAATAGATATTTCAATTTTATATATTCAACAATGATATATAAAATATTATCACTATTTTTTAAAGATCATGTTTATGCTTATGACAGAACAATATGGCATCGTTGGTTAATAAATCGAAAAATTAGAAAAGCAATTAAACAATACTCAAATAGTGATTTAAGCATCTTTATGACTTTTAGTTTCTATAATCAATACTCAGAAAAGCCTTCGCTTTTATTCTGTGACTGGACTTACGAGCTTTTTATAAAAGAAAGATTAAAAAGAGAGCCCTATGCCTTTGAAAAAGAGTACATAAGCTACCAAAAAAAAACAATTGAATCGGCTAAACTCGTTGTATCGCTTTTTCCTAAGTGCGCAGAGTATATGAAAAAAGCGTACAGAAATCCAAATATATATTATTTAGGAGGAAATGTAGTCAATTCCTACTATTGGACTGAAGTTTCGTCTAAAGACGCAATAGCTAGGAAAGCGAAATCAAACAGTTTATTGTTTATTGGGGATAATAAGTATAAGAATGGAGCCCTTCTTCTGATAGATTCCTACAAAGAGCTACTTAAGGCTAACCCTGATCTTGAGTTGAACATTGTTGGAATGACAAAAGAGGAATTTAATAATCTACCTAAGGGCGTTAAATGTCACGGTTATTTGCGAAAAGAGAATCCTCAGGAAAAAAAAACTTATTATGAATTATTATCTGATGCTAAAATTTTCATCAATCCGACTCCATTATGGGCTGGTTACTCATCAACCATTGAAGCTATGTATTTTCATAATCCAGTGATTGTGTCGCCATACGCTGATTTCGTTGAAGAGTTCGGCGAAAATATAACCTTTGGCTTATACTGTAACGAATTTAAAAAAGAAGTTTTAGCGGAATGTATACAAGAAATACTGGACGCTGAAAATTACGTTACTTTATGCTCTAATGCGCATAAGGCAGTTGCTTCATATACGTGGGACGGTTATATGGACAGATTGTTAATAAAAGTAAATGAAGTCATGGTGGCTTAAAACGAGCAAATTAAACTGTGGTTCAGTTTTCGTTCAAGTTAAATACAAAATGATTCACACAGTTAGGTAAAGCCCAATACTTTCCTTTACATTTTCTGCAACAAAAAATACTAAATCAGTACGCAAGTCTCTAATGAATATTAAGAAAAATTTTTTGTATAGTGGAGTGCTGGTGGCCTCAAATTACATTCTACCACTATTGACGTTCCCCTATGTATCCCGTGTATTGGGGCCAGCGAATATAGGTATATATAATTTTGTTGATAGCATAGTTAATTACTTCATACTATTTTCCATGCTGGGTATAGGCTCTACTGGAATACGCGTAGTGGCCAAAAACAAGTTAAACAGTACAGAGCTAAATCAATCATTTTCGAGCTTAGTTTTCTTAAACACCATTTCTACAGTTGTTATTCTAGGTTTATTTCTTCTTTTCATAAGCATCGTACCAAAGTTTAATGATTATAAAGAAATGTTCTATATAGGTAGCGCTAAAATATTATTTAATTTACTGTTAATAGAGTGGTTTTATACAGGGATGGAGAATTTCAAATACATCACTATTCGTATTATAGCGGTAAAGCTTATTTACACTGTTGCCATATTTTTATTCATCAAGGCAAAAGATGATTATATATTATATTACTCGATCACGGTAATATCAGTTGTTATAAATGCTTTATTCAATTGGACATACAGCAAAAGATTCGTTAAAATAAGTATAAAGAACATTTCTTTAAAGCCATATTTAAAATCATACTTCATTTTAGGTTTTTATGTTCTACTCACGTCAATGTACACAACCTTCAACGTAGCTTACCTTGGCTTTATGGCAGGAAACGAGGAGGTTGGCTATTATACAACGGCTACAAAACTTTATGGCATTTTATTAGCGTTGTTTTCTGCTTTCACGGGTGTTATGCTCCCAAGAATAAGCTCATTGGTCAGCACCGGCAATATAGATGAAATCAAGAGGCTAATCCAGAAGTCATTTGACATTTTATTTATGTTTAGTTTCCCTCTGATCATATTTTCAATAATCTTGGCCCCTCAAATCATTTATATCATTGCAGGAGTCGGCTACGAAGGAGCTATTATGCCTATGCGCATTGTTATGCCTTTAATGTTAATAATTGGTTTAGAACAAATTCTGATTCTTCAATTATTAATGCCATTTAATAAAGACCAAAGTGTATTAATAAATTCTGTAATTGGTGCCGCAGTTGGCTTAGCCTTGAATTTATTACTGGTTAGTTATTTCAAAAGCGTAGGCTCCTCTATAGTTTGGGTAATTTCAGAAACAGCAGTTTTACTATCTGCCTGCTATTTTGCAAAAAGCAAGATTGGAATCTCTATAGATATAAAAAAGCTCTTACAGAGCGCGGTATATTCATTACCTTATGTGGCCATTATTTATATGGTGTCCATTATACATGCAACAGCCTATTATATATTGTTCACCGCTAGTTTGGGATGCTTACTCTACTTTGTTTTTTTACACATCATTTTATTAAAAAATGAACTCATATTTGATGCATTGCCAATTTTTAGAAAGCTTTTACTTAAGTACAACCTAATACCTTAGAGTTTTACACCTTATAATCCTATCAAGGAGTAAATCGAACAAACCAACAAGATGGTCTTTGTATGAATAAAAAAATCCTATTTTTATTTTTACTAGTGGCTTTTTCGCTAAAGTTCTTTGATGCAGTCATTGCCAATCAAGGACTGTTGAAAAACGCCTGCTACGGCTATATGCTCCTGACAATCCTGTTATCATTACCTTACTTCTTCTCCTACAAAGGCGGCTTTGTGCTGCCCGTCCAGCTCATATGCCTGGCCATCGTGATTTCGTTGTTCATGGCTCACTACACATGGGGGCAGGGAATTGAATACAGCGCAACGACCATCCCGTACGCTATGTGGTTTGCCTTCTTCTATCTGCTCAAGCTCAACCCCCCCATCAAAACCATCGAGAACCTCGTGCTCATCTATGGGTTGATCTATATCGTCCTGTTTCTGTTTCAGTTTACCCACACCAGCACAGTCTACTTTGGAATGCATGGCGAGTTTAAAGAGGAACGCGGGGTGACCCGGGTCAACTTTCCTGGAGGTGGCGTATTCTTTCTGTCTTGCTTCATTGCCATCAACCGAGTCACCAGCGCCGTCAGAAACAGGCCCCTCTGGCTGCTGTACGCCTTGACGGGGCTGGTCATCGTGGTCCTGCAGGTCACCCGCCAGACGATCCTTATCATGCTGGTGGTCTATCTGGTGCACTTTCTGAAGAATGTACGGCTGGCCTACAAGATCGCCACGATTAGCTTGTTTGTCTTGGCCGGCTATGGCTTTCTTAACTCCGGCACCTCCATCAGCCAAGGCCTGGCCGACCAGCAGAAAGAAGATGCTTCAGCCGGGGGGAAGTACATCCGCATACTGGCGGCCGAGTACTTCCTCACCGAGTTCACCCCTAACCCGGTGAGCCGAGTGCTGGGCAACGGCTTTTTCAATGATACGTCCAACTATGGTAAAACACTAATGGTATTAATCGACCAGTACGGTTACTACCTATCAGATGTTGGTTTAGTGGAAGTGTACGTAGTGTTCGGGGTCATCGCCCTTTGGGGCTACCTTCTCATCCTGATCAAGAGCATACGTATCCCACTGCCGCCTGCTTACTACTACCTGAAGTACTACCTCTGGATGATCATGATTACATCACTGACGTCAGACTTTTTGGTATCCTATTATTTTTTAATCACAACTGTGCTGGTGTTGTACTGCTATCAGCGTCTGTACGAACAGAAGAAGCTAGCTAAGTATATTCAGTTCACTAACCTACAGCCAGCATGAAATTTACCATAGCTATCCCTGCTTATAAAGCAACTTACTCACGAGAGTGCATTGACAGCATTCTGGCTCAGACTTATTCCAAGTGATTAGATAAATATCTTTCTCGTCCAAGAAGGATTTATCAGATTAATACATGAATAAAAAGGCAATATTCATTTTCATACTGGTTCTGGTTTCCCTAAAAGTCTTTGATGCAGTCATTGCCAATCAAGGACTGTTGAAAAACGCCTGCTACGGCTATATGCTCCTGACAATCCTGTTATCATTACCTTACTTCTTCTCCTACAAAGGCGGCTTTGTGCTGCCCGTCCAGCTCATATGCCTGGCCATCGTGATTTCGTTGTTCATGGCTCACTACACATGGGGGCAGGGAATTGAATACAGCGCAACGACCATCCCGTACGCTATGTGGTTTGCCTTCTTCTATCTGCTCAAGCTCAACCCCCCCATCAAAACCATCGAGAACCTCGTGCTCATCTATGGGTTGATCTATATCGTCCTGTTTCTGTTTCAGTTTACCCACACCAGCACAGTCTACTTTGGAATGCATGGCGAGTTTAAAGAGGAACGCGGGGTGACCCGGGTCAACTTTCCTGGAGGTGGCGTATTCTTTCTGTCTTGCTTCATTGCCATCAACCGAGTCACCAGCGCCGTCAGAAACAGGCCCCTCTGGCTGCTGTACGCCTTGACGGGGCTGGTCATCGTGGTCCTGCAGGTCACCCGCCAGACGATCCTTATCATGCTGGTGGTCTATCTGGTGCACTTTCTGAAGAATGTACGGCTGGCCTACAAGATCGCCACGATTAGCTTGTTTGTCTTGGCCGGCTATGGCTTTCTTAACTCCGGCACCTCCATCAGCCAAGGCCTGGCCGACCAGCAGAAAGAAGATGCTTCAGCCGGGGGGAAGTACATCCGCATACTGGCGGCCGAGTACTTCCTCACCGAGTTCACCCCTAACCCGGTGAGCCGAGTGCTGGGCAACGGCTTTTTCAATGATACGTCCAACTATGGTAAAACACTGATAGTGCTTTTAGATAAGTATGGGTATGCCTTGTCGGATGTTGGTTTAGTGGAAGTGTACGTAGTGTTCGGGGTCATCGCCCTTTGGGGCTACCTTCTCATCCTGATCAAGAGCATACGTATCCCACTGCCGCCTGCTTACTACTACCTGAAGTACTACCTCTGGATGATCATGATTACATCACTGACCGCTGATTTTCTAATATCGTTTAATTTTTTAATCACAACGGTGCTGGTGTTGTATTGCTACCAGCGGCTGTACGAGCTGGAAAGGCTTAATAAATTTGTACGCTTTGCCAATCTCCCTTTGACATGAAATTTACCATAGCTATCCCTGCATTTAAAGCTACATATCTGAAAGAATGTATTGACAGCATTCTGGCTCAAACTACCTCAGACTTCGAATTAATCATTGTTAATGATGCGTCTCCAGAAAATCTTGATGAAATTATTGACAGTTACGATTCGCATCAAATTAGCTATTATAAAAATGAAGTAAATTTTGGAGCTCTAAATGTCGTTGATAACTGGAATAAGTGCCTATCTTATGCCAAAGGATCATTTTTTATACTGATGGGGGATGATGATAAAATGTGTCCTGATTATTTAGAAGTGTTCTCAGATTTAATAGACAAATATCCCGTTTGTGATGTCTATCACTGTCGAACAATTGTGATCGATGAAAACTCCAAACCTCTATGGATTACAGGCCCTAGGCCGGAATTTGAACAGGTACATGATTCTATTTTAGAAAGAATGAAGGGCAATAGACTTTTTTTTATTTCTGATTACGTGTATAGAACAGAAACGTTAAAAAAAGATGGTGGTTTTTTCAAATTACCTTTAGCCTGGGCCTCTGACGATATAACCTCTTATATAGCGGCTGAGCATAACGGCATAGCCCATACAAATAAACCCGTTTTTATGTATAGACAAAATTCTTATACAATATCAACTACAGGAAATGTCATGCTTAAAATGGACGCAATACTTGAGGAAGAAAAGTGGTTGGATTTATTTGTTAAAAAAGAACCGCAAGATCATGTCAGCAAATTAGTAAATCATAATATAAGGCATGAAATCAAAAAGTTCATACAAAAGAAAAAGATAAGGACCATTTATTCTTCCATTAATCACAAAAATATATTTTCGTACTTAAAATGGTTTGGGGTAAAAAATAAATATAGATTATCTACAGAAGAATTAATTTATGCATTACTATTAAGTTTAAAAGAAAGGAGAAAAATAAAGTATGAACAAATTTAGAACGTCCGATAATGCTAAGCGTAAAATAACGTGGATAACTCCTGATTATTTTATTGATTGCGATTTAAACAAAGATATACTCACAAATATTTTACAATATTTTGATATAAACTGGATCGTACTTCTACCTAAAAAAGGTGCAAGATTTACTGAAAAGGATTTTTCTGTTATAAAGAGCTTACGAGGACTGAATATCGATTTTTTGTATTGGGAACACAGAGCCCGAAGTCCTAAAATGTTACTTTTTTACGAAAAAGTATATAAACGCATTAAATATTTTAAATCTGATATTGTATATTTTAATGATGTTCCTACAAGTCCTTATATATTACCTTTATACTGGCGTTTGAATAAATATAAAACTATTTTGACAGCACACGACGGTAATGTAAAACCAAGCTTTAAGATGGCTTGGATCTCCAAAGTTATATTTAAACTTGCATTTAGTACGGTAAATTATGTTAACATGTTTTCACTATCTCAATCTTCTGTATTTAGCTTGGCCTACCCGAAGCCAAAAGTCTTCGTTATACCTTTGGCACTTAAAAACTTTGGAGAAAGCACTCGTTCAAAGCGCAATGATAGTATAGTTTTTTCTTTTTTTGGATCTATAAATTCAAATAAAAATGTAGAACTATTAATTGAGGCAGCCTGTAATTTATATGACAAGGGAATTTGTAATTTTAAAATATCTATAAATGGCTATTGTGCAGATTGGGAGATTTATGAGTCCAAGATCAAGTATCCACATCTCTTTGAATGCGATATTCGATTACTAAAGAATTCAGACATACCTGATCTATTTTCTCAAAGCCATTACATAGTTTTCCCGTATAAAGAAGTTTCTCAAAGTGGTGCCTTAAAAGTTGCTTTCAACTATTGCGTTCCTGTAATCGTGTCTGATTTGGAAGCCTTTACAGATGAAGTTAAAGAAGGAGTTAATGGATTTATCTTTAAATCAAATAGCGTAGCTGAGCTAGAAAATGTAATGAGTGAAAGAATAAATAATCATGTTAATGATTACAAATCCGTTCAAACATCTATGCTTCAATATAATAAAGAAAATTTTTCGAATGATATTTTAGCGAAGAAGTATTTAAATATGTTCAATGAAGTAATGTCAAAATCTTAAGTATAAAATGAGTACATTTCAAAATAAAAATATTCTATTTTTCCAGAACTCAATTTTACCGAGTAACGGTGGCGTTCCACGAGTTTCTGATGTTATAACTAAAGAATTAAAGAGACGAGGATACAATTGTTTTTTTATTTACAATAACAAGGACAATGAATCTTATCCTTCACACATCAAATTAAAGATAGATATTAACCAACCTTACAGTCAAATAGAGAAACTGATTTTTTCTTTCATAGAAGAAAAGAACATTAATGTATTTATATGTCAAAATCTTTATTCTCAAACCTTCATAAAGGTATACAAATCTATCCGTAATAAATACTCAATGTATCCATTCATTTGTTTTCTTCATGCATCACCTGATTACTGGCAATCTTCTTTTAAAATAGATAATACTTTATCAAAATATAAATATTTAAAAAATAAACTAAAAAATACAGCAAAATCTATCATTTATCCTTTTTATAACCCATATATAGTTACGACCGTATCTCTATATGAAATAGCAGACAAATTTGTATTACTGTCTGAATCATTTAAAATACCTTTTGCTAAAATATATTCTATAAATAATGATGACAAATTAATATCATTACCTAATCCCCTAACTTTCGATACGTTTCCAACTTTATATGATGTAATAAATAAGGAAAAAATAGTTTTAATAGTAAGTCGTTTAGTGGAAGATCAGAAAAAAATATCTTTAGCCTTAAAGCTATGGAATCAATTGATAAACGATGATAATAGAGACTGGAAGCTATGTATAGTTGGTTCAGGACCTGATGAAGGCGAATATAAAAAATATGTTAATGACAATAAATTAGTAAATGTTACATTTATAGGTGAAACAGCGCATGTAGATGCATACTACCAGAAAGCCTCTATTTTCGTTATGACTTCTATATGGGAAGGACTCCCTATGGCGTTATTAGAAGCTCAACAAAATGGTGTAGTACCAATATCTTTTGATAATTTCTCAGCCATTCATGATATTATTTCAGATGGGATTAATGGCTATATTATACACAACAATAATTTAGATCAATTATCTAGTAAATTAAATTTATTAATGAATGATGATCATTTAAGAAATCGCTTGGCTATCAATGCCATCGAGAGTAGTAAGCGCTTTCATGTATCGAAGATAGCTGACAATTGGGAGCTGTTAATCAATGAATCTTAAATCTATGCAATATTGCTTAACAGCCGCTACGATAAAATTGATATGAGACTTTTCTTCAATGTTTTATTTCAAGATTGGTCGGCAAACTCGAGTAATACTAAAGGTAAAATCTTTACATTTTTTTTCAGGATTGCTCACTTTTCAAATAACAGTGCTTTAGCCAGTATACTGTTATTGCCATTCAGAATTTTCTATAAACTGTTTTTTGAATGGATAGTAGGTATTGAAATTCCGTGTAACACAAATATTGGTAAAGGACTTAAAGTTTATCATTTTCCATCCATAGTAATTAACAAAAAGGTTGTCATTGGTGAGTTTTGTACCCTTCGCCAATCTACTACAATTGGAAATAAAGACGAAAATAGCAACTGTCCTATAATTGGAAACAATGTTAACATAGGCGCTAATGTGTGTATTATCGGCGATATAACCATTGGTGATAATGTAACAATAGGCGCAGGTAGCGTTGTTGTTAAAAGCGTGCCGCCTAACTCAGTTGTTGTAGGTAACCCAGCTCGTGTAATAAAAACAATTAAGCAATCATAATGCCAATTTAAAGAGATTGTTGAACACTTATAAAAGCTAATTCCAAACTGGAGATGGTAAAAACAGCAATTCATAATACGCTTATCTTCAAGCACGTTCTTCATATTGGTCCTAACTATAAAGATCACAAAGGCGGAATGGGTGCGGTAGTTGATGTGTATCAAAAAAATATAACTAATTTTAAATTTCTTGCTTCATACGAAGGTAATTATAGTTCTTTAACCAATATCCCATTCTTTATCATTGCGTTTGTTAAGTATTTGCGTTTATTAATTATAGATAAGGATATTAAAGTAATTCATATGCATGGTGCTTCTTACGGCAGTTTTTACAGAAAGTTTTTATTTTTTGCCGCAGCAAAGTATTTTTTCTCTAAAAAAGTTGTATATCATTTACACGCAGCTGAGTTTCACGTATTTTATAAAAATAGCGATTTCTTAAGTAAAAAAATGATCGCTAGTCTAATCAATAACTCAGATAGCATTGTAGTTTTATCAACACGCTGGTCAAATTATGTTAAAGAAACTTTTAACCCCAAATATATATTAGTAGTAAATAATCCAATTGAAATGCCTGGCAATAATTTCACTTACTCGGCCGACAATCAGGTTAAATTGTTATTCATGGGCAGAATAGGCCAGCGTAAAGGCTTGTTTGATTTATTGGATGTCTTAACCGAAAACCATGATCGCTACGTAAATCGTTTATCCTTACAGATCGGTGGTGATGGTGAAGTAGATAAATTAAAATCGTACATACAGTCTAATAACTTAAATGATTCAGTAAATTACATAGGGTGGGCTAATGGTGATTTAAAACATAGGGCTCTATCTGATTGCGATGTATTGATTTTGCCGTCCTACAACGAGGGTTTACCCATAGCTATTTTAGAAGCTATGAGTTATGGTAAGGCAATTATTGCTACAAACGTCGGTGGTATTCCTGAGGTGGTTAAAGAAGGCTCAAATGGATTTTTGATTGAGCCAGGCGATAAACTGGCACTTAAAAGAAACATTGATTCTATTTTAGACGATCGTTCGCGACTATCAAAGATGGGAGAAAAATCCTTAGGGTTAATTCGTAATTATGATATAAATGAGGTGGTCAAAAGCTTAACCACTTTATATGAAAGAATATTACATTGATGTATAGCCTTATTTTAATATGTGTAAATTTAAGACCGTATTTTAGTTGAATTTCAGCCTATTTTATAACGAAGTTATACTTTACAAATGAAGATCGCAGCAATAGCATCTGGAGGGGGGCATTGGACAGAATTACAACGCATCGTTCCTGCCTTTGAAGGCCATGAAACTATATATATATGTACTCATCCTAGCTACGAAGCTACTGTCAGAGCGCATAAATTTTACGCTGTATCCGATGCTAGCCGTTGGAATAAATTTCGGCTCTTACTTGTTTTTTATGAAGTATTCCAAATTATGGTAACTATAAAGCCAGACGTAATAATTTCAACAGGAGCTGCTCCGGGTTTGATGGGAATTTTGGTAGGAAAACTGGTTGGTGCCAAAACAATTTGGCTTGACAGTATTGCCAACGTTGATAAACTTTCCTTAAGCGGTCGATTGGTTCTTCCTTTCGCAGACCGAGTATACACGCAGTGGCCTTCTTTAGCTACCCCAACCATTAAATTTGCTGGCAACGTATTATCATGATCTTTGTTGTTACAGGTACCCAGGAACCCTTTGACCGTATGGTTCGTGCTATCGATCAGGTGGCAGCCATGTATAAAACGATCTCTTTTATTGCTCAAGTTTCAAAGTCTGCTTTAGCCACCCCTAATTTGCAAACCTTTGATTTTATTCCACCTGTAGAATTTAACAACTACTTCGATCAGGCAAGTCTCATTATTAGTCATGCCGGTACAGGAACTATTTTCTCAGCGCTGGAAAGAGATAAGCCAATAATTATTATGCCGAGATTAGCCCAGTATGGAGAGCATAGGAATGACCATCAACTTGCAACATGCCAAGTTTTTGAGCGATTGGGCTATGTTAATGTAGCTTATGACGAAGAGGAGCTTAAGTCTCAAGTTATTAAATTATTGAATACTGCACCTCAATCTTTGCATAAAATGGGAAAATATGCATCAAATGAATTGATCGAATCATTACAAGAATTTATTGGTTCGTCCCAGTCATAAAGTTCTAACTCTAGAGTAGAAATACCCTTGTATTATAGTTATATTCATACCTAATATTTATGGAAAGGATATTTAAGATTAATAATTTTGATTTGATTCGAATATTTGCTGCGACTCAGGTTTTAGTCTTTCACACAATTGATCATCTGCATTTAGAAAAATCAATCTGGTTAACTCCTCTGGATTATTTCCCTGGGGTACCTATCTTTTATGCAATTAGTGGCTATTTAATTTCAGCATCTTATGAACGTAGTACCAGCTTAAAAAATTACTTTCGAAATCGTCTGCTTCGTATTTATCCAGGTCTTTGGGTATGCTTGCTCTTGACTGTTTTGGTAGCTAGTTTATTTGGGTTTAATTTTATTAATAAATCAGCGCCTGTGTGGCTAATTAGCCAGATGGCAGGATTAATTTATACTCCTGGCTTTTTAGCTGACTTTGGGTTTGGATCATATAATGGTAGCCTTTGGACAATATTCATTGAGTTGCAATTTTATATAGTACTTCCTATTGCCTATTTAGTTATGAGCAAAGGAAAATCTAGTAATACTACTCTGTATATATTATTCTCTTTATTTGTCATTATCGCGTTAGCTACCAAATTATTTCTTCCGGGTATACTAACTGATCATGAATCAATACTTGAAAAAGTAGTTCGTTATTCTTTTTTTCCACATTTCTATGTATTCCTGGCGGGTGTTATTATGCAGCGACTTAAGATTTACAAATCAAACCTGATCTATGGAAAAGGATTATATTGGATAGTAGCGTATGCATGCTTTAATGCTTTGATTTCTCTTTCTTCTATTTCTGCGTTGTCGATCTTATCAATACTTTTGCTGTCGGTATGTATAATTTCTCTTGCTTATACCCGTACCGAATTAGCGCATAAGCTCTTAGGCGGAAATGATATCAGCTATGGAGTTTATATTTATCATGGCTTACTTTTAAATATTTTGGTTTCGTTTAACCTATTTTCTCAACACTTTTACATAGCAATTGTCTTAATCGGTGCTTACCTACTTGGATACTTTTCCTGGATATTAATTGAAAAACCTTTCCTACGAAGAAAAGCGCATATCCCTTACAATCAATTAACGACCAGCCCTCTGATTGAGCCTTCTATTTCTAAATCAGGAGCAAGCGTTTAGCCCAATAAGGGGAGTGGCTTAATTGCATTTATCTTCAAATAAAAATCGATTAATTAATAGACCAATTATTTCGTCATGCACTATAACTTATTTTTTAAAAGAAAATCGTACAGCTAGCTAATCGTTTGATCCGCGTTCGCCGTGTTAGATGCTTGCGCTCTAGACTTTGCAATAACGATTTACTATCTAATCGTAAAGCTTGATCTAAACGATCAATATAAGCCTACCAAGAATCAGTAATCTAGGTGACTATCTGGATTTTAGTAGGCTGATTAATTAATGAAAGGTTTGGTGAGTACAATGACCAAAAGCGAAGGCAATAATTTCTTCTGTCACCGTGTCTTCAACCCACTACAGACAGCGTTGGCACTTTTTGTTGCCCACATAAGCCCACATTTCGACAACTTTAATGGTAATTTTTAAGCCCTTATTGACACATAAGAAGGATTGACATAAACTGCATGGCCTTAGGACTTTTTTAAATTGATTACTAACAGTCTTTCATTTGACGCCTAGTATACGAGCGGTATCACGGACGCCCGATCCATCGAGCACTATTTGAGTAATGTGCTCTTCAAGCAATGGATCACGGTCTTTGTGGGTGTAGGTTGCACAAACGTTCAGTTACAATCGTAATGATTATAAGCAACAAACCGCTTCTAATACCATTTGCTTCAACGCAGTTAAGCTACTACCAAATTACAGACATATAAAAAATTTTACATGTCTGTAATTTGGTCTAGATTCATTACAATACATACTAAAAAATTAAAAATATTTTTGTGGAGATTTTAGCATATTTTTTGTACATCAAACTCCATCAAATAGCGAACCTGACTTAGCAATCAGCATCAACTATAGTAGCTTAAAATAGCTAATCAAACCAGCACAATTATTGGTAGTAAAAAAAGCAGTCAGATTAGTGTTTGTCTACGAAAAATATCATATGTATGCAATCAAATTTTGCAGAAATAAGTTGATTGTATTTTATACTAGTCGTTCAGTTTTTATAATGTTATCATTTTATTACAGTTTTTAAATTCTGGAAGACTTATTATAGGATATTATTTTTAAACTTAAAGATTATGCTTAGGCTTAGACTATTTATAGATATAACACGCATAATAGTGTATGCTATGGGGACATTAACAAATTCATTTTAAAAACGATAGTTCGTATGAAAAAAATAATTAATTACTCTTTATTCAATAAATCTGGGTTAAGTACTATATGGATTACGTTCATGATAACCGCCATGAGTAGTTGTAAACCAACAGATAGTAATCCGCAAACTCTTCGCTACATGCTTCCATTTGAGTTTGGAGCAGCCATGGATCCTACTCTTCTAACCGATAACGAAGCTTACCGCCAGGTAGCCAGTCGTGAATATAGTAGCATGACTACAGAGAATTACTTAAAAATGGGGCTAGTTCATCCACTACAAAACCTCTACGTTTGGACAGGAAGCGACATATTAGTAAATTTTGCCGAGCAGAATAATCAACGTCTGCATGGGCACACGTTGATATGGCATCATTCAATTCCAGATTGGGTAACGTATTTCAAAGGCGATTCAATCGCTTGGGAAAATTTATTCAAGAGTCATATTCAACAGGTTATCAGTCATTATGGTAACCGTATTATGTCTTGGGATGTCGTTAACGAAGCCTTTGATGACGACGGTAAAGTCCTATCAACTATATGGTCAACCCATCTTGGCCCTGATTATATAGCTCGGGCATTTCGCTATGCCCATGAAGCCAATCCCAATGTAAAACTATTTTACAATGATTTCGGATACGAGTATAATCCCAAACGCTTAGCCGCGGGCATTGCTTTGGCAGCCGATTTTAAACGCAGGGGAATTCCAATCGATGGATTAGGCGTTGAGATGCATACTAACATTGCACAATCGGATTCGTCAATAGATAACGTTATTAGAGAAATGGCGGCAACAGGACTTTTAGTACATATTTCGGAACTTGAAGTTCGTGTCAACCAAACGAATCTCCCTAACTACATCATCAATGATGAAGATATTCAGAAGCAGCGGCTGAAGTATGCTACTATCGTGCGGGCTTACCGCACGCTTGTTCCTAAAGCTCAACAGCATGGTATTACTACCTGGAATATAGGTGACGCCGATAGTTGGGTGACTGCGGCCTGTAATTGTCCAGATTTTCCGCTACCCTTCGATAAGGAGTACTCAAAGAAAATAGCCTACGACGGCATTCTGGATGGGCTGAAGTAATTGAGGTATCCCCTTCGATTCAACACTTTATCAAACTTATCAGGTACCTTACCTCAGTTTGTTATTGGGATCATAACGTCGCATTCAGTAACGGCTGCTCTTCCAGTAACTTCAGATCAGCGGCATTGAAAAGACGAGACATGGTAGTTAAGTCACTATGGCGGTGCACATCATTACCGACAAAGTCGACACAGCGCTATTGAAATAAGTATTGGGCTTATTTTTCTATGTGGGAGCCGTAGCGTCCACAAAGCGACATGCAGTTTAACTGAACAGACAACCCGTTTTCATGCAAATGTGTTAGCGTCATTTTTCGTTGTGATAATACGCGTATTGCTTCGGATGAGCGAGCATAGGCGTATGGTGGCGTGTAGTTATGCCGCTAAATTCGAGACGGTACGTCATCCACACGTAGCGAGGGGAACACCAGCCCGATTCAACAAGGAGGTAGCGTTTTTCGCCAAAGGGCAGTAGGTCACCTTGCTCTAGCTGGCCCAGAATAAAATCATCCAGTATATACTCAGCTGCTACGTTTACGATAAGTCGGGGCTGATGCTCATCCGCAAGGTCTTGTACAGCAATTAATCCTTATCGGATAGTTGTAGTTCGTTTGGATACCAATCGCAACTAACATAGAGTGTAATAATGACTTTCCGAATATCCCAAATAGCAAACTGCTTCAGCCAGCTCAAGTTTTTTCCAGCGTACTTATACCATCGTCAAGGCCTGGCAGCAAACGAGAATGGGTATCAACCTGCAAAAACGAGCATTCTCTGTTCCAGTATAGCTTTGGAATGCTGAATTGTTGCCAGAATCTTCTATCCCATATATGGAAAGAAGTAAAGTTCATTTACACATACCGAGTTCAACCCGGTTATATAGGCAAATGAAAGAACTAATAAATGGTTTATTAAGTGGGGTTACTTTCCGATACAGAACTTACTGAAAATGGATTCCAACAAATCATCTGTTGTGATTTCGCCTGTCAATTCGCCTAGATGTCGCAACGCTACCCGTAAATCCATGGCCAGCCAATCAGGTGTAACGCCGGAGTCCAGACCAGAGATCGCACGAGCGAGGGCGTCGTCGGTTCCGGTGAGGTGTTCGTAATGGCGGGCGTTGGTCACGACAGCGCTACCCGTTTGTACCGCCGAATCGGTGCGGACGCGTGCCGACAGGGCCGCTTTCAGTTCGTCCAGGTGCGTTTGCTGAGCAGCCGAGATCCAGACAATCTTTTCGCCAACGATGTCTTGCAGGGCCTGGCGCTTCAACTCGTCGATTGCGTCAAGTTTGTTACCAACCAGCAGATACGGCTTCCCCGACGAGCGCACTTCCTCAACCGCCGTGTGCAATTCGTCAGGCAGGACATTTTTTCCGTCGAACAGATAAACGACCAATGCGGCATCGCGCATTTTTTGCTGCGTTCGTTCGATACCAATGGCTTCAATTTGGTCGGTGGCTTGTCGTAAACCAGCGGTGTCAATCAACCGGAAACGAATGCCATCCAGAAATAGCTCGTCCTCGATAACATCGCGGGTAGTGCCGGGAATATCGGAAACTATGGCCTTTTCTTCGTTCAGTAAGGCATTCAGCAAGGTCGATTTCCCCGCATTGGGTTTACCGACAATGACTGTTGGAACGCCATTTTTTATGGCATTTCCGGTTGAAAATGACTCGATTAACGGACGCAGCACGCGCCGAATATCGAGCATTAACTGCCGAAGTTTATCCCGATGAGCAAACTCAACATCTTCCTCACCAAAGTCTAGTTCCAGCTCGACCAAAGCCACGAAATCAATGAGTTGCTGACGTAGCACTTTCAGTTGTTTTGAGAAACCGCCCCGTAGCTGCGTCAACGCAGCGCGATGGCTGGCGTCAGAATCAGAAGCAATCAGGTCGGCAACGGCTTCGGCCTGCACCAGATCAAATTGGCCATTTAGAAAAGCCCGCTGCGTGAACTCGCCGGGGCGGGCCAGTCGAACGCCTTCCGCGGTCAATCGGCGGAGAATCTGCTGGATAATAAACTCCGAGCCGTGACACGAAATCTCGACTACGTCTTCTTTAGTAAACGATTTTGGCGTATGAAAAACCGTTACCAATACCTCGTCGATAATGCTATCGTCCGGATTTCGTAACGTACCGAAATGAGCCGTGTGCGAGTCCTGCTGCGTAAGGTCTTTTCCTCGAAAAAATCGGTTTGTGATGGCGATGGTCCCTTCGCCCGATACCCGCACAACGGCAATGGCCCCAATACCCGGCGCCGTAGCCAGCGCAGCAATAGGTTCTAACTGATAAATCATAGCGTACCCCAAACTGGAGTCCAGACAATTAATTGGCAGAAAGTCTCCCGGATCAATTGTCTCGTTCAGCTCAAAGAGCGGGAATTAAGGTTGAAAAAATAGGCAGTCGATTGACCAGGCTAACCAGTCTCTTTTCGACAGGCGCATCTGGAATACCCAGCCAGTCGGCATAGCGATCACCCAGGAAGAAACGCATTTCACCAGCCGCGAGGTTCCGAATGGTTTCGGGTTGGCTCAGGCCGGGCTTACCTGCCCCGGCCTGGACGATTTGCGTAGCAATGGCGTTCAACAGGGCACGCGTGAGACCAACACCCGCTTCGGAAGATCTAAACTGCCGCTGAGCAATCGCGCGGTTGAGATTATAGGCTTCGCGGAGGTTCATCGGCATCAGTTCGTCGACCACACCGTTGAGGGAATTCACTATGTTACTATGATGCAAGTAATCTTCTTCTTCCTGCTCAGTCATCACTATGTTAGATTTGCGCAATCCCAGCAGGACAAGATAGGAAAATGTCAGATTCGTCCCGGCCATATCTTCCTGATTAATAGGATGTCCCCAGTCGGTATTCCATCGGTTGGAGTGCAACGAAAACCACCGCGCCCCGGCATGAATCAGGCGAATCTTCAACGTCCGGGCGATGGCATTACCTGTCTCCCACTCCTTTGAATTATTCACGGCAAACACCCATTCGCCGGTTTCCTGTAAACGCCGGGCCGTGTCGTTTTTAATACGTTCGGTGAGCCAAAGTACCTGCGCACCGTTCGCGCCCAGATAGGAATAGGGAAGCGAGTAAAAGCCAAGGATTAAACCAATCTGCTGGGTATGTTTTTTGAAAAAGGCCATGCCCCGTTTCATTCTGTCCATGTCAGCCCAGGCAGGCAGCTTAGCCCGCTGAACAAAAAAGTCCTGAACCGCCGGATGCTGATTTACTGTCTGCATATTGGTTGTATCGACCAGCCAGGTCATTAATGAGCGCAGTCCGGTTGGGCCTTCTGCTGCAACTATGGCCGCAATAACCGCATCGGCCGGGACGTCACCCTGCTGACGATAATGCTGCAATAATTCATTAGAAAATGAGCGGGACGGCTTAATATGGGCTACCATCGTGTTAGGAAAGATTCTTCACGGGTAACACTACGTAGAAGCAATTGGTTTGTGGTAGCAATCGGGTCGGATTGCTACAGGGTTAGTTGTAAGCCATCGTACCCCAATCGAATATTATGGGGAAGCTCGTTTTCAACCTCCCTGTGCAGTCCCAGTTTGTGGCTAATGTGCACAAAATACGTCCGGTCAGCACCAACACGTTGGGCCAAAGCAACGGCCTGATCGAGGGTAAAATGGGAGATATGTGCCTGCCGTTGAAGCGCATCGACTACCAGAATTTTGGTGCCGTACACTTTCTCCAGCTCCAGGTCAGAAATGTAGTTGAGATCGGTGAGGTACGTAAAATCGCCGATACGAAATCCATAAACGGGTAGTTTATGGTGCATGACCTCAATCGGTACGATCCGGACGCCCAGTACATCAAACGGCTCATTGCGAATTTCGTTGATCTGAACGTGGGGCGTACCAGGGTATTTCTGGTCGGCAAAAATGTAGGCAAACTCTCGCTGCAATTGTGCCAGTACGGTCGGGCGGCCGTAAATTGGCATATCCTGCCCTGATCGGAAGTTATAGGCCCGCACTTCGTCCAACCCTGCCGTGTGGTCTTTGTGTTCGTGCGTAAACAGGACAGCATCAAGCTGTTGCAAATTCAGCCGAAGTACCTGCTGGCGGAAGTCGGGACCTGTATCGACAATGAAACTTCGCCCATCAACCGCTATATGAACTGACGTTCGGAGCCGTTTGTCCCGAAAATCTACCGAGCGGCACACCTCACATGAGCACCCAATCAGCGGTACTCCCGAAGACGTTCCCGTACCGAGTAAGGTGATGAGCATAAGGGTGAAAGTTGGTAAGTCAGTAAGTTGATAAGTGGCTGACGCCAGAATGTGCTCTAGTTTCGCGTCAGTTACTTACCAACTTACTGACTTACCAAATTACTCATTTATTTATCCGTAAGCTGGTTAACCACTTCTACCAGGCGGTCGAAGTTGAGTGGTTTCACCAGTACGTCGTTGAAGCCTGCTGTTTTAAATTCTTCCTCCGTGTAATTCTTGGCGTTTCCCGTAATGGCGACAATGGGTACGCTGGCTTTTTCAGCATCAGGCAGTGCCCGAACGCGCCGTACGCATTCCATACCATCCATGAGCGGCATGTTAATGTCTAACAGGAGGATACTGAAGTCTTCTTTTTCCAGAATTTGCAACACTTGCTCACCGTTCTTAACGGCCGTGATGTCGTAATTCTGGAACTCAAGAATTTTGCGGGCCAGATTCTGGATAACGGAGCTATCTTCGGCAATCAGGACGCGTTTGGAAACTGACATAAGGCTTGTGGTATCGTGTTTTGTTTTAACGTTGTGAAATTAGCAGTTTAATCCGCAAACTCAAAAATGGCTTTTCCTGATTCTACAACTACGGCATAACTTTTTCCATCACAATAAATTCCAGCGGTTGCGTTGGCACACCAAAGCGGGGATCATCGGGGAAAGGCTGGGTTTCGCCCGTAGGCTGATAACCCCGCCGATTATACCACGCAATCAATTCATGCCGCTGGCTAATAACCGTCATGGCGATGACCCGACAATGTTGATTAACAGCAACTTGTTCTGCCGCCGATAAAAGTTGCTTCCCGATGCCGTTAGTCTGTGATTCTGGAGAAACTGTTAACATGCCGAGATAAAGGTCGTGGCCTTTCTTTTCCAGATAAACGCAGCCCAGTAACTGCCCCGTTACTTTATATGTCAAAATCGTTACGTTCGGGTTGTGCAGCATCGTTCGTAAAGTAGCTTCGTCGGTTCGAAGACCACTGAGCAAATCAGCTTCGGTCGTCCATCCTTGTCTGGAGCTTTCGCCCCGGTATGCCCTATTAACCAGACTGTTTAATTCCGGAATATCCTGATCGGTGGCAGGTGAAATACTAACTTGAGTCATTCGGATACACTAGTTTTTGTCATCATGACAAAAAAACTGATTTAAGTAAGTTTACTTGCCTGCTTCCCGAAAATCCAGTTGTTGAATTAAGGCGGGATTCTCGGGAGTTAGTGTAAAAAATACATCAATAGTCCCGGTTTCACCTTCCAGCAAAAAGTGCCCCCGTAATTGATTCTCGGGAATGAGCTCGCCAACGCGCTGAATTTTGCCGACTTTGGCGTACAAATCCTGCACGACTTTCCGACGTAACGCAACAGGTTTATCGGGAAAGAAATTCTCCGCAAAAATGCCACTTTGTTCGGCATTCGTCCAGTCGGGCAGGAGTTTTACGATTTCGGCTTTACGCTGTGTCAGGATGTTCGACGCCGGCAGTTGACGCGGCTGGAGTTTTCCAATGGCGACCAACGTATCGAGTACAGCCGCGTTGATCGCCCCCATTCCGGCGTACGTCAGATTGGCGTAGGCAATGACACCAATACCGTAATCGGTCAGAATACGCCATTGACTCCCAAAACCGGGCAGTCCACCCGTATGCCCTATGCCAATCTGCCCTTTGCAGTTTTGTCCCCATCTCAATCCGTATCCGTACCCGCTTACCTCAGGGCATAGCTCTCCTGCCGAATTTTTCGCCTGTGCCGACAAACCCGAAAGCGTCCAGGGTTTCTGCATCTCCCGTAATGAACTTCGTTTTATCGGCCCGCTGTCAGCATCTGAACGCGGTGGCCAGGCAGCCTGATGGAAGGCTACGTACTTGCTAAAATCCTCTATCGACGTAATCAGTCCACCCATTGCGCCGTAGGAACCGTCGTGCAATAACGGTTCCTCAAGCCACTTGTCCTCTTGCCATCGGTAACCCAGCGCCAGTTTTGCGGCTGGCACTTTAGTGTACTCCCACTGGGTGTCGTTCATACCCAGCGGTTTCAGGATGGTTTCGGTGATGTACTGCTGGTACGGTTTGCCCGACACTACGTTAATAATATGGCCCAGCATGGCAAACCCAAGATTGCTGTATTCATAAGCGAAGCCCGGCACATTGGAATCCGATATACCCTCTTTAATAAGTTTGAGCAGGTCAGTATCCGTATCAGCCAGTTGGCGATCCCCCCAGGGATTATCTTCGGGGAAACCGGCCGAGTGCGTCATCAGGTTACGGACCGTAATGCGGGGGGCGTCGGCGGTGAGGTATTTATGATTTTTCAGTTCCGGGATGTAGTTTTCGGCAGGATCATCGAGCCTAAGTTTGCCTTCATCGCGCAGTTTCAGAATGGCCATCGCCGTCAGACTTTTGGTCATGGACGCAATCCGAAACAGCGATTTGGCCGTTGCCGGTGTCTTTTTCACTACGTCCGTATAACCAACACCACCCGAATAAATCAGTTTTCCATCCAATACAATCCCGAACGCCACACCCGGATAATGAAATTTCTCGGCCCGTTCCCGGTAGAGTTTTTCAACGATTGGGAAGGCGGCTTCCAGCCGTTTCAGCCGGTCGGCGTCCGTGAACGTGGGCGGTTGATACATGGTTATGTGCGCTACGCTACGGCCTGGCGGAGCTGGTTGGGCAACCGCAGCGGAAGCCAGGAAAAGGAAAGCCGGGAAGAACTGTTTCATCGTAACGGTTAAATTCAGGTTGGTTTTAATCCTGCTAACTTAACAAATAACCGCACACAGTCTCTGTGAACATACTTTTTACTTGTTCTTTCGCGACGCAATCCGCATTACCGAATAATCCGAACTTCCCTAGGGCCGCTTATCTCCGACTGAATTTTACCGTTCGCCAACTTCGTATGCTTCACTTTCACCAGACCGTAGGGTGTTGGAAAACTACCTTCGGCAAAGTTCAGATCTTCCAGATGGGGCGTCACTTTGATAGCTTTACATCCCGGCTCAACTACGCTGATGCCCAATACGTGTTCTGTCAGCCAGGGCGTTGGACCGGATGCCCAACCATGCGACAGACTATGCCGAAATCCAACGTAGCAGTAGGCCCCGCAATCGCCGTGAATGTCTTTTTTACCCTCGGCCACCAGTTCGTCAATTCGCCCAGCATTCTTCACCCAATCCAGGTTGAAATCTTCCCAGAACGTAGTAGCGCCCAAGTCGAGCATGCCGCCCCAGAACTCCCGAATATTAGCTAACGCGCCTTTATAATCGCCCGCTTTAGCCTTGGCCTGTAGCATGTAATACCCATAAAATGTTGAGAAATTGTGTGCGCCGTCCACCGCCAATACGTCCCTGTTCGCTTTTTGGGCGGGTACTAAACCCGATAAGGCTAACAGAGCCGCTCCCTGTTTCGACCTGTTTGGGTCGGGTACGTACTGTTTCAGGCGAGCCACGGCTTCATCACACTTTTTTGCCGTTTCAGGATCATTCAACACACGACACAAATCGGCACCGGCTCCCAACGACAGCACCATCATCGACTGCAATCCAGCGTGAATCCCTTCAGCATTTTCGCTGGACGGCCAATCCAGAAACCGCGTCCCGTCCAGTTTTTCGCTGTTCTTCGCGTCGATTTTTTCAATAAGCAGTTTCAGTAAATCGGCCAGGTACGTTTTCTGCTGCTTCAGATACGCCAGGTTACCATTGTGCAGATACCAGTCCCGCTGAATGAGAATCCACCACATTGAATACGTACTGATGCCGTTCATCCAGCCGGGTAAGGGCGTGATGTCGCGCGCCAAATCAAGGCTTTTGGGTACTACATCATTGTAGCCAAAGACAGCGTTGATCGTCGATACTTCGGGGTGCATATCCCCCACCCACACCAGCCGGTCGCGCTTGATACCGTCCCAGAGGTAATCCTGCATGTTGAGGTGTACCGTGTAGGCACCGGTCGCCCAGATTTTATTCAACAACGTATCGCTGCTGCGAAAAGAACCGAGGTAAGGAATATCGCGGAAGGTAAAAATGGCCCGTACTTCTTTGAGCAGTAGTTCGGTATCAGCATCAACCAGGTCGATACGAACAAACCGGAAGCCTGTATTCCCGATTTCCAGCTTCCCCAGCCACGGCACCGGCACGATCATATCCCGCATAGCGTGGTCGTTGGTGGCGTTTTGTTTGGGCTCAATGTCCGACATGGCCTCGCTGGCCGACTCACCAAATCGAATCCGAACCGTGATGGGCTTGCTGACTTTCCACTGCCCTGTCACGATTTGCAGACCACCGTGGAGTTCCTTGCCAAAATCCAGCAACAGACTGGGCTTGCCAGCCGCATCGCTTTTTAACGAACAAACACCTTTCCCCGACAGATCGGCCTGTCCATTGCCGGGTTTTAGCAGTTGTTCCGCATTGATAATCGAGCCCGTGTGCCAAAGGATTTTTACGGGCGCCAAAAACCGCCGGACGGTGGCTTCCGTCTGAGCGCTTTGAGCACGCGCCTGATCAAAAATGGGCGGCAGCTGGGCTAGAGTGGATTGGCTAAAAATCAAGTATAAAAAAACAAACCCGAACGCCGGTCCAAAGCGCAAAAATGAAGAGTTCATTGGAAAAAGTATATGTAGAATCGTTTTTGATCACAGAGACAAAGCGAATTCGGCGGTATGAATTACTTGAAAGCTGTTGTGGCGCTACTTCTTTTCTTTGATCCAGGCACGTAGCAGTTCCAGGCTTTCGGTCTGGATGGTTTTGCGGCCAAGTTCGGGCATCATCTCGCCGGGGTCTGTCGAATTTAGCCGGTAAATCAGAATGGACTCATCGGGCTTGCCGGGCACAATATCGAACGGGTGCCCACCCGACCCACGTCCGGCAGCAACGGGTGTTTTCAAGACGCCTAAGGCCGTTGGATCCCTCTCCGAAACGCTTAGATTTAAGCCCGACGTCATGGCTGGCCCTTTAGGATTGTGGCAATGCGCGCAGTTGATGTCGAGCCAGGCCCGCGCCCGATCGTTGATTGTACCCGTTTCAGGTTTGTTCCAGACCGGCGTTTTAGGGCAGCTGGTCAGGGCGGGCAAGCCCGTCAGCATACCACTACGTTGCCAATGCGTCAGTTGATTTTCTGTGGCACCAGCCCCACTCCTATCGTATGCCAGATCGCCGTTAAGTTGACGTATCGACGGACCAATGGGCGTCATAACCTCATTACGATTATGGCACCCTTTGCACTGATTCAGGTTAGGAATCGAATACGAATGTTCCCGATTTTGTCCCTGCGCATCGACGTAGCGAACGGTTTTGGTATCGCCCG
The DNA here is from genome assembly GCF_054777855.1 of Spirosoma jeollabukense. NCBI lineage: Bacteria > Pseudomonadati > Bacteroidota > Cytophagia > Cytophagales > Cytophagaceae > Spirosoma > Spirosoma jeollabukense. Next base: position 1,037,662 of record NZ_BAAHAD010000001.1, read on the forward strand.
CGACTTCCAGCAGGGCGTCGGTCTGTTCGTCATTCCAGACGTAGTCAAACGCTTTCCAGCCTTCCGGCTGGTGCACCAGCAGCCGGGTTTCCATCAATCGACGGCCTTTGGCAGAATCCCGAAAATCGTTTGGGAAATAGAACGTTTTGATCAGCGTTGTGCCAACCGGAAAGTTAAGCACGGCCGAGTCGTTGTACGCCACCGCCTGACCAGCGGGCAATTTTACGAAGCGCAACTTCTCGGCATAATCCGAAAATAAGGGGGTATTGAGTGCGTACGGAACGACCCCAGCCGCTGGCTGCTGATCGGCCAGCTTCCCGCTAAAAAATCCATAATCAGACAGTTTTTCGGGGATAGCCGCCGTTCGCCAGCTAACCAGCGTTAGCCATAGCACGATTAGCAGCAAGCTCCAGGGCAGGTAAGTACGCATTCTTTTAACGAGCGCTCGTGACGGTTTTCAGTGGCTCCAGTTGGCAATTGAAGGGAACGGCATCGAAGGAAACGTTTTTGAATCCACGACCAGCATCGAGGTTGACGATGCTCTGGTTTTTATTGTTACGGATGCAGATGCGCTTGTCGGCCAATGGTTTACCGTCTTTATCGAACGTAGCAGGATCGGCGATGCCATCATACAGAATGTGCGGTACATCCTGACCCGTTTTCAGGATCGACTCAAAAATTTTACCGTACCGACCGCGTGAGCTGGCGGGACCGGGTTTCCGTTCGTACACGTTATCATGAATGGAAACCGCCGTCGAAAATGGGTAATACGCTTCGTCTTTAATAGGCAGTTCAGTAAGCAGGTAACTGATAATGCCCGTACTGACGCTCTGATTCCGAATAAACCGATTGTTGAACACCTCTACCCCATTCGCGGCCAGAATCAGCAACCCGGTTCCGTCGGATACACTGGCGACAATATTGCCTGCGGGTGCAAAATTGGGCAGGTTATTGTCGTGCACGTAGTTGTTGAATACCCGCACGTTCCCGCCCTGTTTCTGCACCAGATCGGGCAAATCGAAGACGAGAATACCACCCGTATTTTCGTAGGCTTCGTTGTCGAATACGTCGGCATTGCGGGAATTTTCGATCTCGATGCCCGCTACGTTGTGGTAGGCTTTGCTCTTCTTCACGACGATTCCGCGTGACTGCCCTACGTAAATACCCGCGTCGGATGCACCAATGGCGGTGCATCCGTCAATCACTACGTTGTCGCACTGCACGGGATAAAGGCCATAGCCCCCATTCTCCGCTTTGGGTGGCCCCGTCCATTCGACCTTCACATTTCGGAACGTAATGCCTTTCACGTTCATGGTTTTGATACCGTCTCCTTTTGTGTCCTGAACCGTCAGGTTTTCGATGACAATATCTTCGGCGTTGGACACGCGCAGACCTTCGGCGCCGTCGGTCTGGCCTTTAAAACTCAGAATGGTTTTGTCGATGCCCTTCCCCCGAATAACAATGCGCTTTTTGTCCTCCAGCGACAGGCTCCCACTGAACGTAAACGTCCCCTGGCCGAGGTCAACGGTGCCGCCATCCTCAACCATGATCAGCCGGGTCTGGTAGCGTTTCTGAACATCGGCCTGCGCCCAGCTTTTGGTGCCAAACAGGCAGGCGGTCAGGAGTAAGAGGTAAGGTTTCATGGATGTCTGGATTTAAGGAAATAGCGTAGTAAATATAAACCAAGTTGTGAGAATTTGTTGTAACAGTCATTTCTGTCACCAGGTCGAAACCAGGCGCAGTATCATTGTCGTGCGTCGGATTTCGGCCCGGTGAAATAAAGATTCTTCTAGCTCAAAACATTTATTTTAATTGGAAAACAAGCACTTTTCAAATAGATCCTTCGCTCGTCTCCCTGATCTACAAAATCATCAATAAATTGCCAGCGCAAAATAATCCGTTGACTAAAGTATGCTCATCTCTATTCTCTTTAGAAACCAATCGTTTATGAAACAAATCAGTACGTTAGTATGCTGTCTTCTCTGTTCATCAACCCTCTACGCCCAAAAATCTTATTACGGCACCGAAGAGAAGTGGCCGGAACAGGATACCGCCCGTAAATTCTACACCGTGAAAGGCGAGCGGCATGGCATCAGTTATTTCAAAAAACATCAGTTCAAAGATGTTCAATACCAGCCGGGCCCAACGCTCACGTTCGATACGTATCATATGCCCGATGTGATCTACAGCTGGTATCGAAAATGGGCCGAGCAGTATCCAAACCTGATTGATTTATACGAAGTTGAGAAGAGTTACGAAGGTCGGCCGATTCTGCAAATGACGCTGACGAATAAGAAAACGGGAAAACACACCGATAAACCCGCTGCGTATTTTGAAGGTGGCCGCCACAGTGGCGAAGTGACCAGTAGTGAAGCGGTTTTCTGGCTGACGAAACATCTGCTTGACAATTACGGAAAAGACCCCGTGATCACGAAATTGCTGGATACTAAATCCATTTATCTCCGGCCGGAAAACAATCCGGATGGCGCCAACTTGTATCTCTTTACGGCGCAACGCAACCGCAGTTCGCTACGTCCCCACGACGACGATCGGGACGGACTTTTTGACGAAGATTCGGAAGATGACCTCGATGGCGATGGTATCATTTACCAGATACGTAAAAAGGCAACGACCAAAGAAGAGCTGGAGAAAGCCGACTACGTACTGAACCCGAAAGACAAATCGGGTCGGCTGATGAAACGGGTCCAGCCGGGACAGGGTGATTATTTTGTGTATACCGAAGGCATTGATAATGATGGCGATGGCAAATACAACGAAGATGGCATCGGCGGTTTAGATAACCACCGTAACTATCCGGAAAACTGGCGCCCCGATCAGGGGGGCGACTTTACGGGCCGGGGCTACACGCAGGGTGGTGCCAGCGAATATCCGCTCAGCGAAACCGAAACCCGTGCCACCTACATCTGGCTGATGGGTCATCCAAATATTACGGTGGTGAACTCGATGGATACGAGCGTACCGATGCACCTTCGGCCACCGTCCACCTCGTCCAGTGCCGAGAGCATGTTCCCGCCCGATCTGGCGATCTACAAACACATGGACAGTCTGGGGCTATCGTTTACGGGCTATCCGTGGGCGGGCGATGTGTATGAAACCTACAATACCCGCAACAAAATCAACCGCTTTACGGGCGAACCGTCCAAGCCAACGCCTTTGTTCGGCCATGGTCCTGATTTTGGCTATTTCCAGTACGGGGCAGTCTGGTACGGCGATGAACTCTGGAATAACGGTGCCATGAAAGATTACGATGGCGACGGCGATCGTGACGATTATGATGGCCTGATGTGGGACGACGAAGCGAACGGCAAACGCGGCTTTAAACCGTGGGCAAAAATGACGCATCCACAGTTGGGTGCGGTAGAGATCGGAGGATTTAATCCCAAATTTTTCTCACAGAATGGTCCAGCCTGGCAATTGGAAACCTGGATTTCGAAACAGTCGATGTTCAATCTGGCGATGGCGAAAGAATTGCCGCAAATTGACTTAACCGACGTAGCGGTGAAAGCGCTGGCCAATAACGAATATGAAGTGAAAGCCACCTGGACCAACTCGGGGAAATTGCCGGTTGCTCTGGAGCAGGCAAAGCGGGTTAAGATGGTGCAGGAAGACCGCGTTACGTTAGACATCGACAAAGCCCTGTTGAAAGGGTTTAAAGAAGCTAAGGTGATGATTACCCAGCCAGAATTGGTCGACAAAACCATTTACGCGGGCTACACGAAAGTTGGCGAGAAAAAGGAAGCTATTTTCCACGTCAAACTTAACCAGCCAGGGCCCATCAAAGCTAAAGTCAAGCTGCTCTCAACACGCGGTGGCTATAAAGAAAAGGAAATCACGATTGGAAAATGATCTAAGTCGTCTGGTTATGAAGCTATAGACAGACATTTTTCTTTTATGGCGGTGAATGAACGAAGCCAACCAGGGATTGCCCAATTCCTGGTTGGCTTTACATTTTGTTTATGATGTACGCCACACGTGGAGGCTAAGCCGTAGCGGTTAATACCCATTGCTGGCTCAGGGATTGGGCCATACGGGATAAATCTTCATACGTAGTGGGCTTGGTTAAAAAGCCATTCGCTCCTGCTGTCAGGCTTTTTTGTCGGTCCGGCTCATTGGATGACGTAGTGAAAATCACCACCGGAATATGCGTAAAAGAAGGCGTACTACGTAGTTGTCGGAGTAAATCGAAGCCATTCAGCCCTGGCATATTGAGGTCTAGCAAAATCAGCTTCGGCAAGCCACCGCAATCTTTTAGTTCGGCTAAAAGCTGCTCACCATTATTAAGCGTTAACACCGTTACTGCAGGACCGATATCCTCAAATGCCGACCGAACAAAAAGACGATCATCTTCGTCGTCGTCAACAAACCAAACTGCGGGAACCTTTATCGGCATAGAAGAATAGAAAACTGGCTGAACTGCCTGCATGAGTAACCACCTAACGTGAGTGGGTGTTTGGAAAAGAATTGACTATAAATTAGCTGGGCAAATGATACCAAAACTATGCTCCAGGAACTTACTTTCCGACTTGCCACTAAAGACGACCTCGTTGCCATCGTCCGGATGCTGTCAGACGATACGCTTGGTGCGTCACGGGAAAAGTTTGACGAGGTTCTTCCCGAAAACTACGTAGCGGCCTTTGCGCGAATTGAGCAAGATCCGAATCAGGAATTAACCGTTGTTGAAATGAACGGTGAACTGGTGGCGACATTTCAGCTAACCTTCATCCAATACCTAACATATCAGGGAGGGTTGCGGGCGCAAATGGAGGCTGTACGCACAAATTCAGCGTATCGTGGGCAAGGCATTGGCACCAAAGTATTTGCCTATGCTATTAACCGGGCCCGGGAAAAAGGTTGTCATTTACTGCAGCTCACGTCGGACAAACGGCGACCCGACGCCATTCGGTTTTATGAATCGCTGGGGTTTACGGCGACTCACGAAGGTATGAAACTCAAACTGGATTGAACGCCGGTACAGCTAATTGGATTACACGTAGGTTAAACTCTTCTGCCAGAGCCAGTCAGCGTTCGCGTCGGTAACGTCCCGGTTAGTGGTTGATTTGGGACGACTGTCGGCAAAATAACCACCGTCATTTTGCTCTCCAATGGCTTTGAGGGGTGCCGACGCCAGAAAAACCGTGGTTTTCGCGCCATCTTCCGGCGTACGCATAAATGGAGTTGCCAGCCACAGCATCTTGCCGAAAAAACCCGGCGCATCACCGCCAAAATTAGTCTTAACTACCCCAGGATGAACAGCATACGCCCGAATGCCCGTACCGGCAAATTGCCGGGCGGCTCCTTTAGCGAATAACAGATTGGCCAGTTTATCATCTCCATACGCCGAAAGCAGGGATAAATCGGTAATGCGTCGAAAAAAGCGGGCTTTACTACCCAAAGCATGCGCAGCCGAGGATAGACTGATAATACGTACATCGCCAGTTTTGTCGGCTGTCTTTTTCAATAAATCGGTCAGGTAGTACGTCAGCCGAAAATGACCAATGTGGCTGGCATAGAACGACTTTTCGATCCCGTCTTTTGTAAAGTCAAGCGTCGAAGGCGTATATCCAGCGTTATTAATGAGCACATCTAACGCTGAATAATGGGTCGTAATATAATCGGCTACCTGACGTATCGACTCAGCATCACCAAGGTCAGCGATCACCAGATCAACCCGAACAGCAGGGTTTTCCTGCTGCACCTCAGCCTGAGCAACCTGCCCTTTCTGCTGATTGCGGCATAATAGTATCAGGTCAAACGAGCGGCTGGCAAGTGCCCTGGCCGTAGCCAGCCCCAAACCTGAATTGGCTCCCGTAATCAGAGCGATTTTATTGTTCATCTGGTAAATTGATTATAATCACCCTGATCACTTATCCGTAATCGCGATCCTAATGTCATGGGGCGCTACTTCGTCGCCACCAAAATACGGGTAAAGCAAATAACGTTGCGTGCTTTCGATGGATGTACAACTACAGGCAATAACGGTTTGTTGCTCCTTGAAGGTGAACTCGTAGTTCCCACCTATTCCATTTGCTTATCCCTCATTCCGATTTATGATGAGTATGGCCACAGCCAGGCCCCTACATTTGTGACGTACTGTGATGCGCTAGTTGTGTCATGGCTACCCCCACATGATAACAACAGATATTTGCATAATTGGCGCGGGTCCAGTGGGCCTGTTCGCCGTTTTTGAAGCCGGTTTATTGAAAATGCGGTGCCATCTGATCGATGCTCTGCCACAAGTTGGTGGACAGCTTTCGGAGATTTATCCACAGAAGCCGATTTATGACATTCCCGGTTATCCGTCTATAAATGCCCAAACGTTGGTGGATAACTTGATGGAGCAGATTACCTCCTTTAATCCGGGCTTTACGCTGGGCGAGCGCGTGGAAGAACTGGATCGGCAGGACGACGGTTCCTATATCGTTACAACGAACGACGGAACAGCCGTTCACTGCCAGGTGGTGGTTATTGCCGGAGGACTCGGCTGTTTTGAACCCCGCAAACCAGAAATCATTAACCTGGAACGCTTTGAAGGGAAAGGCGTTGCGTATATGGTCAAAAATCCTGAGCAGCTACGCGACCGCCGGGTGGTGCTGGCCGGGGGTGGCGACTCGGCCCTGGACTGGACCATTTTCCTGGCCGACGTAGCAAAAGAAGTAACGCTCGTCCATCGGAGTGATACGTTCCGGGGCGCTCCCGATTCGGCCGAGAAAGTATTCAACCTCGCGAATCAGGGTCGGGTGAATCTGGTGCTGCAATCGACGATTACCAGTATCAACGGGAATGGACATCTGAACGAGGTCGTCATTACGGCGAAAGATAAAACGGTAACCACGCTGCCCGCCGATCACCTGATTCCGCTCTTCGGCCTGACGCCAAAACTCGGCCCCATCGCCGACTGGGGCCTGAGTATCGACAAATCAGCCATCAGCGTCAACACAACGGATTACTCGACCAACGTTGAACGCGTTTACGCCATTGGCGATATCAATACGTATCCGGGCAAGCTGAAGCTGATTCTCTGCGGCTTTCACGAAGCAGCCCTGATGTGCCAAAGTGCGTTTCACTACGTTCACCCCGACCAGAAACTGAGTTTCAAATACACGACCGTTAACGGGGTTCCCACTTTTTAAAAATAAGTCGATAGTTGTTAGTCAATAGTCAGCAGTGGTGGATGCGATTATACTGCTTCGCGTCAGCCACTAAAGACTATCAACTGACGACTGCTGACTACATTTCCTATGATCGCATTCACCATTGAAGACCGAAACGGCGAGCGGCAGCCGATAGAAATACCGGAGGGCATTAACCTGAGCCTGATGGAAGTTTTGAAAGCTTCGGAGTATGATATCCTGGCGACCTGCGGAGGCATGGCCCTCTGTGCGACCTGCCACGTACAGGTACTCGACGGACTCGATTCATTGCCCGCTGCTCAGGATGCCGAACTCGATATGCTGGACACTTTACCCGACGCCAATTTTGACAGCCGACTGGCGTGCCAGATTCGGGTCGAAGAATCGCTGGAAGGCGCTATTTTTAGAATCAAAGGGGAACCGGGATTTATTTGATTTTATTGATTACTATGATTTTGCTTTCGCTTGCATAACCCGGATAATCAAAATCATGTCAATCAATTTAATCAGATAAATCCCGCCGGGCTGCCGTTGCAGTTCAGACCTCTTCAAGCAACGTATCGAAGGAGATGAACTGATTTCCGAAACGATGTTCAATCCGTTTACGCAAGCCATCGGCGTGGATTTCCAGATAGGTGTTGTAGTCCTCTAGTGTATTGAAATCCAGTTGAAAGGAATAGGTCACGCCACCATTATCAAGCTCGGTCAATAGGCGAAGAATGCGGTAGCTAATGGGTAATCCGGTCGCTACGGCTGCGGGCACAAAAAAGCGCTTCATCCACCGAAGCCAGTCATCAGCGATCTCGCTGGCAACGCTATACGTTGTATTGTAAAGAATCATAAGGACTCAACACCTGATTGGCAATGTAAGTTGGCTATTTGGTTGTTTCTTTGTCAATCAAAAAACGAACTTGACTCATGTATTCCGGATTAGTACACGCCCACTCGGGGCTTCGCTGGATAGCCCTTATTTTATTACTAGCTGCCGTTGTAACTGCCATTAGTAAGTGGCAGGGACGTAGTGGTTATACCGACGGTAACCGTAAACTCTACCTGTTTACCCTGATTTCAGTGCACACGCAGTTGATTCTGGGACTAATTCTACTATTTATAAGCCCGAAAGTCAATTTTAGCCTGATGAGCGACAAGCTATACCGCTTCTACAGTGTGGAGCACACAACCGGCATGCTGATCGCTATTGTGCTCATCACCATTGGTTACTCTCGTTCCAAACGCGCTTCCGATGCCGTCACCAAGCAGCGCCTGGTCGGAATATTCTACGGTTTAGGCTTATTGCTTATCCTAGCTTCCATTCCCTGGCCCTTCCGAATCGTCGGCGCGAACTGGTTTTAATTCATACGGATTACTTGTAATAAAGATCAATCAGCGGTCTTTCGGTGCTTAGGAAAAGCAGTGAGAGACCGCTGATTAGTTTAGACAAGCAGCTAACCTATCCGAAAGCAGCGCATTAAATTTCAAAAAAATAAACGCAAAATTTCAGTTTTTAGCTCACTTACCCTCAGTAACTTAGCCGTTTTGGCACGTAAAATTGTCATTAAAAGTGTAGAAACTTTTCCTCAAACAATAGGTAGTTCGGTCAATATTCAATACTTTTAAGAACGTAACTTGGATTTGACCCACTTCTATTATGAGAAAAATGCTCCTGGCAGTAGTTTGTACTGTCTCGTTTGGCATCGTTCAAGCACAAACCGTACCCACCGTAAAAGAAATATCAGAAGCCTCAGTAACTGAAACAAGTTTTTACGAAAGCATTCCCGTCGTTAAGGACATTATCAGCTTCGCCAAGGAGCACCTTTCAATTCGATACCGCTCTGGCGGCACAACAACACGAGGCTTCGATTGCTCGGGATTCACCCGATTCTGCTTCAAGCATTTTGGGGTCTCCCTCCCTCACTCCAGCGCTGCCCAGGGAAACGTTGGTGAAGCCGTTGCCAAAGACGAAGCGCAACCCGGCGACCTGATCCTGTTCAAAGGTCACGGGTCGGGCGGCAACCGGATTGGCCACGTTGGTTTGATTACAGAAGTTATTGGAGATAAAGTCAAATTTATTCATTCAGCCTGGAACGGGGGCGTTCGATACGATTACCTTCACGCTTCCTATTACCAACAACGGTTTATGGGCATCCGGCGTGTTGCTCACCTGCTGGCTGAAAAATAAGAGGAGCGGCTTGGGAGCCGCTTAACTTTCACGATACTGTACAAGAGCGACTGAAGGTCGCTTTATTTTTTTAAGGTTGTTCCAGCTCCCTGCTTAACGGCTTCAGCGACGTCATCAGCGTGGCAGATGATCACCTTCGCGACGCCATTATCCAGGGCCTTAAATGCATTGTCTAGTTTGGGAATCATGCCTTTGTTGATGGTTTCAGCGGTTTTGTAGTCGGCATAGAGGGACGGGTTGAGTTCATTGATAACGCTGTTGTCGTCGGTTGGGTCTTTCAGAACGCCCTTTTTTTCAAAGCAATAGATCAGCGTTACGTTGTTGTGCCGAACCATATCGACCGCAATCGCCGAAGCCATCGTATCGGCATTTGTGTTCAGCAAATCACCGCCACGGGTATACGTAATGGGCGCAAAAACGGGTGTTAAACTCTGCCGCAGAAAGAACTGAATCTGGCCAGAGTCTACTTCCTCAATATCACCAACCATACCATAATCAATATCTTTGACAGGGCGCTTTTTCGCCAGAACAGTACCACCATCGGCTCCAGTAAGCCCAATAGCATCAATATCCAGCGCCTGAAGCTTAGCTACGATCTGCTTATTGACCAAGCCACCATATACCATTGTCACCACATCGAGCATGGGCTGATCCGTAATACGTCGGCCGTCAACCATTTTGGTTTCAATACCTAATTTCTCCGCCACCTGCGTCGCTATTTTGCCGCCACCATGCACCAGCAGTTTAGGACCAACCAAGCTGGCAAAGGCTTTTAAAAAACGGTTCAGTGCCTCCGGATTATCGATGACATTGCCGCCAATTTTTATAACAGTCAGGTTATCCATTATTTTTTAAACACAGACGACAGAGATAAGCACGGAGTATACAGGGAAAAAATTCATCTCTGGGCGTTCCGTGCTAACCTCCGTCTCGCTGTACTTTACATTGTTTTTAAGATTTCCTTCAATACCGCCTGAGCCGACCATTCCCGGTTAGCGGCCTGTTCAATTACGAGCGACTGCGGACTATCCAATACTTCATCAGCCACTTTTAAATTACGGCGAACAGGCAGGCAGTGCATAAACTTACCGTTATTGGTCAAGCGTAGATCATCCATGGTTACAGCCCACGATGGGTCTTGCGTCAGTACCTGACCGTAGTGCGTATAGGACGACCAGTTTTTGCCGTAAATAAAATCGGCACCGGCAAAGGCTTCATCCTGATTATAGATCACACGGGCATTGCCCACAAATTCGGGGGCGAGTTCGTAGCCTTCCGGATGGGTCACTACAAACTCAACATGACCTGCCTTCGCACGGACATTCATCCATTCACAGAACGAATTGGCGACGGCCTGGGGCAGTGGTTTGAAATGGGGCAGCCAGGTTAGAACCACCTTTGGGCGAGCCGGCATCAATGGTGATTTTAACTGGGCTTCCTGAATCGTGATACAGTCGGCGAGCGATTGCAGCGGATGCCGCGTCGCCGATTCCAGATTAACGATGGGTACCCCAGCGTACCTGGCAAACTGGTGCATGACCTGCTCCCGATAATCTTTGTTCCGGTCCTTGAGTTCGGCAAACGCCCGAATCGCGATTATATCACAATAGCGGCCAATAACAGCGGCTGCTTCCCGGATGTGTTCCGCTTTGTCGCCGTTCATGATAACGCCTTCTTCCATTTCCAGCCCCCAACTATCCTGCCCGACACCAACGTTCAGTGTTATTACGTTCATGCCAAGGTTCTGGGCGGCTTTTTGAGTGCTCAAGCGCGTCCGCAGGCTGGAATTAAAGAAGATCAGGCCAATGGTTTTGTTTTTACCAAGGTGCTGATCAGCAAAGGGGTTGGCTTTGGCATCAAGGCCGGACTGAATTAACGCGTCGAGATTTGTGACGTCGGCAAGGGAGAGAAAATTGGTCATTATAATTTAAACGCAAAGGGCGCTAGAGATCATGGAATGGTTACTGAATTCTGCGTTGTCGTATTTTATCGTTTTCAACAACTGTATGCATATGCTCAAATTGGTACGCTCCCTTTAACAGATTCATCAAGATGTAGGCAGGTTCGTCAGCCGTAATATTTTGCAAACGAAAATAGACTACACCTGGTGGACGGTATCCAAACTTAAATATTAACGTACCATAATCACCATCAAACGTAAGGATAATCCGATCCTCGTTGATAGCATAATCCGTTACGTCTGTGTCTGCCACGCTAGGCATTTCATAGGCTATATGTTTGATGTCATACCTGATTCGAGCAAAATTCGGTAAGCGGTAATAGGGAAGTTTTCATCAGCGAGAAACTTCATGATGCTTGTCGAAAATTACTAGCGGGGAAGAAAACAAGATTATCTTTCATCGTAGCATGGATGTAAGCAAAAACCGCTTTCAAAGCTTCTTTGGTCAGACGTGGATAATTATCGAGCAAATCCTGTTCTGTCCAACCATCAGCCAACCGTTCGAGCAGGAATTCTACCGACAATCGTGTGCCTTTGATAGCAGGCTTCCCCATCAACACGTTTTCATCTGAGTGAATATAGTCTTGCCAGTTCATAGCAAAGTTGTTTTTAACAAAGATAACCAAACGTCAGTCTTTTTGCTGACCATAAATGGCCCGCATAGCCCGGTAGCACTTTAGTTACAATAAGACACTAACTTCTTTTCGCAATGCTTCCAGGAACTGATCGGCTTCGTCGATACCAATTGCCAGCGAAGGCAGCAATCGAATCGTGTTTTTCCCCGCTACACCCGTAAACTGCTTATGCTCGAACAGGAGCGTTTTACGGAGCGAATCGACAGGAAAATCATATTCAATCCCGATCATCAGGCCCCGGCCACGCAGCTCTTTGTAGCCGCCAATCTGCCCGATGCCGTTCATTAAGTAGTTGCCTATGTTGGTAGCATTTTCCATCAACCCTTCGTCTCGCATGATGTCCAGGACCGCAATGGCCGCCGTGCAGGCCAGATGGTTGCCGCCGAACGTAGTACCGAGCAAGCCGTAGCTGGCTTTGAACTTGGGAGAAATCAGAATGCCGCCAATGGGAAAGCCATTGCCCATGCCTTTCGCCATGGAAATGATATCGGCTTCGATACCGCTAAACTGGTGCGAGAAGAATTTTCCCGACCGACCGTATCCACACTGAACGCCATCCAGAATCAGGACCGTGCCGGTTTCGTCGCAACGCTGACGTAGCGTCTGCAAAAATTCATCCGTAGCTACCTGAATACCCCCCACGCCCTGAATGCCTTCGATGATTACAGCACAGGTTTCTGAAGTGATGCCAGCTCGGGCCGCTTCCGAATCGTTATAAGGAAGAAACGTAACGTGCTGATTATAATTGATTGGGGCAACGATAGATGGATTATCGGTAGCAGCAACGGCGCCGGCCGTACGGCCGTGGAAGCTCTTTTTGAACGCGACAACCTTCGTCCGGCCATTATGGAACGACGCCAGTTTCAGCGCATTTTCATTGGCTTCGGCTCCAGAGTTGCACAGAAATAATGCGTAATCAGGGTGGTCGGAAAGAGCGCCCAATTTATCCGCCAACTCCTGCTGCAATGGAATCTTAACCGAATTGGAGTAGAAGGAAATCTTATGCAACTGGTCAGTGAGGGCCTGTACGTATCGTGGATGCGTGTGCCCAACTGAAATCACGGCATGACCACCGTAGAGATCGAGATAGCGGGTGCCATTGACGTCCCACAGGTAGCTCCCCTGCGCGCGAACGGGTTCAATGTCGTATAGCGGATAAACGTTAAAAAGCTCAGCCATTGTCGTAACAGGATAATTCGGTCGGACAAGTTCGGCTCATCCGGCCTATTTTTAAAACAAGGTGCAAGTTTACGGATAATCAGTTGAAAATGGGCTTAAAACGTAAAAAGGAAGCGTATACGGCTTCCCTCTTTTAAATAACTGGCAATGAAATCAGTACTGAGCCATAAAAGTTCGAATGGCCTGCATGGCGGCTTCGGGTTGTTCAACCATACTCAGGTGCCCGGCGTTCTCAATGGGAAGCACCGTAATGTTGTCGGACAAGTCAGCCAGCTGCGCCGTTTTATCGAAAGGCATCAGTTGATCTTCGCGCCCCAACACCAATACGGTTGGAAACGTAGCCGTACGTAGCACATGCGTTCGATCTGGCCGACCAGCTATTGCTTCCACACCCGCAATAAGGGCATCGGCAGGCAAGTCCAGAAAACGGTCGATCAATACCTGCGTTTTTTCGGGAGGATACGTAGTAGCCACCATTTTCGGCAATTGCTTTTGAATAAATGGCGCCGTTCCCTGCGTCTTCAACTCGTCAATGGTTTGCCGACGTACCTCTTTACGCTTTTCATCATCAGCGGTCGCCGTAGAATGGAACAGCATCAATCCCTGAACCATCTCAGGATGTTGCTCGGCGAAGGCCAGCGCTATATAACCGCCCATCGAATGACCAACCAATACGACGTTTGAAATCTGTGCAGTTTGCAATCGAGCATACAAATCTTCAGCATAGGCTTCAATTGTCTTATGATTCGTTAGGCGGGCAAAATTAGGTTTTAGTACCTGAGCATCCGAAACCAAATCGGCGTAGATGCCATCCCAAATGGAAGCATCTACGCCGTGGCCATGGATGAGACAAAGAACGGGTAACTGACTCATTCCAAAAAAGTATGGGTGACTATTTATGCGTTAATGACGCCTAGCAAAATCAGTACCAAACCTACGATAAGACCGATAGCACCAATTACGGCCAGAACGCCACCGTTAGCTAGTAATAACAAGAGCAAACCGATAATTCCGATGATAATACCCAGGCGGATATTGCTATCCATCACTTTCGTTTGGTCGGGTGCTACGTGATTTTTTATTTTCTTGTCGATCTTTTTGAGCATCATCCGCTCCATCAGCGTCGATTTTTTCGCGGAAGCAACATTCGTCGTTACCGTCGCTTTATTGCTGGTGTTCGTCAACAGGTCATTCAGACGCGCCATGCGTTTAGTCAGCTTTTTGTTCGATGACAATTTGCTATCATTCCGAACATACGCTTCTACCTGACTCATGGCCTGCTTTGTCTGCGCAAGTTGCTCAGCTGGTGCAGCCACTGGCGCAGGCGTTTCTACTGTTGCTGGTTGACTGGTCTCAATCGGTGTTGTGGTGGCAACGGCTTCGGGCTGCGCTGTTTTAAACTGTTCACGAGCCGTTGGCTGGAAGTAGGCTACCGGACGGCTGCACGACGAAATAAGAGCTGTGCCCAGAAGAGCGACAAAAAGGTGCTTGGAAAGCGTTCTCATAGTATACGATATAATTAAAATTGAACAATTGAGACTCATCCACAACAACTACAACTTGATAGGTTTGTTATGATAAAAATGAAAAATAGATCAAAAGAGTCGAAATCTATACAAAATCCCATCCAGCCGAGTAAGTAGTTCGTCAGACAAGGAATTTATCAGGCATCAAAAACTTAATCTATAACAGGCCGAGTAAAAGGAGAACCGCACCGCCCAAAAGACCAATGAGCCCAATTGTTGTCGCTGTGCCGCTGCCAAAAATAAGCAGTAATAAGCCGACAATAACCAAGATGGCACCCAGTACCAGAAGCGGCTGGATTGCCATTGCGCGTTCAGGATTAGCGGGGGCAAGTTGCTTGTTGATTTTCTTATTTACCTTTTTGAGCATCATTCGCTCCAGCAGATTCATTTTCCTGGGTGCGCTCACCTCTGTAGGCGTCAGGCTCGCCTTAGCAGAAGCACTTGCCAGTAACGTCCGCACGCGATTCAGCCGTTTCTGAACTGTTTTGTTGTCGGCCAGTCTGCTGTCGTTGTGCACCAGCGCATCCATTTGATCCAGCGCCACATTCGCCTTGGCAACCTGTTCGGTTGGAGTAGCTATTGCAACGGGAGTCGTGGTTTCAACAATTGCAGGGGAAGGCGTTGCGACAATCTTAGCTGGCGCTGCTTTTGTGGACGTAGTGGCGAAATGTTCGCGGGCGCTGGGTTGGAAATAAGCCACCGGACGGCTGCATGAAGAAAGAATTGTGGTGCCTAGAATAGTGGCAAAAAAATAACGGGAAAATGTGTTCATACGAGAGAGTTTTTTTTAGGTAAACGATTGAGATTCACTCACAACAACTCCAGCGTTGTCGGTTTGTTGAGACAAAAGCTAAAAAAACAGATCAATCGAATTGGATAGTATGAAAAATCCCTGCCTAACCAGAAGAATTATCCGGCTAAACAGGGATTTTATTTGTATTACTACGTTATAATAATCCGATCAGGAGGATGACCGCACCTACCAGAACCGCGACAAGGCCAACCGTTGCCGCCGTGCCACTCGTCAGGATCAGCAGTAGCAACCCGATAATAACCAATACGGCACCAGCAGCCAATGTTCCGCTGTTAGCCATCGTTTTTTCAGGATTAGCGGGGGCAAGTTGCTTGTTGATTTTCTTATTCACCTTCTTGAGCATCATCCGCTCAACCAGATTCATTTTCCTGGGCGCGCTCACTTCCGTGGGGCTCAAGCTGGCTTTGGCCGAAGCACTTGCCAGTAACGTCCGCACCCGATTCAGTCGTTTCTGAACCGTTTTGTTGTCGGCCAGTTTGCTGTCGTTGCGCACCAGTGCATCCATTTGATCCAGCGCTTGAGTAGCTTTGGCGGTCTGTTCTACGGGGGCAACTGTGGCCGCAGGAGCTAACACTTCCGCAGCTACAGGGGCGGGTGTTTCGGCCGTGGCTACGGGTGCAGGCGTTGGTTGTGCAGTGGCGAAATGTTCGCGGGCGCTGGGCTGGAAATAAGCTACCGGACGGCTGCAGGCAGCAAACAGCGTAATCATTAACGCACTTCCCAGGAGATGATGGGTAATGTTCCTCATAACAAGAATGGTTATTTAATTGAGTGTAATAAATGAATTATCATCTAGGTAACTACGGAACGTTTCATTTGTTGACATGTATCAAAAAATAATCCTAAAAAGACAAACCCCGATTTCCGTCAAGAAATCGGGGTTTGTCTTTTTAGGATACGTTCACTAAGCGACCGAGCGTATTTGATGGGTACTGGATTTGCCAAATTTCTCGCGGGCATATTCCAGACTAACTGTAAGTTCTTTTACGCCCGTTTGTGAGGGCATCTCAAACATAGCATCAGTAATAATAGATTCGCAGATGGAACGCAATCCCCTTGCGCCAAGACCATACTGCAATGCCTGATCGACAATATAGTTCAGGGCGCTGGGGTCCCAGCGGAGTTTGATGTCTTCCATTTGGAAGAGCTTATCGTACTGCTTCGTGATGGCGTTTTTAGGCTCCGTCAAAATCTGCATCAACGCTGAACGGTCGAGTGGTTCAAGGTGCGTCAAAACGGGCAGTCGACCGATCAATTCAGGGATCAGGCCGAATGATTTTAGATCAAGTGCCGAAATATACCGCATCAGATGGCCTTTTTCGAGCATATCATTCAGTCGACGGTCGCCCGAGAACCCAATGGGCCGTGTGTTGATTCGCTTGGAAATATGTCGCTCAATGCCATCAAATGCTCCGCCACAGATGAACAGAATATTTTCGGTATTCAGCGCAATCAGCCGTTGGTCGGGGTGCTTGCGTCCACCCTGGGGTGGTACGTTCACGATCGACCCTTCGAGCAATTTCAGCAATGCCTGCTGAACGCCCTCGCCACTTACGTCGCGGGTGATGCTGGGATTATCGGATTTGCGGGCAATTTTATCAATCTCGTCAATATAGACGATGCCCCTTTCAGCTGCTTCGACATTGTAATCGGCGGCCTGCAACAGGCGCGTTAGAATGGTTTCAACGTCTTCGCCAACGTAGCCAGCCTCCGTAATGACGGTTGCATCGGCAATGCAGAAGGGCACTTCCAGTATCTTGGCAATGGATCGGGCCAGGTAGGTTTTGCCGGTGCCGGTTTCACCAACCATGATAATATTCGATTTTTCTATCGTAACATCATCGTCGGTTTTGGGCTGCATCAACCGTTTATAGTGGTTGTAGACGGCCACCGTAATTGATTTTTTGGCCTCATCCTGACCAATAACATACTGGTCGAGGTGTCGCTTCATATCAACGGGTTTGATGAGGTTAATCTTCACCTCCGTTGGTTCACTCTGCCGGGGGCGTGTTTCTTCCATCACCACCTGATGCCCCTGCTCAATGCAGTAGTTGCAGATATGTGCGTCGATACCTGACAGCAGCAGCGTTACTTCATTTTTGCGCCGTCCACAGAACGAGCAACTAATTTGTGGCATGAACGTTTGCAGGGTAAATGGGCTGGGGGTTAGTGGATCATAAGCGGGACTACGCCTACTTAATTTGTAAAACAGTTTGGTATAAATGCTGTCAAACCAATTTCAGCAAAAATAACCTCCTCAAACGAGTATGCGTTCTTGGCTCTCAACAAAGTTATCCATTGGTAAGTAAATAGCCAAGTGTTTGTATACGGATTTGCATAAATTCTAACGCTAGTCCTCAAACAAAAAGCGCGAGAATTACAGGTCGTAATTCTCGCGCTTTACTAACTAAGCGGCAGACAGTGGCTTATTTTTCCCGACGTAGTACGTCGTCGATCAAACCATACTCTTTTGCTTCTTCGGCGCGCATCCATTTGTCACGATCCGAATCTTTCTCAATTTGCTTAACGTCTTTGCCGGAATGGAAGGCCAGAATTTCGTATAATTCTTCGCGAAGTTTAACGATTTCACGGGCTGTAATTTCAATATCGACCGATTGTCCCTGTGCACCACCCGATGGCTGGTGAATCATAATGCGGGCATGCGGAAGCGCCGAACGCTTTCCGGCGGCACCGCCAGCCAGTAATACAGCACCCATCGAAGCAGCCAGGCTCGTGCAGACCGTCGCTACGTCGGGCCGGATGTGCTGCATGGTGTCATAGATACCCAGACCGGCATACACCGATCCACCAGGGCTATTCAGGTACATAACGATGTCCTTTTTCGGATCAGCCGATTCCAGGAACAGCATCTGGGCAATAATGATATTGGCAATATTATCGTCGACGGGCAATCCCATGAAGATAATCCGATCGGCCATTAACCGGGAGAATACATCTACCTCCCGGAAGTTCATAGGACGTTCTTCAATGACCGAACGGGTCATGTTCTCAACAGTGTGGTTTACGTAACCGTCCACGGTCAGACCGTTAAGCCCCATGTGGTGCACGGCATATTTGCGGAATTCTTTTTCGTTATTCATAATTGGGTTTACTCCTTTGATTTGAAAACCAATAACGGTTGGTGTAAGTTCGAGAATTGTTTCGTCACAAAATTGCGTTATCATTCCGAAAATTAGTATCGGTTTTGGTTTAGAATTTATCGTCGTTACTTGATATGAAGACATCCATCGAAGAAAAAATACGTCTTGAACGGCTCCAGCGTGGTTTATCGCAGGAAAATATGGCCGATCTGCTCAATTTGTCCACCACGGCCTACGGCGATATAGAACGCGGCAAAACGGATCTGACCCTCTCTCGGTTGACCCAGATTGCCAACGTACTGGGGATATCGCCCTTAACCCTGCTTAGCGACGAAGCCATTCCGGCACAGGTTGTTGAGCCAAAAACAAACGAATTAGTTAGTCATGAGCTTGAAACCCTCCGGCTACTGGTTGAAAAGCAGCAGATCGAATTAGATAAACTGCGGCTGGAGGCCGACTACTGGAAGCGCCAATACGATGAGCGCATTGCGATGGAACTGCTACGTTCGATGGGCGTCGAGCAAACCCGTGAGCGGATTGGGTTTTGATTTTTTACATTTACTTTCCTACTTGGAACGTGGCTGACATGATCAAGCTGGTTGTGGCATCCGCGTTCCAATGACAATTAGCTACCTAAAATGAACGAACACAGTAAAAGCTTCCTGTACAAATACCTTAATAATGCCTCCCCTACCGGCTTTGAATCGTCGGGGCAGCAGATTTGGCTGGATTACATTAAACCCTATACCGACGAGTACATCGTTGATACGTATGGTACCGCCGTTGGCGTGATCGGGCCGGGCAAAGACTATAAAGTCGTCATCGAAGCCCACTCCGATGAAATTTCGTGGTTTGTCAATTACATTTCCGACGATGGCTATCTCTACGTTCGGCGGAACGGTGGCTCCGATGCACTCATCGCCCCGTCGATGCGCGTCAATCTGCACACAAAAAAAGGCGTCGTGGAAGGTGTCTTTGGCTGGCCCGCTATCCACGTGCGCGACCTTGCCAAAGACACGGCGCCTAAAGTAACCGATCTGTTCATCGACGTAGGGGCGGCTACCAAACAGGAAGTCCTGGATATGGGCATTCACGTTGGCACCGTCTGCACGTTCGTTGATGGCCTGATGGAATTGAATCAGCGTTACTACGTGGGTCGGGCGCTAGACAACCGTGTGGGTGGATTCATGATCGCCGAAGTGGCCCGGCTTTTGAAAGAAAACAACGTAGCGCTGCCCTTTACGCTGTATGTCGTCAATGCGGTTCAGGAGGAGATTGGCCTGCGCGGTGCCGAAATGATTGCCCGTCGCCTGAAACCTGACTTGGCGATCTGTACCGACGTAACGCACGATACACAATCCCCAAAATACGACAAAAAAGAACAGGGCGATCTCAAATGTGGCGACGGCCCCGTGCTGTGCTATGGCCCGGCAGTACAAAACAACGTACTGGATTTCCTGATTGACGTAGCTGAGCAACAGAACATTGCGTTTCAGCGGCAGGCCGTCAGTCGCTCAACGGGTACGGACACAGATGCTTTCGCTTACGCTACGGAAGGCATTGCCTCAGCCCTGATTTCGCTGCCACTCAAGTATATGCACACGACTGTCGAAACCGTGCACATGGACGACGTACAGAACGTTATCAAGCTTATGTACGAAACATTGCTGGCCTTGAAGGGTAATGAAGATTTTCGCTATATAAAGTGAATTAGTGAGCTGGTCAGCAAAAATTATTTTTGCTGACCAGCTCACTATTGATATAAGTAATTCGCCTTACTAAACTATCGTAATCTACACTAAATAACTCATACGTATATAGAGATTCGTCAACCAGATTATTACCTGTTTCAGAGTAAAAAATAGTAGCTTCACACAGACACAAATAGCTTTCATAAAGGAAAACTACTTATCAGCTTATTTTAAAATTGGTAGCATAAATACTTATTTATCCATTTATTTTTTCGCTTTGTATAGTGGTGAGTATATACGCTTATTAGCCAATTCATTCATCGACTTAAGCACTATAAATCAATTAATTACACAGCTGTTTTTTTAAAGAGTTTTTAATCTCTCCACTAGATTATTCTCTATAATTTCACGCTGGGCACCAATAAAGTTAGTTAGCTTTTTTCTGGTGTCTATTAATCAATTGAAGTGAAAACTTTTCTTTTCTAAATTATTACCTGACGTTATATACATGAAGCAATTGAGCTACCTTTTCGGGTTGCTGTCAATAGCTACGTTAAGTTCTTGTCATACAAGCTATACGGCGCATAATAGTCATCAAGAACTCCCCAAAGACGTAACTAAAATCGACCTGCCTTTATCAGAGGGAATAAAAAATAACTACAAAGATTTTGCGAAACTCGGTTATCAGAAAGGAGATAAAATAAAAGACATCACTTTTCTGTCAACCGATGGCGCAAAATTTTCACTTTCAGGAATTCTGGAAAATAACAAACCGCTCCTGCTGGTTTCGGGTAGTTATACCTGCGACATAAGCCGTCTTAACATACCGGATATCAATGCCTTAACCGCGAGATACAGAGACAAAATAAATATCTATCTTGTTTATACGATTGATGCCCATCCGTCCGATACGATCAGTCCTTATTCAAAAAACAATCGAATAGAGATTGCTCCGGCAAATGTTAGAGATCACATTGAAGCGAAACAAGCCAAGACGTATGGTGAGCGAAAGTTACTCGCGAAGAGATGGCAACAGAAAAATGCGCTCCTCGCTCCTGTATTGATAGACAATCCAGCAAATGATTTCTGGTTAGCTTTTGGGCAAGCGCCCAACATGGCTTATTTGATTGAACCAGATGGAACGGTCTATTTTAAACAGGCCTGGTTTAAGTTTCCCAGCTTAGATGAGTCAATCAGAAGTTTGCTACACAATCAGCAGAAAAATAGTACCAGCCCTTAATACAGAATCTATTACCCGTCAACCTATGTGAATTCAGGATTTATCTGAATGATGAGGAAATACGTAGTAACAAACCCCAATTTCAGCTCAGAAAATAGCTTAAATAGCGATCCGTTGGTATAATTCCGAACGCTGACGAAGTACTAAACTGTTTCAGCGATTGAAACTTTGTTGCTCTGGAACGTATTCCAAAATGCAGGTTTTCAATACATCTATCAGTCGGGTCTTGACCTGCTCACGGTTCACGGCCAGGCATACTTCCCGAGTGGGTTCCGGAAATTGGAAGTTCCGTATGTATTTTTGGCGATCCTCCGGGAGTTCAGCCACCGCCAGTTCGGGCAAAATGGTGATGCCGCCGTTCCGGTCAACCATTCGCATCAGGGTTTCGATGCTTCCTGACTTATAATTGAAACTGCTGCCAAATGTGCTGTTTCGGCTCAATTCGCAAAGTTTCTGGATTTGAGTACGGAAACAGTGACCTTCCTCCAGCAGCCAAAGCTCGTTGGGCTCTATATCGCTGGGCAAAATATATTGCTTGTTGTACAGCATTGTTTTTTCCGAAACATACGCGTAAAACCGCTCTTTATAGAGTGGGATTTCCTGTAACGCCGGATCGTCTGACAGCGAAGCTACAATGCCCACATCCAGGTTACCCGTCTTTAATTCATTAACGATTCGTTCGGTGATCATTTCCGAAATGTGCAGACGGATTTCAGGATACTGCTGAATAAACGCCTGTACAAAATGCGGCAATAAATAGGGAGCGATGGTAGGAATCACACCGATTTTCAGTTCCCCCGATAAATCCCCGTTATAATGTCGGGCCAGTTCATTTAGCCGACCTGCTTCGCGAAGTATCACTTTGCCCTGATCAATAAGTTGCCGCCCAATGGGTGTCGGGATAATGGGTTGCTTGGTGCGGTCAAAAATCTTTACACCCAGTTCCTCTTCCAGTTTTTTGATCATCATAGACAGGGTAGGCTGGGTAACGTTACAGTGGTCGGCGGCCTGAACAAAATGACGGAAATTATCGACGGCGGTAATGTATTCTAACTGCTGAATATTCATTGGCTAAGCGAATGCAGGTGATTTGGTATGTCTATAACCCGACTAAATCACTAAAACGATATAGACATAGTGATTCGGATTGCAAAAATCATCAATAATATCTATAGAAACGCAAAAAACATCAGTTTGAACTAGGTGAATTCAATAGGCACCAGCAAATGCCTACGCCAGGCAACAAAAAGGCCAGTCGCTACGTAGCGACTGGCCTTTTCTATCAACCTACTTTTGTTTATTCGTTTCGGCGGAAACCTCCTCCCTGACCGCGTTGTCCCCCCTGCCCTCTCGGTGGCTGACTGAATGGGTCTCTCGGTGGCGTAACGCCTGCATTAAACTTACGCAGGTTATACACGAAGCTGATCATAAAATAGCGGTTCAGCACGCGGCTCCGAACTTCCTCCGTGTACGTATCCGTTACATTCCGCACGATGCTCTGGTTCTGGTTCAGCAAATCGAACGCCTGGAACCGCAATTCCCCCTGATTTTGCTTGAACAACTGCCGGGCCAACGTAGCATTCCAAAGTGTATACGACTGGTTGAAGCTGGCCGAGCTACCGCCGTAATGATTGTAGTACACATTGGTCGAGAAGGTAAACCGGAGCGGCAATTGGTAGTAGACATCGAGCGTAACCGTCTGGTTCAGGAAAGTCGTATTCTGCTGCGGTTGCAGTGAATACTTAGCCGATTGCCAGTTGATATTTCCCGACAGATTCAGGTCCAGTTTCTCCGTAAAATTTGAGCTTATCGTAGCGCCCTGGCCAATCAGCCAGTTGGTAGCCCGGTTCGATTGTCTATTTATGAAGCTCGTTCCCTGATTGTGCGTCAGGTTGGTCGACAAATTGAGATTTGTTTTCTGCGCACCCAATTTAAGCGGTCGTCCCAGCACCAGCGACCCATTGATGGTGTAATAGCCATTGGTATTCACAGGTGTGGTTGTCTGCGCGCCCGTTGACGTGAACTCCGTTGAATTGACGATTTTATTGTTCGTCCGACTCGCGTTCAAAAAGACGAACGTATTGCGGAACGTTGCCGCATCGAATCGATTATAATTCAGCGAGATGGTGTGCGCGTATTCGGGTTGCAAATCAGCATTACCCCGCTGGATATTCAGTGGGTTTGTATTGTTCGCTACGGGTTGCAACTGATTGACCGATGGCGCGTTGATCCGAGTACGATAATTCACCCGCAATGTTCGGCTCTTCCCGAAATTATAAGTAAACAAGGCATTGGGTAATAGATTCGAAAACGACCGATTTAGGTTAGTTTTCAAATTAGTTTCCAGGCTCAGGTTGTCCGAATTCAAACTTGCCTGCTGCGCATCCAGCCCCAGCGCGTAAGTGTATTTCAGCCGTTTAGTCTGCCATGTCAGTCCACCCCGATTCGTTATGTAATCGTTTATGAAGTTGTTACTTAGCTGAGGATTCAACTGATCGTACTGATTTGTCAGGCCATTGAAATCATTCACCGCCCGGTTCGACGTATTGTGGTTGTCGGACAGATTGTAATGGAATTCAAGCGTTTGACGTAGCGAAAGCGGCTCGGTATAACTTACGTTGATCGTGTTGGTCATCGAACGCGTCTGCTGATTGTTGCGCTGATTGACGGTCTGCGTGGTGATGCCCGTTAGCGTGTCTTTCGTGATGATGCCGGACGTCAGACTCGTGGATGATCCATTAAATTGGTTTATCGATTTATTGATCCCTTCGTTATTCTGGTTGTTGGCCCCAATCGTCCAGTTCACCGAAAAGCTCCGGCCTTTCTTGCGAAATTTACGGAACAGCAGCAGCGAATTATTTCCTGTAAAACCGTTGCCCGCCGAGGTATAATTGGTCACACTCGAGTTGGCCATAACGCCTTCGTTGGTGACAGTTCTCGCTTCACTTTGATTGTTGTAATTTGAATTTATCCACGACAGGCTCGGAATAACCCGAATCGTTGTCAATGAATCAATCCGGTAATCGAGCCGGAGGTTAACCCGCTGGTTGGTGTTGGTATTGTCGGAACCGTTCGTCTGATCGCGTACAAATCCGGCATCAGGCCGGGTTGTTGTGCCCGACGTACCACTGGGAATGACGTTTTCCCGATGGCTTTGCTGGTTGGTGAGCGTGTTGGTATTGCTGGCGTTGTAACTGCTGACAACGTCAACTTTTTTACCCCAGCCATCCCGGTAGTTGATCCCGGCGGCCCACGACTGCGTAATAGCATTGCTACCCACCTGACCCGCGCCATTACCACTTCCGCCACCGGCGCCACCCCGCACTACGTTGCTGCCCCCTCCACCACCCTGGCCTTGTCCAGCACCACCGAAGTTATTGCCAAGACCTAAATCACTCGCGGTGAAGCCCTGTTGGTTGACATTATTGGCCATGCCCAGCACTGAAATCTGACGGCCATTATTGAACTGGTTCAGGCTCACCCGGCCCGAATAGCGGGCGTCATCGCCGGGCTTTGGCCCAGCGCCAATGGTCTGCTGACCAAATGACCCTTTGCGTTTGTCTTTTTTGGTCGTGATGTTGATCGTTTTCTCCCGATCACCGTCATCCACGCCCGAAAAAGCCGATTGCTCTGAAGATTGGTCGAAGAGTTGTACTTTGTCGATGATATCGGCGGGGAGATTTCGGGTAGCCATTTTTGGGTCATTGCCAAAGAAGGGCTTCCCATCGACCAGTATTTTTGTAATAGCTTGTCCCTGTGCTTTCACATTTCCATCGCGGTCGACTTCAACACCCGGCAGTTTCTTGAGCAAATCCTCGACCTGAGCGTTAGGTCGGGTTTTAAACGATCCGGCATTGAATTCCAGCGTATCGCCCTTTACGGCAATGGGGGCGCGTTCGCCCTGTACCGATACTTCCGTGAGGGTTTGCGATTGCGCCACGATATCGATGGTTCCGGCATCAGTAACAGGGTCGCTTTTCGTGACAGAGATCCGCTTGGAACGGCCACGGTAGCCCACATACGTTACCAGCAGCCGATATTGTCCTTCTACGACTTTCAGGAATTCAAATTTCCCATCACCATCCGTTATGCCGAACGAAACAAGCGACGAATCTTTGCCCGAAAGCAGCGATACCGATGCTTCCATGAGCGGTTTCCGGCTCACAGAATCGACAACGGCGCCCCGGATCGTTTGCGCGAACCCGTTGGTAATGAATAGTGTAAAATGTAAAATGCATAATACGCTCCCCAGCAACCATCTTTTTGCAGTTCGTCTTTTCATTATGCAGTCGGGGCCAAAAGGTCCATTTTTCATTATACCTTGTGCATTTTCAGCCAGTAATCATTTTTATTCAGTTCCGACCCTGAAAGCCGCCATTCTGCATCATTTTCTGCCTGAAATCGGCCATACCCTTTCGGCGTAATTGATCCATTTCTTCCGACGTAACAGTTTTGGCATCCGCTGGCGGCTGAACGGCGCTAGCGGCAACCGCTTCCATCGAAACACCGGTTGCCTTGTAGGATTCATTGTCCGATTCAATCAGCAAGACCACGCCCTGAGGAGGTGTCAAATCAGCAACGGGCGAGTAGGTAAACGGCAGATCGGTGGTGTACCAGATTGTATAAGGCATCTTCCGGTGGGTAGCGGTGGCTTTGTGGCACATGTAGCCCGCAATTTTCTTGGTTTTATCACTCGCTACCCAATCCGTCGCGGCTGGCATGGGTTTTTCAGAGCGATACATCTCTTTCGTCAATGAATCCTTCTTTATAGTTAGCAGGTCGATTCGCTTTCGATTGGCCAAGTCCAGAAAGGTTTCCTGTTCAAAAGGGGGGCTCATGCGTGGGCCGGTACGTTGTGGCCGCTGCCCATCTCCGCCCGCTGAAGCATTACCATCCATTTGTCGCCGGAACATCATGCCCCCCTGGGGACGGTCGCGTTCTTCCTTGGCCATTGTGCCGGAGAAAACGAGTTTCTGCGTAAATGATACTACTTCCGGCGCGCCTTCGGGTGCATCGGGTGCACCGGGGCTTCCCGGCCGAACTTCCTGCCCGTTAATGACCATGCGCATTTGCGACCGATCGATCTGGCGCATGCCTTCATACGTAATTTTACCAGATGCCGAGGTCGTTGTCTGGCCATACAGCGTCGTGGACAATAAGCTAGCCACGAGTGCAGAGAATAGGTATTTTTTCATGGTAGAATGAGCAATTGATAGAGTAAACGTTGCACAAAATTCTCGACTCACCGCCAAAATCTTGTTAAAAGCAGTTAAATCGGTGCTAAATCGGCTTTTTATGCCACTGAATGTCTGCCCTATGCCCCCCAAACGCATTATTTCACTCGTTCCATCGCAGACTGAATTATTGTTTGATCTAGGTCTGGATGAGGCAATTGTGGGCATCACAAAATTCTGCATTTATCCGGTCACTAAAGTTAGGAATAAAGCAATCGTAGGAGGGACTAAAACCCTGGATCTCAACAAGATAAAATCACTATGTCCCGATCTGATTATTGCGAATAAAGAAGAAAATACGCGTGAAGAAATCG
Source organism: Spirosoma jeollabukense (assembly GCF_054777855.1). Classification (NCBI taxonomy): domain Bacteria; kingdom Pseudomonadati; phylum Bacteroidota; class Cytophagia; order Cytophagales; family Cytophagaceae; genus Spirosoma; species Spirosoma jeollabukense. The sequence goes on from NZ_BAAHAD010000001.1 coordinate 1,064,686, forward strand.
AGGAGCTTCAGAGTCAATACGTTGTTCATGTCACCGATGTGGCAAGCCTTCCCGATGCGCTGGCCATGATTCGGGAGGTAGGTGCATTAGTAGGCAAAAGCGCCGAGGCCAAGCAACTAACCCGTGCTATTGAATTAACCCTATTCTCCTTACCCCCTGTCCCTCGCCCCTCAGTCGCTTATTTCATCTGGCGTAAGCCGTATATGGTAGCCGCTAACGCTACTTTCATCCATGCCATGCTGGAAGTTGCTGGTTTTCAGAGTGTTTTTGCCGATCGAACGCGCTATCCCGAAATCACAGCCAACGACCTGAAAGTGGCTCAACCCGACTTGATTTTCCTGTCATCGGAACCCTATCCATTTGCGGAAAAACACGTTGCTGAAGTACAGGTAATCTGCCCATCAGCATACGTAGTGGTTGTGGATGGTGAGTTGTTTTCGTGGTATGGCAGCCGGTTGTTGCGGTCATCAGACTATTTTAGGAACTTGCGTAACGAAATCGCCCGACACAGTTCATGATTACCGATATCTCACAACTCGATCCCAACGGTACGTACACGTATGCCGACTACCTGAAATGGCAGTTCGACGAAAGAGTTGAATTGATCAAGGGGAAAATTTACCGAATGTCTCCTGCGCCAAAGCGTAAACATCAGGATGCTTCAGTGAATTTGGAATTTGCCTTACTGAAGTATTTTGAAGACAAATCCTGCAAGGTATATGATGCTCCTTTTGATGTTCGTTTGCCTGTACGTAATGAGCGTAAGCCAGATCAGCTACATACGGTCGTTCAGCCTGACATCTGCGTCATATGCGATCTCAGCAAACTAGATGATGACGGGTGTCTGGGTGCTCCCGATTGGATTATTGAGATTATATCCCCCCGAACGGCGAAAAATGATTTCAACGAGAAATTTAATCTATACCAGGAGTCGGGTGTGCGCGAATACTGGATTGTTCAGCCTAAAGAAAAGGCGGTCAACGTTTACGTACTGGAAGATGGGGAATACGCCTTAGTAGACGTTTATGAATCGGGCGAAATTCCCAGCGGTATTTTTCCCGACTTGCTTGTTTCACACGATCGTATTTTTCGGTAAATGACACCCTCCAACGATACACTTTCTGTAGCTTCCATTAACCTGATTCTGTTTGCGGCCAGCCAGTTAGGGGCCGATACGAAGGTGCTGTCTCAGCTGGTGGGCATCAGTCCAGAGCAATTGCGTGACCCAGACGGCCGCGTAGAAGTTCGGCAGGTGCAGGCGTTATGGCGCGAGGTCACAGCCGCTACCGGCGACCCGAATATTGCCCTGAAACTTGGTGAAATGATCAATCCCGTTGCGTTTGGCGTACTGTCCTACGTAATGATGCACAGCCCCACGTTGGGAAAGGCCTTTGAGAAGCTCTGTCAGTATCAGGATATTGTTTGTGAAGGGATTCGCACAACTGGTCGGCAATCTGGCCATTCGTTTACCCTATCACTCGAAATAACCAGTTCAGCGATAATTTACCTGGATCATACCCTAAACTCCGAACTATCGATTTATCTGGCCGCTATTCGGGCCTTGATCGGGTATCCCGTTAACGCTACTGAAATACGTTTTTCCTACCCGCGTCCCGCCGATATCCGCGAGCACGAACGCGTATTTGCCCCCGCCCGTCTGACGTTTGACGCTCCCCAAACCGAGATGGTTCTTGATGCGACTTTGCTTGATTTACCGGTTTTAAACGCCAGCCCCAGCTTATCGATACTCTTTGAGAAACACGCTGCCGACATTCTCAATCGGCTCAAAGCCCCATCTCTGACCACCCGCGTTAAATCAAAAATCGTCACGATCATGAAGGGGGAAGAACCAACGCTGGCAACCGTAGCCGATCAACTGGCAATGGGTGTCCGTACGCTTCAACTGCATCTCAAGGAAGAGGGCACTACGTATCAGCAACTGCTGGACGAGATTCGGAAAGAGCTGGCGGTCAAGCACCTTCAGGAAGCAAATCTGAGTACAACCGATATCGCCTATCTGCTGGGTTTCGCTGAGCCGAGTGTATTCTTTCGATCGTTCAAGAAGTGGACAGGTGTTACGCCCGGAGCCTATCGGCTTGCGCAAGCGTAACGTAGCGCACACGTCCCGCGACAGTGTACCGTGTCGTTGACGCTACTTACAGGCTCTCTAAACTCGTGTGCTTGAAACTGTCGAAGTATTTCAGGCCGTAACCAAACATACGATCCATACTCGAATGAGCGAAGAGAATAATGCCAGCCAGCATCAGCGTCTGCATACCCATCATCAGGCCAATTAATCCAATAACAATACCCAGACCTTTGTGATGGACAAGGTTATACAAGACTGCGCCAACCGCTGGATTAATGACATAACCAATCATGCTCAGATCAGGGACCAATAACAGGGCGGGGAACCACCACCAGGCGAAACTCAACCGGGAGAAAAGGTAAATAGCACCCAGAAACTGGAACAATTCTTCGGATTTCAATAGCGTTTTCATGTTTCTTCGTACGATTAATAGGAATGACTGTTGAGATAAGGGCGATTAATTTGTACCAACTGCGGGTGTAAATGGTCGCTTCAACTGGTTCTCCGCAAACCAGGTCAGCGTTTCGGTTAGTGCCTGATTCATGGGCGTCGGCTGGAAATCCGGGAATAAAGCCAACACTTTTTTATCATCGAGTATGATTGTGTTCTCGTAGAGATACAGCATCTCTTTCACTTCCCGCATAACAGGCATGAATAAGCCTAACACGCTGAATAAAAATCGACTATGTAGCTGCACGTTCAGCGGTTTACCGGTTTGGGCACTAATTTGCCCAAACCACGTCCGCATGGATGGCACCGTCGTTCCACCATAATTCCAAACTTCATAAGGTATGGTAGATGGAGAGTCCCACTGCCGTATCATCAGCCGGACAATAATTTCAGCGGCATCCTTCGTATAAACCACCTGATGCGGAATATCAGCGTTCGCAATCCAGGGCATGGCTTTACCATTCAGCGCATTTTCGAAGATGGGTCTTATACCCTCATTCAAGACGTTGGGTCCCCAGAAGTCGGGTAGCCGGACATTCAGTACGTTGCACTTTCCAGCGTTGGCGGCCTGTTCCAGCATGGCTTCGATCTCAACGCGTAGCTGACCTTTTCTTGTGCAGGGATTCGGACGACTGTCTTCCCGAATGGGCTCTTTCGTATTCCCGAAATTGTAGACGTTACCGGGGAGCACAATCGTAGCATGGTTTTGAGCAGCCGCGTTGATGATCTTCTGTGTAGCCGTGTCCATGTTTCCGAACCACTTGTTGTAGGGGTAGTTAATGCCGTGGAAAATGAAATTTTTATCAGCAGCAAGCTGATTGAGCAACCCCGCATCCTGCACATCCCCTTCAATAATAGTGAGCGTTGGCTCATTAGGGAACAAGGCCTCGGCTTTGGACCGATTGCGGACAAGGACCGTAACAGGGAATCTGCGGGCGAGGAGGTTAGCCGTTACAGCGTAGCCGATGCTTCCGGTTGCGCCTAAAACGAGGATAGTTGGTGTGGCATTCATGACGTTCGTGTGTTGATTAGTACACAACAAAGGTCAGGCTACCAGGTCACGTGGTCATTGACGAACTACGCAAATCGAGTGACCGATTGCGAAAAAGTGAACGGTAATTCACTAGCCGCAACGAAGGTAGTAGCACCTGCGTAATTAGTATTGTAGCCCTACTCGTCCGACCATACTCCTATTTTAGTATGAAACACATCTTCCTTCTTGCATTTTCATTCGGCTTATCGGTATCGGCGCTGGCGCAGGAAGTCGTGACTGATACGAACTATTACACGCCCCCGGCCCAACGTCGGCAAATAATTACCCCTGACCCAGATCAGCGGTATACGCCCTACCAACCAACCCGCACACCATCGACCGCCCGATACCACAATGGTCCGGATGCCGACAATCCGCTGTTTCACCAACTTCGTGAAGTGCAGACGTGGTATGTTGGTGCTGAAGGCGGATTCCGTTCCGATGGCAGTACATTAACAAATTCATTCAACGGCTTGATCAGCAATGTTACTCAGACAAAACCGTTCTGGGGCGTATTACTCGGATATACGTACCGAAACGCGTGGGCTGTTGAAACGGGCTATTCACATTCCCCTATCCACCTGAACATAACCATTGCCAACGGCCAGACGCCACTTATTTTCGATTATCAGAATAGTGGTTCCGGTATTCCCCTACGGCTGAAACGACGGATCGGCTCGGGTAAAAAATCGGCAAATGGTACGGGATTCTGGCTCACGGCCGGTGCCTGGATTGTACCGAACGGTTCTGGACCCATGGACGACTTTAAACTGATTGGCTACAGTTCCCGCAACAGTGGCCGAGTTCGTTCAACCGATACGTTACGACTCACTAACAGCACAACGACCTTCAACAGGATCAGCGGCCTTGCCGAATTGGGCGTTGATTATTCAGCTCGTTTGTCATCTTTTCTGGAATTGGGTTGCTACGTCCGTAAATACTGGGGCCTCAGTGACGCACTACGCTCTGATTTGCTCTATACGGTCAACAACAAGTCCGAACAGCAAGCCGTCGTTACCGCAAACGGCACAGGCTGGGGGGTTGGCATTGCCTTACGCTATATTTATGGGCGGCAACATGAAGTCAGAAACGCACTGAAGTAATTTCTCGAATCACTTCAGTGCGTAGAGTTCTCGGCCCTTGTATAGAATATTATTTTTCAAATAGTAAATTATACGAAATATTATAACAAAAAATCTTCAAAGTTAGCAACTACAAAAGGATAGTTTTTTTTAGTACATTGTCATGCATTCTACTGTATCACGCATGATAACGTTTCGTTTTCCGGATCAAAAGCAGTCATTTTTTCTTACTTTTCTTGCGCTTGCGTTCGGTTGGTCTGCTTCGTTCGCCCAACCTTCGACGGCCCTGTTGGATAAAGTTCGCCAGCTGGCCTATACCGATTCGGTACGTTTGGTGACGATGTTTAAAGACCTGCACACCCATCCGGAACTGGGTTTTATGGAAGTGCGGACAGCCAGCATTATTACGAAAGAACTCACTAGTTTGGGCTACAAGGTTTATTCGGGCATTGGTAAAACGGGCGTAGTAGGCATTCTGAAAAACGGCGAAGGACCAACCGTAATGTTTCGCGGGGATATGGATGCGCTGCCGGTTAAAGAGACAACGGGTCTGGCCTACGCCAGCACCGCTACCGTAAAACTGCCCGATGGCAACGAAGTACCAACGATGCATGCCTGCGGACATGACGCGCACGTTACGTGGTTGCTGGGCATTGCTAAAGTCATGAAAACGCTTCAGCAGGAATGGAAAGGTACTCTCGTGCTGGTAGCACAACCTGCCGAAGAGCCGATTATGGGCGCCCGCGCCATGCGGGAAGACAGCCTATTCATTAAACACGTCCCGCTACCCGACTATTTACTGGCGATGCATACCGGCCCGTTTCCAACCGGCATGGTCATGAATCTCCCCGGCACGCGTATGGCCGGTACGGATCAACTGGATGTGACGTTCCGGGGTGTGGGCGGTCATGGCTCGTCGCCACAAACGGCTAAAGATCCGATCATTATGGCCAGTGAGGCCATTCTCCAATACCAAACGATCATTAGCCGGAGTAACGATCCACAGACACCGGCCGTACTGACGGTTGGCTCGGTTCAGGCGGGTCAGGACAACAACGTAATACCCGCTTCGGCATTGGTTAAAGTGAATTTCCGGTGGTTAAAGCCCGAGACGCGAAAGCTTTTGTTCGATGGCGTTAGTCGAATTGACAGTGGCATCGCTATCAGTAACGGTCTGCCAATGGGGCTTTTCCCGATCATGAAGAAAAAGGGGTATTCGTTCCCCGTTGTCAATGATTCGGCGCTGGTAAGTAAAGTAAACGCCACGTTGCAACGAGTCGTGAAGAAAGGCAGCCTTATAACGTCCGGCTTTCCAACAGCCATGGGATCCGAAGATTTCCATCACCTTGTGCTGGACAACAAAAAATCCGTTTACGATTTTATATTCGTTGGAACAGCGCCCCTGGATATGGTACTGGCAGCAAGAAAAGAAGGAAAAGCAACACCGTTCTCCAATCACAACGGCAATTACATGGTCGATCTGGCGGGCCTCCCCTGGGGTGTGCAGATCGGCTCCGATGCGTTACTTGGTTTGCTGAAACCCCAGGCTAAAGAACTGACTAAGTCTGAATAGCGTAGGCTAACAACGCTTGTTGAAAGGCCCAGGAATGGATATCTTTCGGGCGTTGTTACAATGTCTATATGTTCGATGTCTTCAAAAGCTATCTAAGCAGCAAAATTCCGATTACCGACGAAGAGCTTGAGTTGATAAAGTCGCTCGGCATTATCAAAAAACTTCGCAAGCGACAATATCTTTTGCAGGCGGGCGATAGCTGGAAATATGATGCTTTCGTCTGCAAGGGATGTTTGCGGACGTATCGGGTCGATGATAAAGGGCAGGAACACATTCTGGGATTTTCGATTGAGAACTGGTGGACGGGTGACCGCGAAAGCCTGTTATCCAGCACGCCCGCTCAATCGAATATCGACGCACTGGAAGATTCGGTTGTGTTGCTATTTACCCATGAGAACTTCCTGCACATCTGCCACGAAATCCCGGCTTTCAATGAACTGATAAACGGCATTTTGGCTAAGAGTTTTGTGGCCCTGCAAAACAGAATTCACGCGTCGATCAGCTATACGGCCGAAGAGAAATACGAGAATTTCCTTAAAACTTCGCCCCAACTGGCGAATCGTGTGCCACAAAGTATGATTGCTTCCTATCTGGGCATTTCGCCTGAAACACTTAGCCGCGTCAGACATCAATTGCTTAAAAAATAAGTTCCTTCAATTGCCTAACGAACCAAATCTTCCCTAAATAAACCTCTCACTTTCAAGCCAATAATTTAAAACTCTTGATAAATATCAAGTGCTTTTTTATCAAATATCAAGGGAGTGAAGCTGCCTGTTATTGCACCTTTGTGTCATCAATTTATCAATTGATTTGAACACAAAAGACAATGAAAAAGGTAATTTTAATAACAGGAACGAGTACCGGTTTTGGTAAATTAATGGTGCAAACACTCGCCAACGAAGGCCACACTGTCATTGCTGGTATGCGGGGTACAATCGGTAAGAATGCTAACGTAGCAACTGAGTTAGCCGCACTGCCCAACGTAGACGTAGTAGATATAGATATAACCTCCGGGGAATCTGTAAATCAGGCAGTAAAAACCGTACTGGCGAAGTATGGCAAGATTGATGTGCTGGTCAATAATGCGGCAATGACGGGGTTTGGTCTCCTAGAAGGCTATTCATTGGAGCAGATTCAGAAAATGCTGGACGTAAACCTGTTTGGGGTATTACGTACCTACCAGGCCGTGTTGCCTTCCATGCGGGCCGCCCATAACGGACTCATTATCAACCTTACGTCAGGGGCCAGTGGCTTTACGGTTCCGTTCATGATTCCGTATCTCCTGTCGAAATTTGGGGTAGAGACGATTACGGAGGGCTTACAGGATGAGTTAAAAGATTTTGGCATCGAGAACGTAACGATTCAGCCGGGCGTCTATCCAACCGAAATGAACAATGGCAGCAAAGCCGCCATAAATGCCGACAGAGCGGATATTATCGCTGAATATGGTGATGCTGCGGTTCAAAAATTCAATGCCATTGGCGCTGGGCTATTTGGCAAAATGGCTGAGTTTAATATGAACCCACAAACCATTGCCGATGGCGTTCTTGAACTGATCAATATGGAAAAAGGGACCCGGCCACTACGTCTCCCGCTGGATGCCATTGCGCAGGGGACCGATAAAGAATTCATTCAGGCTCGGGCGGAGATTAAAGCTAAATGGGCGAAGAATTATGGGTTTCCTTTGTAAATCAGGGAACTCGCTTGAGTAAGAACAGGCCAAACGTATTCCTATAGCTGTGCTTTCATAGCTGTAGGAATACGTCCATTATAATTCGTTAACCATCTTTTATGGCTTAAGCAACGGCCTCCACTGTTACGACCCGCGCCATGTCGTCCCAAAAACTAGGATACGATTTGGCGACTACGCCCGGTTCCTCAATCACGATTTCCTGCTGCATGGCTACCGGAGCAAAGGCCATCGCCATGCGGTGATCGTCATACGTAGCGATGACGGCCGTCGAGTTAGGACGAACGCTGAACTGGCGAACAATGTAACGAGCGTTGGTTTCTACCTCAACTAACTCAGCCCCAATCTTCTGCAATTCGGTTTGTAGGGCCGCAACGCGATCGGTCTCTTTGATTTTCAGGCTTTCAATTCCGGTCAATGTCAGTGGAATGCCTTTCATAGCTGCGCAAACGGCAACCGTCTGCGCCAGATCGGGGCAGTTTGTGAAATCCCATTCCAGTGAGGATTCCGGCGCGCATTTGGTCAATTTAACCCCCGAATCAGTAAAGGTACTCTCTACACCCAGCGCCCGCATGATATCCACGATGGCGCTGTCTCCCTGTAACGACTTGGCTTTCAGACCCAATAATTCCAGTTCGGTGGTGAGCGGTCCGGCGTCCCGGTCGTCGGCCAGGGCAGCTACACTATACCAATAGCTCGCTCCTGACCAATCAGATTCAATGGCGTACGGTTTTGCTACGTATGGCTTTGGCCCAACAGTAATGATATTTTTCGCCCAATCGGCCTGAACATCAGCCCCAAAATACGTCATTTGTTCCAGTGTCATTTCGATGTAAGGCCGCGACCCAATGGCTCCGGTCAGTTCCAGGGTCAGGCCATCAGGCAGCGTTGGGGCAATCATCACTAACGCTGAGATATACTGGCTACTTACATCACCCCGAATCTGCAACCGGTTATTTTCAGCCGGTGAAAACCCGTTGATCTGCAAAGGCGGATAACCCTCTTTTTTCAGGTACGTAATGTCGGCACCAAGTGTGCGGAGCGCATCGACCAGAATGCCGATGGGTCGCTCACACATGCGCGGAGTGCCCGTCATGGTCTTTTTCTGGCCCGTCGCGGCAAAATAAGCGGTCAGGAAACGCATGGTTGTGCCGGCATCCAGAACGTCGGCTACCGCGTCGTCTGACTTTAGCAGACGAATCATCGTCTGTGTATCGCGAGCGGTCGAGAGATTTTGCAGGTCACACTGGAACCCAGTCAGCGCGTCGATGATGAGTGCCCGGTTGCTTTCACTTTTCGAGGAAGCTAGTGGAATCGTGGCCCGAACAGGACCAATGGGAGGAGTTAAGCGAACAGCATTCAAAGGAAAAACGAGTTGATTCTGGCACAAACCAGTTCGCAAAAAAACGAAAAATCGGCTACATTCCGGCCATAATTGACATATCACAGGAATGAAACCCGCTTTTTCGCATGAATCAGTTTATTAATGCTACTGTCTTCACAGGCAATGAATGGTTAACCGGCGCGTCGGTACGTGTCGAAAATGGTCGGATTCAGGCGGTTACTACGTCCCCCTTAGCCGCAGAAAGCACTGACAACGTAGCGATTACCGACCTTAATGGCGATTACCTCATTCCGGGCTTAATTGATCTGCAATTGTATGGTGGATCAACTCTCTTCCTCAATGACCAACCCACGCCCGAAACGGTTCGGCATATTTATGAAACTCACGCCAAAAATGGCACAACAACCTTATTGCCCACCATTCACTCCACCTCGCTTGCTATTATGCAGCAGTCGATGGAAGCCGTGGCAACGGTACGTAATGAAAATCCGCTGGGCGTGCCGGGCATTCACATCGAAGGACCTTATTTCAACCCTATCAAGCGGGGGGCACACAGCATGGCCTACGTTCGGACACCCGCCGAAGGGGAGCTGGAAACACTCTTCAGCACCAACGCCGATGTTATCCGGATTCTGACACTGGCCCCCGAAATATTGACAGCGGATCAATTAAATACGATCAACCGATTAAAACACGCCAATACGCTCCTTTCACTCGGCCACAGTAACGCTACGTATCAGCAGGCAACGGCAGCCTTCAACGAAGGCATTCCGCTGGCAACTCACCTCTACAATGCCATGCGCGGGTTCGAGAGCCGCGAGCCGGGCGTGGTTGGCGCCGTCTTTGACCATCCCACCATCCGGGCAAGCATCATTGCCGACAGTTACCACTGCAACCCAACCGCCATTCGCATTGCTTACCGGCTTCTGGGCGAACGACTATTCCTGATTTCGGATGCGCTGTTTGCCAACCCACCCCGGCCTACGTTCGAGTTGGGGCAGTTTGTTGTGCATTTTGAACCCGATACTAATGGGCCGGGCCGGTACGTCAACAACGAAGCAAATCTGGCCGGTTCGGCCATTACGCTCATCGACTGCGTCAAAATCGCGGTTGAACAGGCAGGTATTCCCCTGACCAATGCATTGAGGATGGCCTCGGTGATTCCCGCAGAAATTATCGGCCTGGGCGATCAACTGGGCAAAATTCAGCCGGGCTACGTAGCGAATCTGGTACGTACCGATACGTCCTTACAAACGAAAGGCGTATGGGCATCCGGCCAGAAAATCGCGTAACCAAAAGCAAGGAAGCCGTACCACGGTTTGGTATCGTGGTACGGCTTCAGACAAAACTCTTGATACAATGACAGGAATCAGCGCGCGCCTTTGGCCATTGCTTTCTCGTAGTTCTGGTTAAGCGTTTCGATGAACTTACCCGTTACCCAGCTAATATCTGAATCCCGGATAAACACAAACCGCTTCGGTATGGATGTATTCGTATATGCTTTGAAAACAGATTCTAACAGTAAAGCACCCGCAATAAGCTGTTTTTCGTTGAACTGATTCTGTGCATTGGTAAGGTCTGTTTCCGCTTTCTTCCGCACGACCGGGTCCATCAGATCAGTCAGATCGGGGTGAATCAGGCTCTGATAATCAGTCCTGGCCAACCGGGAAAACCGCTCGACATCGCTCATTGTCAGCGGTACAGCGGTCATTCCGGCTTTTTCAGGGTGCAGGTACACCGTCATTGCCCAGGCAATACCCCCGCCTAAAGCAACGGTTTTGCGCTGGTGCAAACCAGGGCTAGTTGTATTGAACTCAACATTTAGCGTCGTATCGGCGATCATTTTGATAACCTTTTGCGCTTCCTCTTTGTAGGCATCGATTGATAACGACCGATTATTATCGATCAGATTAGCCAGCGTTTTTGTTCCAAACGGCAGACTCACTGGATGAAACTGACGATCCGAATCATAATAGCCTCCCTTTGTGTTACCGCTGCCGATGTCGATACAGGAAGTTGTTGTCCATAACTTACGGGGAACAGAGCCAACCAGAAACAATTCGGCTTCGCGGGCAGCCGTCAACGTAGTATCGATGGCAAGCGATGAACTGTCGGGTGAATTAGCCGCCACAAGCGTCGAAAACAGCTCATATAGTTTTCGCTTTTTGGCCGGTGTTTTGCCCAATGTTTCGTTGACTCCACTACTAAAGGCCATATAAACGTGGTCGGCAGGAATCTTGTAATACCGGATCGAATCCAGGTAGGTTCTGAGCACTTCCTGTCCCGTTTGAAACGATTGCGGGGTTCCTGAAACTAACGTTACGTTAGGAGCTACCGGCTTGACTTTGACATCCTTGCTGTAAAAGCCGTTTTCGAATGACGTACGAAAAATAGCCAGTTTCACGCCCGACGCGCCAATGTCAATACCCGCATACAGATCTTTACTGGACGCTTCCCCGATCAGCTGGCGCATGGCGGTTTCACTGGCACTAAAGTTTAATTTCTGGTACAATTGATGGGCCTTCTGAAAATAGCGCAGGGACGCCTGGCTGTTCTCCTGCTCGCTATAGGCAAATCCTAAATTCTCGTAGGCCACGGCTTCCATGTAGGTGTCTTTAGCCTGCACGGCGGGTAAGGCCCTTAGTAGCAAAGCGATTGCCTGCTGCGGCCTGTCAACCATTCGTAACGTATTGCCCAATTTAATAAAATGCATGGCTTCCTCAGCATTACGAGCGTTTTGCGCACGAGCTGAAATAACCCAAATCATCCCTAAAGTCAAGAAGAGATATTTCATAGACTAGTAGATTACTGTATTGTTTATGGATAAGACTACTAAGTATAAAGATTAACTGCCAAGTTAAAACCAATCCCTGTAAATTCCCGCTTATCGACGAACTAAACTACCCGTTGGCCCAAATAACTACTCGAGAAGGCATAGGTAATATCAGGAGAAAAGTACTCAGAAAATTGACTATTGGCCGCTTGTGTTATCAATACATGCTTTACAGACAGACATATATTGTATTATTCCGACAATTAGATATTATATTTTGCTCTTTTATTTGTTAACACAATTATAATTGGCATATTTGACAAAGTACAACAAGAAAAGACTCTCAGTTTGTGCGCACAAATGGTAATGGAGGGTATATCTATTCATGAATTTTATGGCTAATCAACCAGTATTAATGGATTAGTCACAAACGTATTATAAACATAATTTCTAGGTATCTGATGCAGGTCTACTAAATCGACCTCAGGTAGTTTTTTGCCCAAATTTTTCCATTATCCATACGTAAAAATTCACCTTACTAACAACCTGAAACGCCATGAAACATATAGCGCGTATTCAAATTGCTGGAAATTTAGTGTCCAGGAGGTATTCGCCCGGTATTATGTTTTATACCTCTCCTACCTGCCCGGCAACCAACAACTACAGCGGGCGCCCTGTATCAGGACGTCAACAGAATTGGCACCGTAACGAGTCTACGACACAACCGATCAGTTCAACTTAACAGGGCTGAACCTGGCTCAACTCTCTTATTTCTTCCCTACAAGGTGTTTTTTTCCAGTCTTTCGAGCGGTCGTTTCTCAGGGAATTACCGATCAAAATAGAGATTGAGAAATCAATCCCCTGAGCCTGTTGCAGAGTACCTGCAATCAGTACTTGAACATGAGTTTTCCAACTTAATTCTCCCATAATCATGAAAAGAAAGTTACGTAAACATGATGTCATTCCGGTAGTGCTGCTGCTGTTTGCCCTCGTCATTATAAGCCCCACGACCGCCTGGGCGCAATCCAGAAAAATTACCGGTAAGGTCTACACCAGCATTACGTCCGAAGCCCTCCAGGGCGTCAATGTTCTGGTAAAAGGCAATTCGAAAAAGGGTGCGACCACGGATAATAAGGGCATTTTCTCGCTGGAAGCTGCGCCAAGCGACGTGCTGGTGATTAGCTTCATCGGGTTTAAAGCGCAGGAGATAAAAGTAGGCGACCGCACCTCGTTTGACATTCCGCTGGAAGAGAACGTGAATGAACTAACCGAATTGATTGTGACGGGAACCCGAAACGTTGGGCGCACGATCATTGAATCGCCGGTTCCAGTCGATGTTATTTCGATCAAGGATATAATGGGCAGTCTTCCTCAGATGGATCTGGCGCAGATGCTGGCGTTTGTTGCGCCCAGCTTCAATGCCGTTCGATCGCAGGGCGGGGATTTGAATTCCCACGTCGATCCCGTTCAGTTACGGAATATGGCTCCCAACCAGATTCTGGTTCTGGTGAATGGAAAGCGACGCCATACGTCGGCCCTGCTCATCACCGAAACAGCGGTCGGCAGTCCCTCTACCACCGTTGATTTGATGACCATTCCCGTTTCGGCAATTGATCGGGTCGAGATTCTCCGCGATGGGGCTGCTGCCCAATATGGATCCGATGCGGTGGCCGGGGTTGTGAACATCATCCTGAAAAAAGGAACGAATAAACTGACGGCCAGCCTCACGGGCGGAGGTTATGCCAATACAGGCGGACAAGCCGGCGCGCTGACCAAATCGGGAAAACCGGATGGCTTCAACTATCAGTTCGACGCCAACTACGGCTTTAAACTGAGCGACAAAGGCTACATCAACATTTCGGGCCAGATTACCCAACGTCGCCCAACGCTACGTCCGTTTGTGAATGACTGGGGCTTTTTTGACAATACGTACCTGAATAACCTCAGAACCGACAAGGCGGGTAATCCGGTGATCACCAACCCTGAATTGATCAATGCGCAGGTCGCCGGTAACACGTCATTAATATCCTCGCTGAAAACCGAAGATGGTCTGATGAGTGCCCGCGGCCTGACCAAGGCCGATTTCGCCGTATACGCCGGTATGCCTGCTATTACGCTCGGCAGCACGTTTTACAACGCAGGTTTTGAGATAAACCCGACCACAACGATCTATAGTTTTGGCGGTGCTTCGTACAAATACCTGGAAGGATTCTCCTGTTATTTCCGCCGTCCCGCGCAGACGGACCGGTTCAACTATCTGCTCTACCCCAACGGATTCCGGCCGCAGATGACCTCCAATACGTCGGACATTTCGAACACCGTGGGCATTAAAAGCAAGATTGGCAACTTCAGCGTTGATTTCAGCAATACGTTCGGCAGAAACACCATGCGGTTGGGTATGGTCAATACGTTCAATGCCTCGCTGGGCTCCAATTCGCCGGTCAACATGAACCTGGGCACGCACCAGTTCTCACAAAACTCGACCAACCTCGATTTCTCCCGGTATTTCAACGAAGTGATGAACGGGCTAAACATCGCCTTTGGGGCTGAAATGCGCGTAGAGAATTACAAAATCATAAAAGGTCAGGAAGAAAGCTATAGCTATGGAACGGCGGGTATCCTTACAGTGGGCAAAGATGGGCTGCTGGTTGGCCCGGATGGCAAGCCGCTGGAAGATGCAAGCAGCGCCCCCATTGTTGATGCCAACGGCAACCCATTGTCGGTTTATGCTGGTCAGCAAGTGACGGTTAAGTCGTTGTCGTCAAACTGCCAGTGCTTTGCTGGTTTTGGTCCCAAGAACGAACGGAATGAGTTCAGAACAACGATGGCGGCCTATCTGGACGCCGAACTGGAACTGACGCGAAAATTCTTGCTGGCCGGTGCTTTCCGACTGGAAAACTACTCTGATTTCGGTGGCGTAACGATCGCCAAACTGGCGGCCCGGTATTCCATCACCAAAACCCTGTCGCTACGCGGATCGTTTGCCACCGGCTTCCGCGCCCCGTCGTTGCAGGAGTTGAACTATACGCACACAGCCACGGCTTTCGTGCCGGATGCCAATGGCATTCCACAACCGCTGGACGTAACGACCTACCCAACCAACAGCACGGCGGCACGGGTATTGGGCATCAAGGGGTTGAAGCAGGAGCAATCCCGCACCTATGGCTTTGGCCTTACCTTCCAGCCTACTCAGGGCCTGGAAGTAACCCTGGATGCCTATCAGATTGATGTTGACAACCGTATTTTCAGAACCAGCTATTTCAACGCATCGGAAGTTGGCAATAACTACGGCGAAGTGATCGGCGATGGGGAAGCTCAGTTCTTCGTCAACGGGGCCGATGTACGGTCTAAAGGACTTGAGGCCGTTGGTAATTACACGCTCAATCTGAAAGGAGGCCAAAGCATTACATTCAGCCTGGCTGCCATTTTCAGCAAGAACACGGTCCTCAACCGGAAAACGCTGAACCTGAACGTAGCGAATCTTTCGGCCGAGCAGGTGGTGGGCAAATACCTCAGCCGCGACGTAGTGGGGCAATTTGAAACGGGTACTCCCCGAACTAAACTGATCGGTTCCGTTGCCTACCGTATCAATAAATTTAACGCCATGCTGCGAGGTACGTACTATGGATCGGTTACAGAACGGTCTGTATCTGCTGATAACGATGGCAATTTTTACGACCAGACGTTTTCTCCACAGGCAATTTTTGACTTAAGCGTTGGCTATGACCTGAATCGTAGTGTGAAGTTCTCCATTGGCGGCAGCAACATCTTCGATAAATACCCTCAAATACTGCGCTCTGAGAATCAGGGCTTCTACCTATATTCCAACAATCAACAGGGTTCCAATGGTGCCTATTATTATGGCCGTGTGATGTTCAACTTCTAATTGCTACCCCAGCTATGAACCAATCTTTCAATAAACGAAGCATTCTCCCTGTAGCGGGCCTTTTTCTGTCTCTGCTCGCGTTCCTTAGTTCGTGTGAGCAGCAACAATATGAACCAAATTTAAGCGTAGCGCAAGGCGGTGGCACGGTAACGACCTATAAGTCGTATACCCTAACGTCGGCCTCTGGATCAGCTGCTTACGGGCGAGTAGTGTTCTATAAGTACAGTTCCTCGGTTACGTTGGTCGAGATGGCTCTCTACAAAACAACAACCGGAACGACCTATGCGTCATCTATTTACCAGGGTAAACTTTCCGACAATTCCACCAAGGCGCTGAAACCGCTTGATGCCATCAGTGGGGCTACCGGCGAATTTGCGACAAACAAGTATTTCACGATCAATGAAGCCGGTTTCTACGACAAGCTGGCTACCTACAGCGCCAACGTCAAGATTACGTCAGGCACTACGTTGGTAGCGAGTGGGAATATTGGAGCCAACGCGACACCTGTTGCTCAATCGCAGTAAAGGTCGATTAATGTAATGCGTATAAAAATAGCCCCGGATTAACCTCCAGGGTTATTTTTATACATCGACAGTTCGTCCTTGCCCACCATTTCCCGACTTGCTAGTTTACCCCGCACGACGGGCGCTTTAATAGCATCGGCGAACCGTCCCGTGTCCAGCATCATCTGACTGCGAAATACCCGCATCTCATCCCAAAGGCCAGCGTCTATGAAGGATTGCAGCAATGTAGCACCGCCTTCTACGAGCACCGACTGAATGTTACGTTGGTGAAGGTCGGTTAACAGCTGATTGAGAAATGGTCCGGCACTCCGGGAAACGAAAGAGCGAAAGACATTGGGACGATCTGATACGTTGTTTTCGTCAACTTGATGATAAACAATAGTCGGTTGAGAGCCGTCGAAAAGATTTAGGCTTTGATCAAGTGAGAGTTGATTATCGATGACAATACGTACTGGGTTTTTACCCGGCCAGAGCCGGGTATTCAGGCTAGGGTTGTCATTGCGGGCCGTGTTGGTACCCACCATAATGGCGTCTTCTTCACCCCGCCACCGATGGACCAATCGATGCGATAGATCACCACTTATTTTTACGGGCGTCCCTCCTACTGCGCCAATAAATCCATCGGTGGTTTCAGCCCATTTCAGGATAATGTAGGGTCGTTTCTTCTCAAAGAAGGTAAAAAATCGAGCGTTCAATTCGCGGCCCAGGGTCGCCAAAACGCCGGTTTCAACAGCAATGCCAGCCGCCCTCAGTTTATCAAATCCCTGCCCCGACACCAGTGGATTAGGGTCGTCGTTGCAACAAATAACCCGCCCAATTTTATTTTCGATGAGCAAATCGGCACAGGGTGGCTGTTTGCCATAATGCGAACAGGGTTCGAGTGTTACGTAGGCCGTGCTTTCGGGCAGCAGATGCATATCGTCGGGACGAACCGAAAAAATGGCGTTACGTTCAGCGTGAGCTTCCCCATACCGCTGATGCCACCCCTCACCAATGATACGTTCGCCGTGAACAATTACACAGCCAACCATTGGATTCGGACTGACATATCCCCGACCGAGCGTAGCCAGTTCGAGCGCGCGAAGCATGAAGATTTCGTTCATTGTTTGCGATTGGTGCTGTCTCATTGACGGGATTCAATTTATGGTTTTCGGCATTTCACCACGACGATTCGCCGTAAACCAAACACTATAAACCGTGAAAACTTCCCTATTTTTGGCAAAATTACTCGACAGAACCCAATGGCCACCGCCAAGCCTCTATACGAACGACTCAGTAAAAACATTAGGGCCTATTCCCCCGAAGAAGCGCGGGAAATGGCGTTTATGTTGCTCGACCATTATTTTGGTTTGCGCAAAACGGATGTACTTACCGATAAACCGCTGCCGCCAAATCGCACTGAACCGGACTGGTTTAAAATCCTGGAACGACTCAATCGCCAGGAACCTATCCAGCACGTCATTGGCACGACGATTTTCTGCGGGTTAGAGTTCGAGGTATCGCCCGACGTATTAATTCCCCGGCCCGAAACCGAAGATTTAGTGCGGCTCATCATGCACGATTTTGCCGACCGTACCGACGACGTCCCGATAGTAGACATCGGCACGGGCAGCGGTTGTATCGCTATTACCCTAGCCCGCTTCTTGCCCCAATCGGTGGTGACGGGTTGGGACGTGTCGGATAAAGCCCTCGCCCTGGCACAGCGTAACAACGAAAACCTCAACGCCGACGTTACGTTCGAGATTCAGGACATTCTGAACGTCCCCCCCGATTTTAGCCGCCGGTTTGATTGCGTTGTGAGCAATCCACCTTATGTAACGCGTTCCGAAGCGGCCGACATGAACCGGAACGTACTGGACTACGAACCGGGTCTGGCGTTATTTGTGGAAGACAACGATCCACTGGTTTTTTATAAAGCCGTCGCTGATTTTTGCGTTCGCCACCTGACAAAAGACGGCGCTTGCTACGTTGAAATAAACGAACGATTTGGCGCGGCAACCCGGCAGGTTTTTGCCGACCGGGGTTTCTCTAATATTCAGGTCTATAAAGATATTCACGGTAAAGACCGAAGCATTCGGGCAACTTTTTAGTTTTTAGTTGAGGAGTTTACGGTTTACAGTTTACAGTTGGCTGGCGCAAAGTGCTTATACGCGCCAGCCAACTGTAAACTGTAAACCGTAAACTGAAAACTTTTGATGATGCAGCCAACCACCTCTTTTACGTATCATACAAAAATCCGCGAAGTATTCAGTGAGATGAGCCAGGTTGTGGTCGGGCAGGAACGGCTGCTTAATCGCTTGCTCATTGGACTCTTTACGGGTGGGCATATTCTGCTGGAAGGCGTTCCGGGGCTAGCCAAAACCCTAACCATCAACACACTGGCTAAAGCGCTGGAACTAGATTTTCAGCGCATTCAGTTTACCCCCGATCTGTTGCCCGCCGACCTGATTGGGACGATGATTTTCAATCAGAAAACGGCCGAGTTTGAGGTAAAACAGGGACCGATTTTCGCCAATCTTATTTTGGCCGATGAAATCAATCGCTCACCCGCCAAAGTGCAGTCGGCCTTGCTCGAAGCCATGCAGGAAAAGCAGGTGACCATTGGCGAGGAAACGTTCGTACTGGATCGACCGTTTCTGGTGCTGGCCACCCAAAACCCCGTGGAGCAGGAAGGTACATATCCGTTGCCCGAAGCGCAGGTCGACCGATTCATGATGAAAGTTTTCGTCGATTATTTGAGTAAAGACGACGAACTGGAAGTCATGCGCCGAATGTCGAACATGAACTTCAATTACGAAGTACAACCGGTTTTGGGCAAAGAAGAACTGGTTGCTATTCGCGACGAAATCAATGGAATCACGATTTCGGAAACGCTCGAACGGTACATTATCGAACTGGTTTTCGCCACCCGCCGACCGTTGGAATATAACCTCCGCGACGAAGCCCGCTATATTCAATTTGGCGTATCGCCCCGCGCCAGTATCAACCTCAACCTGGCCGCCAAAGCGCTGGCCTACTTCGACCGTCGCGACTACGTATTGCCTGAGGACATCAAGGAAGTAGCGCCAGACGTATTCAATCACCGCATTATGCTCAACTACGAGGCCGAAGCCGATGGCATAACGACCTTGCAGGTGATCGACTCGATTTTGCGAAAAGTGGCGATTGGGTAATTAATTTGGTCGCATCCGTGTTTTGACAGGGATGAAACTGAACACGCTCTTTCTCCTGATTGCACTTTTCCTAGCAGGTAGTTTGTGGGTCTACGGTACGTATCTGGCTAAGCCTCGTCCGCCACATCGTCGCCCACCCGGAGCCACATCGCCCAATGGGCGACGGGTTGAAAAAACGGATGCCGAATGGAAAGAAATTCTAACACGATCGCAATACAACATTGCTCGTAAAAGTGGCACGGAGTGGCCTAATAGCAGCGACCTGACGCATGAACACAGGCACGGTACGTATACCTGTGTCGCTTGCCACAATCCATTGTTCTCGTCTGCTACCAAGTTCGACTCCCATACGGGCTGGCCCAGTTTTTACGCCCCTCTTGTCGCTAATGCGGTTTATACTGAACCCGACGGTAATCGAACGGAAGTACGTTGCGCCGTTTGTGATGCTCACCTCGGCCACGTTTTCAATGATGGCCCCGAACCCACCGGATTGCGCTACTGCATGAATGGTGTAGCGATGGGGTTTTCGGAAGAGAAATAAGTGGCCCCTGCCTTCGGTTTGGAAGTACTGAAGATTTGCAATTCGCGAATTGCAAATCAGAACTGGAAGTAAATGAACTGATTCGAGGAGAAAACGCCGAATAGATACGTTACGAACGTGATTAGAGCGAACAATACCACAAAGCGGGCGGTATTACGTGTTGGAATCATAAGGAAAAACTGCTCTTTCAGCAAGAGAAACACAATCAGGGAAATGCTGAACCACATCTCTACCGAATTCATCGGACTGTCGATTGTGTCGCTTATCGACAACGTACCAATTCGTTGCAGAATCAAAAAGGCATCACTCAGGTTGTGGGCGCGAAAAAACACCCACGTCAGCATAATCAGGACGAACGTAACGAACGTGTTTATCACCACACGTACCGGCGATTTGCGGGCTTCTGTATCGTTAACGGGCGAAGTCACCGAGCCGGGTGGTTTGTTGGAAAAACCCAGTTTTGCCAATAGCTTATCGCGCAGAACGGCCAGTATCTGATACAAGCCATTCAGGCCGCCCCAGATCACGTAGGTCCAGTTGGGGCCGTGCCATAGGCCGCTGGCTAGAAATACAATCAGCATGTTCAGGTACTGCCTAACTTCGCCCTTACGGTTGCCGCCCAGCGGGATGTAGAGATAGTCCCGGAACCAGGTCGAGAGGGAAATGTGCCAGCGTCGCCAGAACTCCGAAATGGATTGAGCCATGTAAGGCGTTCGGAAGTTTTCCATCAGGTCGAAGCCCATAACCCGTGCCGCCCCGATAGCGACATCGGAATAACCCGAAAAATCACAGTAAATCTGAAACGTATAAAAGAACGTAGCCGCCAGCAGCGTCAACCCATTGTGCTGATCAGGAGACGTATAGGCATGATCCACGAGCAGCGCCAGCCGGTCGGCAATAACAAGTTTCTTGAACAGGCCAAAGGCCATTTGCATCAATCCGGATTTTACTTTCTCAACATCGTAGTTGAAATACGAATGAAACTGCCACAATACGTTCTGCGGCCGTTCGATCGGGCCAGCCACCAACTGTGGATAGAACATGACATAGAGCGCGTAAATACCGAAATGTCGTTCAGCTTTGTGATTTCCCCGATACACTTCAATTGTGTAGCTCATAGCCTGAAACGTGTGAAACGACAGCCCAATGGGCAGAATGCTCATGTTGCTTTTATAGGACGTAATGCCGCTTTGCCCAAACACATGCAACACCTTCACAAATATCCGGTTAATCAAATCCGTAACGGAATGGGCAACGTCCGGCATATTCAGGGCATCGAATAGGCTGGCTACGTTTTCGGTGAAGAATCCGAGGTATTTAAAGAACGCCAGAATGCCAAGATTGGAAATCAGGGATAAAATCAGTAGCCATCGCCGGGCTTTGCCACTTGTTTTCTCAATCCAGATACCAGCGATGTAATCAATGACAATGGTAAGAAACAGAATCAGGATGTAGGCTGGCTGGAAAACCATGTAGAAGTAGCAACTGGCTACCAGCAACAATATCCACCGACCCTGCCACTTCAGGCTGAAGTAACCGAGCGTAACGACAATGAAAAATAATAAAAACTGTAGCGAGTTAAAGAGCATCCGTTAGTCGATAATCGATAATCGGCAATCGTCAGTCATCCGATACAGTATACCGACTTTAATCTGACGACTAGCGACTAATTTTCAATATACCCGTTTGATCTGCAGCACGATAGTAGTACATACTCATTGGAGCAACCGGGCAATTAATGCGGGCAGAACAGGTAGTCAGATCAGGGTACTGCTACGTTGCCAGACCGCTAAGGTATTACAAAGGCTGACGTTCTTTATCCCGGATTACTTCCCGAATCACATACAGCGGGCGACCTTTCGCCTGAAAAAATATCCGTAGCACATACTCACCAATTAACCCCAGCGCAATGAGTTGCAGCCCACTAAACAGAACGATCGCGAAAAGAAGGGCGGTGAATCCCTGTGGTACATCGTGGTAAACAAACCGTTTGATCAGCGTCTGAATCAAATAGATCACGGCTACCGCAATGGTGACCATGCCAATCCGGGTGATAATCTTAATCGGATATTCGCTGAAGTTAAAAATGCCATTGTAGGCCAGGCGTTGCAGCATTTTGAAGGAGTATTTCGACTCGCCAGCCAGGCGGGCATCGCGCTCATATTCGACGCCAATTTGCCGGAAACCGATCCAGCTACGCATGCCCCGGATAAAGCGGCTCTCTTCGGGCATCTTGTTCAGCACATCGGCCACCCGGCGGCTAATGAGCGAAAAATCACCGCTATCCAGCGGTACATCCACGTAGGAGATGGAGCGCATCAGCCGGTAGAACGATGCGTAGGCCGTCCGTTTAAACCAGTTTTCCTTCCGCTTCTTTCGTACGGCATACACCACATCGTAGCCTTCCTTGTACTTCTTATAAAATTCCGTTAGTAACTCGGGCGGGTCCTGCAAATCGCCGTCAATAATAAAGAGAGCTTCTGTGGCGCAGGCCGTTGCAATACCAGCTGTCAGTGCAATCTGGTGACCGTAATTTCGGGACAGAAAAACGCACTGGTATCGAACGTCTGTTAAGGCTAGTTGCTGCATTAGTGCCGCTGTATCGTCGCGGCTTCCATCGTCAATAAGTACAACTTCAATAGCTAGTGGCGAGGCATCCATCACCGCATTTAATCGAGAAACTAGCGCTGGAAACGACTCGGTTTCATTAAATAATGGTGCGATAATTGAAATTTGTGGAGTTGACAACGTCGTATAGATTGAGTCGGTGGCAGAATTGACAAAAGTAAACTTTTTTGACGTTCAGGATATAATCCAACTCGTTTTCTTAAGGAACGGTAGGCCTCTGATGGCTTGTACCTATTGAACCGTGATCGTGTGATCAAGATACTGGATAGCCGAATCATGAGCTGGGTGTAACAGGATACCGACCTGATATGTACCGGGATACAGCGACGTTTTCAATATTTCGGACTCCAACCCAGGGATGCTGTGCCCCAGAAAAAAAGATCTAGGCGAAAATAGGGTAGGCACCGGAAATAGATACGTCCGTTCCGTTGACTTTACGATAAAACAGGCGTTTGACAAGCCATCAGGTACCCGCCACCCATTTGTCCGAACCAACTCTACATCAGGATACTCCTTCGTAAGTAAGGGGATTGCCTTAGTAGGTTTTCCGGCAATGGGTTCCTGCAACATCTGCTCATAAGGCGTATAAAAAGCCGCCGGATATTGATACATGCCTTTCGCAACCGCGTCATCCATCCACCGCTGTGCCGACTGGGCAAAAGTCGTACCTAACGATGCCCCCAGACCCACATCGTTGTGCTCCTGATTATACGCGTTGGTTAATAGTTCCTGTTTGCGGTATGCGACTTTGGGCATTCGGAGTACGTACCAGACGCCCCATACCATCAGGCTGATTCCGGCGCCAAGCGTCATCCAGCGACGTATCACCTTCCGGTTTTGATACTGCTCACTCAATACGTTAAGATACAGCAGTGACACCAGCAAAGCCGGGTAAATCATGTAGTTGCTAACCAGCATAACGAAATACCCAAAACGAGGCCGTAGGAAGGCGATAATGACCGCATTGACCATCAGAAATGTGTAGCAACCAGTGAAAAAATACCGGCGCTTCCATAGCGCTGTCTGTTCCTGATTTTTAGGTGTATCAGATGCCCAACCACCCTGCAGGAGTGGTTTATTCATACGCCAGAGCAGCCAGAGCATCACCGGAATCAGAATCATTCCCGCAATAGTGGGTAGTATGCTCCGGCGGAAAATATCGGACTCGAAGAAAAAATCGAAAAGGCCGCCTGTAAACGTAAAAAAGCCAAAGAAGGTGAGATGAGGATTCGCCAGAAAGAACGTAATGCTGCTGTCGTTTCCCTGCGCATTCTGAAAATCATGAAAATAATACAGGATAGCGCCGACACCTACCACAAGCCAGATGCCCAATCGCGCCCATTGCCGCTGTGTCGTGAGTAATACAGCCCCCGCTACCCATCCGAACAAGCCATTGCTCATCGAAAACGACGCCAGAATCTGCAAGCCAAGTCCACCGGCAAACCGATTGCGGCTACCGCCCGCCAGCAAGTAAAGCGCGGTGATGACCAGGGCTATGACCACCTCATGCTGCATCCCCGTAATGGCCCACATCGTCGTTAGGTAAGACTGGGGCTGAAGCATTAAAAAGGGAACCGGCACGAACGCGATCAATGGCAGATTTATGGACCGAAAAACCCGGTAAAGCACGAGTACAATCCCTAGAAAAAAAGCAAATGCCGCAAAGATCAGCCAGCGAAAGTTTACCGTTCCGGTCAGTTTATAGAGTACCAGTGTAATCAGTTTGCCGCCCAGCATCCGGTGTTCGTTGTTAGGCCGGAGCAGCCAGTCCACTTTCTCGCCAATCGTCTGGGAGCCAGTATAACCCAGCATAAAATTCAGGAAGGTTTCAATGTCATCCATCCAGGGTACGTTCACTACGTAGGTGAACAACAGTAAGCCAAAGCAAAAGAAAGGAATACCGATCAGCACGAGCGCCAGTGTCGTTGACCGGGAGATTAACGCTTGCCTAAGCGATATATTAGCTGAATTCATAGGTGGTTATTGGATCGACTTACTTGACTTGTCCGTTAGCCGAATCGTTTTTTTATGAAAATACTCAGCCCAGCAACGGTTCCAGAGATGCTCTGGATTCGCCTGAATGTCTTCGATATAAAGAGAAGCCGGGTAAACGAGCAACGGGGATAGCACCCCTTCAGAACTCGGCGACCCAGCTAATTGATCATACCGCTCCTGCATCGCCCGATCGTACTGGGCAGCACGGCCACTGAGCCAGTCGCCGTATACAACTGGTAACATTGGCCCAACTAACGAACTGATCAACGCCCAGACCACCGCTACCAGCATCAACGGACGGAGGTAAGGCATCAATACGGCAGGCTGAAATCGATGACGCAGCGCTACCACTAGAAGCGTTGCGTTATACAGAAAGCTAAGCCAGAACGTCAGATTGATCAGGTTAATCAACCGGGGAATAGGCGGAATCCCAACGCCATAAAAGTGCAACGAAATCATAACCAGCACTGTAGCGGAACCATGCAACAGACCCAACAGCGGATGCACACGCAGGTATGATGGCAATTCGGCGGTGGTTCGGTATGAACCAACCAGTTTCCAGGCAATGGGCAGGTACAGCAGCAAGAGGGGCACCCAGGGCGTTAACAACAACTGGCGCGGCACATACGTAGCGGCATACCGTAACGATGACACCAATGTCAGGGGAATATCCCGACTGTTTGGATTGCCGCCCATCCGGACAAAATTACCGGGTGCTTTCAGGAGATAGTAACACGATATGGCGGCCACAACCAGTAAAATCAACGTAGTAGCCGATACTTTCCGGCGTTGTATCAATTCCACCAAAGTAATCAGTCCTAACACCGACATGACCATCATCATGGTGGTCTCACTTGACCCGATAATAGCTACGACAAGAAAGCTTTCGCCCAGAATATAACCGGGTTGCAGGCCAAATCCCCGATGCTGATGCGCCAGCAGAATCGCCAGAAAAAACAAAACCAGGATGCTCGATAAACCATAGGTAGTCATACCCGTATACCAGAACATATAAGCCGAAACGCTGGGGAGTACCGTTACAAACCCTATGAAAATCCCCAGCGTCAAGGCCAATTTGACGTCTTTCCCGAAGAACCGATAAAGCCATTGACTGGCCAGGGCATAACAGCCACTTAACAGTAAGATCAATATAACAACCGGAAAAACTTTAAACCCGCCTAACCATCTAATCACTAATGGGTTGGCATGAACAATGAAATTTTGAAAGAACCGCCCCGACCAGCCATCGTAATAAAATTGCTGGGCCTGCCAGAATCCGAAGTGAAGGGCCGTATTGGCAAAACAATAATCATCGGTTGGCGAGGGATGATTATAGGTTGCCAGGGCAATTAAGGGGACTATTATTACTAACGTAAAAAGGACGAGCAGCCCTGTAATGACACGCGTTAAAGAAATAGACATAGTTCGTTTGATACGCTTAAATAGTAGTCGGCAGGGTGGCTTTGGTAAACCGACGGTTCATAAATGGATAAGCCAGCACAGCCGCCAGAATAACGAGCGTGCCAATGTAGAAACCTGGCGTCATACGTTCGGAATCGCCAAAAATCAATACAGCTAATAGAATGCCATAAACAGGTTCCAGATTAACGGTCAGGACAGCCATATACGGGGAGAATTTACGTAGCAACCGAACGCCAACCGAATAGGCATATACGGTGCAGACAAGGGCCAGTACCAGCAGCCATACCCACTGAATGGGGGCTTCAGGCACGTATTGAACAACGTGGTTTGCGGCCAGTGGATCAGCCGCACGGACGGCCATCCACAGCGCCAAAGCACCCACTACGGCACCGGCCATTTCATAAAATGAAATAACCAGCGCATTGTACTTATGCGTGAATCGGCTATTGATGATAGTAAACAGGGAGGACAACATGGCCGAAAATACGGCAATTGCCAGCCCAACGACTTTGTCGAATTCGAATCGAAAAATCAGGTAGAGGCCAGCCATAACTACAACCCCCATCACCACTTCGATCGTTCGCACCCGCCGACGTAGTACCAGCGGTTCCAGCACACTCGCCCAGAGTGAACTGGTAGCCATGCCCGCCAGACAAACCGACACATTGGCGACGCGGGCCGCCAGAAAAAACATCACCCAGTGCAGCGCGATAATGGCCCCGGTTCCCAGCAGTCGCCAGCGGTCGGCCGGCGAAACGTCAATTGACTGTTTACGAATGAGCAGCAAGGTTCCCATTCCGGCAACAGCCAGCAGCGTTCGAAACAAAACCACCGCCGACGAATCGAGCGGTTGCAATAGCTTGCCCAAAATGGCCGTAAACCCCCAAATCAGGACGATGAAGTGGAGTTGCAGGTAATCCGTAAGGGAAGGTTTATTGACCATGAATAAAGAGTGGAGAGTGAAGAATGAGGAGTGGAGAATAACTAATACTATTATATTCTTCACTCCTCATTCTTCACTCTTCATTAATTTTACCTCGGAATGGTATTGTACAACAATACACCGATGGCTGCAAAAATAGCGTTTGGCAACCAAACCGCCACAATTGGATTGAGGTTACCTGATTCGGCGATACCTTTCGCCAGCATGAAAAACAAGAGATATGTAAAGGCCAGAATGAACCCCAGGGCCACCTGCCAGCCCACACCCCGGCGACTCTTCCGAGCCGACATAATTACGCCGATAACGGTCAGAATAATAATGGCAAACGGTCTTGTATCGCGGCTGTATTTTTCGAGCAGATACGTCTCAACACCATCCGCCCCGCGACTTTGGAGAAGATCAATGCGCTTATTGAGTTCGGGACGGGTGAGCGTTTCATACAGGTTGAAATCTGAGCCGAAATCATCGGGTTTCAGGTTCAGTGTCGTGTCGATAAGGGAGCCCGATGTTAAGTTTTCTTTCAATCCGTCGATGCTGCGGATTTTGTAGTCATGGATAACCCATTTCTTTTTCTTCGCTTCCCATTCGATCCGATCGGCCGTTAGTTTTTGTTTGAGCTGATTCCCATCAACGCGCTCCAGCGTGAATTTATACCCTGTGTTACTCGTGTTATTATAGCTCTCCAGATAGGCATACGTATTAGGGGCAATCTTCAGATGCACATTACGACCAGAGTAGGTATAAGCATCGTTGATGTAGACGATTTCGAAGGCGATCCGGGTTTTGTTGGCCTTCGGGATTATATAATTAACCATGAAATAGGTGAGTACCGCCAGCACCGTTGCTCCCAGAACGTAAGGAAACAGCAAGCGGATAAAACTGACGCCACTACTCAGAATGGCAATAATTTCGGTACGGGCCGCCAGTCGGGAAGTGAGAAATACGGTGGCAATAAATACCATCAGCGGACTGATGTAATTTGCCCAGTATGGAATGAAATTGAGGTAGTAGTTAAAGAAAATCTCGTTTCCGGGGGCATGGGTCTTATGAAAATTATCCACCTTTTCGGTGTAATCGATCATCACAACGACCAGCACGATCACCAACACCACGAAGATGTAGGTTTGCAGAAAACGTTTAAGTATATACCAGTCTAGTAGTTTCATAAAACAGTTTTAGTCATTAGTCGTCAGTCATGGAGTATAGTTGCAGTCACAAACTCCTGTCAACTCCTGATGATAATTAATGACTATCTACCAATAAATTTTTAGCGACTTCGTAACTGACAAATACAGTCCGGTCATTTTCAATCTGCACCAGTACCGACTTGTCGAAGGCATTGATTTCGGTAACGGTTACCGAACAGCCAAGGGTCAGGTTGGAGTGATCGAGGTGTTGCAGAAACTCGGTCGAATGTTCCAACACAGCCCGCAAACAGACATCTTCTCCGGTTGCTACGTCCGATAATTTACGAAAACCCGTTTCGGGCATTTTGCCGGCAGGCGTCGGAATTGGATCACCGTGCGGATCAAACTTTGGTCGACCCAAATACGTATCTAATCGGGCAACCAGTTCTTCCGACCGGACGTGTTCTAACTCTTCGGCAATTTCATGAACAGCTTCCCAGCCAAAACCGAGTTTTTCCACCAGAAATACTTCCCAGAGCCGATGCCGCCGGATGACTTGCAAGGCCAGTCGCTCCCCTTCCTCCGTTAAGCGTACACCCTGGTATTTCTTATAATGAATAAGTTGTTTATCAGCTAGTTTTCGTAGCATATCCGTCACTGAAGCTGCCTTAGTTGCCGTCATTTCTGCCAGTGCATTCGTGCTGACTTCTCCCTGCTGCCGATTAGCGAGGTAATAGATGGTTTTCAGGTAGTTTTCTTCGGTGAAGGACTGCATAAACTCTTGATTACGTAACTGCAACAGCTAAACAATTGAAAACAGTTTACCGGCAAAGGTAGTTTTTATGTTAAACTTTCTAAAAATTTAGGCTAATCTAAAAATTTATTTAAACAATACATACCTTTGTTACGTTACACCTTTACTCAACGTCTTAGGCAGACATAGCGTATACTTTTCTCGATTCAATGGAGGTAACGAATACACCAACGAAAGGCTGGCGTCAGGCAAATGACACAAATTCACTGGCCGATGTACATAGCTCGGTGCATGTTCCGATTAACAGCGGTTTTTTCAAAACGCTAAAGGCATATGCTGGCCCTGGGTTGATGGTGGCGGTGGGCTATATGGACCCCGGCAACTGGGCTACTGATATTGCAGGAGGAGCCCGGTTTGGTTACCGCTTATTGTCGGTTGTCCTGATTTCCAATTTATTTGCCATTCTCCTTCAGCATTTAGCCTTAAAATTAGGGATCGCTACTGGCCGTGATCTTGCTCAGGCCTGCCGCGATCATTTTAGTCGTCCGGTATCTGTTGGCCTCTGGTTACTAGCTGAAATTGCCATTGCTGCTACAGACCTGGCCGAAGTAATTGGTTCAGCCATTGCCTTAAATCTGTTATTCGGCCTGCCGCTTACGGTAGGTATTCTTATTACGGCTCTGGACGTATTACTTTTACTCTATTTACAGAACAAAGGATTTCAGGTGATAGAACGTATCGTGGCCAGCCTGATTTTCCTGATCGTTGGTTGTTTTGGCTACGAACTACTGGTTTCACAACCCAACGTCGGCGAGGTAGTCGCTGGATTAGTGCCCCATACCGAAATTATTACCAATCCGGGCATGCTCTATATTGCCATCGGGATTCTGGGGGCTACGGTAATGCCGCACAACCTGTATTTACACTCCAGTATTGTACAAACCCGCGACTTCGGCCGCGACGATGTTGGACGGCAATCAGCCATTAAATTTGCCACCATCGACTCGACTGTCTCTCTGTTTCTGGCCTTTTTCATTAACGCGGCCATCCTGATTTTGTCGGCAGCAGCCTTTCACTTCTCCGGCAATCAACAAGTCGCCGACATTACCGATGCACACCGCCTGCTCGACCCGATTCTAGGCGTCAAACTAGCGGGAATTTTATTTGCCGTGGCTTTGCTGGCTTCGGGGCAAAACTCCACCTTGACGGGTACGCTGGCGGGCCAGATTGTTATGGAAGGTTTTTTAAATCTACGTATCAAGCCCTGGATACGTCGGCTAATTACGCGCTTGGTGGCTATCGTACCTGCCCTGGTCGTTGCCATTCTTTACGGCGAGCGAGGCACCAGCGAGCTCCTTGTGTTTAGTCAGGTTATTCTGTCACTTCAACTCAGTTTTGCCGTTGTCCCTTTAGTACAATTCACCAGTGATAAGCTAAAAATGGGTCGCTTTGCCAATCCTGTCTGGATGAAGGGCTTATCCTGGATTGTTGCTGTCCTCATCATGGGGCTGAACGGGTATTTGCTGTGGGATACGTTGTCATAAACACAAAATTTCATTACTTGGATAGACCATCGATTTTTTTCTTATCCATCTGTTCGTTTTAAAATCAGAGCTAAATGTATAGCAAAGTATAGCCACATTATACTTTCCCTTCAAGAAAATCAATAATCTATATGCTACTAGTTTCTACATATTGTTAAACACTAGCTTACAACATAAACCAGGTCGATAACTAAACAAATCGCCTGTGTCATAAAATAGAAAAAGCAACTCCATATACTAAGAAAACCACTCTGCCCTGGCCATAACTATCTAACTATCAACGATTTAAGAATTAATGATTTAAAATACTTCCTGTATTTAGGCTCTATCAATTAAATAAGTAGTGAACCCATAGTAATAAATTATTTCTTATGACTAATTTTCGTATTAGATCCGCTTTTTACGCCTGATTTAAGTCGAAAGTCAACGAAGCTGTATGTTTTTACAGATAGTATAGCAGCAAAATTGTTGGCAATTACAGAAACATGTTAATAATATAAACTTTTCATAAATATCTGACCAAAAACAATCCAATTATTTTACGTGGTGAAAAACGTTTTTGTACTAATTACCCCGTCAAAGGTTTACACAGTACGAACAGCTACTAACCACCCATTAACATCCTCTTTTTTTAAGAACTACTTATGAATTCTTTTCTACAAATGCCCGCCTGTCGTGGCGCTAATTTTATACGATTGAAGCGCATGCACTGGCAGTTCGTTTTTTTATTGTTGGGTTGCTT
Source organism: Spirosoma jeollabukense (assembly GCF_054777855.1). Taxonomy (NCBI): domain Bacteria; kingdom Pseudomonadati; phylum Bacteroidota; class Cytophagia; order Cytophagales; family Cytophagaceae; genus Spirosoma; species Spirosoma jeollabukense. Next base: position 1,096,000 of record NZ_BAAHAD010000001.1, read on the forward strand.
GGCAAATGGATCGATCAGGGCCCAGACCTTCACAACCAGCCATGGCTCTGCTAAACTCTTTAGTACTACTGACCTAACTTCCAATGCCGCACCAAGTTTGGGAGATATCGATGCGGATGGCGATCTGGATGCAACGGTAGGTACAGCCAGTGGAAAAGTGTTGTACTTTAAAAACATTGGTACGTCTAACAACCCTATCTATTCGCAGCAGACGGGTTCATCCAACCCCTATAACAGCACAGATGTAAACCCCAATGCCGCGCCAAGTTTGGGGGATATCGACGCTGACGGCGACCTGGATGCCATTGTGGGTACACTTGGTGGTACACTTATATTCCTCAAAAACGTAGGTACAGCTGTCAACCCTATTTATTCGCAACAAACGGGTTCAACCAACCCTTTTGAAGGTCAGGGCAATAGTGAGAACCCCAATGCCGCGCCAAGTCTGGGAGATATCGATGCAGATGGGGACCTGGATGCCGTTATTGGTACGGCTAATGGTAATCTTCTATACTACCAGAACGTAGGCACGGCCACTAACCCGATTTATAGCCAACAGACAGGAAGTGCCAACCCATTTGGTGGCTTAGCCCCGAATTTGCGAGTTAGCGCTAACGGTAACTTCAGCCCGAGCCTTGGCGATATGGATGGCGACGGCGATTTAGATGCGATTGTGGGCACGGCCGACGGTACGATTCTATTCTTTAAGAACGTGGGCACGGCCATCAACCCTATCTATTCGCAGCAAACGGGAAGCACTAACCCCTTCAGCGGGCAGGGTAATGGTACAGATCTCAATGCCAGTCCGAGTTTGGGAGATACGGACGGCGATGGCGACCTGGATGCGATCATCGGCACAGCCAATGGTAAGTTTTTGTACTTAAAAAATATGGGTTCGTCCAGTAATCCTATCTACTCACAGCAGAGCGGCTCTAGCAACCCTTTTCATTACGACCTGGTGCCTATTCTCTACACCAGCCCTAACACAACCTATGGCAAAAGCAACGTAGCAGTGGTCGTAAAAGTGGCCGAAATCAACGGGATAGCTAGCACAGGGTTCGTTTCACTGTATATCTCTAAAGACTTAATGATACCGTTGACCTTCGATCCGAATGCGGCCAGCATTCCGGGCTACCCCGGCTCTGTGGATAATAACCAGTGGAACTTTGATGGAGACTCCAATTCGGCCTACTACATCCTCACTAGCAAGGTTCCAATTGAAGGACAACAGATACTATCGGTGGGCCTGACTGGGCAGTTGAATCCGGGAAACACGAAGGGCCAATTAACGATTAGCGCCATGGTGCTGCAGGGGAGCGAGGACGAGGCTAATACGGCCAACAATTCCGATGCGGATAAGATCGATTATTTTAACAAATAAAGTTAGTATCCGAGTGCTCTGTTTAGACATGCAGCCGCTGCCCAATAAAGTTTGTTGGTCAACGGCTGCACGTCTAAACAGGCGGCTCATCGGGTATATCCACTTCATACTTCGCTAGCCCGTTTCTGAGTTTTTGCCAGATTCTTTTTTGTAACGCCGGGGGCGACAGTACCATCATGCCATCGGCAAAGCCCAGAATTTCGCGTTCCAGCTCAAAATTTAGCTGAACGGTTAGTTGAATCACAATACCATCCACCCGCCGTTCGGTAACTTGCTGCGAATGATGGAGCGGTTTGGTTTCAACATAGGGCGCATGTTCGGCAGCTACCCAGACAAGAACCCGGCTAGGGCGCGTTCGCGGGTTGACAGTCACACCAATAACGTCGTGATAATACGTATCGGCAGCCAGACCAGGATTATCTCGATAGGGGATCTCAATAGCCGACTCAATACTCAGAATACGGTCCAATGCCAGATGGTACACCTCCGTCTGATTCTCCCGAACGCCGACCGCAAACCAGCGATTTTTAAACTCTTTCAGCCACCAGACATGGAAGCCGAATCGATTGGGCAATCTGGCTTTAAACGATTGATACATAATACAAATGGGCCTCTTCTGAATAATCGACTGGTACAGACCATCCAGAAAGGTAAGCCCTTTTAGGTTGTCATTTTTCTCAAAATCGATTACCGTCCGCTGATTCATTGCTGCAGAATATACATGCGCTTCGAGTTTCTGGACGACGCCACTTAGCTGTTCAAAATGAGAAAATCCTTTGAACTGTTTGAGGACCTCAACAGCCTCACTGATACGTCCTAAATCCTGCCCGGTCAATGGAATTTGTGTGATGCTGTAGGCGGGGTCTTCGTAGGTATAGTACTTTTTTTCGAGCACAATGATGGGTGCATTATACCCCAGCTTATCACTGCGCATCATCTGCAAATCGGCCTGAATCGTTCGTCGGCTGATGCCTTTACCCATGCCTTCATATTCATACAATGTTTCCGAAACAGCTTCCATGAGCGCTTCGAGCGTCCACCGGCGAAACTTATTTGTCAGGCAATTATCAATAGCCCGGTAACGAATCAGGGCATTCCGGTTAGCAGGCATGATGTGAAAGGATCTTTTTTTTCAAAAAACTAAAAAAATATTCAACTACGCAAAGAGGCTGCGCAGATGGGCTAAACCTTTGTATCGTTCAGCTCTCAAAACACTTCCCCCGCTCATAAACTCAGAAGCGGGGCGCAGAACGGAGACGATCATGAGATTCAATCGAATTATCGAACCATTCTTCAACCGCCATATGGCAGAAATTACCAACGATGAACGTATACGAGATGGCCTGATGGTCAGCCGATGCCACTCAGTTCCGGTAACCGGAAGTAGTTTTCGGCGAAGTTTATGGTAAAACAGAGCTCTTCGCCTGTAGCCACAAGTCGGTGTCTACAAAGCCCCCTTGTGGAGCAATTCGCAATAGTTAGCTCAATAATGAGCAGTGGAGTAAAGCTTATATTATTTTTAACAAATTTCAGTATTATTATTTATTCAAAGTAAAAATTCCATATTTAATATTGTTATAAGTTATTTTATCCAAATAAAATTTTATTTTATATGAAATAATAGCATTTTTGACAATCTTAGTCAGGCATATCTGCAAAACGATACGTTTATTTACTACATATTCTGACCTACTCTCTATGCGCTCTTTTTTTATGAGTCACGGCTCTATAAGTTATCCTGTTGGTTACTGGGTTGCTTGTCAATACATTTCAGCTAACCTCTCATCAATTGACAACATGCCACCAGCCGCGCCAATCGTGGTCCCCGACTCAGCAATTCAGCGATTAGCTAAAGCCATACAGATTCCTACCCTTTACTGATCACACTCTGATGCTGCCGACCGCTATGTATCGGTTTTCACCCATACCCTTAAATGTTACCGAAACACAGGGCGTTCATGGCACAAATGAGCGTATTCACGTAAAAGATTATCTGATGTCAATTCGTTTTTATATAGCGCTTATTCACAATAGCCAGAAGTAATGCGTGATTATTCACTAACATTATACGTTTCAGGATTGGGACATAATAAGAGATGGCCCGTTAAATAAACGGGCCATCTACCAAACACACCTAATTAAACAAAACCCTTAGCCGTAGGAGAAATATCTATGCCTCCACGTCTGATGCCAATACATACGATAGATACAATAATCTGGTTTTCCAGGCCAGTACAATTTTTGAGTCCAATGGCAATCGTCAACTTTAAATTAAAGCAACGTTAATGAATCTAAACATCGGTTATCTTTGCCCCGTTTTGACCAGCTCGTACCAATAAGGCGAAAGCCTATTTTATGGAAGACAAGAAACATATAGATGCCGTTTCGGCCGCTGGATTGCTGGTGGCTATGGGTATCATCTACGGTGACATTGGTACATCGCCCCTGTATACACTCCGAGCCATTATCGGACCTGAAAATATAATCCGGGCCGACGTTATTCGGGGAGCACTTTCCTGCGTATTATGGACGCTTACCCTGCAAACCACGGTTAAGTACGTTATCCTGATTTTACGGGCCGATAACCGGGGGGAAGGCGGCATTTTTGCCCTCTACGCACTGGTAAGACGTCATGCCCGCTGGCTCACGCTACCAGCTATTATTGGAGGATCAGCCTTGCTGGCTGATGGTATTATTACCCCACCCATTTCGGTGTCGTCGGCAGTCGAAGGATTGCGTCTGCTCTATCCAGCGATTACCCATGTACAGATTATCGAGATAGTTATCGCAATTCTAACGATTCTGTTTCTGATTCAAGCCTTTGGGACGAATGTGGTAGGCACCGCATTTGGTCCTATCATGCTCGTCTGGTTCGTGATGCTGGGTACCCTTGGCGCCATTCAGATTGCTCATGCACCGGGCATTCTTGCGGCTATCAACCCCTACTACGCCTGGTGGCTCCTGTCCGAATATCCGGGTGGTTTCTGGCTGCTGGGTTCCGTATTCCTGTGTACAACAGGTGCCGAAGCCCTGTATTCCGATATGGGGCACTGTGGCCGGGCCAACATTCGGGTGAGCTGGGTGTTTGTCAAATCCTGTCTGATCCTCAACTATTTCGGGCAGGGTGCGTGGCTGGTGAGCATGCAGGGGCAGACGCTGAAAGACCGGATTCCCTTTTATGAGATTATGCCGCCCTGGTTCCTGACCGTTGGCATCGTTATCGCTACGGCCGCTACGGTCATTGCCAGCCAGGCCCTCATCAGTGGCTCTTTTACGCTTATCAGTGAAGCGATTCGACTTAATTTCTGGCCTAAAGTACAGCTACGTTATCCGAGCGTTCAGAAAGGTCAGCTCTACGTGCCAAGTGTAAATATGCTACTTTGGGCAGGTTGTGTGGGCGTAGTACTCTATTTCCGTGAGTCATCGAATATGGAAGCGGCCTATGGTCTGGCCATTACGCTGACCATGCTGATGACTACGTTGCTGATGTCCTATTACCTCTATACGCACAAGTATCAAGCCTGGTGGGTCGTCCTTTTCCTTACCGTTTACCTCGGCATTGAGGGATCTTTCCTGGTAGCAAATCTTATCAAATTCCCGCATGGTGGTTGGGTATCGGTGTTGATTGGCGCAACCATTGCGGGGGTCATGTACATCTGGTTACAGGCGTTCCAGATCAAACTGCGCTTGACAGAGTACGTCCGGATTGACCAGTACACTCAGGCGATTAAGGAACTCAGCCGTGATATTAGTATTCCAAAATACGCGACCCACATCGTGTTCATGAGCAATGCAGCCCGGCAGTCGGAAATTGAGTCGAAAATCATTTATTCGATCTTCCAGAAACGCCCAAAACGCGCTGATATCTATTGGTTCGTTCACGTCGATACCACCGACGACCCCTATACGATGGAATATAAAGTAAATACGATTGCGCCCGACGATGCCTACAAGGTGACGTTTAAACTCGGGTTTCGGGTTGAGCAACGTATCAACCTGTTCTTCCGCAAGGTGATCGAAGACATGGTAAAAAACAAAGAAGTGGATATCACAAGTCGTTACGAATCGCTAAGCCGACAAAACGTAATTGGTGATTTCCGGTTTGTGGTTCTGGAAAAATTCCTGTCGTTCGAAAACGAATTACCAGCCCGTGAGCGCTTTATCATGAATCTATACTTTACGATCAAAGGATTTACCACTCCTGAAGACCGCTGGTTCGGCCTGGACAGTAGTTCCGTTAAGGTCGAGAAAGTACCGTTGGTCATTCGTCCGGTCGAAAACGTCCAGTTAAAACGCATTACAACTTAATTATGAATGATGAATTATAAATGACTTGCGCCCCTAGTGATTCATCATCTATCATTCATCATCGCTCCGGCGACCCGGTCATCATTCCCTATGAAACTACTTATCACCGGCGGAGCCGGATTCGTTGGCGCTTCGTTAGCCATATCCCTGAAACAGAATTACCCTAACTACCAGATTTTTGCGCTGGATAATCTCAAACGGCGTGGTTCCGAACTAAGCCTGGCCCGCCTGAAAGCTGCGGGCATTGAATTTCTGCACGGCGATATTCGCAATAAAGAAGACTTCGATGCACTCCCTGCCGTTGATACGGTGATAGAAGCCTCAGCCGAGCCATCGGTACTGGCAGGGCTTGATGGTACGCCGGACTATCTGATCAACACCAATCTATTTGGTACGGTCAATTGCCTCAACTATGCGCTAAAGCATAAAGCTAATTTTATTTTCCTGTCGACGAGCCGCGTTTACCCAATCAAAACCATTGAAACACTTAATTTCGAGGAGGCCGATACACGGTTTGTCTTAACCGATGATCAACCCGTTCCAGGCGTATCGTCGCGGGGTATAGCCGAGAACTTTCCCCTTGATGGCCCTCGATCGCTCTATGGCACTACGAAACTGGCGTCGGAACTATTGATTCAGGAGTACAATGAGTTCTACGGCCTGAAAACGGTCATCAATCGCTGTGGTGTCATTACGGGTCCCTGGCAAATGGGAAAAGTAGATCAGGGGGTGATGGTGCTCTGGATTGCCAAGCATTATTTTGAACAGCAACTCGCCTATATAGGTTACGGCGGCACGGGCAAGCAAACCCGCGACATGCTTCATATTGCCGACCTTTACCGGCTCATCGACTGGGAATTGCATCATTTAGATGCCGTAAACGGCCAGATTCTGAACGCAGGCGGTAGCAATGAAAGCAGCGCATCCTTGCAGGAACTGACTAAAATCTGCCAGGAAGTGACAGGAAAAACAATTCCAATTAAGGAGGTCGCTGAAAATAGGGCCGCAGATATCCGGCTTTATATTACAGACAATACGAACGTAACGAAGCTAACCGGCTGGAAACCGGAACTCGGCATTCGCGAAATCGTGACCGACATTCATGCCTGGCTTAATGAAAACCGGGCCGCGCTGGAGCCGATTTTGACGTAATGCCAGAGGCACCATCCATCAACACCTTTATCCCCAACCGCTACGTTGGGGATTTTTATTTGAACTGAATTTTCGCTGAAAGCCAAACCAAGGTTCGTTTTTTACGCCATCAGAAACCATACCCGGCTTCCAGTGAAACTCCTGTTTAACATGAGCTGCAAGGCCCTGTATATACAAGAGCATTCATAGCGCGCGATAACTGGCGGGCTTGATACGTTCCCGAAGCCCGGACATGTATTTTAAAAATACATAGTCAGAATTTATCGTGTAGGTTTGGCAGACAACCGGCTACGTGTAATTTTGACGGATTAATGTTTTCATCCACAATACCCGAAATTTTCAGCGTCTTTAGCTTTCCACTCCTGTTTAATAGTAAGGCTACGTGCCTATTTGAAACAGCGATAGAAAAGCAGGGCTTCCACTAAATCTTTCTTAACTGGCAGTTAGCCACGCCTAAATGCTTTTGACATATTCCCGAAAATAATGTTCTTTTTTTAACATAAACCGAATACATTCATCCTGTAATTAATAACAGTTAGTTTAGACAAGCATGACAACGACCCTTGATCCTTCTACTCAGCAACGCGTTGACCAGTGGCTCGCTGGAAACTACGATAGCGCTTCCAAAGAATCTATCCAGCACCTGATTGATTCCGGCAACACCTCCGAACTGACCGACTCGTTTTATCGTGATCTTGAGTTTGGCACCGGCGGACTGCGCGGTATTCTGGGCGTGGGTTCCAACCGTATGAACCGTTATACCGTCGGAGCGGCTACGCAGGGACTCTCTAATTATATTAATGCGGCCTTTCCGGGTGTAGATATCAGCGTAGCCATTGCCCACGATAGTCGCCGGATGAGTCCTGAATTTGCCCGATTAGTCGCCGATATTTTTTCGGCGAATGGCATCAAAGTATACTTGTTCAGCAGTCTGCGTCCAACGCCCGAACTTTCGTTTGCGATTCGGCAATTGGGTTGCCAGAGTGGTATTGTTGTAACGGCTTCTCACAATCCACCCGAATATAACGGCTATAAAGTTTATTGGAACGATGGCGGTCAGGTAGTCGCTCCGCATGACAAAGCCATTATTGGCGAGGTGAACAAGATTACGTCGGTCGATGATATTAAGTTTGAAGGTGTTCCGGAGAAAATTCAACTGATTGATGAAATCATTGACGCGCCTTATGTGGAGCGAGTTAAGTCCAACGCTGTTAATCCAGACGTTATTAAGCGGCAGGCGAATCTGAACATCGTGTACACGCCTATTCACGGAACGGGCATTACGCTGGTACCGCGTGTACTCGATGCGCTGGGCTTCAACAACGTTCATATTGTTGAGCAGCAGGCTACCCCCGACGGCAATTTTCCAACCGTAAAATCGCCGAACCCGGAAGAACGGGCAGCGATGCAGCTAGCGCTCGATTTGGCCAATTCAATTGACGCCGACCTGATTATGGCTACCGATCCCGACGCTGACCGCGTGGGCGCAGGTGCCCGCAATCACCACGGCGAATTTGAGCTGCTGAACGGTAACCAGATGGCTAGCCTCATCATCTATTACCTGCTCAATGCCTGGAAAGATGCCGGAAAACTGACCGGAAAGGAGTTCGTCGCAAAAACCATCGTGACAACCGACCTGATCGACGAAATGTGCAGTCGCTACGGGGTAGCCTGCTACAATACGTTGACGGGCTTCAAATACATTGCCGAAGTAATTCGTGAACTGGAAGGCAAAGAGAAATTTATTGCTGGTGGCGAAGAAAGCTACGGTTATCTCATCGGTGATTTTGTGCGCGATAAAGACGCCATTGCCTCCTGCGCTATGATTGCCGAATTAACCGCCTACGCCAAAGATAAAGGCCAGAGTCTGTTCGATCTGCTGATGGCCATGTATCAGGAAAACGGTTTCTACTACGAATCGCTCGTATCGCTAACGAAAAAAGGTAAAACGGGAGCCGAAGAAATTCAACAGATGATGGCTGATTTTCGGGCAAATCCGCCTAAAGAAATCGCTGGATCAGCCGTAGTTCGGATGGATGATTACAAAGCACTAACACGTCTGGACGTTCAGGCAGGCACGACAACAGCCATTGAAGCGGGCAAAATGGGAATCGAGTCATCGAACGTGCTACAATTCTTTACGGCCGACGGCACCAAAATTTCGGCGCGGCCATCGGGTACGGAACCCAAGATTAAATTCTACGTCAGTGTTCGCGAACCACTGGCCAGCAAAGAAGCATTCGACGATACGTATGCGCAACTAAAAGCGAAAGTACAGCGAGTCATTGACGACTTGCAGTTGTCGTAGGCTTGTGTAATGTGGCTGGGAAGCCGCGAAGTCGTAGGCTAATTGGCAGTTAAATTGTAGCTTATGGTTTCGTAGCTTTCCAAAAGCATTTACAAAGCAAAAAGACCGACTGATCAACAGTCGGTCTTTTTGCTTTGTAAATGTCTTCGGAGACTATACAGCATTTGCTGCAACAGTACGTTGTCTCACCGCTTCATAAAGCACGACGCCTGTGGCAACCGATACGTTTAGTGAACCTACGGCACCCAGCAGCGGAATTTTAACGTGCGTATCCACCATTCTGAGCAGTTCAGGCGAGATACCGTCTTCTTCCGAGCCCATAATAATGGCCAGCGGTCCAGTTAAGTTGGTGCTACGTTCGTAGAGGTCACGGCTGGATTTCTCCGTACAGGCTACCACCGTAATACCCGACTCCTGCAGGTATTTCACGGTTTCGGTGAGTTCAGCTTCACGGCAAACCGAGATATGGTTCAGCGCACCCGACGATGTTTTCATGGCATCGGAGTTGATAGCGGCAGCACCCCGCCCCGGAATTACGATGCATTGTACGCCCGTACATTCGGCGGTGCGGGCAATAGCGCCAAAGTTCCGAACATCAGTAATGCGGTCGAGAAGCAGGAAAAAAGGTGCCTCGCCCCGCTCAAATACGTCGGCGATGACGTTGGACAGTTTAACGTATTGAACCTGAGCGACCAGACAAACCACGCCCTGGTGATTTTTGCGGGTTAGCCGATCCAGTTTTCCGACCGGCACACGCTGAATGGTGACACGGTTCTGAAAAGCCAGATTCTGAATATCGGGATTGCTCAACTCCCGTTCCATATATAGCTTATCGATCTGCTGATCGGACTTGAGCGTCTCGATAACGGATTGAATACCAAATACCATTTCGTCGGGTTGCGGACGAAATTGCGGTCTTGACCCACCGGGTCGAGAATGATTCGTTTTATTCGGGCGATTTACTCGCGGATTGCGCCGGTTCTCCATGCTTCGACAATCGGGTACCAAATCGGCTGATATTCTATGTAGCGCACCAGTTCGTAGTGATCCTCGACAAATTGATTCGGTTTCTTCGTAAATGTAAAATTAACCTCCGAGACATTAGCCCGGCGATTATAAACCCACACTTCGCGTTCCCGGTTCCGTTGCACCCGATCTGGCGCACCGAGTACGATATAGATCATGCCTTTGTCGGTCTTCCATCCCTCTTTATAAGTGGTAAACAGGCGATTGGCTTCTTCAACCCGATCGAAGTAGGCTTTCAGTGTTTTCCGGGCTACTTCTTCATTGCCCGACATCAGGCTTAACCAGTACCGATCAAAAGCTTTTTTGACGTCCTGTGCCTGATTCAGTTCGCCAATTTCGGTGCTGGTACTCATATACAGTACCGGTTTGATGAGCTTTTCGGGGCGAGTCAGTTTTGGGAATCGTTTGTCGGCAACCACTAAGCCAATGCCGGATGCATCGGTCGTGTCTTCCACAAAATAATACAACCCTTCGCGAGGCAGCACAAACGGTTGATTCGTGGTGATCGTGAGTGTCGAATCAACATTAAGCGATTTAGACGCTGGCCGGGGCGATGTATTCATGGGCGACGAAGCTGCATCGAAATCATGCCGGTAGCGAACCCCATAAAGCGATTTACTTGTCCCGCTGACATCCCGGATAATAACCGTATCGCCCGCATTTACGTAGCTACGTAGTTGTGGCTTTTGACCAGTCTTATCAAATAAGCTGAATCGGTCGCTCAATCTGGGCGCTCGGAACCGTAACGACAAATCATTTCGTGCCTTCGTGCCGTTACTTGTTTCCGTAATTTCGGTAAGCAAAACCGCGTTGACAGCGTCTTTTGGGCGTTTTATATCAAACGTCAGTGTAAGGTGATCACCTTCCTGCCCAACCGTCTGAGCATTAAGTGGCACCGTGCCATAACCCAACCGTTCGCGGTTGTTGTAGTCAGGATACATGACATAGGCAATCAGAAAGTGTTCCGAAAAATCGGTTGGGTTCAGCACAGGGGCACCCGTAGGTGTTTTGGCTGTTAAGTCCATATAAACCCGAACACTGGTGGAGTCATTCGCCAGAAATTTCCCTTTGATAGACGTAACGACCCATTCTCCTGTCGTTTTAGTTGACAGGCTCGTGCTCGTGCCCAGCGCGGGGCCATCTGTGGCAACCTTAACGGGTGGCGGTGTTTGCGCGACAGCCGGACGCGACTCGACGGGTGTAATATTGCTCGGACGGTCGTTTCGTTGAGGTTCAGCCCGTTGACTATCGGCTGGGCGAGAGGCCGACTGACTAGCCTGATTGTTAAGCCCTTTGGTGCGGGCATCGTAGTCCGCATTGATTTTGGCCTGCTGCGTTTTTTTGGTCGTTGAGCAGCCTGATACGAGGGCAATAAAGAGCAAAGCAGATAGAATACGCATAAACAACAGTGAAGTTGATCAACCTAAACTGATCCCAACCAGCATAGCTACAGCCTGGTTAAAGTCAATTTTAACAGCCCACAAAGACATTTTTGCAGGTTGCTTACTAATAACGAAAAAATGATACCATTCGGGTTACCAGAGCCGTTCATTTTTCTTTACTTATACAAATAGACTAATTTTACGGCACGAATTGCAAACGCATGTATAAAACCACTGAAATTACTTCCGCCGAAATCGCGTCTGATAACCCCGTTCACCAACGGCTTTTGTTTCCTTACGTCGAAGCGGCCAACCTGGTGAGCGGCAACGTCCTCGAAATCGGTTGCGGTTGGGGCCGGGGCCTCGAACTGCTCAACAAAGCCGCCAGACAGTATACGGGCATCGACAAAAATCAGGAGCTGATCTCGGCGCTTAGTGCTGAGTATCCGAACGCTACGTTCATTGCCGCCAACATTCCTCCACTGGCGGGTCTCGCTGATAATACATTCGATTTTATCGTAACGTTTCAGGTGATCGAACACATTGAAAACGACGATTTATTTATCAAGGAAGCCCATCGGGTGCTCAAGCCGGGTGGTAAACTCCTGCTGACAACCGTCAATAAAACGTTCTCGCTCACCCGTAATCCCTGGCATGTACGGGAGTACTACGCCGACGGGCTTAAATCGTTGATGGCCAAGTATTTTTCAGCTGTTGATACGAAGGGGATTCATGGCAATAAGAAGGTAATGACGTATTATGAGCAGAATAAGGAATCGGTTAAGAAACTAACCCGGTTTGATATTTTCAATCTGCAATATCGCTTGCCCCGTCGACTGCTGCAAGTTCCCTACGATCTGATGAACCGCCTGAACCGCAACCGGTTATTGCAGGCAGACGGCCTTGCCGCTGAAATCAACTATACTGACTACGTAGTAAGCAACGACCCAGCCGGAAGTCTGGATTTTTTTTATGTAGCAACGAAGTAATTAACTGATTTTCAGCAATACAGCTTTATAACTCATTTAGTAGATTAACATAAAGCAAACTACATAACAAATGTCGTTCGAATAGCTGATGGTAGTTTAATTTTTAGGTAGGCTGTTTTCATTTTTCGTCAGGATAAGTTTCGTCAGAATGTTCTTTTCAAATACGTCTACACATTGCCTAACCCCCTTATCATTTGCACGAGATCCACCAATATTCCTAGAAAGATCATAGGCTCCAATAAGCATAAGGCTTATAAACGGTTTGGTTTCTCCATATTGTTTTTCCAATTCATAACTAAAATCAAATCTATATTCTGCGCTATCAATCTTTAACTGGACAGTCCTATAATAACGGTACCCAACTTCTCCATCTCCAGTTTTATCCTCTCTAAGTATGCTCAAATTTTTGTCGGCTGATAATAAACGGATTTTATATTTAAATCCATTTAATGTCATATCTATTGGGTACTCCCTCAATGGAGGATATGTCGCACTTACTTGAGATGCAAAGTATATCATAGATCCAGCTAAAAGAAATCCAAAGCTAACCCCTAGAATTATTAAAAATTTCCTTAAAAAATTTCCCCAAAATTTCATGATAAATTGATATGCTTATTAAGCTATTAAGAGAATTGGTTAACATAATGCCACTTATACAACAGGTCTTAGTCGGCTATTAGATGTTAATAAACCTTAATGATTTAATTAGTTTACAACTATACCCATCCTGAAAGCCTCTCTACAGCAAACAAACTGTGTATACTATGAAACGGTATTTATTACTTTTTTGCCTGGTGAGTCCTTTAGTGGGGAAAACCCAAACTGTGAGCGATGACAAGCAACAGGATTTATTAGGAAAAGGACATATCAATGTAGGGGTTAATGTTGGGCAGGGCTACCGGGGTACTTATCCAACTACAACATATGTTTCACCTCGTATTCAATACTTTATTACGGACGGTTGGTCCATTGCGGCTGAAGCTCGCTATCTGGTCAGTAATATTTATCCTCAGACAGTTGATAAGCCTGACTATCGATTAAAAGGGGGTGGTCTCTCAACCCGCTATTATTTTCTCCGAGGTAAACGCTTAGCTATGTTTGGCCATATAGGGGCTTCCTACGGTCAAAGCACGCTTCGAATGAGATCAGATGCCCCTCCTGGCAGGGGGTATACTTGGCAAACGGAAGTAGGACTAGGTGCTCACTATCGAGTCGGTAAGCGATGGACAGTGGAAGCAATGACTGGCCGAAGCTGGTCAAGCAATTCGAATGATGGCTACTATCTAACACCACCGGACGATTTTAACCGATGGCAGGTCAGTATTGGCGTAAATTTCCGGTTGAAATAGCTCCTGCTTCAAGGCATTGATTATATTCCTGCACTTGATTTTGGGTTCTTAAATTCGAGCAATATTATAATAAACAAAATAAGAAAATGACGAAAAATCTATATCGACGTCCGAGCAGCTTCCTGGTTGTCTACGTCAATTTGGCAATGCTATTCTGGCTAATAGGCTGCAAAGGAAAGGAAGAGAATACCGCGCGACCAGCTACTACTCATGATATTTACGGTACATGGACGGCCAGCGGACTCGCCTTTGAATCAGGGGGTGAAGGAAGTAAGCCACTTACAAATGTTCAATTATCGTTGTTCGATAACTTTAAAGCAGCTTCTTATACTTTCAATATTGATGGCTCGTATATCAAGCGTTCACTCGACTCGACCGTCTCCTCGACTACCGTCTTGACCACATTGGAGCGGGGAACTTTCAAGTTAATGAATGGGCAACTCATTTTAACGACTCAAGACTTACTGATTAAAGCAAATCGTAATCAGTACTATAATTGTGATTTTGTGTCCACTTCATTGGGTTCGTTCGTGGTCTATACTTTATCGTTGCAAGCAACGAAAGAACAACTGTTGAAAGCTTTAGATGAACAAAAACAAGCTAATCCTTCGTATCAACAAACTCGTGATTTTCTGTTAGAGCGATATATGTTTAAAGTAAACCAGACTTTACGTCAATAATAGGTTAGCATTAATTATATCATCTTTCCAAGCCTGAGCTTAATACTCAGGCTTTTCTCTTTCTACAAATAATTTCTTTACATAGGTGTAGTTATACGACTATTGATAAAATAGTACACCTTTCCGGCAACCACGAGATGTAGGCTTTACATGTATTTTTCTATGATTACCAAAAAAACCTTTCGTGGACATCCAAAATCATAGCCTACAAAGCTTCCGCTGGCGTCACCGTAATAACAATCGACTTGGACGTAGGCGTATGACTTTTGTCGGCAATTGAATCAATGGGGACTAGTACGTTCGTTTCGGGGAAATAAGCGGCCGTACAACCCTGGGGAATGTTGTACGGAATGACTATAAACCGATGCGCCGTTCTCTTTTGACCATTGTACTCACTGTGTAAATCCACAACCTGTTTCTCCGTAAAGCCCAGATTGGCCATATCGTCAGCGTTCATGAAAACTACCCGCCGTTCGTTGTAAATACCCCGATAGCGGTCATCATTGCCATAAATAGTTGTATTGAACTGGTCGTGGCTACGTACCGTCATCAGCAATAACTCGCCGGGCTGTAGCTCATGATGCGTTGGCGTATTGATTGTAAAATGAGCTTTGCCATCCTTAGTCTTGAACTCCCGAACCCGTGGTCCATTTGGAATATAAAAGCCGCCTGACTTCCGCACTTGCACATTGTAGTTGTCGAAACCCGGTACCACCTGCTCAATGAGATTACGGATATTGTCGTAATCGGCAATGAGCGCATCCCAATCAACTGTGGATTTGCCGTTCAGGGTTGCCTTTGCCAACTCACCGATGATGGCTACTTCGCTTTTCAGGCTGGGCGAAATAGGATCGACTACGCCGTGCGATTGAGCCACAACGCCCGTCGTGCTTTCGCAGCTAACAAACTGCTCACCAGTTGCCTGTATATCTTTGTCGGTACGACCGAGGCAGGGTAAAATCAGTGCGGTTTCGCCATGAATGAGGTGGCTTCGATTCAGTTTGGTCGATACATGAACGGTCAGTTCGCAATTTTTCAGAGCGTCGGCGGTGTAGTTTGTATCCGAAACGGCCATTGCAAAGTTGCCGCCCAGCCCAAAAAATACCCTGGCTTTACCCTCTTTCATGGCCTTTACGGCCGCTACGGTATCATACCCATTTTCGCGCGGTGGTTCAAATTTAAAGACCCGTTTGAGCGCGTCCAGAAATTCGGGTTTCGGCTTTTCCCAAATGCCCATCGTTCGGTCGCCCTGCACGTTGCTATGGCCACGAATGGGGCTGGCCCCTCCCCCTTCAATACCGATGCTCCCTTTCAGTAGCAGCAAATTGACAATTTCGTTAATACTGTCTACGGAGTTCCGGTGCTGTGTGAGCCCCATCGCCCAGCAAATGATTAACTTAGGCGTGTATTTGAACAGGTCAACCGCTTCCTGAATCTGTGCTACGGTCAGTCCGCACTGTGCAGCTAACTCATTCAGGTCAAACTGCTCGAGACTCTTTACGTAGTCTTCATAGCCCGATGCGTATTGCTGAATGAAGTCTTGATCCAGAACTTTGCCAGGCGCTTTTTTTTCTTCTTCGAGCAGGATTTTGGCCATTGCTTTCATCAGAGCGAGATCAGAATTGATACGTACCTGTAGAAAGACGTCTGTCATTTTTTGCCCACCAAACAAAATATCACGGGGACTTTGCGGATATTTGAAGGCCAGTAGACCAGCTTCGTGCAGCGGATTCACGGCTATGATTTTCGCGCCATTTCGTTTGGCTTCCTCCAGGGGTGTAAGCATTCGGGGCGCGTTCGTGCCGGGATTTTGCCCCATAATCATGATGACATCGGCCTTCTCGTAGTCTTCATATTTCACCGATGCTTTGCCGAGACCAAGCGAATCCGCCAGGGCCACACTGGTTGACTCATGGCACATATTCGAGCAGTCGGGCATGTTGTTGGTGCCAAACATCCGCACGAACAGCTGATACAGAAAAGCGGCTTCGTTACTGGTACGTCCCGACGTATAAAAAATCGCTTCATCGGGCGAGTCGAGCGCATTTAACTGATCAGCAATAAGCCGAAAAGCATCATCCCACGAAATAGCTTCATAATGCGTAGCCCCCGGCTTAAGTATGAGGGGCTGCGTCAGACGCCCTTGTTGGCCTAACCAGAGGTCGCCTTTCTGGAGCAATTCGGCTACGGAATAACGCTGAAACAGGACCGGCGAGGCCGTGTGCTTATCCATGATTTCGTCCGCTACGGCCTTTGCTCCGCTTTCGCAGTATTCACCCAGCTTTGACCGGGGTCCATCGGGGTCGGGCCAGGCGCAGGACGGACAGTCGAAACCGTCTTTCTGGTTCAGATCGGCCAACACTTTCAGACCACGGATCAGGTCTGTGCCATTTACAATATGCTCAATCGATTTTACAATGGCCGTAACACCCGCGGCTTCGGTATAGGGCTTACCAACTTCAAGTTCACCAGTTAGTTCCTCGGGGGGCATGTTCTGATCCATACATAGGCAAAAACAGGCGCCGGCCGTTCTTAAAAAAATAAAGATGTGAAAGAAACAGCCGGAGCCTGTTTCAGCTTACTCCACGTAACGTTACGTAGCGACTAGGCCATTATCTATCGAGTGCTGTCGAGCCTCAGCACTGTGAGCAAAGTAACAGTAAGGTACGCCTTTCGCCTGAATTCCGGCTAATTTAGCTCGGGTTTTAGGCTCATTCTTGCCGTGAACCTGCCGGATATACACACAACGAATCTGAGTGGGAAAGTGCTCGACAATCGATGCATAAATTGTGGGGTCTTCCTGAGTATCATCGCCCAACAGAATAAATCGTTGGTTCGGGTAAGCCTCCAGTATGCGCACAATCCGCATGAACTTGGTCATGTGCTTATTCTGGCCGGTTGCCAATACGTCTTTCAGCCGTTTTAACGGGCTTAAAAAATAAACACCTTCGGGCAGGCCGTTCTTTTCCGAGAATTCCAGAATGTAGTCATACAGGTTCCATTCGCTGCTCGATACGTAGAAAAACGGATTGGTTGCGGCTGGGCCACTGTTCGCTTCGGCCAGCAGCCGGTAGTGCGCCACAACGCCCTCAAATGGCTTTCGGGTATGGGCATTCCGGGTTAGCAATACGGTCAGCCGTTTGGTAACCGTAGCTGAATGAGAGATCAGAAACGTATCGTCAATATCTGAAATACAGGCAAATTCCGTTTGATGTGGCACTAGTACACTCCCCTGGCTCTCGACAAGCAGCGTTTCATGCATAAGCTGTACCTGAACACGGTGCCAACCCGGCGGCAGTGGTTGTGGTAACTTAATTTCCAGCCGAAAATACCCGTCAGCATCCGTTTTTGCCTGCGCTGTCTGATCATTGGCACAAACATGAACGGTTACATGCGGGTAGGGTTTTACCAAAAACAATCGGATCAGGCCAAGTAGATTCACCCAGATGTTGCTCCTGTATTTTGTTCGGGGAAGTGCGCTACGATGGAATACGCTACCGTGAATCGTTAGCTGATGATCATTGCCAAAACCGCGATATACCTTTACCACAGGCCGTTCGGTCAGATGCAGCCACGACAAAAGACGACCTTTCAACCTGCCTTTCAGGCTTCCGGTCTTTTCATGAATGGGCAGCGGGGACAAAGTTTCCATAACGTTCAGTCAATACACACTGCTTATAACCTTTAGAAACGGTTTGAGTTATTGAAATAAGGTCGCTTTGACCATTGACTTACCACTGCTCACTAACTGCACTCCGCCGTTGACTTTTTTATTTGCCATTAATCCCGTTTCCGGTGGAAACGACAAAACCGTCTGGGAAGGCGGCATAAATGACTACTTTGCCGATTTGCCGCATACTGTCCATACGTTTTACCTCAATGGCAAAACCGACGAGGAAACGATACGTCAGCAAATTGCCGAGCATAAACCCGATCGGGTGGTAGCCGTTGGGGGCGATGGCACTATAAAAATTGTGGCTACTCAATTGCTTGGGACCAACCTTCTGCTCGGTGTTTTACCAGCCGGTTCGGCCAATGGCATGGCCCGTGAATTAAGTATCCCTTCGGCCGTTCACGAAAGTTTAGATGTGCTGGTGAACGGAACGCCTAAGCCACTGGACGTTATTTCGGTAAACGACGGCGACATCTGTTTGCACCTCAGCGACATTGGCCTGAATGCTCAACTGGTCAAACATTACCAACAATACAATTTGCGGGGCAAGTGGGGTTACCTGAAAGGGGTTGTGAACGTATTGCAGAAACGGCGATTGATGCGGGTATCCATTACGGTTGGGGACGAGTGTATAAACCGGGCGGCCTTTATGGTCGTGCTGGCTAATGCCCGCATGTATGGCACCGGTGCCGTTATCAATCCCGACGGTGACCCGTTCGACGGGAAGTTTGAAGTGGTTATTTTCCGGCAATTATCGTTCTGGGAAATTGTAAAGTTATTCTGGCAATATCGGCCGTTTGACCCCAAAAAAATTGAAATTCATCCGGCTACGTCTGTCCATATCGAAACGCATCGACGGGCCTACTTCCAGGTTGATGGCGAATACCAGGGACGTATCACCCAGTTAAAAGCCGCTATTCAACCGGGTGCGTTATCCATACTTGTGCCACACAATGCACCCGCTTAAGCAGATTGCATGAGTCGTACCCGGCTGGGCTCGCTGTACAGATTAAAGCGGTTATCTCTAACAAAACCGGCGACTGTCATGCCGGCCTCCTGCGCCATTTGCACAGCCAGACTGGAGGGCGCACCCACGGCGGCCAGCATCGAAACGCCCGCCCGCCAACTCTTCTGCACCAGTTCCACACCGATACGTCCGCTCAGGAAAACACCGTAATTACTCAAGGGAAGCCAATTTTGCCAGAAAGCCGCTCCGATGAGCTTATCCAGCGCATTATGGCGCCCAATGTCTTCCCGAACGAGTAGTAATTTCCCGTCAGCATCGAACAGGGCGGCTGCATGAATACCTCCGGTGTAGGCAAAGGCCCGTTGCGTTTCACGAACATGATCGGGCAACGTATGCAGCATGGCAGGTTCAACGGAAAAATCAGACAGGATTGGGCCAGCCGTGAGCGCCATAACAGCATCAATCGTCGTTTTGCCACATAGCCCACAACTCGACGATGTGAATGTATTACGTTCCAGCCTCGTCCAGTCCACCACTACGTCAGGGTGCAATTCAACCCGTAGTACATTCCCCTCTTTGGCCGCATCCTGCACACAATGTCGACACGAAACGATATCGGAGGGCCGATGAATGATACCTTCAGTGAACAGAAAGCCCATGCCCAGTTCTTCATCATGACCGGGCGTCCGCATCGTAACCGACACGGACCTTTGGTGCCGGTCGGTAACAGGCCCGAAACCCAGTTGAATTTCCAGCGGTTCCTCAACAGCCAGCAAGTCGGGAGACTCCACTATGCTTTCGCCGTTGACTTTCTGAACAGTAATAGGGGCAACAAGAGACATGGCAGTAACTGGCTATTTGTTCAATAACTCGTTGTGCCCTCAAATGATTACGTGATGACGCTAAAAGCTGATAGTTGCCGATGCTTTCAACGCAAATGAGTTAAGCGGTATGTTGTTAGGGCCGTCATCCAGATAATTTAGCCGGTGAATCGCCTGGATACGTATCAACTTAAAGATATTATCGATCCCGTAACCGACTTCCATATAAGGTTTATTAGCATCAAGCGCCCCAAAATAAATAGGCCTTACGCCATCCGGCAGGGGTTTACGCGATGCAACGGCCTCATTGGCCTTCGACATACTTCCCCACAACGCATCAACGTTGGCGATCAATCGCCAGTTGAATTTTCGAATGCCCGGTATGCGGTTGAACAATAGTCCTTCAAAGCGATGCTGGACATGAATGGCCACAAACCGATCGCTAACGAACTCATAAAACTGCATTCGGTTGAAGGTATTAGTCGTTAGCAGCGGAGTCGGATTTCCAATGTGCGGAAACAGCAGGGGAGCCGGCAACGTAGAGGGTGTATAACCCGCCGACAAGAGATAGGTGGTCCGGCCAAGGGGGCCAAGCCGAAACGTTTGCTGCGCTCGTAACGTAAACCGATCGTAGTTAAAATCGCCCCCCAGCATTTTAGATCCACGGGTATAGCGCAGGGTCAGGACAGGGGCCCGTTTTGTGCCGAGCGTGATCCGTTCATTCCCATCCATCAGGTATTTTTCTTTACGGGCCAGCCGAGCTTCAACGGCCCAGTAGGCATCGTTATACTCCGATCGCAGTGTCGACTGATCGCCTAATTCGGGGTCTACCCGATAGCGAAATGGAAATAGCGGATCAAATGTCCGGCTGCCCAGCATAGCCGTCAGGAGAATTCCTTTAACGGGTTCTGTTTTAAAGAAAACTTCTTTCTGATAGCTCTGGTACCCACCCCGATAGCGCCCAAATCGGCTGAAGGCGTAAAAAATCCGGTTACCTCCAATCAACTCAGGCGTCAGCCCCAATCGTTCCAGATCATTGGCAATACGAACCCCGGCTATGGTCCAATGCTGCCGCGAGAATAGATAATCTATTTCGGCTCCGTATTTAAACTGGGCATCCAGTG
The DNA here is from genome assembly GCF_054777855.1 of Spirosoma jeollabukense. Classification (NCBI taxonomy): domain Bacteria; kingdom Pseudomonadati; phylum Bacteroidota; class Cytophagia; order Cytophagales; family Cytophagaceae; genus Spirosoma; species Spirosoma jeollabukense. Next base: position 1,117,160 of record NZ_BAAHAD010000001.1, read on the forward strand.
TACCATAAGCAACATACCCACGTAACACCAGGGTACGACTAAACTGCTCGTTGGTACGAAAGCCTATCCGGGTCCGTAACCCTTCAACGCTGTTCACGGCGAATAGATAAGGATATGGGCCTATGTCAAGCCCCCCTACTTTAAGAAAACCCGTAACGGCTACCTGCCCGACAGCTTCAGCTACTTTCACGGCTGGAACCGCCCGTAATTTTGCAATTATTTCACGGCTTTTCTGGTCCTCTTTACTCAAGGAATCAGCCCCGGCGAGTGTACTTTGCACCGTATGCCAGTAGGCTTCGTTCGTCGTGGCGACCGTATCACTTGGCTCAATGGGCTGTTCATAAAAGAGTACTGGATGCGGTCGGTTGACTACTACGTTGCTATTGCGCAGGGTTACCTGCGCCCGCATCCCAAGCGATTGCTTTCCAACGCCCGTTAGGTTGGCAGTCAGTTTGATGCTCACAGGCAACCATCCGGCAGAAGCTGTCTTGCTGGCACTGGAATCGATTGTTGTTTCCAGTTCCTGTTCAATGGTCAGGCCGCGCACGTAATTGAGGTTCGCGTCCTTGCCAATGCGCGTTTCAATCTGGCACAGCGCAAAAGACGTTGTGTCGATCCAGGCTTTCCCGATAAAGGCCAGGTCTTCAGGCCGTTTGGGATCGAAGTGAATTTCGTAACAGACGTGATCACCAATCTGCGTGGTATCAGCCAGAAAAAATTCGTACCAATTCTTCCAGTTATCGCCAATGGGTGACGCAAAATCCTTGCCCAGAATCGGAATGTAGTTGTCGTAGAAATTCTGACTGACCAGGTTTGTCCCGCCTAATAACTGCGAACTCAGCCCGGCATCGTCAACGGCTACGCCTTTGATGCGGGTTTTACGAATGTCTTCGCGTTTTCGCTCGGGGCTGCTTCTGAAATAATAGCGGGATACCGACTCAGAAGCCAGCAGCGGAAGCAGCCGGTGGCCTTCATCGTCCACGATCGAATCCTGCTTGCTCATGGCCTCATTAATCCGCTTGATCAGGGGATTCTTCCGCATCCTTTCCGTTATGTGGCTCAGGGCAATTTCCGTCTTTACGTAGCTGTCGTATTCATATGCTGACAGCCGCTTGCGGTCATTGATCGTCCTATTTTTCCGAACTTGACGGAGCACGCGCCACGCGGGATTTTCACCTGCTTTTACGGTAACTTCCTGTAGGGAGGTACCAGCCGACTCAAGCTTGAAATCAACTGCTTGGGTCGGTCTTTCCGGATCAATCGCCCGACGAAGAGGTTTATAGCCCAGTGAGCTGACAGCCAGTGAGTCCGTTAAAATTTTAACGGTCAGTGTGTAGTGGCCTTTCTCATCGCTGACCGTACCACTCCGACGCCCAACGAGGGCCACACTGGCAAATGGGATGGGATCTCCAGTTCGGGAATCGGTCACCAAACCGGTAACAGTGTAGACAGTTTGTGCCCTGGCTTCAGTACCCAGATAAGAAACTATCAAGAAAAGAAGTAGAAGTAGATTCAGAGGCCTCATTTTAGGTAATTACGGTCGGCTAAATTACAAAAAAACCGACAATCCAAATTACGTATATACCCTCAAAATCGGACAAATAAATCCTTAATTATTAAAACATCAACATTATCTGTTTTCTGCGGCTGAACAGGTATATATACTTAGGCTAAATGATTACTAAATGAGTAATTTTATCAGGGTAGTCTGAACGTATCTATTTCAGCCAGATGGCTCATCCAACGAGCCAGATCCGGTCGGCGTCGGCACCTTGTTCCGTCCATTCAACCAGTACCTGCTGCGACTCAAGGGTGTTCACCCGCATGCCTGTATAATCGGGTTTTATAGGCAGGTCGCGATTGTACCGTCGATCAATCAGCACCAGCAGCTCAACTTTGCGCGGTCGGCCAAAAGCCGTCATAGCATCCAGGGCTGCCCGAACCATACGACCCGTTGCCAGTACGTCGTCGATCAGAATTACGCGCTTATTTTCAATAATGAACGGCACATGTGTTGTATTGGGACGTAGTGGCGTATCGCGACGGCGGAAATCATCGCGGTAGAACGTAGCATCCAGATAGCCCAGCGGTACGTTATGACCCAGCGCCCGATTGACTTCGCGGCTGACACGTTCAGCAAAATAAATCCCCCGTGGCTGCATCCCCAAAAGAACAGTGTCACTAAAGTCCTGGTGGTTTTCGATCAACTGCTGCGCCAGACGGCTAATAACAATTTCGAGCAGCGGACTAGAGAGAATCAGGCGTTGTTGGTTCATCGGGTAAAAATAAGCGTAAGGTATCAATCTAAGAAAAATGTGAGAAAAAGTAGGCTTGAAAAATAGTCACCTATCCATAAAAATAATATACATTTACTCTTAGAGTATATTTTATGAATATCTATGTTTGCAAAAAAGTCACTATATCATCCATAAAGTATGTTTAAACTTCTACTTCTGCGTCATTTATCACTAATGGCCATTCTTTTCCTGTCAATTAGCCTTTCATCTTTTATCAATGAAAATTACTCCTATAAGGAGTCAAAGCTTGGTCCGTCCTTATATAAAGGCATTTTGGCCCCTCCAATGGCTTCCAAAAAGAAGCCTACAGAAGTAAACCAGCCTGTTATCAATGACCCGATCAGATTTGATATCAAGAGCAATACCCGGCAAATAGTTATTGGGGAAGAGATTGAGCTATCAGTTACGGCCAGATTAATGAATATCTCGCCTAATTTGATGTTCTTCCTGCCGGGATCGAATGCCTACTCACTCCGGATGTTGCTCCCTGCGGGTTTCCAGCAAACTGGCGGTAATTTAACTGAGTTCGTTTCAGGAGAATTAGCCTACCCCAGCCAATCAGAAGTCACCTACACTATTCGGGGCTTTTTTACGAGCACGACCGAAAATACATGTTTCCGTTTACTACGAAGCCACGGACAAGCTACCAGTCAAAGCCTTTTTGTCGAAAAAGCAACCCTATGTTTACCCAATCATTCAGGTGGTAAGCAGGGAGCAGGACGCACAGCAGCTACCAATTCGTCCTTTAATTGGTGTGTTGAAGCCGAAAGCGGTTCAGGCAATCGGGGTGTATCGAGCAGCGTGCAAGCTTCTGCGGGCCAGTACACGGGTAGTTTCGGAAATAATACCGAATACACGACCTACACCATAACCGGTGTTCCTTCAGCAGGCAGCTATACCCTTCATATTTGGTATGCCAGTGGCGATAATCCTCAATTGGGCATTGTAGTCAATGGTAATCTTCAAACTAGTTCTGCGTCCAGCACCAGTAATTGGGCCGGGCCTTTTGCGGAAAATACAGTAGTAGTCAATTTGCAGGCGGGTAGCAACAGCTTACGTATACAAGGCAATGGTGGAGGAAGCTTTAATATAGATCGGCTTTGTATAGATGGTGGTGATGGTGGGGGCGGTTGCACACCCCCAAGTTTAAGTTTAGGTACACCCAGTTGTAATGGGACGACTAATTATTCGGTGAGTTTTTCGGCTCAGGCTGGGTCAACTGTAAGCAGTAGTGCAGGCAGTGTGCAGGGGAACCAGGTGGTTAATATCCCCACTGGCACCAATGTTACGATTACGGCCAGTTTGAATGGATGTTCTTCTCAGCAAACAGCCAACTCACCCACGTGCAATTCAGGCGGGAACCCCAATCCACCAACCGGTACTTGTTCAGTAAGTAATCCCCAAAGTACATTGGATGATGCCGATTGTAATGGTATACGGGGCTGGGCCTTGGATGTAAATAATTTTAACCAAACTCAGACAATTGATATATACATTGATGGCGTGAAAACTTACTCTGGAATTAGTGCCAATGCAGATCGTCCAGATGTAGCAAATTACTATAATAATCCGGCCGCTCGCTATCACGGTTTTAACTATACTTTTCCTTCTGATGCACCTTGGAAAAATGGACAGAATCATACCATTTCTGTACGCATGTGTGGGGTGAATAGTGATCTGGCCGGTTCACCTAGAACCGCTAACGGATGCTCAGGGGGAACACCAAATCCACCATCAAGTAGTTGTGGTACAGGTAGTGGGCTAACTGGCTTCTATACAAATAGTACAGATCTATCAACAAATCTGGTTAGTATTCGAACTGATGCACAAATTGATTTTATTTGGGGAAATGATTCGCCTATTCCCAATGTGGTCAATGCGGATGGTTTCTCAGTACGCTGGTATGGGCAGATAGAAGCACCCGTGTCTGGAAATTATACCTTTAAAACTAACAATGACGACGGCACCCGTGTATGGGTAAATGGACAAATCATTATTGATGACTGGAATGGCCATGCTCCTACCTGGCAACAAGGAAGCATCTACCTGAACGCTGGTCAAAAGTATTACATCAATGTCGTTTTTGTTGACTATTGGGGAGGAGCGCAGGCTCAGCTCTTCTGGGAATATCCAGGTCAAACTATGCAACTAGTTCCCTCCTGTCGGTTGTACACACCCATCATCCCGACTCAGTATAATCCTGATGAAATTGCCAATATAACTAACTCGCCATTACCTTATGGCTTCAGCAGTGTGAGCCTTACTAATTTGACATTTTTTCTACAATCTTATACGGGTAATGTTGTAGACATTGTCTACACTCCTCCATATGAACCCGACCCTGAAGATCCAATTGATCCAATTTTTCACCCCAGCTCTAATTACCCCACTCTTCCTTATGGTGGTTCAAGTGGCGGTGGGTCGATTCCTGGGCCGTGGAATAATCCAGGTGTACCACGGTTTAATATCCAAACGGGTTTGACGGCCAAAGAAATAGCTCTCAACAGGTTTTACGCCAACATGCTTTACAAGGGTATTTCTTTTACCACGGATGAAAAAGCTTTAATTTCCCAGTACCCAGATTTAATAAGTAATATCAGCGTTTATGTCAATATATATGGTAGTAAACCGTATTCTTTAAAATATCTTTCATTAAACGTAAATTCTGTTTCAGACAGTGAAGTTGAAAATGCAATCGCTAACTTATTAGATCCTGGAGTTCCTCAAGGCTTAACACCTTTAGAGAATCAAATGCTTGGTTTGGGAACGCCTAATTACGGAAATAATTTAAGACAATATTATAAAAATGCAAGATCTGCATCAATAAGATGTATACTACATTACGGTTACCATAATACTATGGAAATCGGTATAAATGTTGCTAATGCGTTTAAACATGCTTTGTTATTTATTATCCACTCAATTTCACCTTTTGGTAGAACGTTTGCCAAACAATTGGTCGATGCTCATGAGAGTAATAGTCCTCTCATAGACGGAGATATGGATCGTTGGAATAACAATCAAGGATTTATTATTTATGATGCAGATCCCAATAGATCAATTACCCAATTTGACCAAGTGATTTGGGATGCTGTCAACAATGGTTTAATGCGCTATTTAGTACAACGTATGATTAATGGACAATTAGAATGGGTTCTTATTCCAACCAATGAACACTGACCCCTACTATGATTCGTACAGCGCTTTTTTTGATAATCAGTTTATTGATAACCAGATGTATGTCTGAATCGGACTCATTCTCAACTACTATTGAAGGCTACTCAATAGCGTTTCCTAAACTTGCTAAACAGTTACCTCAATATTCTACTAAAGACGCAATTGTTTATGTTGATAGCACACCTCGGTCACGAATAGAATGGTTATTCAACCCATACGAATTTGGGAAAGATACCCTTTATAAAATACCCGATCGTAGGCAAGCTTACGGAGTCAATATTTACCTAAAAAATAAAGGTAACCAATTAGATTCTGTGAAAGCGGCTTTAGAAGTAAAGTATAAGCATCCGCTAATACCAATGGATATAACGGCAACGGAAGATGAACCGCATTTCGGTCCCAGTGGGTATTACTGTGAACTCAATTCCAATGCTGTCTTATTTCTTCGCAGAGCAAGTTGTTCACAAGGTGATTCATGGTGCCAATATAATAGCCTGAGAATAGCAATTGGGTATAATTTAAGTAAGGCCGAACGAGAGCGGTTTGCTTCAAGCTATGGCATCATATGGTATAATGTAGATTAATTTTCTGTTTTTCTCACCTATTCAGTAAAAAAACAATCACCCTAACAGGGCTACTCGTGAGTACTTACTTGAGAGTAGCCCTGTTAGGGTATGTTATAAAACTCCAGACTGCTCCTAGCCAACTTGTTGAATGAGATCAATGCCCGACTCTACAGCCTTACATTGATCCTTTGGACTAGGGCTGATATTTTTTAATAAACTATTGTGCTAATGGTCAATCTAATAATCTACAAAATCACACAAATGCCTTATTGTCACTACTTTAGCTGTGCCGAAGCGCTGAAGCTATTGTGTGAACATTTCATTAGCGATGAAACAAGGATTTACAATCTGCCTGTGCATGTTGTTTGGGCTGTTGGCTGTCGTGAGCAAGGCGCAGAACGTAGCGGGTTACTGGCTTGGCATTACGTACCCAACCGATCCCAATCAGATCGTGTACAACTACGCCATGACCCTTACCCAAACGGGAAGCATCCTTGGTGGAACAGCGCAAACGTCAGACCCTGATGTACCTTTTGGAGGGGTAGCCTATCTATCAGGTCAGGTTAATCTACCATCTGTTACGTTCAGTGAGGCCGACAGAAACGGGAGTACGAAGATTAAAAATCTTTGTTTCTGGCGAGGAAAACTTACGTATAACTCTGCGGACGAGAGTCTGATTGGTACCTACGAAAACATTACAAATGGCACCACCTGTAAAGACTCATCGGGCGGCAAAGTCGAATTATACCGAATTGTGGTAAAATCGGGTACTACGTTTTGCAAGGGCAGCCCGGTTACTCTCGTCGTTACGGGTAAAAATATTAAATGGTATTCGTCAAAAGCTAAAACCAGCGTACTGGCCACGGGTAATACATACAGCCCGAAACTGACGCAAACAACAACGTTTTACATTACGCAGACGCTGTATAAAAACGAAAGTCCCCCAGTTCCTGTCACGGTTGAACTGGTTGAGCCCCTTTTTAAGACAACGATCATTAATACAGATTGCATTAAAACCAATGGTAGTATTGCCATCACAGGATCAACAAACTGGCAATACAGCCTTAATGGGGGTAGTTTCCAGACGACGCCCCTGTTCACAAGCCTCAGTCCCGGCAGTTATACGATCGTCGCGAAAGATACGGCCGGTTGCCAGTCATCACAAACCATAGCCCTCTCATCCGACGCCAGCCCCACCATCACCGATCTGAAAGTTACTCCGCCCCACTGCGCTGTCGACAACGGCGAAGTAACCGTAGTGGCTACAGGCGGGAGGGCGCCCCTAACCTACTCCATCAATTATGGCGTTACGTTTCAGTCGATTCCGCTGTTTACCCGATTAGCTGGCGGTACGTATACGGTTCATGTACACGATGCGAATGGATGTGAGGTCAATGGAGCGATTGACATACCGTCCTTCACACCCATGGCGATTCTCAGCACAAATGCAGTGCCTACTTCCTGCGGGCAAGCCAATGGGCAGGTGGCCATGACCGTTGGAAGCGGAACTCCACCAATACAATACAGTATTGACAGTAAGACATTCCAGACAGCCACCATTTTCACTGCCTTAAAATCTGGTACGTATACGCTGGTGGCTAAGGACGGGAAAGGATGCACGATTAAGCAGGATATCAGCGTGGCTCCCAGCTCGGGCCCTCATTTAGACGATGTTATAACAACTCCTGAAGGATGCGGGGAGAAAAACGGGGCCATTTCGATGGCTGGCAGCCAGGTGACAGGCCCCGCAGATTACTCGCTCGATGGGCAAACGTATCAACGTAGCGCTAATTTTTCGGGACTGAAAGCCGGGAATTATGTCATTACGGTCCGAGACACAAACAACTGTGTGGTTACCCAGTCCGTATCGATCGCGCTCGATTGTCCTAAGATTATTCAGGTACCAACCGCTTTTTCGCCTAATGCTGACCATATTAACGATGTTCTTACAGCACACTTCGCCTTCCCTTCTGTTACAATTTCCCGTTTTACGGTTTACGACCGATGGGGTGTAGTCCTGTATAATCGTACTAATTTTGTGCTTTCAAACGGTGAATCCATTTGGGATGGACAAGTCGATGGCCGTTCGGCGCCAGCTGGTATGTATGTGTACCGGTTAGATTGTCAGTTTCCCGACGGCACTCAAACCAGCTATCATGAATCGGTAGCTTTATTGAATCAATAGCAAATGAAATTTCTACTTGTTGGCCTGGGCAACATAGGGCCTGAATATTTTCTCACCCGCCATAACGCGGGCTTCATGGTGCTCGATCGTATGGCTGCGCAACACGGCTTCACCTTCTCAATGACGCGTCTGGCGTATACCGCCAAATGGCAGCACAAAGGCAAGCAGTTGTTTTTTGTAAAGCCCACTACGTATATGAACCTTAGCGGCAAGGCTGTGCTGTATTATATGAAGCAGGAAAACATTCCCCTTGAAAACCTGCTGGTTATCACCGACGACAAAGATTTACCGTTTGATAAGCTACGCCTGAAACCCAAAGGTTCGGCGGGGGGGCATAACGGACTACGGAGTATTGATGAATCATTGGGCACGCAGGAATATGCTCGATTGCGGGTAGGTATTGGCAACAATTTCTCTAGAGGAAAGCAAGTTGACTTCGTACTGGGACAGTTTCCAGAGGACGAATTGATCCAATTACCCGCTTATCTGGACCGCGCGGGCGATGCTGCGCTCACTTTTTGTACTATGGGCATACAGGCAGCGATGAATAATTACAACCAATGATATAACATTTTAAAGAATATTTCAATTCTTTAAAAACGTAGAAAGAATAACTTCGCTTTCATTATTACGAAATTTTATATTGTTTCTACAGAACTAGTATCAGCCTTTACCATAAAATTCCTCCTAAACCGCATTATATTCGGAACAAAATTTCGATGCAGCGCTATACTGGGTTTGCACTTTCAAACTTTCTATAGACCTTTGTGCGTTATCTGATTGAAACAAAAATAGAACAAAACAATGAAAACGCGTGTTATCTTTGCATCACTGGTTCTTGGATTAGGATTAGTAAATACTTTGGCAACCGCGGCTACCACCACCAACACTGATGATAGCCCGGCAGCCAACAAGCCGGCAAGTACGATGCTTGTCAATGGTTCGCAGAAGCAATTTGCTTCGTATGCAGAACTTAACATTGCCAAGTTTGTAAATACTACCAACTGGCAGAACTTTATGAGTGTTGTCTCGTTGTACAACCAAAATCCGACCGCTGTGCTGAACATCAGCCCTGCCGATCGTATCAAGTTCAACGAAGCGGCTCTTCAACTAACTGATAAACTGGCCAAGCAGAAAGATGCAAACGCCAGTAACTGGACAAAACAGGTTGGCCACACAGCCCGGATGATCAACTTCCTCTGGAACGCGAACCAATCCATCAGCGAAACGCCTGACGTTCAGTATTTTGGAATAAATATCTAAAAATTAGGTATTTGGAACAGAAAAGAGTAAAAGTTAGTTTTTCATGTAGAAAAGGTTAAGGGTTTAGGAATAGTCAGTATAAGGTTCTCCGCTTCGATCGGGGAACCTTATCTTTTTTTAAGGATTTTTGGTTTTCTTACAGACTAATTTGGGCAAGTTACATACTATCGATATGTAGGTTTTTCCCCAATGACACCGGTAGGAATTCAAAAAACAAGCTCAATGACCATTCAAAACCTCCGGGATCGTAACCTGATTTTATTTGAGTGTATAAGCGGTAGCCGCGCTTACGGTACCGACTTACCAACGTCTGACACCGATATTCGGGGAGTATTTCTTCTGCCTCAGGCTAATCTTTATGGATTGAATTATGTCGAGCAGGTTAACGATGACAAGAACGATGTGATTTTTTATGAACTGCGCCGGTTTGTCGAATTGCTTTCCAAAAACAATCCCAATATTCTCGAACTTCTCTGCGCTCCGGCTGACTGTATCCTCCGGAAGCACCCATTATTCGACCTGTTAAAACCTACTGACTTTCTATCGAAACTCTGCAAAGACACCTTTGCTGGTTATGCCGTCAGCCAGATCAAAAAGGCGCGGGGCTTGAACAAGAAAATCGTGAATCCACTCCCGAAGGAGCGAAGGTCTTTACTCGACTTTTGCTACGTTTTGGAAGTCAATGCATCTACAGCCGGGTCAAAACCTGTTCTGGACTGGTTAATGGCTCATGGCTGGAAACAGGAAAATTGCGGGCTGGCAAGCGTTCCGCATGCCCGTGATGTGTATGCACTTTTCTACGACGAAACGGCTACGTTAGGTTTTCAGGGCATTATCTCGGACAAAGAGTCAACCGAAGTATCACTGAGCAGTATCCCCAAAGACGCTACGTTACTGGCCTATCTGTCCGTGAATCATGACGGATATTCCAGTTACTGCAAAGAGTATCGGGAGTATTGGGAATGGGTTGAGAAGCGTAACGACGCTCGGTATCAGAATACACTCGATCACGGTAAAAACTACGATGCCAAGAATATGATGCATACGTTCCGCTTGCTGGATATGGCGACGGAGATTCTGGAAACTGGCCAGGTTATTGTCCGTCGGCCAAACCGAGCGGAACTCTTAAACATTCGGTCGGGTACCTTCGAGTATGCCAAGTTGATTAAACAAGCGGAAGAGAAAGTGGCCCGAATCGAAGCAGCAGCCACTGTAAGTCCTCTCCCCGATCGGCCAGATTTAGGCCAAATTGAACGGATTCTGGTGGATTTGCGAACAGCGTTATATAATTAGCCGGACGGATTCAAAAGGCTTAACTTATTTTAAATCCGGATCAAATCTACAAAGTCAACGTTCAAGGTGGTCAACAAAACAAAAGCCCCGACCAATGGGTCAGGGCTTGTAGCGTCAACTTATATAAGGCTAGACTGGCAAAAAAGTAGAAAGTCACCCCGATAATAGGATTCTTCATAACGATGATAGAATCGTTCACAATGTCCGTTAGCCACTAGCTCAGCCAACCCACCGAATCGCTACGTTGTATAAAACATAGTATTATAGCCAAAGCCTACTAAATTCTCCAGCCTGAGTCGATAAAAAGACAGCCGCTACTCAATCGAGCAGCGGCTGTCCGTATTCCTTGTTAATACCCATAATACGGGGAGCTTAGCGATAGGGTTGCGTCAGGATGCAGAATTATCTACTTTCTTGCCGCATCTATCAACGGCTTACAACTCAGGATGCCGTGAACCCGTTTCCATTGAATTATTTGGGCGCTGTCATTTCGGGTTCAATGTATTCGTTGGCTAATTCTACCCAAAGGGTATTCCACTCAGTTTCCAGCGAATCCATCTGCTGATATAATGTCTCTTTCTTGTGTTCAATGGCAGCAATATGCTTTTTTCTGTCCGGCTCATTCGCTTTGGTCTGACGAGCAATATCTTCACTGTACTGGACATATACACGCGTTAATTCTTTATGCTTTTCCAGGGTAGTGCTACTTTTTATATAGCGCGGGTCATTCAGTAATGATCTATGAGCAGGTTTGTTCTTTGCCTCGTTAACGACCAGTCCCTGTCGCATTACCACGATTCCGCAGAGGATTAGAGCTGCGCCAAGCAGGACAACAAACGAGCCGATTATAATATGAGTGTTCATGGCCTTCAATATACGTCTTTTTCCTTTTCGCTCAACCGGGCTTCTATCTGCGCAGACACATAAAACTAAGCTGGCTGCTACTATTGGCCTTTTGAATCGTAATCTAACTGCCGGATGGCCTGTTCTGTTTGTCGTTAGACTGATTTAGTGACAATCCAGCAGCCTGCCTTTTGCGTATATCTTCAGTGGACTGTGTTGGTCCTACGATAAATACTGAAGCCGGACAACCGCTGCCTGATTGGGTGGCGGTTGTTTTTTTATTATTTCATCTAACCCCTGGTGGTCAGGGCACAAAAAAGCCATGCTTCAAGGTGAGCATGGCTTTCGCGTTTTCTTAACCTAAACTAAAAATTTTATCTAAAAAAATGTAACCTGTATGTTGTTTGTAAACCAGATTGAGACCCTACTCTCATTCTTATACAGGCTACATTGTTTGCTATTTTTTCAATTACCTGCTTTTACCCGATTCTGCTCCGCTGATGTGGCTGAATTCCGATCACGGGCACCTTTTACATTCTGATTACCAAAACGATACGTGAACGTCAGCATGATTTTGCGACTCTCCCAGCGTGATGCTACGTGAAAATTGATGTCCTGAACCATCGCCCGACCATTGAAATGGTTCAGCCAGAAGGGGTCGTTGATATTCAGTTTCACATTGCCTTTGCCTTCCATCACTTTCTTTTGTACACCTACGCTAAAGCCACCCATTGGCTGCGCCCGATAGAAACCATATTGCGAGGCCGAATTGTACCAGCCGGATAGTTCAGCCGACATCGTTTTGGTCAGCGTAAAATTCTGGGATGTGTACAGATTGTAAGCCACTAATTTCACATCGTAAGGCGTGCCCGAATAGAACGTCTGATAATTCTGATAATACGTATTAATGTTATTCTGCATCCGCCACCATTTAGCCACCACTATCGGAAAACTCACATTCAGGCTTACATTATCTAAATGACCCTGATTCTCCGGCGTCACGTAGGTTATGTTTTCGGAAGCAATCTGCCGGGGTGTTTCCTGGTTAATGAAATCCGTTGTGCGACTGTAGCCCAGGGTTGTTGACAGAGTTCCTTTGAAAACGTGCGTCAGCTCAACTGAGTTGGTGTATTGTGGCCGCAGAAACGGGTTTCCTTTTTGATAGGTGTATGGATCGAGATAGAACACAAACGGATTCAGGTTCTGATAGTCAGGCCGGTCAATCCGGCGACTGAACGACATATTCAATACGTTGTTCGTGTCCAGTTGCCGTGACAGAAATACCGTTGGAAACAGGTTCAGGTAATTACGATCAACGGTTTGATTCAGCGTAACCGACGTACCAATTGAGTGCGTGTGCTCGACCCGTAAGCCCGTCTGAACTTTCAATTTACCGAACTTACCAGCGTAATTAACGTAAGCGGCATTGATGTTCTCGGTGTATTTGAATTGGTTCGACCGGCTGGCATCGAATAACCACTGGCGGCTTTCCTGCTGCAGTGTATCGTAAAGCGTGTTGTTATCGGCATCGACAAAGCTGCTTTTCAGGCCGGTTTCAAATTTGCCGCCTTTTTTCAGAGGATGCACGTAGTCTGTTTTAAAAGCCAGAATATTGATGGTCGATGGCATGTTGTTGCGCACATCCTGATTTGGGCGAACCGGCAGATTTTCAGGCCCATAATAAACTGTACTCAAGTCATTGTTATTCTTACCGCCATAGTGAACAAAGTCGGCATCAATGGTCCATTCCCGGCCTTTTCCGTCGAAATCATATTTGTAGTTGAGGTTACCCGTAAGATTTGACAAATAATTACGAGCATCCGTTTTAGTAGCGGGTTTGCTGGTCAGTTTATGATTTTCGTCACTGATGAACGTATTGTTCACCCCCGATGAGCGCCAATCGTTTGAGAAACCATTGATCAGTACACCAATCGTGCTTTTCTGATTGATAAAATAATCCAGACCCGCTTTGTAGGAATGTCCCGTGAACTGATTTGGGCGGAACGAATACTGATCAAAATAAGTGGTAGTACCGTTGAAGGGAATCGCCCGATTGATCTCGTTGCTTTGCGAACTCTGCCGATTCACGTAGCTATAGTTACCGAAGAAGTTGATTTTCCCCTCCCGGTGGTTCAAGTTCAGTGACGTATTGAATTTTGGCAGGTCGTCGCGGGCACCTGCCAGGTTATTCACCCAGCCGTAGCCAGTACCGAGGATGAACGTACCATTGGTGCCAAAATTCTTATTTTTCTTCATCTTGATGTTAATAATCCCGGAGTTACCAGCCGCATCATATTTGGAGCCTGGGTTCGTGATTATCTCAATTGAAGCAATGTTATCGCTGGGCGTATTTTTGAGCAGATTCGATACTTCCTGCTGAGACAGGTATGTTTGTTTGCCGTCGATATAGACAATGACGCCCGCCTTGCCTTTCAACTGAATCTGGTCATTCTGGCGATCGATAGTTACACCCGGTGCTTTTTCCAGTACTTCCAGGGCGGTGTTGCCACTAGCTACAATGCTGTTCTCGACATTCATAACTGTACGATCAACCTGCTGCTCAATGAAGGGTTTCTGAGCAACAACCTTTACTTCGGTCAGGTTTTTCGTTTCGTCGGTCATGGCTAAAGCAGGCAATTCGAGCGCCGGACGTGCTTCATCAATCGTGAACGGAGCACTATACGTTTTATGATAACCAATCTGCTGGGCAGCTACTACATACTGACCTGCACCAACATTATCGAATGCGTATTTGCCATCGACGTCGCTGATTGCCCCTTTTACCAAAGTCGAGTCTTTCGCTTTCAGCAGCATTAACGTACTGAATTCCAACGGTTTTCCTGCTACTGTGGCTACTTTACCATTTACAGTGCCTCTCGTCAGAACCTGACCGAACGAGCTTGTCAGGCTTAGCAACAGCAGGCTATAGAAGGCTACTAACAGCAGTATGTGATGAGTCAAAGGCTTTTTCATTGTCTTATTCTTTCAGAAGGTTGCTTTGTGTCTTGCACTAAGTACATGGCAAAGGTAGGTAGTGGGTATCGCAAAGTACCTGTTCTTACACAAGCGGTCTGAACGCTGGGATGAGTGGATAATTACTTGGATTTACTGCGCCTTTGAAGCAATCGAGATAAAGAGGCAGGCGCGAAAAGAATGTTGCATCTTCGAACCAGGATTTTTGTATTTTTTTTGACTGACTATGATGTATCCATAGGCTTTCTGTGGAAGCGAAATCATAGTCGGTCAGAAAAATCATACAAATCCCGTAGGACCACCTGTGCGGTCAGAATTTGATCCCCACAGCCCACACGCTGGCGTCTGGGCCCTGTCCTGCTTTGAATGGGCTATTGGGTTCATAGCGTCCGAAAAGTTTCGGTTGTCCCCGGAAGCCCAGTTCGGTAGTCAGCCCCCAGCGAACCGGATTCAGGTTGTAGGAACCATGCGTCCGAACGGCTGATCCACCTTCGGGCTTTACTTTCGTGTAGCTGTCCAGGCGTATACCGGCATAAGCGCCCACGCCAAACGTAAAACCCGATCGGAACGTAACATTCAGGATCACCGGCAGATTAAGCTGCGTCGTAACGAGCTTTGACTTATGCAGGTCGGTGTCTGCCTGCTCAATAACAAGCTGATTATTGCGCTCAACCAACATGTTACGTCTCACCTCGGGCGACCGCTCGAACATGAAGTTGTTCCAGGCGATTTCTGGCCCCGTTACCAACCGAAGTTTTGTGGAGCCCATCACGGCGAGTGGAATGCGTTTCTGCCAGGACAGTGCTACGTAGCGCGAACCAATAGGACGAAAATCGTAACCGGCCGGTAGCGAACCACCAAAATTATTGACACCAAAATAGATATGCACATCCGATGTAATGTGCTCAATTCTTCTCGTTGATTTCGTCGTCGAATACGTGGTGTAAGAACTGGAATCGGTTGTGCTGGTAAGCGTCGATTGAGCGAAGGAAGCGGTTGAAGCAGCAACCAGAGCTGTTGCGAGGATACGGTTGAACGTTTTCATGGTTGTAAGCAAAATAAGGGTTTAGGAAAATTGACGTTTATTCAATTCAGGTTTGTGTTCCTTGTGTCATTTGTCAGGAAGATGTAAGAACAGCAGGATCAGGTTGCATGGCTTGCCTAAAAAAAATCCTTAAATCTCTCTGGGGCCAAAAAAAAGCATCAAAACCTGTTGATTATCAACAGGTTTTGATGCTAAAAAAGATTAAATATGAATTTAGATGACAGGCAGGTACACGATAAACGTAGCCCCCTGACCCAGTTGGCTGACGGCCGTAATAGCACCACCATGATTGGTCGCTACTTTTTCACAGATAGCCAGGCCAATTCCCGTGCCAGCATATTTAGTTCTGCTGTGTAGCCGTTGAAAAACCTGAAAAATTCGATCTATGTATTTTTCATCAAACCCTATCCCATTGTCGGACACGCTGATACTATAATAAGCCGGAACAGGCCGGATAGGTCTGACCGATTCAGGTATGTCATTGGGGCCAACTTGCTCAACCTGAATCTGAATTACCGGACGAACGTCTGCTTTCCGAAATTTCAGCGCATTGCTCAGCAAATTCTGAAACAACTGACGTAGCTGGGATTCGTCGCCCAATACGGTTGGCAGGTTGCCTATCCGAACACGGGCCTCCGCCTGCGTGATGGCTACTTCCAGATCAGCGAGCACACCAGTGATGACATGATTTAAATGAACTGGGGATGTCGTTTCCTGACGGGTTGAGATCCGCGAGAAGGTTAGTAGATCCTTAATGAGTTGTGACATTCGGCTGGCTGCCGACTGCATCCGCTCCAGGTTGTCGACGCCTTCGCCCAACTGGTCTGCGTATTGACTCTTCAAGATATCGCCAAACGCCTGTATCTTACGCAGCGGCTCCTGCAAATCGTGACTGGCGATGTACGCAAATTTTTCCAGATTGTCGTTCGAACGCCGGAGGTCATAGTTCGACGCTAGCAATTGCTCAGTACGAGCCTCCACCTGTTGTTCCAACTCGGCTTCCAGTTCCTTCTGCTCATGAATATCGGTAGCTGTACCTACCCAAAGTATAATGGCCCCCGTTTCATCCTGAATAGGCAACGCTCGGTTCAGGTGCCACCGATATGCACCATCAGAACCCCGACGATAGCGATTCTCCAACACGAAAATAGTGCCAGTTCTCAGGGCATTACCATACACTTCCAACGTATGGGCGAGTTCATCCGGATGAACCACCGCTTGCCAGCCCCACGCCTTGGTTTGCTCAAAATTAAGCCCCGTGTAATCGTACCACCGCTGGTTAAAGAAATCTATTTCACCCTCGGGTGTGTTGGTCCAGGTCATAGGCGACATGGCTTCCATCAACGTTCGGAAGCGCAGTTCGCTCTCTTCAATTGTCCGGCGGGCCAATACCTGTTCTGTAACATCGACTGCCATGTCGAGGATAGCGTACACCGTTCCGGCAGCGTTACGTAGCGGTTTGTAGGTGAAATTGAAATAATAGGTTTTCAACTTACCGTCGACCATTAAATCGGTCCGGGCTTCCTGAGCGCTGTATTCAATGCCCGTTGCATACACCTCCTGAAGAATATCAAGAAATGGCTGTCCTATCAATTCAGGTACGCCTTCATGCAGTGGCTTTCCGATTACCGTATTGCTTTTCCCCCAAAGCTTCAACATAGCTTCGTTAGGCAGTTCCACAATCATCTCCGGGCCCACGAATAAACTCACGGCTACCGGTGCCTCTTCAATTAAATTCCGGAAACGCTGCTCGCTTTCCTGAAGGGCTCTTGTGGCCTTTACCTGCGTGGTCACTTCAGTAGCGACAACCAGCACGCCATTCGTCTTCCCTAGTTCATCCCGCACGGGTGCGTAAACGAAGTTAAAGTAAGCATCTTCCAGCTTTCCTTTCCGGTGCAGCTGGGCATGCGTTTCATACCCATAGTGAGAACTCCCCGAATCATAGACATTTTCCAATAATTCAATAAAGCCCTGTCCATCAATTTCGGGCAAGACTTTAAGAAGGGGCAAGCCGATGATGGACGTATCCTTACCCCATATTTCCAGCATGGATGTGTTAGCGGTCTCGACAACCAGATTTCGGCCATTTAAAATACCAATGGCTACTGGAGCCTGCGTAATCATATTCCGAAACCGTTCATCGCTGGCCCGAAGCTTCGCGTTAGCCTCAATGCGCTCACTAATGTCCAGAATAGCGCCAATGTAACCCGCGAAGCGCCCGTCTGCTGCATACTGCGGAGTACCCGTGCAAACCACCCACCGTACTTTACCGTCTGTTACGTTAAAAACACGGAACTGACTCTCGTGGTACCGAAACGCCCTGAAGTCGGATAGAAAATGTTCGGCTGCCCGTTGACGATCTTCTATGACGACATAATTCAACCACCCATTCCCCAGGTGCTTTTCCAGTGGCACACCCGTCCAGTCAATCCATTTAGGACTTACGTAAGTAATAGCCAGGCTTTCGTTTGTAATCCACAAGGCGGCTGTCGAGGCCGTTGTAATGCTACGGAACAGGGCTTCACTATCCCGAAGGGCCTGTCGGGTAGCTACTTCGGCACTGATATCATTCGCAATGATAATCATGCTATGGGTTTCGTCCTGTGCATCGGCCACCCGCGTAACGTTCAGCTGCACCCACCGGATGGAACCATCTTTATGGATATACCGCTTGACCAGATTGAAGAAAGGCCGATCACCCCGCACAACTTCCTCGAACAGTTGCCGGTTGCCTTTTTGATCATCGGGATGCGTTACCTCAAAGCTGTTAAGCTGGCACATTTCCTCCGTCGAATAGCCCAGCAGCTTTGTATAAGCTTCGTTGACTAACGTGAAATTGGCCCGTTTGTCGGTAAAAGCCATACCCATCGACGTATTGTTGAAAGCAATGGTAAAGCGTTCTTCCGCTTCTTTCAACGCTTTTGCCTGCTCTTTCTGCTGAGTAATATCCAGTGCAATACCAGAAAACGTGACAGCCTTACCAGCCGAATTGGCTAAATACTGACCAAGTATTTTGACCCAATGTATTGAGCCGTCATTCCAGATAAAGCGAGCTTCGTAACTAACCGTCCCCGTATTGGCAGCCATTTCATAGGCCCGTTTCCGAATCAGCTGATCATCAGGATGGACATGCTCAATAAATACGTCCCGGCTAAGGCCCGTGGTTATTTCTCCCGTTACGATGCGGGCATACGAAGCCGAATAAATAATTTCATTCGTCTCCATGTTGATCGAGAATGAGCCCGACCCTGCTCCTTCTACGGCGATTCTGGCCTGCTGTTCAGAGAATTCAGCTTTCTCTTTAGCCAGCATTTCCTCCGTAATATCCTGAACAACCCCCGAAAAGCGGTAGGCCTGACCTGCTTCCGTAAAGTGAGTCTGACCGATGGACCGTACCCAGCGGAATGAACTACCAGCCTCTGCTTTGGTACGGTACTTCACATCATAATGCCCACCCGACGCTGGATTCAGCGCCCATTTCACGGCATCTTCTACCTTACGGCTGTCATCTGGATAAATATAGGCCAGGCTATTCTCATAAGCCATTACGTTGGCCCTGGGTATACCAAAAATTTCTTTGGCGCGGTCATCCCAGTTCACAGTACCCAACACAGGATCAAACTCCCACGTACCTAATTGCGCCGATTGCAGAGCAAAGCGTAGTCGTTCCTCACTTTCATCGCGCGCCCGTTGTAGGGCAACACGATCGGTGATGTCCTGCATAGCGCCTACCATCCGTACCGATTTTCCATCCCGATGAAGAATGTATCCCCGATCATAGACCGTAGCGTAGGTGCCGTCATTCCGGCAAAACTGATATTCTGCCGACCAGTTCGTAGCCCCCTGATCAATGGCAGAATAAATACTGTTTAAGACGCGTTCTTTATCATTGGGATGAACGTGATTATACCATGATTCTGGTCCGCTTTCGCTGACCTGTGTATCATAGCCAAATAACGTACTGAATCCTTCGTTCCACCAAACGGTGTCGGCTTCCAGATCCCAATGCCAGACCGCATCCCGGGTGGCCTTTGTCAGCAGCTCAAATAATTCGCTGGTCGTTACTAAATCTGTGTTCAATGATTTATTTGGCCAGATTGACTACTCATTCTCAGCCATAAAGTTAAGTAAAAGAACCCATAGCGGTAACTTACTTTCAGATTCTATAAACCAGCGAACTATTGCCTACAACAGACTCCGACTCTGGCTTATACCTAAAATTTACCATGATGTTACTCAACAAATTGCAATAATTCAAATCGATTGTCGAAGGGATCGCGGAAGAAAAAACGTTGCCGTCCGTCGATCTCGGAAGAATAGGAAATGGCGATTCCGCTACGTTCTAAATCCTGTTTAGCTTCGTCCAGATTAGCAACCTCAAACGCCGGATGCCGACTTGAATAGTTTCCGCCGTTTTCTTCGCGCACATGCAATTGAATGTCGGCAATCTGGAACCAGATAGCCCCTTTGGGATGATTTCCCGGAATTTCTACCAGGCCCAGTACATCCGTGTAAAACGCCCTAGCTTCGGCGGTTTTTCCTTCGGGAATAGAAATCAGAATGTGGTCTAAGCGGGTAAATTGTATCATAGTGTCGGACATTCTATTGCGCGGGTGGAAATCCGCCTAGCCGGAGGCTAAAATCTTTAGCTACCAATCAGCCTACGGCTGCGCAGACTCCCACCCACCTCACATTAATAAAACTTCGGTAATGGGTTCAATGTCAGGTTCTGGCGTTGGTGCCAATAGGGATAGATCGTCGGCACATCGCTGGCGGCATCTAGTTTTTTGATCTGATCGAGGGTTAAGTTCCAGCCGACAGCAGCCAGGTTCTGCTTGAGTTGCTCTTCGTTTCGGGCGCCAATAATGATGCTCGAAACTGTTGGCCGCTGTAATAACCAGTTGATGGATACCTGGGCCACAGACTTTCCGGTTTCGGCAGCGACCTCATCCAACGCGTCGGTGATGGTATAGAAAATCTCTTCGGGTATAACCGATTGCGGAACGGGGCTACCGCCCTCCACTACCCGACCGTCAGTTGGCGCGGGTTTGTTGCGTCCATATTTACCACCCAAACGGCCACCCGCCAGCGGACTCCAGATAAGACTTCCTACTTTTTGATCGATGCCAAGCGGCATCAGTTCCCATTCATATTCGCGATTCACCAGCGAGTAATACACCTGATGAGCCACGTAGCGATTCCAACCGTATTTCTCCGACACCGCCAGAGATTTCATCAAGTGCCAGCCCGAGAAATTAGAGCAGGCAATGTAGCGCACTTTGCCGCTCTGCACCAGATCGTCCAGCGCACGTAGCGTTTCTTCTACAGGTGTAACCCCATCGAAGCCATGCATGTGGTAAATATCGATGTAGTCCGTTTTCAGGCGTTTGAGGCTACTCTCGCACTGTTTTAACAAACGAAACCGGGATGATCCCTGATTGTTGGGACCTTCACCGAACGTAAACGTAGCCTTGGTTGAGATGAGCACTTTATCCCGCAAACCCGTAATGGCTTTGCCTAATATCTCCTCCGAAAGACCGTCGGAATAGACGTCGGCCGTATCGAACAAATTGACGCCAGCGTCCAGACAGAGATTAACCATTTGGGTGGCTTCATCGACTTGAGTGCTTCCCCAGGCTTTAAAAAATTGGTTACCGCCACCAAACGTAGCGGTACCTAAACTCAAAACGGGCACCTGTAGTCCCGATGCGCCTAATTGTCTGTATTCCATGGGTATTTTTTAATGATTCCAGCTTTTCAATTCAGATACAACCAGTAGATCCCGCGCTGCTTTTGGCAACAATCCCGACTGGTTATACCCCCAACTAACCGTATAGAAATCCATTCGGTTCTGACAAAAGCATACATACCTATCTCATTAAAATCTTCAGAAAGCTACTAAACAGGTACACGATTAATGATGTCCAGGAAAACGAGTTATCTGATAATGTGCGAGGAAAAAACACCGAAAAAACCCAGCTAGTACTCGAAATACGCAGGCCTTATGTAGCTCGAAGGACTTACGAAATTGGCACATAAAGCCATTTATCAGCCATCCCGACGTAGTAGAACATGGCTTTCAATACGTAGACAGTTTAAGGATAATGATATGATTTTCCTTTCGCGTACGGGCTAATTGATCGTTCCGTTCACGCTCGGCGTTGCCAACTGGACCAGTACCTCATTTTTTCTGCTTCAGTCATATTACTTCGCCAAGAATCGCTTGCACAATTTTCGTTTTTACTGAAAAATGACAGGCACTTATTGCACTATACTCATATTGCAAAACTATTTTAGTACGTCAGTTAGTTATTGCATTGAGAAGTGTGGGCACAAACCTTGCTTTTTTCAGATTGATTACAAATAACTTACGCTGATTATGAAACTAGTATACACTCTAAACTATTCAGATAGCGTTAAGGTAGCATGGGTGAGTATTTGTACTTTTTCCTCATTAGGTATAAGTAGCTTTTTAACCGAACCATAGTAGCAACGGAAGAGTCAGCTCGAGCCTTGACAGCTTTCGGGAATTGCTGAATTGGCCATTGAGTTGGATAGAGTTATCTGTATTTTTCTTATTATAAAAACAAATCTGTGAGCGGGCTAAACCGCTTCAACTAAGTAAACAGTAAGCGAAGTTGTTGCCCAGGTATTAAAATAGAGCGTTTTAAAAAATTACATGTAAATACACGTAGTTTTCAAAACCGCAACAACAACCCCTACGTATATTGTGGCAGTGTAAGCTGCCCCGGCTGAATTAGACCGACTCAATAACATACACAGCAGATGTTCACGGTGATAATCACCCAGAACAACTCGTTAGTGTTCATCTAATCTTCATCACTATGAACCGTTTTTCAGTCATATACCTGCTCAGGAAGCAGTATTACAATATTTACTGTACTACACATGCCGAAGCCGATGCCATCTTGCAGGAAATAGCTGCCACAAAAGGATGCATACCGATTGGTATCTACGATGATAAAACTGAGCTTTTTTATTGGGAGCCAACGCGTCAGACTACATACGATCACGCGAGCATCGAAGAGCAAGGTAAATGGGGCGCTAACATTATTGGCATTGCTCAGTCCCTGCGCCACCGCGACGACAAATGGCAATACCATGCCGATTCAATTTCGCAACTTCTCAGTACAGCCGAATAGAAAAGTAGTAGCGACATCCACTAAGACATAACATTCATCATGTTGACTAACAATTCAGCTATCCCGTCAAACGACTCTGTTGAGGTAGACGTACCAGCTTTAATTGCCTCCTATACAATGCTGGCTTATCCGGCATTTCTAGCCGGTTACCGCACGGTCTCCGAAGCGGTTAACGACGATTTATTCCATGCCTACGTACGTGCCTTTATGAACCAGGATATTACAACCCTGGCTCCGCTGGACGTCGATCTGGACGACTATAAATCGCAATTGATTGACCGCGTTTTGAACACCACGGTCAGCGATCAGTTAGCGCTGCTTTGCTGCGATGGTGCCTCGAAGCTCCCGACCTTTGTCTTACCCATTTTACTGGATCTGCTGGAAAAGAAAGGGGATATTCACCGGATTACGTTCCTGATTGCGGCCTATGGCCATTATTTATCAGCTGAAGTTGATGATAAACGGGTTCCTTATGCGGTAGAAGAGCCGCATCTGCATCAGGAAGATTGGGCAAAAGTTAATGATGGCGATGTCGTTTCACTCCTGGGAATTTCTCCCCTGGCTGAAGCCCGTCTGCGCACATATCCCCATTTTACGGCCATGTATAAGTCATACAGAGGGCAAATTGCCAAACATGGGGTTATGTTTTTGCTAAAGCAAATGGCGTATAAGCGACCAGTTATGGTGTAGTAAAAACAAGCGGTATCGGATTTGCCCGATACCGCTTATTGATATCACGCCGGGTTTTAATCCGGCGCAAGTGAATGCATGAATTGCATCGGGTTAAAACCCGATGTGTCATAAAATCAATTCATTTTCAATTTGACTTTACCATTCGACAAAACGATGTTGTCGGTCTGGCTCTGTTTTTTGTAGCCATTTCCTTCGGGGTCAATAGCCGAATCGTAGCCTGTCGATTTGGTAATGGCCTTGTCTTCCATTTTGTTGATCAGTCGGCCCATCCCACCAAACACGGTAGCCGTTGCTTTCTCTTTCCAGAAGGTTCCGGCTAACGTACTGTTGAACGTTGCTTCCAGAAACCCATCGGTTCCCATTTTAACCGTAATCGTTTCGTTGTTATTTTGCGACTTCCCAACATGATATTCCATGCGGGGTTCTTTGGTTTCTTCAACATACTTAACCACGGCCAGCCCTTTATACGTACCCAGTTCCTGAATTCGTTTCCAGTTATCTTTGGTATCAGGATTATCTGCATCCACGATCAGATACGTACCAGACTCAATATTATCTTTATTGTCATAGCTGCCCAGCCAGATACGTACTGATTTATCGGGTTTTATAGAATTGGCTGTAATCCACCAGAATTTACCCATTCTGATTCGACGTGGTTGCGTAGCGTAGTCCTTACCGTCAATTTGCACGTCGAATTTATTGTCGTTAGCGATTTGCCCAAAGGTCGTCGTGGCTGCGACAGCCATTAACAGAGAAAGAGAATAGAGGGTTTTCACGGTTATTTCTGGTTATTTATATCGGCAGCAAAAGTCACGTTAGCTGGTCACAGGTAAAATCACTACGTACATAAAGTGAAAAAATAGATGATTGAACCCGCAAATAAACTGGTTCAATTGACACCCGTTCTTAATTGGTTTTCTGTTATCATCTACGAAGTAGCGTATTTTTGTAGCTTCCACTACGTTCTCTTTAGCCAACGGCTTTTTGAAAAGCTACATTTAGATACTTAACATTCTCGACCTTGTACCCAATTTATTATAGATTATCTTTGGACAGTACCGAAAGTTTGCCTCTTTATTATGAATGCGCTACTTAACTGGTTAGCTAGACCGGTTCTTTTTTTGGTAAAAAAGCAATTTCCCAGCCATAAGGACACGCGTTACGTCCTTATGGCTGGCATGCTATCGTTGTTAGTTAGCTGTAATTCAACTTCTGAGAATAGGACATACCGAATTGGTTTTTCGCAATGCACCGGAGCCGACTCCTGGCGCAGAACCATGCAGGAGAACATGTATCGGGAGTTATCCTTTGACCCAAAAGTCGCTTTCATCATGAAAGACGCCAATGGAAATACGGCCCGTCAAATCGAACAGATACAGCAACTAATCGACCAGCATGTTGACGTACTGATTGTCACGCCCAATGAAGCGAAACCCATCACGCCCATCCTCGAAAAAGCATATCAGCAGGGAATTCCGGTGGTTATCCTGGATCGACGTACCAACTCCGAGCAGTACACGTCTTACGTTGGCGCCAGCAATTATGACGTGGGTTACACCGCCGGAACCTACGCCAACAACCTCCTGAATGGGCAAGGCAACGTAGTGGAAATTAGTGAACTGCCGGGTTCGTCGGCCGACATTGACCGGCATCGCGGTTTCATCAGCGCGCTCAACCATCACCCCGGAATTCATCTCGTCAGCAAGCTTACTGGCAATTGGGATAAACAATCATTTGAAAGTCAGCTCACTGGCTTGCTAAAAAATCGCCCAGGCATTCGGCTCATTTTTGCGCAAAACGACCGCACTGCCCTGAAAGCGTATACTATTTGCAAAAAAATCGGGCTTGAAAAAACGTTGAAAATCATTGGTGTCGATGGGCTATCGGGCACCAACGAAGGAATCGACCTGGTCGAACGGGGCATTCTGACGGCAACTGTTTTGTATCCAACTGGCGGAGAAGAGGCTATTCAAACGGCGATGGCCATTTTGCAAAAGCAACCATTTAAGCGGGAAAACCAGCTTCAGATTACGCTCATCGATTCATCGAATGTGCGGATTATGAAGCTACAAAACGAGAAAGTGATTGCTCAGCAAAAAGATATTGAGCGACGGCAAAAGAAGATTGTGGAGCAGCAGGCGATTTCCGAAAATCAGGCTACCATCATTTATGCCGTTTCGATTACGTTGGCCCTGGCGCTGATTTTTGGTTTGTTATCCTTCTATTCGCTACGTGAAAACCGAAAAATTAACCGTCGGCTGGAAGCACAGAATGAAGAAATATCCGATCAGAAAAACCAGATCGAGCAGTTGGCGGAACAGGCGGAGATCGAAAATGAGGCCAAGTTGAAGTTCTTTACCAACATTTCCCATGAGTTTCGCACGCCCCTTACGCTTATACTGGCCCCGGTCGAAGATATTTTAGAGAACGACAAAGTCCGGGATTCGCTGCTGAAACAGGAGATGATGCTGATTCGGAAGAACACGTTACGTCTGCTTCGGCTCGTGAATCAGTTGCTGGATTTCCGTAAAATCGACAGCCATAAAATGCCGGTTCTGGCCAGTGAACAGAACATGATTGAGTTTGTAAAAGACATCATGGCCGCGTTCGAGAAAACAGCCTCAAAGCATAGAATTGACTTCCGACTGATCGCTTCCGAGCCGCAGATCATGGTTTGGTTTGATCCTGCCATGCTCGATAAAGTGATTTTCAACCTGCTATCGAATGCTTTTAAGTTCACACCAGACAAAGGACGTATATATCTTTACGTTAGAACGTCTTCGCCTACTCATGTACAGATACGTGTCGAAGACAATGGCATCGGCATGACTCCCGCCGAAGTAGCCCATGTCTTCGAGGTCTTTTATCAGGGGAAGAGTACCTACAAAGCCTCTGGTACCGGCCTGGGTCTGGCGCTCTCCAAAGAATTGATCACGCTGCATCAGGGTACATTATCGGTACATAGTGAACAGGGAAAGGAAACCTGCTTCACGATTGAATTACCCTTAGGGAACGCGCATCTGGATACCAGCGAACGCCAAACTGAACCTGCTGAAGACCTGCCAGCCGTGCAGAACCGAATAGTATTGGACGATAACGAAATAAAAACATCGACCCCGGCGTCGGGTAAACAATACGATAAATCGGTGTTGGTTATTGAAGATAACGAAGATCTGAATAGTTTGCTGGAGCAAAAACTCCAGACTACGTATCAAGTATACAAGGCATTGGACGGCGAAGAAGGGTTACGAATAGCCTTTGATCAAATTCCTGATCTGATCGTTTGCGACATTATGTTGCCCCGGAAGGACGGCCTGAGCATAGCGTCAATTCTGAAATCCGACTTCAGGACGTCGCATATTCCCATCATTTTACTTACCGCCAGAAACACCAACGAACAGCAAATTGAAGGCATTCAAGCGGGTGTGGATGCTTACATCACAAAGCCCTTCAATCTGAAGTATGTTGAAGCGACCATAAAAACGTTGCTAAAAAACAGGGCATTGCTACGTGAACATTACACCAGCGAACTTCCTACGGAGCTATTGGCAGGCAACATGCCTAATAAGCTGGATAAGAAATTTATCGCCGAGTTTAAGGCCCATATCGAGGAAAAATACAATGATTCAGAGTTGAACGTAGAAGAAATTGGCCGGGATTTGGGTATGTCGAGGGTGCAGTTATATCGCAAAGTGAAAGCGCTGCTTGGTTACAGCGTAAACGAATACATTCAGGAAGTGCGCTTGAACAAAGCCCGCTTTCTACTGAAACAGGATGATCTGACGGTGGCTGACATTGCCTATAAAGTAGGCTTTTCGTCACCAACCTATTTTTCGACCTCGTTTAAAGGAAAATATAATCAAACCCCGCTGGAATATAAGAATTCCTAAAACAATGCCTGTTTAGTGATACACAGTCAATTGATTGTACCATTCTGATGTGATGCGCTAATCTTAATGTATCAATTTTGAAAATCCCTGTATCAAAAGTGAAAGAGCTGTTTGTCCAGGGGCTTATAATTTCCCAATAAAAGACTAATTATCAGCTAATTAACCCTTAAAAAAGCTCTGTATCAAAGTTTAACTTTTTTGAGATATTATTTAGTTATTCAGGGTAGACCCAAGTAGTAGTTTTGATCGAAAATTCAGAACTGCTATGAATAATAAAGTACTAATCTGGTCGATTGTCGTAGCCCTGGGCGGGTTCCTCTTCGGGTTCGACACGGCAGTCATCTCAGGTGCGGAGAAAGCCATTCAGACCTTGTGGGGACTCTCCTCCGTAGAGCATGGATTCACCGTTTCCATCGCGCTTATCGGTACGGTCATTGGTGCCATGCTCGGCGGCATACCTTCCGATAAGCTAGGACGCAAAACGACGCTGTTCTGGATTGCCGTTATCTATTTAGTATCGTCGCTGGGTTCGGCCTTAGCGACCGACTGGTACGTGTTTATTTTCTTCCGATTCCTGGGCGGCCTGGGTGTAGGTACATCATCCGTCGCGGCACCCATGTACATCTCCGAAATCTCACCGGCCAGGTCGCGGGGCCGCCTGGTTGGGTTGTTTCAGTTCAACGTTGTATTTGGGATTCTGATCGCTTATTTTTCCAATTACTTCATGCAGGACATGGGCCCCAACGCCTGGCGCTGGATGCTGGGTGTGCAGGCCATACCGTCCCTCATCTTCCTGGTAGCTATTCTGGCCGTTCCCGAAAGCCCGCGCTGGCTCATTCTGAATAAAGGTAAAGTCGATGAAGCCAAAGCCATTCTGGATTTGATCGACAAGGAAACCAGTCAGGAAACGCTTAACGCCATTCTGGCGACCAACGACCAGCCCAAAGGCCAGCTCTTTTCAGCGAAGTACAAAACACCGGTTAAACTGGCCGTCCTGTTCGCCATTTTCAATCAGGTTTCCGGCATCAACGCGATTATTTACTACAGCCCACGCATTTTTGAAATGACTGGTCTTGGCCCCAAATCGGCCTTTCTGTCGTCGGCGGGGATTGGTCTTGTCAATTTCATTTTCACGCTGCTGGCCATCAACATCATTGACCGTTTCGGCCGTCGCACGCTGATGTTCATTGGGTCTGTCGGCGTGATTGTGACCCTTGGCCTCGTGGCCCGTGCGTTTTTCATTCAGGATTTTACGGGCGTCCCTATCTTCCTGTTCGTCTACATTGCCTTCTTCGGCTTTTCGCAGGGCGCGGTTATCTGGGTATTCATCTCCGAGATTTTTCCGACCGAAGTGCGGGCCAGCGGGCAGGCGCTCGGCAGTTTCACACACTGGTTCATGGCCGCCATTATCGCCTTTTCCTTCCCCGTTATCGCCGACTATTTCGGAGGTGGTGCTACGTTCTCCTTCTTCGCGCTGATGATGGTGCTGCAACTTCTGTTTGTGTGGCGCATGATGCCCGAAACGAAGGGAACCAGTCTGGAGCAAGTCGAAAAAACACTCGTCATTCATTAATTCATTCCCGATCATGAATCAAACCATCACTTGTTTCGGCGAAATTCTCTGGGACGTATTACCAACCAGCAAACAGCCCGGTGGAGCCCCCATGAACGTAGCAGCCGACCTGCGTAATTTCGGCCTTAACTCCCAGCTTATCAGCCGGGTAGGTAGCGACGATCTGGGCCGCGAATTACTGGATTTCCTGGCACAAAAAGGTATTCCGCTAGACCTGATCCAGGTTGGTCAATCGCATCTGACGGGCGTTGCAAAAGCCAACATCTCGGACAGCAATGAGGTGACCTACAAGATTGTCCAGCCGGTTGCCTGGGATTATATTCAACTGGTGCCAGGCCTGCTCGACACCGTACGTCAAAGCGACTTATTTGTCTATGGAAGTCTGGTTGCCCGCAGTACCCAGTCCCACGAAACGCTGCTGTCGCTATTGGAGGTTGCTCCCCGCAAAGTATTTGATGTGAATCTTCGCGCCCCCCATTACGAACGGACGACCGTAGAGACCCTCCTGTACTACGCCGATATTGCGAAAATAAACGAACACGAACTGGTTGAATTATCCGCCTGGTATGGCGAAGAAACGGACCTGCACCAGGCCATGAATCAACTACGTAGACGCTATAAGCTGGAAACGCTTTGTGTGACGCTGGGCGAAAAAGGAGCTGTGCTACTGGATGAAACCGGCTTATACAGCCAGCTTGGTTTCCCTGTCGAGGTAGAAGACACTATCGGCAGTGGGGATGCGTTTCTGGCCGCTTTTCTCTACAAAACACTGCAAGGCGAATCACCCAAAAAGACGCTGGAGTTTGCCTGTGCCACCGGCGCCTACGTAGCAACGCAACGGGGTGCTACCCCCCTATTTTCAGAAGAAACAATTGTGAATAGTACTTTACTAACAACCTGATTATAAGGCCGCTGCCTTACTCTTTATCCAGTACAACGCTTTAAACCTTTACATCTATGATTATGAAAAATTACCTGTTCACGCTGGTAGTCCTGCTGCTGACGGCTACGTTGGCGCTGGCCCAGCAACGCACGATTACGGGGACCGTTTTCGATGCCAAAACAAAGGAGGCTCTGCCCGGAGCCAGCATTATCGTCCCCGGAACAACAACGGGTACCGTTGCGGATGTCAATGGAAAATTTTCGATCGGGGTGCCACAAAATGCCACGGCAGTTACCGTTTCATTTATTGGTTACGCTACGCAGGAAGTGTCCGTTACCAACGCAAACACGATCACGGTGCTACTGGCCGAAGGTGGTCAGCTCGCTGAAGTGGTGGTATTGGGGTATACCACGGCTCGCAAACAGGATCTGACCGGTGCGGTGGCCATTGTGGACGTAGCGACGACCAAGAATACCAGTTCAGGAAATCCCATGCAGGCCTTACAGGGCCGGGTACCGGGTCTGTACATCGAAAAGTCCGGGACACCCTCCGGGGAGGCCAGCCGCATCCTCATTCGAGGGGCCAATACGTTAGGAAACAACGATCCGCTGTATATCATCGACGGGATGCCCACCAAGCGGTCGCAGGTGTTTCAAAGCCTTAATCCAACGGCCATTCAGTCGATTCAGGTATTGAAAGATGCCTCGTCAGCCTCTATTTATGGGTCGCGGGCGTCGAACGGCGTCATCATTGTAACGACCAAAAATGGATTCAACACCGACGGCAAATTGCATGTACAGTTTAACACCAGCCTTTCGGCGCAGTCGGAAAAACCGGAACGGTTCAAGATGCTCAATTCGGTTGATCGGGGGCGGGCGCTCTGGCAGGCCTCGGTGAATGATGGCGCTGATCCGGCGTCGGCCTATGGTGAGATCTACGCATTCGACTGGAACAAGAATTTCAGTAATCCGGTGCTTAACAACGTAACAGTACAGCCTTTTGTTGGCGGCAATCAGAACGTACCGGCGGGCAACACGGATTGGCAAAAAGAGCTTTACCAGACAGGCTACGTAACGAACAATGATCTGACGATTTCGGGTGGTACTAAAACTTCGTCGTTGCTGGTCAATCTGAGCTACCTCAACAATTCGGGCATGGTGAAGTATACAGGTTATCAGCGGCTTACGGGTCGTGTTAACGGCGCAACCAGTATGTTCGACGGGCGGTTAAAATTCGGGGTTAACCTGCAGATGACGACCTCCAAAGAAACGCCGGTAACCAATGACCTTGGCGGTGCGCCAACACCCGGTCTGGCTATTACGCTGGCACCGACGATTCCGGTCTACACCAGCACAGGTGATTACGCCGGTCCCATAGGATCGGGTTATTCGGATCGTAACAACCCGGTGTTCATGCAGTATATTAACCGCTGGGATAAGATCAACCGAAACTTCGTATTCGGCAACGTCTTTACCGAAATCGAGCCGATTCGGGGGCTGATTTTCCGATCATCGCTGGGAATGGACAACGCAGGTTATGCCAACAAAAACATCGAACAGACGTTTCAGAACGGATTTATTGCCCGCTCATTGAACAGCCTGACGCTGAACACCAACAAGTTTCTGAGCCTGACCTGGACCAATACGTTACGTTACAATTTTGACCTGGGTGCACACCGATTCAACGTACTGGCCGGTGTCGAATCAATCAAAGACAATCTGGATAACGTAATATCGTATCGGGAAAACTTCGCGGTGCAGACCGAAGATTTCTTTGTGCTGAGTGCCGCTTCGGGCAATGCCAGCAGCAATGGCAGTTCAACCGGCAGCCGTCTCTTGTCGCAGTTTGCCCGGATTGACTACGGCTATGGTGACCGCTATCTGGCGGCTCTGACGCTACGTCGCGACGGTTCGTCGCGGTTTGGCCAGGATAACCGGTATGGCTTCTTCCCGGCAGCATCGGTTGGCTGGCGCATTGACAAAGAAGCGTTTATGAGCAACGTGAAGGTTATTTCTAACCTGAAATTGCGGGCAGGTGTTGGCCGGATTGGTAACCAGGACATCGGGGATCTGGCCCGCTTTGGTCTGTTCGAGCCTCGTTACGGCACGCTGGCGTCGCAGGTGCCCAATGGCCATGACGGCTTTTTCGATCAGTACTGGAACGTAGGCACAGCCTATGACTTAAACGGCACAAACAGCGGTACGTTGCCCTCCGGTTTCGTACAGACACAGGGCGAAAACGCAGCTCTCAAATGGGAAACGACCGACGAATTGAACGTGGGTGTCGATTTTGGATTCCTGAACGGCAGTCTGGTTGGTTCGTTCGACTATTTCACCCGCGAAACCAAAGATATTCTGATCAAACCACCGGTTGCCTCAGCCGTGGGCGAAGGGCAGTTGAAATTCGTGAATGGCGCGACCAAAACCAACAAAGGCTTTGAACTGCTCCTGACCTATTTCGGTAAACCCAAAGGGGCTTTCACCTGGAACGTATCGGCCAACTTCGCCCGCTTCCGGGATAAAATAACGGTACTTCCCGAAGAAGTTCGGTCGGCCTTTGCGGGCAATGCCGTAACGACGATCCTGGGCCATTCGCAGTTTGATTTGTTCGGCTACCGAACCGATGGTCTTTTCCAGAATCAGGAAGACGTAAAAAATCACGCCACGCAGGTGGGTGCGGCTCCGGGCCGTATTCGCTACCGGGATCTGAATAACGATGGCAAAATCGACGCCTTGGATCAGGAGTTTTTCGGAACGACGCTACCCGGTCTCGAATACGGTGCTCGCGTTGAACTGGGCTACAAAAATTTCGACTTCTCCCTCTTCGGTTCAGGTGTGGCCAGTCGGATCGGTTTTGATCCCTACACGTTCTACAACAATTTCATTCGTGGCCGCGACAACATTGGACCGGGCGTATTCAATGCCTGGACCCCTCAGAATACATCGTCGCGCATTCCGGCACTTACCCTGGCCGATGGCAACAACGAAACGCGTTCGTCGGATTATTTCAACGTCAATACGTCCTACTTCAAGATTCGGAATATCCAGTTGGGCTATACGTTCCAGCGGGACATGATTGGCAAACTGGGCTTGTCGAGTCTGCGTCTGTATGCGATGGCCGAAAATGTGGTCTGGTTTAAAAGCAAAACCTTCCTGGGACCAGATCCTGAGCGGACGGATGTCAACACGGTTCCGGTACCCCGCACCTTCACGTTCGGCTTAAATGTTTCCTTCTAAATAATACCCCCAACCCCCTAAAGGGGGCTTTACTTACTCGCAGAATAAGCCCCTTTAGGGGGTTGGGGGTAGCAAATCTTTTAAAGACCTTACGATCATGAAAAATAAAGTTCTGTTTTCATTGCTGGTCATTGCCGGTAGCAGTTTCTTCACCTCCTGCAAAGAGTTTCTGGACTATCAGCCCCAGGGAACGCTTTCTTCCGACAATATCAAGAGCGCCGATAATGCCGATGCGCTGGTAACGGCGGCCTATGCCGCGCTGGGCAACGGTGAAATGATTGGACCAATCGCCAGCATGTGGGTGTACGGCAGCGTGCGCTCGGATGATGCCTACAAAGGTGGGGGTGGCGTGGCTGATCTGGAGGACATCAACTTCTACGAGCAGCACAACCTGACACAGCCACAGCAGGGTGGCGGTTTTTACCATCCGTATACGTGGGAGAATTATTACAAGTCCATCTCGCGGGCTAACGTAGCGTTACGCTCCATCAACGCACTGACTGATGCGGCCTTCCCGTTGAAGAAAACGCGTCAGGCCGAACTGCGCTTTCTGCGGGGACATGCGCACTTCATGTTAAAAATGCTGTTCAAGTACATTCCCTATATCGACGAAACGCTAACGAACGAGCAGATTCTGACAGTGTCGAACCGGGCTCTGACGAACGATAAGCTATGGGACAAGATCGCAGAAGACTTTCAGTATGCGGTCGATAACCTGCCGGTTTCACAAACGCAGGTAGGACGGGCCAACAAACTGTCGGCATCGGCCTATCTGGCGAAACTGCGGCTGTATCAGGCCTATGAACAGGATGATAATAACAAAGTAACGGGCATTAATAAAGACAAGCTGCAACAGGTTGTTACGTTAACTCAGGCCGTTATCAGTTCAGGAAAATACAGCCTGCAACCCGATTTTGCGGAAAATTTTCTACCCGAATACGATAATGGCGTTGAATCGGTCTTTGCGGTGCAATACTCAATTAACGACGGTACAACCGTGGGTCGACTCAACTTCGAAGATGGACTAAATTACCCGCACGGGGCTCCCCAATATGGTTGCTGCGGCTTCCATCAGCCTAGCCAGAACTTAGCCAACGCCTTTGGAACGGATGCGAACGGACTACCCAAATTCGATACGTTCAACGACGGCGTTATCGACTTCAAAACCGCAACGGTCGATCCGCGTGTTGACCACACGATTGGCATTGACGGTCATCCGTATAAATATAATGCAGCCTCGCCCTTCAGCACCAGTTGGGTGCGTGATCCGGGTGTGTATGGAAACTTTCAGGCCATGAAATCACAGCAACTGGCCACCAGTTCATCTTACAAAAAGCAGGGGCCGTTCATGGGCGTTTCGAAAAACATCGACATTATCCGGTATGCCGACGTACTGCTGTTCCAGGCTGAAGCCTACATTGAGTTAGGGCAACAGGCGCTGGCATTGCCCCTTATCAACCAACTCCGGGCGCGGGCGGCCAAAAGCACCGGGCGGACGAAAAAAGCCGATGGAACCGATCCATCCAAGTACCTGATCAAGCCGTATGAAGCCACGAACTGGACACAGGCCTATGCCCGAAAAGCGTTGCAGTTTGAGCGACGTCTGGAATTCGCCACCGAAAGTCCGCGCTTTTTCGATCTTGTTCGCTGGGGTATTGCCGCCGAAACGCTGAACGCTTACATAACTAAAGAAAAAACCAGACGTTCCCATTTAAGTGGTGCTACGTTCACCGCTGGCCGCGACGAGTATTTGCCGATTCCGCAACGTGAAATCAATTTCACGAAAGGGCTTTATAAGCAGAATGTCGGTTTCTGATGTCAAACCAATAAAAAATACCTTTTAGGTTGGTAGTACAGTTTATGGTGGGGGGCGGTTCTTCTATAGCTGACTCCCCACTATACCTTCCTCATCCCTGAATTATTTACGCTACGCACTATGAAAAAGTTACTCTTACCGATTATCCTGCTGGTTGCCATGAGTCATATGTCGATGGGCCAGGCGGATACGAAGTCGGAACAATACCGGCCTCAGTTTCACTTTTCGCCCAAGGCCCACTGGATCAACGATCCGAACGGGATGGTCTATTATAAAGGGACGTACCATTTGTTCTGTCAGTATTATCCCGATGCCAGCGTGTGGGGGCCGATGCACTGGATGCACGCAACCAGCAAAGACATGGTGCATTGGCAGGAACAACCCGTTGCCTTGTATCCCGATAGTCTGGGCTATATTTTCTCGGGCAGCGCGGTTGTCGATGCAAACAATACGTCGGGGTTCGGCAAGAATGGACAAGTACCTTTGGTTGCCATTTTCACGCACCACAATCCCAACTTAGAAAAGACAAAACCAGAACAGGCCCAATCACAAAGTCTGGCTTATAGCCTCGACGAAGGAAAAACGTGGACTAAGTACGCGGGGAACCCAGTGCTACCAAATCCCGGCATCACCGATTTTCGTGATCCGAAAGTTCGTTGGTATGACGCTCAGAAAAAGTGGATCATGACACTGGCAGCCAAAGATCGAATTGCGTTTTATTCTTCACCAGATCTGAAATCCTGGTCGAAGGAGAGTGATTTCGGCAGCGACGCAGGTGCACACGGGGGCGTTTGGGAATGTCCGGATTTGTTTCCGCTGAAGCACAACGGTAAAGATGTTTGGGTACTGATCGTGAATATTAACCCCGGCGGACCAAACAAGGGATCGGCAGCGCAGTACTTCCTGGGCGATTTTGATGGAAAGAATTTCAACCCCTATTCGAAGGAAACCAAATGGATGGATTTCGGAACGGACAATTACGCGGGCGTTACGTTCTCGAACACCGGTAACCGGGTGGTTCTGATGGGTTGGATGAATAATTGGCAGTACGCGAATAAAGTACCTACCGAAACCTGGCGAGGTGCCACTACCGTACCGCGCGACCTCGGCCTGAAAGACGTAGGTAAAGAACTGTATCTGACATCGATGCCCGTGAAAGAACTTACTGCGCTGGACGGCAAGACAACCACATTGGCGAATGTCAATGTAAAAGGCAGCTACGACCTGACGGCTAAAACCGGGGGGAAATATGATACGTTTAAACTGACGCTTTCCGCACCGGCCACGAGTGATTTCTCTGTTGTGCTCGCTAATGAGCAGGGGAATGAGGTGATCGTCGGATACGACAAAGGGGCTAGTACGTACTACGTTGACCGGACGAAATCGGGGAAAACAGATTTTGAGAAGGATTTTGGCAAGCGAATGACAGCGCCCCGTCTATCGACCGACAAAACGATTTCGCTCACGCTGCTGGTCGACGTTGCCTCCGCCGAACTCTTTGCCGACAACGGACTTACCGTCATGACAGGCATTTTCTTTCCTGATAAAGAGCTGACTAAACTATCTATTAAATCTACGACTGGCATTACACTACCTACGTTGACCTACACCAAGTTGGCAGCTTCGGTGCAATAAGCACGCTACGTCGCTATTCATGAGAAAACCTCCTGTTTTGTGGGTATTAGTCCACAAAATTCAGGAGGTTTTCAATGTTCACGAGCTTCCAAAAGCTGGATAGCCCGTGTCACTTTACGGCAGATACAGTACTGAAGATGATAAGGGGCAATCTATTGCAATAATTCGTATACTCTATAGCAACATACTAAATTCCTTATGTCTGTAACCAGCCTGTACGTGCGTTACATATAGTTAACGGATGAAAAAAGATAATGTTTTTAGCAGACGTTATTTTTCAATTACTCGCCACTAGTTTAGCCTTCGGTGTAAACCGCTCAACTTTGTGTTGAACAGGTGTCAGGGTGTGCAGATAATCATAGATTGCGCCCAGATCCTGCTCGCTCATTTTAGCATACATCGTCCAGGGCATCAGCGAGTTAAATTCTCCTTCATGAACCGTTGGCTGATCGCTGGCCGCGTAGGCTTTAAAGCGACTTATAAACGCGGCTTTTGTCCAGTTCTCAATTCCCGATCGATCCGGCGTGATGTTCATGGAACGAACGGTTCCGGTTGGCACTGGAAATTCCCGACCACCGGCAAAGTCCATACCCGGCAGCGGTTGCGATTGCGCATCAACGGGTGTATGACACACCCCACAGGAGGCAAAGGTTGTTACGTATTTGCCATAGGCAATTCGGTCGGTTGTATCGGGTCGCACGCCGGGTTCGAGTTTAGCGGGAATCGTGTTTACGATGAAGTTCATCGGAAAATCAGGCTCATCAGCTGGAATCGCGTTGGGAATGGGGGCCAGACTGCGCAGGTAAGCAATGATGTCTTTGACATCGTTAGGGTCCATGTGCGCATAATTTTCGTAGGGCATAACCGGAAACAGGGCATGACCGTCGCGACTAACACCCGTTGTAATGGCCCGAAAAATTTCGCCATCGGTCCAGGCACCAAGACTTGCCGGGGTTAGATTTCGCGCGTAGAAATTACCCGGAAAACCGAGTTCACGGGTAAATGCCTCCCCGCCCTTACCTTCCGTACCAACGATCATTGGCCCCGTTAGTTTTGTAAAGTCCCGAGTAGAATGGCAATCAATACAGACGGCCACATGATTAGCCAGGTATTTGCCATGTTCGATCTGGGCAGCGGTCGCCTGAATTTTCATTTCGGGTGAAGGGCCCACATTGGGTAAGGCCAGTTTAACATAAGCCAGGCCAACCCCAACAAGCAATACAAGCGCAGCCAGTATGCCTAGTACAATTTTTACAGTTCGGTTCATGATTTTAGCTAGTAGAAAAGAGGAATTTCACAAGTTCACACCAATTCTAAACTGACCATAAAAAAATTGTGTAAGCGGTCGCTCTTTAATTAAATAGCAAAAAAAAGTCCGTCATTTCCCCACCGATTGGTGAAGAAATGACGGACCTGACTCCACATAAAAACCGGCAATCAGCCGTTACGGTGTTGCTGGAAAAAGAAGATTATAATAAGGTTATCAGCCCTTTGATGACCGATGCTAAACGGATCGCATCGAAAACGCGCGCTTCAGTAGCACCATGTTTCAGTACGCTCTCTTCGTGCGACCGAACGCAGAGTTCACAGCCATTAACGGCTGATACAGCCAGACTCATCAACTCAAAAAACTCTTTGCCCAGCACCGGGTTCATCATGATGCTCATGCGAATTCCTGGCTGCGTTTGCTGATAATATTCCTTGCTCACGAAGTGCCGAAAGCGGTAGAATACGTTGTTCGTACTTAGCAGCGATGTGCAGGCAATGGTTTCAGCAATTTCGGCATCGGATGCGCCCTCCTGCCTGGCAGCCGCCGTCAGCGAATTGACCAGTGGCTGGTATTTTTCGTTCACCGCTACCGACAGCGCCAACAGCAACGTTTCCTTCTTTTTAAGCGTCTGGCTGTTATTCAGTACGTTACCAACGTTAATTTTCAGATCGCGGAGGTACCGATGATCGGCTACAGCCAGCGCATCAAGTACCGGATGCTCGCCCGTCGTATCCAGACTTACCAGATTGAGCAGCGATGCAACCGTTTCGTTTTGTGTAGTTGTCATGATTAATGAGTGAAAGAATGAATGAGCGAAAGAGTGACTAAGCAACGCAATAACCAACTGGTTTGCGTGCTTAGTCACTCTTTCGCTCATTAGATTAAGCCGCTATCGTTTCTTCGCCTTTAACCCAGTTGCAGGGGCAAAGCTCATCGGTTTGCAGCGCGTCGAGTACGCGGATCACTTCGTTAACATTCCGGCCAACCGACAGATCGTTGACATTCACCCAGCGAACAATCCCTTGTGGATCAACGATGTACGTCACACGGTAGGCAATTTTTTCGTTTGCTTCCAGAATACCCAACTCTTCAGCCAGCGACTTCGACGTATCGGCCAGCATTGGGAACTTCAGACCACGCAGATCATCGTGGTTCTTGCGCCACGCCAGGTGAACGAACTCGCTATCGGTCGAAGCACCGATTACCATCGTGTCACGATCCTGGAAGTCTTCAAACTTGTTGTTGAACTCCGCAATCTCAGTTGGACATACGAACGTAAAATCCTTAGGCCACCAGAACATCACCAGCCACTGTCCAGCATTTTTATGATCAGCCGATGAAACTTCGTAGAATTCATTGCCCTTATCAAGCGAAACAACAGCTAATTTCTTAAAATCCGGGAACGTCGACCCAACGGACACAATATGATTTTTCATGGAATTTATTGAGATTGTATTCGAATTAATTCTTTTACAAGTGCAATTTACAAAAGCGCTACGTAGTGAATCTATGATTTTTATCAATAATTCTATAGACAAAAACTATTGCTTTTAGAGCTGAGTACTGATATTCAATGAAATATAGCGACATATTGTACTTATTCATTTATAGTCACCTTAAAAGAATAATGCTATTCATTTAAATGATACTAATTAAACTTTAATTATATCTGCAAAAAAAATCCCGGCTAGTCATATGACTAGCCGGGATAACATATATTGACTCAACTAAAAACTATTAGGCTGCCATCGGCAGGTAGGAATCCTGTTCTGAAGCCGGTGGAGTTAGCATAGGGGCGATGATTGTGTTCATACGCTCCCGCACAAAACTCTCCTGTAAATACGACGGCAATTTAGCTACCAACTGGCGGTATGCCTGGATGCCGAGTGCCTTGGCAATATAGGCTTCATGTACGGTATTCACATGCGATACAATGTTAACCAGACTCTGGTGAAACAATTTAACGTCGATCTCAGAGTCAACAAACCGCTCGATTTCGCGATTGGTCGACGAAATCCGCAACCGGCTCAACATATCAAAGTACGTCGTGTAGCCGATTTGTTTCGCCAGTTGTTTGTACTGCTCAATACTAAATTTCTGTAAAATCTCACCCGTTTTCGGGCTACGTAGCGCCGTTTGGGGGTTATTCTGAATCGCATTACGTAGTGCTTTCACTCGCTGATCACGCGTCGTCTTCAGGAATTGCGCCAGCTCAGCCTGAGCCGAAGCCGACCGGGATGGCAACAACAAATCGGTTTTAGTAGCTGCACTGAACCGTTTGGCCATCGGCAACCGCTGAATCCGATAATTATTAATAGGGCCGAGTGCGTAATAGCCAACTGAAGCCGGATAATAGCCGCGTACGACCATGTTGCCAACCCGTTTCCGGATCAACTCTTCATTGCTAACATTAATGCCCTGCACGGCCAGAAATGCCCGTGCGCTGAACAGTACGCTGTAGTAAGCCTGCGGAAACGTCCAGTGCAACGAACTTTGCAGATACTGCTCGTCATTGACAACGGGCGTAATGCGCAATGCATATTCAGCACTCCAGCTATTCAACAATAATTTCTCCAGCGCTTTCCGGTTTTCATCCGTTGTGCGTCCGTAGAACTGTTTGAAAATAGGAAATTTGATAATGTCAAAAAGGTCGTTCTGATGATGAATGTGATAATCCATCGCAAAAAAATGGTTCAGAAATACCTGCGCCGGAATCGATTTCCGCCAGTTGTCATCGAGCGGCAAATTGCCCGCTGAAGTCGGTGCAAGAGGTGCCTGAGCGTTCGGGGAATGCATCGTCACGTTGGTTATCTGTGTCATAATTTATTAACGAAAAATCATCTTTCAGGGTTCATTTCCCGGTAATATTTTTAGCTATACAAGATACTGAATATCAGTAATTTATAATCATTTTTTCAAGCATAAAAAGTAACCTAAAGGCATCTTATTTACACCATGATATTGCCTTTACTTTTGGCTTTTTCAGCGTACTTTTGGGCTCTCTTTTTTCGTTGCCTATATAGCATGAAGTGGATAAATTTTGTAGTAGTTGCCGGCGGAATATGCCTGATTAACCTAGTGCCCTCAATCGGCTGGAGCCAGCCTCAGCAATCGGCCAAACCAGCCCAGGGAATGGCCTCTGTAGAAGGAAGTGTGCAGGATGCCGCTACGAAAAGGCCAATTGTTAGCGCTACGGTAGTGGCTAAAAATCAGGCGGGTGTACTTAAAGCGCAGCAACTCACCAACGCTGATGGAAGTTTTTCATTTAGACTCGACCCCAAACAGACGTACCTTCTTAGTTTCCAGGCACCTGGCTACGATACGTATGATGAGCCACTCGTATTTACATCGTCCAGAGTTGAGTCTCTTAAGAAGCGCCCAACGCTTTTGTACCTGCCTGGCACAAGACCCGTTAGTACACCTCCGACATCCGCACCAACGGCTGCTACGTCGGCAGTTGCCATATCGAATACACTAGCTACTGCCCAATCAACGTCTGGCAATACGGCATCGTCTGCCAACGCCCGCGTAGCGCCCCCTAAAACGCTTGACGCTAAAGTGGTGTATACACCCCCACTCGTTGTGGCCGCCGTTGGCAAAACGACGCAGCTTCGTGCCATTCAGTTTGTGCAGAGTAAACCCGAACTTCTGCCTGACGCCATGCCGGCGCTGGAACAACTCCTGCAGTTTCTGCAAGGCAAACCCACTGCCGAAATCGAGTTGTCGGGGCACACGGATAATCAGGGTGATTTCGACGAGAATCTGCGGCTATCGAAGCAGCGCGTGGAGGTGGTGAAAGAGTACCTGGTGAAGAACGGGATTGCAGCCAGCCGAATCACCACGCGCGGCTACGGGCCTACAAGACCCATTGCCAGTAATAACACGGAAGCCACCCGACAACTCAATCGACGCGTAGAAATGATCGTGGTGAAGGAATAATCCAGCTGATAATCGGCTCAACAATATGCAATAGCTTGAGTTA
Source organism: Spirosoma jeollabukense (assembly GCF_054777855.1). Lineage (NCBI taxonomy): Bacteria > Pseudomonadati > Bacteroidota > Cytophagia > Cytophagales > Cytophagaceae > Spirosoma > Spirosoma jeollabukense. The sequence continues at coordinate 1,158,943 of NZ_BAAHAD010000001.1, forward strand.
ACTAACATGGCGACTGATTCAGCCATGACAAAATCTGCTAGTTAACTCAACGCTATGACAACGAAAGGACAAACTACTGGCGACGTATCTGATCATCTGCGTCATAACCAGGCAGCAACTCATAAACCAGAAGCCGACCCTATAGGTGATGTGCTCGATGAAAACACGACCCTCGACCTCATCATCAGTCCTACTGGTTATGTTGTGGAATTGTCGGATACCGTCGACTCAATGGATGGGGTAAAAACCGAAGTTATAGATATTATCAGTGAAGCGGATGGTACAGATATTGAACTGACCATTATTGAAGAGCCGACAGATAAGCCAGGCGTCGACAGTGTCGATCGGTTCGTAGAAATTAAAGGCATTGGGCCAAAAGTGGCCGATTTGCTGGTACAGGCGGGTATCCGGCAATTTTCTAAATTGGCTGAAACGCCTGTTGAGCGTATTCGGGAAATACTCTCGTCGGCGGGTTCGCATTACCGCATTTATGATCCTTCCAGCTGGCCGCAACAGGCAAAACAATTAGCCGACAGTAAACTAACGCCCCTCCTACCCAACCAGCCCACCAAGTCTAATTCGTAAAGGGACAATTTCTTATGTAGACTCCACTCTTCGGCCCAGCCACAAACCGCCAATTACCAGCGCGGTACCAACGATGGTATACGTAGTGATGGGTTCGTCCATGAGGAAATACGAGTACACAAAGCCGAAAAGTGGGCAAAGAAACAGCCATAACGACGCTCGAATGGGATCTTGTCGAACAAGGTAGAACCAAAGTTGTAAAGCGCCGACAGAAACCGGCAGGATAAGCCAGAATACCGACGTCCAGAACCTCATATCATAATGAGACGTATTGAGCACAATCGGGTCCAGCGCAGCACTGATGAAGGTAAAAGGAAGTAGCAGCAAGCCGCCCAGCAATACCTGCCAACCGTTAATAACAAGATCAGGTAACCGCCACGTAATACGGGCGTAATACACTGTAGCAGCCGACACGGAGACCATACCAGCGAGCAATATGAGCAGTCCTTCGACGGTGGCATAACTATTCTGAAGCAGCGGATACGTAGCGATACCTACGCCCGTCAGGCCCAGCACTAACCCGCCCGTCTCATTCCAGCGTGGCATCCGACGCAACCAAATTGCCGATAGCAGGGCGATGAAAAGCGGATTGGTAGCCGTCGACAAACTGCCAATGCCTGCTGATACCTGCTTAAGCGCCAGCACAAAGGCACCCAGGTAGATGGTTGTGTTGAGCAGCGCGAAAATGGCCAGTTGCCGCCATTCTACGCCCGTCGGCCAGGCATCTTTGGTACGTTGAATGCCATACGCAAACAGCAGCATACCGCCCCCTGCGATAAAGAATCGAACATTAGCCAGAATGAGCGGATGAACCGACTGAACACCAAACTTAGTAGCGACGGATGCCGACGCCCAAAGGGCCGAAAAAAGAAGACCGGGAATGAGGTTGCGCACAGTTACAAATTTCGAATGCGTACTTTACCGTTACTATTCAGGAGCGGAATAAGTAGCTAGACATTGCAGAGCCAGTTGTGATCTGGCTCTGCAATAATTTCATTTTCACCAAATATAGGACTAAAACCCAATCTTGCTTCGGCCGGGCGTAGTCTTGCGGCTGCTCTGTGTTTGCCCAGCCGCCCACTCGCGCATTTCGGCCAGTTCCTTCTCAAAACCTCCCGACAGAATCGGAAAGCGACACCACGAACGCGGATCGAGGTTGTGATCATCGAGGTGGAAGGAAGGTGCGTAGCGCTCGCGCTTCCACTGGTTACGGCTCCAGAGTTTGAAAAACCGCTCCACCCAAACCAGGAGTTTCTCGCGGTCATATTGCGGCCTGCCGTCATGTCCATCGTACCGAACTTCAACCAATTTCAATACGTCAATCGGCGGCTGTTTATCGCGGATGGCGGCTTCTTCAATCGAGTTTAGTACGTCATATGGCATCAGGTCGTCTTCGTCGGTTTGCTTCTTGTCCAGCGGCCGGAGTTCGGCAGTAGGTTGCAGGTTATTAACCGCGTGTAACCCCTTGACCTTAATAAGTTGATCAGACGCTGTAGAATCGATGGTTGCTCCGGTGCGATCCGCTGGTGTGGATTCGTTTTTAACGTTCAGCCCAACGGTTTCTAACCACCGTAGCCAGCCACGCAGGAAATGCTTGTCGATGCCCGTAATCGGCGAAATGCTGCCCGCCGTATCACCGTCCATGGTCGCGTAACCAACGGCGGCTTCGGAGCGGTTGGAGGTTGTTAGCAGCAATGCATTGTTCAGGTTGGCCAGCATCCAGATACTCGGAGCCCGCACCCGCGCCTGTATATTCTGCAATGCCAGATCGTCCGTCTCCCACGACAGGTTACGACCTAACTGCTCTTGAATCAATCCACGATACGTATCGACAAGCCCGTTGATATTGATATTCATGAACGTAGCCCCGATGTCGTCGGCCAGTTCTTTTGCCGAATTGAACGTATCGTCCGACGAATTCTCGGTGCCCTGATACATCACGGTCAGCAGTTTACCAAGTATCTCCTCCGACGTTTTACAGTCCTGAATAGCCTTGATGTAGCTAAGCTTTTTCTTGACGCCGTCGATACCAAGATTTTCAACCGCCATCCGAATCATCAGAAACACCAGTGCGGCAATGGCCGATGAATCGGCTCCACCGCTCAGCGACAAAACGTATCCCTGCGAACGGCTTTTTCGCAGGTAATCGAACAGGCCAAGCGCAACGGCCCGCGCAAATTCTTCTTCTTTGAGGTATCCGCCCCGCTCCCAGGCTTCGAGTTCGGCCCGCTGAACAACCGGCGCAATGTCGGGCCATTCGAAGCGCTCCGAAACCCGAAGATTTGGATACGCCAACGCAATGTTACCCCGATTCTGCGTCTGATTAAGCCGGGTAGCATCCACATCGACAACCGCCGGAACGATCAGAAAATCTTCGTAACTCAGGCGATTTCCAGATACCAGCAGTTCGCCGTTTGACGCCACCATCGCGTCGCCATCAAAAATGATACGTCCCGATTCGTTACCTAACATGTTGGCATACACGTAGCTGACACCAAAAGCCCGCGACGCATCGACCACGAAGCGCTCGCGTACCTGCGATTTCAGAAAGGCAAAATGGCTGGCCGTCGGGTTCAGAATAACATCAACACCCCGTTCATACAGAATACGACCCGGCCGGTTAGCTACCCAGGCATCTTCGCAAATCTCGAAGCCGATACGAATGCCCGACAGATCAAACACTACGTCGCCAAACGGGTAGGAAAAGTCACCGATTTTGATTTCGTCGCGAACGTAGGGATTCCAGGGCTGGAACCAGCGCGATTCGTAATGGACACCATTGTTCGCCACGTATTGCTTCACAGCAAAACCCAGAATCCGTTTATTGGCAATCAGGCAGGCCGTATCATACGTCCGGTTGTTGTGCCGGAGCGGCAAACCGACCGCCACGGCAATATCGCTGGTATGGTCAACGATCTCCAATAGGGACGCAATGGACTGATCGATCGTATTCTGAGCGAAAAATGCATCCTCGCAACCGTATCCCGAAATGCAGAGCTCGGTCAAACATAGCAGACTAACGTTCTGTCGTTGAGCCTCTTCGATGGCGTCGATGATATTTTGTTTGTTGTGATCCCACGCCAGTGGTATCTGATTAAGCACTCCGGCGGCTACTTTAAGAAGTTTCATTTTTTAATGGTGAAAGGGCGAATGAGGAACGAGCGGTCATTCGCTCAGTACTCAATCCGGCATTGGTTGCGTTTCTGCAAGGATAACACAGATCAGGCAAAAATAGATTTGCTGATTGTCAAACTAAAAATCTCCATAGTCCACTTGTACACAAGTCAGGCCGAGCGTTCGTCGCCACATGTCCACGACTTGCTGGCGGTCGTCTACCACCAATTCGACGTAATACCACCCGGCAATGTGTTGTGCGAACAATTCCTGCTTTACGATGGCGTCTTTTCGATTGTCTTTTTCGGCCCGCATAAACAGCTCGTAGTCATCCGATTGCCAGCCGAAATACCGATTAAGCCAGGATATTGTTTCTTCGCGGCAAACCGAATCCCGCCCCGAAAAAAACACGATGCTGTAGCCCGACGCCTTCATGGCCTGCACCAGTCGAATGATAGGCCACTTCGGCATATCGATGCCCACCCGATGCCAGTCGAAAGGTGACCGATTACCCATTATGGCTACGGTTCCGTCAATATCGACCAGTATACAACGCGGCAGCGATTCATCCTGCTCTCGCCGAAATACGGCGCTACGTGTCAGCGTTTCCGTTTGAAAGTTGAAATTTTTCTTCAGCACGGCGAGTTGTTCGGCTTGCTTCCGAATCACGGTTTCCCCCACTGAATCCGGACGATTCTGGTCCCGTCGAATGCACTCCTCAATCGGCGCTTCAATCAACGTATACCGTAGCTCGACTTCGTCGAAATGCTCAATCAGCAGCTTCCGAAACTCATTGATATAGCTCAGTTTCAGACTCGTATTATCGATCAGGACATGCCAGCCTTTCGCCAGACTTACCAGAATAGCCGTCTTCTGTAACTCATTGACAAGCTGTTCAATGCGGTTTTTATCTTTATCCGACCAGGTTGCCCAATAGTCAGGAAGTGATACAGGCAGCAGACTTCGCCGGAAATCATCGCGATTGACCCGTAGCCAATTCGGGTTTTCGGCGCAGAACCGGCGGGCGAAGGTTGACTTGCCACTGCCACTCAGACCCGTTAAAATTAGTACGTGTTTCATTATTTGTCCAGGACAAGTCAAAGCCTCGATTCGTTCCAGCCTGTCCAGTTAGTCAAGATTCATCGTATGCAATCAAAAGCGCTGAAACTACGATTTATTTGAAAGCCTATTTCCCTCAATTCAGCCTGTAAATTAACGTGTTGGATTTGTATTACCTGGCCGTTCAAAAGGCGGAAACGTACCTTTCGACTCACTCAGTCAATAAACTCATGTTTCCAACCTTTTATCTCACCCTGGCTCTATTCTGGCTCGCGCCATTTGTTAACCAACCGGCCACCGTTCAGGCTGATTATGAAGATTTAGTCGCTGCCGAACGTCGCTTTGCGAAGGCGGGTATTGACAATGGAATCCGTGATGCATTCCTTGCCAATCTGGACGAAAAATCAGTCGTTTTCGTCCAGAATCAGTTCAGACCTGGTAAGGCTACGTATGAAAAATCGCCCGCAGGACCAGCAAAACTAAGCTGGCGACCGAATTACGCCGAGATTGCTAAATCGGGGACGCTGGGTTTTACTACTGGCCCGTTTGAGCTACGGCCGCGCTCGCTGGAAGAAGTACCCGTCGCTTACGGGCAGTTTACGAGCGTTTGGCAAAAAACCACAACAGGCAACTGGAAAGTACTGATTGATTTCGGTTGCACACATGAAAAGCCCAACCAACCAGCTCCAGAATTAAATCCACCCATTCAATTTGCCACTAAGGTAATGGCTAGTCTGGATACGTCGGTGATTAGTCGGGAATTGAGACAAGTGGAGTCGCTCTTTGCGGAAACGGCCCGCCAGAAAAGCCTGCGCGATGCGTATCAACCCGTATTGCCAACCAGCGACTCGATCCGGTTGTTGCGGGAAAACCACGTACCGTATGAGGGCGCAGCTGCTAAACGTTTGGCCGAATCATCGGACCAGCAAATTGATTATCAACCAGTTCAAACCATAACAGCTCCGTCGGGCGATCTTGGATTTAGTTACGGGTATGCTACGTTCAGCCAGATCAAACAGGCTTATCTGCGTATCTGGCGAAAACGGAACGGGCACTGGCAGTTGGCGCAGGAAGTTTTGTCGCTCAAGTTTACGTAATTCTGGTCCCGCTCGCCTTTAGCTGTCAACAATGGAACGCGGCTTTAAATCGTAGCATCCGTGTTCCATTTTTTTATGTCAGCCTACAGGAGCGCTGGCAAAGTGACAGCATAAATGACTATTTTCAGCCGCTGTACGTTATGCTACGTTCCAACGGTATCTGGCGCTAGCATGTACCACCTCCTCTATGAAAAACCTTGCCTACTTTCAATCTTTCCGAAACGGCCTGTTTGCTACGTTCCTCTTGTTCAGTGTACCAGCCGTATCCATAGCCCAGCAACTGACCTTTGAGTTGCCCAAAAGCAAGTATGGTCTACCTGTTGTCAATGACGTAGCGATCTATAAAAAGATCGTAGCCGCCGACCCCAATAATGAGCTTGTGGATATGCGTGCCATTCTTCCCGATGCTCAATTCGATGTTACGTATGCGCATACGAATAACTTCCTGAAACGAAAGCTTTACCCCACGGCTGATGTGTTCATGCGGAAACCGGCCGCGCTCGCCATTCGACAGGCACACGAAAATCTAAAAAAGCAAGGGCTTGGCTTACTGCTTTTCGATGGTTATCGTCCCTACGCCATAACCGTATTGTTTTATGAAGAAAACGGTGATACTACGTTTGTAGCTGATCCACGGAAAGGCTCGCGCCATAATCGGGGCATGGCTATTGATTTGACACTTTTCGACCGAAAAAGCGGTAAACGGCTGTCGATGCCATCTGATTACGATGAATCGACGCCCCGCGCTTATCACAACTACACACAGTCGGATAGTGCGTCGCTGGCTCATCGTGCCATTTTAAAAGCGGCCATGGAACAGGTCGGATTTGCAATGTTTCCCTGGGAGTGGTGGCACTACGATTTCCAGGGCTGGGAAAGCTGTTTTACCTACGATTTATTGCACCACGCGATTCGCGAGGCTAACAAAACGGTGCATAAAGCGAAGGCGAAATGATTGGTATACGTATTGAGTAGATTACCGTCTTTCCATCCTCTATTTCGTCATGCAACGAAGGACGTTTATCCAACATACCGGCCTGCTCACTGCCGCTATGAGTACAGCCGGGCCAGCGGTTTTTGCTACGTCGCCACCGGAGAACGTAGCAAAAAATAAGCTGCCGAAATGGAAAGGGTTTAATCTGCTGGATTTTTTCTCGCCCGACCCATCTCAAAGTCGTAAGGCAACTCAGGAAGATCAGCTTAAATGGATGCAGGATTGGGGATTCGATTTTGTCCGACTTCCAATGGCGTACCCGGCTTATCTAAAATTTGACAGAAGTCGAAACATCACACCCGATGAAGTCTATCAGATTGATCAGCAAGCCGTTGAACGAATCGACGCGCTGGTAGCTATGGCGCATAAGCACAAGCTGCATGTTAGTCTGAATCTGCACCGCGCACCGGGTTATTGCATCAACGCTGGCTTCAACGAACCCTATAATCTCTGGACCGACCAGGCAGCACTCGATGCGTTCTGTTTTCACTGGAACATGTGGGCGAAACGGTACAAGAACGTATCGTCTACAAAAATCAGTTTCGACCTGCTGAATGAGCCGAGTATGCGGGCCGACATGAACGATCAGCATTCCAAACGTAGCACAGTGCCCGGCGACGTTTATCGCAAGGTCGCAAAAGCCGCATCAGAAGCCATCAGGAAGGAGAACCCTGCCCATCTGGTCATTGCTGACGGGAACGATACGGGCACCTCGGTTATCCCTGAACTCATCGACCTTAACATCGGCCAGAGTTGTCGGGGGTATAATCCGGGCATTATTTCGCATTACAAAGCACCGTGGGCCAATAAGGACCCTGATCATCTGCCGGCACCCAAATGGCCGGGGCAAGTGGGCGACAAATACCTGAGTCGTGCTATGCTCGAAACCTTCTACCAGCCCTGGATTGAGTTAGTAAACAAAGGTGTTGGCGTCCACTGCGGGGAATGTGGGTGTTGGAACAAAACGCCACACGACGTCTTTCTGGCCTGGTTTACTGATGTACTCGATATCCTGTCAAGCCATGGCATTGGCTTTGCCCTCTGGGAATTCATCGGCGATTTTGGCATTCTGGATTCTAGACGTACCGACGTCGCTTACGAAGACTGGTACGGGCATAAGCTGGATCGAAAACTGTTGAATCTGCTTTTGAAGGCATAACAAAAGATCCGGCAAAAACGCCGGATCTTTTGTTAAACAACTGGTAAATAGATACTTATTTAACCGTACGTTTCATACGTTGGTCATACAAATCGGGCTGATTTTCATCGAGTGCAGCCTGCGTTCGATCACCCAGCCCGGCCGCCCGAATCTCGAATTCCATTTCCTGGCGTACATAATCAACCGTTAAATTACGTTGACTTGCTTCTTCGGTTAGTAGCATCGAAAGCTGCTTGGCGTGCTCTTCGTCTGATGCTTCCAGCAATCGATTAAACTGCCGGTTAAAATCGCCATATGTATACGGCTCGACACCCTTTGCTACCGAGATTTGAATCTGCCGGTAGGTTTGTGCGACGAAATAAAGAATTTTATTGACGTTACTCATACTACTTACTGATAATGTAGTTGCTGTAACTACATCATCGGTAAGTAAGTTGCGGACTGTAGTAAAAAACAGATTTGTCTTAGCTAACAAACATGATGACGTAGTACCGCTGTTCTCAAATCAGAAAACGCTGCGTCAAAATTTTTACAGCCGATCCCCGAACACCTTCGAAGCCGTTTTGTTGATATATGAGGCTTTCGTCTTAACATAACTTAACGCGAACGTCATGCCACAAATCAGGCAGATAAGTTGTATTCAATAGAAACGTTGATCCATCTGGACTTGACTCACTAACCTAAATCACCCATACACCATGGCATCTCTGACAGACCGCATAGCAAGTTTTTTCAGTGGCGAGGACTCTACAACCGACGAAGGATTGAGAGATCTTTTTATCAGTGAATTAAAAGAAATTTATTACGCCGAAAAGCACTCAATTAATGCCCTAAATAACCAGGCAGACGCAGGTACGACCAACGAAGTGCGTACGGCTTTCCTGCAACACCGGGACGAAAGTCAGGTTCAGATGGAGCGTTTGGAAGAGATTTTCAGAATTATCGGGGTCAAAACCGAGGAAATAAAATCAGATGCGATTGACGGCTTGATTAATGATGCCAAACGGGTTATTGCCAATACGGAATCCGGTTCGCTGACGCGTGATGCCGGGCTCATTATTGCCGTGCAAAAAATTGAGCACTTCGAAATCGCCAGTTATGGTTCCCTCTTAACGCTGGCCAACGTCCTGGATTTCGGCCAGTCGGCTGAGTTGCTGGCGCTAACATTAGCCGAAGAGAAAGAAGCTGACCGCAAACTGACGATCCTGGCCGAGTCGTTTGTAAACAAGCGATCTAAAGTTGAAGAAGACGAACATCCTGGCAGCCACCACGCCAGCCGTCATCCGGCTCACAGCCCAGATGCCGATGTTACGTTGGGCGGCACCTTAGGAATTTAAGCCAACTAAAAACGTCCCGAAAAAATAAACTTTTCGGGACGTTTTTACCAGATGCTTACCCTGAACGAAATCGTACCTTATTCTTTCAAGCTTTTCAGATACGCGATGCTTTTAGGCATTTGTTCGTATTCATGATTGCTTTCATCTTCGATGTAATAATGTTTGATACCGGCCTTTTTCGCCAGCCGTAAAATTTCAGGAATGTTAACCTGTCCCTCACCCAGCGTTACGTCGTTTTCGGGTGGCGTGCCTCCGCTCAAATCGCCTTTAATGCCTTTTTTGAGGTCTTTCAGGTGCATCAGTTTAAAGCGGCTGCCGTAGTTCTTCAGCAATTGTACAGGATCAGCTCCACCGTGTTGCGCCCACAGAATGTCCATTTCAAAAGACACATATTCGGGATTGGTATTTTTAACGATGTAGTCGAATAAGGTCCCATTTTCGTAAGGCTGGAATTCATAGCCGTGGTTGTGGTAGCAAAATGTGATGCCGTTTTCTTTTAGCACTTTGCCAGCTTGATTAAAATCGGCAACGGCCTTTTTGGCATTGTCGAGGTTGAAACTGGCTTTTTGATGCGGAATCCAGGCAACCATAATAAACGAAGCACCCAGGTCTTTTGCTTTTTTAACCGCATCCATAGGGTCTTTCACAAGTTGATCGTATCCTGCGCCAGTAGCCGAAATTTTAATACCCCGCTCGTCACACATCTTTTTAAATTCGGCTTCGGTCATTCCTTTTGGTGCACCGCCTTCCATGTCCGTGATGCCGAGCGCTTTGATCGTATCCAACGTAGCGACAACGCTTTTGGGAAAGCTATTCCGATACGTATACGATTCAACGCCAATGGGGAATGTATAAAGTTTGCCTTTCTGGGCAAAGCTATTCGTCAGGTTGAGTAGAGAAGTCGTTGCCAGGCACAACGCGAAAAGGATTTTTTTCATGGTTATGGGTTTTTCACCCATAAGGCTGAATCTCCCTTGATTTTACTCAGAGCTATCCCATGAACCATCTCACGGAAGCCTTATAATTGCGAGTGCTTATTTCAAATTAACAGGAGACCCGCCACAGCAGCAACGATGGCTAGCAGCGAGATAACCAGCCAGATACGAGCTGCGTACACTTTTTTAGAGTCCATAAATTGGCCACATTTTGATGAACCAAAGATCCGGGGAAAGACAGAGCGAAGCTATACGAAGATCTTGGTATATTGATACGTAGTTCTACGCAAAATACAGTTCTTAACGTAAACCAGCCACGAATTAGCTTACTGCGGTGGGCACCCGTATCTGGATAGACGTCCCCTGTTTTTCGGCGGATGTCAGTTGGTAGGTTCCTTTCAGAAGGGTGATTCGCTGCCGAATGTTCACCAGGCCATTACCCGACGCTCGTTCTATCAGCGTGGTATCCAACCCTCGTCCATTATCGCGGTAAGTAAGCGACAGCGCTCCCGATTCGTGGTCAAGATTTAGCCAGATGTTGCTGGCTTCCGCGTGTTTTATAGCATTTTGCAGCAACTCCTGTACCACGCGAAACACGTTTATTTCAATCGTTGCGGGCAACTTTGGGGGGACATTGTTCGTAACAAACGCTACGTTCAGCCGCTTGCTCTGGTTGATCAGCATCGCCATTTCGGCGATTGTCTGGGCCAGCCCCAACTCGGCCAAACTGCGGGGATGCATGTCATGAATAATGCTGCGGATGTCGTCGAGCGAAGCTTTCAGAAGCGCCATCGAGCGCTTTTTCAACTCCTCTGTCGGGATAGCTGGATTGCCTAATGAAGCCAGATACATTTTCAAAACAGCCAGATTAGCGCCTACACCGTCGTGGAGTTCTTTAGCAAGACGCTGGCGTTCGAGTTCCTGCGTCCTGATCACTACGTTCAATTCTTGTGCCTGACGACTTTTCAGTTGAAAAATACGGTATTGATAAACGCCGTACATGCCACCAGCCAGCAAGACGAGCAAAGCTATTCTAAACCACAAGGTTTCCCAGAATGGTGGCTTAATGACGATGCTGATAGAAGCACCCTGCTCATTCCAGACACCATCATCGTTACTGCCTCTCACCCGAAAGACGTAGTCACCAGCGGGCAACTTTGTGTAGTTGGCATAGCGCCGGTGCTGCGCGTTCACCCAGTCACGATCAATGCCTTTTAACTTATATTGGTATTTATTTTTTTCAGTATTGGAGAAGTTCAACGTCGCGAATTCGAACCCAATAAAGTTTTGGTCATGCGTAAGAATCAGTTTTTTTTGATTGGGTGGCCTTGCGCTATCCAGCACCGTTACGGCTGTGATCTTAACGGGCGGCACCAACAGATTTCGCTTTAATTCATTGGCATTGAAATAGTTGATACCATGTACTCCGCCAAAAAACAACGTACCATCAGTATGACGATAGCATACGTTCGTGTTGAATTCATCGCTCTGCAGGCCATCACTAAGGTCATAAGTTTTAATACGTCCCCGCGTTGGCGAGAACTGCGCCAGTCCTTTGTTGCTGCTTAGCCATAAATAGCCCGCGTTGTCCTTCAGAATGCCGTACGTGACTTCATTCGGTAAGCCGTCGGCTTTGGTATAGTGTTTTACTATGCGTAATTGCTGTAAATCCAGTTGAAAAAGGCCGCAATCAGTCCCGATCCACAGCCATTTACCGTCTTCCAAGAGACTTCGGATATTGTTGCAGGACAAGCCATTTTTCTTGTTAAAAACCGTGATTTTTTTCGTTTTTGGATCATAGCGCAACAGGCCATGGCCTAACGTACCCAGCCAGATATTTTGTTGAAAATCTTCCTTAATTAACCGAACTGTGTAGCCTGAGATGGCTGCTACAGCCGGATTATCTCTCCAGTCTTTCCAACGTTTGGTTATTAAATCGAACCGCCAAAGGCCACCTTGTTCACCAATCCAGATATCCTGCCCGCCTGTTTGGTTATTGATTGCCTGAGCCGAAAACAGATAAAGTGGTTTTCGATGCGCTAATGGATACGTAATCAGCGTTCGCCGGAGGGGATCATACTTACCCAGGCCCTGCGTATTGGCAAACCAGATGTTTTTATGCGCATCAGCTGTAATAGCGCGTACTTCATGCGTGAGGAAATGAGCCGACGATTGCGTGTTGGTTAAAAAAGGAACGAATTGTTTCGTCGCCAGCGAATAACGGGCTATTCCTCCCGTTTCCGTACCGATGTATAAATCGTTTTGATGCGCGTAGATAGCAAAAATCATGTCATCGGGCAAGGTATTACGTATCGCATGCTCATCCTGCTGAATCCGATGAAACTGAAATTTCAATGGGTCATATTTATCAATACCATGGCTACTCAGCCCAATCCAGACAATCTGCTGACGATCTTCAAACAACGACCACACGAAGTTTTCAGCCAGACTTTGGGGATTATTGCCGGAGTGCTGAATAGATGTAAATGATTGGCTGTCGGGGTTATAAATTGAAATCCCACCTGTTCTGGTGCCAATCCAGATACGTCCCGACTTATCGCTCATCAGGCAGGTGATTTGGTTACTAACGAGATGCTTAGCTGAATTTCCCTGCTGGAAATGGGTGATCGCTCCTACTGGTAACTTCCTTCTATCGGATAGCAGCCCGTTCGCTGGTGAGGCAACAACATACACGCCATCTTCATACGTCCCGACCCACAGGTCATTACGGGCGTCAATGAGGATTGAGAGCAGGGTTGTCTGAGGCTTTAAATGAAGGGTCCTATGAATGAACGTTGGCTGAAAAGAATCGGAGTTGGATTGAAACACGTAAAGTTCATTGGTCGTAGCGACCCAGAGCTGCCCCGATAGGTCGAGTGAAAAACTGACAAGATTACTCGACGATGGCAAAAAAGCCTTGATCTGTTTTGTGATAGGATTGAAGCGATAAAGTCCCTGCTCTTCAGTCATTATCCAGATATTACCTTTTCTGTCTTCGAGCAGTTTTTTGATAGATAGTTCATTAACAGGATGCTGAATACCAAACACACTGCTGAACGTAGTGAAGTTTTCATTTTCCCGATCATATAAATTAATCCCTCCACCCGTACCTATCCAGAAACGCCCCTGATGATCGGCCAGCAAAGCCTGAACAAAGCTGTTGCTAAGCCCTTCTTTGCCTCCTTCCCGAAACATCTTGTATTCATACCCATCAAAGCGGTTCAACCCATCCTGCGTAGCAAACCAGATGTAATCATCGAACTGAGCAATCGCATAGCCTGTCCCCTGCGAGAGCCCCTTTTCCTGCGAATAATGTTCCAGGGAAAGGGGCTCCGCCAGATCTCTTTTGACCGTAGCCTTACGTTGCGCTGGCGTTTGCGCTAACCCAAACGCCGAATGCAGAATAAGAATGATGAGAACAAAGCGAGTCATTAGGCTTAAGTCAGATGATTGCTTCCTACATAGAGCGTTAATTCTGAGTGCTTATGAGGGGTGGTTGACGCAGCAATAGCATTGAATTGGAAAAGTTACGTTCCTCTTCTAAAGCAGAAGATACAATCAGAATTACACCATTTATCCGCACAAGATCATTCCATGAATACCTGTCCATCATCAGGTTGACAACCTGGATCATTAGTGAAGAGGTATGGCGGGTAGAATTATATAAAGATATGCATATCAGTTGGCTACGCAATTATGGATAAGCGACATTCCATCAGGATAGATAATTCATCAATTCGAGATTGTCTGTCATAGAGAGCGATGGTCGCTTACCTGTAAACTGCGTAAAATTCCGGGTAAAGTGCGATTAGTCGTAATACCCGCACTGGTAGATCAGCTCATGCCAGGTGGCCAGGTTTCCTATCTAATTTGTCGATTTTTCCCACAGAAACGGAAACATCCCCCCGCGTTTTATTCAACGGTAGCTTTTCATGACAAAAACTAGCTCGTTCTTAACACTACTAAATCAGCTTCTTAGTTAACTTTACAGTGTTTACGTCCAATTCCTCGCTTCAACTCAAAAAGACTATGAAGCCTTTTTACAGACTAAAAGATTTATTTTTTGTTGGCCTCATAGTCAATACGTTAAGTAGCTGTTCGCCGACTATTACAACCTATCAGCTCGAACCTATTTCGGGCGATGTAGCTACTATTGATGGTCGTTCGGTTACGAAAGCCGAGCAGAATGGAGTAGGTGTAGTCGCTTCCTTTGAGCGGGAAGATCTGGAATTTGTAACGCTCGATATTGAGGTAAAGAACCATACCGATCATCCCATCGACGTAAATCCGGCAGATTTTCATTTCTCGGCTCTCGGTGCTACTCAGGATACGCTTTCAGAGCCAGAAAACCCAGGTTTAGCGCTTGTTCGCTCGGCGGCCGACCCAACCTACGAGGCTGGGCGCATAAAACTGAAACGGAAACAGGAAGAGAAGCGGCTGAAACGGGCTAAGGTGTTCAATACAATTTTGATGGTGGCGGCTGTTGCTTCCGACATATCATCGTCGGGCAAGAGCCGATCATATAACGAATACGTTACCAATCGGGTTAGTCATGGGCTTGCTTATCAAGGCATTGCTGTTAAGCGGGCTATAGACTACAGCACCTTTGCCGACCGGATGCAACGCTTCGATTATGAAGAATATCGCTGGCGCGAGCTGGCGCTGAAAGCCAATACGCTGGCTCCCGGCGAATCAGTACGTGGGTTTGTTTATTTACCGAAAGTACCGGGCGCTCATATTCTGGCTATCAATTATACGATTCCAGAACAGGCTACCGTGCCTTTATTGTTCAAGCAGGAGTTAGTGCAGCAAAAGAAAAACCGTCAGCGTCACTAATTACCATTCGTCTTCATCATCTTCAAAAGCCTGCTGAGCCCGCTGTAGCTCCAGCAGTGTTTTCTGGTTGTTCTGGGCCAGTGCCAGTTTAATGCCTTTCTCATATAAATCGGCCGCCCGGTCACGCTGGTCCAGTTCCGCGTAAAGAGCGGCTGCGTGATAGTACGTAGGTAAATAATCAGGATATTCGGTTAGTAACTGATCGAAATAAATCCTGGCCTGCTCAGGCTGACTGTTTAGGTACTCCATAGCCAGCGCATAAACATTAAATGGCTCGCCGGGTTCCTCCTGGACAAATTGGATTAATTGCTGGATGCGTTCCGTATTCATTCACGTAAGAAAAAATAGTATGCATGCATACTTTTATGTGATACAGTTTGTACTTTTGGGGTATAAAAGTAGTAATAAGTACCAACTTGTAAGGGATCAATACGTTGCTTACCAACAGCTCTATATCCCCTGCTGACTACTTAAACACCCACAAAACCACAATGCGTATGAAAATTTTAGTGTGTGTGACCAGTGTGCCCGACACCACCACCAAAATTACCTTTACGGACAACAATACCAAGTTAAACAAAGCTGGCGTAACGTTCATTACCGGCCCCTATGACGACTATGCCCTGGCGCGGGCGGTTGAACTTAAAGAAAAAACGGGTGCTACAATAACGGTACTCAATGTTGGCGAAAGTGATACGGAACCCGTTATTCGCAAATGTCTGGCCATCGGTGCCGACGATGCGATCCGTGTAAATGCCGAGCCTACCGATGCCTATTTTGTGGCCGAACAAATTGCAGCCATCGCCAAAGAAAATAACTACGACCTGATCCTGATGGGTCGTGAGTCTATTGACTACAATGGTGGCCAGGTTCACGGTATTGTCGGTGAAATGCTTGGTATGCCCTCCATTTCACCGGTTATGCTACTCGACATAGACGGCGATACGGCTAAAATTACCCGTGAAATTGAGGGTGGTAAAGAAAGCCTGGAAGCTAAACTACCGCTCGTATTGGGTTGCCAAGAGCCAATTGCCGAATGGAAAATACCCAACATGCGGGGCATCATGACCGCCCGTACCAAGCCACTTAAAGTTGTTGAGCCAACCGGCACTGACAAACTTACGACGGTTGGCAGCTATGAGCTACCAGCTCCACGTGGCGCGGTTAAAATGATTAAAGCCGACGAAGCAGAAATGCTCATTCAGCTTCTCCACACCGAAGCAAAAGTAATTTAATCATTAGTCGAATCTCTGGTCGATAGCATTTAGCTGTTGACTGATGACTCTCGACCAACGACTGTAAACCATTAACGACTAAACACATGTCAGTCCTTATATTCGCCGAATTAGACGAAGGTAAAATTAAGAAGTCCTCTCAGGAGGCCATTTCCTACGGCGCAAAAGTCGCCCAAATGACTGGTACGTCGGCTACAGCCATCATCATTGGTCAGGCTGATGATACAGAACTGGCTTCGGCTGGTCGCTTTGGTGCAACCAAAGTGCTGCATTCATGCGACCCGAAACTGAATGAGGCCAATGGCATGGCTTATGCTACCGTGGTAGCAGCAGCCGCTCAGCAGGAAAGCAGTAAGGTGGTTGTTCTGGCTAAATCATCATTGGCCGATGCCATGACCGCCCGGCTGGCCGGTAAATTGAAAGCAGGTTTAGCTGCCAACGTGATCGAGTTGCCTGATCTGTCGAATGGTTTCCGTGTCAAAAGTAGCATTTACACAGGTAAAGCGTTTGCGTACAACGACCTGAAAGCCGATATCAAAATTCTGGCCATTAAGAAGAATACGATTACACCTGAAGAAACCGACGCGACTGCGCCAGTCGAAGCCTTCACTCCTGCTCTGAATGACTCTGATTTTGTCATTTCGGTTAAAAACACCGAAAAATCTTCTGGCGATATCCTGCTGCCCGAAGCTGATCTGGTTGTATCTGCTGGCCGTGGCTTAAAAGGGCCCGAAAACTGGGGTATTGTCGAAGATCTTGCCCAAGCGCTTCACGCAGCTACAGCTTGTTCAAAACCAGTCTCTGACCTTGACTGGCGTCCTCACTCCGAGCACGTGGGGCAAACAGGGCTAAAGATAAGCCCGAATCTATATATTGCCTGTGGTATATCAGGAGCGATACAACACCTGGCCGGTGTAAACTCCTCGAAGGTAATTGTTGTTATTAACAAAGATGCAGAAGCCCCGTTCTTTAAATCGGCTGATTACGGCATCGTTGGCGATGTATTCGACATACTGCCCCGATTGACAAAAGCGGTAAAAGCTCTGTGAAAAAGTCGTGAAATATCGTTCTGTAAGTCGTGAGTGATAAAGACTTGCTAACATTTACTTACCACTTACAAGGCCATGCCTTACGACTTTTTGCTATTTTTACACCGTGGATAAGATTAAGCTGGAAATATTAGGACTTTCACCCAGTCAGTCGCAGTCAGGATCGTTTGCGCTGGTACTGGGAGAAGAATATGGCAACCGGCGGTTGCCTATTATCATTGGCATGTTTGAAGCACAAGCTATTGCCATTGAAATCGAAAAGATTGTGCCGAACAGGCCAATGACGCACGACTTGTTCAAGCAGTTTGCCGAACAGTTCAAATTCACAGTTCGTGAAATTATGATTTCCGATCTGCGAGAAGGCATTTTCTTTGCCAAGATCGTGTGCTTTGATGGCGTTCGAGAATCAGTTATTGATGCCCGGCCATCCGATGCCATTGCTATTGGTATCCGGTTCGACGTACCGATTTATACGAATGAGTCCATCTTATCAGAAGCGGGTATAACAGCTAGCGGCAATGACGAAGAGGAAGAACAGGAAGAGTTAGTACGTTCCTCAAACCGGCCTTCAACACGCTCATTTGGCGATCAGTTAAAAAACGCATCTTCTGAAGAACTACAAAAAATGCTTGAGGAAGCGCTCGGTAATGAAGAATACGAACGAGCAGCCAAAATTCGCGATGAAATGAGCAAACGGAACTAGTTTTTTTGAAGAGTGAAGACGATTGCAGTTTCTATCTTCATAAACCCTCTGTAAGTAAGAAAGCCAGTTCGCTCGAACTGGCTTTCTTACTTATTTTCTTTTTCGCTTTCGGATTGCTAATTCCCGATAACCAAATGTAGGATCAACTTCACGGACGTATTCGATGTCGGGCATTATACCGATAAGTAGTTCGGCTGTTGTATAAATAGTACAACCTTCCAGTAAATGCCCGCCAATGGTGCGACCAGTCGAATCGGAAACGGATAAATGGATGTGGCTGCCATTTACTGAAAGTGTGCCAACGAGTGACACGATCTCGAAATGTCCTTTCCACACACTTCCTTTCTCTTGATTAGCCAACCGTAGTGTTACGTCTGTTAGGCTTCCTACACAAGTTAGAATAGCCCCTGCACCAATACGTTGTTGCCTGACCAATGATTCTAATTCTGTTTTCAAATCCTGCCCAGGTCGAAGCCTTAGAGAGTATGTATGCATTGGGGCCTCCACAGCGTTAGGCGCTGAACTGCCAGGTTGTGATTGAGCGTTCATGATCATAAAGCATTGAAATACAATTACTAATAGAAAACGTCCCATCTATGTTGTTCGATTATTAAGGGGAATATCGTGATAGAAACGAGACAACAAAAAAACCGGGAGCGTTGGCCCCCGGTTTTTTTACCTTGTTATTACTTTGTTATTCTACACCGAACATTACATCTGCACGACGACCACTGTTGCCAGCACGGCGACGAGTCGCTTTCTTCTTAACGGGGGCAGGCGGAGCCAGTAATTTAGCTTTCTGAGCGTCAGTCAATGGCTTCAAGTCGGTAATTGTGTAGCTGTTATCGCTAATCGTCGTGTTGAAGCTACCCACAACTTGCTCTGGCTGACCATTACATGGGAGTTTGGTAACGGAGAACACAGCGCGGAAGTACTGAACCTGCGGACGTACCCGACGATTCTTGAAGCGGATAGCGTTTCCACTCTCAATTTTTGTCTTCTCAGCCTGCAATTGTTGTGCAAGACCTCCTGGCAGCTCATTGAGGTTTAAGATAACCGTATTGGTATCAAACTCAATAGCGCTGGTTGCCAGCAGACGATTCAGACCACGGTAGCGAAGGCGAGTAACGGTATCTCCAACCGATGTGATCGTGCCATTACAGTAGCAGACGTTAGCCACTTCACGCGTGTAAGGTGTGCGGTAATATACTTCCAGGCGCTCTAGGCGGTGACGGTATTTGCAGTCAACAAACTCTGGCTTATCCCGGATGCTGGCAAAGCTGCTTGTTGCTACTTCACTCATACATGTACCACATTTGGCAACCTGCTTGTTGTGAACTGTCACGTAATAGAACCCAGGATTTAATTGACCATTAGAGAAATATGCCGGTGGGAAAGCTAACGTTGTATCCGTCGTATTTTCTAATTGAGCGATTACTTGATCTGTGTTACCAGCAACTACTGAATCTGGACGGTAGTATAAACGAGCCGTAAAGGTTTCGTTTCTCGGATTCGGCGTTGTACTGCGCCAGCTAATAACGGGTGCTGCTGCTGACTTATTAACGGCAGCAAACTTTTGTTCGTTTGTGCTATCGGCATACGATAACGACGCACCTTTGAGTGAAGCACCATTAAAATTGACATTCAACTCAGGAACCTGTTCGCAGGTTGGGCAGGAAACAGGTGCTTTGGGGATAAGTTTTTTCTGAACGAATCCTTTACGAACAGCCAAACCAACCGTAAAACCACCGTGTTTACGTTTGAACTCATATAGTTGGTTATCAACGCCATTGACGATAAGGTAATTAAGGCGAGTGATGAACCCTTGTCCCTGTACGCCTATGTTCCAGTTGTTACGTAATGGGAAGAACACGGCCAGCGATCCTAATGCACCTAAGTGGTAAAGGTTTGAGCTGGGGTTAACTGATCGGAGCAATGCCCCTCCGTTAACAAGAGAAGGAACAGCTCCTGGTGGCAGTGTACCCTGTGATGGAATGTAGGCAGCAATTGTTGCGGCTTCTGTGCGGAATAATCCACCACGAGCAGCGGCTTCAATAAACGTTGTAGCCTCAGGATTACGACGACTACGAGCTAGTGTAAACGTCAGTATCGGACCTACTGTCAGGAACATATCTTCCGAAGCTCGTTGATCAATCTGAACCTGGCTAGCAGGTACACTTGGTGTACGTGCGGCAGCCAAACCATACAAGTAATCTTTATAGATGCTACGTGTAATATAGTTCTGGTAGCCAAAGGCTGTTCCTAAACCAAAACGAAGGCGACGGATTGCCGGCGTGAAAAAGTAATCAACGGTGGCAGTTACATTAATACCGGCACCGTTGTACAACGTTTTATCACGCTTATTGGGACCAAACGTATTTTCCCATGTACCGCAATAAGCAAAGTTAGGCCCGGCATACAAACCAACTCGCCAGGGAGACAGGCGACGGACCAGAATAAATGTTTGGAAAGTCGTATCACAATCGTCCAGTTCCGCAACATCACTAGCCTGAGCTTTAAAATCGTTTCTACGTAAGGTATCGGTGTAAATCCCTTTACCCAGACGGTAGATGTTTTCGCGCTCGTAGTACCCGCTGGGGGCAGTTGTTGACGTACTTTGTTGAACTGTGGCGGGTTGAACCCGGACTGTATCAGCCTGTTGAGCAAGGCCAAGAGTAGGTATTGCAAAACTTAGCAACACGAGTCCAGCCAGCATCCTCATGGGGTGTTGTTGGATAAATGTTCGCATATTTATTGAGTTAATTTGACGCAATGTTTTAAAAAATTTCCTTTTCAGGTACGGCTGTGGAATTTAGAGAACGACCAGACCACTAAATCAATGGTCTTCACTACAACTAGCCAGTCTATGAGCCACCTTACAATACGCAGGCAGCCCTTAGATGTACTTATGACTAATTTTTTAAACAAATGTTTCTTCTGGCCTCGTTTTAATTTTTCAAGACATCAGCCAGAGAATGACCTTTCTCATAAAAATACAGTCACCAAATGTGACCGGCCGCACAGATCACCTTATACATGATCCATTAATCCACGATTTTTCTGCAATGTTAAGACTGAATTGCAAAAGTCAACCTATTCTTCCAATATTTTTTCAACGCCTTATACTAAATAAACTAAGCGAGCTTAGGTCGTACTTGTCTTTTAGTAACCGAGATAATCAAAAGGCCATTGGACTTTTCCATAGTGGGGTAAAGTTTCGTTCAAACCTATCAGAAGTAGTATCTTTGGTCAATAATAGCAATAATAAGGTGATAAAAAAACAATTCTGGTTTTCATACTCAAACAAAGGGTATTTTTCTGTTTTTTCTTATTAAGCAGACCCATTAGACACTTAAAAGTTGGATTCCATAAAAAATAAACCCATTTATTTAGGTTCTGGCTTAATTGTAGAGTATGACTTGAGCCATTCGTAACGGGAGTCTCCTGATAGCTTAAGCCGCTATAAAATTAAAAGGGTAGTTTTACCGACGTCTGAATTAGGTTTATTGTACACTTATCAACCATTTTATCAGCGACAGTACGTCACTCGCAGCAAGTGATTTTTTCTTTATAGCCTCACCCAATTGAGCCATATACAGAAAGTTGATAGCAAGGCTACTATGTGCATAGGCAAATTCGCGATCCAGCCTAAATACCAGAGCCTTTATTAACGTCCAGAATTGCAGTTGCGCGTCCTGTGGAGTATGCCCGCCGGATTTGTCATATCTTCACGAATGGTAAGATCAGCCTCCAGCCGACCACAATTCACAGCTCGAATAGTCCCATTAAGCCAGCGGTCCATATTAAGATACATTGCTACTCATAAATTGACCAATCTGAGACTGAAAGAAATCAAGGCGTCAATTTGCATCGTTATTCATAGTCAACAAAAATAGTATTAAACTAAGTTATAAGCCCAAAGGACGCTATTATTTGTGGACTTTCTTGCGAGTTTTTCAAGACTTATACTACTTTTGAGCGATTTTTACGCGCCTATTTGATTACCTCGAATGAATTATACACTTACACAGTTACCCGAACGTACCGAAAAGCCTCGTCAGAGTGGATTGACAATGGTAATGGACAAAGGGTTAAGTCTGCGGGAGGTGGAAGACTTTTTGTCTACTTCTGCTGGCTATTCAGACATAGTTAAATTGGGTTGGGCAACATCATTTGTCACCCCAAATTTGAAAGATAAAATAGCCATTTATCAGTCAGCGGGTATTCCTGTTTACTTTGGCGGAACACTATTCGAAGCGTTCGTAGTACGTAATCAGTTCGACGAATACCGAAAACTGTTAGATAAGTACGGTCTGGAGCATGCTGAAGTGTCGGACGGTTCAATCGACATGAACCAGGACGACAAATGTAATTACATACGTACGCTGGCAACTCAGGTAACCGTGTTGTCGGAAGTAGGCTCGAAGGACGAAGCAAAAATTATTCCGCCCTACAAGTGGATTCAATTGATGAAGTCCGAGTTACAGGCGGGTGCCTGGAAAGTGATTGGTGAAGCCCGCGAAGGGGGCACAGTCGGCTTATTTAGGGCGAGTGGCGAAGTCCGGCAGGGGCTGGTTGAAGAAATTCTTACCCAGGTTCCATTCGAGAGCATTTTATGGGAAGCCCCCCAAAAAGAACAGCAGGTGTGGTTTGTAAAGCTCCTTGGTGCCAATGTCAACCTCGGCAATATTGCCCCTCATGAGGTTATACCTCTGGAAACCATCCGGTTAGGCTTACGCGGAGATACATTTTCTCACTTTTTAGATAAATAGACACTAGCTAACAGTGGTCAGTCATCAGTCGGTAGCTATGGAAGGCTATCTCTTATGACCCATGACTGTTGACTGGCAACTTATTTTATGGAAATTCTCAAATCGCTACTTGATTTTTTGCTACATCTGGATCGTTATCTCGATTTATGGGCTAATGAATACGGTGTACTCCTATACGCTATCTTATTTCTGATTGTTTTCACCGAAACAGGGCTGATTGTTATGCCATTGCTACCCGGCGATTCGTTGCTGTTTGCGGCTGGTGCCCTGGCCGCCCGACCAACGAATGAGTTAAGTGTCTGGGCTATTATACCACTGCTCATTGGCGCAGCATTACTGGGGGATAACGTCAACTATTTCGTCGGTAAATTTTTGGGAAGCCAGATTAAATCGCGGGAACGTATCTTGTTCTTCAAGCGAGAATACATTGCCGAGACGGAAAAATTCTATGCTAAGTACGGTGGCCGGACTGTAATTATTGCCCGATTTATTCCTATCGTACGGACAATTGCTCCTTTCGTGGCTGGGGCTGGTAGCATGACCTACGGTACCTACATTAAATTCTGTATTATGGGAGCGGTGTTGTGGGTAACGAGCATTTCGCTATTGGGCTATTTCTTTGGCAATATTTCCTTTGTCCAAAAGAATTTTGAACTGGTTGTTTTCGGTATTGTTGGCCTTTCAGTGTTACCAATCGTGTTTGAGTTTATAAAGAAACGATCCTCTAACTAGAGAATTCAGGTAAACCCTAAAGTATAATAAAATACCTATGCCATGGCTAGAAAGCTGTGGCATAGGTATTTTATCCCTTTCCTTCTTATGAAACGTTACGGTCTTATCGGTTTTCCACTTACTCATTCCTTTTCGCAACGGTACTTTACCGAAAAATTTGTTCGCGAAGGCATTAGCGATAGTCGCTACGATCTGTTTGAGTTACCCAGTATTACAGCTTTGTCAGAATTATTGAAATTGCCTGACCTGCGTGGCTTGAACGTCACAATTCCCCACAAGCAAGCCGTTTTACGTTATTTAGATCGACTGGATGCATCGGCCGAAAAAATTGGCGCCGTGAACGTAATCAAATTCGAATCGGATGGTTCGCTAACGGGATATAACTCAGATTACTACGGGTTCCGGCAATCCTTAACTAATTGGTTGAATTTACGTCAACGCGTACCCAACGATATACAGGCATTAGTACTCGGTACTGGCGGTGCGTCAAAGGCCGTTACGGTGGCACTGGCCGATTTAGGCATCACGTATAAACTCGTATCACGAACCAAGACCGACAATACATTAACCTACGATGATCTACCCGCTGTCCTGGGAGATTATCATTTAATTATTAACGGTTCGCCGGTTGGCACATACCCTCGCATCGACGAAGCGCCTGCCCTGCCCTATCACCTGCTTACCAAGCATCATTTGCTCTACGATCTGGTGTACAATCCCACAGAGACAAAGTTTATACAACTCGGCCTCGAACGTGGAGCGTCTACACACAATGGTCTGCGCATGCTGGAACTACAGGCAGAAAAAGCCTGGGAAATATGGCAAGGGTAGACTTTGACCAGCAGCATCTTTTGCCCTAAAAATATATGTATGCCCTTATTAGTTTTTGCTACCATCACGGCCCGTCCCGGTGCCGAAGCTAACCTTAAAACCAGCTTACTTGAACTGGTCGAACAGGTACGCACGGAAGAGGCCTGCCAGCTTTATGAATTGTATCAAAGTGCAGAACATCCTGAGCGTTTTATTATGCACGAACGCTGGGACAACGAAGCTGGGTTGCTGGCACACAGCCAGATGCCTCACATGAAAGCATTTGGTGAACGGGCAATAGATTGGTTAGCGGGGCCAGCTGAATTAACGAAAATAAATCTATAAACAGAACGTAGCATTATCATAAGAACAGGGCTTATCCTCTGGAGTTATAGGCAAATATCGTTCAATCGATTTTCGTCCATCACAAATACGTTGAAATCGACTTGCCCCCGAATTCCCTTTACCCAACCACTTGGGTTATGTTGCCAGAGGTAAAGTTTGTCGGCATTATAGCTGCGAAGATGCTTGGTTGAATAGTCGGCAATCCAGAGTGGGTAGTCGTCCAGATTCCGCTTGATATATCGCTTGTAGAGGTTACCGTTTGTATAAATGATCGGCCGAACCTGGTAGTGTTCCTCAATGGTTTCGAGCCATAAACGGAGTCCGTTAACAATCGTTTCATCAGACTGTCCGTTTGTTACTTCAAAGTCAACTACCGGCGCAAAATCACCCGCGTGGAGATCCACATGCTTAATGAAATTATCAGCTTGCTTAGCAGGGTCTCGGGTAGGGTGATAAAAATGATAGGCTCCCCGTCGCAGGTTAGATTTTTTGGCTTCGCTCCAATTTTTATCAAAATGCTTATCAGCCAACGTAGCGCCCTCAGTAGCTTTGATGAATACAAACTGTAGTCGAACACCATCAGCTTCCATTTGACGGACGCGTGCCCAGTTAATGCGGTCGTTATGGCGCGATACGTCGATTCCATGAATGGTGTAGTGCATAGGCAACTTGATGCCAAACGCCTGCACAAACTGCCAGTTCATGTCGGCTGGACGACGGGAGAGAACGGCCCAAATGCCTGCTAACAAGATCAATAATGCCGCAATCCATAGACCATATCGCCGAAAAATGAGATTGACCAGAACGCGTGTTTTCATGCAGGTGCCTAAATGCCAGCCCGAAATTAAAGGTTTACCTTCGAAAACAACGAACAAAAAAGCCCTTTGCGTTTGCAAGGGGCTTCCAGTAGTTAATTTACTGCATTATACCTAATCGTGACCTTCTAGTTTAACCAGTTTGTTATAAAGGCCGAGTAACAGAAAGGGAGCTGCCCATTGGCCAACAAATAAGCTCCGATCGCGATCACCCTGTGACTGTAGGTATAGTGAAACGGCCATAGAGCCTAATGAAGCCCATAGAAAAATGTCAGAAGGCAGTTTAGCGGTTTGTTCTTCAATAGCCGTAGCGACCGGCCCTTCTTTGTGCTCTGGATTGTCGTTTGTTTGCTTTGCCATAACGCGTCGTTCGTTTATATGATAACGCAACGTTAACGGAGTGATGAATTGTAAAGTTTTAAAATTGTAGGATTACAAAGTAATCGGGTCGCCCTAAAGCAAATTCATAATCCTACAATTTTAAAAAATATTACTTGTTGGGCTGGGGCGTTGTGCGTAGGTAAGGCTTCACAAATGTTACTCCTTTTGGAAATTTAGCTTCCAGTTGATCATTCGATACGGCGGGCGTTACAATAACATCATCGCCCTGTTGCCAATCGGCAGGCGTGGCAACCTGATACTCAGCCGTCAGTTGAAGCGAATCAATGACACGTAGTAACTCGTTGAAATTACGTCCCGTTGAGGCTGGGTACGTCAACGTCAGTTTAATTTTTTTGTCGGGTCCAATCACAAACACCGACCGTACGGTTGCTTTTTCGCTGGCGTTAGGGTGAATCATATCGTAGAGCGTAGCTACTGTCCGGTCAGCATCGGCGATAATTGGGAAGTTAACTTCGCTGCCTGTTACATCCTTGATGTCGGGAGTCCATCGATTGTGCGAGTCCAGATCATCTACTGATACGGCAATGACCTTTACGTTACGTTTGCCAAACTCATCTTTGAGCAAGGCCGTTCTACCTAATTCGGTTGTACAAACGGGTGTAAAGTCGGCAGGATGTGAGAATAGCATTCCCCATGAATTACCTAACCATTCGTGAAAGTGAATGTGGCCCTGGGTGGTGTCGGCCTCAAAATCGGGGGCAATATCTCCTAAGCGAAGTGACATGATTGAAATTGGTTTTATAGTTCATAAAATCTACCTACTAAATATAGTAAGCAAAGAATGGAAAACCGGCAATTAGCCGGTTTATGGAGCAAACCTAAAAAAAAGTTACTGAGTTCGCAATCGTAGCCAGACTTAGCTACCGGCGTTTCTCCTGCTACGTTTATCTGAACCTTCCAGAAATACGTAGCAGGGCTTATGATCAAAAATGCTTTCGTTTTTAAATCAATTTATCCTCAACCGCCATTCTGACCAGCTCAGCAGCATTACGTACCTGTAGTCGGCGCATCATGTTAGCCCGGTGGTTATCAACCGTCCGGACACTAAGCTGTAGCTTTTCGGCGATCTCCCGGCTGCTCATCCCATCGACCAGGAATTGTAGTATTTCCTTCTCCTTATTTGATAATTTGGATTGACGTTCGGTACGACCATGACGGCTGCCTTTTTTTAATTGCTGCATGTAGCCACTCAAAATGATCGAAGCCACTGGCGAACTGTAATACTTCTCCCCTGAAGCAATCGTGCGAATCGCTTTAATCATTTCATCTGACGACGAATCCTTAAGAATATAGCCATAAGCACCAGCCTCAACCGACTTCAGGATATAATCTTCATTATTATGCATCGATAGCATGAGTACGCGCACATTTTTATACAGGCGGGTTACAATCTGCGTCGTCTGGATGCCCGACATACCGGGCAGCGAAATATCCATCAGGATAAGATCGGGCAACGTACTTACATCGGACTGATGTGCTTTTAGTTTATCGAGAGCCTCTTCGCCATCATTGGCTTCGTCAATAATTTCTAAGCCATCAGCCTGTTCCAGCAAGAGTCGAATACCGTCACGAACGATCGAGTGATCATCCACCAGCATTAATTTAGTAGGAGTCATGGTAAGCAAAATGCGTTTGATAGGGTATACTGACGTGTAATTTCGTTCCTTTCCCCAGTGTAGAATAAATTTTAAATTTCCCGTTGAGCAGCTTAGTACGTTCCTGAATATTATGTAACCCCTGCGAAGGTGGACGTAGTTTCAAGGGTTCGGTGATATCGCTGTTGCTCTCCAGCTTTGATTTCATTAAAGCGTTAGCCTGTTTTTTTCGTGGCACTTCAAATCCCTGGCCGTCATCACTTACGACAAGTTGTAATGTATTTGCACGTCCTTTCAACTCTATATGAATATGCGATGGGTTGGCGTGCCTGACGGCATTACTGACAGCTTCCTGAGTGACCCGGTATAACATAATTTCGACATCTTTGTCTAAGCGGG
Source organism: Spirosoma jeollabukense (assembly GCF_054777855.1). Lineage (NCBI taxonomy): Bacteria > Pseudomonadati > Bacteroidota > Cytophagia > Cytophagales > Cytophagaceae > Spirosoma > Spirosoma jeollabukense. Next base: position 1,186,916 of record NZ_BAAHAD010000001.1, read on the forward strand.
GCATGTCGGCTGTAAGGTTTGTTTTAAATGTAACATCCACCGTTTCACTTCGGTCATTTTCGGCTAGCATTTTAATGGCAGGGATTACACCAAAATCACTCAAAACACTGGGCATCAAATCGTTAGAAATTGACCGAGTTTCCTGAATTGTTTGGGTTACTAAACTTTTTAATGTCTTCAGGTTTTTGGAATAGGCCGGAGTACCATTCTGTTCGGGTATGGCTGCTCGAGCTAACCCCGCTTCAAGGCCCTCTATCTGCAATTTAATGGCCGTAAGCATTTGACCCAGCCCATCGTGTAACTCGCGGGATAACCGTTTACGTTCTTCTTCCTGCCCGGCAATCAGATAGGACGTTCGCAGTTTCTGGTCGTCGAGTTTTTGTTCGTACTGAAGTTTGGTTGCTTCAAACAGTTTCTGACGGGTTTCCTTAAGAGACCGGTTGACGCTCAGGAGTTTCTTATTCACGGCTGCCGTCTGGCTCTCAGCCTCAACCAGTTGTGCAAACGTTTGCTTAAGTCTTCGGGCCGCCGGGCGAAAAATCAGCAACCCAAAACTCGCCAGTACCACGACAATGAATATGTATAAATAAAGTTCTATTGATTGTAGGATAATGAGCTTAGCTCTTAACTCGCTGTTATATTGCCGAACGATTCCATCCATTTTTTCTAAAAATGGTTTTTCGTTAGCCAGAATGAGTTTGAAGGCAAACTGAACGTCAGGTTGTCGAACCTCTTCAAAACGTTGCAGTTGCATAAGCCGATGAGCTCCTTTTTGAAAGGCTTCAAACTCAGGACGAATGCCTTCGTATAATCGCTGAATCGTATCGGAGTTTGTAATAACGACTCTAACATCATCGGCACGTCCTTTGCGAACCTGCATATGGTAACTCTCGAAAACAGGAAACACCTGCCGCAAAGCGTCTACATTCTCCTTAAAATGATCCTGTTCGTCGATATCGACTACCTGTAGCGCCTGCTTCACAATTTGCTGACTTTGGTGGCGCTGCAAAGCCGAATACCGGATTACCCAGAACTCATCCTGAACAGTTCGAAGCCACCACTGCGTCAAAATCTGCCCCACCGTAAGCAAAATAGCCAGGATAATGAGCAAAGTCATGTACAATCGGGTGAACCGAACGGGAATTACCGAGCCGTCTTTTGCGTTATCGTTTAGTGAGTCGGGCACAAGTAGCGTGGTCGAAACAAAATGAGTTAGTAAAAGTAATCTTTTTTGTAATTTTACCTTCATTTTCTATCGTATAAGTCGCCAACGCCATGATTCGATTATTGATTGCCTTGTTACTCGTAGCGTCCATAACTACTGCTTTTCGCCCAGCGCTACCACCTGCAAATCGGGTTAATTCAACCACATCGACTTCGGTAGCCGCCGAACCGGTAAAACTGTCGTGGGAAGTTCTGCGCGACGTTACATTCAAGAAAAAATGGTATGCCGAAGAATCGGTCTATATGCTTTATCCAACCTTCGGGCAGGGCATCCAGAAATTGAACGGTAAAACAGTTGAACTGACAGGCTACGTACTGCCGGTTGACCTTGAATCAAATATTTACGTACTGTCGGCTTTCCCATATAGTGCCTGTTTCTTTTGCGGAGGTGCTGGACCGGAATCCGTAGTATCGCTGAAATTCAAGAAAACTGATAAGAAATTCAAAACCGATGAACGCCGGACGTTTCATGGCACATTGAAATTGAATGCCGATAATATTTACGAACTTAATTACATTTTGGCCGATGCTGAAATGATCGATAAATAAAGAGGTTTCCTCACGGAGGAAATCTAAATTTTCAAAAAGCCGTACTCCATATTGGAGACGGCTTTTTGAAAATTTAGACAAAATAGTTTGTCAGCGTACGATTATAGTTGCTGGTAAAACTCTGGTACATAGTTACAAAACAAAAAAACCACTCGGAATGAGTGGTTTTTTTGTTAGTCAGTGGAGAATATCGGAGTCGAACCGATGACCTCTTCCATGCCATGGAAGCGCTCTAGCCAGCTGAGCTAATCCCCCATCAAATCGCTGCTATGCGTTTTGTGGGTGCAAAGATGAGCAAAAAATCAAATTGACCCAAATCAGAACCCGTTTTTTTTAACTGCCCATATGAACTTACTCACTTACTCATCCAAAGTTTGTTTTGTGTAATCAAATGCGTAGTTTTGGTAATAGTCCCGACACCTTATGCATACCGTTTATATTATCTACAGCCCATCGACCGATAAGTACTTTATCGGTCAGAGCAAAGATCTGAAAATCACGCTGTGGCAGCATAACGCGAAAACGAATCCAGCTACGGCTGATGGTAAACCTTGGGAAGTAAAATTCACCCAGCCGTTTGCAACCCGCAACGAAGCGCTAAGCCTGGAAATGAAATTGAAGAAAAAAGACCGTGCTTACTGGGAAGAACTCATCAGCAGCGCCCAGCCCGTCGTTTAATAGATAGTTAAACAGATGCTCTTTCTGAAGCCGTGTTAAGACTTCAGTAAACTGACTAGCGCTACTGTTTTACAACGAAAAACCGCTTTCAAAGCGGTTTTTCGTTTATCACCCCAACTTAGAAAAGATTTTAAAGCATCCTAGTAAAGAAGACTCCTCCTACGTTGGGATGACAAACAAAAACTAAAAGGGACGTAGTGCTTTCACAAACCGACCTTTAAAATAGTCGGCATAGAGGTTATCTTCCCGCACCCCCCGTGAGGACGACGCATGAATGAAACGGATATTTTGCACTCCATTCACTTCCGTCACAATGCCGGTATGCGATACATAACCCGCCTGGCCCTTGTCGGGAACGAAGAAAATTAAATCGCCGGGCAGAATTTCTGCCACTTCTACTTCACGGCCTACTTCTGATTGCTGCCACGAAATCCGGGGCATTTTTAGCCCTACAGTATTAAAAACGGCGTATACCAAACCTGAGCAATCAATTCCGTCCGATGTATTACCTCCCGAACGATAAGGCGTACCGGTATACGTGCGGGCGATTTTTACAACTTCGGGAACGTAGCGATTTTCGTAGGTTCGGGTATCGACGACTTTTCCTGTTGGTTTGGCCGGAACTGCCGGGGCTCTGCCATTGGGTGTTCGGCGGGCAACGGGTCGGGCGGGGGCTGCCGAAGGACGGCGACTGACGGATGGGCCAGAAGAACGTAGTACGTTACAAGCCGTTACTAATGAAAGCAGAAGGGTGCTTAGCAGAACGGGGCGAGTAATTGCCCAGAGCCAGCGATGTTGCATAGAAATTGAATTAGCGTACTACGTATAGATAGGACTCTAGAAATATCAGGATCGCATGTACATGCAACCTATCAAATTTTCATTGATAACGCAATTCGTTTCCGAACCTTGTCCACTTCCATCACCTTAACTTTTATTTTCTGGTACACTTTCACCACCGTTTTGGGATCAGAAACGTAGTGATTGGCCATCTGCGACACATGAACCAGCCCGTCCTGCTTTACACCAATGTCCACAAACGCCCCAAAAGCCGTGATGTTGGTCACGACTCCCGGCAGTATCATACCTTCGTGCAAGTCGTCTACCGAGCGCACACGGGCGTCGTATTCGAACACCGAAAGTTGTTCACGGGGATCGCGGCCAGGCTTGGCAAGTTCGGCCAGTATATCGCGCAGTGTTGGTAACCCAACTGCATTCGTTACATAACGCTCGGGCTGGATTTGCTGACGTAACTCAGGATGACGGACAAGATCCGTGACGGTACTCTTTACGTCAGTCGCCATCCGTTCGACAAGGGCGTAGCGTTCGGGGTGAACTGCGCTGTTATCCAACGGATTTTTAGCCCCTTCGATACGTAAGAAGCCAGCACATTGTTCAAACGCTTTTGGGCCGAGCCGAGGTACTTTTTTCAGTTGTTCGCGCGAGGTAAAAGCGCCGTTCTCTGCCCGATAGGCGACAATATTTCCCGCCAGTTGCGGCCCTAGCCCCGATACGTAGCGCAGCAAATAGGCACTGGCCGTATTGAGCGATACACCCACTTGGTTAACACAGCTTTCGACAACGGTATCCAGGCTGGTCTTCAAATCAGTCTGGTCAACATCGTGCTGATACTGGCCCACACCAATTGACTTCGGATCAATCTTTACTAATTCGGCAAGCGGGTCCATCAGTCGGCGGCCAATGCTCACAGCGCCCCGTACCGTCACATCGTGATCAGGAAATTCGTCACGCGCTACTTCGGAGGCCGAATAGATCGAAGCGCCCTGCTCACTGACCATAAAAATGGGTTTGTTTAATTGCAGACTTTGTACAAACTCCTCGGTTTCACGCCCGGCCGTACCGTTGCCAATAGCAATGGCGTCAATTTTATACTGACTAACCAGTTTCTCAACCGTCTGTACGGCCTGTTGTCGCTGCGCTTCAGATTGAGCCAGATAGAGAACCGTGTCGGTAAGCAGATTCCCCTGTGCATCCAGGCAAACTGTTTTGCAACCCGTTCGGTAACCGGGGTCAATGGCCAGCACGCGTTGCTGGCCAAGTGGTGGACTTAACAAAAGCTGACGTAAGTTGTCGGCAAATATTTGAATAGCGTCAAGATCAGCTTTCGCCTTCGAACTGTTGGCAAATTCTGTTTCCAGCGAAGGCTTCAGTAAGCGTTTATAACCATCACGAATCGCCAGCACAAGTTGTTCTTTGCAAGCTGGCGTACCAGATCGTTCAGCGACAAACTGCCGTTCCAGTCGCTCGAGCGCGGCCTCTTCATCGGGGCCAATATTTACGGTCAGAAAGCCTTCGGTTTCGCCCCGACGTAGTGCCAGCAACCGATGAGAGGGTACGCGCCGGAGAGGTTCGGCGAAATCGAAGTAATCTTTAAATTTTACGCCTTCTACTTCTTTCCCTTTTTTGACGACAGAACGTATAATAGCCTCACGTTCGAACAAATTACGAATACGCTGACGGGCATCGGCATCTTCAGTTATACGCTCGGCCAGAATATCACGAGCGCCCTGTAATGCATCCAATACGGTCGGGACGGCATCGGATAGATACCGCTGCGCTATTTGCTCTACATGGACTTCACGCTGGGCAAAAATAATATTGGCAAGCGGTTCCAGCCCACGCTCGATGGCAAGAATAGCGCGGGTTTTTCGTTTTTGTCTGTACGGCAGATACAGGTCTTCCAGGTCGGTAAGCGAATCAGTAGCTTCGAGTTTCCGACGCAGTTCGGGCGTGAGTTTTCCCTGTTCATCAATGGTCTTGATAATAGCCTCCCGACGTTTATCAAGCTCCTGTAGTTTCAGATACGTGTCTTTGATCTGCCCGATCTGTACTTCGTCGAGCGGCCCACGATCAGCCGATGCGGTGGCTTCTTTACGGTAGCGGGCAATGAACGGAACAGTGGCTCCGCCATTAAGTAATTCGATGGTTGCCGCAACCGATTTAGCTGATAAGCCAAGCCGGGCAGCAACGCGTTGTTCAAATGATTGGGTCATGCAACTGAATGGACAATTGGACCGCAAAAATGGCCCTATGAACCGACAGAGCAAAAAAAAACATGCCATCTGGCATGTTTTTTACAACGGATGTCTTTATATCTTACAATTAAGCTATTTCGACGTTCACGGCATTTAAGCCTTTCTTACCGCGTTCGACATTGAACTTCACTTTGTCGTTTTCACGGATTTGGTCGATGAGACCTGAAGCGTGTACAAAAATGTCTTCACCACCTTCATCGGGTTTAATAAAACCAAACCCTTTGGTTTCATTAAAAAATTTTACAGTTCCTGTTTGCATTGCTTGTTTTAAATTTAAGCGAAGGACGGCACAATAATTTTTATTTCCAAATGTATTTCTAAAATTTTCGTTAGAAACTATATTTTTCTTTGCAGCGGGTCAAAAGTTAACAAAAAAGTGCTTCTGGGCACTGTAATTCAGCATACTAGCCTATCGAATTGGGTTCTTTTTAGCCTTATTTATCGACCAGGCACGCATTCAATTAACGATTTATCATACGAAAACCCAGCTACTGACCATCTATTCAACGTACTGACGAGTCGATAAACGCTGTCGAACTAACCTGTCCGTTCGTCAATTCATGCATCCATCCCGCTACTTTGCGTATTTTTGGCCACTTAACTGAAGAGACTACTAGTGAAGATTGATGTAACTTCGTTCATGCGTATAGCCGGTGTTTGGGGGGCTTTGTTGGTGGGTGGACTAAATGTGGCATCGTCGCAGGTGCTTATCAACAATACCGACGAGCCGACTTTATATACCTATTGCCAGCAATTTCAAACCCTGTATACGCAGATTCGGGTGGAGAGCGTAACCCCCGATTCGGCCCGAATGCAGTTCAGCCGAATCATGCTTAGTTTGAAGGAACGGTTTCGAAGCGAAGAGAATTACCAGCAGGATTCACTCAAACGGGATAGTTTAATTCAAACGGGTTCGTATTTCTGTTTTCCACTACGTGGCTATCCGACCAGCGCCATCGGTGGCACCCACGGTGAAGGTTATCGGGGCAATGGTTTCGATCTTTTTGATTATAATGTGCGGGGCAGCCACCCAGCTCAGGATATTTTTATCACCGACCGTAATCAGGATAATCTGGACGATCGAACAGGCCAACCCGCCGACGTACTCGCTATGAGCAGCGGCCTGGTACTAGCTATCGAAACCGCCTGGAAACCAGGCTCTGAATATCGGGGAGGTAATTGGATCTGGGTATACGACCCTGTACTCAATGGCCTATTCTACTATGCGCACAATAGCCAGGTCGAGGTGTCGCCGGGCCAGTGGGTCCAGGCCGGACAAAAAATTTCCGAAATGGGGCGAACCGGCTTCAATGCCTATAAGGCCCGTTCGCCCACACACTTGCACTTGATGTATCTGCAAATCCAACCGAACGGCTTACCCCTGCCTGTCAATACTTACGCCTGGTTACTAAAAGCCAAGCCGGTGAATTGATGTATGATGTATAATGTATGATATAGGACGTATTTGTTTCTTAATTGACATCATACATCCCATATAATATACCATCTATCTTTCCTACGATTCGCGCACGAGATTAACGCCTGTGATGAGAAAAATCATGCCTACTATGAACGGTGCGGCTGATTCGCCTTTTGATACGTGAAGGCCTAACACGGGCTTCCCTTCTGATAGAAACGCCACGAGCGCAAACAGAACGACGACCACACCCAGAATGGTGAGTGATGCGCCAAAAAAGCGCCGAAAATTGGTATTGTTATTTTCCATAAGATACTTGGTGAAGAGTGATGAGTGATGCCAGCTAACTTATTCTTCATTCATCACTCTACATTCTTCACTATTTTAGGTGTTAATCCGCGTTTGCGGCCTTCCTCTATTAAAAATGGATAAGCGTCATCAAGTGAGTTAGGAACCAGCCCATCCAGAATAGCTTCGCGCATGACCGTTTTTAACTCACCCACTTCCCTCGAAGGCGGCAAGCCAAAGGTTTCCATAATTAACTCACCCGTGATAACTGGCTGGAAACTACGTAGTTTATCACGCTCTTCCAGGTCGTGCAATTTACGTTCTACTTTATCGAAGTTACGCAGGTGTTTTTGTACTTTCTCGTAATTTTTGGAGGTAATATCGGCTCGGCAAAGTGCCATAAGTCCCTCTAAATCATCGCCCGCATCAAACAGCAGTCGGCGTAGCGCCGAGTCGGTGATTTGTTCTTTGGTGAGCGCAATCGGTCGCAGATGGAGACGCACGAGCTTTTGCACGAAGCGCATATGCTCATTAAGCGGCAATTTCATGGTTCTAAAAATTCCCGGCACCCAGCGTGCGCCTAAGTCTTCGTGACCATGAAAACTCCACCCAACTTTCTGATCGAACCGTTTGGTAGCCGGTTTCGCAATATCGTGTAGTAGTGCTGACCAACGCAGCCAGAGTTCATTTTCTGCATCGGTACCATCTTTCCGGACCCGGTTAGCAATATTGTCAAGGACTTGCAGCGTATGGTAAAAATTGTCCTTATGCCCTTTACCCTCAATCGTTTCAACGCCCTTCAGCGCAATCAGTTCCGGGAAAATACGCTCCAGTAAACCAGCATGATAAAGCAATTTGAAGCCATAGGAGGGCGTGGGCGACAGGATAATTTTGTTCAACTCATCGGTCACGCGCTCCCGAGAGACAATAGTGATACGTTCGTTCATGCGAACGATAGCGTCGAACGTATCGGGCTCGATGTCGAAACCAAGTTGCGACGCAAACCGAATGGCCCGCATCATACGTAGCGGATCATCGGAGAACGTAATATCGGGATCGAGCGGTGTACGGATAAGCTTGCGCTTGATGTCTTTCAGTCCGTCAAATGGGTCAATTAGCTCACCATAAGGCGCATCACCACCTTTTCGGTTCAGGCTGATGCCCATCGCATTGATCGTAAAGTCCCGCCGATTCTGATCGTCTTCAAGCGTACCATTTTCAACGATTGGCTTGCGGGACTCAGCCCGGTACGACTCCTTCCGGGCACCCACAAATTCAACTTCCCACGCCTGCTCATTTTGATTCTCAGTCAGTTGGTTAGCCCGCAACATGGCCGTGCCGAAATTCGGAAATACTGATACGTTTGTCTTCAGGACTTTTCCAACGGCTTCGGCCAGGGCAATACCACTGCCAATACACACCACGTCAATATCTTTCGACGGGCGACCCAACACCAAATCACGCACGAATCCACCGATCACATAGGCCCGCAAACCAAGTGCATCAGCCTGGCGGGCAACGGTCTCAAAAATTGGATTCTTATCTAACGTATCGCTGAAATTCATTTCTGCTGGTAGATAATTTCTGGTTTACGGTATTCGGCCGACTGACGCATATACCGTAAACCAGAAACCATCTACTATTTTCTTATAAAACTAACCTCTCCATTGACGCCCAGCCGCATAATGCGTGGTCGCTTAGGCATACCCGGAAGCGTGCCATATTGTAGCGAAACAAGTGCCTCGGCCGGTGGTGGTACTAGTAAGGATTCAAAGGGGATCGTCAATAACCCACGGCCAAAACTACCAATTAGCCGCTGAATCTCAGCGTTCAATGACCGCCGAACAGCTAGTGGCCCAATAGATTGTACGCCATCAGCCGACAGACCTTTCGTATCAGCAGTCGACTGTACCTCTACAACACGCCCGACAAGTGGCGATATATTTTTACCCTGATCATATACGACGATGAGCGGATTTTCGGCAAACTCGACCAGATCATAGGCAACATCAGGCACCTTTGCTACGTACATGCCCAACTGGTCAGTGTTTTGAATAAGCACCGTCGGCTGTAATCCAGCGGGCATAATGGGCAACAACGTCAGCAATTGCCCGACAGCCGTATCATTAACAGGGTCAGCGGCAATAGACCAGCCGATTTCGTCGGCGATGGCGACAAGTTGTCCCTGCCGGAGTTGAAAAGCGATATCGCGAATGCTTGGTGTCATAACGAATGAATCTGCAAAAATACGCCAAGTTTAGCGAAAGACGGTAAAACAGCTTGAAGTTGCGCTGCAGTTAACAAGCTGACGAACAAAATGGAAGGTGGAATGTTGATTATCCGATTGATTCAATTCGGTAACAAACTCAATTCTATGACCACTGAACCTTTACGGCCTCACTACCACCAGTTTTCGCATTCTTTGCTTGCCTTAGCGATCCTGACAGCCGCTATTTACTTGGGGCAGGATATTCTGGTGCCGCTGGCCATGTCGGGGTTGGTTGCCGTTTTATTACGTCCCGTTGAGCAGCGGTTCATTCGGTGGGGCATGCACAAGGTTATTGCCATTAGCCTGGCCCTGTTTCTGGCCATCATTATCGTAGCGGGTTTAGCGGTGCTGCTGTCCATGCAGCTATCTGACTTTGCAGACGATATGCCTAAAATCCGGCAGAACCTGACTGATTTTTTCAGCGACGCCAAACGCTGGGTTCGGCGGGAATATAATGTTAGCTACCGACAGCAGGAAAAATACCTTCAAAAAGCGCAGGCGTCAACGCTCGATAGCTTGCAAAGCCCCGATACGTTAGGCTTCATTACAGGGCCACTCGGCACGTTGACGCTTGTGCCTATCTACGTATTTCTGTTGCTCTACTACCGCACGATGCTACTGCATTTTGTTATTGTACTTTTCTCGGAGAAACATACAGACCGCGTACGCGAAGTGCTGGGTGAAGTTAAGGCGGTTGTCCAGAGTTATATGGTTGGATTGTTAATCGAAACGGCCTGCGTAGCCGCCCTGAATTCGGTTGGCCTGTTAATTTTGAACGTTCAGTATGCCATACTACTGGGCGTAATGGCGGCTATCCTGAACCTGATTCCCTATATCGGAGGTCTGGTTGCTACGTTATTAACGGTGATCATTACGTTCAGCAATCAGCCCGAACCCTCTGTCATTCTGGGCGTTGTTGGTATTTTCTTGCTGGTTCAATTTATCGACAATAATATACTGGTACCTCTTATCGTGGCTTCTAAGGTTCGGGTAAATGCGCTTATATCTATTGTTGGCGTCCTGATCGGCGGGGCATTGGCGGGCGTATCGGGTATGTTCCTATCCATACCGGCGATTGCCATTATGAAAGTAATTTTCGACCGTGTAGACAGTCTTCGACCCTGGGGTGTGTTGCTGGGCGATCAAACACCCGAAGAAGCGGGCAGCAATTTATTCCGGCTTCCCAAACGCCGACGCAAGCCCAAAGAGGAACTGGCAAAAAGTTGACAACACGGAACAAAATGGCGGATTGGTTGATTAATTGGTTGTCTAGTTACAGCAGCTGCTTCGAGCCGACAACCACCAACTTGACAACTACACTACATGACCGTTGATGTACTGGCTATTGCCGCCCATCCCGACGATATTGAAATGACCTGCGCGGGCACGATTCTATCTCTTGTTGCACAAGGAAAAACAGTAGCCGGAGTCGACCTTACCCGTGGCGAACTGGGTACCCGCGGAACGCCTGAAATACGTTTACAGGAATCAATAGAAGGGTCTAAGGCGATGAACCTGGCGGCCCGCGAGAATATGGGTTTCCGCGATGCGTTTTTCAAAAACGACGAAGAACATCAAATGGCACTGATCGCAGTGATACGTCAGTTCCGGCCCGAAATCGTCCTCACAAATGCCGTCGACGATCGTCACCCCGACCACGGCCGCGCGGCCGAACTGGTCACACAAGCCTGCTTTTACGCGGGTCTGCGCCAAATCAAAACGGTTGGTAAAGACGGCCTGCCGCAAGAAGCCCACCGCCCGAAATTTGTGTACTACTTCATTCAGGATCGGTCACTGAAACCCGATTTTGTCGTGGACGTAACACCCTACTGGAATCAGAAACTGGCCGCCATTAAAGCGTATAAAAGTCAGTTTTTCAACCCTGAAAGCGATGAACCCCAAAGCTACATTTCGGGGGAGCCGTTCATGAAGTTTCTGGAATCCCGTACCCGTGAACATGGCCACATGATTGGCGTGGAATTTGGGGAAGGCTTCATCAGCAAACGAATGCTGGGCGTTCAGGATTTATTTGCCTTGGTGTAATGTAGAGTGGACTTTCAGTCCGTACTACATCACTCATCCAGAAAGGGAAGTTCAATAACCACTCGTGTACCGATGGCCTGCTGATTGTTGTCATATTTATCCAGAATTTCTACGCCCGATGACTGGCCGCTCCGTTGCCCGATAAGTTGAAGCCGATCTTCGGTTACGCGCAGACCAACACTTTGGTGCGTCGATGGCTGTTGTTTGAGCGACGCGGCCCGTTGTCGTCCAACGCCATCGTCGTCTATCGTGCATTCCAAATGAGTTGACTTGCGTTCAATACGTATCTGAATGGAGCCCTGACTTTTTTTGTGCGCTATTCCATGAAGAATGGCATTTTCAATATAGGGCTGGATAATCATAGGCGGAATCGACGTTTTTTCCAGCCGCAGTGTTGGGTCGGTCGCTACTGAAAATACAAATTTATTATCAAACCGGAGTTGCTCAAGTTCCAGATAGAGCGTTAGTTGTTCCAGTTCACTGGCTAACGTTACCCACTCCTGCCGCGAATTATCCAGAATCAGCCGCATCAGCCGGGCAAATTTAACGAGGTATTTATCCGCATTATCGCTATCATTCTGAAGGATAAACAAGCGAATGGCGTTCAGCGAGTTATATAAAAAGTGAGGATTCATTTGGGAACGTAACGCTTTCATCTCCGACATCGCAATCCGCTCCCGTAACTCACTTTTTTCGCGTTGTTCATTGGCTAACCGCTTCTCACGCCAGCGCGCAATAACGACCGTTATCGCCATTAAGGCTGACAACGAAAGGAGCCTGAACCACCAGGTTTGCCAGAACGGAGCCAGAATCGTTATTGGTAATCGATAGCCAACCTGATTCCAGACCCCATCGTTGTTCGACGCAATAATCCGTAGTACGTAGTCGCCTGGGGGTACGTTGGTATAGCTGGCAAATGCCCGGTTGCCGTTCTGCGTCCAGCCATCATCGAATCGTTCTAACTGATAAGCATACTGGTTATCTTCGGGATTGTCATAACTCAGCGCGGCCATCTCAAACGTAAACTGGTTCTGCGTGTGCCGGAGTGCCAATTTCGGGAGGGTAGCCGCTGGATTTCGGACTAGCTCCTGCCCATTCACCTTAAACGATGTCATGTAGACAGGAGACACGTAGCGATTCTGCCGAATGTGGTTCGGATGGGTATAAACTAACCCGCGCAGCGCCCCAAAATAGATCCGTCCGGTTGAATCGCGCGCTACCGAAGCCGACTCGAATTCCGATGGCGAGGTACCATCTGTTTCGTCGAAGACCGTAACCTTAAACCGATGCACATCCATACTGGCCAACCCCTGGCTGGTACTTATCCAGAGCGTATCACCCACCGTCGTTATTGCGGCAATATCGTTATGTGGCAAGCCTTGTTGCGTAGTGAAAACACGGAACTTTCCAGTTTTTTGGTCAAGGAGGGCTAGGCCATTGTCGGTACCTACCCACATTCGTCCAAATCGATCTTCCGCAAAGCCGGTAACACCTTCGTCAGGCAGGCTCTTGGGATCATCGGTATGGGTATATTGGGCGAGCAGTTGTAAATCGGGGCTAAATTTGTAGATCGGCCCTAGCCCGCCCACCCACAGGTTCTGGTGACGGTCGAGATACAGCATGTTATAATTTTTACCGGGTAATTTCCGAATACGTTCATCATTAAACTGGTGGGAAAACCGACCCGTTTGAGGATCATAAATCGTCAGTTTTTCGTCGGTACCTATTAATATTTTCCCATCAGGTGATTCAAGAAATTTAAACACCTGCTTGCCAACGATAGCCTTGTCCCAGTTGACGTTACTGGCTGGCTTCGTCGCAGGATTATCCGGCACCAATAAAACCGGCACATGCTCCATTCGGCCCGTTTTCTGATCCATCCAGTTTAATCCGGTTATCGTTCCGACCCAGACCTGATTGCGCTGATCAACCAGCACGGAATACGTATGGTTGTTATCTAAACTATACGGATTTTTCGCATCATGACGGTATTGTTGATACGACTTGGTTTTGGGATTCAGGTGAACCAGACCATCGCGGGTAGCCAGCCACAGGGTATTTATTCTGTCAATCCAAATCGTTCCTACATCGAAGCCCAGAGACGTGACTGGTTTGTAATTTACTTCGTCAAAAATTGAGTGAAATTTGTTCACCATTGGATTAAACCGGCAAACGCCTGCATCGTCCGTTACAACCCAAACGACGCCTGCCCGATCTTCCATCAACGCACTAATCGAGTTGGACACTAGGCTCCGCGGGTTATTTTCGTTGTTTGAGTAGTTTAAATACTGCTGCGAACCGGCGTCGTACCGATAGATACCCCCCCCGTTGACACCCACCCACATGTCGCCCGTACTCGTAAACAAAAAAGACGTAATAGCCTGGTCGAAGCCCAGTTGTACCATGGCCTTAAAGCGGTTTGTTTGTGGATTCAGGCTAACCGATTTTCCGGAATTAGTACCTACCAGAATCTCGCCGGTTTTCGGGTTTCGGGCCAGAGTCGTTACGTAATTATCGGGTAAAGACGTAGCGTCCGACGTAGCATGCTGAAACGAACGGATCTTCTTTGTGGGTATGTCGTAGGCGAATAGGCCACCCTGCGTACCGATCCAAAGCGTTCGACCATCAATTAGTATGTGGCGAATGGAGTTAACCGCCGACATGGAAGCCGTCCCGATCGGCAACAGGAGCCGTGCTGCCTTACCCGTTTTTGGCTCGAAGATGACCACGCCCCCTTTCGTACTGAGCCATAATCGACCGTCAGCACTTTCGATTATCCGGCGGATAAAATTACAGCCCGGCCCTACGCTGGCCAATGAATAGCGCTGAAACGATTGCGTAGCGGGATCAAAGCAATTCAAGCCTTCCTGTGCGCCAACCCAAAGCGTACCGTTGCGGCTGGTGAACACACTACGTATCACTCGATGCGATAACGACCGGGGATTTCCTGACTGTCGGGTAAAATTCAGGCAACGAACGCCGTCGAACCGGGTCAGACCGCTAACGGTAGCAATCCAGATAAATCCGGCGGTGTCCTGCGTAATACCTACGCCAAAGTTGGCAGCCAGCCCCTGCTGTAAGGTCAGGGGCTGAAACGAGAGCGTTGGTGCCTGAGCTCGCCCTTGTGCCCAGGCCAAACTTAATATAAGGACTATTACCTTTTTTTGATACAGCCACCTCGCTATCTCAGACGGAACGTTTACAATACCATCGTTACCCTGACTACATTTCATACTATGTAAACATATCTACCCCTTATCGATTTCAATAGTCGGCGAAGCGAATATAAACGATAGTTAAGCGGAAACGGTAGCATCCGTTTCGATACCCGGTTGTTTATCATCTTTTTCAGGTAATGATAGTGGGGGGTTGGGATTAGCCCTTACAAGGCTAGAAGGTAATCCCGACTTCAAATTAACCTGGTAAACCAGTCAATTCTCAGTGCGTCAACTCGCTACGCCGATATCTCCGGTAGTTATTTACGCAGGCAACCAGTTATAGACTCAAATCCACCCGTTATCCATTCAGGCTATTTTGTCTCGCCGATCATTCGTTCTTTTGCTTATTGATCATCTTAGAAACAGCCAGACCTGTGGCATTGGATGCGACCTGTGAAAATAAAACCGGACTACCAGCAAGCTAAACAGCAGTTGTCGGACAACAACCGACGCGTTGCTGAAGCGAAACTGTTGTCCTTGCGCATGCAGATGAACCCGCATTTTGTGTTCAACAGCCTAAACGCCATTAATAATTTTGTCTTACAGAACGATAGCGAACAGGCTTCCCGATACTTAACCGTATTTGCTACGTTAATGCGGCAAATATTAGCAAATACGCAAACCGATTGGGTTTCCCTGCACGATGAACTAATAGCCTTGCGGAGTTATATTGAACTGGAGCAATTGCGATGCGATGGACATTTTGATGTAGATGTTCAGATAGACGCAGCACTCAATGCCTACACAGTACAAGTGCCACCGTTACTGATTCAGCCCTACGTGGAAAATGCCATTCGGCGGGGTCTGCTACCGCAATTGAACGGGCAGCCGCAGCTGAAAATCAATTGCAAACGTACTGGAGATCAGTTATGTATATCCATTTCCGATAATGGTATCGGACGGGCAGCCGCAGCCAGTATGCATGCCAGAAGCATGACTGAAAACCAGCTCCAGGGCAGTCGGGTAGCCGAAGAACGAATAGCCTTAGTGAACGATATTTATGGCGTTGATGCGCACATTGAAAGCCTCGATTTAGTTACGACTGACGGCCAGCCAGTTGGTACCTGCATCACCTTCACTCAGAACCTAAAACTATAATGACTGCTCTATTTGTTGACGACGAAAAACATTGCCGCGACGTATTAAGCCTGCTACTAAAACGGTATTGTCCCAACGTAACCATAGTAGCGCAATGTGCCAGTGGGCAGGAAGGGCACACCGCCATTGACAGCCTGCGGCCAGATCTGGTTTTTCTGGACATTGAAATGCCTGGAATGAGCGGTTTCGAAATGCTTGAAGCCTGTCGGTACAATGGTTTCCGTGTGGTTTTCACAACGGCCTTTAACGAGTATGCTATTAAAGCCATTCGGCATAATGCACTGGATTACATCCTGAAACCTATTGATAAAGATGAACTGATACGTGCCGTTACCAAAGCTGAACAGGCACTGGCCAGTCATGCCCCTTCTCAAATCGACCAGTTTTTAGGGTATCTGCAAAGCCAGCGGGCTGGCGACCGTATCGCGTTGCCAACGATGGAAGGGCTGCAAATCATTCATAGTGCGGAGATCTATTACTGCGAGTCGGATGGCGGCTACACTCGATTTGCACTACGTAACGGTCAGATCATTCTGATCTCCAAGACCTTGAAAGAAGTAGAAGAAGTGCTGGAAAGCAAGGGGTTTTGCCGGGTGCATCACAGCTACCTGATTAACCTGCGCTACGTGCAGCGCTACATTCGGGGCGATGGTGGCGAAGTCGTTATGGAAAACAACAAGGCGCTGCCCGTGTCGCGCAACAAAAAGCAGGAGTTTCTGAGCCTACTAGAAAAAATATGATAACTCGTTTACATGTAGCTCCTTATGCTGCCGTCCGGCCCTGTGCTTACTCGCCATTGTTTATTCCTGTTGGCACTAACTCTACTAACGCGCTGCGGAACCTCTGACGTGTCGATCGGACATTGACTGACCCCGGCGCAGCTTCAGGTGCACGTAGTTGTTCATCAGCGCGTGTTCGAGGCTTTTACGAATCTTAAACTCATTGTCCATACCCTCCTCTGGTGTTCGCCCATGAAAATTATCACAACCTTAAACTGGATTATCATTAGCCTATACGGACTTTCGCTCCTATACCTCTTAGCTACTACCAACAACCCGAATAACGATGCGGCAGGACGCGGCATGATCAGTGGCTTTATTATACTCCTGTTGATTTTCGGCGCTATTCTCATTGGCCTAAACCTCTACAATTCGCAGACTACCAGAATCATAGCCCTGGTTATTGGCGGATCGCCCGTTGTGTTCATGGCCATCTTTCTTATCAGCGAATACAGAGGATCATTTCAAGCCGATAAAGGGGCTATTGTCGATACAGAGCAATCAGCTATACAAAAGCCAAATCCATAACAAGTTGTATCAACGTAGTAACCTTCCTCGTCAATGACAAAAGCCCAATTAATCACCGAAGACAATAGCATGGAACGCTTCTTGACCGTACTCGTGGCTAGTCTGTGCATGTCACCACTAGGCTTCATGTTGGGAGCCTACGTCGTCGACTGGATGACAAAAGACGCTGGTGGCGGCTCTGATGATCAGATGGCTTATGGATATTTTATGATTCTGGCGGGACTGGCCCTGGGAGCCATTAGTTTCTTCATCGTCTGGTATCTTGCTCAGCGTTTTCTGGTACCGGCCTATCTGAACTATCTCCAGATTGCCGACGGAATTGCCCTGGCGGGCTGGCTAACGATTTGGCTTATAACTTCCGAGCAGCAACCCCAACGATTACTGTTTGATGGCCGTTGGGCAGCACTGGAAGTCGAAGTACGGACAGAGAAGTCATTGTTGGCTAACGATTTGATCAGTTCAGCCATTTCCATGGATTACATCGGCGGTGCAAACAGCGGTAACTTCCCTAAACCGGAGGCTATTCGGGAAGAAGGCAAGTTCATAATTCTGCCCTGGGCAACGGCTCCCATGTACGTTGACAAATGGCAGGTACGGGTGTTTTTATATAATAAGCCGATGTTGTTTACGCTGAATTTACCCCGGAATCCAACTCAATCCAGTGGTTGGTCGGGTTGGGTGGCTCCCACTCAATATCAAGAGAACGTCATCCCTTCCGATGTTCAGCAGAAGCTCTCGCTACGTTACCGGCTTCGGCTTGTTCCCAACAACGAGGATTACCATTAAGTGAATCCACACAATCAAAAGTTACCGGACTACGTATCTTATTTTGATTATTTCGGTCATGCAGACCTCCATATGGCTATTTCTGGCGCTATCCTCCATATTTGTGGCGGGGCGCCAATTCCGGGAAACACCTCAACAATCCCTTAATCGCTACGTCGACTTTCTGAATCAATCGGTCACTGAGGTTACCAGTCGATTTCAACAGATACGGGCTTATCAGGCTAACATCGGTTCCTATATACCGAATACGAATTTCCCCATAGCGCTTTCTCCATCGGGGCTGCTGGAGGAATATTATTACAAAAAAGCCCTCTCCAATGACGGATTGACCGAAGCCGAAACAACACGATTAAATACCAGCGCAGAAGCAATATGGAAGCTGACTTCTAGAATTGACAGTACAACCAAAGCACTGGAAACCTACAATCGGTTGAAAGATTATGAGCGGGACAATTTCAAAAAGGCAAACGAGCTAATCGCCAAGCTTCAGGTACTTCTGACTCAGTTTAGTCAGGATAAGGCTAAATTCTATCAACAGGTTCAGCGAGTCTATCGCCGGTATCAGCCTTATTTACCCACAAACCCGTATCTGTATACGGAAAAAGAAATGGGACAGGTGCTGGAGAACCAGCAACAATTGCTCGATACGGTACGCTATTACCTCAACAAAGGCAACCATTCCGATTGGCCCGTTGACTTCGTTCAGAAAAGCATACTGGCTGATGAAAAATTGCTTATTGAGTTTGGCAAAGGCAAGTTGGCCATTGACTATCCGGCCAGCGATATGATCTCGGCGTTTAGAACAGGCTTACAGGGCTTACAGGCCCTGAAACGTCGGGCTGTTGATGACTATAATTTTGCCGCCCGCCAATCGACTCAACACGGAAACGAATTCTACCTTTCGTTCCTTAATCACTATAACAATGATTTGTTGAGCTGGCAGCAGCAATTTGTTAAATACAGCACGTCAACCCGACAATTACTGAATTACCCTGCCTATTCGCCGGTTTTTGCCGTTGATGTCCCCGAAGCCGCCATACCACCAGCAAAGGGAGCCAAACCTTTTCGGGACGCACCGCCAATTGTTTTTGCGACGACGCCGGCCGCTGCTCCGGAAAGCGTTGCTACGTTCCAGGCGCTGACCAGCTATCTGGACTTCATTAACGAGTCGTTACGTCAGATGAATCAGATGCAGCTACTGATGCGTAACTACCAATATTCGGCCGACAGTTATCGGGCATCAGTGGCGCGGGGCGGGAAACGTAATGGCCTGACATATTCGCACGAGAATTATAAAGTTCCGGTGTCTGAATACCAGCTTTTGCGTATTAACAGCGTCCAGATTCCGCAGGCTTATCGCACATCAATCAACAGTCAGGCCGAGGTGTTACTGGGAATACTCACAGAAATGGATGAGTTGAGCATTGAGTTGATTGGCTACACAAGTGGAAATCAGTATATACAGGATAACTTTCAACGGTCCGACGCTATTCTGGACCGATACGGGTATCTGTTCGATACGTTCGATAAGAAAAAAGAGCAACTCTATCGGGATGTACGACGCATTCACGAAAGTTTTCCGATGAAAAAACCAGCTGACTCGTGGAATGTAGCGGGGAAAGCCATGCTTCAGTTGTTGGATCTGGATAAAGATGTGCTATTCGGTGTGAGAGCGTTTTTACGCGGTGAAACCACTCAACTGCCCGCTATTGATTCGGTGCAGGTAAAAGCCAGAGAGTTGATTACCAACGAATTCCAGAACCTGAAGGGCTTACAACGCTATGGACGCAGCAACGGCCTCTGTCCTTACACACCTTACGAAGACCTTGCCGATCATTCGATCAAACTAGCCGAAATGGTTCAGAAAGTCAAATTGCCCACGTTTGCCTACGCAACAAACCCCTACGAATCGTTTTATTACTTTTTTAACGAATTAGTCCACACTTACAATAAATTCAGTGAACTGGCCAAGACTAACGTACTGAAATCCATCAGCGAACCGAATATAACGGCTTTCCAACGGTCGAAAGTTCAGTTCTCATCAGCTTCTGTTACCCCTATCACACCAGAGCAGCCCGCCAGTCGATTAACAGACAGTTCTACTCCATCGAAACAGCAACCGATTGCTAACCGTCTACCTGCAACGAACGAACTGACAACAAACGGTAAAACAATACTAAAGCATGACACCGTTTTTATCGATCGTCCGACGGTTGATACAGTCTACATAGATCGCAGTAATCAGCCGGGTGCTGCCGCTTCTCTGGCAGGATTTGCACCGAACAATATGGTGTTATTGCTGGACGTATCATCGTCGATGGATTCGCCCTATAAATTGCCTCTACTCAAAAAATCCATTAAATCGCTAGTGAATTTGCTTCGGCCTAAAGATCAAATTTCGGTTATTGTATATTCCGGAAAAGCGCGTGTGGCGTTGAAACCCACATCGGGTGCGAAAGCGGATGAAATTGTCCGCGTGATCGATCAACTTCAATCAGACGGTGACACTGATGGCAACGGCGGCATTCAATTGGCCTACAAGGTAGCCAACAAGCAGTACATCCGGGCGGGTAACAATCGGATCGTGTTAGCTACCGACGGCGAATTTCCAGTGAGCGATGAAGTTTTTCAGTTGGTGAGCGCGTCTAGTCGTCAGGACGTTTACCTGACGATTTTCACGTTCAGCCGAAAAGAAATCAATAGCCAAACTCTCAAAAAACTGGCTCAATTAGGCAAAGGAACGTATGCCCACATTACCCCCGAAAACGCAAACCTGCAATTGATCCTGGAAGCACAAGCAAAGAAAGTACCCTAGCAGTAAACACTGTTTTTGTCCACAGAGACACGGAGAGCACAGAACTGCAGATTGCTGGTTTCTAAATATTTACAACTTTGTACTCTCCGTGTCTCTGTGGATAAATTTCAATAAAACTTGCCCGGTTTACTGATACACACGGCACCCCGAGCGAGTTGCGCGAGAAACTGACGGGGCGTCATATCCAGAAAATAGTGAAAGTCCTTAATCAGGTGGCTGTGATCGTGATAACCGAACTTAAGTACAAGATCCAGCCAGTCAATCGAGGCAGGATACGCCTGAAATAGAAAAATAAGTACTTTTTTGAAGCGTAGAAAACGTATCAACTCTTTAGCTGAATAGCCAAGTTGTGCCTGAAATCGCAACTGAATACTTCGGGGAGACAGCTGATATGTATCGGCAAGGGCTTTAATTGGGTCGGTAGCCGATTCTTTGAAATAGGGAATGCTATCCATCAGAGGGTGCGCCGACGATGCAACGGGAGCAACAAATAGTAGGACATACTCACTTAATAGCTGCAACCGATCGCTCAATTCGGGCATACCGGCCAACTGCTGCCATAAATCATCAAAGCAGTTTTTATTGAGCAATACGTCAGGATTATATAGATCACCTACCCTGAGCTGCTGCATGGGAACTTTCAACAGTCGATGGAACCCATTGAGGGTAAAATTCACAACAATCAGATCGGCACCGGCAGGCAGTTCATACGTTAGCACTTTTTGCAAGGGACCCAATACGGCCATTTTCCGAATCATATAAACGCTATCACCTATAGAGACAGGAATTTCCGGACCGAAATTGAACACCAGAATCATCTCATAACTAGGCAATAACTGTTGCCGGAGCGGTGAAGCATCCAAGGCCTGCTGGACACAATAAAAATGACTGAATACGGTCGCCAACCGGGCGTCGGCGTCAACTACCTGGCTATTCGTTAGTGTTGTCATTTTCGTTTTCTTACAATTTTGCCTGGTCGTTCGAGCCGACCTTTGTCTTGTCAAAACACAAATAATACCAGTTAGGCTCACTACAATCAACCCAATTTTACTCATTCGATTGAGCAAGCCGGTAGCGAACCATCAAACGACAAGCCTATGAATACGACCACAAACTCACCGTCAACAGGTAAAATGCCTACTCTGCTCATTACGGGCGCAACGGGTAGCATTGGTTCAGCACTCACCCGACTTTTATCCCAGCGCGGCATCCCGTTTCGTGCCCTGGTCCGCTCGCCTAAAGATGCAGAGAAATTCACCACATTAGCTGGGGCCGATGTGGTGATAGGCGACTTCAACGATGCTACGTCCCTGGCTCAGGCTTTAATGGGCATAGAGCAGGCTTTTCTGTTAACGAGCTCCTCAGAACAAGCCGAAGATCAACAACTTAGCTTTGTAAAACAAGCGCAAAAGGCAGGGGTGCGGCACCTTGTAAAATTATCCCAGCTAGCCGCTGACCAGGCATCTCCTGTACGGTTTCTCCGCTACCACGCCGTTGTTGAACAGGCTATTCAGGGATCGGGAATGGACTTCACGTTCCTGCGCCCTAACTTGTTTATGCAGGGTCTACTGGGTTTCAAAGACTCAATCAGGGAACAGGGAAAGTTCTTCGCGGCCATTGGCGATGCCCGGATCAGTGCCATCGACATTCATGATACTGCGGAGGTAGCTGCTACAACCCTTACTAAATCGGGACATGAGGGCAAAACATACACGCTCACGGGGCCGCAGGCACTAACCCACAAAGAGATGGCCGACGCGTTATCTGTAGCCTTAAATCGACAGGTTACCTTTATAGATGTTCCATCGGAAGCCATGCGGAGCGCCTTACTTGGAGCAGGTTTTCCAACTTGGCAAGCCGACGGCCTACTGGAAGATTATGCGCATTATAGTCGAAATGAGGCTTCGTTCGTTACATCAGATGTTCAGGCTATTACGGGTAATTCACCACGCACTTTTGCTACGTTCGCTCAAGACTATGCCCCGGCTTTTTCCTAAAAGTAATACGTTGCCGAATCTATAATAAAGCCCAAAAAGCAAAGGGATTACAGAGAACAATCTGTAATCCCTTTGCTTTTTGGGCAGCTATACGCTCCATTATGGGCAGAAAATCTTATAAAATGTATAACTCACCGTTAGGGCTGTATAAGTGTAACTGTCATTCAGACCTGGGTTACCTTGCCCTAACTTACTGTTGGTTACGCCAAATGTTCTATCGCCCAATCCATCTAAATAGTCGTTGTTTGTGAAGCGGGTACCAAACTCAACGCCAACGCTCCACGGCCGTTTTATTTCATACTTTATGCCTATGCCCAAGGGGAACGCAAGCATACCACGCGCCTTAATAACGGCATTATTGAAGTTGACGATTCCTATTCCGCCAAATATGTAGGGTGACCAGTTTTTTACTTTTGGCTGTGGTTTATAATTGAAAAAATTATATTCAAAATCTACTGTTACTTCACTAAGACTCGTACGATATGAGTAGTCCCGTGCCTGCTGAAAAGGATCGCCACTAACCCGGTCTTCACCACGCAGACCACCAATTGCAACTCCCGCCCGCATTGAAAATGAACGGGTGGCATTATAACGGAAAAATAGGTTCCCCGCCGGTCGATAAAATCGGGGATTGAGCGTCGGCGAAACGTCGCCTTTACAGAGCATACCGCCCAGTCCTCCCCCTACTTCCATTTTCTGAGCCTGCGTACTAAAACTGATAAAAAGCCCGGCTATCACCAGCCGGGCCACGTTGATTCTATAGTGAGGCATAAATCAGGTAATAGTATGCAGTCGGCAGAAAGTGTCTGATTCTCTAGTAGACCAACCACTTCTTTGCTTACCATGCGTTTATTTAATGGGTGGGCACTTGATTTTATATGGGATAATGTACTGAATCGTAAACTGGGTCAACACATAACCATCTGGCAGAAGCCCCTTTGTACTACGTACTGGAGAATTCAGTGCATCTGCAATGAGTCCCTTTTGCTCGGCTGTTCCATTATCATACATGGTTCTCAGCACTTGGTAACGCTCAGGTGCATTCTTAGTACGAGCGGCAAACTCCTCCAGCCGCCGATCGGTCATTACTGTTGCTACGCCCTGTTGAGTCGCTTTATCAGCATAATTACCGTTGCCTACGTCGTCGAGATAATCCGTAAACGTCACTCGTAAACCAAGTTCCGCTCCAATAGTGAAGCTATCGTTCAACCTGTACCGAACACCAACACCAGCCGGAATGGACACGGTTACCAATGAATAGGGCTTGTCGAAACCAGGTTGCCCCTGCCCTTCTGTATGCAGCGGTTGAAGTTTGACCCATTCCTGACTACCAGGTTCAGTAGTAACTGGTGTGCGAGCTTCGGGACTATGCGCTAATAGGGCTATTCCCCCAAATATATACGGCGTAAATTGCGCCCGGTTATCGGAATTGCGTCCGTCTGCCTTGAAATTATAGATACCCGTGACAGCAAACTCTTTCAAATCATTACGGAAGTGCAGATTCCGGGCATATTGCACCAGATTATCCTCAATGTCATTTTTATTATACTTATAATCATCACCCGTAATGCGCGCCCAGGTAAACATAGCGCGGGCCGCAAAATGGGGCGTGAACTGGCGGGTATAGCCCAGTCCAACATTCCATCTAGGCAGCATAAATAGTGTCTTAAGGGGTTTGCGATAGCCTGCCAGATCGCCAAAATAAGTAGACGTACCACCTCCAAACGACACCGATGAATACGGAATAAAATTCGTATTCGGTCGCCGTTGCCCCGAGCTTTCCGTAACCTGGCCCATCAGCAGACAAACTGCCGCAGCACTCATCACTAACTGCTTATGTTTATTCATATTCGTGAAGTACGTGAATCAACCATGGCTAGCTCGTAAACCAGCCAATTCCGAAACGGTAGGGCCGTAGCTTTTATTGGCCTTAGACCGTAAAATTTATCTTCTATAGGGACATATGAGCCTCAAAACAAGCCATGCCTAGCGGTGAATTTTGAGCTTTGTACGCTTCTTAATTGCGTATATCCCAACCCCAGTTGAGTTTACTACGTAACGTATTGAGGAAATTATCATCGCTGAGTTTCACCAGCCTGGCCTTGAACGCTTCTTTCTGAACGCTGATCCTAACGGCCGTTTCAACCGTAAATGATCGAGAATCCAGGGCGGCCAAAAAATTACCGCTACGGCTCTCAACTTCAAAGGCTAATTGACAGCTATCCATTACGATCATGGGGCGTACGTTAAGGTTGTGCGGACTAATGGGCGTAATAATAAAGTTATTCGTCTGAGGCAGCAGCACGGGACCTCCACAGCTGAGCGAATAACCTGTAGAGCCGGAGGGCGTTGAAATAATTATACCATCGGCCCAATAAGAGTTCAGAAATTCGCCATCGAGATACGTATGCACGGTGATCATCGACGATGTCTGCGTACGTGTTATCGTAAAATCATTGAGACCGAAAGGCAGGTTCCCAAAAATGTCCTGGCTCGACCGAACACTTACCAATACACGTTCATCAATGCTATATTGATCATTGAAAAGGGCATCAATCATTAGGCGAACCGACGCCGGAGCCACCGTAGCCAGAAACCCCAGTCTCCCGATATTAATGCCGATGATGGGAATTTGGCGGGCACCTACATGTGTAACAGCATCCAGCAACGTACCATCGCCCCCCAGACTAAAAATGAAGTCGGCATCTGTAACACCTTCTTCAATAGTATAGGTATCCTGGCTATAATGCGCTACGCCTGCATTATCCAGATACTCGCGATAACCTTTGGAGATGATTAACTCAGCTTGTCGTCGGGCCAGTTCCTCAAACATGGATTGGATGTAAGGACGAGCTGATTCGGGAAAGTTGCGCCCGTGAATGGCGATTTTCATAAAAAGAAGTCGTTAGCCGATAGTCATTAGTCGATAGCCCCGGCATCAATATGTACTGATGAGTATCGACTGTCAACTGTCGACTATCCTAGGTATTTAAATAACGAAGCAACGAGTCGAGTCGATCCTGGTCGATATTTTCAACAGGAGCATTGGCAAAAGCTGCTTCAATGTGATAGCCGAAACGTTCGAGCGTTGAGATGACCCGCGTAATATCGCGTCGATTCAGCTTGAGCGTCAGGCGGGAGCGGTCGGGCTGGCCGTAGGCCGCGCTGGAAAAAAAACTGCTTACAATCTTGACGTTATTCGATTCGACCAGACGGCTGATTTCAGATAGCGAGTAATCGCGCTCGTTCATGTTCAGAATCAGAATAGCACCCACTTCCTGTACGCCCAGCTCCTGACCAAACTGTTTGAGCAATTCATTGACGGAAATGGTCCCGCTAAATACCCGCTCTTCACTTATTACGGCTACTACCTCCATATGATGCTGGATAACGAGTCCCAACACCTCGAACAGATGCTGATCTTCCTGCACATACGTCTTTTCAAACAGGCGCATTACGTCACTTAAGGGGCGTTCATCATCGGCAACGTCCAGTAGTAATTCTTCGCTAACAATGCCCCGGTAATCGCCCTGATCGGTCAGCACGAGTTGCCCGACACGGTGTTCCTCCATCCACTCCAGGGCCTGCCCGACCAGGTCGGTTGGCTTTAGGGACGGCAGCATAGGATCTATTAGTTCGGCGGCCAGCATACTTAGTAATGTTAAAAAACCTGTTTGGCAGAAAACTACACAAATTAAGTCATAGTTTCAAAACTGTTCTCGGATAACTCTTCACTGAAAACAGGATGCCTGACAAGCCAGCTATCAAGCAACGCATTGAATTGATCGGGACGTTCCATCATCGGTGCATGGCAGCACTTATCAATAAAGTGCAGTTCCGAATTGGCAATCAGCCGATTAAACTCATGACCTACCTCAGCCGGCGTAATGGTATCATTCAATCCCCACACCAGCAACGTCGGCACCTGTATTTTGTACAGATCTTTTGCTACGTTATTTCGCTGGGCCGATTTCGCAATAGCCACGATGCTCATGCATTTGGGAATGCTGCTGGTAATCTCAAACACTTCGTCAATCAGGTCTTTGGACGCAACTTTCGGATCATAAAATGTATAGGCCACACGCTCGGCGATGTAATCATAACTGCCCCGCTTCGGAAACGATCCTCCCATACCATTCTCGAATAGCCCGGAGCTTCCGGTCAACACCAATCGGCGGGCCTGTTCGGGATTTTTAAACGCGTAAAGAATAGCTAAATGACCACCCAGCGAGTTGCCAAGCAGCGTCATATCATGAAGGGATTTTTGCGCAACGAATTTTTCAATGTAGGTCACCAACCCCTCCAGACTTGCCTGACGAATAGGCATTTCATAAATAGGCAGCAACGGAATCACCACCCGGTAGCGGTCTGAAAAGGTATTGATAACGCTGTCCCAGTTACTAAGGGCACCAAACAGGCCATGCAGTAACAGCAGCACTTCGCCCTGACCTTCATCTACGTAGCGGAAACCCGCTTCCTCCCGAATGTGATAGCTCATACGTATTGCGCGGTTAAGGTTGTGGTTAGGTCGTTTTTTTTATAAGTAAACAATACAAAATCAATCCAGTTCTCGACAAGCTGCAATCCATGCTGGGTAAGGGCCGCTTCGGGATGAAACTGCACGCCCCATATGGGCAATGTCTGGTGGCGGATGGCCATCACCTCATCCTGTTCCGCTGCAGCTAACTTCACTAATTTATCAGGCGGCAGGTCCGTTAGTACCAATGAATGATAGCGCGTTACGTCAAATTGTGTCGGCAAGCCCTGCCATAATATATCATCGGTTTTGATACGAATTGTCGATACTTTCCCATGCATGGGCCGTTTGGCCCGGGTTAATGTTGCCCCAAAAAATTCGCCCAGCGCCTGATGTCCCAAACAAATACCCAGCATAGGCACGCGCTGATGGTAATAGTGGATAACATCCATAAGGCGGCCAGCCTGTTTGGGTACGCCCGGACCTGGCGACAGCAAAACCGCATCGACAGGTTCGTTGATCAGATCAGCTAACGGTTCATTGTTTCGCACAACGCGACACGTAGCACCTGCCTGCTGTAAATAATCAACCAGCATGTAGGTGAATGAATCGAAATTATCAACAACCAACAGGTTCATACAGCCATAACGCAAATTAGACTGGCAAAATTAATACTTTCTAAAAAAAAGCAAGAACACATAATTAATAGCGCCTGATTATCAGAAGATTAATTTTTTACAAACTTAGAAATAGTCAAAATTTATAAAAAAAGTGCTACGTAATGAATAATGAACTTATTAATAGGTCGGCGTAGCGGTTAAATTTGACGTTTATTTATAAACACAACTCATCGCTGACATGGCTACAGATTCGCCCAATCTGGATTCACCCGTTGTTATTATTGGTGCCGGTATGGCTGGTCTAACCTGCGCCGTTCATCTCAAACAAGCTGGGGTTCGTGCTCTTGTGCTCGAAGCAGCCGATGGTGTGGGCGGGCGTGTCAGAACCGATACCGTCGATGGTTTTCAACTCGATCGGGGCTTTCAGATTCTGTTGACGGCCTATCCCGAAGCGCAACGGTTGCTCAATTACGCAGCACTTGACTTACGAACTTTTCGTTCTGGCGCACTCATTCGGGATCGGGATGAATGGATAACGGTACTAAATCCACTACAGGAGCCACTTTCTGTGTTCCGGATGATTGGGTCTTCCGTTGGAACCTTGGGCGATAAACTGCGGATTGCCGAATTGATGCGCCGAACTCAGGGCTTGCCAATTGGTGAACTGTTTCACCAAACACCCACCACTACCCTAGCGTTTCTGCAGGAATATGGCTTCTCAGATCAGATTATCGAGCGATTTTTCCGGCCGTTTTTTGGGGGTGTATTTCTGGAAGATGCGCTTATAACCTCAAGTAATTTCTTCGAGTTTTGCTTTCGCATGTTCTTCTCGGGCGATGCCGCCGTACCCGCGCGGGGCATCGGGGCCATTGCGATTCAACTAGCAAGTCGATTATCGCCTGAACAGATTCGACTCAATAGTCCGGTTGGTCAAATTTCCGGTAACACGATTCACTTAGTCAATGGCGAGGTAATTCGAGCGAAAACCATTGTCCTGGCCGTCGATGCAGCCCAGGCTGCTACGTTGCTGGGCAAGCCTGTTCCTGCTGAACAATCATTCAACCATACCACCTGTACATATTTTGCCGCGACAGAATCTCCTAAATCAACCCCGGCTCAGAAATTATTATTACTCAATACGCACCGCAGTTCGGCAGTACATAACGTAGCCATTATCAGCGACGTAGCTCCCGACTATGCACCGGCCGGGCAGACGCTCATTTCCGTTAGCACACAAAGTCTGGAACTAGTGAATGAACCCATTTTAACTCAACAGATCCGACAGGAATTAACGGGCTGGTTTGGTAGTGAGGTGCAACAATGGCGGCATTTGCGGACGTACCACATTCCTCATGCCCTGCCTGCTTATGCGCCCATGCAAGCGGGTTCCAGTGCGCTCCGTCACCCCCTAAAACTGAGCGATTCACTCTACCAATGTGGTGACCAGACGACTTACCCCTCGCTTAATGCTGCCATGCAAACGGGCCGGGAAGTCGCGGAGATGATTAGTAGCCTATAAAAAAGAACTACCCGAAAACTTACAGCTTTCGGGTAGTTGGTAAACGAATAAACTTAAATCACTGCTTCGTATTGTACGCATCCAGGAACAGGTAACGTGCCCGATTTTTTTCCGTTTCAAGGTGGGTATTTACGTCGATCTGCATATACTGAACGCTATTCCCGCTGTTAGCCGCTGGCCACTTTGGCAAACCCGCTCCATTTGGGTCGTGGTTTTTAATGAAGTTGGCAAAGTATTCCTGCATGACCTTCGAGATCTTATAATCGTCGGGTGTCCAGGCATAGACTTTATTACTGGCCAGATTTCCCATAGCATACTCAATTTCAGCCGAGTGAACCGCACCGCGAGCTGGTGGTATTTTGCTGGCGGGTGTATCGCCCCCTTTCACAACGCCACCGGCTAATCCGGCGGTTGCATTTCCCATCTCAGCGGTCATGGATGGACGCGGACGAGAATAATAATAGCGATAGACCGGTTTACCACCCGTTTTAATCTGCATATCAGCCCATTTCCAGGTACTGAACGCCAGGAACCGATCGCTGGCCAGATCCATCGCTGAATTCAACACTTCCTCTTCGTTTGTAGCCGGATAGAGCTTTAACACTTCATCGGCACGGTCGCCGTATAGTTTTTTGACGGCATTGGCATAATTTTCTGGTGTTGGCTGTTCTTTGCCTAGTATAGCATTAGGCCCCATTTCCTGCGAATTCCAACCCACCAGTAACGGTACGTGTGCCTGCTCGCCAGCCGCAAAAATTGCCGTCGGCGCTTTAGGCAGGAAATACCCATCAATGGTAGAGGTGAACCAGGGGACACCCGGCTTCGCAGTGGCCTCAAGCACTTTTTCGGCTGGCATCGCCCGCAAATCCGCCAACGATTTTGCATCCAGACCCGTTGCAAACGTAACACCGCTCTGTTCTGCGGTAGCAAGTGAATTAGGTGGCATGCCACCTAGCAGGGAACCACTTTCACCAATGGCAGCGGCAAAAAGATCTTTCGCCAGCGGAGATACCATTTGAGCACTTACGGCCACCGATCCAGCCGATTCACCCGCGATAGTTACTTTGTTCGGGTCGCCACCAAAGGCCGCAATATTCTGCTTCACCCAACGTAGCGCGGCTGTCTGGTCCATCAGGCCGTAGTTACCCGACGCATGATGCGGAGACTCCTTTGTTAGTTCAGGGTGGGCCATAAATCCAAATACGCCGAGCCGATAATTTACCGTAAGGGCTACAATGCCTTTCTGAGCCATGCTTTCGCCATCGTAGCGCGCTTCAGAACCATCTCCCGCAATGAATCCGCCACCGTAGAAATAGACCAGCACCGGCAGTTTTTCATTGGCCGATTTCGCAGGCGTCCATACGTTCAGGTACAGACAGTCCTCACTCATGCCGTTTGATCGGAAGCCCATGTCGCCAAAAACAGCCCGTTGCATGGCGCGTGGCCCAAACTTGTCTGCTTTGCGAACACCCTGCCAGTTTTTAACAGGCTGAGGTTCTTTCCACCGTAAATCACCGACGGGCGGTTGACCAAAGGGGATGCCTTTAAACGCGCGAATTCCGCTCGATTCTGTAACACCTTCAACAACACCGTTGACTGTTTTGGCCTGGGGAGCGGTTTGGGCAACGGCTACATGCGCTAATTGAACAGTCAGTACCGAAAGCATAAAAAGAGTTTTCATTGCCATTTTTTTTAGGGGAAAGGAAATGTATTGACAACCACCGAACGCTGCGTTTGCTGGGTAAATACGGAATTAGTTTGATTATTGTCACAAATTGATACAATAATCAAAACTTAAATTGAGACCACCAAAATTTTTGTTACTTGCGCCTAAATTTTAATAGAATGAGCGATCAGCCAATCCCCGAAGAAATCAGTCCAGATGGTGCAGGCTTTCTGCCAGGTCTGGCTATTGACTTCGTGATATTCGGGTTTCATCAGAACCAGTTAAAGATTCTGTTGCTAGCGTACCGCAATACAGACTTACTGGCGCTACCCGCCGGGTTCATACAGGAGACTGAAAATTTGAACGATGCAGCCCGCCGGGCGCTAGCTGAACGAACGGGATTGCATGATATTTTTCTGGAACAATTTTACGTTTTTGGCGATCGAAACCGCCACGATCCGGCCCCTATGCGAGCCATTATGGAAGCTAAAGGTATCACTCCGAGTGAGAACCACTGGTTACTACGTCGGTTTGTTTCGGTTGGCTATTACGCCCTGATTGATTTTACGAAAGCAGTACCCATTCCCGATCCGTTATCGGACAGTTGCGAGTGGTATGATTTAGCGAGTCTGCCCTCCTTGATGCTGGATCATCAGGCCATTGTTCAGAAAGCCCTGGAAACGCTTCGAACCGATCTTGACCGGAAACTGATTGGTTTTAATCTCTTATCTGATACATTTACCATGGCCGATCTGCAATGTCTTTACGAAACGATTTTAGACCAGCCATTGCATCGGTCAGGCTTTCAACGCAAGATGCTCAGCCTGGGGATTTTAGAACGTCTTGACAAGAAATTCAGCGGAGGAGCTCATAAGGCCCCGTATCTATACCGGTTCGTTGCCGAAAAGCAACCGCACTACGTTCTATGACAGCAAACCAATAAACCGCTTACCCGATCCGTTGATTTTTCATGCGTGTAAACGTGTTGCGCCGTTACGTACTTCCCCTGCTGATTGCCTTACCAATTGGGGCACTGCTACTTTATCCACAAGTACTCCGGTGTATGTACGTCAGTCAATCAGCCGATTTCCATCGCCTTGCGCCTGATAGCGAAACATACGTCAGCCGCACAGCTACAGCGTCTCAACAGGCAAAACTCCAGCAACACGTCCGTATCGCTCATGACCGCATCCACCGTTTTTGGGGCGACCGACGCGGTCGTGCTACGTTGATTTACTGCCCAATTCAAGCTGATTACGAACACTATTGCGCAGGGGGCGAAGGAGCCGGGTGTAGCTTGGGAACGCCCTGGGGCACGTCTTATCTGGTGCTGGGCCCGGATGGCAATAACCCCGACGTGATTGCGCACGAACTCTGCCACGACGAATTATTTGCTCGACTGGGCTGGTGGCGCGTGAAACGCCAGATTCCGCAATGGTTCAACGAAGGGTTGGCGCTAATGGTCGATTACAGGTTCACGAATCCTTCGGTATGGGATAAGCCAGACAGTTTGCAGCAAGCCCTTTCAACCGCTGGTGATGATGACCTGATGGTATTTCTGCAACACCCAATGCTTAAACTCGCTGACCTGGAAACTACCCGCGACTTTTTCGGTGGCGATTCCTTCCATACGATGCTGGCCTACCAGACAGCAGCCGAAGAAGTCGCCCGCTGGCTAGCCGTGGTCGGTCGATCGGGCGTTCCGGCCTTATCCAATGCGCTGGCAACGGGTCATGAATTTAGTGATACGTATCGACAATTAGAGCGCACAAAACGAGCCGCACAGAAACGTAGTAAATAAGTTAAATTAGCTGCGCTTTAGTCGATTGACATGACACTACCCTAGCAAAATCAAGATAATTTTTGCCACTGCCAAACCAAACAAAATCAGGCCTTGTTCTATCCTAACCTACAGAACCACTGGCCTTACCCTATGAAAATACCTAAACTTTTTTTGTTTTTACTGCTAACCGGATTAACTGGGTTTGCTCAGTCTACCAAACTAACGAATTCGCCTACGCCGGGCTTCGATATAGCGGGGTCAGATACGCGTGCCATACAGATCGCCGATGCTGTGATGAATGCGATGGGCGGGCGGGAATCGTGGAATGAAACCCAGCTGATTACCTGGACGTTTGCCGGCGTACGGAAGTTTGTCTGGGACAAATGGTCGGGAGATGTTCGAATCGACAATCTTCACGATGACCAGACAATCCTGCTGAATATCAACAATGATAAAGGGCGTGTTTTCCGTAACGGTGATGAACTGACCGATCCGGATTCAGTAGCTAAATACGTTAAACAAGGTAAGCAAAACTGGATTAATGACTCATACTGGCTTCTGATGCCCTTCAGACTTAAAGAACCGGGCGTGACACTTAAATACCTGGGTGATGAAGTTACGCAAGTAGGCAAACCCGCCGATGTGCTCCAGATGACATTCAAAAGCGGCAGCAGCATGCCCGGTAATAAATATAAAATATGGGTAGACAAGAAGTCACGACTGGTAACGCAGTGGGCTCGTTATCCCAAAGTCACCGACCAGTCTCCTCTTTTCACGTTGCCCTGGGACGATTATCAGCAACATGGCGGTATTCTGCTCTCCAGTGGCCGGGGTGGACGTGACTTAACCGATATTATGGTCTTTACAGGTTTACCAGGTGAAGTTTTCAGCGATTTCACCCGAACAGACTTGAGCCGATATCCGCAGGCAAAGTGAGGGTATGGTTTTCTGCCTACGAAAGCAGTGGACTTAAAACCGGGCGCTCAACATTGCAAACACTAAAACCGTAACAAACTAACTCGTTAACATCACTGTTTTCTCCTTCATGGAAGTAGCTGTTTTACAATCCCCCGTTGTCCAAAAGAAAGTAGTTGGTAAAACGGGCGTTTTAATTGTCAACCTTGGCACCCCCGATAGCCCATCGGTACCCGACGTACGCAAATACCTGCGTGAGTTTTTGATGGATGAGCGGGTTATCGATATTCCGCTCGTTCAGCGTTCACTACTCGTCAATGGCATTATCGCCCCGTTTCGCGCCCCCAAATCAGCAAAGATTTATAAGCAACTCTGGACCGAAACAGGTTCGCCCTTAAAGTACTATGGACAAGTCGTTGAGAAAGAATTGCAAAAAGAGCTGGGCGATGACTACGTAGTGAAATTAGCGATGCGCTACCAAAGTCCGAGCATTGATGCGGGTTTGAACGAATTTCAGCAACTGGGACTGACTACCATTGTTGTCGTGCCGTTTTTTCCGCAATATGCATCAGCGTCTACCGGGTCGGTGTATGCGAAAGTGATGGATATCGTTAAAGATTGGAACGTAATTCCGGCCATTCGGTTTGTCAATCGTTTTCTGGAGCACCCGAAATTCATCGAAGGATTTGCACAGATTGCCCGCAAATACATGGCGGCTTATGATTACGACCACTTTCTGTTCAGCTACCACGGATTGCCCGAAAGACAGATTCGTAAAGGTGACGTAACGAAAACAGTCTGCCAGTTTGGGGAGTGTTGCAATACGTTCAATGCGCTGAATCAACATTGCTATCGGGCACAATGCTTTGAAACGACACGCCTGCTGGTCGAAGCCTTAGGCATTCCGGAAGGAAAATACACAACCTCGTTTCAATCGCGGCTTGGCAGCGACCCATGGATTAAACCCTACACCGACGAGGTCATCAAGGGATTCCCGGCTAAAGGCATCATGAGCGTGTTGGCATTTTCGCCCGCATTCGTCGCTGATTGTCTGGAAACGACGATTGAAGTGGGCGTAGAATATAAGGAACTCTTTGAGCAGGCTGGTGGAAAACATTGGCAATTGGTCGAAAGTCTAAACGACAGCCCGGTCTGGATCGAAACACTAGTTGATCTGGTCAAAACAGCTTAGTATGATTCACTTTCTTATTAGATAAATAACTGAGAGGTAACTGATTACTATTACGTAGTGATCAATCAGAATTATTCATTGAATCATAAACTATTGGCTGGCGCGCATTTTGAATCGCGTCAGCCATTATTTTTTACTATAAATTGAGCGGGTAATTATCTTACGGTTATTAAGGAACTCTACCTAAATTGCCAGCGGAAAAATGTAATTACAACATCAATTTATGCAACAAAAGATACGACGCGAAGACGCCCTTGAGTATCATGCCAAAGGGCGTCCGGGCAAACTCGAAGTTATTCCCACCAAAGATTATAGTACGCAGGCCGATTTATCACTGGCGTATTCGCCGGGCGTAGCCGAGCCCTGTTTAGCCATTGCCGAAAATCGAGAAGACGTTTATAAATATACGGCCAAAGGTAATTTAGTCGCCGTGATTAGTAACGGGACGGCCGTGCTGGGGCTAGGTGACATTGGCCCCGAAGCCAGCAAGCCTGTTATGGAAGGCAAAGGCTTGCTATTTAAGATTTACGCCGATATTGATGTGTTTGATATTGAGCTAGATACCAAAAACGTCGATGAGTTTGTCAGAATGGTAAAAATTCTACAGCCGACATTTGGGGGCGTAAATCTGGAAGACATCAAAGCGCCGGAATGCTTCGAGATTGAGGAGCGGCTAAAAGCCGAACTGAATATTCCAATCATGCATGATGACCAGCATGGTACGGCCATTATATCAGCCGCTGCCCTGCTGAACGCACTCGAAATCGTTGGCAAGACCATTCAGCAAGCAAAAATTTTAATAAATGGTGCAGGGGCATCAGCCATTTCGTGTACGAAATTGTATGTGTCTCTGGGAGCCAACGTCGACAACGTAGTGATGTGTGACAGCAAAGGCGTTATTCGCGCTGACCGCACCGATCTTGATGAGCGTAAACGTCTGTTCGCTACGTCCCGCGACCTGCATACGCTCGAAGAAGCATTCGTTGGTGCCGATGTATTCGTCGGTTTGTCGAAAGGCAATACGGTGAGTCAGGATATGGTACGGTCGATGGCTGAAAATCCGATTGTGTTTGCGATGGCCAACCCCACGCCCGAAATCAGCTACGAAGACGCCATTGCAGCCCGCCCTGACATCATCATGGCAACGGGTCGCTCTGATTACCCGAATCAGGTCAACAACGTGCTGGGTTTCCCATATATTTTTCGGGGAGCGCTCGACGTACGCGCTACCGAAATTAATGAAGCGATGAAGCTGGCAGCCGTAAAAGCCCTGGCCGACATGGCGAAGAAACCCGTTCCTGATCTGGTCAATATGGCTTACGGAACAGACAATCTGATGTTTGGTCGTGGCTACATCATTCCTAAACCCGTTGATCCCCGTTTATTGGTAACCGTAGCCCCAGCCGTGGCAAAAGCCGCGATGGAATCGGGGGTAGCGAAGCAGCCAATCACCGATTGGGATGCCTACGAAAGTCAACTGGCCCGGCGGCTAGGGCAGGATACCCGTATTTCGAGAGTGATCAACAACAAGGCCAGAACGAATCCGAAACGAGTCGTGTTTGCCGATGCCGAAAATCTGAAAGTTCTTAAGGTAGCTCAACAGGTTAAAGATGAGGGGATTGCACAACCCATTTTGCTGGGTGAAACAGCCATGATTCAGGACATGATTACTCAGAACAACCTGGATCTGGCCGATATTGCTATCATTGATCCGCGTTCGCCGGAGCAGCATACGCTGGTCGATCAGTTTGGCGATTTATTTTATAAAAACCGGCATCGTAAAGGCGTGAGCGCTATTGAAGCCCGAAAACGAATGCTCCAGCGCAATTACTTTGGCGCTATGATGGTCGAAACCGGTCAGGCCGACGCGCTAATTTCGGGGTTAACCCAAAACTATCCGGATACCATCCGACCGGCCTTGCAGGTTATTGGCAAAGAGCCGGGCGTCCAGAAAGTGGCTGGAATGTACATTTTGCTGACCAACCGGGGCCCCTTATTCTTCTCCGACACAACAGTCAACATGAACCCCACCGCTGAAGAGATTGTCGAGATTACCGAACTGACGGCACGAACGGTTGAGCGATTTAATATTAAGCCACGTATCGCCTTGGTAACCTATTCCAATTTTGGCAGCGCCAAAGGTGACGACGCCGACAAAATGCAGCAGGCCACTGAAATCCTTCAAAAAAAACACCCCGAGATGGTCGTAGATGGCTCGATGCAGGCACATTTAGCCTTCAATGTAGACTTATTACGTCAGAATTATCCCCTTAGCAAGTTGGTAGACGAAGGCGCTAACACGCTCATTTTTCCAAACCTATCGGCCGCTAATATTGCCTATAACCTGATGCGGGAAGCCGCCGGACCACGCTCGGTTGGTTTCGACGCGATTGGCCCAATTTTGTTGGGTATGCGGAAGCCCGTTTACGTACTGCAACTCGGCTCTTCCGAGCGGGAAATTGTCAATATGGTAGCCATCGCCGTAGTTGAAGCGCAGGGGGTAAGTTAGGCGAGATTTACAACGCAGAAGGACTAATTACTGATTAAGAAAGCACGAATTTCAAGGGCGTCCAGATGGAGAACCGTTGCTCCGTCTGAACGCCCTTTTTACTAAAAAAATCTACAGCATAATTACGGATCATACGATCTGAAGTAGTATTCATTTATTCATCTGATCAGGCCTAATTATTAACTAGTTATCCAAAAAAGTTACCATTAAATAAATCGGTAAAAATACCCATTCATCACCAGTGAATAATTTCTCACATTTACGAGCAATTCAAAAATCATTCACTAAAAACTTTATTGCCATGAAAGAACTACACTGCAAAGACCTAGGCTTCGACTGCCCTGCTGTTGTTAAGGCTGAAAGTGAATCTGACGTGTTACAAATAGCCGCCCAACATGCCCGGGAGGTTCATCAGGTAACAGTCACACCTGAGATGGCTGAACAGATAAAGCCCCTGATTCACGACGTATAACAGCCTGGCAACATAGTATGATAGGCAAAAGACATTTACTGATCGTTCTTGGGTACTTTTTCATGTTTGTTACAACGTATGCACAGACATCCAAAACCAATGTTTCTACTGCGAACACGAAAAAGATGAAGTTCCTTATTCACATTACGTGTGGTCCGGAAAACGCTACAAAAGCGGCTTTGGGCTTCCTGGTAGCAAAAACGGCTCTCGATGAAGGACATACTGTCTCGCTCTTTCTGGCGGGCGATGCTGTTACCTTGCTCAAAGACACCGAAATGGATAAGGTAGTCGGGTTGGGGACGGGCAAACTGAGGGAGCATTATGAGGCTATTGCGAAGGCAGGCGGTACGTTCTATCTGTCCGGCATGTCTTCGAAAGCGCGTAACGTAACAGATGCTGACATTACGGGAAAGCCCGCCGAATTCGCCATGCCTACCGTTTTAGTCAGGCTCGCTGCTGATAGCGACCGGATGTTTACGTACTGATTTTAACAGGCTTAATTTACAACGCTCATCCTATGGTATCTGATTATTTACGCACAGTGTATACTTGTTTCTTACTTGCCTTAATAGGCACATCAGGTCTAAGTCAAACCGTCCACACTGCTGCCAAGCAGAATGAGAGCGTTTGGGTGATTTCGTATCCGGTTAAGGCTAGCAAGCGCGCTCAGTACGAGCGATTTATCCATGAAATTTTCTGGCCTGGTGCAAAGAATTTATCGGCGGCTGATCAGAAGATATTTAAACAGACACGGGTCATGCATCCCACGAAGCCAGAAGCCGATGGCTCATACGCCTATCTGTTTATTATGGACCCGGTCGTCAAAGGCGCTGATTACGGCATTGAATCACTTCTGACGAAAGAGTATGGCGCCCAGAAAGGCAAGGAATATTTTAAGCTCTTCAAGGACGCGATCATAGAAAAGAATTACAAAGACTATCGGGTTATTCAGTCGAAAGACTAACGTAAGAGATAGCTATTACTTAACTTATCGCTCATTATTACCAAGTACTACCTGAGCAACTACTTTCAACGATAAAGGCATGCCACGGTTTGGAGCCGTGGCATGCCTTTATCGTTGAAAGTAGTTGCTCAAACTTGAATACAAATCTACCTGCGCATCAGGGATGATCGGCGGGAGTCGAGTTTGAGGAAGATGAACAGGAGAATCGAAAATGACCAAAGCGATGAGCCACCGTAGCTAAAGAACGGCAACGGAATACCAATAACAGGCATTAAGCCGATGGTCATACCGATGTTGATCATGAGGTGGAAAAATATAATTCCCGCCACGCAATAGCCATACACCCGCGCAAATTTGGTACGTTGCTTCTCGGCCAGAATGACAATACGGGTAAGCAGTCCGATAAAGAGGGCAATGATCACGAAACTGCCCAGAAAGCCATGCTCTTCTCCGATGGTGCAAAAGATAAAGTCGGTACTTTGCTCGGGCACGAAGTCGAGTTTGGTTTGTGTTCCTTCCAGAAACCCTTTTCCATATAACCGTCCTGAACCGATCGCGATTTTAGCCTGCGTTACGTTCCAGCCAACACCCAGCGGATCAATAGTTGGGTCAACGAGTACTTTGATACGATTGCGCTGGTGTTTTTGCAGGACATCGTTCACAAAAAAATCGACTCCTGCCACATACACCATCATCACAATAGCAACGATCCCCATCGACAGCAAGTTGTTTATCGTACGATTATACCGGGGCATAAGCAGGATAACGACACCGATAAGAACCACAATACCAATAAAGATATACAGCTTGGAAAATACCAACGCCAGAATCAATAAAGCGACGGCTGCAATGCCAACGGCCGGAATCCAGCCGGGTAGCCCCTCGCGATAAAGCATGATCACAAACGAGGCAAACACCAGTGTAGAGCCCGTTTCGTTGGAGGCCAGAATCAGAATACAGGGCAGCACAATGATAGCTCCAATGTAGAGCAGGTCCTTTTGCTTATTCAGGCTAACGCCAGGTATGTCCAGATACTTGGCTAAGGCCAGGGCCGTCGCCATTTTCGCAAACTCTGCGGGCTGAAGCTGAAACCCGCCAAATTTAATCCACGACCGCGATCCATTGATGTTTGCACCAGCTACCAGCACGAGTAGCAGCATGGCAATCATGACACCGTAGAAGACAAAAGCAAACGTATCGAAAAACGTATGGTTGACGACAAGAATACAGATAATCAGAATGGCTGTCGTGCCAATCCACATCAACTGCTTCCCGGCATTGGTCGACATGTCGAAGAGGCTGGTTTGGTCCTCAGGACTATATACAGCCGCGTAGACATTCAACCAGCCTATGGTTACACAGCCGAGGTATAATAAAAGCGTGAGCCAGTCGATTGGTTGCGCAAAAGGGTCGTTACGGCGCGCCATTGTTACTAGATGTCAAAATCGGATAAACGAAGATTAAATACCGCCTGCACCCGCCACTGGAGTGCTCTGGCGTTGGTTAGCGGTCATAAGTGGTTTAGGCGCGATTGCCTTAGGCGTTGGTATTCTTGTGGTATCCAGGTAGCGAGTTGTATCTTTTTTCATCGGCACGGCCTTTCGAGGGGCTGGTACGCCAGCAATTGGCGGCAGATAGCTGGCCGCCATAAGCCGGGCGGCTAAATGTTTGGACTCCGTTTTTCCTTTGATAAAACGCTCGGCAACTAAAGCGGCAATTGGTGCGGCCACATCGCCACCCCACCCGGCATTTTCAACGAACGCGACGACGGCAATTTTGGGGTCGTTCATGGGCGCGAAGCCAACAAAAATAGAGTGATCAAATTTATGCCCGTACTTAGCGTTCTGCGACGTACCGGTTTTGCCGCACATGTCAATGCCATAAATATTAGCCGACTTTGCACTACCGCTTATTACGGCCCGACGCATTCCGTCGATAACCGGCAGGAAATATTGACGCTCAACACCAGTGTCGTGCCGTTCCAGGTATTCTGCCGGGACGTTCTCCCCTGCCTTACCGAAACCTTTTATGTAGTGAGGTGTAATGAACCACCCACGATTGGCGATAGAAGCTGCCAGATTGACCAGTTTTAAGGGACTGATCAGCAGCTCACCCTCGCCGATACTGAGCGAAGAGACATAGGAAAATTTCCAGCGATTTGCGCCGTGATACATCTTGTCGTAATACGGTACGTCGGGCAAATTACCGCGTAATTCACTCGGCAGATCGACGCCAAGCCGCTGTCCGATGCCAAATTTTTCAACCCGCTCGTGCCACTTTGCTAATCCCACCGCCGATGCCTTGAAAGTATTTTTTTCGGCGTTGTTGTACAGCATTTTTCGAAATACCTGGTAGAAATACGGGTTGCAGGAATTACCAATTGCCCCGCGCAGAT
Organism: Spirosoma jeollabukense; assembly: GCF_054777855.1. Classification (NCBI taxonomy): domain Bacteria; kingdom Pseudomonadati; phylum Bacteroidota; class Cytophagia; order Cytophagales; family Cytophagaceae; genus Spirosoma; species Spirosoma jeollabukense. The sequence continues at coordinate 1,228,173 of NZ_BAAHAD010000001.1, forward strand.
CATTCCCCCCCCGGCAGTGACACCGCATGGGCGAACCTGTGTGGCCGTATACTGTTTGCGGCAGTAACGTACCATCCTGTTGCGCGACCAGGGCCTGAATCAGTTTAAAGGTCGAGCCGGGCCGATAGCTCGCCATGATGGGCCGGTTAATGAGCGGCTTGTAAGGATTTTTTATTAACTCCCGATAATTTTTAGAGAAGACGCGGGTCGATAGCAGACTCGGATCGTACGTTGGCGCTGACACGGATGCCAGGATTTCGCCCGTAGCAGGATCAACGGCGACAATGGCGCCTACTTTGTGTTGCATCAGGCTATCCGCAAACCGCTGTAAATCAGAGTCGATACCTGTTATGAGATTTTTACCGGCAACGGCCAACGTATCGAAAGCACCATCCTTCCACGACCCCTTATTGACACCGTGTACGTTCTGCATGATAAATTTGACGCCCCGCCGACCCCGCAATTGTTCTTCGTATTGCTCTTCCAGTCCGTTCTGTCCTATATAATCGCCCTGTCGGTAGTAAGGGTATTCCTGATCATCGAGTTTTTTACGGCTGATTTCACTAATATAACCTAACGCATTGGCCAGCGTATGACCGGGATATGAACGTACCGAACTGATCATCGGCTTGAAACCCCGGAAGTCGACCAGCGCATCCTGAATCCGGGCAAAATCCTCTTTCGATAGTCGGCGCATGAACAGCGATGGCTTCACTAACGAATAGTTTTTAGCCAGACCCATGATGCTATCAAAGTCGGATTTAGTCAGGTTCATCAACCGGCAGAACGCCAGCGTATCCGAAATTCGGGCCTGTTTGGGTGTTACGTATAGGTCGTAAACAGGCGTGTTGTCAACGAGAAGTTTGTTGTTCCGATCGTATATCTGACCGCGATACGGAATTTCAATTACCCGCTTAATCGAGTTCTTCGATGCTCCTAATGAATAGGTATCATCCAGTACCTGTAAATAGAACAACCGGGCCAGATACAAAAGGCCAACTATGCAGAAAACTCCGATAATGACCCACTTACGATTCTCCAACATGAGAATAAATTCCTTAAATTCAAGCGATGCACTCTCTACAAAGTTAGTCTAATAACGACGAACTAACGTAGTAGTGATGAATTATGAATGATAAATTATGGATGATAGTTCGTATCTGTTTTATCCTATTCGCATATCATTTATCATTCATAATTCATCCTTAAATATCACCATCCTTTAGCCGTTGTCCTGATTCGGCAGAGATACATGTCGGCGGTGATGTAAAGTGTAGAGCCATCGTCGCCCCAGGCACAGTTGGCCGTCGAATTACCAACTTTGATATGGCCAAGAAACTCCCCGGCGGCCGTTAAGACCAGTACACCATTGGCACCGGTTACCCATAAATTACCGTCACGGTCAGTCTTCATGCCGTCAAAACCTCCCTCAAATCCCTGCTTCTTCATGGCATCGGGTCCAAATACGATACGTCCCTTTCCTACTGATCCGTCGGCCTGCAGGGGATAGGCCATTATGACCGGATTCTTCGGGTCCGATTGGGCGACATAAAGTATTTTCTCATCGGGCGAGAGGGCTACGCCATTGGGTCGGGTCAGGTCACTCACAACGATCGATACTTGTCCAGGGATTCCGTTACGTTCGGGGGCAATGCGATATACTCCATAGCCGTCTGTTTCGCGATCTGGGTCATTTTCACCCTTCCGCATCCCATACGGCGGATCGGTGAAGTAATAGCTGCCATTCGAATGGGCCACTACGTCGTTTGGGCTACAAAAACGCTTGCCATTGTAGTTATCGGCCAGGGTGCGCTTACCACCACTGCCGTCCAGAGGCATGGCGGTTACGCGCTTGTCGCCATGCTCGCAGGAAATAAGCCGCCCCTTCGTGTCGATCGTCAGGCCATTGGAGCCGCGTTCACCCCCATATTCACCCAGGCCGGTATAGCCTGATGGTGTCAAAAACGGCTTGGCGCCTTCTTTTTCCGTCCACTTGAAAATTGTGTTTTCCGGTACGTCGGAGAAAAGTAAATAGTTACCCGACTTAATCCAGATTGGTCCTTCGGACCAGGTAAATCCGCTGGCCAGAACTTCGATTTTGGCATCCCTGGGAATAAGTTTATCCAGTCGCGGGTCGGCCCGAACCACCTGCCCAATGGTCGGATAATTCGTCGTTTGAGCTACGGCTGACGCAAGTATTATAACTAGCCAACCAGCCAGCAAAATAGATTTCGTTTTCATAGGTTTGGGTTTACGGGTTCAACCAACTTTCAGGAACAAAAAGTAAGATCGTCAGGAATTTACCTTAGCCATTTCGCGAAACCTGACCTACCGCTCGAAAAGTGGACATGGGAATCACGTTCAGGGTAAATTATATTCGTGTTGGTTTGTGCGCTACGTCCAACAATCAGCCTTCACTACTAAAAAATAACGTACTATGATCGTTAAAATGGCTGAGGGAAACCTCAAAACTAAATTTGGAGAGTACCATGAAATTCTCTTTTACAATGGGCAAAAAGAATCGTTTGCCTTAATTATGGGCGATGTGGCCGGAGAAGAAGATGTACTATGCCGCGTGCATTCTTCCTGCATTTTTGGCCATCACTTCAACAGCATCGAGTGCGATTGCCGGGAACAAATGGAAATTTCTCAACAGCTCATTCAGGAGGCAGGCAAAGGAATTATTATCTGGTTAGAGCAGGAGGGCAAAGGCAATGGTCATTTCGCTCTCTTAAAAAGCGTTGAATATAAACGGAAGGGTGTAGCACAAGCCGAAGCTTACGAAGCCGTGGGCTTTAAGCGGGATGCGAGAGATTACACACAAGCCGCTGACATCCTGCACGAAATTGGCGTTAAATCAGTACGTATGCTGACCAATAATATTAACAAAATTGAAACGCTTACTCAACATGGAATTAATGTCGTTGGTATTAAACCCACAAAACTATAAAGCTCCTTACCCTTTGACAAAGTTTGGAACTTTGTCAAAAGTTTGATTACCAGATAACCCAAGTATTTCTAGGGTATATAGCACCTCATTTCTCTGAATTTTAGCTTATTTTTAGCTGGATTTTCCCAATTCCCAATTAAACTCTTTCCATGAACGACAACAAACAGGCGGGTTCGTCGGAGAACAACGCCACAAATTCCCGGCGGACGTTTCTGAAGACGCTTGGCATTGCCGGTACAGCCGCTGCCGCAGCGCCAGCGGCACTTGCCGAAACCAGTTCTCCTCTGCCCCAATACCTGAATCTGGTTAAAAGCCACAGCAGCACGGCCGCCAACGATAAGGTACGTATCGCCCTGATTGGTACGGGCGGCATGGGTATCGGTGATACACAAACGGCACTGATGGTCAATGGTGTTGAAATGGTAGCTGCCTGCGATTTGTATGACGGACGGCTACGTCGGGCTAAAGAGCTTTGGGGCGATCAGCTTCCGGTTACGAAAGATTATCGGGAGATTCTGGAGCGCTCCGATGTCGACGCGATTATCAACGGCACGACCGACCACTGGCACGAAAAAATTTCGTCGGATGCGATGCACAAAGGCAAGCACGTATACTGCGAAAAGCCTATGGTTCAGAAAGTTGAAGATGGTCATACGCTTATTAAAGTAGCCAAAGAAACCGGCAAAGTTTTTCAGGTAGGTAGCCAGTTTGCCAGCTCGCTTCTGATTGCCAAAGCGCGTGAACTGCTGAAAGCAGGCGACATTGGCGAGCTTGTCTTTGCCGAAGCCATCTACGACCGCCATAGTGCGATGGGCGCCTGGCAATATTCGATTCCACCCGATGCTTCTCCGCAAACGGTCGACTGGGATACGTATCTGGGCAGTGCACCCAAACGCCCCTGGGACCCACTCCGCTTTTTCCGGTGGCGGAATTACCGGGATTATGGAACCGGCATCGCCGGTGATCTATATGTTCACCTGCTTACATCGCTTCACTGCATTACCGGCTCAAAAGGACCGACGCGTGTGTATTCAACCGGCGGTACCCGCTATTGGAAAGATGGCCGTGATGTTCCTGATATTCAACTCAGTATCTACGATTATCCGAAAACAGCCGAGCACCCGGAGTTTAACCTGACAACCCGGTCTAACTTTGTTGATGGTGGCGGTGGCAATTATCTGGTGCGGATTGTAGGTACAGAAGGCGACCTGTCGCTCGGCTTTGATAGCCTGACCGTACATCGGAATAAATTTCCGAAAGCACCGGGCATGTCGATTGACAATTTCCCAAAAGACCAGAAGGAATTATTCATTGCAGAATACAACAAACTGTATCCACCACATCCTGAACTCGATGGTCCAAAGGAGTTTAAATATTCGTTTCCAAAAGAGTACAAAGGCGACCGGTATGAGCACTTTGTCAATTTCTTCAGTTCGATCCGTCAGAACACGCCAAACGTAGAAGATGCTACGTTCGGTCTGCGTGCCTGCGGGCCGACGCAGTGTGGGAACCTGAGCTATTTCCAGAAAAAACCATATAGCTGGGATCCAATCAACATGAAAATCATGACGACAACGTAGCAACAACCCTGGTAGGTATTATCAAAAAAGAGAGTCAGACCATAAATTGGTTCTGGCTCTCTTTTTATTTATTATAAGTTATTCAGATTATACGATATATTTATACCGGTTAAAACCAGTATATCAGAATTAAATTTCATATTTTCCATGAAATACTACACATATCTTCTCCTTATATTATTTCTTATGCCTGCTTTATTATTAGCGCAGGGCAAAGAGGCAAAGTCTGCAAAAAAACAGTCAGGTAAGCTTGATCAGTTGAAGCAGGAAGCCATCAAGGCCGTGGAGCAACGGAAAGATCAGGCGCAACAGATCAATGATATGCTGTTTAGTTTTGCTGAACTTGGTTTCCAGGAGGAAGAGTCGTTTAAATACTTGACTACGTTACTGGAGAAAGAAGGCTTTACTATCCAGAAAGGCATTGCCGGAGTGCCTACCGCCTGGATTGCTACGTGGGGATCAGGGAAGCCTGTCATTGCCATTGGCTCCGATATAGACTGCATTCCTAAAGCCAGTCAGAAACCCGGTGTGGCCTATAAAGACCCGATCGTAGAAGGCGCTCCGGGCCACGGTGAAGGCCACAATTCAGGGCAGGCACTTAACATTGTGGCGGCTCTATCCGTAAAACAGCTTATGGAGAAAAATAAGTTATCCGGTACGTTGATGCTCTGGCCGGGCGTAGCTGAAGAGCTGCTTGGCACTAAGGCGTTTTACGTTCGGGATGGCTATTTCAAAGATGTGGACGCCTGTATTTTCACTCACGTAGCCGATAATCTCAGTGTCTCCTATGGCGATGCGGGTTACAATGGTATGATCTCGGCCAAGTTCTCGTTTGAAGGCCAGGCCGCTCACGCAGCAGCCGCCCCCTGGCGCGGACGTAGTGCGCTCGATGCCGTTGAGTTAATGAATGTCGGCTGGAATTACCGGCGCGAACATCTCGAATTAACCCAACGCTCGCACTATGTGGTTTCGGACGGGGGCGACCAACCGAACGTAGTCCCCTCGAAAGCGTCGGTTTGGTATTACTTCCGGGAACGGTCGTATCCCAAAATCGTAAAACTCTTTGAAACCGGCATTAAGGTAGCCGAAGGAGCAGCTTTAATGACCGACACAAAATTCACGTACGAAATTCTGGGATCGGCCTGGCCGGGCCATTTTAACAAACCGATAGCTTCGGTGATGTACGACAACATCAAGCAAATTGGCTTGCCCACCTGGTCTACTGAAGATCAGATGCTGGCGAAGGCTACCCAGAAAGAACTACAATCGCCTAAACGAGAAGGGCTAGCCATAAAATTAGATACCATTGGCACCCCTGTTCCGACGGCTCCCACGGTTATGATGGGTGGGCAATCCATGGTGCCGCTGACCGGCGGTTCCGACGATATATCCGACATATCGTGGGTCGTGCCAACGGTTGTGCTGCTCTATCCCTCAAACATTCCGGGCTTGCCGGGTCACCACTGGTCGGATGCGATTTCGATGGCCACGCCCATCGCTCACAAAGGTGTTGTGGCGGGTGCAAAAGTCGAAGCCATGACGTTGCTGGACATGCTGTTAAAACCCGAAATAATTCATGAAGCAAAGGCGTATTTTAACGACGAGCAAACGAAAGACACAAAATACACCCCCTTGATTTCGAAGAAAGAACTTCCGGCGGTTTACCTGAACAAGAAGATAATGGCCGAATTCAAGCCCAAGCTGGAGAAGTTTTATTACGATCCAACGAAGTACAAGACGTACCTGGAACAACTTGGCATTAAATACCCAACGCTACGTGACGACCAACGGGCTGAATTGACAAAACAGGCCGAGATGAAAGGGAAATAATCTCATCACCGGGTTTTAACCCGGTGATGAGATTATTCTACCCGCACTATTCCCCGTCCTACGCCGGGCATGCCGCCCGTGGTTGTGCCCTCGGCCCGTAGTCGAAGAGTAGTGTTAGCATCGGACGTAAAAAAGGATACCGTTGCCTGGCCGTCGGCACTGGTTTGAATCATAGGCGCCCAAAATAACGTAGTGCGGAAGTCGGGGCGACGGTCCGGCGTTCCGGTATGCTCTGGCTTTTTGACATCATAGCGTGGTGCGTAAAACTCACGTACTGGAGCATAGCCCGGTAGTTTAGCCACCAACATACCAGGCGCAACTTCTTTTGTGAAATCATAATTAGCCCCTCCCCGTTTGGTCAGAATTGAAATAACCCCGCCACTCCCTCGTGAGCCATAAATAGCAGCAGATGCGCCTTTTAGTACATCGACCCGATCAACGTCCTGTACTGAAATTCCCAGGATCGCCTGCAAGTCCATAGGCATGCCATCCAATAGAAACAGGGGTGCGATGGGCCCACTGAAATTAGCGGCACCACGTATCTGCACCTGTGCATTAAAGCCTGAACCGGTCACCTGAACACCCGCAATACGGCCCTGAATCACGTCCAGAATCGTTTGCCGCCCGGATGTATTCAGTTGGTCAAACTTAACCGATGCATCGGGAGTACCATAAATAGTTCGCGAGTCAGGCTCCTTATATTTTTTAGCCTTCACCGTTACTGATTGCAGTAATACCTCACCGTTGCATCGAATCTGTCGCTCGATTTCCTGGTATTCTTTGGCTCGTTTCATGAACTCGGCCAGTTCATCGCGTCGAAATTCGAGTGGATTATAAGGTACGCGAGTAATTGTCACCGTTGGCATAAGCAACTGATCGAGGGTTATGACCAGGTTACGATTGGCACTACCCTTTATGCCATTGATCAGTAAAGACGTGGTATCGGTAAAATCAAGGTCGTAGGCGCCATAATAACCCGCTTCATCCGTTTGGCCCGATAGAAAACTTCTTGTACTGTCACGGTTGAGCATCATGAATGTTAAGTTCACTTTGCCACCAATATCTTTCTGATTCGGTCGAACAACCCGTCCTGTCAGCGACAGTCCCCGTTCAATTGGGTATTTGATGGGTGGAATCGTTCCGGACAGTACGTCGGTCCAGGCAAATCGTCGCCATCCCTGCGTCATCAGCAACAGGTCAAGTTGCATCCAGCGATCTTTATAAACTGGATTAAAGTAATAATCTGGCTGCTCAATCGCACCCGTTAAATCGGAAGCCAGTAACAGGTGCGATACTATGGTTGCTCCGTTGGAATCAGCTTCGGGAGCAAGCCGATCGTCTACAATTGCCACCGAAAGATTAGCCGCAACGGGTTTACCACTGGCATCGGTTGTCTTAATTGTCAGATCAACCTGTTCCCGATTTTTGTAACTCGTTTTGCTGGTCACTAAGCCAATGTTGATCTGCTCACTTTTATCAACAAAGACAAGTCGTTCGCCAACAGGAATATGCGTTTCATCAAATAAAGTAAGTTGCGCGATACCTTCAGGAAATTGCGCCCTGGGTAATTGGATTAAGGACGCCTTTTTAGACAAGGGAATAATAGCTACCTGCACAATCTGGCCGCGTGTTTGGGCTACCAGCGTCATTTTAGCAGTTGTATCAGCCGTGTTTTTATTATGGCGCAGATACACCTTGATGTTGTCTTTATGGCTCAAGTTATCAACCTGCATCACTACGCCCTGCGCCTTCGTGGGTGGTAGTGGATAGGCGCTTCGGGTACCATCATTAAACTGAACAAACGCTGTATAGAATTGTCCCGCTTCGGGCTTGAATGTAAGATAACCCATTCCCAGGAACGTACTGGAAAACCCAATAACCGTATCTTTTTTTGCATCCAGGATAAACCCTTCTACAGCTACGCTCCGCCCCGACGCATTAACGGCCTTAAAGGCAACGCGATTCTCAATTCCGGCGATCAATTGTCCCCCTTCCGGCAAAAACTGCACATCAGGTTGACCATTCTGCCGGAGTGTAGTGCTACCGGCAGCACTTTTCTCATCCGAAGGTAAAATAGTTAGCGTTTTAGAGAAGAAATAAGCATCAGGATAGTTGCGCATGAAGTTCGTATAAGCTCGAAGCTGATACGTTCCGGCGGGTAATGAATCGGGCAAAAGGAGCTGGCCGGGCGCATAACTCAATGTCGCCCGGAGTTGCTCCCGTAATCGCACTCTTTTGGCAACGGGATCTACTAAATCTATGTACAACACTCGGCTTACCGTATCGGCTTCATGCGTAAGCCCATTAAAAACATAGCCTTTTAACCAGACCGTTTCACCAATCAGATACGCATCACGGTCCGTATGTACGTACACTTTTTCGGTAGGTCGTTCTCGATTATAAGCCCTAAACTGATCGACCAACCGTTTAATAAAATCGTCTTCATGGCCACGAAATGCAATCAATAACGCAGCCATAAGAACGATAAACGTCCCTGCGTAATGAGAAAAAGTAGCCCGCATAGAATAGAATTCAAGGTTTAGTGTCTTCCTATGGTAACGAAGTGACTAATTTAGCAGAAATCCTTCTTTACCATGATTACTCCCGCTCATAAGACTGCGTTAGTACTCGGTGCCTCTGGTCTCATTGGCAACTTGCTTACCCATCGTCTTGTCGACTCTCCGATCTACTCCAACGTAAAAGTATTAGTTCGCAAGTCACTGAGCTGGCAGCATCCTCGTTTACAAGAAGTTCAGTTCGATTTTGATCATCCAAATGGCTTGCTCACTCAGGCCGATGACGTATTCTGTTGCCTTGGCACAACGATAAAAAAAGCGGGTTCAAAAGAGAATTTTCGTAAGGTTGATTACCAATATCCGATGGAGATTGGGCAGCTTGGGTTGACTAACGGTGCCCAGCAATTTGCCATCGTTACGGCAATGGGTGCCAATCCAGCATCCTCTATTTTCTATAATCGAGTTAAAGGCGACGTTGAGCGTGACTTAGCTGCATTGAATTACCCTACACTACTCATTTTTCGACCTTCACTCCTCTTCGGCGACCGGTCCGAAAATCGGTTCACTGAACGTATTGCGTCGGGCGCCATGCGGCTTTTCAGCCCGTTAATCCCGGCTAAATATAAAGGTATTGATGCCGATAAAGTCGCCAATGCGATGCTATTAACCATGCAACAGGAGCTAACCGGCAAACACATATTTGAGTCCGATGTGTTACAGGAATTCTAGGACTTGACTCGTAGCCAACAGGAAGCCGGGGTACGCAATCAAGCCGTTTATTATAACTGTGAAAGATCAGTAAGTAATAACTTTTTCGCTATTTTATTTAAGCTTTGTTCCGATCCCTGGACATGAAAGGTCGTATGTCGATGCTGGCGTTTGGCACCGGGAGCCAGGTTAGCCGCTGGCGACGACGATTCCAACTCATAAAATTGACCCATCTGCGGCTGGCCGGGCTTCATAGGGCCGTCGTTGTACGCATTTATCACATCACCTGCATAGGGTTCTTTTTGGTGTTCCCAGGCCGAATTAACGTATACCCGGTCGTTCGGATTAAAGTCATAGGTCACCAACGTTAACGTTTGGATCATGGGGTCATAGCTACCAATCCAGTTTGTGACACGTGCAGGCGACACACCTATTTTACTACGGTACTTTGCATCGGCCTTAAAAAAGGCAGCGGTTTTGCCAACACGAAGTCGCTCAGCCGGGACTTTGCCAAAATACGTATCATTAATAGGTTTCCCTTCCCCTGACCGAAAAGGGATAATAATAGTCGCTTCGGGCGACGCGTTCATCATTCCCAGAATCCACACACATGGCATTCCGGTTTGTGCCGTCCAAGGTAGTTTCCCGAGGTTTGTAATCGTATTGTCCGACTGAATACCAACTACGTTGAGGGAATCGACAGGCATGTTTAGCTGATGACTTATTTCGGAACTGGATAAAAGTTTAATTGTCCGCTCAATACCAATATCAAACTGAGTACCCGCGTAATTTGTCAACGATACCCTACGGGCAAACGTAGCAGTTGTATTGGTAGTATCGGTAATTGTGAACGGTTCCGAATCGATGGCGGCAGGTGTTTGCCAATGCTCTGCATCAAAAGGATCTCCTTTTTTAAAAAATAACGCATATTGGCCACCTTCTGGTCCCAGCCAGAAGCGATCTTCTCCCCCAAAGGCATTCATGTGCGGGAGCGTTTTACGGGAACGTATCAAGTCATAATTGATCCAACCATAGCTAGACTGCCCGTCGGCACTGCTTGTCATTACCCGCCCCTGATAAGCTGGACAAATCAGCGCTCGGGTATTGCTACTTTTTAATTCAACTAAATCGGGATGGTGCTGCCGTAAAAACTGCCGATCCTGATCATACGTATTCATAGTGGTAGATTGAGATACAGAATCTCTATTATCAGTTTTTTCGCCATCCGTTGCAGATTTTCGGCTCGAACAGGAAAAGCCTAAACCAAGCATAGCAAACACAATGATTTTATGCATACAAATTTAAGTGAACCCGGAAAATGACGAACTTGAACGCTCCATCTTAGTTAATAGAACCTACGTCCTCTAAATCACTGTGGCCTCTCAATCTACTTTTTCAGATACCCTCCAGATACGAGCCGCTACTACAGGCGATCTACCGACCATCTATGATTTTTTGTGTATACTGGAAGACGAAACACTAGATTTGATTGCTTTTAGAAGCGTTTTCCTCCTTAATCTAGCCAATCCATTGATCCATTATTTAGTGGCTGAACAAGAGGGTGAGCTTGTTGGATTTGTGAGTTGTCATGTTCAATACTTATTGCATCACGGTGGTAAAGTCGGCGAAATTCAGGAATTGTTTGTCCGCTCTGACGTTCGTAATCAGCAAATTGGCCATAAATTAGTAGCAGCCCTCGAAGCATTGGCTCATCAGGAAGGCTTCGTGAACATTGAAGTAACGACCAATCAGAAACGTATTGACACGATCCGGTTTTATGAGCGGGAAAACTTTAAAAGCACTCACCTTAAATTAGTTAAAACGCTTCTTTAGTACGTTGCCAGCAGTTGATAAATCAGCCCCATCGGAATGATACGTATCAAGGAATAGCTTGGCTTATCGGTAAAATATGGCCTAAAAAAAATAGGCCGCTCTAAAAAAAGCGGCCCATTCGGTCGAATAGTATCTATCCAACGTGCTAGTTCAAAAATTTCAAGCGTAGCTCGTTTAATTGATTACGAATAGAACCATCAATCTGTTGATCGCCCAGACGTAACACATAACCACCAATAAGCCTGGAATCTATTTTTTCCTCTAACTCAACAGTTTTACCGCCCGTTTTTTGCAAAACAATTGCCGTAAATTTCTCACGTAAAGCCTCTGTCAGCGGCACCGTAGTAATAATGGTTGCCCGTTCGATACTTCTCAGGGAATTATATTGATTGATGAATTCAGCCGCAACGGAATCCATAATGCCTTCCCGGTTTTTATTCGCAATGATCTGAAAAAACGCCATCGTCATTGGATTAAACCGACTGCTAAAAATTGCTTTTATAACAGCGTTTTTCTTCTCAGCACGAACTATTGGATTCTTTAACATTAGTAACAGAGGACGGCTTTGGTCCACTGTATTTTTAAAGAATACCATGTCTTTATACATTGTCTCGGTCAGGCCTTTTTCCTGCGCCAGGTCTAACAACGACTTAGCATAGCGAGCAGCAACTGTAGCAACAGCCATAATCGGTTAGTTTAAGCGTGAATTGGATACCAGATCCGTTACCAGTTTCTCCTGGGCGGATTTATCACTAAGTTCCTTTCGAAGAACTTTCTCAGCAATATCCAGTGAGAGTGTAACGACTTCTTTTTTCATCTGAGCGACTAATGCCTGCCGTTCGTTCTGCATCGACTCGCGAGCCTGCTCCAGAATGCGTTTGCCTTCCGATTCAGCCTTTTCGCGCGAATCGGCCAGCATTTTATCGGCAGTTTCTTTGGCTCCACGTAGAATAGCTTCACGCTCAGAACGCGCCTGAGCCAGTAATTTTTCGTTATCAGCCTTTAACGCTGTCATTTCCAGACGAGTCTTTTCGGCCAGATCAAGAGCACTTTGAATGTTATTTTCGCGTTCGTTCAGACTTTCTGTGATGGGTTTCCAGGCAAAAGCGCGAAGAATCAGAAACAGGCCGAGGAATACCACCACCTGCCAGAATAATAAGCCAAGATCGGGAGTAAGTAAATCCATGAGTTTGAATTATGGAGAAGTCAGTGTTAATAGAATACGTATCAATCTTTTGTTAGGAAACGCTCGCCCATCGGCAACCCCAAATGGGCGAGCGTTTTCCGGGAAACGGGTGAGTAGTGACGCCAGCACCTAATGCAACCAGCCTACTCAAACTTAGCGTCTGTTTAAGCCGCTGTAGCGACCAGCAGACAAATAACAGCTGCGAACAGAGCAACGGCCTCAATCAGAGCCGCGATGATCAGCATGGCAGTCTGGATACGACCAGCCGCTTCTGGCTGACGGGCAATACCTTCCATAGCACTACCACCAATTTTACCAATACCCAAACCAGCACCAATAGCGGCCAGGCCAGCGCCGATAGCGGCACCCATAACTGAAACACTACCAGACGCTTCTAACAGCAGGGAAAACAACATTGCGAACATAAAACTCAAACAGATTTATTAGTGAAACAAAAGATTGCAACTTAAATACCATCAACTCATTAACTTCAGTTGATAGATAACGATTAACCTAATTCTGACGTAGTACCTTCGTAGCCAATACCGTGATCAGCTTCATGATGATCTTCTACTGCGCTACCGATATACATAGCCGTGAGCAGAGTGAAGATGAACGCCTGAAGAAAGGCCACCAGCAATTCGATTAGATTAAGAAACAGGGTAAAAAACAGAACAACCGGGCTAATAGCGATACTGGTTGTCATACCACCCATGTGGTTGGCCATGAAAATAAGGCCCAGCAAACTCAAAATAATAATGTGACCAGCCGTGATGTTGGCGAATAATCGAATCATGAGCGATAAGGGCTTCATGAAAACGCCTACAATCTCAACCGGAACCATAATTGGAAGCAAGGCAATTGGAACTCCCGTTGGTTTCAGAATGTGTAACCAGTAATGCTTATTCCCGCTGAACGTGACAATCAGGAACGTAATAACAGCCAGCACCAGGGTGACTGTAATATTCCCCGTCAGATTGGCTGCGCCTGGCAATAAGCCCAGCAGGTTATTGACCAGAATGAAGAAGAACAGGGTTAATAAATACGGCAGGAACTTCGTGTATTTAGGGCCAATACTCGGCTTGGCAATCTCGTCGCGGACGAACAGGATTATTGGCTCCAGCAACGACTGTATACCTGATGGTGCCTTGCCCTTGTTTCTGGCATATCCGCGGCTAACGGCCGGAAACAGCAGCAACATAATAAGGGCACTTAACAACAGCGACGCTACGTTCTTCGTGATAGAAAAGTTGTAGAACTTAGCTTCATGGTCAACAACGCCGGCTTCCGTAACGCGGTGAATTTTACCGTGTTCATTCTTATACCCGTTGTAAACCTGTTCGTGAGCTAGTCGTGATGACGCGAACACTTCAAGTCCCCGATCTTTCGAGTAAAGAATTACGGGCAGCGGAATGGTAAAGCCGTGTGCAAGCTCCCAACCGTGATCATCTTTAATGTGGTGCATGATCATATCGCCCACATTAAATTTTCCCTTTTCAGCATGTGCCTCGCCTTCCTGCTTAGCTGGCGTTTCACCTTCGTGAGTATGCTCCTGCGCCTGTGCACCAACTAACGAACTCAAAATGAGAGCCGTTATCAACAAAAACTTATTAATTGAAGAACGCATCATATGATGTGACAGATCCTTTTTACGAATCGCGTCGCAAGTTACGAGTAACGCCCCAAATCTCAAAACCTGTATAGAATATATATAGTACAAGAAAGTCCAAAACAAAGACTCGGCGATGGTCAATGTGTTGAAACAGAAAAAAACCAATGAAGGCCAATCCCAGAATCAGCCGGGCGACGGTTGCGGCCAGGTAGAGTGGAACCAATCGTTCTCGATTGGCCTGTAAACCAGTCTCTACCAACCGTTGAGTCAGAAATGAGACACTAAAAAAGAAGATTAAGAGCATCTTCCAGCTGGGGTGTATCCAGGGCGCAACAAAATATTGTTCGGCTATGAAAAATACAATTGTTAATATGATGGTAAATACGAATATACGAAGCATAAGTACTGGCTTTAAGGAATAGTGACCCCTTAAAAATCAATAGGTTAGAGTAGCAGCTTTAATTACTTATTTTTTCGTAAGCTGGCGGATGAATAGATAAAGCGATGCTCCTATTGCCGTTAAGGACAAAACAATAGTCCAGATAGGCCGATGATTATTTTGCCATTGGTCTAACTTCATGCCTACCCACACGCCTAAACCAATCGTGCCGAGCATCTGAAAGGCAATACCACTGAACTGGACAAACGACGTACTTTTTTCGGTTGCCTTCTTGATGGGATCATTGTTCCGAACTGGCTTGTTCGGGACGTTCTGATTGGCTTGTTCAGGGTCGTTCTCCATAGAATTAGAAAGCAAAATGCAATATGTGGGGCAAAATTCGTTAATTTGGCCTTACGTTCCATATCGTCAAACCGGCTCTGAACGTTTTAGTACGAGT
This sequence comes from Spirosoma jeollabukense, assembly GCF_054777855.1. Classification (NCBI taxonomy): domain Bacteria; kingdom Pseudomonadati; phylum Bacteroidota; class Cytophagia; order Cytophagales; family Cytophagaceae; genus Spirosoma; species Spirosoma jeollabukense. Next base: position 1,243,227 of record NZ_BAAHAD010000001.1, read on the forward strand.
GACCACGCGTTATTTCCGAATGTCCCGCAATTTACGTAACCATCTGTTCCTGTTGCTTACGGTCCTTGTTTCACTGACCGGCGGACTGGTTTCTTGTTCTCAATACAGCACTAAACCAATCAGCAAAGGCTACCACAATCTAAATGCACATTTTAATGCGTATGTGATTGCCCGTGACCAGATTGATCTTGCCGAGCAGACACTGTTTAAAACCAGGCAGGAAAACTACAGTCATCTACTACCCATTTTATTACCAATTGATTCAATGCGCATTCAATCGGTAAAGCCTCAGTTAGATGATGCCATTAAAAAAGCATCCCTTATTCCTGAGCGCCATCAGAACAGTAAGTGGCTCGACAATGCCTATATTCTTATTGGCCGGGCGAGGTTGCTAAAGCAGGATTTGCCGAATGCGATTGAGGTCTTCAAATACGTCAATACAAAGGGCACCGACGAAAACGACAAACACACAGCGTTAGTGGGTTTGATGCGGGCTTACGTTGAAGCGAGCGATTTTACGAACGCATTGAACGTAGCGGAATACCTGCGTACACAACCGTTGGACAAGAATAATACACGGGATTTTTATTTAACGAAAGCTTATCTTCATGAACGTCAGGGTGAATATATAACGGCCGTTGGTATTTTAGAGGCTACCTTCCCGGCCCTGAACAAGAATGAAGCGACTGCCCGATTACACTTAATTGCCGGCCAGCTTTATGATCTGATAGGTCAGCCAGCAAAAGCGGTTGATCATTACCGCCAGGTATTAAAGTCGCAACCTACTTATGATCTATCTTTTTATGCGAACCTATATGCCATTCAAAGTAATGGCTTGACGGGTGATCAAAAGAAAATAGCGCAATCAGCAGAAACGTTTAACGACATGCTGAACGACCGTAAGAATACCGACCTGAAAGATAAGATCTATTTTACAATGGGTCTGCTCGAAGCCCGTAGCGGTCGGATCGATCAGGCGATCAAATACTATAGCCAGTCTATTCAGGCAGCGGGCGTAAACAAAGAGCAAGTGCCTTATACGTATCTGGAAATAGGGAAGTTGTATTTTGAAAAGAAAGCTGACTATTCAAAAGCAAAAGTATATTACGATAGTGCGCTCACACTGCTTCCTAGGCAATCGTCTGAATATGCAGCGTTGCTAAATCGAAAAAATACACTGGATGAATTTGTTCAGTATAAAACTACCGTCCAAACCAATGATAGTCTGCTACATCTGGCACAAATGGACCCGGCTGCACTCGACCAACTACTGAATAAGGTTATTGATCAGCAGGAAAAAGAAGCTAAAGATCAAGCGATTGCTGCTCAAAAAGCTACAGAACTGGCGTCAAAAGGCGGCCCGGCTTCCGTCGCGGGAGCGACTAATTCTAATCTGCAACCGTCCGAACGTTGGGTTCTATACAATCCTGTTGCCTTAAGTCAGGGACGACAGGAATTTTCAGTACGTTGGGGCAACCGTCTTCTTGAAGACAACTGGCGACGTAGCAACAAGGAAGCCTCTGAGTCGATAGCCAATGCAAACAGCCCGATCAACGGGAGCGCACCCGCTAATGCAGTGAACCCGAATGCACCCCTACAGCCTCAACTGGATACACCCACTTCAACGACCGCAACAGCCGGTCTCGTGGCTGGCCAAAAGACCAGGAAAGATGCCATGATGGCCAGAATTCCGTTTACCAAAGAAGCACAGGCACAGGCAAATCAGCGAATTGAAAATGCGCTGTACAAATTAGGTAAACTATATAAATTTCAACTCAATCAGCCTGCGGATGCCATTCCCACGTTTGAACAACTCTTGACGCGCTACCCAAATACGCTCCAGAAGCCAGAAATATACTATCTCCTCCATCTGTCGAATGAACAGTTGAGCAAATCATCTGCCTGGAAAGACAAACTGGTAGCCGAGTATCCAAATTCGTCTTATGCCCGCCTGATTGGCCGATTAGCGGCCACCGCTCCGACAACGACCTCTGAAGCACAGGCCCAAAAAACATACACTGCCATCTACGAACTTTATAAAGACAATAAGTCAACGGAGGCACTAGCTCAGGCAGAAACTGCCCTGAGTAGTTTAGCAGGCACGCAATTAGAAGATAAATTAGCACTGCTACGTGTCATGCTGGTGGGTAAAGTCAAAAGTGTGGATGAATACCGGCAGGCACTGGCTGACTTTGTGCGCGATTATCCAGCTAGTCAGCTAGTGTCCAGGGCAAAGGAAATGCAAATTGCAGCCGACCAAACGACGGCAAAACGAAAATAAAGTTGGGTTTACAGTGTATAGTTTTGGGTTTACAATGTTCAGTAAATCTTGTCTTAGCTCCCGAAAACCATACGCTGAAACCATAATCCCAGACACCTGTAATGTTTGAACTTGCGCCCGGTCCTTACCGGAACATAATCCGAAATCTCTGGCGATTATCGCTGCTTGGCGTTGCCTTGTTAGTTCTCTATATCGTAGCCGTGAGTTATAACTTTTTGTGGCTCTTTGGCGGCATGCCAAGTTTAAAGGCGTTGGAAAACCCAAAAAGTGAAGAAGCCTCCGAAGTATACACGGCTGATAGTCAATTGTTAGGAAAATATTACGTTGAAAACCGTACGCCTATTGAAATCTCACAGGTATCGCCCAACGTTACGTCGGCTCTGTTAGCTACCGAAGATGCCCGCTTCATCAAACACTCTGGCATTGACCCTCGATCGCTTTTCCGGGCTGTTAGTGGTTTTCTGACATTTAAGGACGCGTCAAGTTCAGGGGGTGGTAGTACGCTTACCCAACAAACAGCCAAAAACCTGTTTGATACGCGGCAGGAAGAACTTCGGGGTATATTAGGGCATATTCCCATCATCAGTCTTGTTATTGCTAAAACTAAGGAATGGATTCTAGCCGTGCGTTTGGAACGAAACTATACCAAACAGGAGGTAATGATGATGTACCTCAACACGGTTTCTTTCGGCAACAACACCTATGGTATCAAGACGGCAGCAAAAACCTACTTCAGTAAGGAGCCCTGGAATCTGACTGTGGAAGAAGCGGCATTATTAGTTGGGATGCTCAAAAATCCTACCTTTTATAATCCGCGTCTGTTTGAGGAACGTACCAGAGATCGGCGGAACGTAGTATTAGGACAGATGAAAAAGTACAAGTTTCTGACCAACGATCAATTCATTACGTATAAAAATAAGCCGTTAAAACTGGACTTCAGCGTTGAGAACCAGAATACAGGCATGGCGGCTTATTTCCGGTCAGTGATTAAAGAGGATATCAAACGGTGGATTAAGCAGTATAACGAAGAAAATCCAGGTTCTGAACTAGACCTGTATACGAGCGGACTGAAAATTTACACGACTATCGACTCCCGCATGCAGGCTTATGCTGAAGAGGCCGTCATGGCTAACATGCGTGATCAGCAGAAAAAATTCTATGAGCACTGGCGCGGTCGAAATCCATGGGTGCAGAAAGATTCACGAACAAAGAAATACGTCGAAATTCCAGGCTTTATTGAGTCTGTTGCTCGGCGTACCACTCGTTACAAGCAATTGAAGGCAGCTTACGGCAACGATGAGAAGGCTATCTGGCAGGAAATGCGCAAACCTGTTAAAATGAAGGTTTTCGTGTATGGCGGCCGACGTAACGAGAAGGATACGACCATGAGTTCGCTGGATTCGATTAAATACTATAAGCGTTTACTCAACACCGGTTTCATGTCGATGGACCCGCGCTCTGGTTATGTGAAAGCATGGGTTGGCGGTATCAACTTTAAACACATGAAGTTTGACCACGTTCGCCAAAGTCGACGTCAGCCGGGATCGACTTTCAAGCCATTTGTTTATTTAACCGCTATGGATCAAGGGTTTGTGACACCCTGTAGCCATGTTGTTGACCAGCCGACCGTATTTGCCCATGGCGAGGATAATAATGGTGGGCCGCCCTGGATGCCAAAAAATTCCAATGGCAAATATAGTTTCCGAAGTTTATCCTTGCGGGAAGCATTAGGCCAATCCATCAATACGGTAAGCGCTCAGTTGATTAAAAAAACCCGTGCCGCAACGGTCATTAAGTATGCGCACGATATGGGAATCGAAAGCAAAGATCTACCCAATAACCCAACACTCTGCCTGGGTACTGGCGACGTATCGGTTTATGAGATGGTGGCTGCTTATTGTGCTTTCGCGAATGGCGGTATGCGTGTACGGCCAATGGTAATTTGGCAGATTAAAGACAAAAATGGCAACGTCTTAAAGCAATTCCATCCGGATGCCAACCAGGTTATTAGTGCCAACCGCGCCTACGAAATGTTGCACCTCATGCGGGGAGCCGTTGAAGAACCAAGCGGTACAGCGCAACGGTTGCGGACGCAATACAAATTGCTGGATGGCGGTAATGAAATTGCCGCTAAAACTGGCACTACGTCGAACTATTCCGATGCCTGGTTCATGGGTATGACGCAGCACCTGGTTTCGGGCCTGTGGGTAGGTGGCGATGACCGTCCTATTCACTTTCGCACGATTGAATTAGGGCAAGGTGGTCGACAAGCTATGCCTGCCTGGGCCATGTATATGCAAAAAATATACAAAGATCCTACCCTGACCAGCTACCGGCCCGAACCATTCCGCAAACCTAATAACTTCAAAATTGATTGTGGTGGCTATCATATTGACTCTTCGCAACGGTATATTCCGCCTAAGGTTGTACCCGAAGACGAAGAAGAAATTTTACAGTAATACAGGGGAAAGGCCAGCATTCTTGCTGGCCTTTTTTTACATAAATAATCAAGCAACCTTTAGACAGAATAGGTTGTTTTGTATTACCGACCATCGGTAACGACCGCATACTAATCAGCTGACCATTTTGATCGGCATAGAGCATGGCTGAATTCGACTACAAGACAGAATTAACTAAAGTACCCCACGAACCTGGTGTATATCGATATTTTGACCTTTCGGGCGAGGTGATTTATGTCGGCAAAGCGAAAGACCTTAAAAATAGGGTAAGTAGTTACTTCACGAATTCTAAGCAGCACGATCGGAAAACACTACGTCTGGTGAGTCAGATCCGGAAGATTGAGTTTACCATCGTACATACTGAGTTTGATGCGTTGCTGCTTGAAAATCAACTCATTAAACGCTACCAGCCGAAGTTTAATATCCTACTACGTGACGATAAAACATATCCGTTCGTTTGCGTTACCAATGAGCATTTTCCTCGTGTTATCACCACTCGACGTATTGACCGCAAGCAGGGCACTTTCTATGGTCCATTCGCCAATCTGAAGCCCATGTATACGGTGCTGGATATGTTTAGCCAGCTGTTTACTATTCGTACGTGTAATTACAATCTTGCTCCCGAAAATATTGCAGCAGGCAAATACAAAGTTTGTCTGGAATATCATATTGGCAATTGTAAAGGACCTTGTGAAGGAAAGCAAGCCGAGGCTGACTACGATAGTGATGTTGAGCAGATTCACCACATTCTTAAGGGAAATCTTAAACCGGCGCAGGAGTACTTTAAAACCCGTATGGTCGAAGCAGCCAATGAGTTAGCTTTTGAACAGGCGCAGAAATACAAGGAAAAAATCGACGTGTTACAGCGTTTTCAAAGTAAATCAACGGTTGTCAATCCTAAAATTGAGAATGCAGATGTTTTCTCGATTGCCTCCGACGAAATTTCGGCCTATGTCAATTTCATGAAGGTTGTCAATGGCACGATCGTCCAGACACATACAGTTGAGATCAAGAAAAAGCTCGACGAAACGGACGCGGATCTTTTGGCAATGATGATCATTGAGTTTCGGGAGCAATATGGTAACCAAGCGAAAGAGATTATCTCGAACGTACCACTCGATGTTGATTTAAAGGCAGAGGTTACTGTTCCACAAATTGGTGACAAAAAGAAACTGCTGGATATGTCGTTGAAGAACGTGCTTTATTTCCGACGTGAACGGCAGGAACGAGCAGCCGCTGAAGCTACAGCCAATGCCAGCAAAAAAGATCGCGTCCTAATCAGATTAAAGCAAGATTTACAACTGAAAACGCTTCCAAACCGTATTGAGTGCTTTGACAACTCGAATATTCAAGGTACAAATCCTGTCTCAGCAATGGTATGCTTTATTGGCGGTAAACCTGCGAACAAAGAATATCGTCATTTTTCTATCCAGACTGTTGTTGGTCCCAATGACTTTGCCAGTATGTATGAAGTCGTTACGCGTCGTTACACGCGCGTACTGACTGAGGGAACCGATATGCCCGATCTAATTGTCATTGACGGCGGAAAAGGGCAGCTTAGTGCTGCGTGCGACGCACTGAAAGCGCTGGATCTTTATGGTAAAGTACCCATCATTGGCATTGCCAAGCGGCTCGAAGAAATTTACTTCCCTGAAGATAATTTGCCGCTTTATATCGATAAAAAATCCGAATCACTCAAGCTCATTCAGCGAATTCGTGATGAAGCTCACCGATTCGCTATTACGTATCACCGTGATAAACGTAGCCGTAATAGCCTTATTAGTGAGCTGGAAAATGTAGAAGGGGTGGGCAAGAAAACAGCTGCCAAGCTACTAAAGCATTTCAAAGGGGTCAAAAAAATTCGTGAAGCCACCCTTGATGACGTAGCAGAAGTGGTTGGAAAAGATCGAGCGATTAAGTTGAAGCACTATTTTGACACGTTGGAAAACGGGTAAAAAAGTGAAGCGGCTATAAGGCCGCTTCACTTAGTGTTGCACCACACAAAAAAGCGGCTTTCAAGCCGCTTTTTTTTAATATTCCCAGAGACTATGCTCGGTCTCCATCAGTTCGTATTCAGTTTGATAGGATTTCAATAAACCCTCCCGGTCTCCATACATTCCTACTAAATCTGTATCATTTGGGTTTGCTACTTTTGTAATCCGACCATAGAATAAACGTAAGTCGAAGGCATCAGCCAAGTTCTTATGTTGAGCCTGATTCTGCGGATTATACCAGATGAATTTCTTTGGATCACTACGGAACAACTTATCCAGATCTTTATACTTAAACGTAGCCAACGGAGTTTCAACACCCGCTGCATTTTTATCTGAAGGCAAATAGATCGTTACTGTTTGAATGTCATAATACAAACGTGAACGCTTCCGGTCGAAAATCCAGTCTTCCTTAATCTCCATGATGTTGAATTCTTTTGCAAAGTATTCGTCACCAGTTGGAACAGCGGCTACTTTAGCAACCGTATCCACTTTCGGAGCTTCGACAATAGGTTCCTGGACTACTTTGCCCTTTTTACCTTTCGTATTTTTGGCTACAGTCTTCTTTTTAGGTGTACCCCAACCATCATCGGCTGGTTGAGCCGCTGCTTTCTTAGGGGTTCCCCAACCATCGTCGGCTGGTTTGGCAGCTGTTTTAGGATCTGTTTTTTTAGTATCCCAACCATCTGTTGCACCCGCTGTTCCTTCTTTCCCAAAACCAGCTTCTATCTCTTCCTTTGACAGACCACCACCTGTATTTGGCATGATCATTCTATTTTGAAACTTCTCCGGTGTCAGTTTAGTGGTCACCGAGTCATTTTCATAACCGTCGATTAGGCCCGCCTTCATAGCATCAATCAGATACTTGGATATTTCGTTATTCTTCGAGAATAGCGACTGATTCTGTTTCTCCTTCAGGTCAATACGACGCCAAAGGGTCTTCTTCATCATAATATCGTTCTCATTGATTGCCCGAACCGACAGCGCGTTAGTGCCGGTGCTTGCTTTCTCCTGCGCCATTGCTCCTCCACCAGCTACCGCCAGCAGTGCAGCGGTTACGGCTATCGCTCTAACTTGTTTCATTGTCAACCGTTGTTTTTGTTGCCTTTTGTTCCTGTTGATAACGAAAGACTTCTCTGTTTAGTACGATTAATAAAGCGGTACTGTTTGCTGTGGACTTCCCATAGAAACCTCACTGATATCTCCTCTGAAATTTCGGCGTTGCACACCATCGACCTGAATCGACAGACGATCACCAGGTTGAATATCAGCAGCCATTGAGCCCAATGACCCGCCAGCAGGCCCTAAATTAACCTGACCTACTTTACGAGTACCTCTTGCTAAAATTACGGTAATACCCGTTACACGGAAGTTAGCATCATCTGGCGAGTAGTTGCGAAAACTCTCATCTGCAATGGCTGTTACACGTACGCTACGTGCCTGTCCAGCAGGTACACCTCTCGGATCTCCAGCTTTAGTTCCTCCTACATAATATTCAATAGTAGGCTTCGGTACACGATTCACCCGGAAATCATTCTTCCCTAATAGACTACCTGCATTACTAACATTCAACGTTAAATGAGCAGCGCTTGGGACAACCGTAATCTTACCTTTCTCTCCAGATGTGATTACAGAACCACCATCAGCCGAGAAACTTGGATTCCATAAAGCGCCTAACTGTGGACTTTGTACACTTAATTTATTGGCGCAACCAAGGTACAAAGGCGGAAATGAGCCAGATTCAATTTCATAGGAAGGTTTTGCAACAAAATACTCAGCAGACAAAGGGACTGTCTTTAAGCCCGATGGCGTCTGGTAAGCAATTGACCCTGTAAGCGTCCGCTTTGAAAGGCCATTTTTGTCGTAAGCACCACCCTGCGCTGTGAACTCAATAATACCTTGACCGTCCTGCACACGTACTGCACCACCGTTTAAACTCATTCGTGGTTGAATACCCGAGGACGATGCTGCTAAAAACATCTGCCCTTTAAATTTGGTACCTGCTACAACTACTTTTGAATCCATGCTCAACATGGCCAGAATCTTGTCAAACTTTACATCCTGGGCACCCACCTTACTAGCCAAAACATCAAGCACTTCACCCTCAATCCGCCGAACATCAGCTTGTTTTTGGCTTAATACCGCCAAAGCGGCTGGTACTGGTGTTTGAGCAAAGTTAAGTTCAGCAAAATCTTTTCGACGTTGATCAGGTGATCGATTTGCAATCGGATCATCCTTTCCATCAAGCGCCATTGGCGCATATTTTGAACCCGAATATTTCGATACGTTATCTACATACCCATTTAACTGATCTTTCAATTTGAAGGCAGCCCCTTTGCGATCAGTACCAATCATTAGCTGAGCTACTTTTTCTTCCTCACTCAGGTTTTTAATATTGCCTGACTCATCACGACCACCGCCCGCATCAACGAGTTGTTCTTTAAGTTTGTCTATCTCACCAACTATCCCGGCAGTCAATTGGCGCACTTCATCGGCTTGTTTGACGATGGCCAAATCGGTAGCTCGGTTTCCCGATTTTTCAACTGTGGCCCGGATATTGTCGAACGTCTGCTGGTTAACCTTACTGACTGCACCAGTTGATTGCTCCAGACTATTATTAATTAAAACGAATTTTTCCAGAATGGCCGACGTAACTTGCAAAGCAAGTAATGCGGTCAAAACCAGATACATCATCCCGATCATTTTCTGACGGGGTGTCTCTTTTGAACCTGCCATGAACTTATGGTAGTGAGAATTTAAAATTTATAGGATGTATAGGTCAAAGGGTGGGCTCAGAGTTAAGAAAACAATAACTCTGAGCCCACAAACTCTATACGTAAGTTTAATTACCGCGCATGGCTGTTAACATGCTGCCATATACGCCATTGAGAGACGCTAAGTTACCTGTCAATTTAGCAAGTTCGCTTTTGAACTGTTGCGTATCACGGCTGGCATCACTCATATTTTCCATAGCTGCCGTTAAGCTACCATAGAAGGCATTCATAGCTTTCAGGTGCTTATTTGTATCCTGCAATTCGAGCTCGTAAACCGCGTTCAGAGCCCCCATATTCTTGGTGACTTTTTGGGTCTGATCCCGCAATTCTTTTGTATCTGCCGTTGCATCAGCCATAGAACTAACAGCCGTAATTGCTGTATTATATGACTTGTTCATTTCAGAAAGCGAGCTAGATGCCGCTTTTACATTACGGGCATAATCGTTCGTGGCCACTGTAGCATCTGTAAGATCAGAAAGCTTGGACACTGTATCATTTAAATTACGGAAACCTGAACCTAAACGCTCAAACACATCAGGCGTTACTTTTGCCTGTGCCAGCATCTGATCCATATTGCCCGTTAAGCCATTCGCCTGTGGAGTTGGCTTACGAGCCTCACCTTTAAAATCATCGGCTAGCTCAGGATACACTTTTTCCCAGGCATAGCCATCACCAGCGGTTGCTGGATTAGTGAAACTTTGAACGGCGTAAAGACCGAAAATAACTACCTCAGTTAACAGACCAGCCGTTAAGAGCCAGCCAAATTGTTCGTTGTGCGTAATTTTTGCCCATGCACCGGCAATAACGACCGCGGCACCGGCACTATAAATGGTTGGTACTAAACGATCCCAAAAGAAACTTTCTGACTTTGCTGCTGCCATGATAAACTTGATAAACTATTGTTGGTTGGAATAGGTAACTAATTATAAGACAAGTTTAATTGTCCCGAACTAGACACGAACTTATATAGACTGTAACAGTCTATCCGTTTAACGCGTCCAGGTTTGGTTATACTTTCTTAGATGAAGACTTTTTACTACTCTTGGCTTTGCTGGTACGACCTCCCCGAGCGGATGCAGTACGACCTTCGAGGTTGTCCATTACACAACGGAAACCAATATAAGAGCGCTTTTGATCTTCGTACTCGTAATAACGGGTGCCTGTTTCGAGATAGTAAGCAATATCTTTCCAAGAACCACCACGTACTACCTTGCGAGGCTCATCAGCATTCTGATTGTCAGGATTCATGTCCCATACAATTGCATTCGTGTTGTCTGCATAAGCATCACGACACCACTCTGCTACATTACCAGCCATATTATATAAACCATAGTCGTTAGGACTATAAGCTGTTGCTGGAGCAGTATACGGATAGCCATCCGCATCAAAATTACCACGTTGCGGCTTAAAGTTGGCCAGATAGCATCCCTTGCCATTGGCTACGTACGGGTTACCCCAAGGATACTTAGCTCCACTTTTTCCCCCGCGAGCAGCCCATTCCCACTCGGCCTCAGATGGCAAACGGAAACCAAACGATTTATAACCACCATCTTTGGTGCGGAAATCATCGAGTGTATTCGTGCGCCATTTGCAGAAATGTTTTGCAGCGACCCAACTTACACCTACTACGGGATAAGTGTCAAAAGCAGGGTGCCCATAGTAGTGCTCCAGCATTGGATCACCATTGTGGTAAGTAAAGTCATTTTTCCAGACAGTAGTGTCAGGATAATACTTAGCCATAATCTCTTCTTCGCCCAGCGTTGACACAGAGTCAGCCAGTAAGGCGTTGACGTACTGACGGTATTCATGGTTCGAAATTTCAGCATCATCCATATAGAATGAACTGATCGTTACCTGCCGGTTCATGTTAATCTGAGTAGCCGCTACATCCTCATCGGCCTGTCCCATAATAAATGACCCGGATGGCACAAGTACCATGCCAAACGGGGTAGGTTGCTTCCAGCCTTTACGTCCAGTGGCGGTAATTTCACCATTCGTAACGCCTACTTCGCCCTCTTTACCGCCTTTGCCACCGAATTTCGACTTCAGAAAGCCGCAACCTTGCATCAGCAGTACGACTGCAGCGACCATCACTATCCGGGTTGCGTTGACTGTTAACGAGTTATAATTCATCATTGTAAAACTTTTACCTTCTTCTTGTGCGAGACCAGACTAAAAACGAAAATCTATTTGGATATTGTATAGTAAAATTTGGGATCGGCTTTTTTTCTGTTTACAGCCTATCTTCTTGCTAAGTATTTCCCGTTTAAGAGGATAATTTTTCTATGTAAATTACCCCATTTCCCAAAAATAAGCTACTGGAAGCAAACTCCCTAATAACCCTGTTACCCAGCTTTGCCACGCTGCAAAAAAGTTCCAGGAACAGTTCTACTTTCTCTTGCATTAATACCGGAAACGTGGTGTCCTTATAATTGGCTTCTTACGCGCATCCGGTGCTGGTAAAGCATAACCCAAGATGATTTCATGTGATGTTGCACTTTTTGCCTTCGCGCCGTTAGTAATAACATCCAGCGAATAGCCGACACGTAAGGCATTGTCCCGCAATAAATTGATACCAATCGTAGCCACAGCAGCATCTTTAAAGCGATAGCCTAGCCCAGCCCAAATTCGATTGTCATATGTACCCAGTAAATTTACGGCTACTGTAGATCCTGGAAATCCCTGAACTGTGCTGTATTGAACTAAAACCGATGGCTGCACATCAATGTTATAACCAACGCCAAGCCGATATCCTGCGGTCAAGTAGGCCTTACTATCAGACGGGTCAGTTGATCGGTCGGTCACATAGCTGTACTTTGCCTTGTTTAAGTGCGTCATGCTGACTCCAATCCAATAGTCAACCGTATTGTAATATACTCCAGCGCCTATATCGGGTTTGAATTGGTTGATACGTCCACCCGGAATGAGCGGGTCACCAGGATCATTTGGGCGAAACTGTCCATAGTCATATCCCTTATTAAACATACCAGCCTGTATGCCAATGGCTAATGTCCCATTCTTAAGCGCTAGTCGATACGCGTATGATAGCTGCACCGCCTGATTTATTGACGGACCATATTTATCATTGAGAGCATAGATACCAATACCACTATTGATTTTGGCTAATGGCATGTTAAATGACAAGAGCTGTGTGCTCTGTGCGGCACTCTCATCGCCATTACCAATGGTCTGATATCCCAAATATTGAGTTCTATGGGTAAGTTGAATCCGCGATACACCTTCCGACCCTGCAGCAGCTGGATTATAGTATAACGGATTATACATGTATAGACTAAATTGTGGGTCTTGCTGTGCAAACGCAGTCGGACCTGCAACCGTCAGCAGCAATAAAGCATAAACGTAAAGTGTGCGAATCATACTACCTAACCGAAATCAGAACTACTACTCTCATGGAACAGCGTTCCTGTAAATACTATCACAGTTTACAACTAAACGCCCGCATAATCAAATTATTGGCCCTATTTACATGATGAATGCCGGAAATGAGTTAAAAACCCGATCCCGGCATTCAACACGTGAATAACTGTGTTTTTTACGGATTGTTAGTCTTCTTAATGTACAAATCCAGTGCACCTGTCATAGAAGGCGCGTTGGGCAACGGAGCTTCAATATCGATCGTTAGTCCAGCATCAGTAATTGCTTTAGCCGTTGTAGGGCCGAAAGCCGCCAGCCGCGTGCCGTTTTGGTTAAAGTCAGGGAAATTGCTCAACAATGAACTCACGCCCGATGGGCTGAAGAAGGCAATAATATCATAACTCTGAATATCAAGATCCGATAAGTCGGTTGGTACTGTATCATACATTACGGCCTCGGTAAAGTGTAGACCGCTGGTATCCATAAACTCTGGAATATCATTACGGCGGATATTCGAGCAAGGAAACAGGAATTTTTCGTTCTTATGCTTCTTAATCAGGTCAAATAGCTCCGTAGCGGTTTTAGTCCCGTTGAAGATCTTACGTTTCCGAATGACAATGTATTTCTGCAGGTAGTTTGCGGTCTGCTCTGAAATACAGAAGTATTTCATATCGGCCGGAACCTCAATACGCCCCTCCTGGCAAATTCGAAAAAAATGATCTATGGCATTTCGGCTGGTGAAGATAATAGCCGTATGCGCCAGGATATTTATTTTTTGACGACGAAAGTCTTTGAATGACTCTCCCTGAATTTGAATAAAGGGCCGAAAGTCGATCTGAAGATTGTACTTACTTCCTAAATCAAAATAAGGTGATTTTTCGTCGGCAGGGCGGGATTGGGTCACTAGAAGACGGTTAACTTTCGTAAGCCGGTCTTGGGTAGGTTGCATGCTGGTCTCGTTCATTGAATCTCTACTCGGATCAATCGTTCGTTTTTAGTTTGCAGTTTTTGTTTTTAGCCAAAAAACACGTTTAGGTTAGCCGATTAACCAAAAGCTAGTAACAATAAACTATAAACTTTTCATCATAGTGCGAATCGCAAACCTATGATGAGTGGAATCAATTCAACGATACAAAGGTACGAAAATAAATAAAGATTCTTGATAGGTTCCAAGCTTCGGATAACGAAGTATAACAATGTCAGCCGAGCAGCATAGAACCCAATCAACGGTAGCAACAATATATTTTCTGACCAGGGCATTGCTGGTGTATTATAGGCAAGAACAGCCAGCAATAAGGTCATACACGTAAAGAACAGCAGTGACGACTGTACTATTTTAAAATAATGAACCTGTATACTTTCCTCCAATTTATAGAGCCCGCCTATCACCTCCAGTGATACGTATTTACCTATAAGACTGATCAATACAACAATACTTAATAAGAAAAACTCACCTACCAATCCACCCAGGCTCTGCTGACCCAATAACAGTGCCCGTGAGGCAAATACGTCAAGATTCCGACTTTGCACGAAAACAATCAGGTAAGCAATGATAAAGCTCAGGTTAAGTGTAAATAGCAGATTAACACTGCTTAGCGGACGGTTAATCAGGAACGAATCATCCTGTGCCCGCAGGGAAATCAAGTCCCGAAAATTGTAAAAACGTTGAAAGGCTCTACGATATAAGGCAAATAGAAAGGCATGAGTTGCCAGCAGAAATAGGAGTCCGAAGCCCAGGAAATTCTCATAAATTGTTCGCGGGCGGGGGCGAACGCTCAGATTATCATCCCGTAGGATAACGGGCTTCTGAGTAGCTGATTTAGGGTAACCAATAAAAAGTTGCTTATCATTGATACCTGGAGCCCCATAAATGGTTAGGAATATTTCGGGCTGGCGATACGTTCGAAACAGGCTATCAATGCTTAATATTTGCCACTGATTGGCGCGGAGCTTCCGTTTGAGAGCCGCATTGATAAACAGATAGCCATCCTGACGAGTCGATATCAGTAAGCTATAATGCCGATTGCTTTCAAGATCGACATAGGCGCTTAACGCAGTCTGATCGGCATGTTGCTCAATAATGTAAGGTATATAGGCTTTGGCTCCTTCGTCATACACCTGAAAATCATTACGAAAATCATGAATTGGATAGAAGCGATTCTCTGGACCGATGCCATTGACACGTGGCTGAGCAGTCACGATTGAAAAGATAAAGAGCGAAACCGGAACGCCGGAGCGGAGCAAAAAGCGAAAGAGTGTTATAATGAATATAGTCGCCCATTTCAATACACATCTTTTCGCTCTTTCACTCCCTCGCTCTTTCACTCTTTATTTAATTCTTTCCTAACGCTTTCAGCATTGTTTCGCCGATTAGTGCGGGTGACTCAACGACGTGGATACCACAATCACGCATAATAGCCATTTTAGCAGCCGCCGTATCATCAGCGCCACCAACAATAGCACCCGCGTGACCCATCCGACGGCCTTTAGGGGCAGTCTGACCAGCAATGAAGCCTACTACAGGCTTACGGTTACCATCGGCCTTTATCCAGCGGGCCGCTTCGGCTTCCATACCACCACCAATTTCACCTATCATAACGATCGCTTCGGTGTCTGGATCGTTCATCAGCAATTCGACCGCCTGCTTGGTCGTCGTACCAATAATGGGGTCTCCTCCAATACCAATGGCTGTTGACTGACCCAGCCCTGCTTTCGTCAACTGATCAACTGCTTCATACGTCAATGTACCGGACTTGGAAACAATACCAATCTTCCCTTTCTTAAAAATAAAACCCGGCATAATGCCAACTTTACATTCCTCGGCCGTCATGACGCCGGGGCAGTTTGGGCCAATTAGCCGCACATCTTTGCCAGCCAGGTAATTTTTCACATTGACCATGTCTTCGGTTGGAATACCTTCGGTAATGCAAATGATGACCTTAATACCAGCCTCGGCAGATTCCATGATGGCATCGGCAGCAAAAGCAGGTGGCACAAAAATGATGGAAACGTCGGCACCGGCTTCATCAACAGCCTGTTGAACAGTGTTGAACACAGGCCGGTCGAGGTGAGTCTGGCCACCTTTGCCGGGCGTTACGCCCCCAACGACGTTGGTACCATACTCGATCATCTGTTGGGCATGAAAACTGCCTTCAGAGCCGGTGAAGCCCTGGACGATAACTTTGGAGTCTTTGTTAACTAAAACACTCATGACGGTTTGTAAATCGTTGGCGATACGGTTATCTACTACTAACCCGGACAGACGAAAGAAAAATGAGTATCAACATTCAGTAAGGTCTTTCTTCTTCCGTCTATTCGACTGGTTACCCTAAAAAGTTGGGCAAAAGTAGCCGAATCTTCGTAAATTACGTGATGATTTTTTCGCACATCCTTTCCGGCTTTATTCTGGCTGGGACGGGCATCGGAGTATTCTGGCATTTTTTCGGACGAATTGCCCTCTTTAATCGGTTATTGTGGGGGTTCTTCTTACTAACAACCTCACTGGCCGCACTAATTAGCGTGATTCATTTTGCGGGGTACGAATCACTCGAACCCCTACGCCAATCAATGATTGTGCTCTCTGATAGTCTGGGAGTTGTATGTGCTGTAACAGCGGTTTACGCCCTTCTTAATCAGCGCACGCTTTCGCTGATAACCTTTGTGGCAACAATCCTCTTTGGCTTATTCCTGTTTGTTAGTCTATCGTTGCCTGATGGACGAGTTTTTACGCCGATCGTACCCTCTATGGGTATTTTAGTACTTATGCTGTTGGCCGTTTTTTCGCTACTTCAACGTAATAAACGGGGATTATGGGTTGTCCTGGCGGCCATGATGATGGGACTTGCAACTAAAGCCGATTCATTTAACAACTTCGTGCATCCAACTGATTTCTATCACTATGCTACTACGTTGGCCCTCTGGTTTTTCGGAAAAGCGTCAGACTGGCGTGTTGGAACCCGGTAAATTGAAACAAATAAGCGCTGAAAAAAAGTTAGCGACCTGGTTAACCAATACCTTCTTCAATCAGTTACTTCATCACTTATTTTTCGGTTACCAACTACTCAACGAACGTGAATTTCCCGGAATTAACTCACGATTCAGCCGAAGCGGCTCGGGCCGCCCGCTTAATCTATGTGAGTGATACAATGCCTGGCATTAGCCGCCAGGGCAATCCTAATCAGTTTAGGTATGTTGACCAGCACGGTCATGAAGTAGACGATGCCGAAACGCTGGGCCGAATTCGAAGTATGGCTTTGCCACCCGCCTGGCAAAACGTCTGGATTAGTCCTAAAGTGAACAGTCATTTGCAAGCCACGGGTATCGATACCAAAAATCGAAAGCAGTATCGGTATCATCCTAAGTGGAATGCCATTCGGAGTCAGACAAAATTTTTTCGGATGGTGGCCTTTGGCCAAGCCCTGCCCCTACTTCGGGCTCGATTGGCCAGCGATCTCAAAACTCGTGAATTGTCTCGGGAGAAAGTTATTGCCATTGCCCTGAGTGTAATGGAGCAAACACTGATTCGGGTGGGGAATGCTTCGTACGAAAAAGAGTATGGTTCGTATGGCTTAACAACCTTAAAAGACCGGCACGTAAAACTGGAAGGCACTGAAGCACGGTTTAGCTTTAAAGGAAAAAAAGGAATTTATCACGATATCACTCTTCACGACCGGCGGTTATCCCGTTTAGTAAAAGCCTGCCGCGACATTCCTGGCAAAGAGTTATTTCAGTATTTTGACGAGACAGGAAACCGTCATCCGATTGACTCCGGCATGGTTAATACGTACTTGCGTGAAACAATGGGTGATGATTTCTCAGCAAAGGATTTCCGCACTTGGGCGGGTACGGTAAATGCCCTGCGGCTTCTAGCCCAGTTAGAACCCTGTGACACGGAGAAAGAACTGAAGAAAAATGTAAATACAGTCTTAGATGAGGTATCTCATCAATTGGGTAATACACGCACTGTTTGCCGGAAACACTACGTGCATCCGCAGATACTGGAAGCTTATGAATGCCAGGATTTGAATCCCTATATCAAGCAAAAAGCCCGCTTTCAACAAACGAGTCCGCACGGACTCGATGGCATCGAAAAATTGCTGCTAAAGTTTCTGAAAGATCAGGTAAAGAAGACTGGCAAATCAGCGAAGTGAGTCGCTTTTTGGCGTCTCTGGTGCATTGGCCTTTCGGATTTTCATACCCCGATTCGAGGCCCATTCCTCAGCTTTGGCCGTTGCAATAGCGATGGCTCGTTTTTCGTCCGTACCATCAGCAAGCAGCGCGTTGGCGATGTCGATGGCTTTGTTACGTACCGGTGCCATAAAATTCTTCAACGAATCGGGATATTCTTTCTTTGTCCAGGGCATATAGTTGAGCCGTTAGTGAATTATCCACAATAACTGCATCCCCAAAAAACTGTTTACTGACGGCCAAGTTCTTGGGTAATGGTGCTACTTAGGCGCAGGAGTTCGATCTCAGCCGTCTTGGAATTAAACTCAGCATCGATCAGCCGAAGCTGGGCATCCAGCAGGTTACGCTGCACATCGCGAAAACCAACGGCCGTTAAGGTGCCCAATCGATATCGATCGTAAGCAATATCCACGTTTTGTGTAGTGATTTTATAGTTCTGGATTTCGAGCGATAATAATTGCAAATTGGTCTTGTACTGCTGATACGTCTGTGTCAGGGCCAGATCAAGTTGTACACGCTGGTCATTCGCCTGGTACTCCGCGGCCAGTGCATTCACAGAAGCTACCTGATTTAGCCGACGCTGATTAAATCCATTAAAAATTGGCACCGATGCCTGAATACCATACGTAAAGCCATTATTTCGGGCAGTGGCAACGGTTGTGTTACCTCCCTGGTTATTGGTATTCGTGTAAGTATACCCAGACAATAGATTAAGCGTTGGAAACTGTTGGGCTTTCGCTAATTTTATGTTGATGTCCGCTACACGACGGTTTAGAACGGCAGCGGCCAACAAGGGGTTATTATTAATCAATGACTCCCGCAGTTGTTCCAGTGCCAGATTAGAGCGAACCAGAATCGTATCACGTACTGAGAATTCAGTACTGGGGTCACGCACCAGAAGCGTGTTGAGCAACGTTTTAGCGTTGCTCAAAGCCAGCTGCTGGGCGATGAGGGCCGCACTATCTACATTATAATCAACCTGGGCTGTCAGATAATCAACTTTCGAGAAGCTCCCTACTTCAAAATTAGTTTTGGCCAGATCGAGCCGATACTGCGATATATCGAGCGCCTGTCGCACGGCCAGCAATCGTTGTAATTGACGCACGACATCATAGTACGATGTTGACACCCGCGCCACTGTTGCCTCTATGTTGGCTCGCGTATTTACTTCACTGATCCGGACTAACTCTTTTAATTGATCGAGCAAGTAGAACGTAGCAAAACCGTTGAAAACCGTCCAGTTTAGATTGAGACTCACTGTCGTGTTTTTACTGATGACACCCGGCCGGTCGGTTGGAGACGTAGTGGGTACCAGGTAGGTCTGACGCAGGTGCTGATTGGAATTATTATTAGTCAGGTTACCAAACAAGGTAGGTAACATACCCGCGTTACCCAGCGTCGTATTGTATGCAGCTACCTGTTGCTGAGTTTGCGTTACCTTAATTTGATAGTTTTGAGCCAGTGCCGTTTGAATAGCATCAGCCAGTGTAACTACTTCCCCCTGCTGCACAATGGTAGCATTGCGCAGGGCACGCTGAATAGGAGTTTGGGCAGGTTGTTGAGCGAAGGCCGAAAAAGAGAAACAAGTAAAAAGAATCCAACTGCTGAGCTTCATTGAATTAAGGTTAACGAGAACGATCTGGACAAAAATACAAGAATCTATGATTAGCTGGTTGGCTTATTAACTTTCGATTATCTTGCAATTTTTCCCAACCTCCCATTATGAAACACCTTTTGCGCTTGATGGCGCTTCTGCCGATCTTATTAGCCGGTTGTACATCCAAGAAAAAGGCCGATTTACTCGTTACCAACGCCCATATATACACCGCCGATTCGAGCTTTTCTACGGCGGATGCCTTTGCGATAAAAGATGGAAAATTTCTGGCTGTTGGTGCTAGTCAAGACCTTACTAATCAATATGATGCCGAAACTACGGCCGATTTAAAAGGGCAACCTGTTTACCCTGGATTTTACGATCCTCATTCACATTTTCTGGGCTTGGGCCAGGTGCTTGACCAAGCTGATCTGGTTGGGGCGAACTCCTATGACGAGGTGATTGAGCGACTAAAAAATTTCTATCAAAAACACCCAAAAGTCTTATGGCTCACGGGGCGGGGTTGGGATCAAAATGACTGGACTGATAAAGAATTTCCGACAAAAGAAAAGTTAGATGCCATTTTCCCAAATATTCCGGTTGCCTTAATGCGCGTGGATGGTCATGCGCTGCTCGTCAATTCAAAAGCGCTTAGACTGGCAAACGTAACGGCCGGATCGAAGATGCCCGGTGGCGAAATTTTAGTTAGAAATACTCAGCCCACGGGCGTTCTGGTAGATAACGCCATGCAGCTTATCAAACGGGTCATCCCGCAACCTGATAACACCGACAAGGCACGTATGCTGTTGAATGCCGAAAAAGCCTGCGTCGCCCTGGGCCTAACGAGCATATCAGATGCCGGTATCAGCCCCGACGAAATCAACTTGATTGATAGTTTGCAACGTACTGGCAAGCTCAAGATCCGCGACTATGCGATGATCAGCCTTGGCGAACCGAATATAAATTATTTTCTCAAACGTGGTCCTTTCCAGACCGATCGCCTAACCGTTCGTGCGTTTAAACTCTATGCGGACGGAGCGCTCGGTTCTCGTGGAGCTTGCCTCCGACGTCCTTACAATGATCGACCGGAAACAGGTGGCTTTTTGCTTCTCAGTCCGGCTGAACTGGAACGTGTAACGAAGTTACTGTACGAGTCAAAATTTCAGGCTAACACTCACTGCATTGGCGATTCGGCCAATCACCTTATGCTTGATCTGTACGGCAAATTGCTAAAAGGCAAAAACGATCGCCGTTGGCGAATCGAACACGCGCAGGTTGTCTCGCCGGAAGATGTCTGGAAATTTGGACGGTATTCAGTCATTCCATCGGTGCAGCCAACGCATGCTACGTCGGATATGTACTGGGCTGCCGATCGCTTAGGGCCCGTTCGGGTAAAAGGCGCGTATGCCTTCAAAGATCTCATGAAACAAAATAGCCTGATTGCCTTTGGTAGTGATTTTCCAGTCGAAGCCGTCAATCCATTATTTGGCTTTCATGCGGCTGTGGCCCGACAGGATGCGAAAAACTTTCCCGACAGTGGCTACCAAATGGAAAACGCCGTTGACCGTAAATCAGCTTTGCTGGCGATGACTCGCTGGGCAGCTTATGCCTGTTTTGAAGACCACCTTCGCGGCAGCATTGCGCCAGGTAAACAAGCCGATTTTGTCGTGCTTGATCAGGATATTATGACCGTTCCTAACGCCCAGTTGCGGCAAACTAAAGTACGCCAAACCTGGATTGGCGGTGAGCGGGTTTATTAATTAAACCACCTCCAGAATTTGATACGTCAGATTATTGAACGTAGCAGCATCGCCGATTTTCTTACTCGCTAACACGGTGGCAATAGGCGAGGCCGCTGAAACAGCAAAGTAATCTTTACCGTTGAGCGTAAGTTTTCCGGCACTGATACTAATAAAAAAAACACCCCGATTTGTGACAACTAAACTCCCCGGCTGAATACTATCGTATTTCTTGTCAATGGTCTGTCGGCTTAATTCCTGGCTCAATTTTATGGCTTCAGCCAGCAACTGCGCATGTCGGTCCCGCTCCAGTTGTGCCATCGCCCGACCTGTTTCGTATTTGTCGCCCGCGCT
The DNA here is from genome assembly GCF_054777855.1 of Spirosoma jeollabukense. Lineage (NCBI taxonomy): Bacteria > Pseudomonadati > Bacteroidota > Cytophagia > Cytophagales > Cytophagaceae > Spirosoma > Spirosoma jeollabukense. Next base: position 1,264,981 of record NZ_BAAHAD010000001.1, read on the forward strand.
ACTTTTCGACTCAGAATTCGCCGATTCCTGGGCGGCCTGCATGGCCTCTTTAGCCGTATCGATACGTTGTTGTACGTAGTGCTGGCATAAGGCAAGAAGTGCCTCCTTCGTTTGTTGATCCGTACCTGTCACGTTATAAATTTCCTTTTTTCATTTCATTTACGGCGAAATTAGCCGCTCGTGCGGTTAAAGCCATAAATGTAATGGATGGATTCTGAGAGCCCGTCGACGCCATGGCTGCCCCATCCGTAACGAACACGTTTTTCACGGCATGAAGCTGATTATGTGCATTGAGCAGTGATGTTTTCGGGTCACGACCCATCCGGACACCCCCTACTTCATGTATGTCGAGGCCGGGATTTCGGTGATCGTCATACGGCTTAATATTTTTGCAACCCGATTTGTCCAGCATCTCAGCGCCCTGTTCCAGGAAGTCTTTCATTACTTTCAGGTCGTTGTCAGTGTAGTCGATAGACGTCACGAGTTGCGGAATACCCCAGGCATCTTTTTGGTCGGCGCTAAGCCGCACGTGATTTTCGTAGCGCGGAACCGTTTCTGCCTGCATCATCATGAACACGTTCCAGGCTCCCGGATCACTCAATTTGTCTTTAAACCCGGCCCCAAAACCTTCCTGTGACGCCCCACGATGCCAGTTGGTACGGGCAGCGCTGAAAGCCACCATGTAGCCCCGCTGAAAATCCATTTCCTGTTTACGAACGTTCCGAAAGTTGGGCATAAAGGCCGTTGTTGGTCGACGTCCATAATAATATCCGTCTTCAAAGCCTTCGTAATCAGCGACAATATTTCCTCGATAATTATGAAACGCTACGTATCGACCTAGCAAACCGTTATCATTCCCCAAACCAGTTGGAAAACGTTTTGATGTAGAATTAAGTAATACCAGGTTTGTATTCAAACAGGCCGCATTGACAAAAATAATCCGGGCATAATACTCCGTCATTTGCTTCGTATGCGCGTCGATAACCCGAACGCCTGTCGCTTTTCCGAACGTCGGCCCGGCCTTCACTTCATCGTAAATAATCGAATGAACGACAGAATCGGGACGTAGCGTTAGTTTACCGGTTTTGGCTGCCCATGGAATCGTAGAGGAATTACTACTGAAGTAGCCACCGTAGGGACAACCCCGATAGCACAAATGCCGCGCCTGGCACTGCGCTCGCCCCTGATCATAGTGAATTTGCTTCGGTTCAGTCAGGTGCGCGCACCGGCCAATAATAACGTGGCGGTCTTTATAGTGTTCGGCAACCCGCTTCTGAATGTGTTTCTCTACACAGTTCAGTTCCCACGGTTTCAGGAATTCACCATCGGGTAGTGTTTCCAATCCGTCTTTGTTTCCGCTGATACCCACAAATTTCTCAACATGGCTATACCAGGGCGCAAGGTCTTCGTACCGAATCGGCCAGTCAACAGCGGCACCGTCGCGGGCATTGGCTTCAAAATCAAACTTACTCCACCGCTGCGTCTGCCGCGCCCAGATCAGCGATTTACCGCCCACCTGATAGCCCCGAATCCAGTCAAACGGCTTTTCCTGCACGTAGGGATGCTCGGCATCCTTCACAAAAAACTGCTGCGTGCTCTCATCCAGGGCGTAGCACTTTGTCGCAATGGGGTTTTCCTGGTCAAAGGCTTCGGGCATTCGGTTTCGATGTGGAAACTCCCAGGGATTCTGCGTTGCCGTAGGATAATCAACAATATGCCGAACATCACGTCCCCGCTCCAGAACGAGCGTTTTCAATCCTTTCTCGCAGAGTTCCTTGGCCGCCCACCCTCCGCTAATTCCCGATCCAATGACGATGGCATCGTACGTACGTGCAGCTTTGGCGTCACCGTTGATATTCATGAGTTGGTACCGTTTAACTATAAAAGTACAAAACTCGGTTATCTATACCGTATTGATTCGACCACATTTTGACAATAAAATTATTGCTAAACAACTTGACAATATTTTTATTGTTAATATTTTTGACAAAATATCTATTGTCAAATGAGAAACGTTATTGGTCAGGCCGTATCCGGAAGTGATTTTTTTGATCGCCCACAGGTGATTAACAAAATACGTCGCGCTATTCGCAATGGTAACTCTATCTATCTGTCAGCACCCCGACGGGTGGGTAAAACATCGGTAATGAACTTCCTTCAGGACAATCCTGAGACGGAACAACATTATATCTATGTAATCACACAATCCATTGATTCTGTAGATGGTTTTTATAAAGAATTAGCGAAACAAGTTATTGACAGCTCGGCTTTTCGCACCATGGCAAAAGTAACGGACACCTTAAAAAAAGTAGCCGGAGGCTTACTGCAACGTATCAATCTCAAAGTTTCTGTTCCGTTTCTTGACGTTTCTCTCGACAAAGGAGAACCCATAAATTTTCAAACAGATTTAGAGAAACTGCTGGAAGAATTAGATTTAAACGGCGGTAAACTTATCATCATGGTTGATGAGTTTACAGAAACACTCGACAATATCTTCCTGAAACACGGTAAACAGGAAGCCCGACGGTTTTTGCAACTCTTCCGAGAACTAATGCACAACCGCGAATTAGCCAACAAGGTGCAGTTTCTGCTGACGGGTTCTATTGGTCTCCAACCGTTGGTCAAGAAACTTGACGCCAGCGATCTTATCAATCAACTGCAATACATTGATATTCCGCCACTAACCGAAGACGAGGCTTGTACCCTTTTTCGAAAACTCATTGAACTGGAAGGGATTCAGATTGATGACAAAACGGTTCGCTTTATTCTACAAAAGATTGACTGGTTAATGCCTTTTCACGTGCAATTACTGGTGCAGGAAGTTATCGATGTATATGAAAGCAGCGGCAACCCAATTGATAGCGCAAAAGCAGAAAAAGCATTTCAGCAGGTATTTCACCAACGCAATAAAATCTATTTCGAACAATACTACGAGCGGTTGAAAAAACGGCTTGAACCCGGCGCTGAATATCTATTTGTTCATGACGTATTAAATAGGGCTACAGAAGAAACACCATTAGAGAAATCTGTTGTTCATGATCTGGCTGTTAAGCACAATATTGCTGAAAATTATAAGGCCACCGTTGAGTCGTTGGAGTACGACGGTTATTTACACCAGACGAACGATAACAAAGCATACCGATTTAATTCATCCATTCTCAAAATCTGGTGGAAAAAATATGTCAGCTAACCCGCAACCGCTAATTGCCACCATCTACAACCCGCATAATCAGAGTAAAGAAGCGCTGATTGCCGGGTTCATTGCCCGCAAGCAAAAATTCGAGCGGCTATTCCGTGACATACGCGATTCACCCATGACCAAACCCGAGCAACATTACCTTATTCAGGGTATTCGGGGGATGGGCAAAACGACGCTGTTGCTACGTATCGCTTACGAAATAGATAATATGCCCGAGTTACGTGAGCGACTCATTCCAATTGTGTTCAATGAAGAAGAATATGGTATTGGCTCGCTAGCTGATGTGTGGGAGCGTACTGCTCAGTATCTAGGCGAAACCGACGTAGCATTTGTCGATTTGTACGACGTAATGACGAAGCAATACGGTCAGGACGATTATGAACAACAAGCCCTTCAGACGCTCATTAGCGCGCTTCAACAGCGGAATAAAAAACTGTTATTGCTTATCGACAACATCGGCAACGTACTGAAAAAATTAGATAATCAGGAAGAACAACGCTTGCGCGAAGTGCTACTCACTACGCCTGAACTGCGACTCATTGGCGCTACATCGGTGGTTATTGAGCAAGTTCATGATTACACAAAGCCGTTTTACGAATTCTTCAAAATTGTTCATTTAGATGGCCTCTCTCAGCAGGAAGCCATCGACCTATTTTTGAAGCTTGGCGAAACCTACCATGCTGATGCGGTGCAGCAGTTGATTGAACGCCAACCGGGACGTATTGAAGCTATCCGCCGACTAACAGGCGGTGTGATTCGGACAATGGTACTCTTGTTTGAGATATTAGTAGAAAACGATTCTGGTTCCGTTTTTAGCGATCTAAAAGTGTTGCTCGACCGTGTTACTCCCCTCTACAAACACCGTCTGGACGACCTACCTGCTCAGCAGCAGAAAATTGTAGCTGCACTGGCCCAGGCTTGGGATGCTGCTAGCACAAAAGAAATGGCCCAAGTTGTACGTCTGGAAAGTAAAGTTGTATCCGCGCAGTTAAAGCAGTTAATTGATAACAGTATAGTCGAAAAAGTAGAAACTAATACTAAAAACCACCTCTACCGACTCGAAGAGCGATTTTTTAACATTTGGTATTTAATGCGTTTTGGCAGAAAAACCGATCAGCGGGTGCTTTGGCTAGTGCGCTTTTTTGAGACGATGTTTGAAGGTAATGCCGAATGGATGCAGGAACGTATTGATGGACATTTGCTGGCAATGGAAATCGGGACATTAGACCCGGAAGCAGCTTTGTTTTTAACTACAGCGTTTTCAGGGGTTTTAAAGGACGAAGAGATGGAGGATTTGTTGAAAAAAGAAACAAGAGATTATTTGACGAAGCTTGGACGTAGTGAGCTAGCTAAAGAAGTTAGTAGCTCACATTACGAGTCTGTAAGTTTGTTAATAAATAATGGTCAATACCAAGCTGCAATAGATACTCTTTTAGTATTTACTAAAAAAACAGTTGATGTCTATCTTGACTTAGCAGCCTGTTATATGTTTATAGGGGAGCCGGAGAAAGTGACCGAAAACATAAAGCTAATGTTCATTACCAATGAGAGTATTCGTAAAAGTTTAGATGAGGCTTTGAATGATGACCACACTAAAGATGGGGCAATGTTACTTTCTTCACATATTACTAACTTAGTAATAGAATATCCAACAAAGACTATAAGTTTAACTGATACTGCATTAGAGCATATCTCCCAAATCGCTTTTGAATATTTTCTCTCTGCAAATAAAGACAGAAAAAAAATCTCCAAATCGCTTATGAAAATTGTGAGCGGTGTTATTATCGAATATAACCAAAACAATAAAGATGAGAATATAGATGATCTACACAACCTTAAGATCGTTGAGTATATAATAAATTTATGGAACAACGATTTTAATTTTTTAATTAATACATCAATATCACCATTTTCATTATCACATGTTCAACAAATCGCCAAAGAAAAATACCCACAGGAAGATTTTTCTTTTCTAGGCCAAACCTACCTCAAACTTCTCCTTGCCAAGAAGCAATACCACACCGCATACAACTACTTCCAGCAGGAAGAGTGGCAATTGAAAGATCGGTTTAAACCGCTGTATTATGCTACGTTATATTTCCTAAAAGAGGAGTACCCAACCGAGTATTTGCGCATGGGACCGGAACTGAAAGAGACCGTAGATGATATTTTGGCTGAAGTCGCGCAGATGGCAATTGATTATGCTTAAACCCATCCCTAACAAATCCACCGTTTCAATCGGTTTTGTAAACAACCTGCGTTGCTTTCGGCTTATTTCAAAAAGTATAACCAAAGCAACGTTATGGAAGCTAAAATTCCCCCACAGCATCAGGACATTCAGCCCGGTATTGAAGCCGAGCTGGACCCGCAGCCGAAGGTGATCCGGTATCTTTATAAAGGTGCCAACAAATTGAAAGACAAAGTCGCGCTTATTACAGGTGGCGACAGTGGGATTGGTCGGGCGGTGGCCGTTCACTTTGCCCGTGAAGGCGCCGACGTAGCGATTTCGTATACACCCCGCGAAGAGGTTGATGCGCAGAAAACCAAAGAGTTAGTTGAAGCCCAAGGCCGGAAATGCCTGTTGCTGCCGGGCGATATCCGGCAGGAAACGTACTGTAAATATATTGTTGACAGTACTGTTGAGCAACTCGGCAAGCTCAATATTCTGGTTAATAACGCCGGGTTACAACTGCAACATAAAACCCTCGAAGAGGCTACTGATGACGATTTGCTGGCCACTTACGAGACCAATATCTATTCGTTTTTCCGGGTTACCAAAGCCGCTGTGCCACACCTGCATAAGGGCGACACAATTATTAACACTACGTCGATTACGGCCTATCAGGGTCGTGCTGACCTACTCGAATACTCGTCTACCAAAGGCGCGATCATGACGTTTACAAGGGCCTTATCAAGCAACCTGATTACCAAAGGGATTCGGGTCAATGCTGTAGCACCTGGACCGATCTGGACACCGCTTAATCCGTCTTCAGTCTCGGCGAAAGAAGTCGCTGAGTTCGGTAAAGACGTGCCAATGAAACGGCCCGGTCAACCCAGCGAAGTAGCGCCCGCCTATGTGTTTCTGGCTTCGGAAGATGCTTCATACATCACAGGACAGGTCTTACACCCCAACGGTGGAACAATTGTAAATGCGTAAAAACAAGTCGTCAGTTGATAGTCAATAGTCGTTAGCTAAAAACAGCTATCGGATGAAATTCACTATTGACTGACGACTATCGACTCATGACTATTATGGACCAAATGGAAATTGAAACCAAGCCCCAGCATCAGAACGCGCAGCCGGGCCTGGAATATGAAATGGACCCACAACCGATTTATATTCGGGATGATTATCAGGGGGCAGATAAATTAAAAGACAAAATTGCCGTCATCACCGGTGGCGATTCGGGGATTGGCCGAGCCGTGGCCATTCATTTTGCCCGCGAAGGGGCTAACCTGGCCGTACTTTATCATCCACGTGAGGAGCAGGACGCGCAAAAAACGAAAGCGCTCATTGAAGCCGAAGGTCGAAGTTGCTTATTGATTCCCGGCGATTTGAAACAACTATCTTTTATTCAGCAAGCAGTTGATACCATCATCGATACGTATAAGCACATCAATATTCTGGTCAATAACGCAGCTAACCACGTTGAACAAAAGGAATTTGTTGATATATCGGATCAGCAGATGCGTGAAACGTTTGAGCTGAACATTCTGGCTATGTTCCGACTTACAAAAGCCTTGTTGCCGTATATGGCTGAAAACGACTGTATTATCAACACAACGTCGGTGGTATCCTATCGGGGAAGCGAAGCTCTGATTGACTATGCATCGACTAAAGGAGCTGTGACGGCCTTCACGCGATCGCTATCGCAAAACCTGATTGAGCGCAAAATCCGCGTAAACGCTGTGGCACCTGGCCCCATCTGGACTCCTTTAATTGTGGCGACGAAAACGCTCAAAGAAGTCGAGGAGTTTGGCAAAGATGTACCCATGGAACGTCCCGGCCAACCGGCGGAACTGGCACCTGCCTACGTGTTTCTGGCCTCTGAAGATGCGTCATATTTTGCCGGCCAGGTCATCCATGTCAACGGGGGCGAGGTCGTTAATTCATAGCGTTTCGATAGTTCTAAGCTATATTTATAGTCGTTCTGAAATAATATTCGGAACGGCTTTTTTTATGGAAACAACTGCCTCTGCTCCGCTTACTGTGCCCTTGGTTCCAGGTCTGCCACTGCTTGGCAACACGCTTGCGTTCTTCCGCGATCCATTAAGTACGCTACAAACTTTACAGCGTCAACAAAATCGTATGGTGCATCTTCGGATTGGTGGGCGACACCAATACCTGGTTTTCAGCCCCGAAGACAGCAAACACATTTTACAGGAAAATCACCGCAATTACGGCCGGTCGCCTGCGTTTCAGGTGCTGAAAATTTTTTTAGGAAACGGACTGCTCACCAGCGAAGGTGATTTCTGGCGTCGGCAACGGCGACTGGCGCAACCAGCCTTTCATCGTCAGAAATTAGCGGCTCTCGCACAGACCATGATTACTGAAACGGCGATCTGGCTCGACGAATTGAAACAAAGCAATCGAATGCAGCCAGTGAATGTATCACAGGCATTTATGGACGTAACGATGCGGATTGTCTGCAAAACGCTGTTTGGTTCCGACGTAGCAGCCCAGCTTAGTGGATTATCATCGGCGCTCGATACGCTGAATTACATGGCCAACGAACGCCTGGTATCACCGTTCCGCTTGCCACTGCATTGGCCAACGCCTGGTAATCTCCGCTTTCGGCGGGCAAGCGCCCAGGTCGATTCGTTTATTTACGAATTAATTAACCAGCGCCGAAAAAACGTGAACGCCGACCAGGGCGATGATTTGCTCGGCATGTTGCTCAGCACAGAGGATGAAGAAACGGGGGAACGCATGTCAGACCAACAACTGCGCGATGAATGCGTTACGTTGTTTGCTGCCGGTCATGAAACCACAGCGGTCTCAATGGCCTGGACACTTCATTTATTAACGCAACATCCCGATGTAGTGAACCGACTTCGGGCAGAGAGTCAATCGGTGTTGGGCAAGGCTAAAATACCATCTGCTGATGCTTTTCGTGCCCTCCCCTATGCCTTACAGGTCGTACAGGAATCGCTACGTCTTTATCCACCGGCCTGGATCATGAGCCGTCTGGCACTGGGCGATGATCCGATCGGATCGTACGCCATTCCGGCAGGTGCTACAGCGCTGGTATGCCCCTACCTGCTTCACCGGGACCCCACAAACTGGCCTGATCCTGAACGCTTCGACCCCGATCGATTTGCGCCGGGTAGTATCAAAGAGCAGTTGCATCCTTACGCGTATCTGCCTTTTGGCGGTGGACCGCGCCTGTGCATCGGCAATCAATTTGCCCTGATGGAAATGCAGATTTTATTGGCCATGATGGTACGTAGTTTTGACTTTCAGCCCGTGCCAAGTCAACGCATTAGACCTAAACCGTTAATTACGCTACGTCCTAACAAGCCGATTCAGGTAGTTTTAGCATAATGGCTAATTATACTTTTTAAAGAATCTGTTTATTTAACCGTTTCACGATAGCAACTAAAAAGGTCACCTAACAGACGGTTAACTTTTTTGAGTAACAAAGTCCGTGAAACGGGGTTGCATCTTTCGTAGATGGCATTGACTTTCTGGTCCTTTTACTCAAACTTAGTTAATCCATTGATGCTTTTGTTTCAATTCATCTTAAAGGCGACACAATGAGACTACAAATTCATGCCGTGCGATTCACGGCCGATCAAAGCCTGTTAGATTTTATCCAGGCAAAGCTTGATAAGTTAGACACTTTTCATGACCGTATCGTTAGCGGAGAGGTGTTTCTACGACTAGAAGGAGCTGACTCCAACAAGGTCAAGGAGAAAATAGTCGAAGTACGGCTACTGATTCCAGGTAAAGAAATTTTCGTCAAAGAACATGACAAAAGTTTCGAGAGTGCTACCGACCGGGTGATGGATGTCCTGAAAGACAAGCTCGTTCGGTTTAAGCAAAAACGAAATGACATTTCAAGCCCAGCCATTACTGAGGCTAAATCCCGAACAGAAGAAGACGAGATTTTTGAAATCGACGAGTTATAAATCAGTAATTTAGCCAAACAGAAAGACCCACCAGCTAAGCTGGTGGGTCTTTCTGTTTATCGTCGGAATAACAAAAATTATAGGCCAAAAGCGGTTTTAACTTTATCCGTAAAATCAAGTTTTTCCCAGGTGAACAGCTCAACTTCCATCGTTTTAGTCTGACCGTTCGAGCCAAACGTTTTAGTAACAACTTCGTTCTTTCGACCCATGTGGCCATAAGCAGCGGTTTCAGAATAGATTGGATTGCGAAGTTTTAGCCGCTGTTCAATAGCGTAGGGACGCATATCAAAAATCTCGGCAACTTTCTCGGCAATAACGCCATCGTGCATATCCACTTTTGACGTTCCGTACGTATTTACATATAAACCGCAAGGCTTCGCTACGCCGATGGCATACGATACCTGCACCAACACCTGATCGCAAAGACCAGCCGCCACTAAATTTTTAGCAATGTGACGGGTAGCATAAGCGGCTGAACGATCTACTTTGGAAGGGTCTTTGCCCGAAAAAGCACCACCGCCGTGCGCACCTTTACCGCCATACGTATCAACAATGATCTTACGACCTGTTAGACCCGTATCGCCGTGCGGACCACCGATCACGAATTTACCCGTTGGGTTGATGTAATACGTAATGTTATCCGTAAATAGACCATGCAATTCTGCTTTCTGAGCGGCCTTAACCCGGGGAATAACAATGTTGATGATGTCTTCCTTGATTTTCTTCAGCATCGCTTCGTCATCAGCGAAATCGTCGTGTTGCGTCGAAACAACAATTGTATCAATCCGAATAGGCTGATCATCGTCTGAGTACTCGATCGTCACCTGCGACTTGGCGTCAGGCCGTAAATAGGGCATTAACTCAATTTCGTTATTCCGGATCACCGACATTTCACGCAGGATGGCATGAGCCAGATCCAACGGTAAAGGCATGTAATTGTCCGTTTCGTTGGTGGCATACCCAAACATCATACCCTGATCGCCCGCGCCCTGTGCATTGGCTAAAGTTTCGAAGTCGTCGTTAGCAACTTCACGATCAACGCCCTGGTTAATGTCGGCCGATTGGTCGTGCAAGGCCGAAAAAATACCACACGAGTTGGCCTCAAACATATATTCACTCTTGGTGTAGCCGATTTTACGGATCACCTCGCGCGTAATTTTTTGAACGTCTAAGTACGTATCGGTTTTTATTTCGCCAGCCAGAACCACCTGGCCAGTCGTTACCAGCGTTTCACAGGCTACTTTACTGGATGGATCAAACGCCAGAAAGTTATCAATTAGCGCGTCGGATATTTGATCGGCGACTTTGTCGGGGTGTCCCTCAGAGACAGACTCGGAAGTGAAGAGATAAGGCATTGCTGCTGCGTGTGACTTAGTTTGAAACTACAAAGCTACAAGTTTCTAGACAGGGGACAAGCTTCATAAGAGCATGAGGTTGGCTCAGCCGATTGCCTTCCTGCGTAATACATCAAAAAAAGCCCAGATGAAGGGGAAAAAGGGCATAGTAGCAAATAACCGCAATTCGTCAATAAACCGGGTATCTTCATCCAGAAATGTGAAAACACGGTGATGGTTTTCGGCATAAACCCGGGTAAAAATATCATCGGCATTATGGCGGTGTTTCTCCAGTACGTTCAAAAAAATACTGTCGTAAAGCTTGAACCGACCAGCAAACCACGACGACCGCCGATTCGGCTTACCCGTTTCAGCCAGATTCTTAACGATGGCTTGTAGATAGCGTTGGGTCCGTTGAAAAGTATAGCCAGTAGACGGCTTTGTGAAACCGCCCGACGTACCAATCCGGATGATATGCTCAGAAAGATTCTCCTCTGTTGGTTCGTCAGACATTGGGATGACCCCATATTCAGTTTCCCGAATTTGATACCCACCCGTGTCTAAGAAGTGATCAATATACTGAAGGAGTTCAGCTTCATACTCAGCATCTGTCAAAAGCTGGTCATTGAAAAGGGTGAACTCAACCAGGGCCGTTTTTTCATCGAAAGGCAATATGTACATGAACCGACAATCACCATGCTGGGCCACCCGAAAATCCATAAGTTCCGGCTGACTCTGGTTAAAGCATGGTTTCTCGGTTGTAATGACCCAGCCCTTGAAATGCTGGAGAAGATTATGATTTTCAGGTTGGTCCAACTTCAGCGCGAACGTACTATCAAACACATAGTCAGCAAGATAAGGCTCATCGTCGGCAATAACGAAGCCTCCCTGGGGCGTATCTTTGATCCGGTTGATTGTCGCCTGCTGAAACTCAATAGTTGGATGCTTGCTCAGTTCATTACGCACAAACGCATAGAAGTCAATACCGCGTAGCATTTTATACTGATAGTCACCCATGTCAAGCGCTCCGGCATAGGTAGTGCCATGAAAGCTAACGGTTTTCCATTTGCGGAATAGAATGGACTCGAACGCCGATGTGTATGCAGCAGACCCACCATCGGGCTCCCAGAAACACCATGTGCGATCGTTCCGGTTTTTTAGCTCACTATCCAGAATTAATATACTGCGGGTACGCAACGGAGACTGACTCAGATAATATGCCAGACTTAAACCCGCCATGCCTCCCCCAGCTATGATGAAGTCATATTTTTTCATATGGCAAAAAAAAGTCCGGACCGTTGGCCCGGACTCTCTTGTATAAATAATGGGACTGCCTAATTGTTTGAAAACTTGTCAATCAACTAAACATTCACGTGCTTCTCGGCATGATAGCTCGACCGGACCAGCGGGCCAGACTCAACGTATTTCAAGCCACGCTTCAGTCCTTCTTCGCGATACATGGCGAACGTTTCGGGATGAATCCATTCGATCACTTCGTGGTGCATCTTGGTTGGTTGCAGATACTGGCCTAAGGTAAGAATATCCAGTCCGTTTGCCGCCAGATCATCCATAGCTTTAACGACTTCATCCTTTGTTTCTCCTAAACCCAGCATAATGCCCGATTTCGTCCGTTGCCCGTATTCTTTCGTCCGCCGAATCTGCTCCAGACTACGTTCATAACGAGCCTGAGGCCGAACGCGACGATAAAGCCGCTCGACGGTTTCCATATTGTGCGATACAACCTCCTGACCAGCAGAAATCATACGGTCCAAAGCCTCCCAATTCCCTTTTGTATCAGGAATAAGCGTTTCGATCGTCGTTGTTGGCGAAGCTTCTTTAATCAAACGTACTGTCTGATACCAGATTTCGGCACCCCGGTCTTTCAGTTCATCTCGGTTAACCGATGTAAGAACGGCGTGTTTAACTTTCATCAACACAATAGCTTCGGCCACGCGCCGGGGTTCATCGGTATCGTATTCGTTAGGACGTCCCGTTGCCACGGCACAGAACGTACAGCTCCGGGTACAAACGTTTCCCAGAATCATGAACGTAGCCGTGCCCGCGCCCCAGCACTCGCCCATATTCGGGCAGTTACCGCTTTCACAAATGGTGTGGAGCTTGTGCTCGTCCACGAGTTTGCGGACCTTGGCGTATTCAGGACCGATTGGCAGTTTGACACGAAGCCAGTCGGGGCGTTTTTTTCGTTGTTGTTCGGAGGGTATTACCGGTAGTTCAATCATAGCTCCTCAATCCTTTCCAGCAAAATTCGTTTTTCGGGCGTAAAGTTCAATAGCATTGGGCAAAGGGGCAAGGGCATCGGGTATTCTGTCATTTCCCGATGCCCTTGCCCCTTTGCTCAACGCCACTCATTTCTTACTCCCAAAAAACAAGGTAATATAGCCGGATGTGAAGAAGCTACGATTACCATCTTCACGCTTGCCGGTAGGATCGGTGTTTGGGATGATCACAACTTTATTGGGGAAGGCTTCAGCCAGAAACCCGATTTCAATACCTGTTGTATTCGTTCGAAAGGCACTCAATTCAAAACTCAGGGCCGCTTTTACGTTCAATCCTACGGTAAGCTTCGACTCGCCGATGCCCTGGAAAAAACCACCTGCGCCTGTTACTGTCTCACCCGTAGGCGTAGTAAATCCATTTACCTGCGACGCTGGGACCGTACGGGTAAAATTGCCGTAGGAAACTTCAAGGTAATACGGTTTGATAATACCCAGGGATGGGCCACCCGCCAGAATGCCACTTACCGCAATCCCTTCGTCGCCATTCCGTTGAAACAAGCGGACCTCCCGACCATATTGCGGACGTAGCACAAGCAAGTAATTCTCTTTGCCTTCGATGAAACGCGATCCGTAGGAATTAAGTGATGACGGCAGTTCCTTGGGATGCTTGACATTGACAAGCTCGACGCTCAAATAGCGGGCCTGCGGCATACCCAACAATGTTCCCGACAACAGCTTTGACTGACGGAACGAAAGTCCGCCAATTATGCCTGAGTTGGTATTCGTTGTAAGGCCGAAGGTGGTTACCGTTTGGTAATTATCTTCGTCGGCATCGGCTTTCTGTGTCACCCGCTGTGCTACACTATTCTGCATAGAGAAAAGCATACCGCTTAAAACCAGCCCAATTAATCCGTATATCGTTCGCATTTTCGTAATATCCTGAATTAAAGCTACTATTTTTTGCCCGTTTTCACAAAATCACAGCCCCTGAGTTGTGTAACTATGGCATTAATTTATATGTTTAAGCCCAAACCGGTTGTGAATTAATTTATAAAATAATTACCGACCAACTTACTAACTGATTTATGCCTACAATTCATATCAACTACCTCGGCGAGTTACGTACCGACTGTGTTCACCTGCAATCTGGCACGCACATAAACACTGATGCGCCAACTGATAATCAGGGTCGGGGTGAAGCATTTTCACCGACTGATCTGGTAGCTAATGCACTGGGCACCTGCATCATAACAACCATGGCCATACATGCTCGCCGTGACGGTATTGATCTGACAGGCAGCGCACTCGACGTAACAAAAATCATGACCAGCCAGCCTCCCCGGCGAATTGCCCGTATTGAAATCAATTTAACCCTTCAGGCCAATCGGGATGGAGCGTCCTTCCTGCCCGACGACGAAACCCGTGCCTGCCTGGAAAAAATTGCCCACACCTGCCCGGTAGCCATCAGCCTACACCCTGATATTGAACAGGCCGTGAACATCCGGTGGGAAGAAGAAGTAAACGCGTAAAAGATGTAGGGTTGGGGCTACCCGTGCAGTACGATATATGACTGCCATCAGAAGATGTAAATCATGGCGCGTAGGCCACCCGATCTTACTATCAGACTAATTTATAGAAAGCAAATCTGGCCATCATACTTAACATTTGTTAGACGATTTACTAAACGGCAGAAAACAGCCAGCTTGCTGGTAGTCTGACTATTAAAACAAGATAACTAAGCCAGGATTTTGTCCCAGGTATATATGAATTATTAATTAGCCCGTGATGATTTTCGGGTTTTGCGTTTTTGCCGCCAGTATTTAACATCGGCGGTTAGGTTTTCGAGGAAAAACGAGGGGCCAACCGATATATAGAAACCGGTATAGTTGATATTACTATCGGGAATGTCTTTTTTAAGAATGAAGCGGTAGCCAGTCAGTATGTTCAAACCAAACCAATGGATTGGCCGAAGCCAGGATATAGATGGAAATTGATAAGCCGCTGAAACCCCTACCCCAAGCGGCAAGAAAATGCCCCGCGCCACTTCGTGCCTGTTCGATACGTCGTCGTTGACCTCGTAACGTGAGTGACCATAGCCTAATTCAATGGGCATACTTACTTCAAATGCTTTTCGACGTAGTAGATAACGTTCGTAATAAACCGTAGCAATACGCAAATGACGCGTAACTGACTCCGACGTATTGGGCAGTAATCCTGGCCGGTCCAGATGCTGGTTGATAAAATAAAAACCGGCTCCTGCTTTAAAGCTAGCGGAACGGCCATTCTTAAGCTCAGAGCGCTTATGATTTGGAGGAAATAAAAAACCTGCCCGTATACCATATACGCTCACTGGCACACGACGATTTTCGTCATTACGCGTATCACTGAAAAAGAAAAAACGCTGGTCGGTTGACGCAGTAAACGTCCGTGAAGACGGCTGAGTTGGCTGAATTTTCGTTGAATCTTGTGATTTATGGTCAACCTGCATCGGCGTAGACAGGCTCGAAAGAGGCATATGTGTCAGGAAAAATAATAGGTAGAGAAGGCAAAGTGGCTTTACCTGCCAACTTCGATTCGGGCTTGTTTTCATAGTATAAAAACATAACCTATAAAGACCACAATAGTTAACATTCGGGGTCAGGCATCACGTCAAAGTAAGGTCTCTGCCAACCTAGCAATCGTGACAGGCCTTTACAATGAATGATTTCGCCAATCGCCTGGAAATGAGCTATGTAGATTACACACCCAATCGTAAAGCAGCACACGAAATACCAGAATGGTATAAGAAAAATACAATATTTATAGTATAAAAATTTATTAGTTCATTTTAAGTTCAAGCGCTATTGCTAAGAATAGGTCTCTATTTTTTACAATTAATTTTTCTAATAATACTGTCCGGGAACGTTCCCGGAAGCGCTTGCATAAAAATAGTCGGATAAATTCTTTTTAATGTCTATTTTTATTCTGAAGCTTATAGTAAATCTGATCAGAGCGAAATTATATAAAATAAGCAAAATTTCCTCAAATAATCCATATTTATATAGTCTATTAGTAAAAAAGGCTTACTCAACTCATAATCGCAGTTAAATAAGTAGAAACCCCTATTCCTGACGCTTTGGCCTACACGCAACAGTTCTATACCGTGTCTCATAAGCCATATTCCGTCTACACCGTTGAAGAGCTTGCTCTTGACGACCTGTTCGTACGTTGGGTACAGCACCCCGACGACGATGAGGTAGTAGCGTACTGGCAAAACTGGCTCGACCAAAACCCCGACTGCGTCGATAAAGTCGAAACAGCTCGACAACTTATTATCGAAGGTAGTAAGCCATTACTTCCGGTGCTTTCGTCTGACGAAATCTCATCCGTTTGGGGACGCATTCGTGAATCGTTTCAGACGATGGAGGATCTTCGTCCCCTTCAGCCCGATGTGCGGGCCGTTGTGGGATGGTGGTATTTTATCCGTACGGTGGCTGCAGCGCTGGGCGTAGTACTGCTCATTGGCTGGGCACTCTGGATGCAATATGGCCCCAATCAGTCAGTATCGACTGTCAGCACCGATGCTAACCAAACTCGCCAGATTCAGTTGCCCGACAATTCGTTCATTACGTTGCATGCTAACAGCTCCGTAAAGTATGTACGCCGGTGGACCGATGAAACGCCCAGAGCTGTCTGGCTAAAAGGAGAAGCCGACTTTGCTGTTGTTCACCGCAACGATACGTCGTCAGCCCGTTTGTTTCGGGTTCACACGGCCGACATTACCATTGAAGCGGTAGGCACTACGTTTCAAGTGCGGGAACGCCCCAAAAGTACCTGCGTAGCCCTAACATCCGGGCAGATAAATCTCCTGCTGAAACACCAGACTCCAATTCGGCTACAACCCGGCGATTCGTTCGAAGTCGCCACTGGCACAGCCAAGTCATTGCCCAATAATTAATCACTTTTTACTAAACCTACAATGCAAACAACTATTACGCAACCGCCACGGCAATCGTGGCTTCCTCTACTTGGCCTGACAGCGCTGGTGCTGGTTGGCCAACCGGCGTTTAGCGCGCCACCCATATACCCCATGACTGCATCAGACCCGTTGCAGGAACGCGTCGTGACGGGCAAGGTGCTATCGACCGATGACAACGGTCCGTTACCGGGCGTTAACGTGGCTGTCAAAGGCACTTCACGAGGCACCACCACGGATGCGAATGGTGATTATAAAATTAATATACCAGCTGGGGGAACTACGCTCGTCTTTTCATCGGTCGGTTTTCTGGCCCAGGAAGTAGTCATTGGATCGAAATCAACAATTGACGTTAAGTTAATCGCCGACGATAAAACCTTGAACGAAGTCATCGTGGTTGGGTACGGTACGCAGAAAAAGAGCCAGTTGACCGGTGCCATTTCGTCAGTTTCAGCGAAGCAGATTACCGAACAACCCATTACAAACATAGGTCAGGCGATGCAGGGCCGTGTTGCGGGTGTCGACGTAGCGCAGTCGGGAAGTAAGCCAGGCTCAACACCAACGATTCGGATTCGCGGCCGTCGATCGTTCAACGCGGGGAACAATCCATTGTACGTAGTGGATGGCATTCCGCTTACCGGGGATAGAAATGAACTGCTGGGCACTCGTCCATTCGACTTTACCTCCGGTGGCTATGAAGACCTGAATCCAAACGATGTTGCCTCGCTGGAAATCCTGAAAGATGCTACCGCAACGGCCATATATGGTGCCAGGGGTGCCAATGGCGTTGTCCTGGTAACGACCAAACGGGGTAACAACAACGGGAAAACGACAATCAGCTATGATGCCTACGCCGGTGTTACAGATCCATTGGACAAAGTTCACCTGTTTAATGGCCCTGAATTTGCCGAATACGTCCGGGAAGCTTACCGGTCTACCAATGAATACAATGATGCCAATGGAAAGCCCGTGCCAACCGGCGTAGCGGACGCTTATGCAGACGCCCACGTTGCCCCTTTAGGCGGAGATCCTGCTGTAGCCGCCGGTATTGCTGCCAATCGGAACACCGATTATCAATCGTTGATCCTGAGGCAGGGATTTCAGCAAAATCACTCCCTTGGCATTCAGGGGGGAACTGAAAAAACGCAGTTCTATATCTCTGCGGGCTATTTTCTTGACAAAGGCATTAATCCTGGTTTGGATTACTCACGCTATTCATTGCGGGCCAACATTGATCATCAAATCAATAAGGTGATCAAAGTTGGTGTTTCTTCGTATATGATGTACAGCGTTCGAAACGGAGCCAATCTCAATCCATACGGTTTCACACTTTCGCAAAATCCACTTGGCAGACCCTACGATGATAACGGCAACATCATCTTCTCGCCTACCAACGATGCGCTGCTGACTAACCCACTGGCAGAGATTGTGCCGGGCGCTCAGGTAGACCAAATCAAAAAATACCGCATTTTCAACAGTATCTATGCCGAGGCTAATATTATCAACGGCTTGAAGTACCGCGTCAATTTTGGTCCCGATTTTTCCGTTTCGCGCGCTGGTCGCTTTACTGGCTCCCAGACGAACGACCGGAAGGGGGGTGACCCAACGGCGTCTAACAACAATCAGTTTGGATTCAATTATACACTGGAAAACATCCTGACGTATAACAAGACGTTTGGTGATCATAATGTAGGAATAACGGCGTTACAATCCATTCAACGGGATAATTTTGAATACAGCAACTTATCCGTACAGGGTGTTCCGGCCGAAACCCAGCAGTATAATAATGTAGGCAACGCCAGTCTGGTGCTGGGCGTCGGTAGTAATTTGATTCAGTGGACGCTCAATTCGTTTATGGGCCGGATCAATTATGACTACAAGGATAAATACCTGGTCACTGCTACGTTACGGCGGGATGGTTCAAGTCGTTTCGGTGAAAACACCAAATACGGTAACTTCCCTGGTATTGCCCTGGCCTGGAACATCAATAATGAGGATTTTCTGAAAGAAGTTACCTGGCTCGATCAGTTGAAGTTACGGGTTAGCCGCGGTTCGGTAGGGAACCAAGGGGTGGTTCCTTATCAAACGCAGGGGCTGTTGAGCCGTACCGTGTATGCCTGGAACAATACGGCAGCTTATGGGTATCGGCCTAGTACCATTGGCAATCCTGATTTGAAATGGGAAACGTCGACCTCATCAAACATTGGTATAGACTTTAGTTTATGGCGGGGACGGGTGGCCGGTTCGATCGAATTCTACCAGACCAATACAACCGACCTGCTACTGTCTGACCAATTACCTCAGTCTATTGGCTTTAACGCCGTCACAAAAAACGTCGGCGAAACCCGCAACCGGGGAGTCGAAATTAGTTTGTCGACGGTAAACGTTAACTCAAAAAGTGGCTTTAAGTGGACAACGGATTTCGCCTTCACCAAAAATAACGAAGCGATTGTTTCTCTCTACAATGGTGCCGTAGATGACCTTGGCAACAAGTGGTTTATTGGAAAGCCGTTAACTGCCTTTTATGACTATAAAAAAGCGGGTATCTGGCAGACAAGCGAAGCTGACCTAGCAAAATCATACCAAAGTAAGGAAGGGCAAATTAAAATACAGGATACCGACAATAACGGCAAAATAACAGCCGATGACCGGGTGTTCCTGGGGTCAGATATTCCCAACTTTAGCGCCGGGATTACCAACCGATTCTCCTACAAAGGGTTCGATCTGTCGTTCTTTCTGTATGGCCGCTTTGGTCAAACAATTCTGAGCGGATTTCACCGGGATAACAACCAGTTGGCGGGTCGATATAATCAAATCAAGGTGGATTACTGGACGCCCAATAACCCAACTAATGAATTCCCACGGCCCAACCACAACCAGGAATTCCCCGTCAATAACTCAGCCTTATTTTACTTCGATGGTACGTTCGTGAAAGTTCGTAACATCAATTTTGGGTATACTTTCTCGTCAAAGCTAGCTCAGAAGTTGGGCATGCAATCATTACGTGTGTTTACCAGTATTCAGCAGCCGTTCATCTTCTCAACGTATCGGTCGAAGTACAACGGTGTCGATCCTGAAACAGCCGACGGAACTATCAATAATAACGTTACGCCTGCTACCCGGATAACGACCTTTGGTTTAAACGTTAAATTTTAAACGTATCGGATGAGGCTGTTTAATACAACTTTTAATTTCTAAAAAAATGAACCGTATATATATAAAAAAATCAGTTTGCCTACTTGGCACGCTGGCTTTCCTGCTGGTTGGCCAATCTTGTAAAGACGTACTGGAGGAAAAAGTAATCTCTTCTATTGGCAATGATTATATCAATACCCCGAAGGGTTTTGAGGATGCTACCAGAGCTTCCTATGCGCCACTACGCAGCTTCTACGCAACGCAACAGGGCCTAACCATGACGGAATTCGGCACGGATTTGTACGCGACCGGCTCGGATGGTAGTTACAAAGGCTTCCATTTCTACGATACCCAGCTGAATAGTTTTGTTGATATTTTACAGGGTGTTTGGGAAGAACTTTACCGGGGCATCAACACCTGCAACGCGGTGATCGGACGAGCACCGGCAGCAACGGGAATAAGTGACGCGCTGAAAAAGCAGCGGGTAGCTGAAGTTAAGTTTCTGCGTGCCCACTATTACTTTATCCTGGTTCAGCAGTGGGGTGGCGTAGACTTGCGTCTAACAGAAACACTGGGGCCTACCAAAAAAACCAGCCGGGCAACTGAAGCCGATATTTATAAAGCTATTCTGGCTGACCTTGAGTCGGCATTACCAGATTTGGAGAACAAAGCCAGATCGTCGGACTATGGCCGTGCAACAAAAGCGGCTGCGGAGCATCTCCTGGCTCGTGTATACCTGACAAAAGCAACGTCGTCAGCGAAAGCAGCCGACGATTACGCCAAAGCAGCTACGTATGCCCAGAATGTGATTGCCAACTATGGGTTTAAATTATTGCCCGATTTTGCGAGTGTATTTGCGCAGGGAGCAGGCGAGATTAATGATGAAGTAGTTTTCGCGGTTCAGTATACATCCGATCCGCTGACCAATGCTGCCTCATCGCCATTAGCCAGTTCCGGGGGGAACACCGGGGGCAACAACCTTCACCTGTTCTTCGGTATGCAGTATGATACGCAGGCCGGCATGGTTCGGGATATCTTTTATGGCCGACCCTTTCGGCGCTTACGCCCGACAACTTACGCCCTGGAAACTGTTTTTAAGGATCGTGTGAATGACTCCCGGTATAAAAAGTCGTTTCGGGATACATGGTTGAGCAACAATCCAGGTACATTTAATACGGCCTTTGATAAATCGAAGTCAACCGTTACGTTCAAAGCGGGTGACACGGCCATTTTCATCCCTGGCTACGAAATGCCACTGGCAGAGCGGGCAAAAAAACCATATCAGGTTCTCGTGCCAAGTGCCTACAATGAAACGCTGTTCCTGCCCCTTCAGAAATTCTTCGACCCTCTCCGGCCCGACAAAACATATGAGCCCGGTAGCCGCGACTATCTGGCATTCCGCTTAGCCGAAACGTACCTGATCTTAGCCGAAGCTCAGATTAAGTTGGGGAAACCGACAGAAGCGGCTGCGGCCATCAACGCAGTACGTCGGCGAGCGGCCTGGCCTGGCAAAGAAACAGCGATGGAAATTACGCCAGCTGCTGCCACAATGGACTTCCTGATGGAAGAGCGCGGTCGTGAACTAATGGGTGAACAGATGCGCTGGATGGATTTAAAACGCTGGGGTAATCTGGTTGAGCGGGTTAAATTGTATAACCCTCAGGCGGCTCCGAATGTGAAAGAGACGAATAATCTTCGTCCCATTCCACAAACGCAGATCGACCGCACGGAGAAAGCTGCTGATGGCACCTCTGGTTTTCCGCAGAATCCGGGATATTAAAAGTTAAAGAGCGAAAGGGTGAATGGGCGAAAGAGTGGAAAAATAGGCAACGACCTTTTCACTCTTTTACTCATTCATCCTTTCGCTCTTTGAACGTAGTAAGATAATTCGATTGCTGTCTTTAGATAAATAGCCTTTAACAAGTGTCCTAAACCTCTCTGTTTTATGTCAATCGAAAAAAACGAACCTGTCACTCGGAGAAAGTTTCTCGATCTGGCAGCAAAAGGTACGCTGGCATCAACTGCATTCATCAGTGGTTTTCCAACTATCGTTCCGGCTTCGGTGTTCGGTAAAAATGCACCTAGCAACCGAATTAACGTAGCGGCAATTGGTACAGGGCGTATCTCTCGCGGACACGACATGCCGGGCGTTTGGCAGTACGACAACGCGCTGATTATGGCCGTTTGCGATCTGGATACCAAACGGGCCGACGATGCCAAAAAGTTGGTCAATGGCTACTACGCGAAGAAAAGTGGCAAGGATTACGACGGCGTTAAGGTCTATCACGATTACCGGGAGCTATTGCTCAATAAAGACATCGACGCTGTCATCGTCAGTACACCCGACCATTGGCACGCGCCGATTGTGATTGATGCAGTTCGAGCCAAAAAGGACGTGTATATGCAAAAACCGGCTTCACTCACTATTGCCGAAGGACGGATGATGGCTGACGCGGTGAAACAATCGGGTCAGATCGTGCAGGTGGGCAGTCAGCAGCGGTCGTCGGAGCAGTTTCGCTATGCGGCAGAACTGGTACGTAACGGACGTATTGGTGAGTTAAAAACCGTGTATGTTGGTCTGCCTGGTGACCCATCAGGCAATGAGGAACCACAAATGCCAGTGCCCAAAAACCTTAACTATGATATGTGGCTGGGCACAACGCCCGAGGTTTACTATACCGAGAAACGCGTGCATCCCCAAGCCGATTATGACCGGCCAGGCTGGCTCCGTTGCGAGCAGTTCGGCGCAGGTATGATAACGGGTTGGGGCGCCCACCATGTCGACTGCGCACACTGGGCCATGAACACCGAACATACGGGACCGATCGAAATCTGGGGGAAAGCCGATTTCCCAAAAAGTGGCCTGTGGGACGTTCATGGTATATTCCGGACGGAAGGGTTGTATGAAAATGGCGTCCATATGGTCGTCAGCAACGAGATTCCCAACGGCATTAAGTTTGAAGGAACAAAGGGCTGGATCTTTGTCTCCCGTGGCGATGCTGCCGTGACCACCAGCGATCCGATTGCCAAACAAAATGCAGCGAAAAAACTCGATGCCAGCGACCCAAAAATCCTGGAGTCGGTCATTGGACCGAATGAGGTTCATCTGACGGTTAGTAAGGAGCATCACGGCAACTGGCTGGAGAGCATCGTGAGCCGAAAAGAACCCATTGCCCCTGCCGAAATAGGACACCGTTCCTGTACAACCTGTCTGCTCCACCATGCAGCCATGAAACTAAACCGGAAGCTCTACTGGGACCCCAGGAAAGAACAATTCAAAAACGACCCGGAGGCTAACAAACTGCTGTCTCGTCCGCAACGCGCTCCATATGCGATAAAAATGGTCGCTTCCGCTAAAAGTCATTAGAAATTTTCAATTTTCGCCGGGTTAAAACCCGGCGCATTTTTACATCTCTCATTGCAATTGCGCCGGGTTTTAACCCGGCGAAAATAACAGTTCCATGAAGTTAGCCCCCACCGTTAGTAGCTTGCTTATGGCTACGTTAATTGCCGCTTGCCAGTCGTCGGAAAAGAGCGAAACGAGTAAAGCCGCTTTTCAACTGATTACACTGGACCCTGGCCATTTCCACGCAGCACTGGTTCAAAAATCCATGTATGAAGGTGTCGATTCAGTGGTGCATGTCTATGCACCCGATGGCCGTAGCGACGGACCGTCCGACCTGCAATTGCATCTGGACAAGATTCAGGGCTATAATACGCGTCCCGATAATCCAACACACTGGAAAGAAGAGGTGTATAAAGGCGCCGACTTTTTTGACAAAATGATTGCCGACAAAAGTGGCAACGTAGTGGTCATGGCCGGTAACAACCGGCTGAAAACCGACTATATTCAAAAAACTGTTGATGCTGGCTTCAACGTATTGGCCGACAAGCCAATGGTGATCAGTGCCTCAAACTTCGATAAGCTGAAAGAATCGTTTACGACTGCCGAAAAGAAGAACGTACTGCTCTATGACATCATGACCGAGCGCTATGAAATCTCGACGATGTTGCAACGGGCCTTTTCCCAACAACTGGATGTGTTTGGTACGCTGGAGAAGGGAACACCTGGCAATCCGGCCGTTACGAAAGAGAGCGTTCACCATTTCTACAAGAACGTATCGGGCAGTATTCTTACCCGTCCGGCCTGGTTTATGGACGTAGCACAACAGGGCGAAGGCATTGTGGACGTAACAACTCACCTGATTGATCTGGTACAGTGGGAGTGTTTTCCAGAACAAGTCATTGATTATCAGAAAGACATAAACCTGACCTCGGCCCGACGCTGGACGACCGACATGACCCTGAGCCAGTTTAAAGCCATTACAAAGCAGGAATCTTTCCCCGATTACCTCAAAAAGGACGTAGTGAAAGACAGCATTCTACGGGTGTATAGCAACGGTGAAATCAATTACCAACTGCGGGGCATCCACGCCAAAGTCTCGGTAACCTGGGCCTACAAAGCACCCGAAGGCGCGGGCGACACCCATTATTCCATCATGCGCGGCACGAAAACTAACCTGATTATCCGGCAAGGGGCAGCTCAGCAATACAAGCCAACCCTGTACATTGAAGCGGTTGCCGGAAACAAGCCACTGGAGGCTTCTCTGAAAGCTGCTTTACCAAAAATTCAGCAGGAATTTCCAGGCGTTGATATAAAGAAAATCGCTACGGGTTGGGAGGTTGTCATTCCAGAAAAATACAAGGAAGGCCACGAAGCGCATTTTGGTCGGGTGGCGCAAAAATATTTCGACTACCTCAAAGCCGGGAAGCTACCCGCCTGGGAGGTGCCCAATATGATTGCTAAATACTACACAACAACGCAGGCACTGGAGCTGGCGAAGAAATCTAACTAATCAACGATGAACGCACCACAGGCCAATCGGCGAAATTTTATAAAGGAAACCATCAGTACGGCGGCTGGTTTGGTTGTATTACCGGCTTTACCCACTGAATTGATCGGCGCACCGGCTATTCTGCGTAGTGGATCGCTCGGGAGTGACTCAGCCCCGGCGGGGGCGGCCCGAATTCGGTTTTCGGTTATCGGGATGAATCATGGCCATATCAATAGCCAGGTTGGGGCTGTCATTCGGGGCGGAGGTGAATTTGTCTCCTTTTACGCCAAAGAGCCTGATTTGATGGCTGACTTTGCTAAGCGTTACCCGCAGGTAAAACAGGCGAAAAGTGAGTCAGAAATCCTGGACGACAAGACCGTTCAACTTGTTCTTAGCGCGGGCATCCCCGTCGACCGGGCTCCCCTCGGTATTCGGGTCATGAAAGCGGGCAAGGATTATATGTCTGATAAGCCCGGCATCACAACCCTCGAACAACTCGCCGAAGTACGCAAGGTGCAGAAAGAAACCAAGCGTATTTACTCCATTATGTACAGCGAGCGGTTTGAAAACCGGGCAACCGTCAAAGCGGGCGAACTGGTCAAATCCGGCGCGATCGGGAATGTGATCCAGACTATCGGCCTGGGGCCACACCGAATGACGCCCAAATCGCGGCCCGAGTGGTTCTTCGACAAGAAAGAATTTGGGGGTATCATCTGCGACATTGGTTCGCACCAGTTCGACCAGTTTCTGTTCTTCACCGGATCTAAAAAAGCGGACGTAGTGGCTTCGCAGGTTGGCAACGTTCATTTCCCGCAGTACCCTAAGTTTGAAGACTTCGGCGACGTCATGCTACGTGGGGATGGCGGTATGGGCTACATTCGGGTTGACTGGTTTACGCCCGATGGGCTAAAAAGTTGGGGCGATGGTCGTCTGACGATTCTCGGGACGGAAGGCTTCATTGAGATCCGGAAGAACATCGATCCGGCCGGGCACGAAGGGGGAAACCATCTTTTTATTACCGATCAGAAAGAAACCCGCTATATTGATTGCAACAAAGAGCCGTTGCCCTATGGTGAACAACTCGTCAACGACGTTCTTAACCGAACCGAAACGGCGATGACGCAGGAGCACTGTTTCCTGGCTACCGAATTGGCGCTCAAAGCCCAGAAACAGGCACAGGAGGTTCACTTGAAAAAATAAATTGGTATTCTGGTGCGGGTTTAAACCCGCACCTGTTAATATTACCAGCATTCGCTGGTATCCTGGTCATTTCCCTCCATTGGCACGCCAGTAAGTACTGGTGATATTAACAGACACGTTGGTACCGCGCCCGAGCGGTGAGTACCCGCGCCAGAATTTCAACTATCTCTTGGCTGCTACTATTCTGATTATTGACGACGAGCCCCGGTTACGTCAGCTTCTGGCCCGGATCCTGCAACTCGAAGGCTATACCGTCCTGGAAGCCGACAATGCACGTAGTGGTCTCAAAATCCTTGAGCATGAGGAGGTTCAATTGGTAATCAGTGATGTAAAACTGCCCGACAAAAACGGCATTGAGTTGTCGGCCCAGATCAAGCAGCTTTATCCTGCCACCGAAGTCATTGTCCTGACGGCTTATGGTACCATTTCGGATGGCGTAACAGCGATTAAAAATGGGGCGTTTGATTACATCACCAAAGGCGACGATAACGACCGAATTATTCCGCTGGTTAGCCGGGCCGTCGAGAAGGCAAATCTGCAATTCAGGATCAAACAACTTGAACAACAGGTTGGTCAGCGATACGGATTCGATAGCATTGTGGGTCGATCAAAACCCATTCAACAAGCGATTGAGCTATCGCGTAAAGTAGCCGTCACTGAAACAACCGTTCTGCTGACGGGCGAAACAGGCACGGGTAAAGAAGTATTCGCCCAGGCTATTCACCAGGCGAGTCCCCGCCGGACGGGACCATTTGTGGCTATCAACTGTGGAGCTCTGGGCAAGGATATTCTGGAAAGTGAACTGTTCGGGCACCGGAGTGGAGCCTTTACGGGTGCTAACCGCGACCAGAAAGGCTTATTTGCCGAAGCCAATAAAGGCACTATTTTCTTGGATGAGATTGGAGAAATGCCTCTTGACTTACAGGCCAAACTGCTACGTGTGCTCGAAACGCACGAGTTCCTGCGCGTGGGCGATACCAAGCCGACGAAAACCGATGTCCGTGTGATTGCAGCTACCAACCGAGGACTGGAGCAGGAAGCCAATGCCGGTCGGTTTCGGCTGGATTTATATTATAGGCTATCGGTATTTCAGATTGAACTCCCACCGCTGCGCGATCGACGTACCGACATCCCTGAGTTAGCTGAGCAGTTTGCCCGACAAAGTGCCGCTAAAATTGGAAAACGAGCCGTGCGACTCAGTCCGACTTTTGTACAGAAATTACAACAGCACGCGTGGAAGGGCAACATTCGCGAATTGAAAAATGTCATTGAGCGGGCTGTGATCCTCGCCGATACGTCTCCCGATGGCTCCATTGAGCTGACGCCCGATCTTCTTCCCTACGAGATACAGGAAAATGGGATTTTGAATGACCCGACCGCGCTGGATTTAGCGACTGTGGAACAGCAACACATCCGTCGGGTGCTACGTCAGACGAATGGCAATAAAACCGAAACTGCCCGGCTGTTGGGCATCGGTCTGACAACACTTTACCGAAAACTTCAGGAAGCGGGCTTAAGTGACTGATAACTAATTGCCTGCATTCTATCGAACGCTATCGTAACAGTAGCGTCGTTAGTGCACCAGGTCAAAAAGTCGCCTGGATATGGCTCACCCCTTATACAGCGTTGACGCCACAAAGACCAACGGGTGTTGTTCAGTGTTACCAGAGATATTTTCACTCGCTCCGATTATGAGCAAACTACGCTAATCGCCACTCGCCACCTTATCAAACTGAAAAGCTGACCCTACCATTTTGGTAGGGTCAGCTTTTTTATGAACATATCCCAAGCTATTCTTAAAACTTTTAACTACTGATTATCAACATATTAAATCTATTATCGAAATAAGCTACTTCTCTGGACTACTTTTTGGCATACCCCCACCAGATAACGTTTTTAATCAATCATGATCATGGGTACTCTCCTGCTTCTTGTTGCCTCAGCACTAATCTGCTTCACTCTTTTTTACAAAGCCATCGAATGGTTCGAGAAAATCTAAAGATAAAAGTTAGGCCCTGGTTTCACTCATTCACGCAAAAAAATGCTCACGCTCTTATTTATTGTCTCGCTGTTGGTTTTCGCGTACATGCTGTACGTCCTGATTAAACCGGAAAAATTTTAACCGGATCGTCTCCCTCTCCTATGTCTGGAGTAAAACACATTCACTATGTCAACTGAATTATTAGGCGTCGCAGTCATGTATGGATTAACTCTCCTACTGGCCATTCCGCTGGGCAAATACATTGCCAACGTATTCAAACCCGAGTCTGCCAATGGCCCGGTCGAACGGTTCATTTATCGGCTCGCTGGAATTGATTCCAGCCGCGATATGACCTGGAAAGAAAACCTTGTAGCCTTACTCACAATCAACGCTGTTTGGTTAGCCTTTGCGTTTACATTGTTGCTGATACAGGGCTCACTGCCCCTTAATCCGGACGGAAACCCGTCAATGACACCCGATCTGGCGTTCAATACGGCCATTAGTTTTATGGTCAACTGCGACCTGCAACACTATTCGGGCGAGTCGGGGCTAACGTATCTGACGCAACTGTTTGTGGTCAATTTTCTGATGTTCACCTCGGCCGCAACAGGAATCGCTTCGCTGCTGTTGGTTGTGAGATCGTTTCTGCCTAAAGCAGTCGATACGGTCGGTAATTTCTACGTATTCTTTGTAAAAGCGATCACTCGAATCCTGCTGCCGATTTCGTTCGTAGTCGCTCTGCTGCTAGCCTTCAGCGGCACTCCGGCCAGTTTCGATGGCAAAGACAGTATCGTAACCATGCAGGGTGATACGGTTGGTGTATCGCGTGGGCCAGCGGCTGGTATGATTGCCATTAAACACGCAGGCACCAACGGCGGAGGCTGGTTTGGCACCAACTCGGCACACCCGTTCGAAAACCCTACCTATTTTACTAACGTAGTGGAAATGGTGGCGCAGGTACTCCTGCCAATCGCGATGTTGTTTGCATTAGGCTTCCTGATTAACCGTCGACGGTTTACCTGGGTTGTCTATGGCGTCATGACGATTGGTATGCTTTGCCTGCTTATTCCAACATTAGTGACGGAATTCCATGGCAATCCGACCATTGCTCAGTTGGGGGTGAGTCAGCCAACCGGCGCGATGGAAGGCAAAGAAGTACGTTTCGGCCCACTGGCATCGGCCTACTGGAGCATTGTCACAACGATTATTTCAACCGGATCAGTCAACTCGATGCACGACTCATCGATGGCCTTGTCGGGCACAATGGAGCTGTTGGGTATGATGACCAATGCCTTCTACGGCGGTTGTGGCGTCGGTTTTCTGAACTACTATTATTACCTCATCATTGCCGTCTTTATTTCAGGATTGATGGTCGGCCGGACCCCGGAACTCTTCGGGCGGAAAGTCGAAGCGCGGGAAATCAAGATTGCCTCGATCGTTGCCTTGCTCAGTACATTACTGATAAAAGGTGGAACGGCTCTAGCCGCCTGGGTTTATGTTAACTACTCGGATGGTGCCGGGTCCGATTGGCTGGTGAAGCCTTCAGCCTGGTTGAACAATCCAGCCAATCATGGCTTCACGGAGATACTTTATGAATTCACGTCGGCTAATGCCAACAATGGTTCGGGGTTTGAAGGACTAGGCGATAACAACTTTTTCTGGAACTATGCCACGGGCATTGTGCTGATTCTGGGGCGGTTCATTCCAATCATCGGTCCGGTAGCCATTGCGGGTCTACTTGCCCAGAAAAAATACGTACCAGAATCGTCTGGAACACTCCCAACGGATACCGCTACGTTCGGGCTGATGACCTTCGCCGTTATCATAATCATTACAGCTCTATCGTTTTTTCCAGCCCTGGCATTGGGACCGCTGGCCGAATACTTCTCACTTAAATAATTAACTATCTAAATCAGATTTTTTCTGGTTCGGAAACCAATATCATGGCAAAGCAAAATTCTTCCCCCGCCCTCTTTCAGCGCGAACTGGTAAGCAAGGCAATTCGGGATTCGTTTGTCAAACTTAATCCGGCCATTCTCATCAAGAATCCGGTCATGTTCACCGTCGAAATCGGTACCGTCGTCATGGTGCTGGTAACGGCCTACATCGCCCTCACAGGTGATACATCGCAGGGAACGCTGGGCTATAACATCGCCATCACGTTTATTCTGTTGCTGACGATTCTGTTCGCCAATTTCGCCGAAGCCATTGCCGAAGCACGCGGCAAAGCACAGGCAGAATCACTACGTAAAACGCGGCAGGAAACGCCCGCAAAAAAAGTCGTTGGCAATGATCGCATTGAATTAATCTCCTCAGCGCAACTGCAAAAAGGCGACGTATTTCTCTGCGAAACGGGCGACATTATTCCGTCCGACGGCGAAATCATTGAAGGTTTAGCCACTATCGATGAATCGGCCATTACGGGTGAATCAGCGCCAGTTATACGGGAATCGGGGGGTGATAAATCGTCGGTGACGGGCGGTACAAAAGTGCTTTCCGATCGCATCAAAGTACAGGTAACGACTCAACCCGGCGAATCATTTCTGGACCGAATGATTGCGCTGGTGGAAGGGGCCAGTCGGCAGAAAACGCCGAATGAAATTGCCCTTACGATTCTGCTGGCCGGTTTTACCCTGATTTTTATCATCGTCTGCGTCGCATTGAAACCTTTTGCGGATTATGCTAATACGCCGATCACCATTGCAGCCCTGATTTCGCTGTTCGTGTGCCTCATTCCAACGACCATCGGCGGCTTGCTTTCGGCCATTGGCATTGCGGGTATGGACCGCGCACTGCGGGCGAACGTAATTGCCAAGTCGGGCCGGGCCGTCGAAACGGCAGGGGATATTGATACGTTGCTGCTCGACAAAACGGGCACAATCACCATTGGCAACCGGAAAGCAACCAATTTCTACCCTGCTCCGGGCATTTCAGTAGACGACATGATACGGGCGTCGGCACTCAGTTCACTGGCCGACGAAACCCCGGAAGGCAAGTCCATTGTCGAACTGGCTGGCACGAACGTAACGAGTCGTTTATCAACAGAAGGCGCTACGTTGATCAAGTTCACTGCCGAAACCCGGTCATCAGGCATCGACATGCCCAGCGGCAAAAACGGTTCGCAAGTGCGAATTCGGAAAGGGGCCACCGATTCGATTCGGACTATCGTTGCACGGGCAGGGAATATCTTCCCAGCCATAACGGAGGAACAAGCCAAAAAGATTGCTGCGAATGGCGGTACTCCGCTGGTCGTTTCTGAGAATGAAGTAGTTAAAGGGGTTATCGAGTTGCAGGACATTATCAAACCCGGCATTTCGGAACGCTTCGACCGGCTACGAAAAATGGGCGTTAAAACCGTAATGGTAACGGGCGACAACCCATTGACGGCTAAGTTCATCGCTGAAAAAGCGGGCGTCGATGACTACATCGCCGAAGCCAAACCCGAAGACAAAATGAACTACATCCGTCATGAGCAACTAGGCGGCAAACTCGTAGCCATGATGGGCGATGGCACCAACGACGCGCCTGCTTTAGCACAAGCCGATGTAGGCGTAGCGATGAACTCTGGAACACAAGCCGCCAAAGAAGCCGGAAACATGGTGGACCTGGATAATGACCCAACCAAACTGATTGAGGTCGTTGAGATTGGGAAGCAGTTGCTTATCACACGGGGTACCCTGACAACGTTTTCGATTGCCAACGACGTAGCGAAATATTTCGCCATCGTTCCAGCTCTGTTCGTAGTGTCGATCCCAGCCTTGCAAGCGATCAATATCATGAAGTTGCACAGCTCGGAATCGGCCATCCTGTCGGCGGTTATTTTCAACGCGATCATCATTCCCATGCTGATTCCGCTGGCATTACGTGGTGTTGAATACAAACCGATTGGTGCGTCGGCCCTACTTCGCCGGAACCTGCTTATCTATGGCGTTGGCGGCCTCATTGCTCCGTTCATTGGCATCAAGTTGATCGATCTGGTCGTGGGGCTGTTTGTATAACGCTATGACACCACCGGGTTAAAACCCGGTGCAAATGGGAAATAGAATCAATTGCACCGGGTTAAAACCCGGTGGTATAAAAATAAAAAATCATGAAAAATCACATCTCACCAGCCATTCGGCTTACGCTTGTACTGCTGGTTATTCTTTCTATTGTTTATCCCATTGTCGTAGCTGGCATTGCTACGTTAGCGCCAGGGGGCGGAAAAGGCGAAACGATTATGGTTAATGGCAAAGTTGTCGGCTATGCGCTAATAGGTCAGAAGTTTACCGAGGACCGCTATTTCAACGGGCGCCCATCGGCCGTTGACTACAATGCAGCCGGGTCGGCGGGATCGAACAAAGGTCCGTCAAATCCCGACTATTTGAAAACCGTTCAGGCCCGGATTGATACGTTCCTCGTGCATAATCCGGGAGTAAACAAGTCCGCGATTCCGACCGAATTAGTAACGGCATCAGGTTCAGGACTAGACCCGGATTTATCGCCGGCGGCTGCAAAAATTCAGGTGGCGCGGATTGCCACGATTCGCAAAATCAGTGCTGAACGATTGAATCAACTTGTTGATGAACAGACCAAAGTTCCTCTGTTAGGATTACTCGGCCCATCAACGGTAAATGTGTTGAAACTAAATGTGGCACTCGACGCTCTGAAGTAAAAAGTCTGTGCCAAGCTCTAGCTTGGCCCGTCAAATATACATATGGTCAAGCCAGAGCTTGGGCCAGACTGAGTACAACCAAACGACCATGAAAAATATAGTTTACCCATTGCTGGTCACTACGTGGCTGGTGGTGACGTTGCCCTCGTTGGCACAAATAGCTATCGATTCTACAACCCGCTCAACTTCGACACCCTTACCCGCCGGGCTAAACTTCTCTGGTTACGTTGAAGCGTATTATACGCACGACTTCACCGCTCCGAAAACCGCCCAGGAGCGGCCGGGATTTTTGTATAACCACAAGCGAAACCGCGAAGTGAACGTAAATCTGGCGTTTATTAAAGGCTCCTACAGTACTGAGCGCGTCCGGGCGAATCTGGCAATTCAGGTTGGTACGTATGCGCAGTACAACTATGCCGCTGAGCAAGGTTTACTGAAGAATATATTTGAAGCCAACGCCGGGGTCAAGCTGAGCAAAACGCATGATCTCTGGCTCGACGCGGGCATTTTCTCGTCGCACATCGGGTTTGAAAGTGCAATTTCAAAAGATTGCTGGACGCTGACCCGTAGCCTTGTGGCCGAAAATTCGCCCTACTATCTGGCGGGGGCAAAACTGACCTATAACACGCCAAATGGCAAATGGACTCTTTTGGGATCGGTACTAAATGGCTGGCAACGGATTGCCAAACTACCCGGCTATTCCGGTCCATCAGTCAGTACGCAGGTGCAGTTCAAACCAACATCCAATTTTGTTTTTAACTGGAGTAGTTTTCTGGGCAGCGACCGGCCCGATTCACTAAAGCAAATGCGATTTTACAATAATATCTACGCGATTGTGAATCCAAACGAAAAAGTCAGCGCCATTCTCGGTTTCGATATTGGTGCCGATCGCAAGCCTGTCGGCGCTGATGGTCGTCGGGTGGGCAATGGCAGCTACGTCTGGTATGCGCCCGTAGCCATTGTCCGCTATTCGCTGAGCGACGTAGTGAAACTGGCGGGACGGGTGGAGTATTATGATGACAAAAACGGGGTAATCATTGCAACGGGCACACCAAACGGTTTCAAAACCTGGGGGTACTCGCTAAATGTCGACTACTTTATTTTGCCCACAGCGCTCTTCAGAATCGAAGGAAAAGTTTACAACAGTCAGGACGCTATCTTTGAAACGGTAAGCAGCGCCAGTAAGACAAACACCTCACTGACAACGAGTTTAGCGGTTTCGTTTTAATTTACTTTTTGTCATCCCGACAAAGGAGGGATCTTCGCTAATAGCAGATAAAAATCTTCTCACCCGAAGATTCCTCCTGCGTCGGAATGACAAAAAATGACCCAATCCTGTTAGCAAAAATGAATCCCAACGATCAGAACGCCGAGCATTTCCTGAACCTCCTCCGTCAATCCAGGCGGGGGAAGTTTAAGGTGTATATTGGCATGAGCGCGGGGGTTGGCAAATCGTACCGTATGTTGCAGGAAGCCCATACCCTGCTTCGCGGAGGAATCGACGTTAAGATTGGCTTCATTGAAACACACAACCGGGCCGAGACGCATGCGCTCATTGCCGGTTTACCCATTATTCCCCGGCGTAAGCTGTTCTACAAAGGCCGCGAGCTGGAAGAAATGGATGTGCAGACCGTAGTGAATAGCCATCCCGAACTGGTGATTGTGGATGAACTGGCGCATACGAACATTCCGGGGTCGAAAAATGAAAAGCGCTGGCAGGACGTACTGGATATTCTGGATTCGGGCATTAACGTGATCAGTGCGGTTAATATTCAGCATATTGAGAGCCTGTATTCATCGGTGCATCAAATTACGGGCATCGACGTCACCGAGCGCGTGCCGGATCGGGTGTTGCAACTGGCTGACGAGGTCGTCAATATCGACCTCACCGCCGATGAGTTGATCACGCGTTTGAAGGAAGGGAAAATTTATGATCCGGGCAAAGTTGAAACGGCGCTACGCAACTTCTTTCAAGCCGAGAAAATTCTGCAACTGCGCGAACTGGCGCTACGTGAGGTCGCCACTGCCGTTGAACGTAAGATTGAAACCTCGCTTCCAGCGAACAGCAAAGCAAAACCCGAGCGATTTCTGGCTGCCATCAGTTCCAACCACGAGATTGCCCGACATGTTATTCGCAAAACGGCGCGACTGGCCGCTTACTATAACTCGCGTTGGTTTGTGCTTTATGTTCAAACGCCTTCCGAAAACTCCGACCGTATTAAGCTCGATGTACAGCGGCATTTAATCAACAACCTTAAATTAGCCACCGAACTGGGGGCCGAGGTTATTCAGGTCAAAAGCAGCAACATCGTTACCAGCATCATGACCGAAGTTGAGAATCGTAACATCACAACAGTCTGCATTGGCAAGCCGCACCTTACCTTAATCCAGATTATTTTGCGGACGAACGCCTTCAATCAACTTCTCAACAAACTGTCGGGCTCGGATACAGACCTGATTATACTGTCGTAGCCATGAGTATAAAAAGCAAAATAGCCGTCGCTCTGGCGTTTATGTTTACCATTATTCTGGTACTCGGAGGCTTGAGCGCCTATTACCTGAATGAGCTTTCCAGCGATTCGCAGGCGATTTTGAAGGATAATTATATCTCGCTCGAATATGCCAGCAATATGCAGAAGGCACTGGCCATGTTCACCGAAACGCCTGAGCATGACCCCGAAGGCCTGACAGATTTTGACCGAAACCTGAAAAAGCAGGAAGGCAACGTAACAGAAATTGGGGAGCAGGAAATAACCAGTAGTTTACGCCGGGAATTCAATCGACTACGGACTAAACCTACTGATTCTCCGATTATTGCCCGGATTCGGCAACACCTCTTCGCACTGGACGACATAAACCGGCAAGCGATTATCCGCAAAAACGAAACGGCTAAACAAACGGCCAAAGAGGCCTTGCTATGGGTAGCGGTTGCAGGAACAGTATGTTTTCTGATTCTATTCTCGTTTATTATCAATTTTCCTGGCTACATCGCCAATCCCGTGCGCGAGTTAACGAGGGGGATCAAACAGGTAACCAAACGCAATTTTGAAGAACGTTTGCACATCGATTCCAACGATGAGTTTGGCGAATTGGCTCAGGCGTTCAACTCAATGGCGCAGAAACTGGATGAATACGAGCATTCCAATCTGGCGCAGGTGCTGTATGAAAAACGACGTATTGATACCCTTATCCACATTATGAGTGAGGGCATTGTGGGTATGGACGAAAAACGGCGCATTTTATTCGCCAATCCGGTTGCCTGCCGACTGTTGGGTATGGACGAAGCGCAGTTAGTAGGTCAATATGCACCGGACATAGCGGCCTCGAACGACTTGATGCGCACGTTGATCCAGGATATCATGACCGATACCCCACTCGATACCGAACAGAATGGGTTTCTCAAAATTTACGATCCCCGACCGGATAGTTCCCGACCGGATGGTATTCAATTGGATGATTCGGGGGCAGATGGACGCGGGAAAGAAAGTTATTTCAAACGGCGAACACACAGGGTCGATGTGATACGTACTGGCGAAATACATTCCGAACTGGCAGGCTACGTGATGGTGCTCGAAAATATTACACCCTACAAAGAACT
Source organism: Spirosoma jeollabukense (assembly GCF_054777855.1). Lineage (NCBI taxonomy): Bacteria > Pseudomonadati > Bacteroidota > Cytophagia > Cytophagales > Cytophagaceae > Spirosoma > Spirosoma jeollabukense. Next base: position 1,301,241 of record NZ_BAAHAD010000001.1, read on the forward strand.
CGATTTAGCCAAAACCAACTTCATCGCCACGATTTCGCACGAACTTAAGACACCCTTATCCAGCATCAAAATGAGCCTTAAGCTACTGGAAGACAGCCGCATTGGACAGGTGAATGACGAGCAGAAACAACTCATCGGCAACATCAGCGACGATACCAACCGGTTACTGAATCTGACGAGCGAACTTCTGAATATGGCGCAGGTCGAATCGGGTCAGATTCAGTTGAACATACAGGCCGTGGTACCTGCCGATGTGATCAATTATGCGACCAATGCCCTTCGCGTCTCGGCGGAGAACAAACACATCAGACTTTCGATAACGGTTCCCTCAGCACTCCCCACTGTGTTGGCTGACCCCGATAAAGTCTCCTGGGTATTGGTTAACTTTCTTTCGAACGCGATACGGCATAGCCCCGAAAACAGCATCATTGACGTGTCGGCGCAACAGGTCAATACGTATGTTGAGTTTCGGGTACGCGACCACGGTGCGGGTATCCGGCCTGAGCATCAGGACAAAGTGTTTGATCGTTACTTCAAAGCCCCCAGCCTTAACGGACAGGCAACTCAATCTGCCTCCAGCGGCACAGGTCTCGGTCTGGCCATTTCGAGCGAATTTATCCAGAGCATGAACGGCCAGATCGGACTGGACACCAGCATCACCGACGGAGCGGCTTTCTTCTTTCGGCTGCCCATCGATCGGCACGCGTAGATAAGCTATAGTCTGTGCTTATAGAATCATCAATTATAGGCAAAGATGATTCGATTTACGGCGGTGGCCTTTTCGGGGCTGTTTATTTTCCTGCTCACCCTGAGTACCAGTTGGAGCCAGGATGTCAACTGGAAGAAAGTCAGGGTACTAGTCTACACAAAAAATGGCAAAGGCTACGTCCACGACAACATCCCGAATGCGGTTCAGTGCATTCAGAAACTCGGCAGGCAGTACGGCTTCGCGGTCGATTCTTCGGCTCAGCCAACCGTATTTACGGAGAGCAATCTTAAACAATACACGCTGCTTATTTTCCCGAGCACGAACAACGACGTATTTGATACCGACGCCCAGCGGCTGGCCTTCCGGCGCTATGTTGAAGCGGGTGGTGGCTTTATGGGCATTCATTCCGTCATCGGTACCGAACGAAACTGGTCCTGGTTCAAACGCTTGATGGGTGGCAGTTTTGCCTGGCATCCCAAGTTCCAGACGTTCAGAATTGAGGTGCTCGACACGAAGCATCCGTCGATGAAGGGAATGCCGAAAGTTTGGCAGAAAGAAGATGAGTTCTATTTTATGAAAGAAATGTCGCCAGGCACAACCGTCGTTATGGCGAATGACCTCACCTCACTCAACTCCGATGAGCCCGAAAAAGTGAAGATGTTCGGCGGATCGTATACGCAGTTATACCCTTCGGCCTGGTATTACAATTTCGACGGCGGCTATACCTGGTGTACGACGTTGGGCCATGCCAAAACGGATTACCAAACAGATACTACGTTCATCAACCACATTTTTCAGGGTATCCGCTACGTTGCCGGACAGGTAAAAACGATCGATTTTAGCAAAGCTTATGCCGATTCGAGAGATACGCCAATCCGATAGTGTTTTGCAATTGAACACAGAGGCACAGAGAACACAGAGTTGTAATCGCTATTTTTTACCTCTGTGTTCTCTGTGCCTCTGTGTTTAAAATTTTAAATTTGATTCTGTCTTACGTCAGCTTTTGTGTTCAGTGGGTAGGCCGTATTTCTCTTTTATTCTATGACGCTTCTGGTCATCACGTTTCTTGGCATTCTAGCTCTTGTCGCCCTTATTTCGCTTGTTCGGCTGCACCCGTTTCTGTCATTTCTAGCCGTTTCGCTGGGTGTTGGTTTAGCCTTGGGAATAAAGCCGCTGGCCATTATGGATGCCATCCAGAAAGGCATCGGCAGTACGTTAGGTTCCATTACGGCCATCATTGCGTTGGGTGCGATGCTCGGCAAACTGGTGGCACAAAGTGGGGCCGCCCAACGTATTGCCCAGAAAATTATGGAGCTGGTGGGCACGCAGAATGCACGATGGGCCTTTCTGGTAACGGGCTTTGTTGTTGGCTTGCCGCTTTTCTATTCGGTAGGATTTCTCCTGCTGGTGCCGCTGGTCATCACGGTTTCCTATCGCTATAAATTGTCCGCACTGTACATCGGCCTACCCATGCTGGCGTCGTTATCGGTGACGCAGGGCTACCTCCCACCCCACCCGGCCCCCCTGGCGATTCTGAAACAGTTCAACGCCGACATGGGCCTGACGCTATTTTATGGCATCCTTGTCTCAATTCCGGCTATTCTCATTTCGGGGGCGTTGTTTGGCTCTACCGTAAAACGTTTCACTACGTTACCCAATTCCGCGTTTATTGCGCCCGATTTACAGGAAGACCAAATGCCTTCGGCAACGGTAAGTTTCCTGACGGTGTTGCTCCCCATTTTGTTGATTGGATTAAGTGCATTCTGTAGCTCCTGGCTGCCCACTGGTTCACTGAGCCAGCAAACGCTGCTCTTCCTGGGGGAACCCGTTGTCAGCATGTTTATCTCGGTCGTCGTGGCTACGTTCACGCTGGGCATTTGGCGAGGCAGAACCATGCCGGAAGTGACCAGTCTGTTTGGCGATGCCGTTAAAGAGGTAGCCCTGCTTTTCCTGATTTTTGGCGGGGCTGGCGCCTTAAAACAGGTGTTGACCGACGGAGGGGTGAATCAGGCTGTTGCCGACCTGATGCGCAACTCCACCTTACATCCCTACGTGCTGGCGTGGGGTATGGCGGCTCTTATTCGGGTAGCCGTAGGTTCCTCTACCGTATCAGGGATTACAACGGCGGGCTTCGTCGCGCCCATGCTGACGGCTACGGGTGTTGAACCCAATTTAATGGTACTGAGTATTGGTGCGGGAAGCATGATGTTTTCGCACGTCAACGACACGGGATTCTGGTTGTTCCGGGAGTACTTCCAGTTGTCGATGGCCGATACGATCAAGACCTGGTCAGTCATGGAAACGCTGGTTTCCGTAACCGGATTAGCGGGGGTTATGGCGCTGAGCTGGGTAATTAATTAGTTATTGTAATTAATTGCGTCTGTATTTTAGGCTCTAAAAGGTATTATCTAGCTCCATGAGGAGAATTTTTTGTCATTCCGACGCAGGAGGAATCTTCGGTAATAGTAGAGAAGAAGGACTCACTCGAAGATTCCTCCTGCATCGGAATGACAAAAAATCCGTCTATCAACTCGCTTTGGGCTCTGGCCCCCGAAAGGCGTCTTTTTTGGTGATAGTTTCCAGTTTTACTGGCTTTCCATCCTTCGCTGATTGATAGATCGCTTCCATAATTTTCTGATCCTGGAGCCCTTCTTCGCCGGGCGTAAACGGCATTTTATTGTCCAGGATGCATTCCGAAAAATGATCCATTTCGGTGGCAAAATGGTCTTTATCAGAAATGCTATGCTCAATGATCTGATTTACTTCGCCCTGCGCCTGACTCGTTTCCAGTTTCAGCCCCTTGTAAGGAAAAGCCGGGTCCATCTTGATCCAGCCCGTATCGGCCAGCACCCGGTAACTTTTGTCGTCGTGATGTCCGTAGCTGGTAGCGCAACTGGTCTGCACGCCACTCGGAAATTTCATGATCCAGTTCACCTGCTCTTCCACTTCTTTGAATCGCGGATCATCGGGCGTGCTGTGGATATAGCCCATCACCTCGGTTGGTTCTTCACCCAGTACGTATCGAATCGTGTTGAGGCAGTATAGCCCAACGTCGGGCAACGAACCACCACCCGCCAAGGCCTTATTGAATCGCCAATGTTTCGGGTTATCGGAGTTTTGGCCGTTATTCGCAATGATCGACTTTACCTTCCCAAATTTCGCCGTCTGGACCATATCGCGCACCATTCGGTTGTGCGGCTCATACTGAATCCGGTAGGCGATCATGAGTTTACGATCTGCTTTTTTGCAGGCATCGATCATCGTCTGGCATTCAGCCGCGGAGTTAGCCATCGGTTTTTCGCATAGAATATGCTTACCGGCCTGCGCTCCCCGAACGGTGTATTCGGCATGCATACCATTGGGCAATACGATGTAGATGGCCTGTACTTCCTTGTTATCTTTTAACTTATCGTAGTCGGCGTAGCTGTAACAACTCTCTTTTTTTACGCCATACTGCGCAGCTACTTTCTGCATCTTTTCGGGACTACCGCTTACCAGGGCCACAACTTTCGATTTTTTACAAGCCCCAAAAGCGGGCAAAATCTGATTAAGCGTCAGGTGACCAAGTCCAACAAGGGCATAGCCAACCCGCTGATCTTCTGGCATGGGGGTGGGCGTATCGCCTTCCTGTTGTTCGGTCTTGGCCTTGATCTGTTCCAGCTCGATTGGTTTTTGCTGTTCAGTTGGGACCGTAGCGGGTGGTGAGGTGGCGGGCAATTTGGGCGCAGCTCCACCGGACGTGCTGGCCGCTGGCGTGGACATAGTGGTTTCGGTTTTTTTCTCGCAGGCAATCAGCGTACTGCCAATAGCGCTTACGGCCAGACTGCGGCTTGTAAATTGTAGAAAATCCTGTCGCGATACCGGCTTTGTTGCCGGTTGATCGAGCAAAAGATTAACAAATTGATCAATCGATTTCATAACGTGTTGTTGAGTTTACGTCAGAAACAGATTGTAAAAACGCGTTGTTTAAAAGAATTAACCACCCTTGGCTGTTTACTACGTAGTAAAACTGTTGCCAGCCAATAAGCCAAATTAACTTCCCGAAGTTTTGAGCCGCTCGGGTGGTTCTGTTTCGGGAAGTTAAGACCGAACTCTTTACGCGTTTTTATCCAGCCAATCCAGGATATAGTCGGCGTCTTCTTTCCAGGTAGGCTGGCCCAGCACAAAGTGATTTCGTCCTTCAAACTCTTTGTAGTCCAGCACCGAACCATTGCTTTTGTAGGCCTCGAAATTACGATGGTTGAGGTGAGCCGGAATGATGTTGTCGATGCTGCCGGCCGTAAGCAATAAGGGCGCGTGTGGCTTTTCAAAATCCACATGGGCAGCACTGGTCAATCCACCCCTGGCCACCACTTTCGACTCTGGAATCGTGTTTTCATCGTAAGCTTTTTGTTGTTCGTCCAGTGGCATATCATTAACGAACGCATATTGCCAGTCTTCGAACGACATCAGGTACGTTTCATCAAGATCGGTAAACAAGCCCAGGGCTTTCCACCCCGCTTTCAGAAACGAGAACTCATAAGGAAATACGCCCTGTGGCGGAACGGAGTGAATGGCGACACCGGCAGTTGCCAGGTCATGACTCACGATGATCTGGGTTATCAGACCGCCCAGCGAATGCCCGATTACGATTGGTTTTTCGGGAAGCGCTTTCACAATATTCATATAATGATCGACCAGCTCATTCAGCGTTAATTTAGCCAAGTCGGTGTCATTCGGTTGCCGGGCGCGCAATTCGGCAGCCGTACCATCCTTAAAAGGCCAGGGTGGTGCCATTGTCTCGTATCCTTTGCTCTGGAAATAGGATTGCCATTCGTCCCAGCCAGTATTGACAACAAAGGCTCCGGTGACAAATACGACGGTTTTGGTTTTAATACCTTCCATGATTGTAATGTTTGATGGTTTGCAAAAAAGTGAAAGATGTCTCTATTCTCCTCATTATGAGCCGAATAGTACTGAGTAGTTTCGACTCATAATGAATTGAACAGGACAAAAACCAACCACTTAACCGATACTAATTGTAACCTATATCAAAATCGACAAAACGGATGATTTTTGTCCTACAAACCCAAGATAGGTTAAAGTGAGGAAGCTTCTGCCGGTAATGTCATTAACTTATTGTGAATGACAGGAGTAGGTGCCCAGTTACACTACGTAGCACTGGCCTAAAAAATGCAAAAACATAAATGACAAAATTGTCAGGGGGTTGCGCTTACTAATTTTAGTAAATCACGGTAGATGATATTATGTTGCCAGAATAACTGGGTGACCATAGCGATGTGTTTTTTCCCCGGCAATACGGTAAATGTGTGTTCCGTGCCAAGCTCCAGAAGGCGCTGGTTGAATTTCCGGGTGCTGCTGGCAATGCTCGGATAGGTACGTTCACCTACATACACCAACATAGGAGGACTATCGGCCCGCACATGATACATGGGCGACATGTCGCGCCAACCAGAAGGGTCTTTACCAAACGGCACCAGATACTGGTCGTCGCCCGGATACTCCATTTTTTTCAGATAATCGAACATATCCAGTCCACCCGGATCATCGAGAATAGCGCCTTTTATCGGATTTTTCGCCAGCCCAATCTTGGTAAACAGCTGATCGTCAGTAGCCAGTAGAGCGGCTAATCCACCCCCTGCCGAATGGCCCATGACAAAAATCCGGTCTGGATCTCCACCATAATCGGCAATGTGCTGTGTCGCCCAGCGAACCGCCTGGGCACAATCCTCAGCCATTGCGGGCACCTTTACGTTCGGAGAAAGCCGGTAGTTGATAATTACGGCGACAACGCCTTGTTTGGCCAGTCGGCGTCCGAGAAGGGCGTAGAGATTCTTATTCCCACTGTTCCAGTTACCGCCGTGAATAAACAACACGACGGGTTGACCTTTGAGGGCGCGTTTTCGGGGGGAGAACACATCCAGCAAGTGGCGATCGGTCGGGTCGGCGGGGGTTGTAGCGGGCGGTAAATAGGAAATATCTTTTGTCCGCCGACTACCGCTCGCAACAGCAAATTCGTTTAGGGAAAGCACCAAGACAACCACCAGCAATAAAGCCGCCGGAATTTGCCAGAGTAATCGAAAAGAAAGCATGTTAGAGGACCTCACCATCCGTATTTATAAACCACTACGTTCGCGAGCAGTTGGCTAGTATACAATACATACCACGAAAATAGGTTTCTGGATTGGTTCGCCAGGCTAACTACCCTTACTGACAAAGTTGGTTGTAGGAAGCTACCATCTCACCGAACTCACGCCAGTCACGGCGCGTGGCCGTCGGGTAGTTTTGAATGAACGTGGAACAATCGCCAAACAAACGATCATGAACAGACTCCATCTCTCCCTGCTTCGCCACAAACGATTCACCCCCGTTCTTCAACGCAATGTAGCTGAGATCCTGATGGTCTACACTTAACACGAAATTGCCGAAGGAATATTCGGTCGTTTTCTTCCAGCCTGATACATCGAAATAAAGGGCAATACGGCCGCCAGCGGGCGTCAGACGTTCCAGCAGCATCGGTTTGTCTTTGCGCCGTGGATTAGGGACCCGCTCAAATATGATCATCTCCCGATTGCGGGGTATACTACCGGTGGCGTACGCAAAGTCGGGCAATCGTTGGGCAATGACTGCAAGATCATCCCCTTTCAATTTCAGTTTGGCATTGTCGCCCGTCTTAATGATAATGCTGGCGGGGGAATCGTTCACCAGCGACCCGACCCGCACCTGCCCACGAATTGTATCGTTCTGCGTCGTTACGACGTAGCCATCTGTCCACATCGTGATGGCACCGACGGGCCTATATTGCGCGTTACTGGACAGGCTAATGAGAAAGGTACTAATGACAAAAAAAGCTTTCATAGGTTCAATGGTTGGTGTCAACAAAACTAATCGACACGTCACGGCGACAGAAGGACGATCTGACTGAACTGTAAAATGGGCGGTATGAGTTGGGGCCGAACAATTCAGTTGCCGCATCCGAACGACGTCAGGCGAAAGTAGATTCATTTGATGTAGCCACCACAAACCAATCCGCTATTTCCGCTACCTGTTCACCCAGACCTACCGACTGCCAACTCAGGCTGGATGTGCTCTTTCCCCTTTTCTACCTTTGACGAGGTTTACGATTCACTCCTATTCCTCTACCCAAACCAAACAACTCGTCATCTGTGAAGACCATAGCTTTTACCCTATTGCTGGGGTATCTATTAAGTACCGGCTCCGTTCTGGCCGATTGCCCACCCGTTATTATGAACGAAAAACTGCATGGCCTTTTGCCTCTCGTCAATCAGAAAGTAACGTACTCAGAGATCGTCGATTGCGGCAGCGTATCGCAGGCTGATCTGTTCCGGCGGTCCAGATTGTGGATCGCTCAATCTTTTCATTCGGCGAAAGACACTTTTGCGTTGAGCGATAAAGAAACCGGTGATTTAGTCAGTCGGTCTACGCAGGTAGTTACGATGCCTCGTTCGGAGAATTCGGCAGGGGGCGTCTATTCATTCCGGTATAGCCTTGTGGTTGAGTGTACCAATCGAAAATACCGGGTGACCATTAGCCAGATTGATCTGGACGAAGGCGGTGCTACCAGACCAACCCCCATCGAAACGTATTGCCAGAAGAATGATAAAGAGCTTCAGGTGATCTATTCAGAACTCGATAAACAACTCAGGAACGTACTGACTGCCTTTCAGGAGAATGTGAAAAACTACAAAGCGTTTTGATTGGGCAACGCCTTCATTCATGAATCGAACTGCTGCTTACCTCATAGGCCCTGAACTGATCTGGATACTCATGTTTGCCTTTGCCGGAGTCTTTGTTGCCGTAAATCAGCCCTTCAGCAGCTTAGGTCACTGGAACGTTATGTTTTCGAATCTGTTTCTGCCTGCTACTGGCGTTATGCTGGCCTTTGCCCCCTTTTTCTGGACGCCCGGCAATCCGTGGTGGTGCCTGGCCCGGATCATGCTGGCAAGCCTGTTTGGTGTGACTGGACTGGTATTTTTCCTGGGTAAAGCGGCCAGCTATCAGGATGTTCGTGACGTTGGCATTATCCTTGGTTCAGTGGCGTTCATTGCTCTGGGTTGGACAGTATTGGGCTTAATGGGTGGTATTGCCGGGTTGTTTCTGATCTCCCACTGGGCCTATCTGCCCGTGCTAAAATGGATACTGATTCTGTTCGTCCTGTTTATGCTTTTTTTAGCCATCTGGTGGCGGATAACCTAACCCATCTCACAACGTAAAACTCATCCGGCCAACAACCCTGGTTCCAATAGAAGCAATGAACCAGTACTGACCCGGTGTAGAGAGGGTAACCTGTTCCAGTACCTGCGACGTATTGACATACTGTTTCGAGAAAACAACCGTGCCATCGCTGGTCGTCAGTTGAAGGTCGATCGTCACCGGATCGGGAATGGACACTTTAATTGTAGCGACTCCCGTTACCGGATCAGGATACAACACAAGCTGGCCATCAAATCGCAAATCGTCGTTCGCTACGTTGACGATATACGTATCGGTCAGGCAGCCTACGTTATCAGTAACAGTATAGGTCGATGAAACCGCTGGTGACACGTTTATTGTCCGGTTTGTCTCGCCAGTACTCCACTGGTAAGTACCCGGCCACGAAGCCGTTAACGACACTGGATTGCCAGCATTATACGTAAGCGTCTGTTGCTTATTAACCCGTTTGAACATCGTAAACTTATCTTTTACGGTACCATCGGTGGCCAGCCACTGGGCATCCAGTCGATTGTCCACTACGTCAATCAGCATAGAACCGCCCACGGTATTGTTTGAATATACCATTGCCGGGTGTGGATACCCATTTCCATTGCCGCCTAACTGACCACCGCTGCCCGCCACTACGTAGACCACGCCCGACTGTTTATCGACAATAGGGCAGGAATTGGCAGAACCATCGTAGCGGGCAGAACTGGTCGATACAGCATGTTGATTGATAGTAAACGTATTAGCTAGACCATAATGCCCTTTTATCAGGTATGTCCGTTCATAGATGTGGCTGTGACCGCTCAGAACGAGATCGACGTTATAGCGCTCGAGAATAGGAACCAGTTTCTGGCGTAGTTGCGTCTGATCATCAAATACGTCGGAATCGCGCGAGCCTTTGCTATAAGGCGGGTGGTGAAAAAAAACGATCGTCCAGGGTTGATGATTGGCGGCTAAGTCAAGCTTGAGCCATTGAACCTGATGGCCCGTTGTATCGTAAAGTCGTCCGTCATCCTGACCTTCGGAATCCAGCGAAACGACGTGCACATTGGCATAATCAAATGAATAGTTGAGCTTCGAGCCCGACGCTACGCCCCCGGCTTCGGCCTGTTGCGGAACAGTAATCAGTTTAAAATAGTCGATGTTCAGGTTAGTAGGCACATCGGCATACTCATGATTACCGGGCGTTGACCAGGCGGGCAGGTGCTTTAAAATGTCGTTGTATATGGTGAACAACCGTTGCTGGTACTGTGAATCGTACCCCTGATCGTAGGCATTATCGCCGAGCCAGAGCCATATGTCGGCCGGATGACTCTGAGCCGCCTGCCGGTACTGGTCGAGCACCTGAAACTGGTTAACGGTACTACTACCAAAATCACCCAGTGCCCAGATGCGAACAGGCACCGTTGACCCGGCGATGGGCGACGTTCGGAAATATTGATCGCTGGAAACCATCAAATCACCGGCTGACGAGCCGATGGCATAAAAATACTGAGTGGCTGGTTGTAAGCCCGTCAACGTAATAATATGCTCGGTCGTTACTGCAGGATCAGTCGTTTGTTGAGCAAGCTCCGCCAGACTGGCCCCAAAGCGAACGCGACTATCCGTTGGCAGATCGGTTCGCCAGCGGATGGTAATACCGCTGGGTGTAACGGTCTGCAGGTAAGGCGAACGAGTAACTGACTGGGCAGTAGCCGTCATGAAACTGGCAACAAAACCAAGTAGAAGCATCCAACGGACTGGCGAAAGACGTAGCATCATATGGAAAAGAGAAGAAAGTAGGGCATAATTAACCAAAGAGGGTAAATTTCCGACTTGTCTCTAGTTGTTCGCAAGTATACCTAATTTGTTGATCGACAGCTTTCGGTTAAAAGTACTTACCGCCATGCTAAGCGAATGATTCAAATTTAGCGGGTTGGTGGTAATCCGTCTCACAAACTCAGCAGATGGATGAGAATTTGAGTTTGATTGGTGAGATGGCAATCGCTCCGCCAACCCGGTTGAGCGCGTAACCAATCTGGGTGGGTGACTCCTTAATCTAAAAACGTCGACTCAAAAAAACGGGCGTTTAATTGGACGACCTTTACTTAATAAGTGTCAACTATTATCCCTAGCATACGCGCAGCCTATCTGACTACAACATTTACTGATCTGACTACTTTTTGCCCAGGCCGAATCGGGACTTTTGCAGCAAACAAATCGAAGGGTATGCACAATCAAGTCTCGGATAAGATAGTTGCCATTACGGGTGCCGGAAGCGGCATTGGCAAGGCCATCGCTGTAGAACTGGCCAAATACGGAGCCAAAGTGGTGTTGGGCGCCCGCACCGAAGCGTCATTGATCGAAGTGGTCCAACAAATAAAAGAAGCGGGTGGAGAAGCGGTGTATGTGGTGACCGATGTAAAGAAAAAAGAAGATTTGCTTCAATTGGTTAAGACCGCTGTAGACAACTATGGCAGGCTGGATGTTATAGTTAACAATGCGGGGGTGGCGCACATAAGCCGTATGGATGAACTGAATGTTAATGATTGGGAAGACATGATTGACAGTAACTTGAAAGGCGTTTTGTATGGCATGGCAGCAGCCATCCCTGTTTTCAAACAGCAGCAGTCCGGTTATATCATCAATATCATCTCCACGTCGGGCCTGAAGATTGTTCCAACGCAGGGGGTGTATGCAGGAACCAAAAATGCCGTGCGAACCCTAACCGAAGCCTTCCGCCAGGAGTCGGACGGGACGATTCGCATCACCGGTATATCACCAGGTTATGTGAAAACGAACCTGGTCAATACGGTAAAAGATCAAGAAAAACGCCAACTGATGCTACAGGCGATGGAGCGGGTAGGATTGCCTCCGGCGGCCGTGGCCAATGCCGTTATCTATGCCATCAGTCAGCCAATGAATGTAGAAGTAGGCGATATTGTCATCCGGCCGGCGGCACAGGACTAAGTCTGAAAAAAATATCATTCTGTCACTCGTATGAACGAAAGTGGGAACACCTACCATTTTAGCAGTATCTCTCAATTAATGAAACAGGCGGGACATACTCCGCCATTGCATCCATTGATTGCGCTTGTCGATTACAGCAAGACTCCAGTTGAGGGCTTACCCAATAGCAAGAAAATTATACTCGATTTTTATAAAGTCTCGTTTAAAAAGAGCTTTACAGGAAGGGTGCGATACGGGCAACGCTATTACGATTTTGATGAAGGAGGACTCGCTTTCTTACGACCCAACCAGGTTGTGTTTACGCCTGATGATAAAAGTAATTACGAAGGCTATGCGTTGTATTTTCATCCCGATTTTATTCGAAACTACCCCTTAAGCCATGCCATTCACCGGTATGGTTTTTTCGCCTATGCCGTTGATGAAGCCTTATTCGTGTCAGCCCAGGAAAAAGATATCCTTACCCATTTGTTTGAGGCTATACAAAGCGAACTAGCCACCAATATAGACGCCTTCAGTCAGGATGTTTTGGTATCGCAGATCGAAGTGTTGCTCAACTACAGCCACCGCTTTTACAATCGCCAGTTTCTCACTCGTAAAGCCATGAGCCACGATATCATCTCGTCCTTAGACAACTTGTTGACTCAGTACTTTGAGGACCGCAAAGGCCAACAAACCGGTTTACCATCCGTGCAGTACATTAGCTTACAGCTCAACGTATCCCCCCGTTATCTGAGCGACATGCTCCGTTCGCTCACGGGACAGAACACACAGCAGTATATTCAACAGGCGGTTATTGAAAAGGCCAAAGATTTATTGAGTACTAGTTCCCTCTCCATTGCCGAAATCGCTTACCAGCTAGGCTTTGAGCATCCGCAGTCGTTTAGCAAACTCTTTAAAGCGAAAGCCAACCTTTCCCCGCTAGACTTCCGACGATCGTTCAATTAGCTCAAGAAGCGATTATCCGGCTTTAAACGCAGCAGTATATTGGGGAGTGGCCAACATTCGTACGAAATATTCCATAAAATACTCTCCCTGAAGCAACCCACTTATAATGTGCAAGTTAGATAGGTGGTAAAGAAAACGTTCGATTTCTTTACTTGCAATTGGCTCAGCAAACTATTCGTTTCGAAACCATTTTTAGGGTAATAAACCCAGTAAATGAATCAATGTAAGCTATCTATCATAGCTACTTGAGTTATTTTACTGCTTAGAGAGACCCGATGGAACATTTCGTACGAATGTTGCCCCCCGTAGTTGGGCTTGCATGCTGTAGTTTTAGCAAATCAGAAAAATTCAACTCTATGAATGCCTATTTAATCGTATCTATTTGCTTCTTAATCGTGGGTCTACTCGGGTTTGTAGGTAGTAAGACGCGACTACTTAATGACAAATTTTACATTCCATTTTGTCTAAGCAGTTTCATCTTCGCTGGATTATATGCTATTCAAGTTACTCGTCAATTTGTAATCCCATTGGTAGGCTTCAGTGATAAACTGAATAAGGTATTGTTTTATGATTACGGAAACGGGCTTTTGGGGCTACTTCCCTTAGCGCTTGCTCTCCTGTTTATTGGCAAGTATATACTCAGAATGGATTACAGTGACCAATGGAGTGGGACGACTACATATACGTTACTTTCGTTAAAATATGGACTTATTGCCGGACTAGTACTAGCCGCTATTCCATTACTGATCGTTGGTTCAACGGGACAAAAATTTAGCCCTAAAGTTGACGTTTACCGCTACGGAATTAATTGTGTTACCAACCTGTACGAAGAAATAATTTGTCGCGGGTTGTTGTTGGCTTGTTGCGTTAAATATTGGACTAGACTATGGGCCGTCGTATGGACGTCGGTGGTGTTCGGCCTAGCGCATGGGCTAACCGAAAAGAGTGTGGCGCTTGCGTTGGGGGCTGGGCTAATGGCTTGGGCCGTACTAAGGGCAAAAAGTTTGTGGGCCGGTTGGACTAGCCATCAACTGACGGATATGGTAGTCGATACGTTTTTACCCTAATTAGGTAAGGCTGACGACTTCCAACCGATTCGTAGGGTTGTATGATTAGGCTACGGATTGAGTTGCGGAGGCTGTTTCACCCGCTGATCCCAGGGAGTGAATGGCGTGTGAACTTCCGTAGATTTTCTCAGTTTTTGTCTCTCAGTATCGATCTCCGTAAATTCTCGGTAAGTGAGACGAAAGAGTATTCATGTATCTGCTTCTTAAAAGGCGTTTAGGTAGATTAATAGATTTGCTTTATTTTCCCATAGCAAATATAAACTTGGTGTAACATGCGGTTTGGAATGCTCGTCTTCCTGCTGTGTTTAGGGGTGCCTAGCCTGGCCCAATCTCAACGAAGCGTCAGGTTTAGAAACGGCAATCAGGTCCTAGCTGGCACACTCACGATGCCTCCAGGAACGGGCGTTCATCCGGCGGTACTGATTGTCTTGGGCAGTGGCTCTGGCAATCGAGATGGGGAGGTGGAGGGATTCAAGCCCTTCCAGGCAATGACGACCGAACTGGTCAAGAAGGGATTTACCGTTCTACGCTACGATAATCGGTCTAAAGGTCACTCACCAGGTAAGCCAATTGACGAGTTTACCACAACTGAATTGGCTTCAGATGCGCAAGCCGCGTTTAGATTCTTAAAGGCCCACAAAGAAGTAGATGCACGACGAATTGGGTTGATCGGGCACAGTGAAGGAGCGATCATTGCCGCTATTGCCGCGTCAAGAATTCCGGAAATCAGATGTCTGCTCGCTCTCAATGGGCCTGCCTTGCCTGGCTACGAAGATATTTTACTGACCGCTGAGCAGCGGCTACGAGAAGCGGGTACATCCGACGATACAATTGGTTTATATCTAACCAATATGCGGCTTTACTTAGGTCGCCCAGCTTCGACTCCGCTGGATAAAAGAAGGAGAGCTGTTCGGAACCTGGTTCGGTATGAGATGAATAGACTACCAGTTGACCAACGAGCGAAAATAACAAAGGCCGACATCGAATCGTCCGTAAATGGCCAGATGCACGAGGTACTATCTCGTTGGGAGCAGCACTACTTAAGCTTGAATCCTGCCGTTTATTATCAGCAATTGAGTTGCCCAATCGGTTTATTGTTTTCAGCTAGCGAAGTGGAAGGTCTGCTTTCGAAGCGACTGGCCGTATTCAGAAACCTGTTTAACGCTTCTAAGCAAGCAAATTCAATACGGCTTATTAAGAACGTCGATCATAACTTAATTACAACTGATCAGCATCCTAAAGCCGTCTCATCGACCTTTCTTAAAGCAGTCGTAGAGCAAGCGAGCAAATCGATTTAGCGTTTACTACATAATTATCTCAATAAAACGCTTGTCTAATTGGCCAGCCGTCATTGGTTAGTTCCATAAAATGTCGCCTGATACGTGTGTTTGATAGCTCTCCTAACAGAGGCTCTAAAAATGAACCCTGACAGCTAGAAGTCTTTTTCCAGCCCGTTTTCCAAAGCCTTGAAGTACATGTCTTCTTTAAACGAATACAGAAAGGGGGCCTTGTGGGCACCACCGGTGTATTGCTTCTCTTTTCGTTCTAATATGCCATAAGACAACAGCTTCCGATTGAAATTACTGCGCTCCAGCTTTCGACCCAGAATGGTTTCATAAATCGTTTGTAAACTCTTCAGCGGAAATTCTTTGGGCAGTAAGGTATAGCCAATGGGCTGATAATTCAGGTGTAAACGTAAGGCCTGCAAGGCGCTGGTAATGATCGATTCATGGTCGAATAACATCGCGGGAAGCTGACTGACAGGCTGCCAACTACAGGTCAGTGAAGTCTCATCGGGTTGGGGGACTACTTGGTCATAGTTAACCAGCGCATAGTAGCCAATGGTAATAAAACGTTGCATAAACCAGCTCTCCGCCGTTAATTCAATGCCCAATGTTCGCAGTACTTCCCCCAGATGCTCTTTTCGATTGCGTTTAGCACTGCCAAACACATGAAACTGTTGCAGAAATACATTGGTCAAGCCCGTACGGGCTTGAAGGGTCCTGGCTGCAGCGGTATCTATATCTTCATCTTTGCCGACAAACCCACCCGGTAGCATCCATTTCTGGTTGCTTTTAGCCTGGAGTAACAGCACGGTCAACTCATTGTGGTGAAAGCCAAAAATGACATTATCAATCGAAACAGCCGGTAAAAAGGAAACGGAGCCAGGCTGTAGATTACTACCTGGCGAGAACTGATTGAGCATAAAGTACTAATTTTCTTGGCAACCAGTTAGTTTACTTGTATATTGGGTCAAAATGACTCAATATACGAAACATACTTGCTACTTTTGGTTAGTCAAAGGTAAAGTAATGCCCCATGAAAAGGCTAACGGCTAATCATTTGAGTAAAGACCCTGACTGGTTTTAACGACTCACAAAACGAACGTGATTCGCCAGGGCTGTATCTCATTCGTTGGCCTTAGCGCTGAAGTTCGTACAATCCAATTTTGCAATAGCTGCCGTTATATGACAGCTCATGGTAGTAAATGTCTTTCCTTCCCAAGTAAAAAGGCCTTATCCCTTGATAACTCGTTCGTTAAGTAACTATATCGCTTCACCCTTACTCTACTTATGATTCACTCGTTTATTGTCCGCCCCGGTCTTAGCTTACTGGCGCTGGTCGGTTTATTGCTGGCACTGCCTGGTTACGTCGTTCAGCAGGGAGACCAGTTGCCCGCAGCCAAACCCGCTCGACCCAACATCATATTCATCATTTCCGATGACCATACGGCTCAGGCCATCAGTGCATATGGCAGTAAACTGGCCAAAACGCCAAACATCGATCGCATTGCTAAAGAAGGGGCTATCCTTTACAACAATGTCGTCGCCAATTCCATCTGCGGGCCAAGCCGGGCGACCTTACTGACGGGCCAGTTTTCGCACCGCAATGGCTACAAATTGAATGAAAAGGTCTTTGACATCAATCAGCCGGTCTTCTCGGAAGAATTGCAGAAAAACGGCTATCAAACGGCCTGGATTGGCAAAATGCACCTGGGTAGCCTGCCCCATGGGTTTGACTACCTGAATATTCTGCCTGGCCACGGCAGTTATTACAACTCCGACTTTGTTGACTCGAACAATAAGACAACGCGCCACATGGGCTACGTAACCGATGTGGTAACGAAGCTGTCCACCGATTGGCTCGATAAGCGGGATGCCGCCAAGCCCTTCTTTCTAGTGGTGGGCCACAAGGCTACCCACCGCGAGTGGATGCCAGCCCTGGAAGACCTGGGCGCTTACGATAACGTTACCTTCCCCCTACCCCCTACGTTCTACGACCAGTACGAAGGACGTTTAGCGGCCCAGAAGCAGGATATGAGCATCGAAAAAACCATGACCCTACAGGCGGACCTGAAAGTGCACGTGGACTACGAAGTCGATGAAGCCAAAGTGCCTCAGGAGAAAGCTCGGTTGAAAAAGATGCTGTACGGCGATATGGAGCCTACCCCCGAGCAAGATAAACAGCTCGACACGTACGTTCGGGAGGGATCTTACAAACGGCTTACTCCCGAGCAGAAGCAGGTCTTTTCGGCCTACTACGCCAAAATCAGTCAAGAATTCGACCAGAAGAAGCTGACGGGCAAGGCCCTGACGGAGTGGAAGTATCAACGTTACCTGAAAGATTACCTGTCGACGGCCAATTCGCTGGATCGCAACATTGGTAAACTCCTGAATTATCTGGATCAGCGTGGGCTGACCAAAAACACGGTAGTCATTTATACATCGGATCAGGGTTTCTATTTGGGTGAGCACGGTTGGTTCGATAAACGGTGGATCTACGAAGAGTCGCTGAAAACGCCGTTTGTGATTCGGTACCCGGGCGTGATCAAGCCCAGCAGTCAAGTCCAGCAGGTGGTCTCGAATGTGGACTGGGCGCCCACGCTGCTGAGTCTTACCGGTACGCCCATTCCAGCGTATATTCAGGGGGAATCTTTTTTAGGAGTATTGACCGGCTCCAGGAAAACGTGGCGTGACCAGGCATACTATCATTATTATGAATATCCCCAGCCACATCATGTATCGCCCCACTTTGGTCTACGAACGAAACAATACACGCTGGCCCGTTTTTACGGTCCGGACAATTTCTGGGAACTGTACGATATTCAGAAAGATCCACATAACCTGCACAATCTGTATGGGCAGCCAGGCTACGAAACGATCACGGCTGGCTTGAAGCAGCAACTGAAGCGTGAAATCATCAAATACAAGGACGAGGATGCGCTTAAACTGCTGGAAAGTGCTCCCCGGTAGGGCCAATAACCAATTTGTCTTCCTGCAGAGCTAGATTCTCAACGTAGTATCCAAGCATTCGTACTGTATGCAATTGATGGTGTTTGGCAGATAGTAAAATATAACTGTCTCAGCAAACGCTCCTAAGTGAGAACAACAGTGATTAATGGATTGTCTCAGATAATGAGCCCTTCTTGTCCTTCTTTTAGTGGATGGAGAAATTTCAACAGGTATATCTTCACTAATCACATGACATTTCCTGTAATAAACTAAAGAAAACGACACCAACATTCAATTGAACCCTGCCCTGAATTGCAGCGGTGTCTGCTCGGTTTTGGCCTTGAACAATTTACTGAACGATTGGGGATATTCGAACCCAAGGACGTATGCGATTTCACTGACCGTTAAACTCGTGGTCGACAATTTTTCCTTGGCCTGCTCGATGAGCTTCTCATGAATCAGTTGTTGAGTCGTGCTGCCCGTGAGTTGCTTCAAACAATCGCTCAGGTATTTGGACGATAAGTGCAAGGCGTCTGCTACATAGTGAGCCGTGGGCAGACCTTTGGGCTGATCGGATATGAAATAGGTGTCGAGCAACTGCTTAACCTTATCGACTAGCTCGCTGCCGACGGCCTTTCGGGTGATAAATTGCCGGTTATAGTAGCGATTACAATACGTCAGCAACAACTCAAGGCTAGCCATCCAGACCTCCTGGCTAAACGGATCAATAGGCCGAATCGATTCTTTCTCCAGTTGACTAAAAATGTACTCTATTTCGATTTGCTCTTCTTCCGAAAGGATCAACGCTTCATTGACGGCGTAGTCGAAATAACCATAAGATTTTATTTTACTGCTTAGCGGAAACGTTCGCAGAAAATCGGGATGGATCGAGAGCTGCCACCCTTTTTTGGCCGGGGTAAAATCCTTATCCAGAAAGCTCACCTGCCTGGGGGCAAAGCAGGACATGACCCCTTCATCGAAATCGAACCGGCTTTGACCATACTGGATCTTGCAAGGGCATTCGGTCTTTAGGGTGATCTGGTAGAATTCTGTGATCAGCCGGGTACGCTGTTCGATCTTGATTGGGGGAACATCCTCAAACTTGATCAAGCTGACGAGCGGATGCTTCGGTTTTGGGAGCTGCAATAACTGATGGAGCTGCGAGATCGATTGGATATGAACGGCTTCTGTGGTTTTCACAAGCAGTGACCTATTTAGGTTGGGCTAGTTTTTTACGATAGGAGCTGGCCATAGACCGGGCAATCATCGCATTGGGTAATAGGGCCAGCAGGCGGTAGCCAAATCGGTTTCTGCTTCCCGATACATGAAACAATTCTTTGGCATCAAAAGCTTTCACTAACTCATCGGCAACTTCTTCGGACATCTGGGCGGTAGCCGTCTCATAATCAGAACTGAGTCCAACCCCTTTCTCATTATTGATACCCGCTGCATGGTTAAAATTAGTCTTTGTCAATCCCGGTGCAAAAAGCATAACCTGGACATTATAGGGTTTACATTCCTGCGTAAGGGCTTCGGTAAACGAACGGACAAACATTTTACTGGCCGCATAAGTGGCCATGTAAGGAACAGGCATAAAGGCCGCCATTGAGGCCACATTGATGATCGTGCCTTGCTGACGGTCTTTCATCGGTTGCAGAAAAAGATGCGTCATGGCAACCAACGAAGCATTGTTAAGTTGCAGTAAGTCCAGCTCTGACTGCAGCGAGAGTTGGGCGAACTCACCCCCCGATCCAATGCCTGCATTATTGACCAGGATATCAATTTCCCAGTTTTGCTTTTGGGTTTGATCATAAATGGTGAATGGCGCGTCGGGCTTGGTTAGATCGGTCGCAATGAATGGAGCCTTTACTCCGTATTGCTGTTGAAGCTGCTGACTGAGTTGGGCTAATTTCTCTTCATTGCGAGCCACTAGCACGAGATTATGTTTTCTTTCGGCCAGTTTTCTAACCAGGGCTTCGCCAATACCGCCGGATGCTCCTGTGATTAGGGTATAGTTCATGTTCTGTTTTGCATCAAGTTATTGAGGCAAAGGTCGGCAGCCCTGCTTCACCCCATCCTAATCAAAAGGCGGTTTGTTGTGTTTAAAAGTCGGAGAGCAACTTGGTGCCAACCGTTTGATTACGGCATTAAGCGGGATTACTCCATTAAAAAACAATAAAAAATCATTGTCTCAGGAAATCGCTCCTTAAATTAAGATGAGAAGTCATCTTTTGAACGGGGTCTTTAGTTGAAGTAATCCATGGTATCTACCAGATCAAACTCTGGACTTGCTTTCAACAAATGCTTTAAAATATACAGGTGGGTGTTGCTATAAAGCACCAGGATACGGTCGGATGGGCGGGTGACAAGTCGCTGTATGTTCGAATAAATACGAATGTTTCGATTATAGTACCGCGAGATAAATTGATCAGCCCCGACCGGTTCTCGATTGGTGCCTCGCTTTTTGGTCACCAACCATCGCCCGATGCTGCGAGCCTGCGTATCTTCCCCATTTAAAAAGCGTAAAAAGTCGATTAACGATGACTGGTACTTCAAGGAGTCTTGCAACCTCGAATAGGGGGGTGCACTGAGTGTCCCAGTAAGTAAATGAAGAATCGGATTGCTGTTCAAACTTGGTAAACATGGTCAGCTTTGTTGACAGCTTTGTCTAGCAAGATTTGAGGGAGCAGAGCTACAGGTAGTAAAAATTTACGTCTTAACAAATGCTCCTATTCGGGAATAGACAGCATTTATGTATCTGATAGGCATTCAACTGTTTTAAGTTACCCGTGATCTACTTAATCAAATAAACTTGGCGGCAACGCTGCTTACCGAAAGGTGGCTCGAAAGGCTAAGGGGGTTTGGGCAGTTTTGGCTTTGAAGAGCTTACTAAATGAGGGCAGATGTTCAAAGCCTAACTCGTAGGCAATCTCGCTGATGCTTAACTCGGTAGTCGACAGCTTTTCTTTCGCCCGATCAATCAACCACTCGTGAATGTGCTGCTGGGCCGTTTGACCCGTGAGCACTTTAAGCATACTACTCAAGTAGTTGGGAGATACATGTAAAGCCTCGGCCAAGTAGCTCACCGTTGGCAAGCCGTTGGCCCGTAGATCCCGCTGGGTAAACGAATCACTTAACACGCGTTCCATCCGTTCCAGAAGTTGATGGTTGGCCTTATCCCGGGTGATAAACTGCCGATGGTAAAATCGATCGGCATAGGTCAGTAGCGTTTCCAGGTGCGAGAGGATAATGCGTTTACTAAAAGTATCCAGGTTGGCACGACACTCGTGCTGAATCGTTTGCAGGATCGTAGCCAATACGATCTCTTCCGTTTCGGAGAGAAATAGGGCTTCGTGCACCGAGTAGCCCCAGAAATCGTAGTGGCTAAGGGTGTTGGCCAAGGGGGTGTTCCATAGAAAATCAGGGTGGATCAGCAGCATCCAGCCCGATTGTTTGAGTTGCACCGCGTCCGGATCTAGGGAAAGACTCAACACCTGGTTAGGTGCCACGAAGGACAAAATACCCTCATCATAATCAAACGTTTGCTGACCGTATTTGACCTTGATTTGCTGGACATTAACGACGTGTTTGAGGCCTATGGAATAGAAATCGTAACACCAGGACGCCGGTTCAATCAGCCTTGATCGCTCAACTGCCTCCAGCCTGAAGACACTAATCAGCGGGTGATCGGGTTTGGGCAGTTGGCGAAAATGAAGTAACTCGCTGATGGTCTTAAAGCGTTTCATAGACTCAGTCTTCGTTTGTTATGTCTGGCACGAACTCACCCCGTACGCTTTTGATTGGCCACTGCGCTCATCCATGAGTTGGGTAAGCCCGTCCAGGGAGGAAGCATACGGTTCACCCCTTACTCAACTTTACACTACTGGCACCGTGCCCCCATCAATCAAATAGTTGGCACCGGTCAAGTAGGAGGCTGCTGGTGAAACCAGAAAATGAACCAGCGAAGCGACTTCCTCCGGTTCCGCCATTCGACCCATTGGGATGCCACCCGCTTGCGTCGCCATTCGTAGAAAGGCTTCTTCAGCACTTAGGCCGGAAGTGGCCGCAAAATTCTGGATGAGTTGCTGCATCAGGGGCGTGTTGGTCGCCCCTGGGGATACGGTCAGCACGCGTACGCCTTTGGGGGCAAGTTCATTTGACAGGGCTTTGCTATAAGCATTTAGTCCCGCTTTTGACACGGCATACGCCAAATTGTGATACCACACTGGCTTTAAACCAGCCACTGATGAAACATGAACAATCACTCCGCTTTTTTTATCAATCATGTGGGGTAACAGCGCTCGGTCTAGCCGAATGGCAGCCAACAAGTTAAATCGCAACTCGCTCTCCCAGTGTTGGTCCGTTAAGCTACTGAATCCCCCACCGGGTGCGGTCACTCCGCCAACATTGTTAACGAGGATATCAAGGCCTCCAAACGTTTCGTTGATGGCTTGGGCCAGCTTGTCTACCAGTTGTGGCTGGGTGATATCGGCTTCCATGAAATGATGTATCAAATTGGTCTTCCCGGGATGATGTCGGGCTGTAATGATAACCTGGGCTCCTGCCTGACTTAGCTTGTCGGCAATGGCTTTGCCAATGCCTTTGGTGCCGCCCGTTACCAAAGCCGTTTTACCGGCCAGATCTTGGTGCTGATGTTTGTTACTTTCCATCGGATTCATATGTCTGAATGAATTGGTTCAAACGTTGTGCTCAATCCTGTTCAGGATTAAGTGTTTGTTTGTGCAAAGGTGAGCCTGGTTGTCGAGACGGATTTAGCCGAATGACGGTTTAGTTTAGTCAAAACTCACCTAGGCCTTCTAAGATGTCGATGGTAGGCAGAGGATCAGAAGAATCCAATCGGCTAGTTAGTCGTTACGACGGAATGGCAAGCTCCAGTAAGTATAAAGTTGTCCTGTCATCTCAATAAAGGCTCCCAAATGAAACATCTTTTCTCCTGTATCTGCTTCAATAATAGGACGTTTGGCGAAACAGATAATTTTAATTCAACCCTCGATACTCAATCGGCGAAACCCCCACTTTCTGTTTGAAGAACCGGGTAAAATGCTGGGGATACTTGAACCCTAGTTCATAGGCTATTTTGCTCACCGATTTACGGGTGTCGAATAGCCGCTCTTTCGCCAGGTCAATCAGCCGCAGTTGGATGAATTCCAGGGCCGACTTCCCCGTTTCCTTTTTGATCAGATCGCCGAAGTAATTGGGCGATAAGTTCAGCGACTGGGCGAAGTAGGCCACGGTAGGGACGCCTTGTGTACCTAATTTTTCGCCCAGTAAATACTCGTTTAGTTTCTCTTCGAACTGCTCCAGAATGCCGTGATTCGCGTGCTCCCGAGTGATGAATTGCCGATCATAAAAGCGCAAACAGTATTTTAAGAGCAATTCCAGGTTCGCCACGATCAGCTGCTTGCTGTGGCGATCAATGTTTTGGCTGATCTCCACCGTTATATTGTCAAAGCAAGTCGTCACGACGGCTCTTTCTTTGTCGGAAAGATGCAACGCTTCATGGGACTGGTAACTGAAAAATGAATAGTCGTGGATCTGTTTACCCAGACTGGTGCCTTTAAGCAGGTCGGGATGAAAGACCAGAGCCTTCCCATACGGTTGATGCGGTTCCCCTTCCGGCTCATTGGTTATGATCTGCCCAGGCCCAAAAAAAACCATCGTTCCTTCGGCATAATCATAGTACTGGTTGCCGTACCGCAGATCACCGCAATTCGTTTCTTTGATGATAATGGCATAAAGGCTGAGCATGAACTTCTCCCGGAGAAGGGGCTTCGACTGATTAAAATCAACCAGACTGATGAGCGGATGCTGGGTTCGATTGTTAAACTTATCCGCATACCTTTTGATGGTGTCGTAGTGGATCATGAGTTCTGTTTTGGTCAAATCTAGGGACGAAAAACCGTGCGTCTGTAGGCTACCTGTAAAAGTGGTAGGCAAAACCGTAAAATGTATAAAACAGCGTAGGTTGACACTGGGTACCTTTGCAGCGTGCTCAATGTAGTTTTTAAAGAAAAAAAGGTGTGGTTTTAAAATAAGTTCAAACCTGTAACGTGTCGAACTTCTTGTTTGGTACCCCCTGAGCGGGTTTGGCTCGTTTAAACGAACCAGTACCGATTAACCCCGTGAAACGGCAATACGATGAAAGAGTCAAACGAGTCGACAATGAGTCGGCGTGAAATGATTGCGGGAACGACCGCTGCGATTGCCGTCATTACTCTGGGGAACCTGACGGGTACCCAGGCGGCTACGCATTCCGTTCCATTGTCGCTGGCGAAGGTATCATTCACGGTGAATGGGCAACCCCACAACCTGGAAATGGATACCCGAACGACCCTGCTCGATACCCTCCGGGAACACCTCCACTTTACAGGCACCAAGAAAGGCTGTGACCACGGGCAATGCGGTGCATGTACGGTACTGGTCAATAACCAGCGGATCAATGCCTGCCTATCGCTGGCCCTGCAGCACCAGGGTGATACCATCACCACCATTGAGGGGCTGGGAACACCCGGCCAGCTCCATCCCATGCAGGCGGCCTTCATCAAGCACGATGGCTACCAATGCGGCTACTGCACACCAGGGCAGATTTGCTCGGCGGTGGCCGTACTCAACGAGATCAAGGCCGGCCTACCCAGTCACGTGAGCGCCAGTCTGTTGGATACACCACAGGTCACTAACATGGAACTGCGCGAACGGATGAGTGGCAACATATGCCGCTGCGGGGCCTATTCCAATATCGCCGAAGCGATGCGTGAAGTGGCCGAAAAGCAAGCTTAAATCATCGGTTCATCCCAGATCTTCATTTATCCGTAGCCAGCCCTCAATCAACAAAGGCGTATGAAAACATTCACGTACGAGCGGGTGAGCACACCCGCCGAAGCCGCGGCAGCCGCAGCCCGAACACCGGGATCTAAGTTCCTGGCTGGAGGCACGAATCTGCTCGATCTGATGAAACTGGAAATAGAAGCCCCGGCGCACATCATCGATATTGGCAAAATTGGCCTCAACAAAATAGAATCAACCCCGGCTGGAGGGCTACGTATTGGTGCGCTGGTTAGCAACACCGATCTGGCAGCTCACCCCATCGTGCGTCGGGATTACGGGCTGCTGACCAGAGCGCTGCTGGCAGGCGCGTCGGGGCAGTTGCGCAACAAAGCGACCACCGCCGGTAATCTGTTACAGCGCACCCGCTGTCCGTATTTTTACGATACCAACCAGCTCTGCAACAAACGGGTGCCCGGCAGCGGCTGCGCAGCCATTGCCGGATTTAGTCGCCAGTTGGGAATCATCGGTACCAGTGCCTCATGCATCGCCACCCACCCCGGCGATATGGCCGTGGCCATGCGTGCCCTGAATGCAGTCGTCGAAACGATAAACCCCAATGGGAGCAAACGCACCCTTTCGCTGGACCAGTTTTACCGCCTGCCGGGCCAGACTCCGCACCTGGAAACGACGCTGGAGAAAAACGAACTGATCACGGCGGTACGGCTGCCGCCCCCGGTGGGTGGGGTGCATATCTACCACAAGGTGCGCGACCGCAGTTCCTACGCCTTTGCGCTTGTTTCAGTAGCGGCAATCGTACAGAAAGATGGGACTGGTCATGTGGCCATTGGGGGGATAGCTCCCCGGCCCTGGCGGGTTGAAAAGGCCGAATCACGGCTGCCATCCGGAGCGAAGGCGTTTACCGCCCAACTGTTGACCGGTGCCCGACCTACCAAGGAGAACGAATATAAAGTAGCCCTGGTCGAACGTACCCTGGCGGCCGTTTTAGACGAAGCCAACCACTGACATGAAATTTGAAACGCCTGCTGGAATCAATCCAATCGACCAGCTTAAGGTCATTGGCAAACCAACCGACCGCATCGAAGGCCCGCTAAAAACAACGGGGACGGCTACATACGCCTACGAACACAACGACGCGGTGACCAATCCCGCTTATGGATACGTCGTAGGCGCGGCCATTGCCAAAGGACGTATCAGGTCCATCGATCAGTCAAAGGCAAAGGCCGCCCCCGGTGTGCTGGCGATCGTGACTGCCGCCAGTGCCGGGCCACTCAAGCCGGGTAAATTCTACGTCGACCGGCTGCTGGCCGGGCCCGACATCGACCATTATCACCAGGCGGTCGCCGTGGTCGTGGCAGAGACCTTCGAGCAGGCCCGCGCGGCAGCTTCGCTGCTGAAAATAAGCTATACCAAAACCAAAGGAGCCTACGATCTGGCAGCCGCCAAAGACTCGGCACCTCTTATTAAGCCGGGTCCGTTCAGTCCACCCCCGACAACGAACGTAGGGAATTTTGAGGGAGCCTTTGCGTCGGCTCCCATCAAACTGGACGAAACCTATACCACCCCCGACCAGACCCATGCCATGATGGAGCCCCACGCGACCATCGCCAAATGGGACGGCGATAAACTAACATGCTGGGCATCCATTCAACAGATCAACTGGGGCGTTCGCGACATCGCCACGGTACTGGGTATCCCGAAAGAAAATATCCGACTGATATCCGCCTTTATTGGTGGCGGCTTCGGCGGCAAAGGTACCGTCCTGTCCGACATCATCGCGGCCGCGCTGGCGGCCCGGGCCGTGGGTCGACCGGTAAAAGTAACCCTGCCCCGGCCGCTGATCATGAATAACACCACCCACCGCCCGGCGACGATTCAACGCATCCGGATCGGTGCCAACCCGGACGGAACCATCACCGCCATCGGGCACGAAAGCTGGTCGGGTAATTTGCCCGGCGGTATATCCGAAACGGCCACCGCATCGACCCGGCTGCTGTACGCGGGCGCTAATCGGTTTACCCAACTTCGGTTAGCCGATCTCGATCTGGCAGAAGGAAGTGCCATGCGCGCACCGGGGGAAGCGACGGGCATGATGGCCCTGGAAATTGCCATGGATGAAATGGCCGAAAAACTTAAGATGGATCCCGTAGCCTTCCGCATCAAAAACGACACCCAGGAGGATCCCGAAAAACCAAGTCGCAAATTTTCGTCCCGTAAACTGGTCGAGTGCCTGAAAACCGGGTCTGAGCAGTTTGGCTGGAATAAGCGACCGACCAAACCCGGCACCGTTCGGGAGGGGCAATGGCTGATCGGGATGGGCGTGGCGTCGGCCATCCGGGGGGCACCCGTTATGAAGTCGGCGGCCCGCGTACGGCTGAGCCGGGAAGGCATCGTGACGGTCGAAACCGACATGACCGATATCGGAACGGGCAGTTATACCATTATCGGGCAAACAGCCGCCGAGATGATGGGCGTCAGCCTGGATAAAGTAGTGGTCAAACTGGGCGATTCGACGTTTCCGGAGTCACCCGGCTCGGGTGGACAGTGGGGAGCGGCCTCGGCTACGTCGGGCGTCTATGCGGCCTGCATTAAACTGCGCGAAGCCATAGCAACGTCACTAGGCATCAGCAACGAAGAAGCCGAGTTCGTGGGCGGACAGGTGCGCGCGGGCAACCGTAGCTATCCATTGGGTGACGCAGCTAAAGCAGCTGAATTGGTCGTCCAGGATGAAATGACCTACGGAACCCTTTCCAGGGAGTACGCCCAGGATACCTTCGGGGCTCATTTTGTGGAAGTGGGCGTGAACCGCTATACTGGGGAGATCCGGGTGCGCCGAATGCTGGCCGTTTGTCAGGCCGGGCGTATCCTGAATCCCAAAGCGGCCCGCAGTCAGGTCATCGGGGCCATGACGATGGGGGTAGGCGCGGCTTTGATGGAAGAACTGGTGGTCGACAAACAGGTTGGTTTCTTTGTCAACCACGATCTGGCGGGTTATGAAGTGCCGGTTCACGCCGACATTCCGCATCAGGAGGTCATTTTACTCGACGATCTCGACCTGACCATGTCGCCGATGAAGGCCAAAGGGATTGGTGAGCTGGGGTTGGTAGGCGTGGCAGCAGCGGTCGCCAACGCCGTCTATAATGCCACGGGTATCCGGGTTCGCCAGTACCCCATCACCCTCGACAAGCTGATCGATAAACTGACTATCAATGGGTGATTTAGGCATTCATAAAGTTAAAATTTTACTCCCAATCCTTAAAGGGGCTTAGTTTGCGAATAGTCAAGCAAAGCCTCCCTTAAGGATTGGGAGTAGATGACGAATAACGTTTAGTACAGTGGATTTAGCCTCAATGGCTGAGCCCAACATCACATTCGGTTTTCCGATCGCTACGTAAGAAACCAGCAGCAGAGCGATTCAAGAGAGCCCATTTTTTATAAGCAAAACCTGAACGCCTAAACCACCAACCCGATGAACCTCTTAGACCGACGCAATTTCTTGACCCGATTAACCCTGGCTACAGCCGCACTGGCTGCACCCGGATATGGAGTTTCAGGCGTTGGCCGGGCTGACGAATTCGTTGAGGTAGCTACCACCCACGGTCGACTGAGAGGGGTACGGAAGGAAGGCGTAACAATCTTTAAGGGCATCCCTTACGGAGGACGTGTTTCCGGCGATCGGCGCTTTCGACGACCCGCTTCCCTGGCCCCCTGGACGGGTGTGCGCGATGCGCTTGAGTTTGGTGCACCCGCCATTCAGGCACCCCGGCGCAACGAACCGGATCCCGCTGAGGACTGTCTGTTCCTGAATGTGTGGACACCAGCCAGCGATAATCGCAAACGCCCGGTGATGTTCTACAGCCATGGGGGTGGATTTGTAGCTGGTTCGGGGGCATCGGGGGGGCAGGATGGCTCGAACCTGGCCCGCAACTTCGACGTGGTCGTTGTGGAAGCAAACCACCGACTGGGGCTGTTAGGCTTTCTTTATCTGGACGAGCTGGCTGGTTCAGACTATGCTGGTTCGGGCAACATGGGCATGCTGGATATTACGGCTGGTCTGAAATGGGTACACGACAACATAGCTCAGTTTGGGGGCAACCCTACCAACGTAATGATCTGGGGCGAATCGGGGGGAGGGGCAAAAACATCCTGTCTGTACGCCATGCCCGATGCGGCTCCCTACTTCAACAAAGCCTCGATTGAAAGCGGACCGGGCGTTCGCATGCTCCCCAAAGAGGTTGCCGCCGAAACAACGGCCATGCTGCTGAAGGAACTCAGTATTGCCCCGAAAGACTGGCGCAAATTGCTCGATGTGCCAGCGTCTACGTTGCTGGCGATGCAGAACAAACTACCGTCCGTACCACCGTTCCAGGAGAAGAATCGGAGGCAGAGCCTGATGCGCCGGACCTACGGCGGGTTCGGACCCGTGGTGGATGGTGTCGTGCTGCCTCATCATCCCTTCGATCCGACGGCACCGGCCATCTCACGCAACAAACCCCTACTGGTGGGCTGGAATGAAGACGAGTACACTTTTTTTGCCTGGCAAAGCAAAGACATCGCGTTCGCCAAACTGGATTTTGAGGGTGTCCAGAAAAAACTGGAACCACAGTATGGAACCGATGCCGGGAAAATTGTCGATACGTATCGGAAAGCAAACCCCAACGCGTCGCCCCCCGCTGTTTTTGTCGCCATCTCGTCTATCACCATGATGGGGCTTGGCTCGGTCGATATTGCCGAGAAAAAAGTGAAGCAGGGCGGAGCACCGGTGTATTTATATAATTTCGGCTACAAGTCCGAAAAGAAAATTCCGGACACGGACTACGCGCTGGGTACGCCCCACGCGATGGATATTTCGTTTAAATTCAACAACGAGGTGCCCCCCCGCGACGGTTCGGCTCCCAAAGAGAGTTTCTTCGGCGGTAATCGGCCCGAACGGTTTACGGCTTCCCGCCACTTCGCTGAACTCTGGACCACCTTTGCCCGGACGGGTAAACCAGCCGCCAGGGATGTTCCCGCCTGGCCAGCCTACAACCTGAAAACTCGCCCATCCATGCGCATTGATGCCACCTGTGAGGTAATTAATAACCGCTTCAGCCAGGAGTTGGCTATGTGGCGCTCGATCGGTAAAGTCTGAAGGAAGAAGCTGGCGGCTTTCCCTACTGCCTACCCCTCATCCTCCTAGCGCTAACGAAACCCAATAACAAAGCAGATGTTATCTGGCGTATAATCAGTTGTAATTTACATCATATTAATTATGTAACGAGTGTTCCGTGACTATCATCTTTTTATGAATACGCATACGTCAGGATAAGGATAGCCCACTGCGGGGCGAGTAAGTCAAGCAGCCTGTTAAACAATATTAAGAATTAGCTTGTGCATCTGTGAATTTACTAATTTTCCCGCGTCCTGACTGATTCTTTCTGTATGGTCCTAAACTACCTCAAAATAGCACTGCGTAATTTGTGGTCGCAACGAGCCTACACGTTGCTCAATGTGCTGGGTCTGACGGTAGGCATAGCGGGGGGACTGCTCATTTTTTTATTTCTCCGCTACCACCTTAGCACCGACCGCTACCAGACTCACTTCGACCGACTCGTTCGTTTCAGCACCGACCTCCACCTGGAAGACGGTACCGTTGAGCCAGACGCTGGAGGCCCGCCCCCGCTGGCCAAGACGCTGCGAACGAGTTATCCCCAGGTTGAGCAGGCAGCATTTATGCTGAATCAGCCTGACATCCAGGTGAGTTTCCAGCGGGCCACTGACACTCCGTTAACCCGCTTTATGGAACATAGTGGCATAGCTTTCGTGGAACCCGAATGGCTCGATGTGTTAACCTACACCTGGATAGCGGGGAACCCCAGAACAGCGCTGCGTGCACCCAATCAGATCGTGCTGACCGAATCCTGGGCGAAGCGATATTTCAGTACAAGTAACTGTTTGGGTAAACGGCTCACGCTACAAAACAAAGCCGTGACGACGGTGGTGGGCGTAGTCGCCGATGCACCCGGCCCCACCGATACCCCTATACAAATGCTCGTGTCGCTGCCGACAATGTACTCGATTGGCGTAAGCGCGGGAATGGCCGACGATTGGTTTGCGCTCAACAGTACGAATCGGGTATATGCCCGGCTGAAGAATTCATCCGCAATCGGAGCGTTACAGCAGGCTATGCCAGCCCTTGAGAAAAAATACTATGGCCCCTCGGCCCACCTTTTTAAGCTTATCATTCAGCCCTTTGCCAACCTGCACACCGATGTGCTTCGAGACCCGGCCCACGCCATCCGCTCGCCACTGCTGTGGTCGCTGGGCATTATTGGCCTATTGCTGGTGGTGGTTGCCTGCATTAACTTCGTCAATTTGTCGACGGCCCAGGCGCTCCGACGGGGTAAGGAAATCGGCGTGCGCAAAACCCTGGGCAGTACACGAGGGCAATTGATTCGGCAGTTTCTGGCCGAGACCAGCTTGGTGGTCGGGGCAGCCCTAGTGCTGGGCTTACTGCTGACCCTACTGATTCTCCCCGTATTTACTGATTGGGTGCAGCTCCCGCTCCGGTTGCACCTTGATGGGTTAACGGTAGGATTCCTTGGGTTGTTGGCGGGTGGGATTCTGCTGCTGGCAGGCGGCTATCCGGCTTTTGTGCTGTCGGGTTTCTCGCCTTGGGCGGCCCTGACGGGTTCGCTCAAAACGACATCCAGCGGGGGGCTGACCCTGCGCCGGGTGCTGGTTATCGCGCAATTTACCGTTTGTCAGGTGCTGTTGCTCTGTGCATTGATCATTACCCGGCAGACACACCATATGCAGCAAGCCGACCCCGGTTTCACCAAAGGCAACGTGGTCATTGTTGACCTGCCCTATAATCAGAAAGCCCGGCATGACGCCTTCAAACAAAAGCTGCTGGCCTACAGCAGCATCCGGTCGGTTAGCCTATCGGTAGTGCCCCCGGCGACCCCGGCTATGTATGGTGGACAGATAAAATTCAACGGGAAACCCGACTGGGAAAAATTTCCCATCCGCGACCGCCTGGCCGATGCTGACTATTTGAAAACGTACGGGCTATACCTGCTGGCGGGGCGAACGATCACGCCGGGCGACACCATTCGCGACTACGTCATCAATGAGACGTTGATGCACAAACTCGGCTACCGCAAACCCGAACAGATTCTAGGCAAGCCGATGCTGCATTATCTCTCACACGTGCCGCTGCCGATTGTGGGGGTGGTGAAGGATTTTTATCAGAAATCACTGCGCGACGAAATCAGCCCGTGCGTCATTGCCTGCTGGCCTGAGTGGTACCGAAAAGCGGGTGTACGGGTTGCCGGACAAGATATGACGCAGACACTCGATCAACTCAAAAAAAGTTGGCAGGAGGTGTTTCCAGACGAGGTATTTACCTACCAGTTCTTCAACGAGGAAGTAGCCAGTATGTACAAAACCGAAACGCTGATTGTCCGGCTCGTCAATGCGTTTACGCTACTGGTGATTCTGATTGGCTGTTTAGGGCTGTACGGGCTGGTTTCGTATGTGGTCGTGCAGCGGACCAAAGAAATCGGGGTGCGCAAAGTACTGGGGGCGTCGGTGAGCAGTATCGTAGCGCTGCTCTCCAAAGACTTTTTGACGTTGGTGCTCATCGCGATCGTTTTGGCATCACCTGTTGCGTATTATGCCATGAATCGCTGGCTTGAGGACTTTGCTTACCGGATCGAGATTTCGGGGTGGGTGTTTGCCGGGGCAGGTTTGTTAGCGATGGTTATTGCGCTGCTAACGGTGAGTTATCAAAGCATCAAGGCGGCTTTGGTAAATCCAGTGAAGTCATTACGAAGCGAATAGCCGCATAAATCACCTATTCTCAGTTAACGATCCTACTTGAGAGGAGTTTTCATGGATAGGCCATCACCCAACAGCCTGGTAGCTGACTAAGCTAATTCCTATCCGTAGTATCTCGAATAAATCTAATACTAATCGAAAAAAACAAATTCGGGTCTCGTAACCAAGGGTCATGACCCGCATCATGAATCGTTTGTACCCGTACGTGGGGAAACAACGCCAGATACTCACCAGCCCCATCAAATTGGACACTTTTGGTGCCGTTGAACAATAATATCGGGACTGTGATTTGTTTTAAGCGTTCGGCCTTTGGCGCGGAGACCATACTCATAATCGGTTCGTATTGAGGCAAGCCCGAAGTAATCTCAATCTCTTTGGAAATGCTGACCGTGTCCTGCTGAACGGAATTCTCGGGTGTTTGTCGACTCACCAGACCGGTTTCGCCGATTGACCCTTTTAGGGCTTTGATGACCCGCCTGGCTACCAGCGAATCCCGCTGATAAATTCCCTCTTGCCCTTTCCAATCAACAGTGCCGCTCAGAATGAGTCCTTTAACATCTTGGGGATAGGTATAGGCATAAAGAATCGCTAAGAAGCTTCCCCACGAAGAGCCCGCTAGAAATACGGGTTGATTTTTGGCCAAGCGATTGATCAATCGTTTGAGATCAGCCACATGCTCCTGCCAGGTATAAGAAGCAGTTGGATCACTTTTACCACAACCTCGTTGATCGTAGTAGATGACCCTGGCGGTCTGGCTTAAGGCATCAAATTCGGGGCGCAGGTATTGATGCGTGGCCCCTGGCCCCCCATGTAGGACAATGACTGTGGTGGGTTGTTGGCCCACCTGCCAATAAGCCAGTTTAGGTAAACCGGTTATAAATCCATCCTGTCCATAACTTAAGTAGGTACGATTGACCAGAAAAAATAAAAGCAACCAGGTTCGCATAGGCCTTGGATAAAGACTTCATGTTATTGGAGATGCATTTGTTCAAGGAAATCCATAATCAATTTCTTATCTTTTGTCTTACCTCTCTTTTTGATTCATGTATTAACATTCGACTTACTGTGTCCGAGTGAGGATCGAACAGGGTCGTTCTATTGAGTTGTTTTCTTTAATTTTTACGTGTCTCATATAACCCTCTCAAGGGAGTCGGTATAGGGAAAGGCAGGTGGAGCCTGTCCGTTACTACTTCAGTGAGGTGGTAAAAGACACGCGGGTCGCCCCCTAAACCTCGACCGTTGGCTGCTACTTAAAACAACGTATGGTTTGTCAAACTAATAATTAATTTATGAAAACATTAGGACTAATTGGTGGGGTTAGCTGGTATGCTACATCCGTTTACTATAAGACGCTTAACCAACTCACAAACCAACGGCTTGGCAGCGCTCATTCGTCTAAACTCCTTCTCTTTTCGGTGGATTTTGAAGAATTCAGTGTACTACAAAGTGTAGGCGACTGGGATGCAGTTGAAAAGATGTTATCAGGCATTGCCATACAACTTGAGCATGCGGGAGCTGACTGCATTGTGATGTGTGCCAACACCGTTCACCTGGTTGCTGATACGATTCGACAAAAAATAAACATTCCATTGCTACATAGTGCCGAGGAAACAGCCAGGGAAATCGTTCGCCAAAAAATTGATAAGGTTGCGCTTCTTGGCACAAAATTTACAATGGACCATCCGTTCTTTAAAGATCGTCTTTCCCAGTTGGGCATCGAAACGATTGTTCCCGACGAAGCGGATAAGGAATTCATTCATGCGTCTATTTTTAACGAGTTGACAAAAGGAGTCTTTAAAGACGAAACAAAAAATAAATACATCGACATTATCGACAAATTAAAAAGTTACGGAGCAGAGGGAGTTGTATTTGGCAGCGCTGAATTTTCACTATTGCTTAATCAAACGGATTGCAGCATTCCAATTTTTGACACGATCGCCATTCATTCCGAGGCAGCGGTTGACTTTGCATTATCCAACTGACGACTGGGGCTATGGACTGGGACAGGAGTTGGAACAATGTTTTGGCCTGGCAAGGAGCGACAGTCATGGTTTTGTAGTCTGGAGAGCCACAGAGGTAGGGTTATCGGCACCCTGTCATTTTTATAAGAAAGTCCTGGTTGAAGAACAACACACAAAGCTATGCAGACGACACAAGAAGCCAATCAGCCAACATTCGTTAGCCAGGAAGTCGTGCTACCCGCCCCGGTGGACCCCGGCGGACTCCTCATTCGCAACAACGTACTAAACACTCCCGCAGTTGGCCAGGTGATCGTTCGGGTGGAAGCCAATGGTATCTCCTTTGCCGAGCAGGCCATGCGCCGTGACCGCTATCCGGGCCAGCCCGCCTTCCCCTTTGTGCCGGGTTACGATCTGGTCGGCACGGTGGCCGCCATGGGGCCGGGCGTTGATGCCTCATGGATGGGCAAACGGGTAGCGGCCCTGACCAAAACCGGGGGCTGGGCCAGCTATGCCCTGCGCTCGGCCGATGAGCTGTTGCCCGTGCCGGATGAAATTGATCCGGCTGATGCGGAAGCCCTGGTTGTCAACGGGCTCACAGCCTGGCAGATGTTGCATCGTAAAGCCCAGATTCGACCGGGCCAAACCATCGTCGTGCATGGAGCGAACGGTGGAGTGGGCACAATATTGGTACAACTGGCCCTGCACGCTGGGGTACAGGTGATCGGCCTGGCTTCGGGTCGGCATCACGCCACCCTGCAGCAACAAGGTGTTGAGCCCGTGGATTATAGGGATCCTGCCTGGGCGGGGCAGATTCGGCAACTAGCGCCGGATGGGGTCGATGCTGTTCTCGATAATGTAGGGGGTGGCGGTCTTACGCACTCCTTTGGCTTACTCAAACGGGGCGGAGTGCTGGTTAGTTACGCCATTGCCTCGGTCATGCTGAGTAATAAATCAATGCTTGTTAACTTCATCGACCTGATCGCCGAACTTACCTGGTGGAACCTGTTACCCAATGGCCGCCGGGCCTTGTTCTATGATGTGATGGCGGGCCGGGGCAGTCAGGCGTTTCAACGCCGGTTACAGGATGATTTTGCTGAACTAATGAGCTTGCTGCTCAGTGGCGTGCTCACCCCCCGGATTGCCGCTCGCTTTTCGCTGGATCACATTCAGCAAGCCATGGAACTGGCCGAATCCCGAACGGTATACGGGAAAGTAATCCTCACCCCAGCCCATGCCTAATAAATTAGTCCAAACACGTTAATTTTCCCTGTATAGGGCTAGATTTAAAAACATATAATTATTAACAAGAGCAGTCTATAATATCTAAATCTATGCTGTCACCAAAAAACAGAAGAAATGTCGCCCGTGTCATTCCTTTCGGCGTATTGTGGTTTATAAGACGTACCGTTTGCTTCTGACAGCGCTGATCTGGTTAATCTTCGATGGGAGCGGCCAACGCTTCAGAAAGACCATGGGCGGCCAGCCGTTCGCACATGGCAATAGTCAGCGCAGTATCCAGGTAGGCATGTAAGTAGACCACTTTGCCCCAGCGCATTTTTATGACATGTACACCCTCATTCACATAATCTGAGCCATCGGCGAGGGTAGCCCGGTCGATCCACTCGACAGCAATGGTCGTCTTCCAGGGCCAGCCATTGACGGCAACATTCTGAATCTCAAAAGCCAGGCCAGGCGACAGACGAAACAGGCGTTGAAACCATTGGCGCATGGCTCCAATACTATGCCGAGTGCCGCCCAGCGCGTGATGACCGCTGAAGGTATGGGTTATGGCCGGTGAAATACTTTTGAGCACCGTTTCATAGTTGCCCCGATTCAGGTGCTCGAAACTCTGGAGGGCCAGCTTTTTAACGATTGAATGATACATGATTTCAGGCATTTAGAGGGTGACCAGAGACTAAACTTGTAGCGGTTTTTCGACGCAACAGGTGGCCCTTCCACAGCCAGAGGCCGGTTAGGCTCAAACTGGGTATAACCACGATCTGCATCAGGAGGGTAAACCAGGCAAGGTTGTGCCAGGGAGCGTATACATAGGTGCCGATAGCGGCTGCACTGAGCAGGTGAATCCACCGGGTCAGTTTACGGAGTTGGGAAGTTTTCATGGGTTTGTATCAGTTTTTTGTAAATGACTGATACAAAGGTAAAAGGGCCCCAACCCCAGTGCATTGATGTATGTTAAGAAACGAAATTGCCTATTTTTTCAGGCGGGCAACCTGTTGTTTAACCCGGCTTAAACTCTCTGGTGTTACGCCTAAGTAGGTGGCAATCAGGTGCTGGGAAACTCGCTGGAGCAAGGCTGGCTCCTCCTGCAACAAAGCTAGATAACGGGTTTCCAGGTTGTGAAACTGAAAGTGACTCATCCGCCGATCCATCATCAGGTACGCATATTCGGCCATTAACCGACCGAATTTCTGCATTTGCGGATACCGTTCGTATAGATCGTAAATGTCAGAGCGGTAGAAAGTTGTTACCTGGCAGTCGTCAATACATTCGAGATAATAGTGAGAGGGTAAATCGGTTTTGAAACTGGCAAAGTCAGTAGCAAAGGCAAAAGAATCGGGGCAGAAAAAGAAATACGTAATGTCTACCCCTTCCTGAATACGATACGACCGTATCGCCCCGTGGTGAATAAACAGCATCCGGTCGCAGACCTGGCCCGGTTCCAGCAGAATGTGTTTCTTTTCGTAGGTGTTTGGGTGAGCCATGGCGAGTACAGCCTCCCATACCTCATCAGAAAGGGGAGCTAACTGGTTAAATGCCATCCGCATAGCAGCCCAATCCTGTTGCATACTCCCTTAAGGCCCTACCTGCCGTTGATTTTATAGCCCAATTTAGCAATCAATTTCTGAAATCAGAATTCTATGGCCAATGCATTGCTAAGTTTCCCGAAAATTGGTTCGATTGCTTTTTGAACTCGAAAGGCGCTTAATACCGCTACGTATGCACCTGATTGAGTTTGATAGATAGTAAAATTTTCGCACAGGGACTTGATCTAAATCGGACGTTTTTCTGAACGATTTTGGCAATCTCCAATAATTATAAATGACTCATTGTCATTCAAATACAATGCCAATCGTTTAGTTAAAAGACCCTTTCCTTAGACGGAATGGTCAGTTAAAACAGGAGGGGCTTATATGGACATAAACATGGATAGGCTGTAAGTAGAAAACTAGCTGGCCCATATCAGAAGCGGTGTAAGTGCTTTTCAAGTTAGTCGACAGCTACATTAATTAGTGTTGAACGGCAGTAGTCACTTGTTTTTGATTTTAATAATTGTCAACCCTAATTCGTCGCATACGGATGGACTTTAGGCGAATTTAGCTTACAGGTGAACCAACGGATTCAGTTCTGTCAAGCTGGTTCGGCGGTGGGGTATTTTAACCAGGAGAGAACCTACTAACTTACAGGGCTTGGCAACCGGCATGCTTTAGGTACAGACAGGGCTAACCGGAGACGATTCATTGCTTTATTCTGGTCGTTCATGTACGCAAACCTGTCGTTCATACCTATTTATGCGTACCGATAAATCCAACTAGTTACTTTTAAGGGGATAAGCGCCAGGCCGTTGATCCACAAGTATAGCGGGTGGTTTGACAAATTGATGTACCTTGAGTAGTCTTTTTCCTCTACTCATGCTGCGTACGTTAGCCCCACTAAACATCTCCCTGTTCATTTACCTGCTGTTGATAGCCATGGTTGCCTGTACACCCTCCGATCATCGAAACCCGGCGACCAGCGCCGATACCTTGTCCGGGCGGGCGGCTCCTGCCCGCCCCAAACGCCGGTGCCGACAGGTGGTGTGGCAGGCCTATAACACCGATTACTATACCTATACGTTTGACTCCGAGCAGCGGCTAAGCAAGTCTTCCGCCGTTGAACACACCTTTAACCGGAAGGATTATCCCCTGATTCAGCACCTGATTTACTCAAAGGCGGGCCTACTGGACCAGGTACGCCAGGAGCGGGGCTTCAGTCAATACCGTTATAAAAACGGACACCTGGTGGGCATCGACTTTTATCAGGATGGGCAACCCATCTATCGCTATCAGGTCAGCACCAATGCCAAAGGCCAGATCACCAGATTACTGGGAAGGCCCCTCAACGACAGTGGCCTGATGGCTTACTCAACCCACTACCGGCTGGATGAACAGGGGCGGTATGTGCAACTCGAGGTGCGAAACGACCGCAACATCCTCTACTACCGGGTCATCCAGGGCGACTTCAATTCGTCGGTATTCAGCCCTTATCAGTTGATACAGGGCGTACCCTTTGAGTTGAACCGCTACCCCTGGATTACCTGGGGAGAGGGGTTTCCCATCAGCCCCGAACTCGCCCGGCACGTGGAAATTTACCGATACGCCCCCCCCGAAACGCCCACTCAATTAATCAAACGGGCGGACGTGTCGGTTACCTGGCGAACCGACACCTTGGGCTACGTAACGGGGCAGTTTAGCACCGATGCGCTGACGGGCATTCGGGATACCGTTTTAATCGACTACCTGACCGTTCCCTGACCCATGGCTGAGCTGATCAACATCCTGATTATTGAAGATGAAGCGGTCCTGGCCATGGACCTGAGCGATTTGCTGGAAGAAGAAGGCTATTTCGTGGTGGGGACGGCCAACAACGGCCCCAAAGCCCTGAGCCTGCACCAGCAAAACCGGCTTGACCTGGCCCTGTGCGATATTCATATCAAAGGCGACTGGGACGGCATCCAAACGGCCGAACGCCTGTTGGCCGAACGGCCCATTCCCATCATCTTCCTGACCGCCCTAACCGATAAGACCACGCTCGAGCGGGCCATGCGGCTCTATCCGTCGGCTTACCTGATCAAACCCGTAACCGTACCCGGCCTCAGGGCCGCCATTGAAGTAGCCCTGCGCAACTTTACTCAGGCCGTGACGACGTCGCCCGAACCGGGGCCTGCCCCTATCAGTCCGCCGGCGCGCCAGGAGGACGCCCGGTCTGGCGAGACCCGGACCGAGCCCATTCTGCGGATTGACGACGCGGTGTTTATCAAACATAAATACCAGTTCGTCAAAATCAGCCTCGATGACATTGACTATATCGAAGCCGATGGGTCCTATACGACCTTAGTGACCCCCCAGCACCGCTACGCCCTGCGGCTGACCATTAGCCACGTGTTGGATCGACTTAGCTTCCCCCGCCTGATTCGCATTCACCGCTCCTATGCGGTCAATCTGAACCGGGTGAGTACCTTCAACGAGCGGGAAGTGTGCCTGCCCACGGGGCGCCTGCCGCTGGGCCGACGCTACAAGCCTGACTTTTTACGCCACTTCGACTTTCGGTAATCCTATGCGTAGCGGTCTGTTCCTTTTTTTGCTGTCGCTGAGTATCCGCAGTGGGGCTCAACCCCTGCCGCCGATGGATTACGATAGTCTCTATCAACGGCGGATGGCGGTTCTGTCGCCCGTGCAGCGATTGGTGTGGGCTGAAAAGTATACTATATTTCTAAGCGAACATTCCCGCTTCACGGAAGCCAGGACTTTGTCACAGGCTTCGTTAAACGTAGCCCAGCAAGCTCATTTAACCGCTTGGACAGCCCGCTTCTACGAGTTGTCCGGGCATGTTGAACAAACCAACGGTAATCTGGTCCGGTCCGTTGATTTTTTCCTCCAGGCCCTGGCGATCTACCAGGCTACCTATGCTTTTGAACAGCAACAAAAACTGTGTGTTCATCTTATCGCCCTCTATAGTAGCCTGCAGAATGTAGCTAAAAGACAGGCATACCGTCAGCAGGCCGCTACGTTACAAGGCGCGTATCGTCAATTGTCCATGCTGCCGTTTATGTATGCAGATAAAGCGGATGATTTCGTCAATGCCGGAAAGCTGGATTCGGCGCTGGTCTATGGTCGAAAAGCCATGACCATTTTATGGGTGACCCGGAAATGGCCACAATTTTATAGTTACCTGG
This sequence comes from Spirosoma jeollabukense, assembly GCF_054777855.1. Taxonomy (NCBI): domain Bacteria; kingdom Pseudomonadati; phylum Bacteroidota; class Cytophagia; order Cytophagales; family Cytophagaceae; genus Spirosoma; species Spirosoma jeollabukense. The sequence goes on from NZ_BAAHAD010000001.1 coordinate 1,341,902, forward strand.
ATAATTACGGCGTTTTATTGACGGATGGGGGGCGGTACCGTGAAGCTGAAAAAACCTTTCGCCAGTGCCTGGCTTACAGCCTTCAGCAGGGTGATCCGCGACGGGAACTCTACGCCTACATCCACCTGCCCGAACCACTGCTCCATCTGGGCCGACTGGACGAAGCCGAACACTACGCCAACCTGGCCCTAAGCCGGATCGAACGCGACCCTGAACGCCAGGATGAACACCGAACGCAGGTCTACGAGTCCTTAACCCACATTGCCGAAGCCGGGGGTCAGTTCAAACAGGCCCTGGCCTACCAACGACTGAGCCATCAGTACCGGAATGCCGTGCTGAGCGGGGAGAAAAACCGGCAGATTGCCGACGTCGAAGCCCGCTACCAGAGCGCGCAGAAACAGGCCCGCATCAACCAGCTCAGCCTGGATAACCAGCGGCAGTTAACCCAAATCAGTTGGCAGGCGGCCGGCCTGTTGGCCCTGATCGCTCTGCTGGGCCTGGCCGGGTGGCAGTATCGCGCCCTTGGGCTGGCGAATGCCCGGCTGAGAAACTCCAGCCAGCTGGTGTTGGAAAACAACCGGCAGATTAGCCAGCAGTCCGACCGGTTAGGCGTGCTGATGCAGGAGTTGCACCACCGGGTCAAGAATAATCTGGCCATCGTCTCGAGCCTGCTGCGGATGCAATCTAAACGACTCGACGATCCGCGGGCGGTGCAGGCCGTCCAGGACGGACAACGACGGGTGGAAGCGATCTCGCTGATTCACCAGCAGTTTTACCAGACTGAAAACCTGGCCGATGTGCCCATCAAAGCCTACGTGACCGACCTGACCCAGAACCTGTTGCTGGGTTATGGTTTCGACCCCGGCACCTTCGAGTGTCAGGTCGAGGTAGCCGATATTCATCTGGATGTGGATGTGGCCGTGCCGCTGGGCTTGATTCTGAACGAAGTGCTGACCAATGCCTTCAAATACGCCTATACCCACGTGGCCAAACCCCGGCTACGCGTTCGGCTCCAGCCGGTAACGGATGGCCCGGCCACCGGGTTACTCGTCGAGGTCCAGGATAATGGTCCCGGACTGGAGGGGCCCGGTCGGACCGACGCTCGGCTGGAGGGTACGGGATCGCAGAGTTCAACCCCGGCTGGTAACGGGCGAAAAGGCTCCTTTGGCCAACGACTGATTCGGGAACTGACCGGCCAATTAGGAGGCCAGATGAGCCTGACGAGCCGACACGGCACCTACTTCCGGCTGTGGATTCCCAACCCGGCCTAACACCTTTGGTCAGGCCAGGATTGGCCTGACCAAAGGTGTTCCTTTTTGATTTACTACCCAAATTCGGTCGTTCGTGTACCTGATTTGGTCGTTTATTCCCCTTTCCGGGCGGGGCAAACGATTGCTAACCAATTTTACCCAGACGCTTGAGCGAAGCTAGTTCGGATAACTACCCTAAGGAAGACAGTACCGAAAATTTCGTTTGCAGGTACGTCTCGGGTTAATAGCCTGGACAATCACACCCTGTCAGGAGCCCGCAACCTGGAGCATACGATTATCAAGATGAATTGGCCACGCTGGTAAACGCATAAACCGATCCGGGTTTCCTCTTGCCTACGGCGGTGGCGAAGGCAAGAAGGCGTTTTGCTGGTGGTGCATGTTCCGTTGAGTCAACGTTAAGCTAGGGCAAACGGGCTCTTTCGTTTACCAGCCTGTGCGTTCGGGCTCAGTAGCCTGCCCGGGGTCAGATGGCGTTGAGTAGACGAGGGCTGAACCGGTTGCAGGCCTAAACACCCCCCATACAGTATTCATCGGTAAACCATTAAATCATGCCAATCAACTCGTTTGTTTATAGGTCCCCGCGCCAGCAAGGGGTGAGCCAACCGCGGCACTGGTCGTGGGGGCCAGCTGATTTGAGGAATGTCAGGTCGTCGTACCAGCCAGTTCCCCCGCCCGTCTACCCGTTGCTGATCCGCCTGTATGCGCTGTTCGAGGCCCACTTTGGTCTCGAGGAGCTGGTGAGTGAACTAGGGATGAGCCCCAGCGTGGTTGCCACGCCAAGCTAATTAGACAGTTTTCCCCTGCATTTTTTCTAGTGTTTTGGCCTAACATGAATCATTTGTTATCATCCGAAGGGGTGCTTACCCCCTACTTTTGGACTGTTCTTAGGTGTGGACTATACGCCTTGCTTACTGGAGGAACCCAACCTGGCCGACGTCTTCACCCGCAGCCTAAAAGCCCCGGGCGCGGCATCCGTTTTTTTTGAGTACATGTCTTTCCCTGTATACGCTTATGAAACTACCTTTCCGGTTCACGCTCCACGCACTCCAGCGACTTGTTTATTCGGCCACCTCCCTGCTCATGGGTCTGGCTTTTATGCTGTCCAGTCATCCCATGCTGGCCCAGTCCGGCGGCATCTATGCCACCCCTGGGCTCTACACCTACACCGTTCCGGCGGGTGGCCCTTACCAGATTCGCGTAACGGCTCAGGGCGGAGACGGGGGCGGAGATGGAAATGGAGGCAGTGGGGCCCGTGTTGGAGGAACCTTCACCGCTCAGAGTGGTGATGTAGTAACCCTCATCATTGGCCAAAGCGGTGTGCCCGTTACTGGTAATCCTGGTAATCCAGCAAATGGCGGGGGTGGCGGTGGGTCGGCGGTGGTATTGACTCATAATGGAACCCCCACGCTGTTACTAGCCGCTGGGGGTGGTGGCGGGGGAGGAACTAATCAAGGGGGAGTTAATCCTTTGGAAACGATACAAGGCTTGGGCGGGCGGGGTGTCGGGACGAGTTCTGCCGGTGCAGGTGGGCCAGGGGGGGGTAGTTATAGTGGTAGTGGTGGTGGTGGCGGCCTGGCGGGGCCAGGTGGCAATGGTGCTTCGGGATTTGGACCGGGTGGTGGTGGCGGGGGGCGTGCCAGTTTAACAGCCGTTAGTTCCGGTGGCAATTCCGGTGCAAATGGAGCTGGTGGGAGTGGCTTTGGAGGGGGGGGGAGCGCTGGTGGATATGACTCATACCCTCCTCAAGCTGCCGGTGGTGGCGGTGGTGGGTATGGTGGGGGAAATGGGGCGGGAGCCTTTTCGAACCCACAAGCCGTTTTGAATGCCCAGGGTGGCTACTCGTTTGTGAGTCCTGCGGGTAGTGCCACCACCGTAACGCCGGGTGTCGATGGTGCCAGTAAAAACAAGGATGGTTTAGCGATCCTTTCGTTTCCCAACAGCACAGCTACCGCAGCCCTTACCTCTACCAATCAGATTATTTGTCCGGGCTTTTCGACCATCCTACAAGGCACGGTCAGTGCCACGGGCAGTTGGACGCTAGTACTCAGCGATGGCACGGTGGGCACGGGCAGCGGGTCAACCTTCTCGATTCCTGTCAGCCCGCTTACATCGACAACCTACACCATTCAGGGACTACAGGACCAACGAGGCTTTGCTAATGCTAACAACCTGACGAGTAGTGTTGCTGTCACAGTCAACCCGCTGCCTACGGTGAGTTTAACCAATAATGGCCTTATTAGCTGTGCTCAGCCCAGTGTCACCCTGACGGCATCGGGGGGCAGCTCCTATACTTTTACCAATGGCACCACGGTCCTGCCCGGCGACCCCACCAGCAACACCCGCATCGTGACCAGTCCGGGAGCCTATTCAGTGATAGGCGCCCTGAACAGTTGCACCAACGCAGCCTTTACCACTGTTAGCCAATCGTCGACCCCGCTATCGGTGAGTTTAACCAATAACGGTCCGCTTACCTGCGCTCAGCCTAGTGTCACCCTGGCGGCATCGGGGGGCAGTTCCTATACCTTTACCAATGGCACCACGGTCCTGCCCGGCGACCCCACCAGCAACACCCGCATCGTAACCAGTCCGGGCACCTATTCAGTGATAGGCGCCCTGAACAGTTGCACGAACTCGGCCACCACGACGGTGACCAGTTTCGCCACTGCCGTTGTCAATCCGACCACGACGTTTTTTGTGGTGGGTCAGGCAGTGAGTCAAGCCTTCACGGCCTCGGGGGGTGTTTCCGGATCGCCGGACCGTCCCTACAGCTTTAGCGTGGCCAGCGGGAGTCTGCCCCCGGGCCTGAGTCTGTCGGCTAGTGGTCAGTTGTCGGGAAGCCCCACCCAGACCGGCAGTTTTACGGCCGTCATTCAGGCCAAAGATGCCAATGGTTGTACGGGAGTTGGCGTTCCCTACGAATCGATTGTGTCGCTCTCTGCCGTCACGGGTCCGGCCGCCACGTACACTACCCCTGGTCTCTACACCTACACGGTCCCAGCGGGTGGTCCATATCGAGTCTGGTTGACGGCCCGGGGCGGAGACGGGGGCGCGGAGTCGCTCGGCGGCACTGGGGCCCGTGTTGAAGGGTCTTATACTGTTCAGAGTGGTGATCTCTTAACGGTGATGGTTGGCCAGAGTGGCAGGCTCTTCAGTAGGGGCGGTGGCGGTGGCGGTGGTGGGTCGGCGGTGGTGTTGACCCGTAGCGGTGTCCAAACGCTGCTGGTGGCTGCTGGCGGTGGTGGTGGTGGCGGGCAAAAAAACATAACGCCGGGTGGTGGTGGCCAGGGCCTTGGCCCCAGTACCGGTGGCGTGGGTGGCCGATCGACTGCCAATTACAGTGGTGGGGGTGGGGGTGGCGGCCTGAATGCGCCAGGGGGCAATGGGGGCAGCGGTTTTGATCCGGGAGGCACGGGCGGTGGAGCCGCCAGCTTAACGGCTCCAAGTGTCGGCGGGCCGTATAGAGGTTCTGAAGATGGGTCTGGAGGTAGTGGTTTTGGCGGTGGTGGGGGCGTGGGCGGAGGTGACTCAGTGCCAGGGAGACCGGTCGGTGGTGGGGGTGGAGGTTATGGTGGGGGTGATGGCGGAGACAATGGAGCTCCGGTTGATGGAGCCACGGGAGGCTATTCGTATGTGAGTCCCGCTGGCAGTAACACTAGCGTAACGCCGGGTATCGGCGGAGCCAGTCGGAACCGGGAGGGTGTAGCCACCATTGGTTTTGGCCAAAACACAGCTACCGCAGCCATTACAACCACCAACCTGGCGGTCTGCCAGGGCACGCCCTCGCTCATAGAGGGCACCGTTAGCGCCACAGGCAATTGGACCCTGGTGCTGACTAACGGCCTGACGACCACGGGCAGCGGGGCCCGTTTCTCGATCCCTGTCAGCCCGTCCAGTCCCACCACGTACACCATTGAATCGCTGCTTGATGACCAGGGCTTTGCCCCGGTCAGTAACCTGAGTGGTCAGGCTAGTGTTACTGCAATCAAACCGGTGCCCACGGTGAGTTTAACCAATAACGGTCCGCTTACCTGCACTCAGCCTAGTGTCACCCTGACGGCATCGGGAGCAACCGCCTATACCTTTACGACCGGGAGCCTAACGCTGGCTGGTGATCCGGCCAGTAACACTCGGGTGGTAACCAGTCCGGGCACTTATTCAGTGGTGGGCGTCTCCCAGAACGGTTGCACGAACTCGGCCACCACAACGGTGACCAGTGTTGCCACGGTTACCGTTGTTAATCCGGCCACGACATCTTTTGTGGTGGGTCAGGCCGTGAGTCAAGCCTTCACGGCCTCGGGGGGCGTTTCTCCTCGTAGCTTTAGCGTGGCCAGCGGGAGTCTGCCGCCGGGCCTGAGTCTGTCGAGTACGGGCCAGTTGTCGGGAAGCCCAACCCAGACCGGCAGTTTTACGGCCGTTATTCAGGCCAAAGATGCCAATGGCTGCCCGGGCCTTGGTGCTCCGTACGAAGTGAATGTAACGCAGCCGATCGACATGAGTTTGACCGCCACATACACTACTCCTGGTCTCTACACCTACACTGTCCCAGCGGGCGGCCCTTACCGAGTCTGGTTGACGGCCCGGGGCGGAGATGGGGGGCAGTATTCGATTGGCGGCACTGGGGCCCGTGTTGAGGGGTCTTATACTGTTCAGAGTGGCGATCTCTTAACGGTGATGGTTGGCCAGGGGGGTAAGTTCGGCAGCGGCAACGATGGTAACGGTACCGGTGGCGGTGGCGGTGGTGGCTCAGCGATCGTGTTGACCCATAGCGGTGTCCAAACGCTGCTGGTGGCTGCTGGCGGTGGTGGTGGTGGCGGGCGAAGATACATAACGCCGGGTGGTGGTGGCCAGGGCCTTGGTCCCAGTACCGGTGGAGCGGGGGGGCAAAACGGCATTTCCGCTGACGGTAATTACAGTGGTGGCGGTGGCGGTGGTGGCCTGGATTCGCCAGGGGGTGATGGGACCAGCGGCTACTTTCCGGGAGGCACGGGCGGTGGAGCCGCCAGCTTAACGGCTCTAAGTGCTGGCGGGACATATAACAACAGTACTACTGATGGGTTTGGAGGTAGTGGGTTCGGGGGTGGTGGGGCCTTGGGCGGACGTGACACATCCCCGTCGAGACCGGTTGGTGGTGGGGGCGGAGGTTATGGTGGGGGGCATGGCGGAGATAGTGTGTTTCCGTCTAATGGAGGAGCCACGGGAGGCTATTCGTATGTGAGTCCCGCTGGTAGTAACACCAACGTAACGCCGGGTATCAGCGGAATCAGTCGGAATCGGGATGGCATAGCCACCATCGACTTTAGCCAAAATACCGCTACCGCAGCCATCACAACCACCAGCCTGGCGATCTGCGAGGGCTCATCCGCGAACATAGAGGGCACCATTAACGCCAAAGGCAACTGGACGATCGTGCTCAGCAATGGTACAGTGGGCACAGGCAGCGGGTCAACCTTCTCGATCCCTGTCAGCACGATAGATATTCCCCGCTCTTACTTGTATTTGACCATTGAATCACTGCTTGATGACCAGGGCTTTGCCCCGATCAGTAACCTGAGTGGTCAGGCTAGTGTTACAATCAACCCGGTGCCTACGGTGAGTTTAATCAATAACGGTCCGCTTACCTGCGCCCAGCCCAGTGTCACCCTGACGGCATCGGGAGCGACCTCCTATACCTTTACTACGGGGAACCTAACGATAGCTGGTGATCCGGCCAGTAACACTCTGGTCGTGAACAGTCCGGGCACCTATGCAGTGGTGGGCTCCCTGAACGGTTGCACAAGCTCGGCCACCACAACGGTGAGCAGTTCAGGGATCGTCGTTGCCAATCCGGCCACGACATCTTTTGTGGTGGGTCAGGCGGTGAGCCAAGCCTTCACGGCCTCGGGGGGCGTTTCTCCTCGTAGCTTTAGCGTGGCCAGCGGGAGTCTGCCGCCGGGCCTGAGTCTGTCGGCTAGTGGCCAGTTGTCGGGAAGCCCAACCCAAACCGGCAGTTTTATGGCCGTGGTTCAAGCCACCGATGCCAATGGCTGCACAGGGTTTGGGACTCCCTATGTAATCAATGTAACTCCGTTTAGCATCACCAGCCAACCCCCAGCCAGCCTGTTGGTCTGTGCGGACAACCCCGTGACCGCCAGCGTTGGCGTTTCGGGCACACCTACCGCTTACCAGTGGTACAAGAATAACACCCTAATTACGGGCCAGACCTCGGCTACCCTCTCGCTGGCGTCGGTGAGCCCGTCCGATGCGGGTAGCTACGTGGTGGTGATCACAGGAGGAGGGCTGAGTTTGACCAGTACCGCCTTTAGTCTGACGGTTGGGCCCAGTGTACCCGCCCGTTTTTACGTCAACGCCAGCGCCACGGGGGCCAACACGGGCCTGGACTGGGCCAATGCCTTCACCGATCTGCAATCAGCCCTGAGTGTGGGCAACGCCTGTGTGAATAATCTCAGGGAAATTTGGGTGGCCGGGGGTGTTTATAAACCCACCCCCACGGGTAATCGCAATGTTTTCTTTCCACTGCTCTCCGGGGTGGCCATCTATGGGGGGTTTGTGGGCAATGAAACCACCCTCTCCGAGCGCCCTTCGGTCAATCCCAACCTCGGCGGGGCATCGCAGCCCAGCAGTAGCACCCTGAGTGGGGATATTGGCCAGCCGGGTAACGGACTGGATAACAGTCAGGTGGTCATTGGCGGAATCGATCTGGCTCCCACCACCGTGCTGGATGGCTTTGTCATCACCGGTGGCCGCTCTGAGTCCAATACCAATGGGGTTACCGGAGGCAGCCTGTTAAACGGTGCCATTCGGGGCAGCAGTAGCCCCACGCTGACTAACCTGCTCTTTATTAATAACTATGCGGCTAGCCTGGGCGGAGCCATCTTAAATTATGGGGCTGGCGGTGAGGCCAGTCCGACCATCCGTAACTGTCGCTTTGAGCAGAACATGGCGGGTGTCGGGGGAGCTATCGTCAATTATACGGCCAGTAGCAACAGCCGTCCGGTGGTTACCAACTGTTTCTTTAAGGGCAATAGCGCTACCCAATGGGGCGGAGCCATCGCTAACGTCTCGTTTGGGGGCACTCTCAGCCCAGTGCTCACCAACTGCGCCTTTCAGGGCAATAGCGCGACCCAGGGTGGCGCCATCTGGCAGGCCACGGCACAGGCGAGTGTCCTCAATGCCCTGCTCACTAACTGCTCGTTTGGGGGTAACCAAGCGGGGGAAGGTGGTGCCCTCTACAATGCGACCTCCGTACCGGGGGGGGCGTCTGGCGGCCCCATCGGGCTGACGCTGACCAACAGCGTACTGTTTGACAACGGCGGGGCCAGCACCATCAGTAACACGGGGGAGGTGACCCTATCGGCCCGCTACAGCCTGCTAGAGCCTTCGGTTACGGGTTACACCAGCGGGCAGGGTAACCTAATAATCACCACCTCCCCCTTTGCCAGCCCTACCAGCCTGCTTTTAGGACCGGTCTCACCCGCTCTCAATGCGGGCGACAACGGAGCCTACCAGACGGCTGCGGGACCCGCCACCGATCTGGGAGGAAACGTCCGGATTCAGCAGACGACCATCGATATGGGGGCTTATGAAACTACCTCCACCGCTCCCACCTCCGACCTGACCCTGGTGCTGTTTGCCCAGCCTACCCTGATGTATGGCCCCACCAGCGTGAGCGTGGTGGTGAGTGTCTATGAGCTGAACGGGGTGGCGACTTCGGGTCCGGTGAGCGTCAAGCTGAGCGAGGATACTATGCTGAGTCTGGGCTTTGATCCGGCCGCCACCAGCGTGGGGGGCAAACCCGTGCAGAACTCACTCTGGCAGTTTAGTGGCCCCATGGATGGGATGTACACGCTGAAGGCCACCCAGCCCCTGCCGGCAGGTGGCCGACTCAGTGTCGGGCTGAGTGGCCCGCTGACGCCGGGGGCCACCAAAGGCCGGCTGAGTGTGAGTGCGACGGTGGTCGACCCGAGTGGGACCGAAACCCGGCTGAACAACAACATGGACGCCGAAACGATCGAGTATTTCAATAAATGAGGCCGGGTGACCAGCCGGGCTCGTAGGTTCGGCTGATCGCTGGCTTATACTCATTCTCTTACCGGGCTTAGGGGCATTAGCCAGGACAACGGCCCGGCTACCCGTGTCCGGCTGAATGATCCCAAGGGGATTGTGGCATTTTCTTTTTGCCTAAACAACGTATTCAACGAATCAAGTCTATGACTATTTCTTTATCCTTCTCTCTTCGTTTCAGGCAACAGACGGTCAGTTTGCTGGTGCTTATGCTAGGCATTGGTTTACTGGCTCAGGGTCAAACCATTCGCTACGTGCGGGTCAACGGCACCAACAACAACCCGGCCATGGCCACCACCTGGTCCACCAGCACTACCAACTTGCAGGGCGCTATCAATGCCAGTAACCCGGGCGATCAGGTCTGGGTAGCCATGGGCACGTACAAAACCACCACGATCACGGGGCCTGGCAGCCGCACGATCAGCTTTGCCATGAAGAATGGGGTAACCATTCTGGGGGGCTTTGCGGGTAGTGGTACGCCTACCCTGGCCCAGCGCAACCCCAGCAGCCTGACCACCGTGCTGAGTGGCAACCTTGGTGCGGTCGGCACCGATGCCGACAACGCCTACCACGTGATCAGAAACCCCGCTGGACTAACCAATACAGCGGTGCTGGATGGCTTTGTCATTACAGGGGGGAATGCGGATGGGAGTGCGGATGACCAAACCAAGGGGGGGGGCATGATCAATGTGAACACTAGTCCAACAGTAACCAGTTGTGTCTTTCAACGTAACATAGCTTATTCGGGCGAGTCAGGCGGAGGTGGAGGGATGTACAATAAGAACAGCAATCCCAGTGTGACCAGCTGTAGCTTTCAGGGTAATACGGCCTACAATGGCGGAGGGATGTTCAATCAGGGGAGTGTTCCCAGTTTGAGCAATTGTAGTTTCCAGGATAATTCGGCTTTCTACGGCGGGGGGCTATTCAATCTCGAGAGCAGCAATGCCATTATGACCAATTGTAGCTTCGTGAGTAACACGGCCAGGTACGGCGGGGGAATGACTAACCTTAGCAACAGCGATCCCCGTCTGACTAACTGTAGTTTCCAGAGCAACTCGGCCGACACTGGCGGGGGGATATATAACTATATCAACAGTGATCCCCGTCTAAGCGGCTGCAGTTTCCAGCGTAATTCGGCTGTCACGGGCGGAGGCATGTTCAATGATGGTGGCAGTCCCAACGTGGATGGCTGTACCTTTTTGAACAATAGGACGACGGGGTCAGGCGGAGGCATGTTCAATGATGGTGGCAGTCCCACGGTAACTAACTGTACCTTTCAAAGTAACACGGCTACTGCGGGCGGTAATGGCGGAGGCATGTCTAATGAGAGCAGCAGCTCGCCCACGGTAACCAACTGTGGTTTCCAGAGTAATGTGGCTACCACGGGCGGAGGCATGTTCAATGATAATAGCAGTCCCAGCGTGGATGGCTGTACCTTTTCGAACAATAGAACGACGGGGTCAGGTGGGGGCATGTCGAATGTGAACCGCAGCTCGCCCACGATAACCAACAGTGGTTTCCAGAGTAACACGGCTACTGCGGGCGGTAATGGCGGAGGCATGTCCAATCTGGCTAGCAATCTCAGGGTAACCAATTGTAGATTTGAGCGTAATATGGCTTCTATGGGCGGGGGGATGTCGAATGAGACCAGCGATCTCAGTCTGACCCGCTGTAGTTTCCTGAGCAATTCGGTACCTACCTATGGCGGGGGGCTGTTCACTCAGGGGAGCAACTTTCTCGGTCTGATCAATTGTGTCTTCCTGAGCAACTCGGCTAATTATGGTGGGGGGCTGTCTAATATCGACAGCCGTCCCAGTCTATTCAACTGTAGCTTCCTGAGCAATTCGGTTACTGGCGGCGGCGGGGGTATATACAATATCTCGGCTGTTAATCTAACCAACTGCGTAGTGTTTGGTAATGGAGGAGCCAATACGTATTATGGTGAAGCAATAACGGCCACTTACAGTCTACTGGAGGCCGGTGTGACGGGTTATAATGGCGGCAACAATCTGACCACTACCGTTTCGCCTTTCGTGAGTCCCACCGATGCCCGGCTCAACGGCTGTAGTCCGGCCATCAACACCGGCAATAACGCAGCCTACACTGCCAATGGCGGCTCCGCCACTGACCTGGACGGAAACCCCCGCTTTTTCAACAACGGTGTTATCGATAGGGGGGCCTACGAGTACCAGGCGGCTCTCACTAGCCTCACCCTCACGGCCCCCAGCGTGAACACGGCCACGGTAGGGGCGGCCTTCAGTCAGAGCTTTGTGGCTTCGGGCGGCATCAGTCCCTACCGCTACAGTCTGGCCAGCGGCAGCCTGCCGCCGGGGCTGAGTCTGGCCACCACCGGGGCGCTATCGGGCAGCCCCACCCAGGCGGGCAGCTTTACCTTGACCGTGCAGGCTACCGATGCCAGTGGATGCAGCGGCCTGGGGCATCCCTTTGTCGTCAAGATAGGCCTCACCCCGTCGGACCTGACCCTGGTGCTGTTTGCCCAGCCTACCCTGATGTATGGCCCCACCAGCGTGAGCGTGGTGGTGAGTGTCTATGAGCTGAACGGGGTGGCGACTTCGGGTCCGGTCAGCGTCAAGCTAAGCGAGGATACTATGCTGAGTCTGGGCTTTGATCCGGCCGCCACCAGTGTGGGGGGCAAACCCGTGCAAAACCCGTCGTGGCAGTTTAGTGGCCCCATGGATGGGATGTACACGCTGACGGCCACCCAGCCCCTGCCAGCGGGGGGCCGACTCAGTGTCGGGCTGAGTGGCCCCCTGACGCCGGGAGCCACCAAAGGCCGGCTGAGTGTGAGTGCGACGGTGGTCGACCCGAGTGGGACCGAAACCCGGCTGAACAACAACATTGACGCCGAAACGATCGAGTATTTCAATAAATGAGGCCAGAGTACAGCCGGACTCGTGGGTTCGGCTAGCCTCTAATTTACCCTCTCCCTTTCTATCCTACTATGGCCCGCTTCTGCCTGAGCCATGGCTGGCTGCTGTGGTTGCCGCTGCTGCCAGGCACCCTGTCGGCGGTCAGCCGCTTTTTTGAGCGCTCGATCCGGCCGGTGCTGGCCCGTCAGCCGGGCTTTCTGGAAGCGCATTTTCTAACCGAGCCGGGAAAGGAGCGGTGCCTGGTGGTGACACTGTGGGCCAGTGCGGGTTGCTGTCAGCGGGCGAAGAGCAGCCACGCCTGCCAGACGGCGTTTCAGCAGCTGGCGGAGTATTTTGCGGGTCAACCCACGGTGGCCTGCTGTGAGGTGATGGGCCAGATCGGTTGACGTTGATGGCAGGGGTTACAACCTGTTCGGTAGGGAGTAGGATACGTTTTGACGCAGACGTGCTTGGGTGGAGTCCTGAGCCAATAGAAGTGAATTTGAACGTACTAGTTTGCTTTTATATGAAACACGATTTCCCCTACGGAAGGCACCGGCTGCACTTCATCGGCAGCTTTTTGTGGGATCGCTTGGTGTGTTGTCCCGAAAAAATTCGGACGTTTAATTGAACAGCTTATTTTACTATCTGTCAACGACTATACGTAGCACACGTTTCATATGTGACTGATTGTGTCTGACAGATAGCAAAAAGTTAGTGTCTCGTAAAAAGGCTCCTATTGGCAAGGTGTGGTAGCTCTTTCCGTTAACAGCTAGGGGATAGCCATATTGGCAGACCAACTATTTCAACGACATTCCGGGCTTTCATAGCGTACTGAGCCATTTCAGAAAAACAAATTTCTGTCTAGTTCACTTATTGATATATACGCCCAGGAAAAGCCTGATTTAAATGATTGAGACCAACAAAGCCATTTTAGAAAAAGCGAACGCAGCTATCACCCAAGGTGACCATGAAGGCTTTCTAGCCCATTGCACCGAAGACACGCATTGGGAATTTGTAGGGGAAAGAACGCTATCAGGCAAGGATACCGTTCGGCAATGGATGGCCATTGCCTATGCAGAGCCTCCCCAATTTATGGTCGACCATTTTATCGCGGAGGGCGATTTTGTGACAGCCATTGGTCAGATCAGCCTCAAAGACGAAACCGGGGAGACAGCGACCTATTCCTACTGCGATGTTTGGCGCTTTCGAGACGGCAAAATGGCCGAATTGAAAGCGTTTGTCATTAAAGCATAGTCTCTTGAAAGATAAAAAGCGTTGCCCGATTGGTTAATATCTACACGATGGGTCCCCAAATTGAGTGAACTGCCCAATCGCCCGCGGTCGACTTCAGGTTGACTCAGCCGGGTCGTTACGTGATCTCCATGAAGCGATAGACGTATCGGTTTATCGGTCAGCCGAATTGTACCTGTAGCTGACTTCACCATTGAACAGCCCGGTTCTTTTCAACTGATCAATCCTGTTACAGCGCGCTTTACCAAAAACGACAGATGGGCACGGCTTATAGGCGATTCGCCGGGTTATATGACATTAGTTGGGGTGGGCTTCATTGTCATCATCGGTTTCCTTGCCAAATGGTCATTCTCAACGGTCTTCAAATGGATCTTGCTTGTTTTCGGTGTACTGCCGTTTTTAGCCGGTATCATCTCGTGGCTGCCATCGCTCGATACTCGCAAAGCGCCGGAATAGCAAACAGGATAAGCCTGGTCATTACCCTTTAGCTGGGTCGAGCACGACGTGCCTGATCCGGTTTCGCTTCCAGGTGTAGGTGATGTGAACCAGTCCGTCGGCGGTTTGAATGACGGCCGGGTAGGAATATTCGCCGGGTTCATTTTCCAGCCGGGCCAATGATTTCCAGGATTTGCCGTCGTTGGAAATGGCTACGTCCAGTGGAGTTCTTGGACCGCTTTTGCCGGCTACAGGCGATGTAGGATTATATACCAATACCTGCCGACCATCTTTCAGCGTCACAGCATCGGTTCCTGAGTTGGGGTTAGGAAGCGACGTTTTCTGCAAAGGCGACCAGGTTTTACCGTTATCTTTCGACCAGGTTTCCAGGATAAATCCGCTTTTCTGGCTCCGGCAAAGCGCCTGTAGTTGCCCATCAGCATGGAATAAAATGCTTGGCTGAATAGCTCCATCCTCCACGCCATCGTTGATTGGCCCTGTTTTTTGCCAGGTTTTGCCTAAATCGCTGGTCTGCTCAAAATGAACGCGCCAGTTGTGGTCTTCTGAACTGGTTGGGCAGAGCAAAACACCCGAAGCCAACAAGACCGGTTTGTTTTTAATTGGCCCCACGATTCCTTCCGGCAACCGCTCCGCTTCCGACCAGGTTTTTCCCGCATCACTCGACCGCTTCAACAGCCCCCACCAGGTTGATGGGCTGGGACCAACTTTGTAAAATAAAAGCAAATCGCCACCAGGCACCTGAAACAGCACTGGATTCCAGCAGGGAAGCCGCTTCCCATTGGGCTGTATACCCGTTGCTACTTCTACGGGCGTTGTCCAGTTCGTGGCTGACCGGCTACTGACCCAGATGCCCACATCGGGATGGCGCTCACGGGTGCCTCCAAACCAGGCGGCCACCAGGCCTTGGGGCGTTTCGGCCAGCGTAGACGCGTGGCATTCCGGAAAAGGTGCTTTTTCATAGATCCATTCGCTAAGCACAGTTGGCGGGGTGCCCGGCTGCGCCAAAACGAATTGTATGGAGAATAGTAAAGCAGTGAGAGTTGGCAGTAAAAGAGGTCTCATAAATGGCTCGTACAGTCAGGAAAGGTAACAGGTTTGATTTCGCTTAAAAATAAGGCTAGCAGCCTCATTTCCTACCAGTCAGTTACCGACAATTATCCTGTAGACCAATTGTCATCGGCCATATTTGGTATTCGTAGCCATTGATTTCATTGCCTGAATTGCGCGGTTCATGAATCGTTTTCAGCAGTTGATTACCAACACGCTTTCACTACGTGTCTTGACTCGCCAACTTCGCCTTACAAGGCTGAACCGTCCTCTTTTTTAACCATGAAATCTATAAAACAATTTTCCTTCTTAAGTGTGCTTGTTGTCGGCCCGCTCCTGATGGCGGCCAACTCCGGCGACGTAATGACCGAACTGGGGATTGAAGAACCAAAACTCCGTCAGGACGTCCTGCTGAACCTAAAAGAACCGCGCTGGTTCTTCTTCAATCCTACCAATTCCATGCGCCAGGCCGTTCGTCAACTTCCCGAATCGGCCCGTGCGGCCACCGTACGAACGCTGGGTAAGGCCGTTCGGGCTTATGTCGAATCGTCGTCGTTCAAGCAGGCATGGCTTCAGGATTTGCGAACGTATTATCCATATGATGAGACGTACACCGATGAATACATAGCGAAGAAAAAGCAAACCGATCAGGCAGAAAAATCGGTAGCACAAACTCAATTCTCGGCACAAATGGCTGGTATGGATCAGGCGTTTAGCCAGATGGACCCCGCTATGGTAAAAATGGCAGCCCAGGCACAACTAAGCCAGGAAGAACAGCAACTTGCTGCATTATCTGGCAGCGAGCGAACAACGCGCGCTCAGCACGTAGCAAGTTTAAAAAAGATGATGGCCCTGCCCCCGGCTGAGTTCAAAAAGCAATACCTGACCTCTCTTAAACAACACATGCAGGCCAATATGAATAAGTCAGACAATGAGCCTGAGCTGGATAAAGATCGCCTGGTGCAGGAACGTAAGCAGAAAGCAGAATTCGATGCTCACGCTGACTATCGGCCCTTGCTCAAACAACGCTTACAGGCATTCATTACGCTTAGCGAAAGTGTCGATTTCGAAGCCCGGTTAGTGCCGATGGGACGCAAGCAGGAGTTTGCCAATCCAGTTTATCAACGCAAGCCTGCCGAGTGGAAATTTCTATATCGCTTAGGCAAAGAACCCGTTGCAGAAGCGCGTGTTTTTGCTAAACAGTGGCTGGCAGAATTACACTAATCGCATCAAAAAGAAGCCTTTATAAATGGCCGCCAGGTTTCATTTGGCAACAACTCGTCTGGGTTTTAGTTATCTCTACAGCTGAAGCTGCTTGTTGACCTATAGCATGGTTTGGCGGGCAGCTTCAGCCATTATATAAGATACTCAACTCATGGCAAACTTACTAGGGCGATTCTACAACAGTTTATTCGCCGATTCGATACCTATGCCGACGACGACTCAACCTGCTAAAGTCCAGAAGGGCTTCTTTTCCAATGCCTGGACCGTATTGAGCGACTCCTTCAACGGTTTCATGGATGACCGGTGCCTGAAATTAAGTGCCGCCCTGGCCTATTACACCATTTTTTCGCTGGCGCCACTTCTGGTACTTATCATGTCGCTGGCCAGTATTTTTCTGGGCGAAGAAGCGATCCAGGGTGAAATATTCGGGCAGATAAATGGATTGGTCGGGAACGAGGCCGCCAAGCAAATTCAGGATATGATCAAGAGCGTAGGTCTGTCTGGCAAAACCAGTACAGCTCTGATCGTAGGTATCGTTACGTTAGTAATTGGTGCGACCAGCATTTTCGTCGAAATTCAGGATTCAGTCAATCTGATCTGGCGGGTCAAAGCCAAACCAAAACGAGGATGGTTGAAACTACTTAAGGACCGGCTATTGTCGTCTTCGCTGATTGTCAGTTTAGGCTTTCTGCTGCTGGTATCGTTAGTCGTGAACGGAATTGTTCTGGCTTTGAGTGGTCAGCTAACCCGTTTCCTGCCTGGACTTGGCGTATACGTAATCAGTGCTATTAATTTTGCCATCAGTACGATCGTTGTGACGATTCTTTTCGGAGTCATTTTCAAAGTCCTACCCGATGCAAAAATTGCCTGGAAAGATGTGCGATGGGGCGCTTTTTTTACCGCGCTACTTTTCATGCTTGGTCGTTATCTGATCGGTTTATACATCGACACTACCGGCACCAGTTCGACCTATGGGGCCGCTGGCTCACTCATTGTCATTTTAACCTGGATCTATTATACCGCGGCTATCCTGTATTTCGGCGCAGAGTTTACGCAGGCTTACGCCAACCACTTTGGCATTAAGATCGAGCCCGCCGATTATGCCGTTTACGTCGAGCAAACCGAGCGCGAACGGGACGTAGCCACGATACCAACGGAACAGAAAGTGGAAGCCGCTAAAAAATAAATTGATCGTACCTTTGCGCCCGTCCTAACCCCTATGATCAAGACGTGGAAAACCTGCCATCTGTTCCTGTTACCGGTCCCGTTACTGATTTGGAACGTAGTTACGCCATTGACTCACTTAACGCTACGTTAGCCAATCTTAAACAGACGCTTGAGGGGCTATCCATAGACCAGTTGACCTACAAACCAACTGTTGATCGCTGGTCCATTGCCGAATGCGTCGAGCACATCGCCCTGGTTGAGAAAGGTATTTATAAGGCGATACTGGCTGGAATGAGCGTTCCTGCCGATCCAGCCAGACGGGCTACCATCCGGGTATCGGATGTCGATGTGATCAAAGCCGTTCGTAGCCGATCATTTACATTGGCCGCCCCTGCACCTTTCGTTCCAACGGGTCGATTTGGTGACGCCAGCGCAGCACTGCAAGCCTTTGAAGAGCGCCGACGAGACATTACTGACTTTGTTCAGAGTACAAAAGACGATTTGCGTATGCACTATTTCATCCATCCGGCACTCGGCACGCTGGATACGTATCAGGCGGTTTTGGTGATGGCCTCTCATGTAGAGCGGCACCGAAAACAGATTGACGAAATAAAGGCCAGTCCTGGCTATCCGTCCTGAATGGCTGATTTACCCATCGTTTATCAGTCGCCCGATTTAGTGGCGATTAACAAACCCCACGGCTTGCTCGTTCACCGCTCGCCGATTGCCAGCGATGCCAGCGAATTTGCGGTTCAGCTCCTGCGCGATCAATTGGGGCAGCGGGTGTATCCTGTTCATCGCCTGGACCGAAAAACGGGGGGCGTGCTGCTTTTTGCGCTTAATGAAGCCATGAATTCCGTTATGCAGCAGCAGTTTGCGGATGGAAACGTAGCAAAAACCTATCTGGCGATTGTGCGGGGTTATACCGAAGACGAGCAGGTCATCGACTACCCCCTTCGGCGCGACGATGAACGGGGAGCGGGTCTGCTTCAGGAAGCTCATACGCATGTAAAAACGCTACGTCGCACAGAGGTTCCGTTACCTTTTGGCAAACATGCTACGTCACGCTATTCACTGGTAGAACTCACACCCACTACGGGCCGAATGCATCAGTTGCGGAAACACATGGCCCACATTCTGCACCCGATTATCGGAGACCGACCGCATGGCTGCAACAAACAAAACAAGCTATTCAAGGATCATTTCGACATGAACACGATGCTGTTACATGCCCAACGTATTGATTTTGTACACCCCATCTCGTCGGAGAAAATCACGATCATAGCTCCCCTCCAAACCGACTTCAACCGCATGTTGACTGGGTTGTTTGGCAACTGATTGATTGAACACAGAGCCACGGAGAACACAAAGAATTAAAAAAAACTCTGTGTTCTCCGTGGCTCTGTGTTCAATTACAACTTCTATAAACACTACTGACACAGGGCTGTCAGTGAGTGCAGCGATCTTTGTGCTGTAACAAAAACGAACAGCCATGTCAATCATTCAGATGCTTTTAACCGAAATGGAGCAGGAAGCTAAAACAACTCGTACTATGCTGGGCCGCGTTCCCGATGATAAATACGACTGGCAACCGCACGAAAAAAGCATGACGATTCGAAGCTTAGCCACTCACATTGCCGAGTTACCAACCTGGGTTACACTAGCGTTAACCACCGACGGTCTTGACTTTGCCACGGCTCCCTATGCACCCGTTTCAATCAACAACACGGTCGAATTGCTCGACTTTTTTGAGCGTTCGTTAGCCGACGGGAAGGCGTCATTGAGTCAGGCAACGGATGAGCAATTGGAATCCCTATGGACGCTGCGTAATGGCGAAGAAATTTATAGTAAGACGACCAAAGGCGAAATGATTCGCATAACCTTTTCGCAGATAGTACACCATCGGGCGCAGCTAGGCGTTTACCTCCGCCTGCTAAACATTCCAATTCCGGGTAGTTACGGACCCAGTGCCGACGAGCCAAATTTCTAATTAGCGCTACCGTACCAGCTGAGTTGTAACGAATAAGGCCGACAGATTGTCGGCCTTATTCGTTACTGGAAACATCCATTTATCTCTTCAGAAATCATCAATATATAAGAACTTTTAGCACTTCTGCTTTCCCATCCGCCGAATGTACGTTTAGATAATACAAGCCGGGCGATAAAACCGTCTGGGCCGTAATGGCAAGTGTTTTGACGCTACCACGCTGATTTACAAGAATAGGAATCTCTACTCCTGTGGCTGTATACAGCTTGACACTAGCGGATAGGCCACTGCCCGAAAGTGTGAAACTGCCCCGATTTGGATTGGGAAATATGGTTAGTTTTTCTTCCTGTTCGCCCGCCTTAACCCGCACCGCCGTGATCTGCGAGAACGCAAATTCTCCATCAGTATCTTTCTGTTTAAGCCGGTAATAATACAGTTGCTCAGGCAGCACGTTGGTATCTGTAAACTCATAAACAGACTGCACCTGAGTACTGCGGTTGCCTTCCACAAAGCCAACACCTTCGAAGCTCTTAGCATTCGTGCTTTTTTGAATCTCAAACCCCTGATTTTCCTTTTCCCAGCCCGTAACCCAATTTAATACGACTGAATTGTTACTGGATTTGCCAGTAAACGAAACCAGGTTGACAGGCAGCGGAGATGTACCAGTGACTGTAACATTATCCAGTCTGAATGTTCCGGCGGAAGCTGCTGCTCCGGCACCTAAATCAGCCCGTTGTGTACCATACGGATAAAATCTAAAGGTTAAAGTAGTCGTAGGCGGCACCGTAAAGTCGGCAAAGTCCCAGGTAATTGTCGTCCCTGTTGTTGGTGTAGTTGGCGCACTTCCCCAACTGGTTGATGTGGCAAAACCATCGGTGCTATACCGTACCTCTAACTGGTTGGGTGCCGTAACGCTGGCCTGCCTCAAAAAGCTGAGTGACGCTACGTTCAATTGAGCGCCTGGATTAGCTGTTACAGAAAACTCAATGTAGGAGGTATTACTTATGTTGGCAGTATTGTTGAGTGTTGTCGAGTTGAATACATTATTCGTGGCGCTGCATAGTAGTGTACTTCTCGTCAGTGGTGTGCCCGTAGCATTAGGCGAGGTAGTCGGTACGTTACCCTGCGTTGGGCAGGTACCGGTACCCGTAAACGTATTACTGTAAATTTGACCAACACTTACGATCGGAATCGCTAGTACAAAAGTGATTATCAGGACTCGGGTGACAGAGGGAATGAAAGGGAGAGGTATCATCATAAGAATTATGTTGGCAGGCTTTTTTATAAACTAAAATAGATTTATTGTGTAATACTATGAAACTTTTTTAATACTTCACAATACTTACTAATAAACCTGTTAAGCACTACCTGACGACAAAACTTATCAGCCCTCTGTAGAAATATTAGTAACTTAATAGATTCAGATCCGCCGTGTCAATCATCTCGACCCGTTTGCCCATCTTTTTCTGAATAATTCTGAAGTGATGCTCATCTTCGGGGCAGATGAGTGAAATCGCTTCCCCCGAGGCCTCGGCGCGGCCCGTTCGGCCAATGCGGTGAATGTAATCTTTAGGTGATCGGGGCAGCTCGAAGTTGATCACATAGGGCAAAAACTGAATATCTATTCCCCTGGAAATCAGATCTGTAGCAACCATCACCGTCAGTTTTCCCGCTTTAAACTGACGTAGTACTTCCATTCGGGAACCCTGCGTTTTCTTGCTATGAATGGCAGCCGCCTGAATCCCGTTCTTGTTGAGTTTGACGACCAGATTATCAGCCGTACGCACCGACGAGACAAAGACCAGCACCTGCTTCATATTACCGGTTTTGATCAGATATCGTAACAACGGGCCTTTCCGTTCGGGATCAACGCGATAGGCCAGTTGCTTAATTAAGTCGATATTTTGCTCCTCTTCGACAATCTCTATTTTTACGGGCTCGTGGAGCAGGTTGGCGTTAATGTCCTGAATGGCATCGCCTAATGTGGCCGAAAAGAGAATCGTCTGCCGCTTTTCGGGCAACAGGTCGAACACCTGATCCATCTCATCGGCAAAACCGAGGTCCAGCATTTTATCCGCTTCATCCAGCACGAGCAATTCAACCTGCGACAAACGTAGTGCCCGTTGTGCCACCAAATCCAGTAGTCGGCCCGGCGTAGCAACCATAATTTCAGCTCCATATACGGCAACCATCTGCGGATTAATGGCCACGCCACCGTATACCGCTACCGTTTTTACTTTTTGGGGAAGATACTGACTAAACGCCTGGAAAACTTCAGCTACCTGCACGGCCAGTTCCCTCGTAGGGACCAGCACCAACACACTGAGTGATTTATTGTTGACGGTATTGGACCGATGAAACAATTCCAGAATGGGCAACACAAAACTGGCGGTCTTCCCCGAACCCGTTTTCGCGATCCCAAGAATATCCTTACCTTCCAGAATCGCCGGAATCGCCTGTTCCTGAATGGGATACGACTGTGTATAATTTTGTTCGGCTACTGCTCTTAGCAGTGGTTTAGACAAACCAAGCGATGAAAAAGGCATACGTATAAATGAATTCGGGTTGTGTTCTATGCCAACGAAGGTAAGTTTAATCCCAGAGATTATTAGCCAAAAACCAGCCTGATGCCAACGTAGTGAAACCTGCCGGTTCAATTAATAAAGAGAATTACAAAAAATATTTCTCAACGCTGTAATGTTTTCCTGACTTAGTCGTCTTTGTCATTGAAATGGATTTACAAGCCTTTAAACAACGGATACTGCCTGTTCAGGGTCGCCTTTTTAGGCTGGCACAACTGTTTCTGCGCAATCGCGAAGAAGCCGAAGATGCCCTACAGGACGTATTGTTGCGGCTTTGGACCAATCGGCAGCAGTTGGATACGTACCATAGCGTGGAAGCGCTGGCCGTGCAAATGACCAAGAACCTGTGTCTGGATCGACTAAAATCGCCAGCGCACCAGAAAATGGCCAACGATGCGGGTTTGAGAGAGGTTGAGGCTGAAGGAGTTTCTCCTTATCGGCAGGTAGAATTAGCCGACAGTGCCGGGTTGATCCGTCGGTTAGTGGAGGATTTACCCGCCCAACAAAAGCTCATTCTCCATCTACGCGATGTGGAGGAATATTCGTTCGAGGAAATCGAACAGGTAACGGGCCTTAGCATCAATAACATACGGGTAATTTTATCGCGGGCACGGCTACGGCTGCGGGAGAGTTACGTAAAAGCAAATGATTATGAAGCCGGACATTGAAAAGCTCCTGGAAAAATATTATGAGGGCGAAACAACGCTCGACGAAGAAAAGGAATTGCGGCAGTTTTTCCAGCAGGAAACCATTCCAGCGCATTTGCTGGAGCATGCCGCACCATTTCGCTACTTCGCCGAAGCCCGGACGCAACACCCGTCTGCTACGTTCAACAATCGCCTGGTAGATAAGCTAACGGCACCTGAGCCAGGGCCAATTCGTAGCCTGACAACCTGGTTCATGCGTCTGGCGGCCAGTCTTGCTTTATTGATCGTTGGTTTCTCGGGCGGGCGGTTTTACGACCAGTGGCGGTCTGATCAGCCACGTACACAACAGACGGCTTCTTCGGGTGATGTCATGCCAACGCTCGAAATGAAAAAGGTGCTGGCCTTCGAGCAACATCCCAAAACATCGGCCAGCGAACGTATTCAGGCCGTGAATCAGAGTTACGAACTCTCCCAGGCCGATCGTGATATTACGCAACTGCTGATCAATACATTGAATTTCGACGCCAATGTGAATGTGCGGCTGGCGGCCTGCCAGGCACTGACACGCTTCGAGAACGAACCAGGTGTGCGCGAAGCCCTCATTCAATCGCTGACGATTCAAACTGATGCGAACGTCCAATTAACGCTCATTGATGCATTGGTAGCGATCAAAGAAAAGCGGGCTGTAAATGAAATTCAGCGAATAGCTCAAAACCAGGAAGTTCTGGACGTAGTGCGCCAGAAAGCGCAGGAAGGACTCAACAATCTGGTTCAGGGGGGAAAGTCTCCTTCCTAGTCACTAACTGCTCAATCACCTGATTTTGCAAAAAACAAACGGACTTTCGTTTCAGCCGATCAACGCTGGGGAACGTCCAGGGAAGTGTGTGCCTGCATCATTCCATTAACTCTCAAAAATCAATTATTTATCATTTACGCCAAATAACTAATGAACATGAAGAAGCTCCTAGTACTAAGTGTCGGCCTGTTATGGTGCCTGAGCAGCGCCAAAGCGCAGGAAT
Source organism: Spirosoma jeollabukense (assembly GCF_054777855.1). Classification (NCBI taxonomy): domain Bacteria; kingdom Pseudomonadati; phylum Bacteroidota; class Cytophagia; order Cytophagales; family Cytophagaceae; genus Spirosoma; species Spirosoma jeollabukense. The sequence continues at coordinate 1,365,487 of NZ_BAAHAD010000001.1, forward strand.
ACAAAACCAAGCTGGCGAATACAAAAGACCGAAAGGTAACGATTGAAATGGACGCTGGCGACATCAAAATTGAAGGTCACAATGGCGATGAGGTCATTATTCAGGCATCGGGCTACGAGGCTCCCCCCGAGCGGGCGAAAGGGCTAAAACCCATCTACAATTCGGCGGTCGACAACTCCGGTATTGGTCTGGCCGTGACAACGGAAAGTGGCGGTTTAAGAATCGAAAAAGCGACGAGAAAACCAATCAAATACACGATCCGGATTCCCCGAAAGGTCGCGCTACTCTTTGAACAAACGAATTGGCAGAGTTCAGCTTTATCCGTCAGCAACATGGATGGCGACCTGGAGGTACGGACCAACAACGGTTCCATTGACCTCAACAACGTAACAGGACCTATTGTAGCCAACAGCACCAACGGCGAAATCAAGGTTGTTTACTCGGCGTTGAGTCAGGAGAAACCGACCGCGATATCGACCATCAATGGCCCCATTGACATTACGATGCCTGCCAGTTCCAAATCCAACATGAAGCTCCGGTCGATTCACGGAGAAATGTATACCGATTTTGATCTGGGTGTAAAATCGACAAAAGACGGCATGTCGAGAGTGGGTGGTGGCAATAACATCGACGGCACGACAAACGGGGGTGGGGTGGAAATCCAACTGAAGACGATCAACAGCAATATCTACATTCGGAAGCAAAAATGATTTATCCAAACTCTCCTCATTCCCATGAAAAATATCGTCTATTCATTGCTGCTGAGCTTGATCGTCGGGCCAGCGTTTGCCCAGAAAATCATTGAAAAAACGGTGTCTGTTTCGGCAGACCAGGCCGTCAACCTCAACCTCAAGTTTGCCGACAGCATTCAGGTTCGTTACTGGGATAAACCGACGATGTCGATACGTATTGAGGTGACCATCAACGGGGGGAAGCTGAACGATGCGTTGCTGGTTACGTCCAGTTCTACATCGGGGGAAGTCAGCCTGAAAACCGACTTCGACAATGAATTATTGAAAGAAGGAAAAGCCGAAGATTGCCCCGGTAATACGTCCTCTCACTGGCGTACGGAACGGAACGGAAAAGATTACTACGTATGCAGCGACATTAATTACCAGGTATTTCTGCCCCGTCAGGTCAAACTAAAAGTTGAGACGATCAATGGCAATATTGACATTCAGGGGGCCACGGGAGCTGTCTTTGCGAAAACCATCAGTGGTTATGTCGACATGAGCTGGCCAAAAGCAAAGGGCGCCAATCTGGCCATGAAAACCATTACGGGTGAGGTGTATTCCGACATGGACATCAGCTTCAAAAAGAAAGAAAAACACCCGATCGTCGGCTATCTCCTCGAAGGAACGCTTAACGGTGGCGGCCCCGAAGTGCGGCTCGAATCGATCAGCAACAACGTTTACTTCCGAAAAAAGGATTGACTTTTTTCGTTTTACCCCCAACTCCTGAAGGGACTTTGCTCGACTATTCTCAACCTGAGCCCCCTTCAGGGGGTTGGGGGTAAGACGCAATACCTAATTGAAAGTAGTAGATAAAAGCCCCTAAATTCCCTGAAGGGGACTTTGTTTGAGCGTGAACAAAGTCTCCTTCAGGGGATTTAAGGGCTTTTCAGATGGTTTCTTAGGCTGACTAATCTCTCTTTTTCCTCCCTCCTACCCGCTTGATGGGTCTGCCGTATTTTAACATCTTTTCGGCGGCATGATCGCGCCGAACGTTTACCTTTTTGTTCTTATCAATTTTTTCGTGGAAGGCCGGGCCAACATCTTCCCGTTTGGGTACTTTCACCTCGATCGTTGGCATATAAACCTTAGGTTTCTCATCGGCCGTTAATTCATCCGAAATGACAAGATTTTCCGGTAACGCCCGCATCGGAATCTGGTAATTCATCAACTGCTCAACGGCGGCCTGCTGGTCGTTTTCGCTTTCCCTGATGAACGTAATGGCGATACCTTTTTTGTCGGCGCGGCCGGTTCGCCCAATGCGGTGAATATAATTTTCTGGTACGTCGGGCATATCGAAGTTGACCACATGAGACACATCCACTACGTCAATGCCGCGGGCGATAATATCCGTTGCAATCAGAATCCGGTACGTACCTGCCTTGAATTGATCGACGGCTTCGAAGCGTTTGTTCTGCTCTTTATTGGAGTGAATGATGCCGACCACGCCCGGAAACTTCTCATCCATCTGATCATAAACCTGATCGGCCAGTTGCTTGGTGGCTACAAAAACCAGGACTTTAGTCATGGTATCATCCTGCCTCAAAAACAGATCCAGCAGATTTATTTTCGTGTAGAAATTGGGAACCAGATAGCCCGTCTGTTCAATATTCTCCAATGGCGTACCAGCGGGCGCAGCCTCTACCCGAACCGGATTCGTGAAGAACGTGTGCATCAATTGCTCCACCTCATCGGTGAGCGTAGCCGAAAACAGCAGGTTTTGCCGTTTCGGCGGCAATAGATCCAGCACGATTTTCAGTTGCGTTCGAAAGCCGAGATTCAGCATTTCGTCTACTTCATCAATCACCAGTTTCTTGATGGACTTTGTCTTGATGGCTCCATTGGTCATCAAATCGACCAGGCGGCCGGGCGTAGCGACCAATATATCCAGTCCCTGTAACACCTGTGCCAGTTGCGGTTTCAGGTTAACGCCACCATATATACCCACCACTACAAGGTTCATGTAGGTGGTCAACTCCTTAACTGTTTCAACGACCTGCACGACCAGTTCGCGCGTGGGCACGATGATCAGCAATTGCGGGAGCTTATCCTTCGTGAATTGAAGCTGACGCAGGCACGGCAGTAAATACGCAATGGTTTTCCCCGTACCCGTTTGCGCAATGCCGCACACATCCTTACCCGACATTACAACCGAGAATACTTTTTGCTGAATGGGCGTCGGCGTGGTATACCCTAGATCCGTTAAGGCATTCAGCAGCGGTTTGTTCAGATTCAGTTCGTCGAAAGTCATAATTGTGCCCGTCAAATAAACCACGAAGGTAGGCTTATTCAACGAAGACATCATTGTCTGGACGTATCAACTAACAAAGTCAGGTTTCTATAAAATTGAATAGAATAACGTCCATATCGACTTATATTGATGTTCGCCTTACTGAAACGCAACTCGCATGAACCGGTTACTTTTTCCTTTTTTCCTGTGTCTTTTTCTGTTTACGAATCAGTTTGTCCTGGCGCAGGCAAAGATTGACAGCTTACTGCCCATACGCGGATTTTGTATTGCCGCCCCACAACCCCAACAACTGGATACGTTCATCAAGTTTATCAATGAAGAACTCGCTCCCCGGCAGGTCAATACGTTAATTCTGCGAGTCGACTTCAACTATCAGTTCGATAGTCATCCCGAGCTTCGCGATAATATTGCCCTGTCGAAACGGGAGGTAAAAAAGCTGGTTAAAGCCTGTCAGAAAAATAACATCCGCCTGATTCCACAAATCAATTTGCTTGGTCATCAATCCTGGGCCAGCACGACGCATAATCTGCTACGTGTCTACCCTGATTTCGACGAAACGCCCCACGTAAAAATGCCTACGAACTATGAATGGCCGAATCCTGACGGACTGTATTGCAAAAGTTATTGTCCGTTGCATCCGGGTGTTCACAAAGTCGTTTTTGATTTGGTCGACGAAATCTGCGAGGTATTTGAAACCGATGCGTTTCACGCGGGGATGGACGAGGTATTTTACATCGGCGACGATAAATGTCCGCGCTGTTCGGGCCGCGACAAGGCGGATTTGTTTGCCGGTGAAGTCACTGAAATCCGTAATCACCTGGCCCAGAAAAATCGGCAACTCTGGATTTGGGGCGACCGGCTCATTGACGGAAAAACGACAGGTATAGGCATGTGGGAGGGCAGCTACAACAATACGTATCGAGCCATTGACCTGATTCCCAAGGACGTACTGATTTGCGACTGGCATTACGAACGCCCGGATCAAACTGCTGTTTATTTTGCCACCAAAGGTCTCAGCGTCATTACGTGTCCCTGGCGAAAGCCCGGTTTTGCCGTCACGCAAACGCAGGACATGGTGAAATTTAGAAAGTCGGTAACGCCCATAATGAAAGCGCGCTTCCAGGGCATGATGCAAACCGTCTGGTCGGGCGCAGGGCCGTTTTTAGATGAGTTCTATGGCGTAAAAGTGAATCCCGCATCGGGGGAAGATACCGCCACCAATTGCTTTAAGGCTATGTTTGGCGAGATAAAAAAACTGAGCGACACAAATTAATCAACCACTACGTATGGTATCCCCATCAACCCAGTCAACCCGGTCCAAGTCGGTAGATGTATCGTTGAAACGTGTATTTTCAATTGATGTCTTCCGGGCATTAACGATGCTGACGATGATTTTCGTCAATGACTTCTGGACGTTAACCGGCATTCCCGTCTGGCTCGAACATGCGCATGCGGATCAGGATTTTCTGGGCTTTTCGGACGTAGTGTTCCCCTGTTTCCTGATTATCGTCGGCATGTCAATTCCCTTTGCGATTCGTCAGCGGCTCGACAAAGGCGATTCTTACCTACAAATCATCTGGCACATTACGCTTCGATCGGTTGCGTTGCTGGTAATGGGCGTCTTCACCGTCAACACACCCGATCTGAACGCGAAGGCTACGGGAATGCGTGTCGAATGGTATCAAATCTTAATGGTGCTGGGCTTTTTTCTGATCTGGAATCAATACCCCAAACGTGAAGACGTAGTAAAAACCATTTTTACGGGTCTGCAATGGCTGGGCGTAGGGGTACTTGTTTACTTAGCCTTAATTTTCAGGGGTGGTCCTGACACTGAATTAACCCGAATGACGCCCCAGTGGTGGGGAATTTTAGGCTTGATTGGCTGGACGTATTTTACCTGCGCCATCCTCTATTTATTTCTCCACAAACAACAAATTCTGCTGCTCATTTCCTGGCTGTTTTTCACCGTCTTGAACATAGCTGGCCACGCGGGTTGGTTACACGCAATCTGGCCCGATGGTCCAGGCGACTGGATTTTGGGCAATGGTGCCTTCAACACATTTGCCTTCGCTGGAATATTGGCTACGTTACTCCTGACACGGGTGCAGAGAACGGGTAAAACTCAGCGGTTACCCTTGCTTTTTACGGGTATAGGAATCCTGTTTCTCGTCGCTGGATTCCTATCCAGAAACTTCTTCATCATTTCAAAAATTCAGGCAACGCCCACCTGGATTTTCCTATGTTGTGGCATTGGCTTTATCGTTTACGCCGGAATTTACTGGTTGGTCGACATGAACGGAAAAACCGCCTGGTTTGATCCTATTAAACCCGCCGGAACAAGCACACTGACTTGTTACTTAATCCCTTATCTCTACTACAGCCTGGCCGATCTATCGGGCATTTCGCTACCCGACTCGCTAAAAACTGGCAGTGTTGGCTTAGTCAAATCGCTCCTGTTCGCCTTCCTGATCATTGGTATCACGGCGGCATTGGGAAGGCTGAAAATTAAGCTGAAATTGTAGAAGAAATGGAACAGAGATAATAGCGGAACTACTAACTATACAAAGCGTTATATTTGCTAAAAAGCATTTGTTATGCAGGCCGCCGAACTTAAAATACATGTCGTAAAAGAGATTGCTGAGTTATCCGATGAGCAGTTTATGCAGGTGTATGACGACCTGATACGCTTGTTACATCCTCCCGTTCGGAAACCTCATTTTGGTAGTGCAAAAGGCCTAGTCACGTTTATGGCTGATGATTTTGATGCGCCATTAGACGATTTTAAGGAATATATGCCGTGAACTTACTACTGGACACGCATACACTTATCTGGTACCTAGAAGGGAATCAGGAGTTGAGTCAAACCTGCCGTACTATGATCGAAGACCCAAGCAATACAAATTTTGTGAGTATTGCTTCTTTCTGGGAGATCGCTATCAAATTAAGCTTAAATGGAAAAATTGAGTTATCGCAACCGTTTGAGCGCCTTAATCAGATCGTTTGGGATAACAATATCACTACGTTGCCCGTCCGCTTCGAGCATACAGTTGTCATTAGATCCTTACCATTTTATCATAAAGATCCGTTTGATCGAATTATCATTGCTCAATCCATTACTGACACCATGCCTTTGTTAAGTCGGGACGGCAATTTTGATTCTTATTCAATTCATCGTATCTGGTAGATAAAGAGAAAAAGAATTAACTAAGTCTTTTTCCTGGCTTATTGCACCGCCCGAATTTCTACAAACCCATCAGCGTCGAAAACAGGGCAGGTTTGCATAAGGGCAACGGCTTCGTCTAAATCCGTAGCGTTGATTAGCAGATATCCCCCTACAATTTCCTGCCCGTTCACCTGGTATAAGCCTTCCGAGGCCGTTGGTCGCATAACTTTACCCGCAAGTGTCAACGAATGCCCACGCTCCCAATGACCTTTCGCCAATAAATCATCTATCCAGGCTTTCCAGTCGAGTTGGTGCTGACGGGTTTCGTCTGCGGAGGGGATGGTGGCACGACCATCCGGTTCACGAATCAAAATGAGATACGTTTTCATCTGCCTAATCATACAAAAATAGAAGGCTTGTTAAGGCTGGGTGATCTGTTGCAGAACGGAATGAGTATCGCGAATACCCCAATGTTCAATGTATTTACCGTCACGCAACCGTACAATGTCGATTACCGGAAATCGGATGGTTTTTCCCGTGGCGGGAACGCCCATGAACGTTCCGGAATGGGTGGCATGAAAGGCTTTTCGGGTAACAACTTTATCACCTTCCGCAATCTGATCGTAGATTTCAACGCGTAGATCGGGGAAAGCGGGTCGCAGTACGTCGAGGATGAAACGTATCATCCCGTCCCGACCTGGTGGCATTCCGGCGGGGGCTGTGTGGTTAATAAACGAATCGTCAATTAGTTCATAGAAAGCGGCAAGGTGGCCTTCTTCAATCGCTTCTTTATTGAACCGGTTAACAATAGCCTTATTTTTTTCTCCTTCCGAGTCCATGCTATTTGGTGCTTGTTGAGGGTACAAAGCTACGGCACTCAGCAGGGTTGGTTACTGGCTGTATGTCGGTTTCAATGGTACATTTCGCGGATCGTCGTCCGGAACGTAGCAGGCGTCTCACCGGTCAGGCGCTTGAAAAAGCGATGGAAGTACGCCCCATCCTCGAAACCCAGTTGCCAGGCAATTTCTTTAGCCGACAAATCGGTATGCAACAAACGGCGCTTTGCTTCCAGCACCAGTCGCTCGTGAATATGCTCTATGGCCGTTTTGCCGCTTTGTTGCTTTATCCGATCATTCAGATGACCCGGTGTCAAATTGAGCAGTTCAGCATAGTCGGCTACCTGATGCAACGTATTATAGTGACTGTCAATAAGGGCTCTGAATTTTTCCAACAACCCCCGATCTGGCGAACGATGGACAGCCTGAGACTGGTCGACGTACAAGCGACTCAAATAAATCAGCAATACGTTGACATACGATTGCAGCATGGTATTTCGCCAGCTATGCTCGGTATTAAACTCCACGACCATCTTGCCCATCAAATCTTCCAGAAACGCCATATGCATGGGCTCCAGCTTCAGCTCATGGGCATTATCGGGATTCTGAATAATGGGTAGTTTTCGAAGCGATTGATTTCCATCAAGCTGCAGGTACTCTTCTGTGAACGAGAGCATAATACCAGTCATCGGCTCGGTTTTCTCTTTCACCTGCACTTGCTGTGGCGACGAAAAATAGAACGTATTGGGTTGGAGTGTATACGGCACAAAATCCACCCAGTGGCGACTGTTACCCTTCCGTACCAGGCAAAAGAAATAAAAATCCTTACGATGCGGTACCAGGAAGTTGGATTTGCGCCGAATAAATTCCCCCTTCGCTTCCACGATGTCAAAAACCGTGCTACCAACGCTACTACTTTCCTGCAACGAATACTGCTGAATCGCTACGTCTTTCTGTTGGGTGACAATCATGCTTCGATATAGACTGTTAAAACCAATGGCGCCTGGTACTTTTTCGCCTGGCGGTTAACGCATTCGATAAACTACCAGGCGCCTTATTAGTTAAAATTACGTACTTGTCTGCCCGAATAAAGCGAATAGTAACATCCATCGTTTACCGCTTCTGATTAGCCACTCATTGTTTCTCATGACACACCTACTTCAAGCACTAGTTGGAACCTGGTTTATCTGTAGTACGAACTTTCCGATGTGGCTGAAAGGCGACAAACTCAATCCTACGTTTACGTATTCAATCGCGGAGAAAAAAGGGGCAACCAATGTATTGCTCGACGAAGTCAAGTACGTAAAAAAAGGAGAGCCAAAAATCCTTACTGGTTTTGATTATCAGGACCCGAGCGATTCGTCGGCCTTTGTCTGGCGTGGGAAAGGAGCCTTAAGCGTACTACGTAGCAAATGGAAAGTCGTTTTGCAGGACCCCGATGGCCAATGGGCGGTTATCTGGTTTTCAGGAACGCTGTTCACACCCGAAGGCGTCGATATTATCAGCCGGAGTCAGCAGCTTCCTAACAAGACACTCAACCATATCAAGTCACTAATGGCCGATAAACCCCTGTTAGCCAGACACATAATTAGCCTGAGGGAGCTACCTGTTCGGTAAGCTTCAATAATTGAAAACACAACATTCCACTACGTATTCTAACGATCACTTCGCGTATTTAGCCTGCATCGTTTTGATGAAGGTGAAGCCATTTTCGGCGATGTCCCAGGGGTCGTTGTATTCCCGCCACACGTTGATCGAATTTGCAAACGCAATGTCGTTTCGCGTGAAGGCTTCGATGGTCATCCAGCCGGTGTAGTTGATTTCAGCTAAGGTTCGAAATGTATCGTTCCAGGGAATATGTCCGTCGCCCGGTGTGCCGCGGTCGTTTTCGCTGATGTGAACGTGAGCCAGCACGGGCGCAATGGTACGGATGGCATCCGGGAATCGCTTTTCCTCCATATTGGCGTGGTGTGTGTCGAACATGGCCCGCACATTTGGATGGTCGGCCCGGCGCACCAGCTCTAGTAACTGACTCATGGTGTTACACAAATAGCACTCAAACCGGTTTAGGGCCTCCGGTGTCAGCACAATGTTGGCCTGTTTGGCATACTCGCCAGCGGCATGAAGCACTTCCGCACTACGTTCATACTCATCGGGTTGTGGTTCCTGGCGTGAGAACGTAGCAAAGGCCGAGTGAAACGGCCCGCAAATGACCGAAGCACCCATGGCGTGTGCCCGATCGATGGCCTCTTTCAGTCGAGTCAGCGCCTGGTCCCGAATCTGAGGGGAATCACTCGCCGGATTTTCGTCGGGACTCATGACCATCACGCAGGTGCTTTGTAAATTCAATTGCCGCAAATGATCGCCAAACTGCCGGTAAGCCGCTACGTCTTGGTAGTCAATAAAACACTCAATTCCATCGTAGCCGATTGTTTTAAGACGCTCCGTTATCGGATGCATTTTTTCGGAAATGGGGGCCGACCAGGCTAATAAGTTGAAACCAACAGGCGATGATGATGATGTAGGCATGAGATAAGGGCAAGGACTAGTTCAGCAAAAAAGATAAAATACTGTTCCGGCTACTGACAAGCCGTTCAGATAATACTTAAAACGTACCGGGCGAACGCCTATTTTGCTTCCGCCGTCGAAAACAAATAGGGGAAATCCTCTGGTTTGGTCTCCCGTTGTCGGCTTAGCGTTGCCGACATGTCCATATCCAACACAGCGCCTTGCATCAGTTCCCAGTGACTCAGCCAGTTTTTGTCATATGTTTTCCGTTCAGCCGTAGCGTGTTGATGTAGCGGTTCTACTCACTATTGGCGAGCGCATTGATGACGATCTGTTTGCCATTTTCCAGTGTCGCCGTAACTTTTTTAAACAACGGAGTGCCTATCACGTACTGATCCGTAGCGGGCAAACCGGATAGAAGCCCATCGCTGTAAACACGTATCATGTCGATGTCTGACCGTTGTCTTCGTCGCCACAGTACCCATCCGGCGTTGGCAGGGTTTTCTGTTTGACAGCCTCGAACGTATCACTTCCAATTTTCTTCAGGTTCAGTTCGGCCTGCTCATAGCTGATAAACGATGATGCTACACGCGCCAGAACTTGCTCACTTTTGGCCGTTTTGAAACGAATAGCGGCTCCTGTGTGATCGGATTCTTCGATAAACTGGATTTGAAATCGGTACCGATCAGCGGATTATCCAACTCCACCCAATCGACCGATTTGCCCAACCAGTAGGCACCCACAGCAGCAGACATAACTGCCCATAAAAGAAAACAGACGCTCTTTTTCATATAATCAATGGAAAGGCAACAGACCATTTAGCCTATGCCGCAGCACGTTCAGGTTAGGAGCCAGCGATTATTGCATAGCTGATCCAAAGGTAAATTTAGGGGTAAAGTAATTCGTATTGCAGCAAACAAAATCTTGCTATTGAGTCGAATAAATCTCCAGGACTGATGCTAAAGTGACGGTCATAAGCCGTACAGAGTCAAGTATGCTTTATAGAACTAGGCTGACAGAATCATATTATTATTGATATGAAACGAAAAAGCCACTTCAATTGAAGCGGCTTTCGTGCACGCACAGGAATTATATAACAATTTACTAGCCTTACATATATTTTTAACGTAGTTGCAGTAGTATTGTCGCTACATGGCTAGTAACCGAATAGCCATGATGGGTGTTAGATAGCTGTCATTCCATCTGATGCCTATTGCTTAAAGTATTCGATTTTATCAGCATCTGAATTGTTATTAATATTAACCTCTCCCCCACTACCCGCCATAATAGTAGTGCTAACGGTTAGCGCACCCTGCGTGTTACCTGGAGTTAACACGCCTGTAAGGCCAAACGATTTACGGCTACCACCTGCAATCACTTCGTTAGTAGTAAGGATATAAAAATTATCATTTGAGTCATTAAACGTCCAGATATCGTTCTGAACAGTTTTATTGCCAACAAAGACTGAACTACTGTTTAAACTCAGAACCACCAAGGGGTCTTTAGTTACATAAACTGTTATAAGATTATTGGTAGCCGTCGACAGAATATCAAACACATCAACCACGACGGTAAAGTTAGTAGTACCATACTGAATAGTTGGCAGCGTGTACATGATCGGAACCAGATCTGCAGTCAATGGTACGGCTACATTAGTAATACTACTTTCATTTACCGTAATGGCACCTACCGTTGAAAGTGCTCGCCCTTCAAGGGTGGTTGTATTCAAAACGATAGCTCCTTCCGCAATGATAGTACCTTTGAAAGTAGACCCCGTTCCTAATGTAGCAGCACCTAATATCTGGAAAAATACATTAGCTGCGGTAGCCCCATTCGTCAGTACGATACTGGAGTTAGTAGCCGTTACCAGAGCGCTACTTAACTTGATAATAAAAATACCTGTTCCACTTAGCGTCAATGTTCCTGTCAGGGTAGAAGGAAGGGCCGTGTTTTGGCAATATACGCCTGAAGTAAGGGTTTGATTTCCTAATTCGGGACTGGCCAAAATCACGGTGCAGGGAGTGGCAACCAGTGAATTGTAGGCCGTCACTACATCGGCCGCAGCAGAGGCCGACGTCGGATCGCTAATATGACTTTGCCCTGTTATAGTTGCGGTATTAAATCCGCTATATAATCCATCATTAGTACCCAGGTCGCCTACCACTGTTGATGATCCAACATTGGATAGTGCGCCCGTGGCTGTAAATAAAGCAAAGGTAGACGCTGTTCCTAAGTCAGGAGCCTGGCCTAAACTTGAGTTCAAGCCTACAAATAAGTAAACGGCTATTAAAGTAAGTAGTACGTTGATTTTCATTCTTTCGACAATTAAAATACCAATTTATGTAGTTACAAATATGGTATATTTAATAGCCGTTTAATTTTACAATTATGAACAATAGTTACATTATTCACACATTTTCGAGCGCAATACGCCTTTTGTGTTTAAGTTGTTTAAAGAAGGAGGGCGTTAAACCGGTAACTTTTTTGAATTGATTCGATAAGTGAGCGACACTGCTGTAGTTTAGCTTATACGCTATTTGAGTGAGATTAATCTCGTCGTATAACAGCAGCTCTTTTGCCCGCTCGATTTTGTGGGCAATAATGTAATGCTCGATCGTAAGGCCTGTTGCCTCAGAGAAAAGATTGGCTAGGTAGGTATAATCATAGCTGAGTTTCTCGCTGATATAAATTGAATTTTTAGTTTTAGGAAGTTCGTGCGCATAATGCACCATATGTATAATAACGTTTTTTATTTTTTCAATTAGTATAGCTTTTTTGTCGTCCATTAATTCAAGACCGCAGGCTAACAATCTAATTTTCAGGACATTATACTTTTCATCAGTAAGCGTCTCTGCGATTTCTACCTCGCCTAATTCTACCACTCCACTTTGTAGCCCGAGTTCAGTTAACGTTGCCTGCACAATCATTTTGCAGCGGATACTTACCATGTATTTGATGTAGAGTTTCATGTCATACTTTGAGAATGGTATAGATACATTAACAAATCGGCAAGTAAGGTTGGCGCCAAAGAAAACTAGCGAGGATTTTTTACGGCTTATTTTCTTCTGTATAGAAGAATAGCCTAGTTAATAGGCTTGGCCAATAATGATAGATGATGATTTTGGCCAAGCGTTCAAACGAAATTGAGCTGATTTCTGGATGAAGAGTAGTTAGTATATGTTTATATATGTCCCTCTGGAACGTACTTACTCTTGTGGGTTCTGTTTTATTGTTTCCTCCAAGTCTTCCGCAAAGCGATTAGTAAGAAAATACTGTAAGTCCTTAGTGAATGAGGAATCGGCTGGACTTAATTTTTTAAATAAGTTTTCAACAGAAATTGGAACCTGATCAACGATCTTTTTCACCAAAATTGTCTTCTCATCCGGTGTCATTGAGGCCCGTAAATATTCGTAAGTTACTTTTGCCATAGCCTCAATTGTACCAATTTTACCAATCAGGTTCGCTAATTCTTTTGCACTTAGAGTTACTGGGTTGTTTGGATCTGGATTCATAGTTTTAGTTAAATTTGAATTACGCAACTGCCAATTAACCTTGTAGTTGGCACAATTTATGGTGATTGATCGGCCTTGTCTGTTGATTTATAATTCTCACTGATACTCGACTTTAACCATCAAGTCAGGCCGCACTTGTGTTTGCAATAGACTCGCTGATAGCTGGATACGCCAGCATCGAAAAGTCAGGAAGGCCCCGAACCTGGATAACAAACAACATTCGAGTTGTTGCTGGAGCAGAAGTAGCCATTTAACTTGTCCTCTATCTCAACGCGCGTTGTCTCTTATAAATCAGGAAATATCGTCAGGATAAAGAATGTCTGCACATCGAGCCTAGGCCTTGTAATAGCTTTTACGCCCTATTGAGTAGAGAGTGCCAGAAACCTAATTACGTATTGCTACAAATGGATTTTGTATCCAATATATCACCACTTGATCATATATTGTTGGATTTAAAGAGTCAAAACCATTAACGAAAAACCAAGTTGTTTAAAAATTCTAAATTTACTAAAACTAAATTACTTATTGTGATAATAGTTTTTTATTAGTTCTAAGCTGGTTCGATAAGATATGACTGATTTTAAACAAGAAATTTACACTGACCTGAAATGAAGTTTCCCGCGTAAGCTTGATCCTTTCCAGACAGAACTTAAATACCAGCTATACCTATTTGTAGTGCCGATGAACGGGTTATAAAAAGCGACCTTATAGCGTGAGTGATTAGAGACTAGACGCTGAAACTCTGGCTACATCGGGATTGCCCAGCGCGCAGGTGGATTTAGTTTTGGCAGGAACAGGAACGAATAGCTGCTGAAACACTAAAAGGAGCTAAAGACGAAGAAATTACGAAGCTATTTCTTTATTTATACCTTATGCATAAACACCTTATGTGCAAACAAAAAGCCACTTACTACATTTCTGTCTGTAAGTGGCTTTTTGTCAAGTGCACTCGTAGGGATTCGAACCCCAAACCTCCTGATCCGTAGTCAGGTGCTCTATCCAATTGAGCTACGAATGCGTTCCCGTTGATTGGGAGTGCAAAAGTAGGGAGAAAAAGCAATCTTGTCAATCTATTTCCCTGAAAAATTTGCCTTACGCTTCATTAAAAAAGCACCAATGCCTTCAATTGCGTCTGCTGATCCACCTAATACATCCTGATTATCAGCTTCTTGATCCAGTTGATGATCGAGGTCGGAATAGAGCGATTGATTCAAAACTTGTTTCATTGCACCAATGGCGCGGGTTGGAGCTGTGGCGTAATAAGCCACTACGTCACTAACAGCTTCGTCTAATTCAATCACTGGAACCGAACGACTCACTAATCCTATGCGGGCTGCTTCGGGGCCATAGACACGGCGACCCGTGCTACATAGGTCAAAGGCTCGTTGCGGGCCAATGAGTCGCGGTAGAAAAAACGTTGAACCGGCATCGGGCATCAGGCCGATGTTCACGAATAGCTGGCTAAAATAAGCCTCGTCGGCACAAATCACTACGTCGCAGGCAAGTGCCAGCGAGCAACCCGCCCCAGCCGCTACGCCATTGATTCGGCCAATAACAGGCTTCGGCAGGTTACGGATGGCCCGAATCATTGGATGATACGTAGTTCGTAGCGACTCACCCAGTTGAAGCTGTCCACCCAATGACATGGCGCTGGTAATGCCTTCTTTCAGATCAGCACCCGACGAGAATGCTTTATCGCCCGCTCCGGTAATAATCACTACACGAACCTGATCGTTGGCACCAGCGGCTTCAACAGCGGATGTAATGTCACGAATCAAGCCAGGGCTGAGGGCATTATAGACCTGAGGACGATTGAGGGTGATCCGGCAAACGGAATCTGTAACCTCATAAAGAAGATTTTCGAACATAAGGGTAAACACAGAGATAATACAGATATACACAATGAGCACAGAGAATACTATGTTCTTTCAATTTGCTCTGTGTTCTTCCTGTAAATCTCTATTATCTCTGTGTTTAAACCTACATGAACCAGAATACGGTGAATAAACTTATGCTCAATCCCAGCGCTAGTCCGGCACTGATCTGAGCTGGCGTATGGGCGTTGAGCTGTAGCCGGGCACTCGCAACAAAACCTGTTAGTAATACAAGCAAAAGCAGCGAAAAAAACAGGTCTGTTATGCTGAACTTGATCATGATGCTGGCAATGAGGCCAACAACACCCCCGATACCAACCGTGTGGGCACTGATTTGCCAGGACAAACTAATGATTCCGACAAACAGAATGGAAACCGCCATGCTACCGATCATAATACCCACTTCAGGCGCAAGAGTCGAGATGAGCTGCATCTGAAACGCGAACAAATACGCCACAAACAGGTAGACGATGCCTATCATAAAATATGGCAATCGGCGGTCAGCCAGGCTGGTGAGTTGCAAACTTTTGACGTACCCACTGCGGTAGAGATAATAAATCAGCAGCGACGGCACCATAAACGTACCCACAAAAATTAGTACGAGCAGGCTGAGCCGTAAAGACTTGGAAAACGCATCCATACCCAGCACGGCGGGCACTTGAAACAGCAGTAAACCAAACAGGATCGTCGGCATCAGCAAGGGATGGAGAATAACCGACAGAAAGCGAGCAAAAGAATTTGTCAATGAGTTAAAAGTAATGATGAATTATGAATGATAAATGATAATCGCTAAGGTGCTTAGCTAACGAATGATAACTGATCTTGTGAACTCAGCAAAGTTACTAACTGCTTTCATTCATCATTCATCATTAATAAGTCATCATTTTTTACAGTTCTTTCCGTAAACGGGCGACGGGAATGTTGAGCTGCTCACGGTATTTAGCAACGGTCCGCCGGGCAATGTTGTATCCCCGTTCATTCAGAATTGTTTCAAGTTTATCATCCGATAACGGATGGAGTTTCGGTTCATTATCGATCAGTTCCTTCAGGATGTTCTTTACCTCACGGCTGCTGACATCTTCGCCGGAGTCGGTCGAAATACCTTCCGAGAAAAAATACTTGAGCGGATAGATACCAAATTCAGTCTGAATAGACTTGCTGTTGGCCACCCGTGAGACTGTCGATACGTCCATATCGATCATTGTGGCAATGTCTTTCAGGATCATAGGCCGTAGACGGGACTCTTCGCCGGTGAGGAAAAAATCGTACTGGAAACGCACAATGGCATTCATGGTTCTCAGCAGCGTTTGCTGACGTTGCTTGATGGCGTCAATAAACCACTTGGCCGCGTCTAGTTTCTGCTTGACGAACGAGACTGTTTCTTTCAGGACTTTGTTCTGTTTCTTGCTCTTGTCATACGTATCGAGCATATCGGAAAACGAGCGGCTGATCCGTAATTCTGGCGCGTTTTTTGAGTTCAGCGATAGTTCAAGTTTACCGTTACTGTTCGTCAGAATAAAATCAGGAATCAGGTATTGTACCGTACCCGATTCGCCTTCCACCGAACCCGGCTTGGGATTCAGCTTGATAATAATGTCAACAACTCGTTTCAGGGCTTCATCGCTTATATTGAGCCGATGTTGAATTTTATCGTAGTGTTTGCGGGAAAACTCATCAAAGAATTCATTGATAATCCGAATGGCCAGCCCTACATACGGGTCACTCTGATCTCGGCGCCGTAGTTGCAAAATGAGGCATTCCTGAAGCGTTCGGGCGGCAATACCCGGCGGATCGAACGACTGAATTTTGTGCAATACCTCCTCGACTTCGTCGGTATCGGTAAAGACATTTTGCGAAAAAGCAAGGTCATTCACAATGGCCTGAATGGATCGGCGTATATAGCCATCGGCTTCAATACTCCCGATCAGTTGCAACCCGATGATACGCTGCTCTTCACTTAAATCCAGGTAGCCAAACTGCTGCATCAGCGCATCGGTGAGGTTCGAGCTGGTGGCCAGTGGCATGTCACGATCTTCTTCGCCGTAATTGCCATCGCCCTGCATTTTGTATCCGGCGTAATCCTCGTCCTTGATGTATCCGTCTATGTCCAGCTCATCGTCGCGCTCCTTGTAATCATCTCCGTCGTCGAACGGGTCTTCCTCTTTTGGCTCATACTCCTCGTCCATTCCCTCTTCGAGCGCCGGATTTATTTCCAGCTCCTCTTCAATCCGAGTGTCCAGTTCAGCCGTAGGAATCTGCAGCAGTTTAATAAACTGGATCTGCTGCGGAGATAGTTTCTGCTGAAGGGACTGAGAAAGGCTTAACTTCTGCATGTCGGTATTGTCTGTCGATTAATCAGTTACGTTGAGTAGAATCAGTCATAGGCAAATCGGCCCTCACAATTATCAGACCAAAGTAATGAGATTTTTGTTTTTGTCCCGATTAATTTTCTGTAAAGCCCCCGAATAGTACCTTCGTGGCCTATGACAAATAAGCTTTACGATACGTCGCTGAGTTTGCTGACGGACCTGTACCAGGTAACGATGGCCTATGGCTACTGGAAGTCGAAAACAGCCGAAAAAGAAGCCGTTTTCAATCTGTATTTTCGCAAAAATCCCTTCAATGGTGGCTTTACGATAAGCTGCGGTTTAGCGAACGTAATTGGCTACATCAATAACTTCGGTATCTCAAAAAAAGATTTGCGCTACCTCCGTACGCTCACTGGTCACGATGGTGAGCCTATGTTCGAAGATGCATTTATGGATTATCTGGCCAACCTGAGGCTTACGTGCACGATTGACGCTATCCCGGAAGGAACGGTCGTGTTTCCGAACGAGCCACTGGTTCGGGTACGCGGCCCGATTTTACAGTGCCAGTTGCTGGAGACTCCCCTACTGAATCTCATCAATTTCGAGTCGTTAATTGCGACCAAAGCGGCCCGACTCCGGCTAGTGGCCGAGAAAGATTCCCTGCTGGAATTTGGGTTGCGTCGGGCGCAGGGTTTCGATGGCGGCATGACAGCCAGCCGGGCGGCCTACATCGGAGGTTGCGATGCAACGTCCAACGTACTGGCCGGGAAGCTATACGATATTCCGGTTCGGGGTACGCACGCGCACAGTTGGGTCATGTCGTTCGATACCGAACAGCAGGCATTTGATACGTATGCCGACATGATGCCCAACAACGTAACACTCCTGGTCGATACGTATGATACGTTACAGGGCGTCCGGCACGCGATCGAAACCGGAAAAAAACTGGTCGAACGGGGGCATAAGCTGTCCGGCATCCGGCTCGATTCGGGCGATCTGGCGTATCTGAGTATTGAAGCCCGCAAGCTGCTGGACGCAGCCGGTTTTCAGGACACGTCCATCGTGGCCAGTAACGATCTGGACGAAACAATCATCAATAGCCTGAAACAGCAGGGCGCTAAAATTGACATCTGGGGCGTGGGTACCAAACTCGTCACGGCTTACGATCAACCAGCGCTGGGCGGGGTGTATAAACTGGCTGCTTTCCGAAATGAACTCTCGGACCGTTGGGATTACAAAATGAAACTGTCGGAGCAGGCCATTAAAATCTCGACGCCGGGCATTCAGCAGGTACGTCGGTATCTGGATGATCGGGGTTTTCTGGCCGACATGATTTTCGATTCGGAAACGGGCGACCTGGATCAGCAGGGCGCCGGAAAAGCAACCGTTATGATTGATCCACTGGATTTTACCAAACGACGGCGTTTCGATGCGACGCAGCCCTACGAAAATTTGTTAGTGCCCGTTTTTCAGGACGGTAAGCAGGTCTATGTTCTACCCGACATTCACTCGGTCCGGGATCGGGTGCAGGCGCAGTTGGCCAGTCTCCATCCGGGCGTGAAACGGTTTGTAAACCCGCACATTTACCCGGTTGGTCTGGAAAAGAATCTGCATACGTTAAAAACGAATTTGATTTTAACCTTACGGGGCGAGTCGGCGTAAGGGTTTCGTTAAAGCAATGTAGACTTTCCCTTTTACAGCTAAGCGACTGTCTATCAGCCTTTTTTACCCCTAAATCCCCTGAAGGGGAATTTATTTGAGTAGGTGCAAAGTCCCCTTCAGGGGATTTAGGGGTAAAAACGACTAGAAAAAGCAATCATAATCAGCTATTTAAGGTCCACCAGACAGGCAACGACGATTTCTTTATTTCTTAATATGGCAACGATAAACTAAAGCAAAAGTTTCTGTTGCTTTGTTCACATTTCCTTTCTCTTTTCTAACCATGCAACCAATTGAATTAGTGGTTTTCGATATGGCCGGAACAACCGTTACCGACCACCACGAAGTAGAACGTTGTTTTGCTGAGGCAGCTACCGAAACCGGATTGTCGGTTTCCGACGAGCGGATTCTGGCCATGCAGGGATTGGCTAAACGCTACGTATTCGATACGCTCTGGAAGGAACAATTGGGGAGCGATCATCCAGCCATACAGCAGCAGGTAGACGTATCGTACGATGCCTTTCGCCGGATTCTGGAAAATCATTATCGCACGCAGGGTGCTACCCCCACCGAAGGCTGTCTGGAAACGTTTGCCTACCTGCGGGAGCGTGGCATCGCAATTGCTCTGACAACCGGTTTTTACCGGGTCGTGACCGATATTATCCTGGAGAAACTCGGCTGGCTTGAGGGCTTAAATGAGCAACGAATCGGTAGTCCCAACAGCCTCATTCAACTCTCCATTGCCAGCGACGAAGTGGAGCGCGGACGGCCCTATCCGGAGATGATTGAGCGGGCGATGCGCCTTCTTAACGTAGCAACCCCCAAAGCGGTTATAAATATTGGCGATACACCCTCCGATCTGCTGTCGGGTCGGGCGGCAGGTGTTGCGCTGAATCTGGGGCTCACGAATGGCACGCACTCGCGCGACCAGTTAGACGCCTACCCGCACGATCTTTTACTAGGCTCTCTTCGTGAGTTGCCTGCACTGATCACTGCCAGAGAAGAAACGATTAATGCCTAGAAGAGAGAGGAGGATTAGAAAGGAGGTAAGGATTAAAAATTTACGCTCCTCCCCCCTCTTTTTCTTTCCTCCCTCTCTTCCTTTTCCTCCTAAAAAATGTCTTCCTACGATTTACTAGTTATTGGGGCGGGGGCGCTCGGCACGTTTCATGCGTACCATGCCGCCAAAGCGGGAAAACGTGTATTGCTGCTCGAAAAAGACCGTTATCCGGTAGGCGCAACCGTACGTAATTTTGGCCAGGTAGTGCCGTCGGGACTAGCCGGGCGATGGTTCGACTACGGACGCCGGAGCCTGGAAATCTACCAAACCATTCAGCAGCAAACCGACCTGACGGTTCGCCGGAATGGCACGATCTACATCGCGTCCGACACCGACGAATGGACGCTGGCCAACGAACTCCACGACCGCTACCAACGCATTGGCTACCCCAGCGAATTATGGACCAAAGCGCAATGCCTGGCCCACTACCCGTCTTTGCAGGCTGACTACGTAGTGGGTGGGATTTTCTTTCCGCAGGAGATGAGCGTCGAGCCGGAACAGATGATTCACCGGCTGATTGCTTTTGTTCAGCAGAAATACGGGGTTGATTACCGGCCGGGTTCAGCCGTGATTGATGTGCAATCCAATTATAGTGGTGCCATCGTTACGCTGAGCAATCGGGAGCGATTCCAGGCCAGCCGGGTGCTGATTTGCAGCGGCCACGAAGTGCGGTTATTATTCCCTGACGTGCTGGCCGATGCCGGTTTGATAGTAAGTAAACTACAAATGCTGCTGGCCGAGCCGGTTGCCGGCCTTTCCTTACCCGGAAATATTCTGACCGGCTTGACGATACGTCGGTATGAAGCGTTTCAGGAGTGCCCGTCCTATAGAGACATCATGGCCCGCACGCCCGAACACCTGGCTGAACTCAAAAAATGGGGCATTCATATTTTGTTCAAGCAGGCCATAGACGGCTCCATCATTGTGGGCGATTCGCACGAATATGCCGACGCGACACAGGCCGAAGATTTGGGCTACCACACGCAGGATTTCATCAACGATCTGATACTGGCCGAAGCCCGGCGAATTGCTACGTTCCCGCTAACGATTAAAAAAACATGGGCGGGTTTTTACAGCCAGACGAAAGACGAAATCTTCAAGCACGATATCGATGAGAACATTCGCATCGTGACCGGCATTGGCGGCAAAGGCATGAGTTCGGGGGCGGGTTATGCCGAGGAGAGTATTCAGCAGTGGCTGGGCTTGTCCAGGAACGCAGCCGCGTTGTAAGGAACTGTCTGAAAACCCCTAAATCCCCTGAAGGGGACTTTTCTCACGCTCGGACAAAGTCCCCTTCAGGGGATTTAGGGGTTTTCAGACCAAATAAGAAATAAGCGCTTATTTCATGTCTATTAAGCTCATATGAAATCTCCTCAGCATCTGTTCACAAACCATTGATGATTGGTCAATATTGAGGTAATACCGGGGCTCTACTTTTGCAGGAATTTACTTGAGCAATCTCAACCTGCAAACGTATGGCTCTTATTTTACCTTCCTCAACACGACGGCAATCATCTCAGCAGCGAACCTCGCCCTCGGTTCGCACCCTACGACGATTCGCCGTAGCATTTTTATTTTGCCTGGCATCTGGCCTGTCGGCTTTCGCGCAAACCGTTAGCGGTCGGATTGTATCCGGTGAAGACAACCAGCCATTGCCCGGCGTGTCGATCATCGTGAAAGGTACAACCACGGGTACAACCAGCCGCGCCGATGGGACGTATTCAATTAACGCGCAATCGGCGAATACGCTGACGTTCTCGTTCATCGGGTATGAAACACAGGACGTAGCAGTGGGGAATCGAACCACACTTGACGTATCGCTGGTTGTAGGCTCGTCGACACTGAACGAAGTCGTCGTAACGGCCCTGGGCATCAAAAAGGATATTCGGCAAACGGGGGTAACGGTGCAAACTGTCGATGGAACGCAGTTATTGAAAGCCCGCGAACCGAACCCGATCAACTCCCTGACAGGAAAGGTGGCCGGGTTAACGATTGGCTCGTCGTCTGAATTGCTGGGTCGGCCGAATATCTCACTACGGGGTAATTCGGACGTATTGTTTGTGGTCGATGGGATTCCCATTACGTCCGATACCTGGAACGTCAGCGCCGACGATATTGAGACGTACACCGTGCTGAAAGGCGCGTCGGCCTCGGCATTGTATGGTTTCCGGGGAAAAAACGGGGCTATTCTGATCACGACAAAACGCGGTACGAAAGACAAACGTGGTTTTTCGGTAGAAATCAATACGAGCCAGATGGCCGACCAGGGATTCATTGCCATTCCGAAAGTGCAGGACGAATATGGCCCCGGTGATCACGGCGTCTATGCCTTTGGCGATGGCAAAGGCAACGGCCTCAACGATGGCGATTACGACATCTGGGGACCAGCCCTGAATGGTCAGTTAATTCCGCAATATGACAGTCCGGTTCTACCGGGTCAATCGTTCACCACGACATTTCCTAACGGAAAAACTTTTACCAGCAACCGGCAGCCAACGCCATTTTTACCTCGCGGCAAAGACAATCTCAGCCGGTTTATTCAGACCGGGATTCAGTCGAACAACAACGTAGCGGTGGCCGCATCGGGGGAGAAATACGATATGCGCTTCTCCCTGTCGCACAATTTTCAGCGAGGGCTGGTGCCGAACACCAAGCTGAACGTAACGAACTTCAACGTAACGGGGGGCTACAATTTTTCGCCCAGACTACGCTTCGAGGCCAGTTTGAACTACAACCGGCAGTACACACCCAACTTCCCGGATGTAAACTACGGCCCGAACTCGTTGATCTACAACATTATCGCCTGGGGTGGCGCCGACTGGAATATCGATGACATGAAGCAGATCTGGCAGCCGGGCAAAGAAGGCTCCCAACAGATTTATGCCGAATATCAGCGGTATAATAACCCGTGGTTCCTGGCAAAATACTGGTTGCGCGGCCATTACAACAGCAACATGTACGGTTACACATCGCTACGTTACCAACTTACGGATGCGTTGACCGTCACGGCCAAGACCCAGTTGACAACCTATAGCTTGCTTCGCACAGAAAAATTCCCCTATTCGGCCACGAGCTACGGCCGCGAAGAAGCTAGGGGCGACTACCGGGAAGATCGCCGAAACCTGTTCGACAATATCAACCAGGTGCTGGTTCAGTATAACAAAAAAGTTACGCCCGATTTAGCTGTTAACGCACTGGTAGGGGGTGAGGCCCGTATTTTCAATTATAACTCCGATTTCGCCAGCACCAACTACCTGAACGTACCGGGCGTATACAATTTCGCGAACTCATCAAACCCGGTCGTTGCGTCGAATTTCCAGTCGGATATGCGGGTGTTATCGGCCTACTACTCGGCTGATTTTACGTTCCGCGATTATGCTACGTTGACCACCACGGGCCGGATCGACAAACTCTCGACCTTGCCGAAGGGAAACAATGCATACTTCTATCCGTCGGTAGCGCTGAGCACGGTTATTTCGGACTATATCCAGCTACCGGCTAATCTTGGCATTTCATTCCTGAAACTGCGGGCGTCGTATGCCAACGTGAAAGACGGCCTGACCCAATCGACCATCGGCTCTACGCCAGGTGCTTCGTTTCCGCTCGGCTATGGCGTTGATTACAACTCGTCGTATGGCGGACCAACGTATCAGAACTCGGCCGTGTATACCCTGCCCCTGGCCTACAACAACAAACCGGCGGCTTATTATACCAATACGCTCAACAACCCAAATCTGAAACCCAACTCGACCTCACAATCGGAGATCGGACTGGACATTCGTTTCCTGAACAATCGTTTGGCACTGGATGCGGCTTACTACGTTAGTAACGACGGGCCGCGCATTTTCACACTGCCATCGTCGGAAGCAACGGGCTACACCGGCCGACTGGTTAATGGCATCAGCACCCAGAAAAAGGGAGGTGAAATCTCGCTGACGGGGCAGGCGATACGCTCAGCCAAAGGATTTAACTGGGATGTTGTCGCCAACTATTCAACCTACACCGAACGGTTGAAAGCGGTGTATCCAGAAGGCGGCATCAATTCCCTGGCATCGAACTTTTTTGTCGGAAGCAGTAGCGACAAACGTTTTATCAATGTTGGTGATCGTACAGATGGATTCTACTCAAGTGCGCTGGTGCGGACACCCGATGGTCAGGTTATTAATGATTACACCATAGATAAAGATGGAAATGGTAATCCTGTCAAAGATAGCCAGGGTAACACGGTTTTCTCTGGTGGACGACCAATCGTCAATCCGGTAGCGCAATTCCTGGGCTATGTGAATCCAAAATTTGTTTGGGGCATTAATAACCGTTTCAGTTATAAAAACATCACGTTTAGCTTTCAGTTCGACGGTCGTGTCGGTGGTGTTATCGGTGATTATGTTCGGCAAAAAACCTTCCAGGGTGGCCGTCACATCGAAACCGTGCAAGGCGCATTGGGCGCTGCCCGGCCTAATGATGTTAAAGGAATTAAATCGTATTTGAGTGAAGGAGTAGTAAATACAGCAACAGACGAAAAGGGTAATCTTATACCGATTAACTATGATGTCAATGGCAATGTGACAAACTATACTCAACTCAAGTTTGCACCGAATCCGCTCCTTACTTACGAGCAGGACTACATCGCCCGTGTTTATGGTGCCACCGAGTCGTTCCTCATGAGCCGGAGCTTTGCCAAACTGCGCGAGGTGATCATTGGCTATTCGTTACCACAACATCTGCTACGGCATGTTGGTGTAAAGCAGGCCAGTGTATCGCTGGTAGGGCGCAACCTGTTGTACTTCGCCCAATACAAAGACATCGACCTCGACCAATATTTGACAGGCGGCATCTCGGGTCTGCAAACACCAACGACACGTCGGTACGGTATCAACCTGAATCTGGTATTTTAATAACACTTACGAACCCCTAAATCCCCTGAAGGGGACCTAATCTAAATATGAGCCAAGTCCCCTTCAGGGGATTTAGGGGTTCGCCGAGTCTATCGACTACAATCTTATGAAACTCAATAAAATTCTCCTGCTTTCTTTAACAGTTACCGGCTTATCGCTGGCCAGTTGCGAACAGCCATTCGATCAGCTCGAACAGGACCCAAACCGGCCGACCAGCGCGCCCGCTTCGCTGGTTTTCAGTGGTGTACTGAATGACATGTATAATGCAAATACGTCTCCAACGGGCTATCACGGCGTTACGAATGGAGGCTGGAGCGATCAACAGCGCTGGAACCAGTTCTACGCCAGTAATTACAACTACTACTCGACCAACGATTACGCCTGGACGTCGACCGATCTCTATTACACAACCCTGAAAGACGTAGTGAAAATGGAACAGGAAGCAAAAAAAGCGGGCTTACCTGACGTGAACGCGTACTCGGCTCTAGGTAAATTTTTTCGAGCGTTCTTTTTCGAGAACATGACCAAACGCGTGGGCGACATTCCCCTGACCGACGCGTTGCAGGGCCTGGATAATCAGTCGCCCAAATACAATACGCAGAAGGAAGTGTATGTGCAGGTTCTGAAATGGCTCGACGATGCCAATACGGACCTGACCGCCCTTATCGCGAAAAGTGACAACAGCCTCTCGGGCGATATTTATCTGGGAAACAGCCTGAGCAAGTGGCAGAAGGTGGTGAACACGTTTAAGCTGCGTGTGCTGATTAGCCTGAGCAAAAAAGAAGCCGATACGGACCTGAATGTAAAAACGCGTTTCGCGGAGGTTGTCAATAACCCCACCAAGTTTCCGGTGATGGGCTCGATGGATGACAATCTGCAATACGTGTATAATAGTCAATTCAACAAGTACCCGCGCAATCCGGACAATTTTGGTCAAAGTGCTACGCGTGAGAACATGGCCGCTACGTATCTGGGCACGTTGACGACGCTGAAAGATTCCCGCACGTTTGTAGTCGCCGAACCCGCTACGGCAAAAGTTGCCGCTGGGATCAAACCAACCGATTTTGCGGCATTTGTGGGTGCATCGTC
This sequence comes from Spirosoma jeollabukense, assembly GCF_054777855.1. Taxonomy (NCBI): domain Bacteria; kingdom Pseudomonadati; phylum Bacteroidota; class Cytophagia; order Cytophagales; family Cytophagaceae; genus Spirosoma; species Spirosoma jeollabukense. Next base: position 1,391,374 of record NZ_BAAHAD010000001.1, read on the forward strand.
GGGTGAAGATTTAGCCATTATGTCGTCGGCTGCGAATCAGGGGGCTTATTCGTTTCAGAACCGGAAACACTATTACAGCACGTACACCGCTGAACCTTACATCATTATCGGCTATCCTGAACTACAGTTTACAATTGCCGAAGGCATCAACCGGGGATGGGCTACGGGCAGTGCCGAGGATTATTATAAAAAAGGCATTCAGGCATCCTGGGGATTTTATGGCCTAAAAGACGGTAGCAACGACGTATTTTTCTCAGCCGATGGTGGTTACAAGTTGTTCAATACGTATCAGGTCAATGTCAGCTTTGCCGATTACTACGCACAGCCTGCCGTGAAATATACCGCTGATGCCGCAGGATTGACGAAGATTCTGACCCAGAAATACCTCGCGTTTTTCCAGCAATCAGGCATGGAAGCGTTCTACAATCAGCGTCGGACGGGCGTTCCAACGTTCCTGGTTGGCCCCGGCACAGGCAACAGTACCCGTATTCCACTCCGCTGGCAATATCCATCGACAGAGCGCTCGTACAATACTGCGAATAACAGCGCAGCGCTGACAAGTCAGTTCGGTGGCAACGACGATATCAATGCAGCCATGTGGGTGCTAAAATAATTCACTACTTTCCGGCTAACGTTGAGCGTAGTCTCTGACTACGCTCAACGTTAGCCGGTCTCCGACCGGAATTAATAATCTATTTCAAACCGGTCGGAGACCGGATAACGCCCGAACGTAGTCGGAGACTACGCCGAACATCCGATAAACTATGCGACGTATTCTTTTTCTGCTTGGCGTTTTCGTGAGCGTCTCCACCTTTGCTCAACCGGCTCAGAACCTGATTCTGGTAACGCTCGATGGTGTGCGCTGGCAGGAGATATTCAATGGAGCCGATTCGACATTGCTTTTCGATCCGGTGTACAGTCGTGATACGGCTAGTGCGCGTAAGCAATTCTGGGCCGCTACGCCAGCCGAACGTCGGAAACGATTCATGCCGTTTTTGTGGAATACGATTGAAAAACAGGGACAGCTTTATGGGAATCGGCAATTGGGCAGCCGGATGAACGTATCGAATCCGCACTGGTTCAGTTATCCCGGCTACAACGAAATCCTGAGCGGCTACGCGGACGACCGCATCAAGTCGAATGACAAGATCGACAATCCGAACGTAACGGTGCTGGAATTTTTGAATCAGCAGCCGGGCTACAAAGGAAAAGTCGCCGTGTTTTCCTCCTGGGATGTGATCGAAGCGGCCGTTAACGAAAAGCGAAGCGGGATTCCGGCCAGTTCAGCCAATGAACCAAGCCGCCCTGTTACGTCCGCCGATTCGCTCCTGAGCGATTTGACAACCTTGTACCCGCGAGAATTTGGCGACGGCGTACGGGCTGACTTCCTGACCTATTTTTCAGCCCGGCAATACGTCAAGCAAAAACAGCCGCGCGTATTATTTCTGTCCTTCGATGAAACCGATGATCTGGCCCATGCCGGCCGTTATCACGATCACCTGCGCATGGTTCAGTCCATTGACAGTTACCTGGCCGACTTGTGGAAAATGATCCAGGCAATGCCGCAGTACGCCGGGAAAACAGCTATTTTAGTGACGACCGATCACGGGCGGGGCCATACGCCCAAAGCCCGCTGGAAAGATCACGGCACCAAAACCGCCGACTCCTACCAGATCTGGATGGCGATTATGGGTCCGGGCGTCGCTACGTCTGGCGTTCAGGCAATGGGGGAGCAGTCGGCAGGGCCGGTTCTTTTCCAGAATCAGATTGCCGCTACGTTAGCCCGTTTGCTGGGATTCGATTTTAAAAGCGACCATCCGGTTGGGAAGCCCATTGACTCCATCAGTAGCGGTAATAGATGATGGTCTTTCTCTGTCACATTCGTATGTAAACATAGCTCATGGCTGACCTTATGAACCGTAGAACCCTCCTCAAATCGGCTGCGCTGCTGCCGCTCGTGCCCGCGTCTCAGCCCTTAATCACCACCGCGCCCGCTGCCCGGAAACGTAGTGTTCGCTTTGCCTACATCGGCGATACGCACATAACACCGGACACCAAACCGATGGAAAGTATAGCGAAATGTTTCCATCATGCGCAGAATCAGGCCGACAAACCGTCGTTTGTTCTGCACGGGGGCGACGTGATTATGGATGCCCTAAAGCAGGATCGGGCGGGCGTGCAGAAACAATGGGATGCCTGGCACACGGTCATGAGAGCCGACAACTCGCTGCCCATCGAATACTGCATCGGGAATCACGACGTATGGGGTTTTGAGGGCGCTAAAAACGACCCAATGTATGGTAAGAAATGGGCCGTCGACCTGATGAAGATCAGCGGTCGCTATCGGAGTTTCGATAAGAACGGCTGGCATTTTATCATCCTTGATAGTGTGCAACCCAAGCCCGACGGCACCTGGTATACGGGCAATATTGACCCGGAACAACTGGACTGGCTGAAAGCCGATTTAGCCAAAACCGGCACCAAAACGCCGACGCTGGTTTTGTCGCACATCCCGATTTTCAGCCCTACGGCATTCTTCAGCGAGCAGAATAACAAAGACGGCAACTGGACCATTTCGGGCGGGCTGGTGCTCTCCAACACACCGGAGTTGCTCAAGCTTTTTTACCAGTACCCAAACATAAAAACAGCCTTGAGCGGTCACATGCACCTCCTCGACCGGGTTGACTACAACGGCGTTACGTATCTGTGCAATGGTGCGGTTAGCGGCAACTGGTGGAAAAGTGATACGTATCAGCAAACCAAAGCGGGGTATGCCTTGATCGATTTATACGACGACGGAACGGTTGAGCGGACATATTTGCCATACGCATAGCGTAAACAACGCAGTAAAAATGGAAACCATCAAAAACCTCTTCGCCCAGAGTGGCGACGATGCCTATTTCGGGGAGCCTGTCACCCAACTTGAACATGCGCTGCAATGCGCGCAACTAGCCGAACAGGCCGGGGCCGACGAAGAAACCGTCGTTGCTGCGTTTCTGCACGACATTGGTCATTTATTACCACCCGAATTAGCCGGGGGCTATATGGACGGTTACGGTACGATTGACCACGAGCGGCTGGGTGCCGATTACCTGCGGGAGCGGGGCTTTTCGGAGAAAGTGGCCCAACTGATCGAACACCACGTCAATGCCAAGCGCTATCTGGTGTTCAAAAATCCGAATTATTTCGCCCGGCTGTCGGAAGCGAGTTTGCGAACGCTGGAGTTTCAGGGTGGCCCCATGAGCGCGGGAGAAGCTTTGGCCTTCGAAACAAATCCCTATTTCAAGGGTATTCTGCTGCTGCGAACCTGGGATGAGCAGGCAAAGATTCCGGATTTACCAACGCCGGGAATTGAGTATTATGTAGCGATGAGTGAGCGATTGATTGAATAAATCGTAGCGTTTGTTTTACCCATATTATTCAGTAGCCTGTTCGGCCTGTTGATGTAATACAAAATGAATATATTGCATCATGCCAAAATCTCCTGCTTTTCTTCGTAACCCCACTACGTTCGTAATCTTTGGGGCGACCGCTGCGTTTTGCACCTATGCCTGCATGTATGCCTTCCGCAGGGGTATCACAGCCGTTACGTTCGAGGGCATGGCTTTTGCCGGCATCAGCTATAAAATCTGGCTCGTTACGGCGCAGGTATTTGGCTATGCGATGTCGAAGGGCATTGGCATTAAGGTTGTTTCTGAAATGTCGCCGGGCCGACGGGCGATCAACATTTTGTTCTTTGTCGCGATTGCCCTACTAGCCCTGCTTGGTTTTGCCCTGGTTCCGGCTCCTTACAATATCATCTTCCTGTTTCTGAATGGATTACCCCTGGGCCTGATCTACGGAACCATGCTGGGTTTTCTGGAAGGACGCCGACAGACCGATGCCCTTGTAGCGGGCTTGACGGCGTCCTTCATTTTTGCGTCGGGCTTTGTCAAAACCGTAGCGCTCACGATTCGGGCCGATTGGGGCGTGTCGGAATTCTGGCTGCCCTTTGTAACGGGGAGTCTATTCGTTCTGCCTATGCTGGTATCGATTTATGCGCTGACCTTACTGCCTCCACCAACCGACGAAGACCGGGCGCTACGTACCGAACGGAAGCCTATGGATGCGGCCGAGCGCCGGGCCTTCGTCAGGAGTTTCAGACCGGGGCTGGTGCTACTCATTGCCTCGTATGTATTACTGTCGGCTTTCCGCGATTTCCGAGATAACTTTGGTCCCGAAATTCTGAAGGATGCGGGCGTCCAGAATCCGGGGATTTTTGCTAAAACCGAAACCTTAGTGGCGCTTGGCATCCTCATCGTGATGGCTCTGCTCCAGCGCGTTACCGACAATTTTCGGGCCTTTGCCTTACTTAATTGCCTGATGCTGGCGGGCGGCTCATTAGTAGGATTAAGTACGTATGCCTATTCGACGGGTCATCTGTCGCCGGGCAACTGGTTTCTACTAACCGGGTTGGGGTTATATATGGCCTATGTGCCTTGCAACGGGCTGTATTTCGAGCGATTGATTGCCTCGTTCCGCTATGTCAGTACGGTCGGTTTCATCGTGACACTCGCCGACTGGTACGGCTATCTCGGCAGCGTAGCGGTCTTGTTGTACAAGAATTTCGGGCACGGCAACATCAGCTACCGGGAGTTTTTCGTGGACGGTGCCTACATCTTATCCCTGACCTATGGCGTTCTGGTTATAGGCTCGTTCATCTATTTCAGAAAACGCTTTCGGGACAGAGTCGTTCTTCAGGAACAGGAAAGCGTGGCTTAAGTTGTTCGGCGTAGTCTCTGACTAGGTCGTAGCGTTTGCCGGTCTCCGACCGGAATGTAATAATATACCAAAAACCGGTCGGAGACCGGCAAACGCTACGACCTAGTCGGAGACTACGCCGAGCAGCCCAAAACAGACGAATACATCTCATCATAAGTAAATTCAGACTCAAATTCGCTTAGATTGGCAGGTTGATTCTTTTCCTTAAAACAGCCTTTCATGCAAACCAATCGACGTGCCTTTTTGCAACAGGCAACGAGTCTGCTGGCCCTGACGGGTGTGGCAAGTCAGGCCGAAGCCATTGCAAACCACCTGAATCCTGGTTCGGCAAAAACCAAACCATACGTAGTGTTTGTTACCGGCGACCACGAATACAGTGGCGAACTGACGCTGCCGCTGATTGCCGCCGAACTCGAAAAGAACTACGGCATGCGGACGACCGTGCTGAAATCGCAGCCCGATTACAATGGCGAAAAAGATATTCCTGGCCTTGAAGCTTTGCGCGAAGCCGATCTGGCGGTTTTCTACCTGCGCTGGCGGCAACTCCCGAAAGAACAGCTTCAATTCATCGATGATTACTTAAAATCGGGAAAGCCCGTGATGGGGTTTCGGACCACGACCCACGCCTTCAATTACCCCGACGGCGACGATCGCAAACGCTGGAATGCCTTCGGGGAGTTTGCCTTTGGCGCTCCTCCAGGTTGGGGTGGCGAGGCTAAGCACACGCACTACGGTCATAAGAGCACGACCGACGTAACGATTATTCCGGCAGCAGCTCAGAACCCAATCCTGACGGGCGTTGCGCCCTCCTTTCACGTATCATCCTGGCTGTATCGCGTTCTGCCCGACTATCCGGCTAAAGGCGCGGTGCCGTTGCTAATGGGAAAATCCGTTAATCCCGATAAAGAAGCGATCGACAATCCTGTAGCCTGGACGTGGCAAAATCAGTGGGGCGGCCGGGCGTTCATCACGACAATGGGGCATCCCGAAGATTTTCAGGTCGAGTCGTTTCAACGTTTGGTTATCAATGCAATTCATTGGGAATTAGGGCTGCCGGTTCCGAAGAAATGGAAAGGTAAGCTACCAATCGACGTACCCTACGGCCACCCGAAAAAATCCTGATACTATGAAGTCGCTTATTCCTGGAAAAACCAGTCTCATTGGATTGCTCGTTGTGGTCGGACTGGCGATTGTTGCGTTCATGGCCTTTCAGTCGGCCCGGCACTCGGTTACGGCTGCTGATCCATTAAAAGTTAGCAAGGGAGCACACATCATGTTGCTGGGGAATAACCTCGGGTCGAGGATGATGAATTACGACAATTTCGAGACCGAGATGCAGGTTCGCTATCCCGATGATTCGCTGTACATACGGAACATGTGCGATGCGGGAGACACCCCCGGTTTCCGGCCTCGTTCAAGCCGGTTTTCGCCCTGGGCGTTCCCCGGTGCCGAGAAATTCCAGACTGAATATGCCAACCCTTCTGATAGCCAGGGCCAGTTTGAATCACCCGACGAATGGCTAACCCGGCTCAAGTCCGACGTAATCATTGCCTTTTTCGGTTACAACGAATCCTTCCAGGGCAAAGAAGGCTTAGCCAATTACAAAGCCGAACTGGATGCGTTTATCAAATGGACGCTCAATCAGAAGTATAACGGACGTAGTGCCCCGCAACTAGCCATTGTATCGCCCATCGCCTTTGAGGATTTGTCGGCCACGCTTGACCTTCCGAATGGCAAAAAAGAAAATGAGAACATTGCGCTATATGCCAGGGCCATGCAGGAGGTCGCTGAGCAGCATAAAGTTTTGTTTGTCGATGCATTTACGCCCTCTCAGAAATGGTATGACGACAGTAAAGAACCATTAACCATCGATGGTTCTCAACTCACGGAGGAAGGCTATAAAAAGTTAGGCGTCCTGCTGGCCGATCAGGTGTTTGGCAAGGCATCGCCCAAAGCTGAAGCCAACCGGAAGCTGATTCATGACGCCGTCATGGAAAAAAACTGGATGTGGCACAACGATTATAAAATTCCGAATGGCGTTCACGTCTATGGTCGTCGGTACGATCCGTTTGGACCGGATAATTACCCGGCAGAAATAAAGAAAATCCGTGAGCTGACGGCCATTCGGGACAATGCTGTCTGGCTGGCGGCATCCAAAGGCGAAAAACTGGATCTTAGCGTTGCGGATAAAAACACATCACCGCTGCCACCCGTAAAAACCAATTATAATCCTGAGAAAAACGGCAGCCTGACGTATCTCTCGGGCAAGGATGCGCTGGCGAAGCTAAAAGTGCCTCAAGGCTATAAAATTGAGCTTTTTGCGTCGGAAGAGGAGTTTCCTGACCTGGCGAAACCGATGCAGATGTCCTTCGATAACAAAGGGCGCCTGTGGATTGCCTGTATGCCGAGTTACCCGCATTACAAACCGGGCGATTCAAAACCCAACGACAAGATCATCATCCTGGAAGACACGAACGGAGACGGAAAAGCGGATAAACAAAGCGTTTTTGCGGATAAACTGCACCTTCCCCTCGGCTTCGAGCTGTCAAAAGAAGGTGTTTATGTTTCGCAGGGGCCTAACCTGAAACTATACACCGATACGAACGGGGACGAGAAAGCCGACAAAGTGGAAATTCTCATGAGCGGCTATGATGATCACGATACCCACCATAACAGCCACGCGTTCACCACCGATCCATCGGGTGCCATTTATTCTGGCGAGGGGGTGTTTTTGCATACCAACGTAGAGACGTCATATGGGCCCGTACGTGCCACAAACGGTGGATTTTATCGGTATGCCCCGCAACTCCATAAACTGGAACGTACTGCCCAGCTTTCCATTCCCAACCCCTGGGGTATTGCTTTCGATGAGTGGGGGCAACCCTTTTTCGCCGAAACGTCCAGCCCTGATGTTCGCTGGATGATGCCCGGTTCGGTATTGCCGCGCTACGGAGAGTTTACGCATAAGTCGGTTCAACTGGTCGAAGAGGCTCACCGCGTACGCCCGACGTCGGGACTTGAATTTGTATCCAGTCGTCATTTTCCGGATGATATTCAGGGCGATTTTCTAATCAACAATACCATTGGCTTTCTGGGTACGAAAGAACACACGCTGACCGATGATGGCACGGGATACAAAAGCCACCATCGAGCCGATCTGGTCGTTAGCGAGGATCGAAACTTCCGGCCGGTCGACATGGAATTTGCGCCGGATGGTTCGCTTTACCTGATCGACTGGCACAATATCCTGATCGGGCATATGCAGCATAACGCCCGCGACCCACTACGTGACCATTCGCACGGCCGGGTTTACCGCATTACGTATCCATCGAGACCCCTGGTGAAACCGGCTAAAATTGACGGCGCCAGCATCGAAGAGCTGCTGGATAATTTGAAGCTTCCTGAATATCGCACTCGGTATCGCACCCGGCGCGAACTAAGAGGCCGTGACGTGAATCAGGTCCTGACCAAACTCAAAACCTGGGTCGCCGGACTGGACAAAAAAGATCCGAGATACGAGCATCATTTGCTGGAAGGCCTTTGGGTTAGCTGGGGTATGAATAAGGTAGACCAACCGCTGCTACGTCAGATGCTCAAGGCAAAAGATTATCACGCCCGGGCGGCTGCCGTTCAGGTGGTACGATATACGGGGCATCAGGTAGCCGATCAGGCCGATTTACTCATGCAGGCCGTTCGTGACGACAACAGCCGGGTTCGGCTAGACGCCATTGTCGCGGCTTCGTGGATTGGTAAGGAGAAGGGGTTACCCATTTTGGCGGAAGCGTCGAAGAAACCCCTGGACGACTGGATGATTCATGCGTATGAGGCAGCCGTTGCGCACCTGAAAGGCGAAAATGTGAAGAAGGAAAAAGAGGTGGTCATAAAATCAACACTGAAAGGAGAAGAACTTGCTTTGTACAATCAGGGGAAAGAAATCTATGCCAAAGAAGGCTATTGCACTACGTGTCACCAACCCGATGGAAAAGGGCTTACGGCCTCCGGTTTTCCGCCCCTCATCGGCACAAAATGGGTATTGGGCAACGAAGATCGGTTAATCAAGATCGCGTTGAAAGGGCTTATGGGACCAATCGACGTAGGCGGCAAGACGTATCCCGGACAGGTGCCCATGACGCCGTTTGGCGGGTTGCTGAAAGACAACGAAATCGCTGCGGTGTTGACCTACGTCAGAAATTCGTTTGGCAATAATGCTCCGGCTATCCTTCCCGACAAAGTAAAAAAAGTCAGAGCGGCTACCGAAAGCAAGAAGGATTTTTACTCGCCTACCCAATTGCTCAAAGAATATCCCATGGAGAATTGATGGTATAAAGTCGAATTATTAAGGCCAGTACTTCGTTGGAATGAACTGTTGGGCATGGTTTCTAGGTGTTTTCGGCTTAGAAACCATGCCCATTCAGCAACCTATCATGTACGATTCTATTTATCTTTTATGCCACTCTTCGTTATCGTTCGCCACGGCCAGTCGCAGTGGAATCTAGAAAACCGCTTTACGGGTAATGTCGATACTCCGCTCACTGAACTTGGCCGGCACGAAGCCCGCGAAGCGGGTGCCCTGCTCAAAGCCCACCAGCCCCCCAACTTCGGCATTGGTTTTACATCAGAATTACAGCGGGCTATTGAAACAATGTCCCTTATGCTGGACGAGATTGGCCAAACGGACCTGCCCATCGAACGTAGTGCGGCCCTCAATGAGCGCATGTATGGCGATTTGCAGGGAATGAATAAAGATGAAGCCGAAGCCCGCTTTGGCGCCGAACAGGTGTTTCGCTGGCGTCGTGGTTATAATGACCAGCCGCCCCATGGCGAGAGTCTGGCTGATACGCACGCACGGGTAGTCCCCTATTTTAAAACGGCCATTTTGCCGCACCTGCAAGCCGGACAACCCGTTCTGGTAGCGGCACACGGCAACAGCTTACGCGCGCTGTTGATGGAACTGGAGCACATAAGCCCGGAAGATATCGAAAAAGTCGAATTAGCGACCGGTATTCCACGCCAGTATACTTACGACCAAACAACCGGCGCGTTTACCCTACTGCCGAAGTAAATCGGGGTTCAGTGCCAGCTTATCGCCCAAACCAGGCTCAAAAGCTATCGTAAACTAGTACGAGCGAATTCCCTTGCCAGTATGGGAATTGGGTGAATTCTTCTGCTGGCTATCCTGTTAAAATGCATAAGCATCACAAATTGTAATCGAATGAAAGCCGTTGTATTAACTGAGTGGGGTGGCGTCGAAAATTTTTCTATCCAGGACGTACCTACACCAACCATCAAACCTGATGAAGTGCTGGTAAATGTCAACGCCTTTGGCGTGAATCCTGCCGACTTTAAAACCCGCACCGGAACCACACCTTATTCCAAGAAGTATACACACCCGATTATTCTGGGCTGGGATATCGCCGGGGTAATTGACGAAGTTGGCAGCAACGTAACAAACTTCAAAGTGGGCGATGCCGTCTATGGCATGGTTAATTTCCCCGAACCCGGCAATGCCTATGCTGAATACGTAGCCTCACCGGCCGCTCACCTCGCCCTGAAACCGGCGGCTCTGTCGTTTGAAGAAGCGGCTGCAGCTCCGCTGGCGGTTCTGACAGCCTGGCAGGCACTGACCGAGCATGGCCACCTCAAAGCTGGTGAAAAAGTCCTGGTTCAGGCTGCGTCGGGTGGCGTTGGGCATTTAGGCGTTCAACTAGCCAAAGCCCTCGGCGCTTATGTCATTGGTTCAGCTTCTGGTAAAAACGAAGCGTTTGTCCGATCATTGGGCGCGGATGAATTTGTCGATTACACCAAAAACACGGTTGAAGAATCGTTAGGTGATCTCGATCTAGTGTTAGATACGGCTGGCGCCGACACGATCTTTGCCTCGGCCAGTGTCTTGAAATCGAACGGACGGCTCATTTCAATTGCCTACTCAGCTATGGACAAAGTGCTGACCATGCGACCTGATATTCATGCCGAACGTATTCTGGTGCATACCAGTGGCGATGACCTGCGCACCATCAACAAATTCATCGAAGACGGCAAACTAAAAATCACTGTGAGCCAGGTTCTCCCCGCCGACCAGATTGGCAATGCTCACCAGCAACTGGAAAGTCGCCGGACGACGGGCAAGATTGTACTGACATTTTAATTCGTTCGGCGTAGTCTCTGACTACGCCGTAGCGTTACCCGGTCTTCGACCGGTATTATGAGTCGTCATTCCGGTCGGAGACCGGATAACACGGCGACCTAGTCAGAGACTACGCCGAACTGGTAAAAAAGCTCCCCCGAAAATTGTAAACTTTCGGGGGAGCTTTTTAACTAGTAATAAGGGGGTGATAGGCATCCATTAATCATGAACCTACGTTTTGCGTTTCTTCTTCCGGGCGGATGGAAACAGTACGTTGTTCAGGATAAGCCGATAGCCGGGTGAGTGCGGATGTAGGTTCAGGTCGGTGGGATTTCGGAAGCCACCGCCACCCCGCAGGCCTTCAGGATCATGACCGCCGTAGAATGTCCACTGTCCACGACCCATTTCGCCGTAAAGATAGCGGTCGGAAGTTTTGCCTTCTCCCATCACTAAACTGCTTGGCTTAACGGCCCCTTTTCGGAAAGCCGTCGTCTGTCCAAAAAATTCCTTGATGATTGACTCGTGATTCTGTGTCAGCATGGAGGGAATCACATCCCATTTGGCCGAGAAATTGAATAACTCAAAAAAACCGCTTGGCTGATCGTACCCCCGTCCGCCAGCAGAGTTGATGTCGGAGAAGGTCGAGAAGCCCCGGTAGCCATTGTCGGCTTCCAGCGTGAAATTGCCGAACGCAAAGGTTTTGGTAAAGTCCAATTTTTCCTGGGCATTCGGATCGGTACCATCACCATCGTAGCTGCTGCCAACAATATCGACTCCTTCGGCGGCCAGCGCAATATCGAGCGTTTCGGCGGCTGAACACATGGCAAACAGATAGCCGCCACCGGCGCAGAATGCCTTGATCCCTTTGGCCACGGCCAGCTTCATCTGCGATACTTTTGAATAGCCATATTTCTTAGCAATGTCCTCCTGCACTTTAATGTCGGTGAGCGACTGCCGATGCATGTTCCGGCCATACTGACCCGTGAAATCCTCATGATGCAGGTGCAGCCAATCGTATTTGGCCAGATCGCCTTTCAGCACCTCCTCATCATACACCACTTCATACGGGATTTCGGCGTAAGTCAATACCAGCAGTACCGCATCGGTATTCTCGAACTCAGCCGGGCTAACCTTGATGGGCGAATACACGATGATTTTAGCCGCTTTCTGGAGCGTCACTACGTTCATATTCACATCAGGATCGGACAACTGTTGCTTGATGGAGGCTGCCTTAGAATCTGAAATAGTTTCGAACGAAACGCCCCGAACCCGGCACTCCGTTTCAATAGCGGTCGTTTGCTTCATCATGAAGCTGCCGCCCCGATAGTTCAATAACCAGTCAACGTCCTGTTCGTCTTTCAACACCTTGTAGGCAATGCCATAGGCTTTTAAATGGTTTGCCTGCTGATCGTCCATTGGAATCAGGATGGCATTTGCCCATGCGGACGTAATCTGGCCCATAATTGCCAGCAATAGAAGTAGAAAAGATAGCGGCTGTTTCATAGTGTACCGTATTTTTGACCCAACGATGCTCACTCACGACCAAACCCATTTTAGTTTATTGACTACTGTTATCGTGTTGCCATTTCAACGATTTTCACACATTCATCAACAACCTGCCAATGGTCTGGAACTCTTTCAACCTTATTCGTTACGGTATTTCTATACGTCTCCTGTCCCTCGTTATCATGTCGTTTAACCAGCGCCCGACTCAGGCCAGCCCGTTGCCGGTCGAAACCGGTGTATCGCAAACGCTGGCCAAAGCGAGGAAACAAGCCCTTAGTCAATTGGCGTATGCTCTAAAGTTCGACATTCCAGCGCAAAAAAACCAGCCCATTGCTGCCTCAGAAACCATTACCTTCAATTGGAAGAAAACAACGGATCCGCTCCAGTTGGACTTTAAAGAAAAACGTACTCATATACAGGCTATTGCCATCAATAACAAGAACATTCCAATTGTGTTTGAGCATGAGCATTTGTTAATTTCTACTGCTTTTTTAACCGCCGGAAAGAACACAATTTCGATCCGGTTCACCGCCGGTAATCTGTCGCTAAATCGCAACGACGAATACCTCTACACACTGCTCGTGCCCGACCGGGCCCGCACGGTATTTCCCTGCTTCGATCAGCCCGATCTAAAAGCTACATTTCAGCTAACGTTGATTATTCCGACGGGCTGGCAGGCCATGACCAACGCGCCAGTACAGGATTCTACGGTAGTAGGTGACCGAAAAACCGTCCATTTCGGACGCTCCAGCATCCAGCCAACGTATCTGTTCTCGTTCGTTGCAGGAAAATTCACGGCCGTGTCTCAGGTAGAGAACAAGCGTCCGATGACGCTTCTGCATCGCGAAACGGATACGTCGAAGATTCGATTGAGCCTGCCGTTACTATTTAAACTCCATGCCGATGCGCTGACGTTTCTGGAAGAGTACACGCAGATTCCGTATCCGTTTCAGAAGTTCGATTTCGTGGCCGTTCCCGATTTTCAATACGAGGGCATGGAACACGTTGGGGCAATTGATTACAAATCATCGGCCCTGTTTCTGGACAATGGCGCCACCCGCGATCAACGACTGGCCCGCGCCCATGTGATCGCCCACGAAACGGCCCATATGTGGTTTGGCGATATGGTCACCATGCGCTGGTTCGAGGACGTTTGGCTGAAAGAAGTGTTCGCTAATTTCGTGGCCGACAAGATTATGGAAGTGTCAACCCCGGACGCGAATTACGATCTTCAGTTTGTGGTCGATCATTTTCCGGCTGCATACGCCGTTGACCGCACCGAAGGTGCCAATCCCATTGGGCAGCCGCTCGCGAATTTGCAGGAAGCTGGTTCGCTTTATGGTGGCATCATTTACCACAAGGCACCCATCATGATGCGCCAGTTGGAACGACTGGTTGGCAAAACCGTTCTCCGCGATGGCCTGCGCGAATACCTCAAAAAATATGCGTTCGGTAATGCAAGCTGGACCGATCTGATCGCCATTCTGGATGCGCGAACGCCTGCCGATCTGGCTGCCTGGAACCACATCTGGGTTAACGAAACGGGCCGACCAAAATTCACGTATCAACTTGACAAACAGGTCAGTAAAATCAAAAAGCTGGTCATTTCGCAAACGGGTGAAGATGGTTCTAAACGCCTGTGGCCGCAGGCGTTTGAAGTGGCGCTCGTGTACCGCGACCATACGGATGAACTGACTGTGAATATGAATCAGTCTACGATTGAACTGACAGAAGCCGCGGGCAAACCAATCCCCCAGCACATTATTTTCAATACAACTGGGCAGGGGTATGGTGTATTTCCGGTGGATAGCCTTACGGTTTTGCAGCTGGAAACCCTCAAAAATCCGGTAACACGAGCGGCAACCTACATCGGCCTATATGAAAATATGCTGTCCGGCCAGATAATCTCTCCATTTCATCTGGCATCTGCCTACACGAATTGGCTGGAAACGGAATCGGAGGAACTAAACCTTCGATTGATTAGCAGTCAATTGTCAGACATTATCTGGAATTTTACACGACCCGAAAACCGCCCGGCCTTAGCCGCTTCGGCTGAGCAGAAAGCCTGGCAGTCAATGGAAAAAGAACCGGCTGCCGGAAAGAAGAAAGTACTCTTTCGGCTTTACCAAAGCATCGCCCTCAGTCGGGCGGCACAGGATCGACTCTACGCCATCTGGAACGAGCAGAAAGCCCCTCCGGGTGTAACGCTCACGGAAGACGATTATACATCACTGGCCCTCTCGCTGGCCGTCCGCGATTATCCCGCCGAAGGCATTCTGACAAAGCAGTTGAGCCGCATCAAAAACCCCGACCGTCGAAAACGACTGGAATTCATGATGCCCGCCCTGTCGGGCAACGTAGCCGAGCGTGACGCTTTTTTTGTCTCGCTGGCCAGCGAGACAAACCGCGAACACGAAGCCTGGGTAACGGCCGCGCTGGGCTATCTGCACCATCCACTACGTATGGCGACCTCCGCCAAATATTTGCCCAAGAGTCTGGATCTGCTGGAGGAAATTCAGCGAACGGGTGATATTTTCTTCCCCGAATCCTGGCTTCGCTCGACGCTATCGAATTACCAGACGCCCGAAACAGCGCTGTTAGTCCGCAAATTCCTCAGTGATCGACCGCAGTATAACCTGCGTCTGAAAGCTAAACTGTTGCAGGCTGCGGATAGCCCATTTCGGGCGAGTAAACTGCTTTATCGACGATGAATACCGAATCGCATTTCCCAGCGATCAGTCCGAGTATGGCTCGGGATCGGTTTCTTATACAGGATGACTCGTGGGAAGACCGGTTCCGGCCGGATTTCAACCAATTTATCATCGCTCCACTGGCGTACGCTCGCCCAGTTATCAAACTGCCATTACCACCCGGACGTACCAGCAATCATGTACTATTTCTCGTCACGCATGGGCAAATTGAGATGACGATTGGGCATACGGCCTACACGCTTTCGGCGAATGAATTGGTGGTTATTCCAGCCGCGCAGATTTTTTCCCTGGCCACCATTCAGGAAGACACGACCGGCTTCATGTGCTTCTTCAGCAACGAGTTGTACTTGAGCGCTGTGGGCGAGAAAGAGCCTGATTTCATGAAACTAACCAGCAATCCGCTCATCTCGCTGACCGACACGCAAACCGGACATGTTGGAGCCGTATGCGCCCGCTTGACCGTTGAATACACTGAAAATGGCGCTACGCAAACTGATCTTATCCGGCCTTACCTGCTGGCTTTACTTAGCGAAATCAACCGGGCGTATATCGGCTCGAGTTCAGCCAAATTGGACGCTGGCGCCCGTCTGGTGCAGCAATTTATGGACGTAGTATCGAAGCACGTTCGCCAGCAGCGGCTGGTTACGGACTATGCCAGCCAGTTGAACGTAACGCCCAACCACCTCAACAAAGTCGTGAAAGCCCGTACCGGCAAATCGCCATCGGTCTGGATTGATGAACGTATTGTACTGGAAGCTAAAGTTTTACTCTTTCAATCTACGCTCACAGTTGCCCAGGTTGCCGCTGAACTGGGTTTCGATGACCAGTCTAATTTTGGTAAAGTGTTCAGGCGATACGCCAGGGTTAGCCCGACCGCTTTTAGACGTCAGTGTATCGGGCCCAATGATTGATATGTACCAACCTTGGCCGGGTATAAACGAATGAATACCGGAGACGCCAGCTGATCTTTGCGGCTGACTATTGGTTACGTATTGCGCATGCTCTATCAGATTATATTAGTGATTCACAATGCACTGCGCTGGCTGGTGCTGGGCAGTTTACTGGCCACGCTGGCGAGTGCCTATTCGGGTTGGCTACGCCCCCGCTCCTACCGTCCTGCCGATCAGACACTACGTGTTGTGGCTACCTCCATTGCCCACACGCAATTGATCGTTGGTATCTATCTTTACACCATCAGCCCTATCATCAGCTATTACTGGAAATTTCACCCGAGCTTTGGTGAGGCTCGTGAATTTTCTTTTTTCAGCCTAATTCACATCAGTCTGATGCTCATCGCCGTCGTTGTTATGACAGTCGGATCGAGTACGGCCAAACGACTGAAAAATGACCGGCAGAAATTCAAAACCACAGCCATTTATTTTACCATTGGCCTCGTTATTATCCTGGTGGCTATACCGTGGCCGTTTTCACCTTTAGCCACCCGCCCCTGGATTCGTTTATTTTAATCAATCAACTTGTACACTATGCATTTTTTCAACTCGCCTAAAATTCGACTACGTGTCGTAAGTTTTGCTGAAGGGATTTCTTTTCTGGTGTTGCTGTTCATTGGCGTTCCCTTGAAACGCATGGGCGGTCATCCCGAAGTTGTTGAAATTGTCGGCCCAATTCACGGATTACTTTTTATGCTGTACGTACTGACCGTCATTCAGGCAAAAACCGAGTATAGCTGGCCTTTGGGAAAAACACTGCTGGCGTTGCTGGCGTCGGTCCTGCCGGGTGGTACGTTCTACGCCGATCACAAAGTCTTCCGCCATCTGCGCGATACGCCTGAGCAGGCTTAGCCGTTTGGCGTAGTCTGCGACTACGTCATGGCGTTATCCGGTCTCTGACCGGAATTTATAAATCAGCCTAAACCGGTCGGAGACCGGGTAACGCCATGACGTAGTCAAAGACTACGCCAAACAATGATTACCTTCGCCGAACCTAATCCGGCAACGAACAAATCGCCTGGTTAGCTTACTACCAAAAGCTCCAGTATGCTGAGATATAACGGTTTATACGTATCTGACAGCCCCTGGGTTGATGCAACGGGAACCAGCTATTTTAGCTACCTGCGTTTTTATGAAGATAGGCATGTTATCCAGGTAACTTCGTCCGGAACACCCGATCAGCTTACTACGTGGTTTACCCGAGAGAATCCGGCAAATTCTAAAGGGCTTTATTACCATGGAATACCTTACCGGGATGACTGGGAGGAGAAGCTTCATTTTGCGGTGGTTTCAGCAGAAGGCGTAGTTGGGTATATGGGGGACATTGTGAACGACCAGTTGATTTTACGCTCGTACAGTCTCATTAATGATCGTAGTGATACAAAGACGTTTCGCTTTGTCGCGATTACGTAGCACACCAAAAAAGGGAATCTGAATCAGATTCCCTTTTTTGATTATGTACTAATTGTCGTCTCTAGCTAGCGGCTTCAATGGCTGCGGCTGCTTCGATGGCTTCAATGGCGGAACGATTTTTCTCGTTGTATTCGTCACGCTTGGTTTCGAAGTAAGCAAAGATATCAGTGATTGCATCCAGGTTGGCGGCAATCTTCGAGTGCATGTCACCCAAATCTTTTTCCAGACGCGAGTCGTTCAGGCCGTTCATGTTATCTACTTCAATCTTACCGATTTTTTCGATTAAGGCTGTCTGGCTGTTCTGTAAGTCTTCCAACTCATTGACAACTTTATTCATCAACTCGAGCTTCTGTAACTTGTCCATTGGATTTGTTTTGGTTAAATAATATAGGGTAAACGTCCTGACGGGCAAATGGTTTTATTTCGTCTCTATTCAGCCGTTCGAAAGTCTAGTCTGGGTCGCAGGCATTTAGTGAGTTTTGGCTACCTTCGACCCGCCCTTCCCAACGATCATGTCGGCTAGACCTACCCTAATTTTCACGCTTACATTCGCCATCGTTACGTTACTCGAAATAGTGGGCGATACGTTCTCTGTTCGCATCCTGCATTATGGCTGTAAACCGTTGATCATGGCGTTATTACTGCTTTACGGCTGGCAATGCTATCGATCAATGGGTTCGCCCATCCCGATTCGCTGGCTGCTAATCGGGATGGTTTTCGCGCTGGCGGGCGATGTTTTTCTGATGATTCAGGAAGTTGATTTATTCGCGCCAGGACTGGGGGCCTTTCTGGTGATGCAAGTGTGTTATAGCGTAGTGTTCTGGCAATCGATGCGCCAACATGAACTACGTAGTAACCGGCGCTCGCTGTTGCTGAATGGGGCACTGTTTGCACTCTATTCGGGTAGCTTTCTGGTTATACTCAAGCCCACGTTCGACACGACTCCCGCTCTGATGACGTTATGGTGGCCGGTTGTATTCTACGTCATTTGCCTGAGCACCATGGGACTTCTCTCTACTCAACGGCGGGGCTTACCGGATGCTGGCTGGGTGGTCATGGGAGCCCTGTTGTTCATCCTATCCGACTCGCTCATCGCCATTGACAAGTTTCTGCATCCTCTTAGCGGGGCTGCTTTTTGGATTATGAGTACGTATGCTGCCGCCCAATACCTGATCGTTGTGGGTGTATTACAGTCGATTGCATCGGTTCCTGAAGGCTCAGATTGATTGTATATCGCAAAGCAGAAATGGCTTCAGTACGTCACCTAGTACAGTTACTGGCGAATGTCGTATTTAGTTTGTAGATCTAAAACCCTTTTTACATCACAGCCGAACACAAAGACCCGGGTTCTTCTGTCGTTAAGTCCGCCGTAAGGAATGTCATCTTTCCAGAACGCTATAGTTCTTTTGTCAAGTTCGGCTAACAATTCCGTTTCTAACGCCTTGTCTTTTATAAAACCGATGAGATGTCTGTTGGCAAATTTGTCGGCCGTTATTGTTTTGAAAGCAAAGTCAACGGCTTCCTGCTCTGTTTGAAAGTAGTTCAGATTCTGACGCTTTCCGCGTTCTGTGTAATACCAAACGTATTGACTGCCTGCTTTGTCCAGACCATACCCTTCATGAATACGTCGGCTTCCAATGGCATACGTATCGTCATAGCAATTTTCGGTCATCCATTCGTCAAGTTGACGTACTGTCGATAGTTCCATGGTGTGTTTTTTTGATACTCGTTAGATTGAGGGATAACCGGCTAAATTTATCCATTCAACCTACCGCAAAGTTACAGAAAAGCAACGTAATAGCTTTTGGGCTGATCCGGTTATCAGGCCGAAACTCCGCAAGAATCGGGTTTGTAAGGGCGGGGGTTCTGGCGACATTTGTATAGGTCAACCAACACAAATACCATGAACACCAACAGCACATACACCTATCAGCAAATTGCCCGAGCGATTGAGCATTTAACAACCAACTTCCGGGATCAGCCCTCTCTGAGCGAACTGGCCGAGAAAGTAAACCTAAGTGAGTTCCATTTTCAGCGGCTATTTACCGAATGGGCGGGGGTCAGCCCAAAAAAATTTGGACAATACCTGACGCTCGAACATGCCAAAACCCGATTACGTACCGGCGCTCCCCTGACCGACGCAGCCCACGACGCCGGACTGTCTGGTACGGGTCGATTACACGATCTGTTTGTGAGTATTGAGGGCGTAACACCAGGCCAGTTCAAGCAGCTTGGCTCCGGGCTTATGCTTTCGTATGGTGTATTCGATAGTCCATTCGGCCCCTATGTGCTGGGAGCCATTAACGCTGCGACAATTGCCGATAAAATTGCGCTGCTGCACTTCCTGAGCGATGACGACGAACCCGAAATGGTTGTCAAAACCGCCTGGCCCGAAGTCATGCTACGTCATGATCCGGATTCCGTGCAATCACTTGCTGACCAGATTTTCCCGGCAACCAACGTAGCAACGGACATCAAATCAGCGCAGCGACTATCAATTCTACTGCGTGGCTCGGCCTTTCAGCTCAAAGTATGGGAAGCACTATTGAAAATTCCTGAGGGACAACTGGCCAGCTACGATCAAATTGCCGAGGCCATTGGACAACCAACGGCTTCGCGTGCCGTTGGAACGGCCATCGGCAGCAATCCCGTTGGCTACCTGATTCCATGCCACCGGGTCATCAAGAAAACCGGTTTGTTTGGCGGATATCGGTGGGGGGTCGAACGTAAACAGGCTATGCTGGGCTGGGAGGCCGCCCGCGTTGAAAAATAGGTTAAACACAGAAATCACAGAGAGAAAACACGGAGATACATAAAGAAATTTATCAAAAAACCCTGTGTATCTCCGTAATTCCTCTGTGATCTCTGTGTTATAATATTTAATCATTATGAAACAATTCACACTCGACTGGCCGACGTACCAAAACACGCTTTCCGAAACGGGTTTCATTTTACTGCCTTCCCGCCTGTCAGTCGGCGAATGTCAGGAATTGGCCGCTCTGTTCGATGAAGCCGGTCTGTATCGGAAAGCCATTGTGATGCAAAACCATGGATATGGCAGTGGTGAATACAAGTATTTCAATTATCCGCTGCCGCCCGTTGTCGATGCGCTTCGCCATGAATTATTTACGAACATCGCATCTGTTGCCAACGACTGGAATGAAAAACTTGGGATTGCGCTACGTTACCCGGATAAACTGGACGACTGGTTATCCACCTGTCACGCGGCCGGGCAAACCCGTCCAACGCCCTTGATTTTAAAATATGGAGCGGGTGACTGGAACGCGCTGCATCAGGATATGTATGGCGAATTGTACTTCCCGTTTCAAGCAGTTCTGTTTCTCAGTCAACCGGATCAGGATTACGTTGGGGGTGAGTTTGTACTACTCGAACAGCGCCCTCGTATGCAATCAAAACCGATTGTCTTACGACCGGAACAAGGCCAGATTCTGATTTTTACGACCAAGTTCCGGCCCGTAAAAGGAAGCCGGGGGTATTATCGCGTGACTATGCGGCATGGTGTTAGCGAAGTCAAAAGAGGTACTCGGGTAAACCTGGGCCTGATTTTTCATGATGCGGCATGATTCGTCATCTCGATTTAGGACCAACGTCGTTTGGTCAACTGCGAACACTGGTTACGTTGGTCAAACGTGAAAGCATTACGTTAGGTGGTCACCGACCCGGCAAAATCTACGGACGTCTCAATTGCCGAACGGGCAGGCGCATGAAACCCGCAAACCGGGTCTTTTTCCGGGACGAAACGGAGGCTGTTGCGCAAGGATATCGCCCATGTGCCGTATGCATGCCAAAGGCATATAAAGTATGGCGGGGAAGGTCCTAACCCGGCTTGCCAGTCTGCCTCTTTTTCGTTAATCTTGTTAAGAATTAAATTAAATGCCGTTATGAGTATAGTTGCTGAGAAAAAACCACGCCAGCGGACTGGTCGTATTTCTGCCCGCAACATTCCACCTGCTCTTGTCTATGAAACATGGCAGGGTAAACCGGTTTATTATCGAGGCTATCAGGATGTGCTGACAGGAAAAAAAACCATCGAAGAAGTTATGTCATGTTCTGATTTACAGGGAGTTCTGGTATCACTATTAAACGGGTATTTATATAGTACAATTAATCGTAAAAAGTATTTACTTGCTACTAACGAAATAGGATTACATCTAGCCCTGAATGACAATCTCGGCAATGACGTAGTCATCTTTGAAAAAGAAAAAGTAGGCAAACTCAAGGGGAAATATTTCGACGTACCACCTAAAATCGTAATCGAAGTCGATATTAAAGCGGACGTATCTGACTTTGAAGGCAAACTGGACGGTTATCTTATTCAGAAATCTCAGAAACTGATCGACTTCGGCGTAGAAAAAGTAATTTGGGTTATTACGGCCGCTCAGAAAGTCTATGTCATTGACCGCAATGATCCAACCTGGTACGTAGTAAACTGGTCGGAGAACATTACCGTAATGGATGGTTGCATTCTGAATATCAAGCAATTGCTCGACGACGAAGAAATTGAATACTGATTTAAGGATCACGGGATAAAGTCCATTTTTAGGGCTAATTAGAAGTCCCTGATACCATCAAATAACGCTTTTCAGTACCGCCACGCTCTTCTCCAGTTCCTCTTCCGTACTTGATGCGAAACCCAGTCGTGTTCCGTTGAGCCGCTGACCGGGCGGATTATGCGATACTCCACTTGACAGAAATAGTCCTTTACTAGCCGCTCGTTGTGCCAGTATGTCCATATCAATCGCAGGATCGAATGTAGCCCAGACGGCCATGCCACCATCGGGTTTTGTGAAGTGTATAGCATCCGATAATTCGGTCGTCAGCAATTCGCAAAATCGATCGCGACGAGCGTGGTAGGTACGTAGTGCCTTGCGAAAATGCCGTTTCAGATCACCGGTTTTTAGTAACTGACCAATGGCAAATTCGAGCATCGGATCACCCTGCCGATCAATGATGCGTCGAAGGCGGGCCAGTTCATTAATGAGGGCCGTGGGAGCCACAACATACCCAATTCTAAAAGCAGGTGCGACTGATTTTGTTAACGACCCTACGTATACAACCATGCCTTGCTGGTCGGCACTGGCCAGCGGCAGAATCGGGCGGCTCAGGTAATGAAAGTCATAGTCGTAGTCATCTTCCAGAACGGCAAATCCATAGTGTTCAGCTAGTTGAAGCAACTGAATACGTCGATCCGCCCGTAGGGTTACGGTTGTCGGGTAATGGTGATGGGGGGTTACAAACACCATCCTAACCCGTTGATTCTGGCAAAGGACAGTAAACGCATCGACATTCATACCATGTTGATCGACCGGGACAGTGCGTAATGTTGCACCCGCTTTTCGAATATTCATCCCGGCACCTGCCCAATTCGTTTCGCCCGTCACCACCACATCACCGGGACGTAGCAATACCTGGCTAACCAAGTGAAGGCCCATGATACTGCCCCTCGTAATAAGGATGTTATTGGGTGTTGTTTGCAAACCCCGTGTTTCGTTCAAATGGGTTGAAAGCTGTTCCCGTAGCAGCAAATGGCCTTTTGTATCGCCGTAACCGAAGTGCTGCTGCGGATTGCCCCAGCGAAAATAAGAACGATAGGCCCGACTCAGTTCCTCCATTGGTGCCAGTCGAACATCAGGAAAGCCATCATCTAAATGCAACCCAACGGATTGAGTCAATACAGGTCGTGCCAGAAAATCGAGCGATTCAAATGAATAGCCAGGTTGGTTATCGGGCGACTTTCCGGCCGATGGCACACCGATCGCTCGGTCGCGTGGTTCAATCCCTAGTGGTTGGGGACGAATTTCAGGGAAATGCGTCGCTACGTACGTACCACTGCCTTTCCGACTTTCGAGCAAGCCCTGAGCCAACCCTTCATCGTAGGCCGCCACAACAGTTTGTCGATTTAAATTGAGCAGCTCAGCCAGTTGACGCGTACCAGGTAATCGCTGCCCCGGCGTCAGTAACCCAGTACGAATAAGTTGGCCAAGTTGATTAGTCAACTGAACGAAAACGGGCGTATTGGACGCTTTATCAAGCTGGATCAATGACTTAAAGGGGGTCATAACCGGACTAGCCATATTATTAAAACCGGATGATTTACATAGTCCGCTAAAAGAAGACATTTGTGGCACAAAAAGCAAACGAATCCATGCAAACTGCCCGTACAACGCCCAGTCGTTCAGCCAAACGTGCTCATTACGACGCCGAAACGATCCACCCCATTCTGGACGAAGCCCTTTTCTGCACCGTCAGCTACGTCCTTGACGGGCAACCAATGGCGATTCCAACGGCCTTCGCCCGGAAGGATGATAAACTTTACATTCATGGCTCAGTGGGTAGTCATTTCATTCGCACAATTGAGCAGGGAGGCACGGTCTGCATTTCGGTCATGCTGGCCGATGGCCTTGTTTTGGCGAAGTCGGCTTTCCACCACTCCGTTAATTATCGGTCGGTAGTCATCTTCGCTCAAGCCGAAAAAATAACCGATGAATCGGAGCGAATGGACGCATTGGCGTTGATTACAGACCACCTGATTCCGGGCCGATGGGATGATCTTCGCCCAACGACGGATAGCGAAATGCGTAAAACAACGGTGCTGGCATTTTCGCTGGATGAAGCGTCGGCGAAAGTGCGTACGGGTGGCCCAAATGATGATCCTGAAGATGAAGACCTGCCAACCTGGGCGGGTGTCGTTCCGTTGCAAACCGTCCGTCTGACGCCAATTCCGGCAGACAATAGCTTGGGAACACTACTGCCCGATTATTTATCCTAAGACGTTAAGATACGCATGCTGCCCATCAACGAATTACTGCTTTTTTCACTGGCCGCGTTGGGGTTGGTACTCAGCCCCGGCCCGAACATGATCTACATTATTTCCCGATCTATTACACAGGGACGGCGCGCCGGACTGGTTTCGCTGGCGGGGGTGTTGGTCGGTTTTCTGGTTCATATTTTCCTGGTCTCGTTCGGACTGACAGCGGTGTTCATGGCCATTCCGCTGGCCTATGATGTACTACGTTGGCTTGGCATTGGCTATCTACTTTATCTGGCCTGGGAAGCCGTCAGACCCGGCAGTAGCTCACCTTTCGAAAAGCGTGATTTACGGGTAGGGTCTGTCACTCCTGATTCAGCTCGGAAGCTGTTTCGGATGGGTTTTCTGACCAATGCGCTGAACCCTAAAGTCGCCGTCTTTTATTTATCATTTTTCCCGCAGTTCACGCATCCTGAATACGGTTCACTGCTGGCTCAGAACGTCCAATTGGGTTTTACCCAATTAACCGTCAGCGCCCTTGTGAATCTGCTGATTGTTTTGTCGGCATCCCGAATAGCCCACTGGTTTCAAACTCGACCTGCCTATATCCGAGCCCAAAAATGGATTATGGCCAGCATTCTGACCGGCCTAGCTATACGGATGGCCATTGACAAAGGAAAGTAATTACTAATTAACCATTCATCCTACTCGCAACACCACCATGTACACCCCCAAAATCTTTCAGGAAACCGACCGCGATACGTTGTTTCAGTTCGTTCGGGAGAACTCATTTGCGCTACTTATCACTACCAGCGACGACGGTGTTCCCATAGCTACACACTTGCCTATCGAACTCCTACCCAGCGCCGACGGGCAGTTTCAGTTGACCGGGCACTTGGCCAAAGCCAACCCACAAGGAAAATTGCTGGGTCGTGACGCACCGGCACTAGCCGTATTTTCGGGCGCTCATAGCTACATTTCTTCCTCCTGGTATGATCATGTTAACGTACCAACCTGGAACTACCTATCGGTACATATTACCGGCCGGACGCGTATATTGACCGAAGACGAAACACTGGACTTATTACGTCAGCAGGTAAACAAATACGAAGTCCATTCAAAATGTCCGGTGTCTGTCGAAAGCATGACCGAGGAATACGTACGAAAGGAAATGCGGGGTGTTGTCGCGTTTACAATGACCATCGACAGCCTACAGGGGACGGCTAAATTGAGTCAAAATCGCGATGACAAAAATTATAAGAATATCATCTCCGAGCTACGTCAGCAGGGCCATGAAAACGCCGAGGGAGTAGCCAGCGCTATGGAAGCCCGACGATCTGTCATTGACAACTAAACAACCTACATCATGGCTAAGGAACATCATTACTCATTGAGAATCAACTGGACAGGCAATATCGGAACGGGAACGAATAATTATCGCTCCTACGAACGTAGTCATACAATCTCAGCCGAAAATAAGCCGGAGATTCTGGCCTCATCGGACCCGTCGTTTCGGGGTGACAAGACCAGGTATAATCCAGAGGAGTTGCTGGTGGCCTCACTGTCAAGCTGCCACATGCTATCGTATTTACATCTGTGTGCGATAGCGGGCGTTGTCGTTCTTGACTATACCGATACCGCTACGGGCACCATGGTCGAAACATCGGATGGTGGTGGGCATTTCACTGAAGTTACACTGTATCCGGTTGTTATTGTCGCGGAGCCATCCATGGTGGAGAAAGCCAATGAATTGCACCATCAAGCGAACAAGTTGTGCTTCATTGCTAACTCCTGCAATTTTCCGGTTCACCATAAACCGTCTTGCCGTGTTCAGATTACGTAGCTGATGAGCAACGATCCTTTTCAAATTTACATCGGCACGATACCAAGGCGGATGGCCTGCATAGCCAAACTTACTCGACTTTTGACATTGAGTTTTTGGAAAAGTGCCTCTCGATAACCATCAACCGTTCGAGGGCTTACACACATTTTATCCGCTATTTCTGTGTACGTTAGTTCGGTACAAGCTAAGTGGATAAATTTTAGCTCCCGTTCGTTTAATCCTAATGCTTGAATTGGGTCAATAATATAATCTGGATTCAGGCTTTTTATCAACTTATCGGTAACGTACTCGGTATAATAAAACCCTTTTGTAGTTATTGCATCTAACGCCTGTTTTAGCTCCGATGGTTTGCAATCTTTTAAAATGTACCCCCTTGCACCATTGCGAAGCATTTTTACAATAAACTCTTCTTTATCGTTCATTGTAAGCACTAATATTTTTACTTCAGGATAATTATTTTTTAACCAGAGCGCCGTTTCATATCCATCCATTTTCGGCATATTAATATCTAAAAGCACAATGTCTGGTACCATCTTTAAATTAAAATGCCGGACTAATTCCTGGCCATTTTCAACTTCATACATAACGTCATACTCATCCATTTTTTGGATAAGCCCACCAATAGCTTTAGCTACTAACTGATGGTCATCAACAATGGCGATGGTGTGCTTCATACTATTGCATTTAGCTAGGTATAGTAATTATTACGCTGGTTCCCTTTCCAACCGACGAAATAAATTCCGACGTACCCCCAATAAGTGCGGCCCGGCGCTGGATATTACGAAGCCCCGCGCCTGACCGGCTTATGGCGTTCTCATTTATGGAGTGGTAATTAAATCCTTTTCCATCATCCATTATCATGAGTCTGAATAAGTTGGATGTATACTTTAATTGTATCGTAAGTTGATTAGCTTCAGAATGCTTAATCGCATTCTGAAGTACCTCCTGAACGATGCGATATAGAACAATTTCCCGTTGAAAACCAAGCGAGTAGGCCTCACCAATCACCTGTAATTCGGTCCCGAATTTACGCGTCTGCCGAATTCGCTGCAATTCTTGCGCAATGCTTTCGCTCAATCCAAAATCCTGCACAAAATCACCATCAAGACTCTTTGTTAATGCTCGCAAATCAACTATCGACTGACGTACAAGGTCATTTGCCTGTTTAATAAACTCCCGATTATCTTCCCCAGGCCCTGATTCTTCCACTACGTTCAAATTAATTCTCACTACCGAAAGCAACTGTCCAATATTATCATGCAGTTCCTCGCTGACGTGTTGCAACGTAGCATTTTGCACTTCAAGTTGCGAGGTTAGAATTTCCTGTTCGTATTGGGCTTTTAGGGTTGAAAGTTCTATCATATAATCTCTTCTCCTATTTTGATAAAGAACGATTGCAATTACAATAACTGCTATAAGAAATAACGTTAATGTAGCACTAACTACAACTGTAATGAATATTTCTTCATCTGATGAGAGCATAGAAAAGCAATTGAAAACATTACATATAATAAATAGTTGAAATTTTTTATAATTATCTGATGTAAAGTTTCAGCAACTGGGGAATGTTTCTTAATTAAATAATTATAAAGACCATTAAACAAAAAAATACCGGAGTGGAAAGTAATTATAGCGATACAGATCCAGAAAGTAGGAATTTTTACCACTGAATGGCCTGGATAAATTTTAATATTAAACATAGTATATATACTACACGATATTAGCAATAAGCCTTCAAGATTATCATTTAAACCTGGATGAACTAAAATACCAATTAATTTTATTGAGATAACATAGCTCAATATCGCAAATACTGGCACTGACAATAAAATAATTTTTTTAAACAATATATTATTATTGGCTAAGTAAAAATACCAAACGAAAAGTCCGTATTCTACAGGTGTGTAAATATGATAAATCACATGGTAATCCCAATAAGAAAAATAATAAAAATAGTCAACTGTTAACTCTGTCAATAATGAGACGAACAGAAGTATGGGAAAAACCCGGATTGATTTTTCCCACTTATAGCACCAAATACTTAATACCCACGTCGCAGTTAATAATGCTAAGTAAGCAAATAGCTCTATTTTCATTGAAAAGAAATTTTACCTCCGGTTTTTAACTCAATTAGAGAATTTATAGAGTCGCCCAGCATATTTGCATCTATATTCTCTTGTCTGTTTATTACATAATCTTCGAGCGTATATTTTCCCCCTCCAGGCCCATGTTTTTCATCTAGTTCTATATTTGAGTCAGGGAAAGTAGTTAGCTTAGACTTAAGAGTAGAAATAATTACATCAGTTATATAATTGTTTTGAGCATCTATGTTTACAGCAACTAGATCCTTCCAGTCTTTATCTACGGCACTTAACAATAAAGAGTTCTTTCCATGATCATCTTTGCAAGAATATATTCTTATGCCTTCACAACCTCTCTGTAATAGAAGCCTAGCGATTGTTTCTTTCCCAAAAACTGCTGCA
The DNA here is from genome assembly GCF_054777855.1 of Spirosoma jeollabukense. Taxonomy (NCBI): domain Bacteria; kingdom Pseudomonadati; phylum Bacteroidota; class Cytophagia; order Cytophagales; family Cytophagaceae; genus Spirosoma; species Spirosoma jeollabukense. Next base: position 1,419,934 of record NZ_BAAHAD010000001.1, read on the forward strand.
AAACCTCTATTTAATACTTCTTCTGTTTTGGCATCTTTAAAATCATCAGATATTTTAGCCGCTGCATTAATTTCAGCTATCAAAGAAGCAAAAAAAGTATCAATCATTGCACAAGCTGCTCTAAGAGTAACTGGTTGCCCCGCTCCAGCGACTTCGTCATCAGAATAGAGAGGGTATTTTAGCAAAGCATTAGAATTAAATACCGGATTAGCGAATGCATTTTCACCTATTTCAACCTCTCTCGCAAGGTCGATTCCCTTCATAGTAATTTCGTTTTCCATTATTGTTTGTGTTAAAGTTTGATAATGTGGTGAACATAACGCGTTACGGGAATTTTTACAAGTGAAAATTATACGTTTATTATAGCTTATTGATAAACAATAAGTTACACTGGAAAATACCGTATATTTCCCGTATTTGGTTAAGAAAATCTGGTCTGGATTATGGAAGTTCTCCCGTTGTAGGAGTTACGAAATGCTAAGAGTTTTGCATTAGCAAATTAGTGTAAGCCAAGTATTCATCACCAAAAATTCCACAAACCATGAAAGCCAAATATCTATCCACACTCTTATTATCCACAGTCATGTTTTCGTGTAAAGAACTAATTGATCCAAGCTGTGGCAATGCTACCTTCATTATCTCCAACCGGTCTACGCAAATTCTTGACTATGTTGTTATTAATGGGGGCAGTCCAAAAGGTTGCGATAACCTGTTGCCAAATGATAAGTGTTCTACTTCAGTTCCATCAAAAACATCTATAAGTTTTAGCGCTGTTGGTAAAAAAGGGGGGAAGTGGGAAGGGACGCGAACGTTTGAAGACTGTCAACAGTATACTTTAGATTTAACAGATTAATGATTGTACATTTATCATTATTTCGCTATACAATAGGCAATAGTAAGTGTTCATAATAGGTATTAATTACAGCCACTCTTTACCAAAATAATAGTACCGTAATGACACCAGTTAGCCCTCATAGATTTCAAAAAGGGCTAACTGGTACCTTTTATTTACTCTTTTTCGTGATAAACCAAAACGGGCACATCAGACTTTTCGACTAGGGCCGCCGTGTGGTTTGGGTGAAATAACTTATCTAGGAATCCTGACTGTGGGTACAGTTGCATCACAATCAGGTCAGCATGCGTTGTATCAATCTGATCCTCAGTCAAAATGACGAGCTTCGCGTCAAAAGCCTCCACGATCGATTCAGTCTGAAAGGTTACCTGCGCATTTGTGGTCTGAGGCTGCATAGCATAGGCAATCGTATGTACCTGGGCTGGCCGAATGGCTTGCCCTTCGGGCGTAGTTGGCACAATCAACACCGGGCAGCGCGCTTCATCAGCTACTTCAGTGACGGACGTGCCCGCCAATCGGTCGAAGAAGGTACTCAGATCACTACGTCCCATTACGATCAGGTCGGCGGAATGATCCCTGGCTGCATCCAGAATACTATCTTCTACGGAGCCAATACGCCAGTCAACGCGAACGGACAGGCCTTCCGCCTGCAATTCGCTGGCCAGTGCGCTCAATCGCTGGCGACTAATGTCTTCAATTTCCTGTGACGCCATGATGCCCAATCCTGTATCGCCAACAGATGGAAAGGTCGTGTCGGGAATCATGGGCATATATACGTGTAGTAACGTGACGGTTGCACCGGTTTTTCGGGCGAAAAGGCGCACCCAGTCCAAAGCAGCCGTGTTACTGGCTGAGAAATCTGTGGGGAAAAGTAGGTTTGTCATACGTAGTGAATAAGGTTTTCGGTCTATGGTATACGGTCAATAAGTCGTAAATGCATGATTGTTGACGCCGGTCAGCTACCAAAAACCGTAACCTATAAACCGTTTACCGACCACTATGTTTACCGCTTTCCTGGTGCCGACGGGGGCGTAATAATACTGCTCGATCCAGCACCAGCACCCGTATTCATGGTTTCAACGGCCAGCATCTGCTTCATGGTTTTCTCCATTCCCTCGGTTGAACCATCCAGGAAGATGACATTTCCCTTACCGTTTTCGGCAAAATGTTTGATGGCTTCGGTCCAGATCGAGAACAAAATCAGCGAGGCATCCAGTTTGGCTTCGGTCATCACTTTGGCAGATTCGGCCATCCCTTTGGCAACTTCTTCCCGAAACAGCGCCACGCCCTGACCGCGCAATTGGGACGCTTTTTTCTCCGCTTCGGCCGAAATCTGAATGGCATTTCCTTCGGCTTCAGCGGCTTTGGTCTTTGTAATCAGCAGTGCCTGACCTTCATTTTCGGCGGCCGCTTTCAGGTTTGAGGAAGCTACAACCTGCGCCATGGAACGCATAATGACTTCGTCGAACGCAATATCATTCAGTTGCAGATCGGTGAGATGGTAGCCCCAGCTTTCGAGCAGTACATCGAGTTGCGATTTTACGTGCTCAATGATTTCGGAACGTAGCGCCAAGATTTCAGACTGTCGTTTGGTCGCCACAAAACTACGGATTGAGCCTTCGATGGTACGTATCAGGGCCTGCATAAACGACGCTTCGTCGATGAATTTGAACGCTACGTTCTTAATCGTTTCCTCCCCCTGGTTCAGCACCGAATAGACCAGCATGGCTTTGAAATTAACGTTTGCCTGGTCGGCCGTAATGGCCTGAAACGCCAGCTCAACGGAGCGATTCTGAATGGAGATACGGCGGTAAATGAACTCGATAAACGGGATTTTGAAGTTCAGCCCCGGCGTCATGACGCGGGCATATTTCCCGAAAATAGTAATAACAGCTACTGTGCCCTGTTGCACAATAACGACGGAGAGGTAGACAATAATAACCGCCAGCAAAAAAAAGATAGCCAGAAAACTCATGCAGGTAAGGTGGTTAAGACAAAAAAAAGGATTCCGCGTAAGGTACGGAATCCATGAATATGACAATCAATTTTTTGTCTGACTGGCTTAGTGCCCAGGTGCAAGTTCATAACCAACGACTTCTTCTTCGTTAGCCACATCCTGAGTATCGTTGACGACGGCATTCTTCTGCCTGAAATAGACGACGACAGCCAGCAGAAAACCGCTGAACGCCAGTAGAGCCCCTACCCATTCGGGCGAGGCATAGCCCAGACCGGCGGCAATCGGTAGCCCGCCCAGAAAAGCACCTATGGCATTACCGATATTGAATCCAGCCTGACTCACCGACGACGCCAGCATTTCGGACCCATTCGCGGCCCGAATCATCAGGATTTGAATAGGCGCGCCGAGCGAGAAAGCAATGGCACCCGTAATGAATGTCATAATCAGCAGCGGTATCTTGAAGGGTGCGACAAAGAAAACCGCCACCAGGGAAATTGACATCAGGGCTAAAAATAAAGCCGTGGCTTTAATAGGCGAAATAAGGTCAGCGATACGTCCGGAAATCAGATTCCCGGTCGCCATTCCCAAACCCGCCAGCACCAGAATCCACATCAGCTGATCGCTGCTAAAGTGAGCCACTTCGGTCAATAACGGCGCTATGTAACTGAACCAGGCAAATAACCCGCCTGTGCCAATAGCCGTGATGCCCAGAATCAGCCAGGGTTCTACCCGTGTGAACAGCTTTATATCTTTACGAAGATTGGATTCGCCTACTACCGGCATTACGGGCAGCAGTTTATGAATACAAAACATCGTAACCAGACCCACCCCGCCAATGATCACAAACGTGATCCGCCAGCTCATGGTATGACCAATGTACGTCCCCAGTGGTACACCGATGATGTTGGCTACCGTAAGCCCGGCAAACATCATGGAGATGGCCTGAGCCTCTTTGCCTTTACCGGCTAATCGACTGGCCACTACGGCACCTACGCCAAAAAAAGCACCATGCGGCAAACCTGATAGCAAGCGGGTAAGCATCATGATTTCGTACGTTGGAGCAAAGGCCGACAGCGCATTGAAGAACGTGAAAATGGCCATCAGGCCCAGCAAAATTTTCTTGGGCGGATAGTTTCCGGCAATGCCCACCAGCAACGGAGCGCCTAATACCACGCCAAGCGCGTAGGAGGAAATCAGGTGACCAGCGACCGGAATGGAGATGTGTAGTGTAGTGGCAATATCGGGCAAAACGCCCATGATGACGAACTCGGTCATTCCGATGCCGAAGCCGCCCATTGCGAGGGGTAACAAACTTTTTTTCATTGCAGCGTACTATTTTCTGACAGCTCGCGAGTTTGGCCAACTTGGAAAACTCACACGAATCCCCTTAAAACAGTGGGTATTCTATCAGGCAAATAAAAAAAGTGCAAAATTGTTCCTTCCTCTAGGAATGTTCTAATTTATTAGTTAGCGGATGCAATTAAGGGTGAGAGTTGGCGGGGGATAACGTAGTGAAAGCGACACTTCACTACGTTACTTCTTGTACAAGCTGATCAAGCCATCAACGAACCCGTTTCCCCGGCATGTCCTTCCCATTTTGGTGAAGAACCAGTTGCTCCACGTCGCCTTTGGCGTTGCTCGTAAACGTTACCTGCGCATCGACGACTTTGAGGTAAAACTTGGTTTTCGACTCGGCGAACAGCTCAAACTTAGGTTGACCCGTGGCTTGCCCGAAAAGTTTGTTGCCATCTTTTGTGATCACAATTGAAAAGGTTGGAGCGAGTTGATAGGTACCAACGTATGAATCCAACGTAGCAGCATCGACCGAAACCGTGGGTTCTTTGGGCGCTTCTACCTTCTCACCCAACTCTTTTAACTTGGCAAACCCGTTGGTATTACGTGGATTGATTTCGACCGATTTTTTATAGTCTTTGATGGCGGCTGTTTTATCGCCCGCTTTCATATAAGCCTCCCCCCGGCTATCGTAGACATTGTAGGAAGCTGGAAACGATTCGGCGTTGAGCGTGAATACGGTTAAAGCTTCGGTTGTTTTTCCATCGCGCAGTAATTCATAGCCCACGCTGTTCATCTCGCTTTCGTCCAGATTATAAGCTTTGCCACCTCTCCAAACGGTGAACTTTTGCCGCGACTGCTCGACGGATTCCGACAGCACCGACTTCCGAAGCAGATCGGCAATGGATTTCTTTGGTGGCTCAACCGCCTGACCGTGCAGAATATTAAGGATGTTCTTTCGGATGGCTTCGAGCGGGGCACTGCCGGTATTGTTGAGCAGGACGATCAGCTGTTTATCATCAGGCATTCGGCTAATTAACGTATTGAAGCCGTTGATGCCACCGCCGTGCTCAATCACCGACACACTGTCCTTGAGTTGCCCAACTTTCATTTTTGCTACGCCCCAGCCGTAGGCGTAATTGCTCAGGAAGGGGGTAAACATAACGGTCTTCAAACTGTCTGACAGGAGTTTATCGCCAGACAGCGCCTGACCCCAGCGATTTAAATCTTCTACGGTTGAGTACATCGACCCGGCCGCATACGGAATCGACATATCCAGATAAGGCGCATTCACGTAGCCGTTACTCTGCTTTTCGTACCCCGTCGCCCGCTTGGGAATAATCGGACTGAACAGGTCGTAGCCCGTATCCTTCAGTTCAAGAGGAGTAAGAATATTCTCTTGCAATACGTCAGCATACGATTTACCCGTCACTTTCTCGATGATCACACCCAGCAAAAAATAACCTGAGTTGCTATAGGAAAATGTCGAACCGGGCGCAAATTCCAGTGGCAATCCAGAGAACTCCTTCACAAACACATCCGGCGTATAGGGGTTGCGGGCCGTCGTCTCGAAAAATCTGGGGAAATTGGTATAGTTGGGAATCCCCGACGTGTGCGTGAGCAGGTGATGAATCGTGATTTTATCGCCCGTTGCTTTTGGGTAGTCGGGCAGGTAGGTGGTCACTTTCTCATCAAGCTTGAGTTTACCCTGTTCCACCAGTTGCATGATCAGCATGGCGGTAAACTGCTTCGTCACCGACCCTAGCCGAAATTTGGTGGTCGACGTATTGGCAATGTTCCACTCCATGTTGGCCATGCCATAGCCTTTTTTGATGATTACTTTTCCTTTATCGGCCACTAAGAGTGATCCGTTAAACTGCCGATTAGCTACGTACTGACGAACAAGCGCATCAATTTTCTCGGCTTTCGTTTGGGCAAACCCAGTAGTGATTGTTAACCAAAAAACACAGATAAAAACATTAAGAATACGGAATGAAGTTAGCGGTAGCATACAAGAGGGAGTAAGAAAAATCATGTGCAAGATAGAGCATAAAACCCTTCAGCACCCGTCAGAAGGCCCCTTTCCGGAGCCTACATTTTTTTAGTCATTTTTTTTCCTATGTCGCATTTCTTCAATACCTAGCTTGTAGGCTGCTCTACTTTTGCATAAAAATCAAGAACAAATTCAAGCACAATCACCTCTTTCTTAAACAACAATCGTCATGAACACAAACAAAATGATTATCAATCCCTGGAAATGGCAGGATCAATTAGGCTACGCTCAGGCAGTAGAAGTCTCTCACGCAACGCATACGCTTTACTGCGCCGGACAGGCCGCTATGGATGCAGAAGGCCGACCTGTTACGGCCGACATGGACGGACAAATCAGCCTGAGTTTTGATAACCTGGAGACCGTATTGGAGCAGGCGGGCTATACCCTGGGCAATGTAGTGCGACTCAATTTTTACACTACCTCGATTGAGCATTTTTTTGCAAACTATGGTCAGGTTATCGGCCGTCTGAAGGCCGCTGGCTGCGTGCCATCCAGTACGCTGACGGAAGTAAAAGCACTGGCATTCCCCGAACTTATGGTCGAGATCGAAGCGACGGCAGTCAAATAAATCGCTTTATCCATCCGGCTACGTGTTTGAAAAGACACGTAGTGGTTTACCCATCCACACTTCATACGTTGCTTTTGACGGTTCATCCAAGCTCATATAGGTTACAGGACTAAATCCACGCAGTTTTGATCTAGTAAACCACACAAAGCTGATTTGAACCGCCTGAAATGGCAACCTCTTTTTTATGAAAATCCTCGATCTTGAACTCTACTGTACCAACCTTGAGACTACGCATTTTTTCTACGTTCGTCGATTAGGCCTGCCTCTATTGACACTTTCAGCTACCCAGCTGACGGTACTGGTCGGTTATACTCGTCTGACATTTCGGAAAATTGAAGAGCCGGTAGCACCCTATCACCTGGCCATCAATGTACCTCGTGGTTCGCTTGACGTACTCATGTATTACTACGATCTCGATTATTTGTCTACGCAGGCATCCGGACAAACCATTGCTTACTTTCCCAACTGGCGGGCTAAAGCCTGTTATTTCTATGATCCTGCTGGTAATCTACTCGAGTTCATAGCAAGGACTGATCTAAATCTGGATAACCCCAATCTGACCTTAGGGGACATGTTTCAGGGTATTAGCGAGGTTGGCCTGGCTACTGAGGATGTACCATGCACGGCGGAACAGCTTCACCGGCGGTTCAACGTAGCACAGTTTGGCAGAACCATACCCCAACCGGATTTCAACGCCCTGGGTGATGACAATGGGCTGTTCATCCTGGCGAAAGTAGGCCGTCCCTGGCTGTTCACGGATACGCCTGCCGGGCTAAACTATTTCCGCATTCAATTCATGAACGGAATTGATGAGGCCGTGCAGGAATTGTATTCGTATGAAGTAAATCGATTGCCAATTGGAAGACCCGGCTCTGATCTTAGCCAACAGGTGCCCAGCCGAATGAGGGATTTTGCCTACTGAAAAAATCCGATGCTATGTATTTTCCAATCCACAAATCATGAACAAAGCCATCAGTAATCACGTGCAATCCGCCGGTTGTGCGCTCTGCCTTCGCCGACAGCAGTGCGCCGGTAAACAGTTGGCCGCTGGTGATATTTCGGAAAAAACCGCCAGGCTAACCACACAGAAATCAGGTTCACAATCAATCAAATCTCCTTTTCAACTTTATAAAAATCATGCAGGGACAACGCTATAACGTATTTAATCAAATCCACAAAGGTCTGCGGGGCATGCTCTACAATACGGCTCTCCATTTACAGCAAACCGATTTTACTCAGCCAGAGGCTCTTGACGTTGTCAACCAACTGGAGCAGGTACTTATTTATTTCGATGAGCATGCCGAGAATGAGGATCAGTTTATTCTGCCTCATATTCGCAAACACAACGCCCAGCTCATTGACGAACTGGAGAAAGACCACGACATCGACCACCGCCTGACTCAGACGCTCTTTGATCACATCCGCGAGTGGAAAGCAACTGACTCACCAGCTCAGCAGGAAGCCATCAGTCAACGGATCGCTTTTGCCTTTAGTGAGTTCATTGCCTTTAACCTTTACCACATGAACAAGGAGGAAAACGTACTGATGTATTTGCTCTGGAAGCATTATACCGACGAAGAGATCCGCCAGATGGAAGACCAGATTATACACTCCATTCCACCCCAGACGCTACTGGCCGAAAGCCGGTGGATGATGCGGTCCATTAATAATAAAGAAGTGATCGGGTGGCTATCAGGCATGAAACAGGGCGCTCCGGCTGCGGTATTCGAGACCTTTTTGCAAATGGCAAATGAGGAGTTACCCGCCAATCGACTGGCCAACGTGCACGCAGCCTTAGCACTTGCCTAACCAATAGAGAAGATAAGGCATTGACAATCAATGAACACGAGCTATCAGGAGTTTAAACCGTCCCCAGCTTTACAGCCTTTCGTTGAATGTTACTGGCTACATCAGTTTGAAGCCAGTATGAGCCAGGAGTCGCCCGTTCAGCGCTGCCTGCCCTTTGGTGCCCTGGAAATGATTCTGCACCTGGACGACAATCGGGCTTATGCGCTATTTGACAACCTTTGGCAGAAACTACCGCAAGCCTTCTTTGTGGGACTCTACCGAGATACCGTCCATTGGAAAGCCGTGGGAACAGGCCGCAAATTCGGTATTCGGCTAAAGCCGGAAAGTTTACCACAACTCTTCAGGATACCGATAGCTTCGCTATTTAACAAGTTTACCGATCTGGAAAGCTTCTTCGGTCGGGAAATCAATCGGTTGATCGACAGCGTACATAGTTTGCCGGATACAAACGCCGTGATCAACGTAGTGGAAACGTTTCTACTGATGCACCTGCGGAATGTCGGCACCGAGCGAAATTATTTGTTTGAAGCCACTCGGTTGATTCGACAAGCAAAAGGGAATCTGTCGATTGAAGCCCTGAGCGAGCACCTGTACGTCAGCAAGCGGCAATTGGAACGTAGTTTCAAAGACAATTACGGCACCACGCCGAAGCTGTACCAGCGCATTATTCGCTTCCGAAATGCCTATGAGTCGTTTCAGCAAACAACAGCAACGCCCAACTGGCTGGATGTATCCTACAATTTCGGGTATTCAGATCAGGCCCACTTTATCCGGGACTTCAAAGAATTTTCCGATGATGTGCCGACCCTCGTATTTCAGGATACCGGACAATATTTTCGTCGACCTGACAGAGCCCGATTCAGTGCAAGAGCTTAACATAGGTAAACCACTGGAAATCAACCCCAAACAAGTCAGTGATTTTATTGGTTTGTGGCGAATTTTGGTTTAAGATTACGCCAGAACTGACCTTCTTTTTCACTATAACTAAAAACAAACAAGATGAAATGGATTTACCTGACGGCGACAGCCGTTGTCGGCCTGGTGTGCGCTTTTACGCCCAGACATGACACACCTAAAGCGGTAAAACGAACGACACCGACTCATCAGGACCCCGCTAAGGGCGAACTCATTAAACGAGGCCAGTATCTGGTCATGACCATGGGCTGCGGTGATTGCCATGCGCCTAAAAAGCTGACCGCCAAGGGGCCAGAACCCGATATGGATCGCTTCCTTTCCGGCTACAACAGTGCTGAACCACTGGGGGCCTATGACAAAGATGTGGTTAAAACAGGGCAATGGGTGCTGTTTAATGGTCAGAATACAGCGGCTGTCGGTCCCTGGGGCGTATCGTTTGCCGCCAACCTAACGCCCGACGCCACGGGTATTGGTAGCTGGTCGTTTGAGCAATTCAACACGGCGATGCGGAAAGGGAAATCAAAAGGATTGATCAACAATCGTAACCTGCTGCCACCGATGCCCTGGCCAAATTACGTCGGGCTGGCCGACGCCGATATGAAAGCTATTTTCACCTACCTGAAATCGCTTAAACCGATAGCTAACGTAGTGCCCGCACCCATTCCACCCGCTCCCTGATGCGATAACCTAGCTACTAAAATGCCGCTTTAAATTTGACACGGCTTTTTAGTAGCTAGGTTCGGCGTAGTCTCTGACTACGTCGCCGTGTTATCCGGTCTCTGACCGGAACTTGGTTCATTGTAATTGCCGGTCGGAGACCGGATAACACGATGGCGTAGTCAGAGACTACGCCGAACGCATGAAAGCGAAGAATTAGTGCGCCAGCAACCAGTTTTCGCCGACACCAATGCCGGTTTCCATTTTCACGGCCATTGGAATGGCATTTTTCATGATGTCGTCAATATGCACGCGTAGCAGTTCAATCTCGTCGCGGTGCGCGTCGAACACCAATTCATCATGGACGGTCAGGATCATTTTTGATTTCAGTCGCTCCCGCTGCATGAATTCGTGAATTCGAATCATGGCAATTTTGAGCATATCGGCCGCACTGCCCTGAATGGGCGCATTGACGGCGTTACGTTCCGCAAACATCCGGTCGGTCTGGTTACGCGAGTTGATGTCGCGCAGATACCGGCGTCGACCCAGAATCGTTTCGGCATAGCCAAATCCCCGCGCTTTCTCGATACACTGATCGATGTAGTCTTTCACCGCCGGAAAACCCGCGAAATACTCCTCAATAATCTGAGACGCTTCTTTACGCGGGATCTTTAACCGCTGCGCCAACCCAAACGAAGAAATGCCGTAAATGATACCGAAGTTGATGGTTTTGGCTTTCCGACGCATGTCACCCGTTACCTCACTGATCGGCACGTGGAAGACTTTGCTAGCCGTTTGCGTGTGAATGTCTACCCCATTATTGAAGGCTTCGAGCATCGTTTGGTCGCCACTGAAAGCCGCCATGATACGTAGCTCTATTTGCGAATAATCCGCCGACATGATCAGAAACTCCGGTCCGCGTGGCACAAACGCCTTGCGAATTTCCTGACCGCGTGGGGTCCGAATTGGGATGTTTTGTAAATTTGGATTTACCGACGATAGTCGCCCGGTTGCTGCAACGGCCTGATTGAACGACGTATGAATACGCCCGGTACGTTTACTGATGAGCAACGGCAACACATCGACGTAGGTATTTTTGAGTTTAATCAACTCCCGATAATCCAGAATCTTCCGGGCAATTTCGTGCTCGGCCTCCATTTTAGAGAGAATCTCCTCGCCGGTTGCATATTGCCCGGTTTTGGTCTTTTTAGCGTTCTTATCGAGCTTGAGTTTATCGAACAACACTTCGCCCAGTTGCTTCGGCGAACCAATATTGAACGGCTCACCCGCTATGGCAAAAATCTCCTGCTGCACCTGCCGCATATCGATTTCCAACGTAGCTGAAAGATCGGCCAATGCATTGGTATCCAGCGTAACACCTTCCAGTTCAAGGTCGGTCAGCACCTGAACGAGCGGCATCTCGACCTGATCGAACAGTTTATGGAGGTTATCTTTTTCGAGCCGTGGCGCGAAAGTCTCTTTGAGCTGGAGCGTAATATCAGCATCCTCGGCGGCATAATCGACTACTTTCTGGATGTCCACATCACGCATCGTCAGTTGCCCTTTGCCTTTTTTGCCAATCAGCGATTCAATTTCGACCGGGCTATAATTCAAATACGTCATGGCCATCATGTCCATGTTATGACGCATTTCGGGCTCAATCAGGTAGTGGGCAATCATCGTGTCGAATAGTTTCCCCTGCACTTCCACGCCATACTTTTTCAGCATCAGCAGGTCGTACTTCAGATTCTGACCAATTTTGCCAATCGACGGATTTTCAAATACGGGTTTAAACTGATCCACAATGGCCTGGGCTTCGTCCCGGTCACCGGGTACGGGCACATAGAACGCTTCGCCAGTACGGTAAGCAAATGAAAGGCCCACCAGATCGGCCTCAACAGGATCAAGGGCCGTGGTTTCCGAATCAAAGCAAATGCTTTCCTGAAGACTCAGGTAATGCACCAGACTGGCCCGCAACTCGACCGTATCAACCAGTCGGTAATCGTGCTTGACCGAGAGAATAGTCTTGCGCCGTTCCGGCTGATTCTCATCTAGTTCGTAGTCCGGATAAACATCCAGATAAGCCGGTTGATCAGTTTCGGTCACCTCTGCGCCAACCGCATCGTCGGTCGTGACGGTCTCGCTTACTACGTTAGGCGTAGCTTCTGAGGCCGATGCAACGGGGGCTTTAACGGGTGTTCGTTTGCCTTTAGGTTTCTCCGCTGGTGCGGCCGTCGACGTAGTACCGGACCCAAAATCAAAGGGCAAATCGTCCGCGCCCGATGGGTTGGAGGAACCCATGTTCGAAAAAGGCAGAAACGCGGGACTATCACCGCCCGGCGAATCGAACAGGTTCATTTGCGACGAACCTGAATTTTGAAACGCAGCAGGTAATGGTTTTTCATCGTAATCGCCACCCAGCAATCGGGTTTTCATTTGACGAAATTCCAGTTCATCCAATAGGGCAGCCAGCCGGGGTTTGTCGTATTCCGTGTGACGCAAATGCTCCTCATCAAACGGTACCGGTACGTCCAGATGAATGGTAGCCAGTTGTTTTGAAAGCAATCCCTGCTGGGCAAAGTTGACAACGTTTTCTTTGAGTTTTCCCTTCAATTCATCAGCACGCGCAATCAGGTTTTCAACCGACCCAAAGTCAGCAATGAGTTTCTGCGCTGTTTTTTCACCAATGCCCGGAATTCCCGGAATATTATCGACTGAATCGCCCATCAACCCGAGCATATCCGTCACCTGATCAATACGTTCGATTTGCCAGCGGTCTAACACTTCGTTCACGCCCAGCTTTTCGGCGGGCTTCCCCATGAAGGCAGGCTTGTAGATGTGAATATGCTCTTCCACCAGTTGGCCATAATCCTTATCTGGCGTCATCATATAGACCTCAAAATCAGCCAGCGACGCTTTTTTGGCAATGGTACCGATGATGTCATCAGCTTCGTAGCCATCCAGAATCAGAATTGGAATATGCATAGCCTCCACGATCTGTTTGATATAAGGCATCGCTACACTAATATCTTCTGGCTGCGACTGTCGGGTAGCTTTATACATCGGAAACTGCTCGTGCCGGAATGTCTTCTTCGCCGAGTCGAACGCAACGCCAATGTGCGTAGGTTTTTCTTTGGTCAGCACCTCAATCATGGCGTTCATGAAGCCAAAAACGGCGGAGGTATTGATGCCGCGCGACGAAATGCGGGGCGCTTTACTGAAGGCGAAATGAGCGCGGTAGATAAGAGCCAGCGCGTCTAACAAAAAGAGTTTTTTCTGTGGTTTGGCCATTGGATATAGGTCACGTGTCAATGCGCCAAAGGTCGAAAGTCTTGCGGACAATCACGCGCTTTCGGGCCGACAAATTACTACGTAGCACGGGCGGAATCCCGTACGAATAGAACAGCCATAGGCGCTTTTTGATTCCTGCCAGACTGGTTTGCAGCCATTAAAAACAACACGAGACGCCTTACATAAGGCGTCTCGTGTTGGCATCGAAGTAACTTCCTGCTTAAGGCAGTAGAAGCCGGTCAATGATATGAATTACCCCGTTAGTCGCCGTAACATCGGGTCCTACAATGTTCGAAGCTGTGCCGCCATTGCTTTTACCCATAACAGTAATAGCGGTTGCACTAGATCCAATTGTGATCGTACCACCCGTAGATGTTGTCAAGCTGGAGCCGCTCGTTACCATGGGTGTATAGACGCGAGCGGGTACGACATGATACGCTAAAACCGCTTGTAAAGCAGTGACGGGTGTATTCGCAATCGTTGTTGAATCAAACCCTGATGCTTTAAACGCATTATCTGTTGGCGCAAATACGGTTAAAGGCCCTGTTGCACTCAGCGAGCTGGCGGTTGTCGCACCGGCTCTTGTTACAGCCTGTTGAAGCAGCTTGAACGAAATACCTGCCGTTGGGGCAAGTAGGGCATAAACTGTCGGAATCTGCGCTATTGTGTTCGGAATCGTGCCATAAATGGGTGGCAACAGGATACGATCTATCACATGAATCACACCGTTGCTAGCTTGTTGATCGGCAAGCAAAATATGTGCCCCATTAACTGATACAGCTGTACCAGATGAAGTAGCGGTTGTTAGCGCTACAGGCTTTGTGAAATACACCGAGCCCGTAGGAAACAGCGTTTGCTGAGCGGTATTCATTGCGGACGGGATCGCTGGTGCGGTTAACGTACTACCCAGCACATGGTACTGCATAACTGACTTCACCAAATCAGCAGGAGCCAGACCAATGACAGCTTCACTGGTAAGTCCAAAGGCCTTAAATGCATCATCTGTTGGGGCTAGTAAGGTGTAGGTCCCAGAAGCACCGAGCGTCACATCCAGACCTGCTTTTTTAAGAGCGGCTCTGAGTAAGGTAAAATTAGTACCGGAATTAATCGTTTCCGTAATTGTCGGGACTACAGGCGTAGTGGTATCGTCTTTTTTGCAGGACGAAAACGACAGTGTCAGTGCAGTGAGTGTGGCTAGTAAAAAGCCTGCTTTTCGCCCGGCGGGCAGAATTGAGTTGAGTTGCATAGAATTTGGTTAATAAGAGACAGAAAGGTATGTGCTACTACACCCTTTGGTAGAAGAACCGGCCTAAGACTATTTGGTTTACGAATCCCGGCCAAATGTACAGCAATTTACCCAGCGGTTGAACCTGAACCTTCATAGGGGCTCACTAGCTGGTTTAATAACGGATCATCCTGATAAAACTATTGTATTGAAAATTGGTTAAAAAGCGATGCGCCTTACTCTCATCGGACTCATCCTACTACTAACGGCTGGCTGTCGAAACACGTCATCAGACCAAACCGACAGCAAGTCAGCTACCGCCCAGTCAACTGAAACCACTACGTTACCGGCCACCGATACGTTATGTTTTCATCAAGTGATGAACCGCGACACAACGATCCTTCAACTGGTAGTCAATGGAAAGCAGGCCACTGGCTACGTTGATATCAAGCCTTTTGAGAAAGATCGGGCGCGGGGGCCATTCGCCGGAACCGTCGAGGGCGAACACATTCAGGCAGACTGGCAGCGGGCGGGGGAAGGCGTTACGCAACCCTACGCGCTCGACCTGACCCTTAAGGGCGATGCCATTACGTGGTATGAGGGCGAACGTATTGAAAAAGAAGGCAAATGGGTACTCAAACAACCCAATACTGGCTATCAATACGTATTGACAAAGACCGACTGTCTACCCAATTTATCAAGATAGCGTTTCGTCGGGCACCTTCTTCCCTACGGGCGGACGATACGTTTGAAAGGGCATTTTCAGCAGACTGCCAAGACGGGAATGTTCATGGGCATCAGGATGCGTATCGATGCCGTAGTGCAACTCGTTACCGGCCATTTCGTGATACGTACCAAATAGCCGGTCCCAGTATGGAAATATATTGCCGTAGTTGGTATTCGTAACAGGCAGTATGTAGTGATGATGCACGTGGTGCATGTTGGGCGTTACGATTACCAGACCCAGCAATCGGTCAGCCCAGCGAGGCAGTTCGATATTGGCGTGGTTAAACTGCGAGAGCAAAACCGAAAGCGCCTGGTACAGAAACACAAGCCACATGGGAGCGCCCACAATAAGCACGGCCAACGTAGTGAACGCGAACCGGACCACACTTTCGCCGGGATGGTGACGATTCGCCGTTGTCGTATCGACGTAGGTATCACTATGATGAATCAGGTGAAAACGCCACAAAAATTTAGTCTTATGCTGGGTCCAGTGAGCCAGCCAGGCGCCAATGAGATCTAGCCCAAGCAATCCGACAAGAGTCTGGGCCCAAAGCGGCAGAGCCATCATCTGCAACAGTCCAACCTGGTGGCGAACGGCCCAATCACTGGTTTGAAGCAGCATAAAGGCCAGCAGGAAGTTGACGACAATGGTGGTCAGCGTAAAGAATATATTGATACCTGCGTGATGGAGCTTTTTGTAGTTGAACTGAAATAGAGGCACTGCACTCTCAATGAGCCAGAAAATAGTAATGCCACCTACCAGAATCAAACTTCGGTGCAACGACGGAATATGCTCGAAATAGTTCACCAACTTCTCCATAAACGTTGTCTTGTTTTTTACAGGTATTATACAAATTTACAAGGAAACAGTGAAGATAATACGTAGCACAAACGGGTTTTTCAGCCTAAATTCAGCAAAGTTCATGGTTCACTTGCCCATGTCGGTTTTCAATGGTTGGTTTGCAGAAAAGTGAACAGTTAGCCGTTATCAGTAACCAGTTAGCAATAACCAGAAACCGATAAAGTATTGATGACTGATAACTGGTACTGATACCTAAAAAATCATGCCTCAACCCAAACGTGCCAGCGAGTCCATAACGGTTATGACCGAAATGGTGCTACCCAACGATACCAATACACTTCATAATTTGATGGGTGGTCGACTCCTTCACTTCATGGATATTGCGGCCGCTATTGCTGCCCAAAAACACTCCAACCGGATTGTCGTAACGGCCTCCGTCGACAATGTTTCCTTCGCCGAACCGATCAAGCTGGGCAATATCGTTACCATGAAAGCTCAGGTGACGCGGGCGTTCAGTTCCTCCATGGAAGTATTTATTGAAGTGTGGGCGGAGGATATTCCGGCGGGTATTCGGGTCAGTACCAATAGTGCATTCTACACCTTTGTGGCCGTTGACCAGAGCGGCCGACCTATTGAGGTACCAGCCGTTATACCCGAAACTGACGAAGAGAAAGACCGCTACGTCAGCGCATTACGTCGGCGCCAGCTACGTCTGGTCCTGGCTGGCCGCATGAATCCCGAAGAAGCAACCGAGTTGCGGGCGTACCTTAAAGTCTGAACCAGGATTTAGCTGATTTAGGGATTTACAGGATTTCGTTGGAAGAAAAATCAGATTAATCCCTAAATCAGCTAAATCCCGCGGGGCCGTCCCTACGGTTCATTTTTGTTCCTGCATCTGCGTAATGGCCTGATAGACCAGCACTTTAAATTTATCGGTCAAATCACCATAGCTATTTGGGTATTTTTGGGTGTAGATCAGCGCTACAATCCCTTCTTTCGGATCAACCCAGTAGGTCGTTCCGAAGATGCCGCCCCAATCGAAACTCCCGGTAGAAATGGGCATACGGGCAGCACTTCGTTCAGTGGCAATGCCAAACCCCAAACCGAACTTGTCGAGCCCATGATTCAGCTCGCCAATCTGGTTGGTCGTAATCAGCCGAACTGTCGTTGGACTGAGCAATCGCTGACCGTTGTATTCGCCCCCATTGAGCAGCATCTGCAGAAAAATAGCGTAGTCATACAGCGTCGATGACAGACCCGCCCCGCCCGAAAAATACGTACCGTTGACCTTCGGGTAATCGGGCGACATACCGAATTGCATAGCCTGACGCCGAACCATCCTGGTCGAATCTTCGGTATAGAGGACGGCCAACCGGTTTTGCTTAGCTGCAGGCAGATAGAAATACGTATCATTCATGCCCAAAGGATCAAACAACCGGGTTTTCAGAAACTGGTCGAGCGGCTGGCCAGACCAGATTTCGATAAGATATCCCAGCACATCGTCGCCAAGACTGTAGGTCCATCGCTCGCCGGGCTGATGCGCCAACGGCAACGTACCGAGGGTGTTCATTACCTCAGCGAGCTTGCGATTGGGCGTACCAATACCGCTTGGGATGTTATGTTTCGCGTAGATCGCATTCATTTCTTTGCTACCGATAACCGGATAGCCAACGCCCGACGTGTGAGTCATCAATTGCCGGATTGTGATCTCGCGCCTGGCCGGAACGGTCGTGAACGTGCTGTCTTTTTCGTTGAACTTGTCCAGCACCTTCGGGTTCCTGAAAGATGGTATGTATTTCGAAACGGGATCATCGAGCAGGAATTTTCCTTCCTCAAACAGCAGCATGGCCCCAATACTCGTGATAGCTTTGGTTTGCGAAGCAATTCGCACAATGGCATCACGCTTTAGGGGTGTTTTTGCCGCCATATCGTCCTGTCCGTAGGCTTTGTGATAGACGATTCGACCATTACGGGCAATTAAAACACTTACTCCTGCCTGCCGACCTTTGGCGATGTACTCATTGATAACAGCATCCATCCGTTGAAGTCGAGCCGTACTCATACCAACGGTTTCGGCCGACGCTTCCTTGAGAACGGGGCTTTGCGTGACCCGCGACTGGGCGTAGCCAGTCAGAAAAAAACCGGCCAACAGACCGGTTAGAATAAATCGTTTCATGAGAAAAGTAACCTGAAGGATTATAGGCGAAGATACTTATTTCTTCGTTGCTACAATTTCATACGTCTGCTTGTATTGCGCACCATTGCGTGTGGCCCGTGCTACCGAAGAGTACGAAAACAGTTTAGTATTGGGATCAAACACGCCAGTGGCGCTATAGTCAGAATCTACGGGCCTGGGTAATGGAATTGTATCCGTATTTTTATCAATAACGGCAAAATTTACGCCGTCTAAGTCGGCCGTAACGTTCAGCGTACGGTCGCCGGTACGATCACCTGTTGTTACAAGCTGAATATAAATTTCCTTCGGATTCGATCCTTTGGTAATCGTAGCGGTGGCCGTTCCGGCTTTCGGCTCGTCATACAAATCTTCGACGTTATAAATTGAATTTCGATACGTACCGGTATACGTACCAACGTACTGATCGCGGAGGTCAATATCGGGATCGGAGCCGCCCGATTTCTTGCAGGCCGTCGTTAGACCACCTATCACCAGCATAACAAGAAGCAGCTGGCGGAATGATCGGACGGTGTATGATTTAGCCATGTTTTCGTTTAGTCGATAGTTTGCGTTGACAAATTATCTATCAAACGCCGGATTGGGTTTTTCCAATATACATACAGCGAAAAGAAGACAGACGTACGTAGTATCAGGCACTAAAACCCACCCTAAAAATCCTCAAAGGCAAGCGCTTACTGAGCCTTTGCACGTCCTGTATAAGCCACGCGATAAATCACACCATTTGCATCATCAGTAACCAGCAACGAGCCGTCGGTATGCTGCGCAATACCACAAACCCGACCAAATTGCTCCTTATTATTACTGACCAGCCAGCCCGAAACAAAATCCTCGATACTCGTTGCCCGCCCCTGCTCATCAAAATGTACCCGTACAATTTTGTATCCCGATGGTTTGGCGCGATTCCAGGAACCATGCATGGTTACGAACGCATCATTCTGGTATTCTTTCGGAAAATTGTTTGTCGTACTGGCATTGAAAACCAGTCCCAAGGGTGCCGCATGAGCATCGTATAATTGAACGGGCTTGGTGGTTTTAGCTGCATACTGTTCAGGCGTTTCACCGGCAGGTTGTGGATGGGGAGGAAGTTTACCGTTCGCATAGACGTACGGCCAGCCATAATCTGACCCTTCTTTGATTTCATTCAGTTCTTCGCGCTGGTCTTCATCGCCAAGCCAGTCGATGCCATGATCAAATCCCCACAAGGCCCTGGTACGTGGGTGCCAGCCGAATCCGATCGTGTTGCGGAGTCCTTTGGCAAAAACCTTCCGCCCCGACCCATCTGTATTGACCTGCAATAACGTAGCAGACTCTTTATTACGCTCATCGCAGGCATTGCACGAGCTTCCGGCCGATAAATAAAGCTTTCCGTCGGGACTAAAATGGATGGTTCGGTTAGGATGCTGTCCAGCGTCGGGTAGGTCGCTATACAGCGTTTTCAGGTCACCCAACGTACCGTCCCCCTTAATATCAGCCACATACAGATCACGAATGGCCGCTATGTACAGTTTTCCGTCGCGTATGGCTAATCCATGCAGATCGGGTTTTTGAGCGACGTCCTTAATGAGTTCAGCTTTCCCGTCTTTGTTGGCATCGCGTACCAGCATAACCGTACCTTTTGTCCGATCAGAGACGTAAACGTCACCGTTGGGTGCTACGGCCAGCATACGTGGATTCCCAGTTTTTTCGGCAAATTTTGTAACCGTAAAACCAGTCGGTGCTTTCAGTTGCGCTATTCGGGCGTCCGTAGCTTCAACTTGCTGCGGCTTGAAAACATTAACCGGAAAGCCATCTTTAACGGTATTTTGGTAATCATTCTGTGCCATAGACGGCAACGTACCCAGCAAAAGTGCGAGGGTAATAGAAGAGAAAATGTATTGACCTTTCATAAGTTGAGTGTAAAAAAATAGACGGATTTATACTTGTAGCTAAAGCTGTCTATTGAGCATTAGTGTTGTAACCACTCGTTTTTGGTTCTTGTTATGAATCTTCCTTTTTAATCGGATAATGATACAACGTAGCCGTTTGCCTCGCTTTTCAGCTTAGTAACTATAGCCCTACCTAGGCTTTCTGTGGCCATATCCCGGCAAAATCTTTGGTTAGATAGAAAGTGTGTCCACCCTATAAACAAACTATTATTTTATTGTTCAAAGAAATACTAGAATTATGATTACAATTTACCGTAGTTTATTAAAATTTTATTTCGAATAAGTAAATAAATACATACTTTTCTTCGTAATTATAATTTTTCCTGTTCGGCAAATCCTTTTCTTCTTTAAAATTGAAGCCCGACAAATCAATACGTTATAAATCTATACGCAGGAAATGTCCTTGAATCGACGAGATTTTATGCAGGTGGCGGGTAAGGGTGCCAGTGCGCTCATGCTGGCCCAGCTTCCCACGTTCGGCCGCCTGGTTTCGGCAGAAGCCCTACTCGCTCCGGGTCTGGATGTATCGGTAAAAAAACGCCTGGCTGATGCCGCCCTCAATGCCGCCAAATCGAAAGGCGCGTCTTATGCCGACGTACGTATTGGCCGCTACCTGAATCAGTTCATCATCACCCGTGAAAACAAAGTTCAGAGCATCATCAATACGGAATCCTATGGGGTGGGCGTCCGCGTTATCGTGGATGGCTGCTGGGGATTTGCGGCTGTTAGCGATGCCAAAACGGAAACCGAGTTAGCCAAAGCGGCTGAAAAAGCGGTGGCCATGGCCAAAGCAAACGTGTTGCTGTCCGACGAACCCGTTAGGCTGGCTCCGCAGAAAGGTTTCGGGGAAATAAGCTGGAAAACGCCGATGCAGAAAAACGCATTTGAAATACCGATCAAGGAAAAGGTGGATCTGCTGATGACCGTCAACGGGGCCGCCATGACCAACGGGGCCAATTTTGTGAACTCGCAGTTCTTTTTCGTGAATGAGCAGAAGTATTTCGCGTCTACGGATGGCTCGTACATCGATCAGGACGTTCATCGGCAATGGCCGGGTTTTACGGTAACCGCTGTCGACCCTAAAACGGGCAAATTTGAAACGCGCGATGCGTTAAGTGCCCCGGTGGGAATGGGTTACGAATATTTGCAGGTCAATCCATCCGACAAAGTAACGGGCATCACGACCCGCTACAACAAAGGGTACGACATGCTGGAAGACGTCGTAGCGGCTGCTAAACAGGCCAAGCAAAAGCTCTCGGCAAAATCTGTCGAAGCCGGTAAATACGATCTGGTTCTCGACCCGTCGCACACCTGGCTCACCATTCACGAATCGGTGGGGCACCCGCTGGAACTGGACCGTGTGCTGGGCTATGAAGCTAATTTCGCCGGAACCTCCTTTGCTACGTTGGACAAGTGGAAAAGCAAAAACTTTAATTACGGCAGCAAACAAGTCGATCTCTTCGCCGACAAAACGCAGGTTGGTTCGCTGGGCGCCGTTGGCTACGACGACGAAGGCGTTCAGACCAAGCGCTGGGATTTGGTAAAAGAGGGCGTTCTGGTCAATTACATGGCCACCCGCGATCAGGTGCACATTGTGGGCGAGAATGAATCGCAGGGCTGCTCCTACGCTGATAGCTGGGGAACGGTTCAATTTCAACGCATGGCCAACGTATCGCTGGCGGCTGGCAAAGAACCACTGTCGGTTGATGAGCTGATCAAAGACGTCAAAAAAGGCATTTATATCATCGGCGATAGTTCTTATTCGATTGATCAACAACGCTATAACTTTCAATTCAGCGGTCAACTCGCCTACGAAATCAAGGATGGACAGATCGCAGGCATGCTCAAGGACGTAGCGTATCAGTCCAATACGCAGGAATTCTGGAACTCTTGTGTGAAGGTGTGCGACGAGCGTGATTTCCGGCTAGGCGGCTCATTTTTCGATGGGAAAGGGCAACCCATCCAGAGCAATGCGGTCTCGCACGGCAGCGCAACGGCTCGTTTCAATGGCGTCAATGTGATAAATACGGGAAGGAAAATTTAAAAAAGTTTACGGTTTATGGTATTCAGTTTACGGTGGGCTGACGCATCAGTATTTAGGCGTCAGCCCACCGTAAACCGAATACCATAAACCGTAAATCACAAGACTAAAATGGCAATCATCCTAACTGAAGCAGAGGCAAAAACGCTATTACAGAAGGCGTTGACGTATTCCAGAGCCAACGAGTGTGAAGTCAATTTGCAGGGCGAAGAGTGGAGCAACATCCGGTATGCGCTCAACAAAGTCTCGACCTGCGGTTCGAAAGTCTATAAAACCCTCTCAGTTCAATCGGCATTTGGCACAAAAGTCGGTGTGGCCACCATCGACGAATTCGACGATGCATCGCTGGAAAAAGTGGTACGTCGGTCGGAAGAACTGGCTCAACTGGCTCCTGAGAATCCCGAATACGTGGGTCTCGTCGGCCCCCAAAACTACCTACCTGCCACCGGTTTTTTCGACTCGACCGCGAATATGCAGGCCGTTGATCGTGCTAAAGCCATTGCCCAGAGTATCCAGATCGCCCGGTCGCAAAAGCAAACCGTGGCCGGTTATCTGGAAGACCGCGTTGGTTTTTCGGCGATGATGAATAGCAAAGGGTTATTTGCTTATTATCCGAGTACGAAAATCAATTTCAGCGCCACGATACGTACCGACAATGGAACCGGTTCGGGTTTTGCCGCCCAGGGCGTCAGCGATTTCTCGAAGTTGAATACGGCATCAGCTACGCAGACAGCGCTTCAGAAAGCACTCGGCTCGGTGGGTGCCAAAGCGATTGAGCCGGGCAAATACACCGTTATTCTGGAACCGCTGGCCGCTGCGGTCATGCTGGAACACTTGTTTCGAAGTCTGGATGCCCGTAGCGCCGACGAAGGTCGTTCGTTCCTGAGCAAATCCGGCGGCAAAACAAAACTCGGCGAACGTATTGTCGACGAGCGGGTTACGATTTACTCCGACCCAACAAACACAGAGCTACCCGCATCGCCCTGGGGATCGGACGGCCGGGCGCAGGAGAAAATCAACTGGATTGAAAAGGGCGTTATCAAAAACCTGTCGTATTCGCGGTTCTGGGCGCAGAAAAAGGGCGTAAAGGCCGTATCTGCCCCCACCAATTTCATGATGGTGGGCGGGAGTGCTACGTTAGACGAGCTGATTAAAAGCACACAGCGCGGGGTTCTGGTCACTAAATTCTGGTATATCCGCTCCGTTGACCCGCAATCACTGCTGGTTACCGGTCTGACTCGTGATGGTACGTTCTACATCGAAAACGGGAAAATCAAGCATCCGGTTAAGAACTTTCGTTTCAACGAAAGCCCGGTTATCATGCTCAACAATCTCGAAACACTGGGGAAAGTAGAGCGTGTCGTCAGTAGCGAAGGCTCCTTCACGAACTACCTCATTCCAGCGATGAAAATCCGGGAGTTCACGTTCACCTCGCTTTCAGACGCGGTGTGAGTGTCTATGAAGTAAACCGTATTTACCCCCAACCCCCTGAAGGGGGCTTTGCTGGACTATACTCGACGTAAGCCCTCTTTAGGGGGTTGGGGGTAAATCATAAAATACCTTCTTCTCTTTTACAATCACTTATCAGCAGCAACATGGCAACCGACGGGCAGAGCGAAAGCAAAGGATGTATTAATCGACGCCAGTTATTAAAGTTTGGTGTTCAGGGAACAGCATTAGGTGCATTAGGTACGGTCCTACCCGGTTCAGCGCAAGCCAGTGTTGCTACGTTCATTAAAGAGCCGGCCAAAAATGGCAAAATTGTCGTCGTCGGGGCTGGTGCGTTCGGCGGCTGGACGGCCTTGCATTTACTACATAAAGGCTATACTGTAACGCTCGTTGACCAATTTGGTGCGGGTAACAACCAGTCGAGTTCGGGTGGGGAAACGCGGTTGATTCGAGCGTATTACGACGACCCCGTTTACGTCGATATGGCCATGCGCGCCATGACCCTCTGGAAAGAAAACGAGCCCAAAATGGGCCATAAAATGCTGCATCAGAATGGCTTATTACTCTTCAATTACCCGTCCAGCAAGGCAGAATCGGAAGCGGCCATTTCAATCTATAAAAAGGCAGGATTACCCCTTGAAAAAGTAGGTCTGGACGATGCCGTCAAACGGTGGCCACAGATTGGCACCGAAGGACTCGACCACGTCCTGTATGACCCGACAGCCGGATATCTGGATGCGCGCAAAGGTTGCCAGGCCGTTTTTGATCTGTTTCTGAAAGAAGGCGGTACGTTTGTGCAGCAACAGGTGAAGCAGGAATCCATTAAGAGCGGCAGAGCAACATCAGTAACCCTTGCCAATGGCAACGTATTGGAAGCGGATCAGTTTGTGTTTGCCTGTGGTCCGTGGCTGGTACGTCTTTTTCCGGAACTCACAAAAAAGCTCAAAGTAACCCGCGCTCTATGCTTTTTCTTCGCCACGCCACCCGGCCAGGCTGACTTAATGGAGAACAAATTACCTACCTGGATGGACCGGGATATGACCGGGCCTTTCCGCTCATTTGGCGTGCCGGGCAGTGATTCGCGCGGGTTCAAAGTCGGCTTAACGCCCCCCGATAATAACGTAACCGACCGATTTGATACGTATCACCGGTATGCTAAACCGGAAGAACTAGACATGGCGCTGGGCATAATAAAACGGCGGTTTCCAAAAATGATAGATCAGCCCGTGATTGAGCAACGGGTTTGTCAGTATACCACCACCCCCGACTCCGATTTCATTCTGGATACCCATCCCGAAGCCGACAACCTCTGGGTGATGGGTGGCGATTCGGGACATGGTTATAAGCAAGGCGCTTCTTTCGGCGAACTGGCTGCAAATACCGTAGCTGGCGAAAAAGATAAGATGAAAAAGTTTGCGTTAAAACGACTGATTGGATGAAATCAAGCCACCTGTAAAAGCACAAAACGGCGCTGGAAAAGTGGGCAAAGTGCCACCTTATCAGCGCCGTTCCTAAAGCGTAAACTTACTACTGTGGCTCATCGCCGAACTTTTCGTTACGGCCCGTTTTGTCGGTATTTCCCGTCAAAGCTCCTTTCGCCATCTCAAATAATTTTACCATTTTCCCGCCCGGCCGATCCCAGTATTCGCCGGCATGGGTAGTAACTTTCAATAAGGCAAGGTTGGGATCGTCTTTTCCATTGGGAAACCATGTTTTTAACATGTCACTCCACAACTGATCGATTTTGGCTTGGTCTTTCACCACTTCGGCATACCCGGATGTGGACACGAATACTTCCGAATCAGGATCCGCAAAGCCAAGCGAAATGCGATCGTTTTGCCGAATTTCGTTTACTTTATTCGAGTTATCGTATGTGAAGAACCACATCGTACCATCGGCCTCTATCTCGTGCGTTGCCATAGGTCTTGTGTGAAAATCACCATCTGGCTCAAGCGTTGTCAACATGGCAATGCGGATATCCTTGATTTTATCTTTAAGCGTTTCCAGTTCAGCTGGATTCAATGTGCGTTGAGTTTGCATGTGATTTCTGATTTCGTTGTTTTGTCAAAATCATATGTTGAAGAATAGGGTTTATAAGTTTCTCATAAATCTTTCATAAGTCAGTCATTAGCTTTTGTAAGTTGAGCTAGGTTCCCTTTCACCATCAACTCGTTAGCGAATTCTTACTAAAATTCTCGCTTCTTCCTTACCCGTAACCCGCCGAAAGTGGCTATTTTTAAGCCGGTAATCTGCGAAACCTATGCAATTCTCTCATCTCCACTGCCACACTCAATACTCGCTGCTCGATGGTCAGGCGGACATTAAAAAGCTGATTAAGAAGGCCAAAGCCGACAACATGCCTGCCGTTGCCATCACTGATCACGGCAATATGTTTGGCGTATTTGAATTCGTGGCCGAAGCCAGCAAACAGGGCATCAAGCCGATTGTGGGTTGCGAATTCTACGTAGTGGAAGATCATACGATCAAGCAGTTTACGAAAGAGAAAAAAGACGTTCGTTACCATCAGCTCTTGCTGGCCAAGAACGCGCAGGGCTATAAAAATCTGGCAAAGCTCTGCTCGCTGGGCTACATGGAGGGCCTTTACGGCAAGTACCCGCGCGTTACGAAGGAGCTGATTGACAAGTACAAAGAGGGTCTGATCGCTTCCACGTGCTGCATCGGCGCTTCTGTACCGAAAACGATTCTCAAAAAAGGTGAGGAAGCGGGTGAAATTGAGTTTAAGTGGTGGCTCGACCGTTTCGGCGAGGATTACTACGTTGAGTTACAGCGCCACGAGATTCCCGATCAGATCAAAGCCAATGAGGTATTGATCAAGTTCGCCCGGAAATACAACGTCAAAATTATCGCGTCCAATGATTCGCACTACGTCGATCAGGACGATTGGGTAGCGCACGATATTCTGCTGTGCGTGAACACCAACGAAAAGCAAAGCACCCCGTCGATGAAGGATTTCAGCGACGATGATGTGATGCCTAAAAATACGCGTTTCGCCTTCTTCAGCGATCAGTTCTACTTCAAGAACACGCAGGAGATGACCACACTTTTCCACGATCTCCCCGAAGCCATCGATAATACCAATGAGATCGTTGGCAAGGTGGAAACGCTGAAGCTGAAGCGCGACATCATGCTGCCCAACTTTCCGATTCCTCAGGAGTTTCAGCAGCATACCGACGACGTACTGAATCAGTGGGAATACCTGCGCCACTTAACCTACGAAGGCGCCAAAGAACGCTACGTTGACATTCTGCCGCACATTCAGGAACGCCTTGATTTTGAGCTTTTTACCATCAAAACGATGGGATTCGCCGGGTACTTCCTGATTGTGGCCGACTTTATCAAAGCGGGTCGCGATTTGGGCGTCATGATTGGGCCCGGTCGTGGCTCGGCGGCTGGTAGCGCGGTGGCGTATTGCACGGGTATTACCAATATCGACCCCATCAAATATGACTTACTGTTCGAGCGGTTCTTGAACCCCGACCGGAAGTCGATGCCCGATATCGACACTGACTTTGACGATGAAGGTCGGCAGAAAGTGATTGATTATGTTGTGCAGAAATACGGCAAGTCGCAGGTAGCGCAGATCGTTACGTATGGTACCATGGCGTCGAAATCGTCCATCAAGGACGTAGCGCGGGTGATGGATTTGCCCCTTCAGGATGCCAACGCCGTCGTGAAACTCGTGCCCGACAAGCCGACCTACAACATGACGTTGAAACGCATTTTCGAGGACCCCCTCGAAGGGCCGGGTGGTTTGTCGAACGTTATTCAGCCGGAGGAACTGGATAACGTGAAGCGAATGCGGGCGCTCGAATCAGGGGATCGCAGTGCGGCTCAGGCTATGCGGATTGTCGATTACGAAAAGGTGTCGGCGGTACTCAAGCAGGCCCGAAAGCTCGAAGGTACAGTACGTAACACAGGCCTGCACGCTGCCGGAATCATCATTGCGCCCAGCGACTTATCGGACATTGTGCCAGTGTCAACCTCCAAGGATACGAACCTGATTATCACGCAGTATGAAGGTAAAGTTATTGAAGATGCGGGCGTCATCAAGATGGACTTTTTGGGTCTGCGCAACCTGACAATCATTAAGGAATGTTTGCGGCTCATCAGGCAAAACCATGGTGGATTTTTTATCAACGGTGTTGAAACGGATATCGATGATATTCCGCTGGACGACGAAGAAACCTATAAACTCTTCCAGCGGGGCGAAACCAACGCCGTTTTCCAGTTTGAATCCGACGGCATGAAAAAGCATATGAAAGACCTGAAGCCTGACCGTTTCGGTGACCTCATTGCGATGAATGCCCTCTACCGGCCTGGCCCGATTGCCTACATTCCCAACTACATTAACCGGAAACATGGTCGCGAAGAAGTCAAATACGACATGCCAGAAATGGAAGAGTATCTGGCTGATACGTATGGGATTACAGTGTATCAGGAGCAGTTGATGCTGCTGTCGCAGAAGCTCGGCAATTTCACTAAAGGTGACGCCGACGTACTGCGGAAAGCGATGGGGAAAAAGGACAAAGCAACGCTCGACAAAATGAAGGGCAAGTTTATGGATGGTTGTGCGTCCAATAACCTACCGCTGAAAGTCTGCGAGAAAGTCTGGACCGACTGGGAAGCGTTTGCGTCGTATGCCTTCAACAAATCGCACTCGACCTGCTACGCTTTCGTCGCTTACCAGACGGCTTACCTCAAAGCCCATTATCGTGCGGAATACATGGCGGCCGTTTTAACAAGCTGCCTGGGCACTATCGACAAGATTACGTTCTTCATGGAGGAATGTAAGAATATCAATATTCCCGTTCTTGGGCCAGATGTAAACGAATCGGAACGCTTTTTCGGGGTCAACAAAAAAGGAGAAATTCGATTTGGACTAGGTGGCATCAAGGGTGCTGGCGATGCCGCCGTAGAAGCCATCATTGAAGAACGTAAAGCAGGTGGACCCTTTAAAGATATTTTCGACTTCGCTATCCGGGTCAACCTCCGAACGGTGAACAAAAAAACGTGGGAATCGCTGGCCTACGCAGGTGCTTTTGACAGCATTGACGAGTACCACCGGGCGCAATATTTCGAGATGGGCGAAGGCGATACGTCGCCCTTTCTGGATAAGATTATCCGGTACGCCAACAACTATCACGCCGAGAAAGCGGCAGCCCAACAGTCCCTGTTTGGGGCCATGATGGGCGGTGAACCCATGCTTAACCGACCCAAGGCGCCTACCGTTACGGAGTGGAATCAGATCGAAAAACTCAAATTTGAAAAGGATGTAGTTGGCTTCTACATCACCGGACACCCACTCGACGAGTTCAAGCTCGAAATGGATGGCTTCTGCAACACTACGTTAGCGAACATTTTCGAGACGAAACAGCCTGAAATTAAAGTTGGCGGCATTGTGTCGGCGGTGCAAATGCGTATCACAAAAAGTGGTAATCCATTCTGTATCTTCAAATTTGAAGATTACAACAGTTCGCTTGAAATGGCTCTTTTCGGCGACGACTACGTCCGGCTTGTTCAATACATTGAAGTAGGGCGATTCCTGCACATTACGGGCAAGACCCAAAACAAATGGGGCTCGGAGCAACTGGAGTTTAAGCCAACGAGCATCCGGTTGCTGAACGACATGCGCGAAAAGTTCTGCAAGGAATTGCGTGTATCTTTAACCATCGACTCGCTGAATGCGCAACTCGTCGCTAAAATCAACGAGCTTGTGAACGCTCACCCCGGCACCTGTACGTTATCCCTTAACGTAGTGGATCATACCGAGCGTATCGAAGTCAGTTTGCAGTCCCGAACGCTGAAAGTCTCACCCGCCAATTCCTTCCTGCGGGCACTGGAAGCTATTGAAGGTGTTACGTGTAAGGTGGCGTAGGATTATTCTTCTGGACTTCTAAATCGTTCTAGCATTAAACCTAAATCATTAGACTCTTCTTCAATCCATTGGTCAGCCTTAATCAACTGTTGAATCAATGTTTTGTCTTCAATAGAAAAATCGCTGAGATTTAGTCCACAGTAAGGTTTATCCCTTTTCCATTCACTTTTGTGATTCTCTGAGTTTACAGGCAAATACTTGTCTATTGCCGCAGATGGATATAGCAGTTGAATATTGAAGCCTTTTGCTTTCAACCTGGCCTTGACTCTGGAGTATATTTCCAAACCTGCCTGATCCCAATCACAAGAGTAATACAAGGGCAATTGAATTTTGTGATTAGGTATTCTGTCGATTGCTGCAATGTTGTTTCCACCGATTGACCATAGATCTACGCGCAATTTACGAGCCATTTCGGGTAGACGCAGAAAATGGTAATTTTCGCATAGTACGAGTACCTCTGCCTCATCACATTCAATAGCCAAACGCCACTGATTATCCTTAGGATTTTCTCCAGGAAATGTACGATCAGTTTTTAAAATAGCTTTTACAGCTTTTTTTAATGATTCATGATCACCTAGATACTTAGCACCTTTATTCTTGAAAAATTGATTCGAGAAACTGTTAAGAGAGTAAGTTTCGAAATCTCTAAGAATATCTTCTTTTAAAGCAGCAATGGCCATTAAGGAATCTATATCTTCGGAACGATATGGATGGGTTCCTTCATCAGGTATGTCATGCTTACAAAAGAACTGCTGGAATTGGTTGATACGCTCTTTGTAGTTTTCCTCGTACCACGTATTGTATTCTGACCGTAAATACTCTGGTATATAATAGCCTTCAGCAGCATGTAACTTTGGCTGAACCCAAGCTTTGCCACTAATTAATCGTTGCTTGATAAAGCCATTACTAGTAATCTTTAGATTAGTTTGCCCATCAGTATACAACTGCCGTAACGCCCGATAATGTGGCCATGTGAAGTTATATCGGTGATCAAGCGGTAGGCTCTTCTTCGTCTTCTTCTTGATCTTAGTCGGAGTCATCGTCAAATTCAGTTCTTTCTGTTTCTTCGCTACTATTTATATCTTCGCTTGTTATAGAATTTTGATTGGGTTCATCATCAGCTTCAACATCATTCTGCCAATCACCAGAATTAGTATTATCTAACAACTCATCCAAATCAGCCTGACTGAAGATTGAATATGGAGTATAATTGATTGGATCTGGTGAATCTAAGTCACGTTGCAGCATGTGTACGTACTGACTGCCCTCTTTAAATGGCCCAACTAAGTTTATGGACATTGAAATCAATTGGTAATCATTGTTTCGGGCAATGTCGTACAGCATATCGTAGTTTGAGCCAAGTCCTTCGGCTTCGTCAATGGGCATGAAGCGAATCCCCTTTCTACGCACACGACCAATGAGCGACAAACGAGCTATACAGAGCAAGGCTATAGCCGCATACGTTTGGCCCGTACTACCATCATTGGTTTTTCCGCTATCGTTGACTGAAACAATACTGAAATCTAACTTCAAATACGAGTTTGGATTCAGCAGCTCAGGAATGTCTGGAGTAAAATTACGTACACCACTACAAGCCTTAAAAGCGGCTATTATCTTCTCTTTGAATGTAATCTGATCGATAAACTGATCCGCGAAATCATTTGAAGTAGCTAACTCCTGTCTGAAGTCATTAATCCATCTGATCGGAAAGGTCAAAGAGCCATCCAGCGTCAATTTAACCCGGTGACCACCTGTAATATGATGTCTTGAATCTTCAAAAAATCGCCCTATTCTTCTTAAGTTACTCCCTAATTCACGCCAATCTTCAACTACCCCGCCTAAAACCTCACTAATCTGATTCAGTCGACGCTTGTTAAGATTGCGTATGTGATTAAGCACTTCCGTAAGCCGTTGCGTGATACGAATCAAGGCAGCTTCTTCATTAGCACTGCTGTCGTCTAGCAGTTTGGGGAATAAGTAATTGACAAGTACTAAGTAATCGTAGGTGTTTTCTAACTCAAGGGCATAATCGCCTAAGAATTTTTCAGCAACTCGCCAATACTCCGACTCATATTGCGACTCTGCTTTCGTGTAGCGGCTCTGGCACTGTTCAAGACCTCCTAATTCTTGTTCAATGGGTAGCGACGGTAGTTTGCCATACAAGCTTTCATATCTATCTGCAACAGTGTCATAATGCTTTTTGGCCTGTTTACAGGTTTCGAACAAATTATCCCATTCACTACTAGATAACATGTATTGCTGTCTGGTACGCAGAGCACATCTTACCGATTGATAATTGGCAGTGAAAGGGAAGTCGGTTTGAGGAGCTTCCCAGATCGGCTGTACAAAATCGTTGACGTGCTCGCGAATGTACTGCTCTACAAGACTAGCTGTATTGGTATATGGTGTGTTAAGAGCCTCATAATCCACAGTATGACTAGCTAATAGTGAAATATTGGTTCTGAGGGTTTGTAAACTTTTTCGAGCCGCTTCATATGCACTGTTAGCCGCATCATGAGCTGTTTTGATACTCTCTCGGTTTGTGTAAGAGTTACAGCAGGTATCGAATTCTTCCTGACTGATATGAAATGGTAAATATTCTTCAACATCACAATGCTTATCTCTCTTTGCATAAGCGTTCAGAATGTCGATCTTCCATTCACCTAATTTGTCTATTTGACCACGTAAGGTTTTAATTCGATTACACTCAGACTTAATCTTTTGCAAAAACTTTATTGAATCATCGCTTTGCTTTTGCAGAAATGACTGTCTATTATTCGGCGTATTGAGTTTATCCAAAACGTCATCTCTGAACCGAAAATACTTTGATAACCCATTGAAACTTACATAAAAACCATCGCTATACTTTTCGGGTTGCGTTTGCTTGACATATGAAAATAATTCGTCAGGATTGGAAAGATATTCGCTTCCTGTTTCTGGATTAGGTGGCCTTACTTGATATAAGGGCATAAGCCCCATGAAGACGCTGACTTCATACAAGTCAAAATCATGCTCGTAATGATAGGCCCAATGACATAATGTAAGTGGATCATTTACATCTTTAAAGTCACGTAAGTCCTCTGCATCCTGAATTGAGTTTTCTAACTCAATAAGCTTTTTCTCGGACCATGAATGGCCTATTTCCCAGCCGTTTGCCCAACCTGATTGCTCAAACTCTTCCCATTGGTGCTTATCAGTAAAAACTTCACTTAGCTTCTGGTAAGCTTCCCGAATATTCTTCGCTTCCTTGTATTGTCTGAAGTGCTGGGGTAAGCTCTCAGCAACACCATCCCAACGTTTCAGCCATTCATCGACTTTTTGTATGTGTTTGAAAGGCTGGTGCTTTTCCGTATATACCGCTAAAGCTTCCTGTTCTGCTAGTAATAAAGGTGTTTCCTGCTTTTCAAAATCGCTGTGTTGCTCCTGACAGTATGTTTGCCAGTGTTCCATTGTCCGAGCCGAGGTTGTATAGTTCTCAAACGCTTTATACAGCTTTTGCTTCGTCAACCGACGTCGTTCATATGCATCCTGGAGCAATGCCAGATTATAGATGTGCTTCGCTTCCAGAAACCGCTTCTGAGTGGTACGAAGTGCTTGTAAAGCCGCTTCCTTTTCTTTAATTCGCTCAACTTCAGCTCGATTTAACCTGTAGTCATCATCATCTCGTTCAACAGACCGCATCAGGTCTTCATACTGCTTGTAGTTTTCCTGCCCTTTATCATTGCCAAACAGAAACTCAATTAGTTCTTTAGACTTTTTAGGGTCAAGCGATTTACGGCGAGAAAAAGCCTGAATGATTTTCGCGTATGTTTTTAATGAATGCTCGCTGGATGCCAAATCGAAAGGCAACAACTCATTTCGATACAGTAGCGCATGATAGGCCTTCGTTGATGGATATTGTTTTACCAGAAGGCCTCTTTTTTCAAGGTGATTAGCCAACTCTGAAAGAGGGAGCACATCATTGTCCACCAACACGTCCTTAATTGAGATTGGATCAGTAAATGGCGTAAGTTGGCTTAGATCATCTAATTCAAAGCCCTGCTGGACAATGAACAGGCGGACGCCATGATGCACATCTTCGATCTGAACACCAATGACCACATATTCCCCTTCAGCCGTTTCAATGTTCAGAAAAGCGTGCCCTACTAGTTCACCTGGTAGTAATAGCGTTTTGGGCTTGCGCTCATCGTCTAAAGACTGAGTGGCAGAACGGTATTCACGCGGACCAACAAAAATTAACTGTAACAGGTCAGCGATAATGCTCTTACCAGCTCCGCTTTCGCCAATGAAGTCTGTGCGTAATTGATGGAATAGATAATCCGCATTCTGATGATGACGAATATTAAGCGTATGTAGACTATAAAGGCGTGGAAAGTCTTTCATAAAATCGAATTATTCGGCGACCTGCCACCGGCCAATCATATTAATTGGGTCGCCATAAACAAGCGTTAGTCGTCCAAAGGCCGGTAATGTTTCGAAGTAGTCATTTTCTAACAGTATCCATCCAATACGACCAAATTCACGCATGGCTGATAAAACTATCCCATTCAATTTTTCGTCATCCATGTCACTGGGTTTCTTACGAGTCACTTGGGCCAGTTTCTCATAAATCAACGGCTTCAGATCTTCGTATTCTTCGCGGAGCATTTTCTGGAAGCGTTTCACCGAATCAAGCTCAATTTGCAAATCATTGTAGATTACTTTGTAAAGCAGGAAAGCAACGATAACATGCTCGGAAGCTAGGAAATATCGGTGTTCGGTAACGATCTTCCCCCGTGAATTGGCTTCTATAAAGTCAAGATAGAAATAGTGATCCGAACCGTTCTGACTTTTTTCCAGCTTTACTTCAAATAACTTTTCATAATAGGTGGACAAGTCAGGGTGGTTTTTATCTACAAAGAAATAGAAGTCAGGATGCAGTTTTTCCTGAATATGTAATCCGTCTTTAAGCGCATAATCTAACTTTCCGAACACCCGTTCGGCTTCGGTTGTGGTTAGGAAGGCGTATCCATTTGCCGTTTTTGTACGGTCATCTGCCATGATGAAAGCGGGAATTGAGCTTTATATTCAATAAGTGTCTCTTTATCAACAATGAGGTCGTAGCGGATATTATTGGTAAACTGACGGAATACCCTATACGCAACCCGCACCGCTAAATCAACATCGTTGTTTGCTTCTGTTAATATTATCTGGAAAAAAGGAGCAAACTCAGCTTTTCCCTGCCACTGGACCAACTTCTCAAAACGAGTCACCCAACCTTCCACCACGCTTTGTTGCTGAATGCGTCTGGCTGAACTTATAAATGCTTTCCGACGTCCTTCCAGACTTTCTGGTGGTTTTTGAGAGCGTGTAAGGCGTTTTACCGGAAATTCTTTTCGCTCAATGATAGGCAATGAAGGTGTGCTGATATGTAGTAGCAGCGAAGGTATATGTTCTGGCAACTGAAGCTGACGGCGACCTAAATTGTCCCGAACCATCTCGCTTTTAACTAATAAGTGGCGGAGAAACCGCTCAACTCGCCCGTTAAACAAGGGTTGGTTAAGGGTTCCGAAAAGTTGCCTTAGCTTAGGTTGAATGCGGTCAATCCGCCGATCAACAATTCGTAGATCACGTAGCATTTCGGCAAAAAAGACGAATGCGTTATCAATTGACTCTTGAAGAGAAGGCCATTGGTTTTTTGATTGAAGTTCATCAAGGTGCACCTTAATGCGATCAATTTCATGAAAGGCAGCCGTTAACTCTTTATTTTGTTCACGTATTTCATTAAGCCGCGTGACAACTTGTTCAAGTGCCTGTTGGATAGATGCGTCACTTCGGTGAGCATGTTTTCTTAACTCATCGACCGATTCCTGAATTTGCCGTTCTAAAAAATCAACCTGGCCTTTGAGCTGAGGTTGAAAAGCGGGTAAGTTATTTTCAAACCAGAACTTATATCGTTCCAGCGATTTAGCGTCTTCGAGGTCACGACGCAACTTGGCACAAATCTGCTCAATCTGAGTAGGGTTAAACGTATTAAGAAGAACCTCATATGCTCGCTGGCAAAACTCGATGGCATAATTTTTTAGCGAGTAGACCTGAAGCTGTTCATCATACCGCAGAAAAAACTCGTTCAAGTCGCTGATATTATCAGCATAATCCTGCTGTTGCTGCCGCTTGTGCCCAAATAATTCACGGAATGCCTGATTAATTGTGTCTTCTTTAAATGTCTTGTTTGGAAAGGCACCACTTAGATACTTATCGTAGAGCCACATAACCACCAAGCCAAGCCGGGGGTCGGGATAGAGCAGCTTATACGTTCGTGAATTATCGCGTCGGAGCGTGCCGAGAAAGTCAAAATCACCTGTCATGCTTAAATGTAGATTAAGGGGCTACATTTATCAATATCTGAACATTATATTGTACGGATATATTTAGTGAACGGTAATTTTATTGAGTGTTAAATAAGGCATCCAGCCACACTATGAAGCGCTGACACAGTTCAGAATTATGTTTCAAGTACGTCTTTGTGATTGACAAACCCATTGGTGTTCCGGGCTCTTCTTGCCAAGCTAGCCATGTATGAATTAAGGCCTTACTAGAATGAATAGTCTTGTATTTATTTAACCGATCAGTTTCGATCTTCGTTAAGATTTCTTCTGCAATTGGTTTTAACTGATCATCAGGTGGAATAAGAGTTGCTACAAAATGCTCCAGCATACCCGGCTTCTGAATATTATCAGGCATCAACCAGATACCAATCTTAGGTTTCCGCACTGTACCTGGTATGATCGTTCCTTCAGGAGCAGGATTCTCTGGTACTACATAATCTTGCGCAACTAGGGCGTCTCGTAAGCTATCCCAGCGAGCTTTTAAAGCATCATCTACATTTTCGGTATCAGCATCAGCATCTACGACTACACCAATTATGTCTACCTTAGTCTTTAAATAAGATAGTAAACTTGGCTTTATATTACTAACGCTTTTGCAGTCAATTATTTCGAAGTTGTCAAGCAGTTGATAAGACTCTCGAATATTAGCAATGACATGTAAATCATCATTACCCTCAACCAATAGTTTTTTTGGCCATTTGCTACGGTTAATATAAGTACTCATCGAGGATCAACGTGAACGCGGGTTGTAGCTTGGATTTCGTCAGCATCGTACAACGTTGCCTCAATATCACCTTCAAAATTATCAAGACGAATCATATAACCAGACTCTTTGTGATGTCTACCACTATTCAAGACAGCAGAAAACGCATCAATGCAATCATAACTGTGGGTAGTAGCAAACACCTGAATGTTGAGCCGTTTAGCTACACTAAAAATAACTTCCCAAAGTTGTTCCTGAACGGAATAATGTAGACCATTTTCAAACTCATCAATTAATAAATAACCATTTTCGCAATTGACCATTGCCAAGATGATCGTCAGGATTCGATTTATACCGTCGCCCATTGCCCTTAAAGGAACGACATCATTTGATGATTTTAGTTTTACTACTGGTACGCGTTCACGTTCGCGCTCGTTACGAAATGTAATTCTATCAATATTCGGCTCAATTATTTTTAGGGCATTAACTACTTCGTCTTCACTCTCAGTGAGTGCAATCTTATCCCAAAGCGTTCCGTTTATATCTCTCTCGATATTTTTTGTTTTAACAAATTGATAATCAGCCAAACGATCTTCGAAAAGGGATAGTTGAATTGAGCTTACCCCACGAGATGTACGCTCAATATTCCTAAATGGAATAATTGTTGTAAATTGATTAGCTCGCACTTCAACTCCTAAAATAGCTTCTGGATCATCCGTGTCATCAGGCAATATTGTTCGCTTCCGACGTGCGGGACCTGACGATGTCTCATCAGCATCTAAATAATCATATTTTTCTAAGAAGCGAACGAATCGCAATCCAGTTCGATTGTTTGAGGCAGGTTCTATACCAAACAAAGTATTATCCTGTTCTCCAATCAGTAT
Source organism: Spirosoma jeollabukense (assembly GCF_054777855.1). Classification (NCBI taxonomy): domain Bacteria; kingdom Pseudomonadati; phylum Bacteroidota; class Cytophagia; order Cytophagales; family Cytophagaceae; genus Spirosoma; species Spirosoma jeollabukense. The sequence continues at coordinate 1,457,546 of NZ_BAAHAD010000001.1, forward strand.
AGAACTAGGTTGATTGAACTGAGCCTGTCTTCCCGTAAATAAAGCAGCAAGTGTTTTAAGAATAGTTACTTCCTTGGTTACTTCGGAACTTCGACGATCTGTATTTTCAGTCCGAATATAATTTTCCCCTCTCTCGCCAAGCAATTGTAAAAGAAAATCAACACTACCGCGATTAATGTGCACGGCAACAGCTTCTAATACTGATGTCTTACCAGTGTTATTCTTCCCTAACAACAAATTAACACGTCCTAACCGCTCAATTGAGAGGTGACGCAGATTACGATAGTTATGAATTTCTAAGGAGCGTAGCATTCCGTTAAATGATGCTAAAGTCCCAAAACTACAGTTTTTCGATTGAATACTGTCTAAAATCTATCATAGATAATAGAGAAAGGTGTTACGTGTAAGGTGGCATAAATTTCGGAACTAATCGGGTTGAAAACGGTTTATGTGGATGAAACAAGTTCAACTAATAAACTCATTTCAATCATGGCAGCAGGATCACATGCCGTAGAAGCAACAGACGCTAACTTTAGCGAACTTATAAATTCCGACAAACCCGTTTTAGTAGATTTTTGGGCCGAATGGTGCGGTCCCTGTAAAATGATCGGGCCCGTTGTTGAACAACTCGCCGGTGAATACGAAGGGAAAGCCACAATCGCGAAAATGGACGTTGACCAAAACTCTTCAGTCCCTGCGAAATTTGGTATCCGCAGTATCCCAACGCTGATGATCTTCAAAAATGGGCAGTTAGTGGATAAAGTAATTGGTGCCGTTCCCAAGAACGTACTGGAGCAAAAGCTGCAAGCTGCACTGGAACCAGCAACGGTTTAAGTTTCGCTTTTTTATAAAGTAAAGGCCCGTCCTGGATTATCTAGGACGGGCCTTTTTTATGTTTACGGTATTCGGTTTACGGTGGCTGACGCGAAAGCAACTACGCGTCAGCCACCGTAAACCGAATACCGTAAAACCATATTTACACCAGCATCCGCATGGGGTCTTCAAGCAGTTGCTTCACGGTTTGCAGGAAAGCCGATCCCGTTGCACCGTCTACTACACGGTGATCACAGGAGAGCGTCACTTTCATCACGTTCGTTGGCTTGGCTACATCGCCTTCAAATTTCACTGTCTGCTTAATGGCACCTACGGCCAGGATGCAGGAGTCAGGTGGATTAATGATCGCCGTGAACTCCTCAATGCCGAACATACCAAGGTTCGAGATGGAGAACGTACTGCCTTCCCATTCTTTCGGCTGGAGTTTCTTGTCTTTGGCTTTACCGGCCAATTCTTTTACTTCACCCGAAATGGTCGACAGCGTTTTCTGATCGGCATTACGTACTACCGGCACAAGTAAACCCTCGTCAACCGCCACAGCTACACCGATATTAACGTATTTGTATTTGCGGATTTTATCGCCCAACCACGATGAGTTAACATTTGGGTGCTGTTTCAGCGCTAAGGCGGCCGCTTTGATCACGAAATCGTTGAAGGATACCTTAACCGGGCTAAGTCCATTGACCGTGCCACGCAGTTCCATTGCCTTGTCCATGTTGATTTCCATGGTCAGGTAGAAATGGGGAGCAGTAAACAGGCTCTCGCTCAACCGACGGGCAATTGTCTTGCGCATCTGGCTAACCGGAACATCTTCATACTCGCCCGTTGGCGTCGGAGCAGGTTGTGCTGGGGCAGGAGCTGGCGTTGGCGTCGACTGAGCAGAAGGCGCGGGAGCAGCAGGCTGAGCGGCTGGGGCAGCAGGTGCTGCTTTACCCGGCGTGGCCTGGCTCGGAACAAACGACTCAACATCACTCTTTACAATACGTCCTTCGGGACCGCTACCATGAACCTGCGCCAAATTAATGCCTTTGTCTTCAGCAATACGCTTAGCCAATGGCGAGGCTTTTACCCGGCCATTCGATTCTGAAACAGCCCCTGCGCCACCACCATACGATAAATCGGTATCGGCATTAGCGGGGACGTCAGCCTGTGGATTTTGCTGAGCTGTTGCACTGCCACCTTCGCTTGTAGCAGCCTCCTGGCCGGCAGGTGCTGGCGCACTTCCGCCACCATCCAGCAGAACCTTGAAGTTCGCGCCTTTCTCACCAACGACAGCAATAATGTCATCGACGGCAACCGATGCGCCTTCTTTTACGCCAATATAGAGCAACGTACCTTCTTCGTAGGCTTCGAGATCCATGGTGGCTTTGTCGGTTTCGACTTCGGCCAATACATCGCCGGATTTCACCGTATCGCCTTCTTTTTTGTGCCAGGCAACAATGGTTCCTTCCGTCATAGTGTCGCTCATCTTCGGCATCCGAATGATCGACGCATTAACATTTTCTGCCGGGGCAGCAGCCACCGCTTTTGGGTCGGGCAGTTTGGTTTCCGTTTCGCTGCTGGTCGAACCCGTAGGTGCAGGAGCCGCTTCTGCTTTCGGAGCTGCCGGAGCGGGAGCATCCTGGCTTCCTCCACTAGACCCGTTAAGCAAAGCCTGATAATCTTCGCCGTCGGCTCCGATTACAGCTAAAACGCCATCAATAGGAACAGATGCCCCTTTTTCAACTCCGATATACAGCAAGGTCCCTTCGTCATAGGCTTCGAGGTCCATGGTGGCTTTATCGGTTTCAACTTCGGCCAGTACGTCGCCGGATTTTACTTTATCGCCCACTTTCTTGTGCCACTCCGCAATGACGCCTTCGGTCATTGTGTCGCTCATCTTGGGCATTCGGATTAATTCAGCCATAAGTAGCTATGTATGTAATCGAGTTATACGAAAGGATTGACCAAGCCCTTAACGGCCGGTACAGGACCGTGCCTAACGGTTGCGACCCAAAATTAGCGTAAAGCAATTAATCTTACTCTAAAACAGTAATTAAAGTATAATCACGATTGCTGTTTTAGCGTAACAACCAACAGGGGCATTTCGTTAAGCGACAAATGCCCCGTCTTTACTTCGTTGCCGTCGCAAAAAATCACTCTACCCACAATACCAATCCTTTCAGATAGCCACCTTCCGGATGAAACAAACTAACGGGGTGATCCGCGGGTTGGCTCAAATGGTGCAAAACGCGGACCTGCCGCCCAGCTTCAATAGCAGCCGCTACAATCGTATTATAAAACAACTCCCGATCCACCACCTGCGAACAGGAGAATGTAAAAAGAATACCTCCCTTCGCTACCCGACGAAAACCTTCCGCATTTAAGCGCTTGTAGCCCTGAACCGCCCGATGTCGCGCCGATAAACTCTTGGCAAAAGCCGGTGGGTCCAACACCACTACGTCGTATTTATGGTCATGCGCTTTCAAATAGTGCATAACGTCTTCGGCATAAGCCTCATGCCTTGTTTCATTGTCGCCAAAATTGGCGGCTATATTCTGATTGGTCAGGTCGATTGCTTTCTGCGATACATCGACCGAGTGAACCAACTTAGCACCAGCCTCCAGCGCATAGACAGAGAAACCTCCCGAGTAGCAAAAGGCATTCAATACGTTCTTGCCCTGGGCATAGTTAGCCAGCAGTGCCCGGTTATCGCGCTGATCAAGGAAAAAACCCGTTTTCTGACCCGTTATCCAGTCAACCAGAAATGTATTGCCGTTTTCATTTACCGGATGCGGTACGGGTGTCCGACCAAAGAGATAGCCGTTTGTTACGGTGGACCCGTATTCATCGGGTACCGTATCGGCACTTTTATCATAGACCGCTTTCAGTTCATTACCGAAAACGGCTTTTAATGCTTCGGTAATAATATCCCGTTCACGATGCATACCAATAGAGTGTGCCTGCAATACAGCAACGCCATTGTATATATCCAGGATGAGGCCCGTGCAGCCATCGCCCTCGCCATGAACAAGTCGGTAGCAGTTCGTCTCACCCGTTACAATGGCTTGACGGATGCTTCGAATATGCGTTAGCTTCTGCGTCCAGTAGGGTAAATCGGGCGTAACAGGACCACCGGCAGTAGCACCAAACGAGAAGATACGTACCGCAATACTCCCGTTATGATAATGACCGGTGGCGAGGTATTTATTTTTACTATCGAACACCTCAACCACGTCGCCATCGTTCAGGTCACCGTCAAAATGGCTAATCGCTCTTGAGAAAACCCAGGGGTGAAATCGCCGGACTGCCTCATCGCGACCGGCTAGTAAATATAGTTTCGAAAATGTCATTCGTATGCGGGAAAGGCTGCAAAGATACGTAGTAAGCGGGGAGAAAGGGGAAGAAAGGGATGAGGAGGACGAAAGGGATTAATTATCGACTCATTCGTTTTCCCTTCTCCCTCTCCTCTCATTTCTCCCTTCTTAGTCCCTATCTTTACGTTTCAAACCCGAAAACATTTTTTCAACCTATGCAACGACGCAGTTTCTTAAAACAGTCTGCTCTGCTAACAGCCGGTACGTTCGCGCTGAGCCAAACCGAGTCGATGGCCAATGTATTCACCAGCGCACCCGCCAAAAACATCAGTCCATTTGGTGTCCAGCTTTATAGCGCCCGCGACGTGATGCCAAAAGATCCAAAAGGTGTTATGACGCAACTGGCTCAAATGGGGTATAAACAGTTCGAGAGTTTCAGCGGACCACAGGGCTTTTTGTGGGGCCTGCAACCCAAAGAAATGAAATCATTTCTTGACGGACTGGGCGTGAAGATGATCAGCACTCACTTCAATTATAGAGCACAGGCCGATAAGCCCGACGAGATTAAGAAAAGTATAGAGATGGCGCAGGGAGCCGGATTATCGTACTTGCTTTGCCCGCACATCGGTCCGCAAAAAACGTGGGACGAGTGGAAAAAGATTGCCGATCAGTTCAATGTGGTTGGCGAAGAAGTAAGAAAGGCGGGCCTGAAATTCGGTTACCACAATCACGATTATTCATTCCGGCCCCTCGATGGAAAACTGCCGCAGGAATTTCTGCTGGCCAATACCGACCCTAAAAACGTCATGTTTGAACTGGATTTATGCTGGATTGACGTAGCGGGAGTAAACACAGCTGATCACCTTAAAAAATACGGCAAACGGTACGAGTTGTGCCACGTAAAAGATTACACTGTCAAAGATGGCAAGCCTGTACAGAATGATATTGGCAAAGGCAGCGTAGATTTCAAGAAAACACTACGTACCGCTCTGGATAGTGGCATCAAGTATTTCCTTGTTGAGCAGGAAGAATACCCAGAATCATCGCTCGCCAGCCTGAAAAACGATGCGGAATACATGAAAACGCTTTCCGTCTAAAACCAGGATTTTTATGATTTAGCTGACTGACTATGATTTTATTAAAACTGGCTACGCGTTAGCAAATTTTAAAAATCACAGTCAGTTAGTAAAATCACATAAATCCCGGTTCGGATTACTCCTCCCTCGCCGAAAACAGCCGTTTCAGCCAGCCTTTCTTTTCTTCAGCTTCTTCTTTTTGCTCTTCCTCAGTAAGCTGGTATTTCGCTAGTGCCCGCATGTCTGGCTGACCAGCATCGACCCAGCAGGTGTACCAGAAATCGCCGACCATCTTAACGGATGCCCTCATCTGGCGCTCTACCTGATCGCGAAGGCGTTCGTGATACTGCCGCGAAAAATCGGCTGAATATACCTTTGTCGTAATGCCGTTACGTTCCTCAAACCCAAATTTGCGGGTCTCGCCCAATTCGGTTGTGAGTTGCTGCTCAAAACGCAGTACGGAATCCAGCGCTGCATTTGCATTGAAAACCGCCCGCCAGGCCGCTTTTTGAGGAGAATGTATATACTCCGCCTGCCCTGTCAAAAAATCATACTCTGTGCTGAATAGCTCCGGCAGGCGCGACTCCCAGAAGCCGTGAATACCCTGCTGGTTCGTTAACTGTCCATTGTAGTTCCGTGTGGTGTGCAACGGTACGTTGGCATCGGCGATGTAATGTCCTAGATCAGCCGCCACCCGCAGAATTCGCCGGACGTTACGTTGTTTGAAGGCTTCGGTCAACTGATATTTCGTTAATTGAATTTGCCACGGCACTAACCCGTGCAACGCCAGTGTGTCAGCGCCATAGCGATCCGTCGCGTCTTTATAATAGCGAGGAAGTGTCGTGGACAACGTATCAGGGTATGCATCGAGATCAATGAAATGCCGGGGCGCTTCACCCACAACAGCATATCGGCGTTTGTCGGGATTCACCGCATTGTCGGTTAGAAAGTTGATGTGCTTTTTGAAGAATGGCATCATATCGACAGGAAGTGTGAAAACTGCCAGTCTATTAATTTGCTGATGCGCAAAAAAGCCCCACCGTGGATGCTGCTGGGCTGGATGGCCCCAGACGTGTTTATGTTCAGTTGAACGAGCTTTGTTTGGCCAATATTCGGCTGAATATGGCCTGGGTAAATAGTTGAGATCAGGTCGTTTTTCGGGCTTGGGGACGCTACCGCTCACTAAACTTCCAAATAAAATTTGGGCTGAAACTAACAACCAAATAAAACCGTTGTACATTTGACAAAACATGGTACTTTAAAGGGATAATAATTAACTATTCAATTAAATAAGCATGTTATTCAGAACAAAATTTGGACAAAAAGATAAATCACAAATAATCATGAATGCGAAATCAAAAGGGTATACATTAATAGTTGTGCTACTTTGCGCATTTGCTTTAACAATCTATGGTGCTTACTCACCCGCGAGAAAAGCCCAGAAACAGCAAATTGTGTGCATTAAATTCAAAAATGGGGTCGAAAATGGAGCTATTGAGCAGCATATGAGCGGTTTTGCTGCCTTAAAGCACGAAATTCCACAGGTCGTTGGTTACACATCCGGCAAGACAATTTTGCCAAACGGAGCCGTTTCTGATTATGACGTAGTACATTACCTTACGTTTCAGAACGAAGCCGATATAAAAACTTTTGAGAAGAGCGACGCCTACAAAGAATTTGTGGCCGAGAACAAAGGAATATGGGAAAAAACGTTGATTGTCAACGCTGATATTCGTCAGTAAAGCCGTGAAACACAAAGAATTTCGGGTGGGACTCTTGGTTGTTCCAACCGAAATTCTTATTTTTGCGCCCTCATATCGCGACAACGATCTCATTTTATATACCAATGGCAAATCATAAGTCATCAAAGAAAGCAATTCGGTCGAGTGCCAAGAAGCGTCTGATGAACCGTTACCAGCACGTAACGACTCGGAACATGGTAAAAAAACTACGTACCACCACCGACCACGCAATGGCCGTTGAACTGTTCAAAACGGTTTCTTCTGCTCTTGACAAATTGGCAAAACGCAACATCATTCATAAGAATAAAGCCTCCAACAACAAGTCGAAACTGGCTCGTTTGGTTAATGGGCTGAAAACCGCGTCGGCTTAGTCGTAGTCTGGTTTTAGTTCACTCTTTGTTGCGGGTGCTATCCCTATCTGAAACCTTACCTTTTTGCGGGTAAGGTTTTTTTGTGCACTTTGTAAACGAAAATAGGCCCGTAACTGACTTAATACTATGACCTACCAGACTTCCGGCACCATTCAAAGCTGGGCCGAAGAAGACCGCCCCCGCGAAAAACTCATGCTCAAGGGAAAAGCCGCCCTGTCAGAAGCCGAACTGATTGCCATTTTGATCAACTCCGGTACGGTTGATCTAACCGCCGTAGATGTCGCCCGAATTATCCTCAAAAGTGTTAATAACAACCTCAATGACCTGGCGAAACTGAGCATTAAAGATCTTTCCAAGTTCCGGGGTATTGGCGAAGCCAGAGCGATTACGATCATAGCTGCCCTTGAACTGGGCCGCCGACGAAAGGAACAGGATCGCCCCCAGCGAGCCCGCGTTACGTGCTCCCGCGATGCCTACGACGAGATGATCCCTCATTTGATGGATAAACCTCATGAGGAGTTCTGGATTTTGCTGATGAATCGCGCCAATGAGATTTTGCGACCCGTGCAAATCAGTACGGGGGGCGTTTCGGGTACAGTGGCCGATCCGAAACTCATTTTCAAGCAGGCTATCGAGTACCTTGCTTCCTCCATGATTCTGATGCACAACCATCCGTCGGGGAATTTGACGCCCTCACAAGCGGACAAGGACCTTACTAAAAAACTACGGGATGCGGGGCGGCTGTTGGATATTCCCGTCCTTGACCATTTGATATTTACCGATAAATCGTACTTCAGTTTCGCCGACGAAGGCATTTTGTAAGCAAATCGTCCCCACGACATATACGCTTACTTTGTCGAACTTCACTATATGTTTGATGCGGTATAAATATCACTTCATAGGCTACTTTTACCGGTTGGAAGGGTTTGTACCTGATTTAGGAAACCTCTGAGTGTACTTTTATTTTATCGGCTCAAAAAAACCTTTCTCTTTTTTAGCTCGAAATCACCCACTCTGCTATGAACGTATTCGTTATCGAAGATGAAGAGCTAGCCGCTCGTAAACTAACCCGGCTGCTACAGGAAGTCGATCCGGCCATTCAGATTATAGCTACAGCCGCCAGTGTGCAGGCATCAGTGAATTATTTGCAGAATCATCCCGCTCCCGATTTGATTCTGATGGACATCGAACTGGCCGATGGTCAGAGTTTCGAGATTTTCGAGCAGACACCCGTTGCATCGCCCGTCATCTTCACGACCTCATACGATGAATATGCCCTGAAGGCCTTTAAGGTCAATAGCATTGATTACTTACTTAAACCCATCAAACGTACTGAACTGGAAGCAAGTCTGGCTAAACACAAACGGCTCACAAAACAACAAGCGTCAGAATCGGATGGACACGTAGCCATTGACGCACTGGTGCAACAACTTCGGCAGCAACTTCAGCCAACCGAACACCGCAAACGTTTTCTGGTACGTCATCTTTCCCAGTGGCTACCCGTGGAAGTGAGTGACATTGCTTATTTCTTATCCGAGGAAGGTGTCAGTTTATTCCGCACTCATACCAACCAGAAATTTTCGCTGGATTATACGCTCGATGAGCTTGACGCCATGCTCGATCCAGCTCAGTTCTTCCGGGCAAATCGGCAATTTATCGTAGCCATCAATGCGGTACAGCAGATCCACCCGTATTTCAATAATAAACTCAAATTGATACTCAAACCAACAACAACCGATGAGGTGCTGGTCAGCCGGGAACGGGCATCGGATTTTAAAAAATGGATGGGGAAATAGCTACTGATTCTTCACTCAGCAGAGGAAGGCTTACGCTATACCAACCTGTCTGCTCGTCAATCTGAATCGCTTCCTGACCCAGTAACGTGTAGGTAGCCGCCAGATTCGTCAGACCATCGCCCACCGTGTCAATCCGAATAGACTTCCGTTGAAGCGTATTCTCAACCAATAGCCATCGATCTGACGTAGTACTTATTCGGATGGTCAGGGGTTTAGCCGCTAAAATCACATTGTAACGTACTGCATTTTCGACCAGGACCTGGATCGCCAGGGGCGGGATGAGTAAATCCAGCAACGACTCATCGACAGCAAGCTCAAACACGAGTCCCGTTGGATAACGGGTTTGCAACAGGTGAATATAAGCATGAATGAATGCCATCTCCTCGCGCAGGGCTATCAGCCGGTCTTCACTCGCTTGCAGTTGATAGCGAAAAACACTGGTGAGTTCTTCCAGAAACTGATCGGCAGCAACGGGATCTTCCCGAATCAGCGACGACAATGAGTTGAGACAGTTAAACAAAAAATGAGGATTCACCTGACTCTGCAACGAGGTAAGCTGGCTTTGCAGTGACACCTTCTCCAAGTCGTTGGTCTCTACGGTTGCGCGCTGCCACTGGCGCCAGATGTACCAGCCTTCATATACGACAAAATAGATAAAATGATAAAAAATCTGCATCCCGAGTGTGCGGCTCAGCTCTACAGCACTGGTGAAATACAGGAATTGCCCGTCAATCAAAAAGCGAACGGTGTGGCGCAACAGCCAGGCGAACGTTACCAGCACAGGCAAAGCCGCCAGCAGCCACAACAGGCGTCGGCGCGTATTGGCCAGACCCGGATACTGCTGTTGAAACCTCAGCACCACCCAACGGGCAATCTGCCAGCAAATCAGACCCGCCGTTAACCCAATGGCGTCATTGAATAAGGCGGTCTTCAGCGGGAGTTTAAAATACCAGTCGAGTCGAAAAAAGAGGGCCACGAACAAAAACAGGACCACCGGACCAAGCAAGCGCAGGCGGATGTCGTTGAGTGGTTTCATGAATGACTGGTTAATTCGGGTTGATTTGCCAGCAAGGGCAGGATGACAACAAACTGTCCATCAACTTCCTGAATCGTGAGGTCTCCCTGGCCCAGCAGCCGGTATTTGGTCGCAATGTTATTCAAACCCACCTTGTTCGACAGTATAGGCGTATTTTTCCGCTGAAGATTATTCCGAACCAATAACGATTGTCCCTGAGTCTCGATAACAATCTTCAGTGGTCGGTCGGGCATCATGACATTGTGTTTCACGGCGTTTTCGAGTAGCAGTTGCAACGTTAGCGCGGGTAATTTAAAATCCCGTTTCTCCGCGTCAACCTGAATCTGTAAATCGAGCCCTGCGCCATACCGGGTTTTCAACAGGTGGAAATAGGATTGAATAAACTGTAGCTCTGCGCCAAGCGTGGTCAACTCGCCATCATTGACGCGCAACAGATACCGATACACGATGCTAATTTCATCCACTACGTCCTCCGCCTTTCGGGGATCTTCATAAATAAGCGACGACAGAATATTAAGGCTATTGAACAGGAAGTGTGGGTTGATCTGGCTTTTCAGCTTATTAAGCTGGTGTTGTAGCTTGTCCTTTTTAAGACCTTCGTTTCGCTCGTAGGTCTGCTGCCAGGCCTGCATCACGTAACTCCCTTCATAAATGACAAAGTAGACAGCATGGTAAAACAGCTGAATACCAAGCCCATACGTATAAGCTGGCAACGGCGCCCAGAATGTATCCAGATTATTGAAGGCCATATGCCCGACTCGCCGAATAATCCAGGCTATATTAATAAGGAGAGGCAGCAACAGCGCCATCCATTGCAGACGACGACGCGCATTGGCTAAACCTGGGTAGCGTTTTTGCAGGGAAAGAACCACCCAGCGAGCCAGATTCCAGCAGATGTAGCCCGATACCAAGGCAATCAGGTCGCTGCGTAAGACCGTGGGCAATGGTTCTTCAAAGTACCAGTTCAGGCGGAAAAACAGCGTTCCAACCACAAACACGATGAGTGGACCGAAAATTCGTAGTCGCCTGTCGTTGAGCGTCTTCAAAGCCAGATAGGGATGGTTGCCTCTGTGTAAAGATAGCAACATGACGGCAGGAACGGAAAAAGTCGCCGACGAAACGTTTCATCGGCGATCATCACCAGCTTTCCGGAATTTCCCGGGTGATTCAAAGCCGCAGACCACGTACTACGTCCGCCCGACTTAATTCAAGCACCTGGCCTGGTTCCATACCTTCCGCTGTGAGGGTTTCAATAGCCCAGCGCACGAGCCGGAGCGTCGGGAAACCCACGGCAGCCGTCATCTTACGCACCTGCCGATTCTTGCCTTCGTGGAGCGCAATAGACAACCATGAAGTTGGAATATTGGCCCGGTAACGGATAGGAGGATTGCGAGCGGGCAAAGGTGGTTCGCCAATGGACTGAGCATGGGCGGCAAGCGTATGATACGGTTTACCATCTACCGAAATTGTGATGCCATCGGCCAGCAATTGACAGGCCTCGCTGGTCAGTGCGCCCTCGACTTGCACATAGTACGTCCGATTGTGGCGGAATTTCGGATTTAGTAAACGGTGGTTGAGTTGTTTGTCATTAGTCAGCAACAGCAATCCTTCGCTATCCGCATCCAGCCGCCCAACAGGATACACATCTGTCGGAAAATCGAATTCTAAATCAGCCAGCGTTGGCTTATCACCCTCACGCGAGAACTGCGAAAGCATGAGGTATGGTTTGTAGATGAGGAAGTAATCTGAACCGGGATTCATCTGATTTTTCTAATTAACTATGATTTTGTTGTCACTGATAAAATCATAGTCAGTCAGACAAATCACCCAAATCCAGGTTTAGACTTACCGGGCAATGGTCGGCGTGAACGACATCGGGCAGCATCTGGCAATCGATGATCTGATCCCGAAGATTATCCGTCACCGATGCATAGTCGATACGCCAACCTTTATTATTGCTGCGGGCCCCAGCGCGGTAACTCCACCAGCTATACGCTACGTCCTGGGGATGTTTATAACGGAAAGAATCAGTCATATTAGTTCCAAACCACTGGTCCATCCAGGCCCGTTCTTCGGGCAGAAAGCCGGTCGAATTTTTGTTCCGTATCGGATCGTGAATATCGATGGCGTTATGGGCAATATTGTAATCACCAACGACAATAAGCTTCGGGCGAGTTTTCCGTAATTCCACTACGTATTCATAAAAATCGCGCAGGAACTCCATCTTAACACCCTGCCGTATTTCCCCGGACGTGCCTGACGGAAAATAGCAATTTAGCAATGTAAGCTCACCAAAATCGGTGCGCAGAATACGGCCTTCGCAGTCATAGACCGGTAATCCGCAGCCCAGCACTACGTTAGTCGGGGCAATTTTCGAGAACGTTGCTACGCCCGAATAGCCTTTCTTCTCGGCCGCATGCCAGTGATATTGATAACCAAGCTGCTCAAAAACAGTCAGATCCACTACATCGGCGGTGGCTTTAACTTCCTGAAAACAGAGAATATCGAATTGATGCTGAGCAAGCCAGTCGGCCAGTCCGTTACGCAGAGCGGCCCGAATGCCGTTGATATTATAGGAAATGAGTTGCACTTAGGATTTGTTAGTTTCTGAAGTTTCGGTCCCCCCACCTTTCTTACTTTCTTCAATGAACTCATCAATCATTACAATATCGCGCAAGTCCTGAGGACGATGTGCAACAATTTTCTGTTCCCGTAAATCATTCAGGTGAAGAAAATGAATTAATGATCCTGAGTCGTTACGACATGTTCTTGACCGTTGAAAACATTCGGCAAAATCAAATCGCCGGTGAACGTAGGTTAAAATATCAATGTAATTATTTAAACCAAACACTTGAGGTTGAAAAAAATCAAGATCAGCCACTTGACTAATCTCTTCATCGTCATAACCTATTCCTGAAAGAACAGCCATAAAACGATGACCATTTTCCGGCGTTGGTTCAATCCAAATAGCTACATCTTCCGTATTTCTTGATAAGCCATTCAGATACATGGTAAATCACCCAATCACCATATAGCGTAGACCATTTACATCAGCACTCGATGCAAATAGCCTAAACTCTTCATGGTCTAAATCCATGACGGTTTACGAATGGTAATGCTTTTGGGGAATTTTGGGCGCCCTTTTAACGCCCAAAGTCGGGCCTGCATAGCAAAAAAACCCCGATAGCGCTCTTCTGGCGTTTCAAGCAACCCGTTCCTAAGCTGCCGCACGTGCGGTTCATCAAGGGTTTTATAGAGTATGATACGCTTCTTTTCCATGTTAGTTTGAGATGGACAGCTTATTTCTTTTTCCATTACAAATTTCCCGGTACTAACTCGTCTTCTTTCGTCCGAATTTGCTTATTGTCCGTAAACAAAAACACAAACACAAGCAAGACTACAGCCGCAATACCTGCCGGGACAAGCCAAAAGTCGGTCCAGTTGACGCTATTCCCAATCTTGAACATATCTTTCACGATACCGGAAAGATAAGAGCCGATACCCATACCGATACCATACGTTGCCAGTGAGATCAGCCCCTGGGCCGACGATTTAATTTTTGCACCCGCTTTATTGTCGGTATAAATCTGACCTGTTACGAAGAAGAAATCGTAACAAACGCCGTGCAGTACAATAGCCAAATAGAGCATCCATTCGCCCGAGCCGCCATCCCCATAACCGAAGCAAACGAACCGGATAATCCAGGCGATTAAGCCTACGATGAGCATTTTCTTAACCCCTAATCGCGTGTAGGCTAAGGGAATCAGTAACATAAAAATCACTTCCGATGCCTGACCCAGCGACATTTTATTTTCTACATTCTGCATACCACCATCCGTCAACGAAGGGTTGGCCATAGCGTAGTAGAAAGACAGTGGAATGCAAATGAGCACTGACGACAGGAAAAAAATGGCAAACGATCTATCTTTAAATAATTTAAAAGCATCCAGTCCCAGGATCTGCGAAAACGACGTAGCCGTTGTGGCTTTGGGGGGCGTGTCGGGCAGGAAGAACGAAAAAATCCCTAATACAACTGCCGAATACATCGACAGTTGGAAAATCGTTACTTTATCGCCAAAGCCGTAATACCCAACAATGTTCGTCACAACAATCCAGGAGACGGTACCCAAAACCCGAATTCCCGGAAATTCTTTTTCAGGGCTGGTCATCTGCTGCATGGCAATCGACGACGTTAACGCAAGCGTCGGCGCAAATGTCAAACAGTAAACTAAGAGCACCCAAAAAAACTGATCGGCATCATCAACTTGAATAAGATAAAATAGAACGGCTGCCCCTAGCAGATTAAGCACACCCAAAACCTTCTGGGCAGCAAAGTAACGGTCGGCGATCATGCCCACGAAAAAAGGAGCTACAATCATCGCAATCGAAAAGGTTGCAAAGGCGGCTCCCTGCTGTACGCCGGTGGCATGGAGTTGTGTCTCAAGGTATTTCGTTACTTGACCGTACCAGGCTCCCCACACAAAAAACTGGAGGAACATCATGATGGAAAGTTTAATGCGGGTCGTCGACAGCATCGTAGGTTTAGTTAGTTAGGGATTCAACTTATGAAGGTAGAAAACGACGGTCAGCCCTGCAAACCAGTTGGCGGTTAAAGTTGCCTATTGCGCACTAATACGTCGCTATATTTCCCTAAAATAACCATTGTTGCTGTGCCCGGTTTAGTATCTTTGACATAGTTTCTGACTAACTTTTTCATGAAAAAACAACTGATCACCCTTGTTGCCCTCATGGCAATTCCGGCTTTATCCTTTGCGCAGACGGCCGATGAAATAATCGATAAGAACATAGCGGCTTTGGGTGGAGCCGATAAAATTGCCGCGGTAAAAACGCTCCAGTACAATCAGAGTATGAGCATTATGGGGATGGAAATGACCGGCAAAACAACGACAGTGGTCGGCCAGTCATCCCGAACGGATATTTCGGCTATGGGTCAACAAATTACACAGGTCGTTGATGGCGATAAAGGCTGGATGATTAATCCGATGACGGGCGGTTCTGGTGCTCAACCTATTCCCGAAGATCAGATAAAAATGCAGAAAGGAAATACCTTTTTGATAGGTGCTGATTTATCTACGGCCAAGACGCAAAAATACCCGGTTGAGCTAGTGGGCAAGGAGAAAATGAACGACAAAGACGTATTCAATCTGAAAGTAACACGGCCAGAAGGCGTAGCCAACTACTACGTAGACGCCAACACTTACCAGTTGCTAGCGATGAAAGCAACGGTATCAGTACAGGGGCAATCGGGTGAGGTTAAGCAGCAGTATGGCAATTACAAAACGATTGAGGGCCTAACCCTCCCCTCGACGATGGAGCTTAATAGCCCGGCCATGCCCGGCTCCGTTACGTTAACGCTTTCGAACGTTGTCTTTAACCCTAAAATAGATCCAACTATTTTCGCGATGCCTAAGTAATAAAGGCTTCCTATATCAACACAAAAAAGAGACGTGGTAGCCACGTCTCTTTTTTCTTGCCAAATATTCATTTGCAACACGCCTATTTTACCACATTAAGTACCGATATTTGGAAGCTATACAACCTAAATTTATGAAGCATTTCCCTCTACTTAAAAATACCGGTCAGGCCTTGGTGCTGGCTTTGGGTGTGGTGGCAGCACAGGCGCAGCCGAACCTCACCGGATTCGTACCAGCCCGCCAGGCCGCTCAACTTAAACTCGAATCCGATTTCAAGACCAAGCAATCATCGGCAGCGTTTAAAAACCACCTCGAAAAACTCAGTAGCGTACCGCATATTACGGGTTCGAAAGAAAACGAACAGGTTCGCGACTACATCGCCGAAACGATGCGCAAAGCGGGCTGGCAGGTAGATATTTACCCGCACGACGTATTGCTCCCGAAGGGACCCGGTGAAATTGCCGTCGAACTGGTCGAGCCGATTCGTCAGCCCCTGAACATTCGCGAATTTCTGTTTAAAGAAGATAAGTACAGCAGCGACCCACGGCTGACGCCGGGCTACAATGCCTGGTCGGGGTCAGGTGATGCCACCGCCGAAGTTGTGTATGCGAACTATGGTCGTAAAGAAGATTTCGAGCAGTTGAAAGCCATGGGCGTTTCGGTAACCGGGAAAATAGTGCTGGCTCGCTACGGTGGTAACTTCCGGGGATACAAAGCCCAGTTTGCCCAGGCAGCCGGAGCCGTTGGGGTTATTATTTTTACCGACCCTGCCGATTCGGGCTATATGCGCGGCCTGACCTTCCCCGAAGGGCCCTATTACAGTGAGAGCGTCATTCAGCGTGGCTCTTTGTTGACAACGCCTTACACCGGCGATCCACTCACGCCCGGCGAAGCAGCTTTGCCAATGGATGCCAAAAATACACCTAAACGTCTCGATCAGAATGCGGTTGGCCTGCATAAAATCCCCGTAACACCCCTCCCCTATGGGTCGGCTACCGAAATTCTGAAACGCATGACCGGTGCAAAACCCGTTCCGGCGGGCTGGCAGGGTGGCTTACCCTATACGTATCGACTGGAAGGAGGACCGGCTTTGAAGGTGCGCTTGATGGTGAAGCAAGAGAAAACCATTCAGCGGATTTATCAGGTCGTTGGTACGTTGACCGGATCGGAGTTTCCCGACGAGTGGATTATTGCGGGCTGCCACTACGATGCGTGGTCGTATGGGGCCGCCGATCCCAACTCCGGCACGGCTATGCTGTTGAGTATGACCGAGTCAATGGGAAAACTGGCGAAGGCAGGCCAACGTCCCCGACGTACCATTAAAGTGTGCAACTGGGATGCCGAAGAACCCGGTGTCATTGGTTCAGCCGAGTGGAGTGAGCAGTTTCGCGATGAGTTGACCACCAAAGCCGTTGCCTACATGAACTACGATGCCGCCGTCTCGGGCCGGACGTTTGGCGCCAGCGCGTCACCCTCCATGAAAAAGCTCATTATTGAGGCAACGCAATCCGTTCAGTATCCTGATTCCAACATAACAGTTTATCAACACTGGCTGGGGCATAAAGCCGCCGGTAACCCTACCCGCGTAACGGGCTCATCGGCCCCAGCTCTGGTAGCAGGTGAGCCAACCATTGGCAACCTGGGCGGTGGCTCAGATCACATCGCGCCCTATATGCACATCGGTATTCCGTCGCTAAGCGCGGGTATGGAAGGGCCTACGCTCTACCACTCGCAGTATGATGACCTGTACTTCTATGACAAGTTCGTTGACCCGACCTACAAAATGGGGCCTATGATGGAACAAGTCGTTGGTACAATGACCCTCCGGCTCGCCAATGCCGACCTTGTCCCTTACGACATAGCCCGCTATCCGGCGGATCTGGAAGTTCACCTGAAAGCGGCCGAGAAAGCCATTCAGGCCTACGCACCTTCCTATTCAATTTCTCCGTTGCTGAACGTAGTGGCCGATCTGAAAAAGAATGCTGACGCCTGCGAAATGGCCCGACTGAACTACATCAAATCGGGGCGCACCGACAAGCTGGTGGAATTAAACAAAGAATTGCGTCTGCTGGAACGTTCCTTTATAGATCCCAAAGGCAATGCATTTGGTGGCTGGTATAAATCACTCTATGCCTCATCGGACCCCAACAGCGGGTATGCGTCCTGGATGTTGCCCGGTTTACTGTACGAAGCCTCGATAAAATCGACAGCCAATCTACCTGATCTGGAAGCCCGCTACAAAAAAGCCATCCAGACCCTGAGCGACAAACTATTGACACTTTCGCAGGGGATGGGCAGCCCATCGGCAATTGGTAGCGGTAAGTAATTTGTTCGGGTTTGTCGAAAAATGCTGCATGAGGTCAGGGTTGAATCCGGTGCCACGCAGCCTTTTTTTAACCTATTTTTGCCTGTCTTTTCCAGTCAGTACATGTCTTTTAGTCAAACCGATACGTTTACGATACGGGGTTACGAATGCGATGCGTTTGGGCGGATGAGTATCCCGGCCCTGATGAATCTGATGCAGGAATCCGCTAACCGAAATGCCATTGCGTACGGCATTGGGGTTGCTGATCTGGAGCAACGTGGTTTCGGCTGGATGCTGATGCGGTTCCAGTTGAGGATGCATCAATATCCACGCTACGGCCAAACCGTTCGGCTGATAACGTATCCCACCAGCGTCGAAAAATATTTTATTTACCGTGATTTTCGGTTAGTCGATGAAACTGGGGCGTTGTTAGCCGATGCCGCCAGTACGTGGATAGTCTTTAGTATGGAGAAACGGGCCATGGTACCGCTGCCGGGTTTCATTCTAAGTCTGTCCCCTCCAACCGATGTTGACCCGTTGCCAAGGCTACCGCTCAAGCCCGATTTTCAAGTAAAGCCGTTTGTCGCAACGCAGGAAAAAGATGTGGAAGTAGGCTGGCTAAGTATTGATAAGAATCAGCATGTCAACAACGTAGCATACGTGCAGTGGTTGCTCGAAGCGATGGACGGCGAAACCCTGCAAACGAAGGCATTAGCCGAAATTGATTTGGTTTACCGTACTGAAAGCCACTGGCAGGATCACCTGCTGGTGCAATCAACAATTGAAACACCGAATGCGTTTTTGCACCGGATTATTCATAGCGAATCAGGCAGAGACGTACTGCTGGCACGAAGCCAGTGGAAATTGAATTAATTGTTCGGCGTAGTCCAATGGCTCGGCCTAGTCTCAGTTCGGCGTAGTCTCTGACTACGTCGTAGCGTTATCCGGTCTCTGACCGGACTAATACCTTCTATCAAATACCGGTCAGAGACCGGATAACACGGCGACTTAGTCAGAGACTACGCCGAACCTAAACATAAACAAAACGCTAATGCTAACCTCAACCCTCGGTGCCGTGATGGATGGCCTGATGCGCCGATACAGTGAGCGCGTTCCCGACGTGCAAAAGGTGATCAACGCCATGATCGATGCGGGCGTCATCGCGTCGGCGGACGAGATCGAAAATGACCATATTGCCTTCCGGACAATGGGGGTTCCCAACCTTGGGCTCGCTTCATTCGAGAAAATTTTTCTGCACTACGGCTACGAAAAGCGCGACGAATATAACTTCATCGAGAAAAAGTTAACAGCCTACTGGTACAGTCCGCCAGAGCCGCGTTTTCCCCGAATTTTCGCCAGTGAACTTCGTGTAAACGAATTGTCCGACGAAGCCCAACGTATCATTCATCGCTACACAGACACGGTAACGAGCGACCCGGTCGATGCGCTGGATTTAGATGATGCCGAAGCCGTTGATCGGTTCCTGCATCAACCACTCTGGACGACACCAACGCTGGCCGATTATCAGGCTCTTCTAAAAGAAAGCGAATATGCGGCCTGGGTAATTTATAACCGCTATTACCTGAATCACTTCACCATCAGCGTTCATAACCTGAAAGCGGGGTACAACACCATTGATGAGTTCGTAGCGTTTCTGGAGCACCAGGGTTTACGGCTCAATTCGGCGGGTGGCACGATCAAAGTCAGTCCGGATGGCGATTTACGACAGGCGTCAACGGTGGCTCAGATGATTGACGCGGAGTTTGCCGGGGGCGACCTGTTTCGCATTGCCGGTTCATACGTCGAATTTGCCGAACGGCGCGTCTTACCGCAGTTCCAGAATCTGCCAGCCGGCCAAATTAACCGACAGCACCGACGCGAAGGTTTCGAGACGGGCAATGCCGACAAAATTTTCGAAAGTACGTTTACGACGCAAACGGGTAGATAATAGCCGGTTTACGGTTTTTGGTGCACGGCAAGAGTCACTACGTTGCTAAACAGGCTGCCGGTGGCTGTAAACTAATAACCGAATACCCAAACTTGAAATCATGAAAACGACATCTGCTTTCCTACTTGCCGGAATGTTGCTATCCAGCCTGGTTGCTCTGGCACAAAAACCCGCCCCGGTAGGTCTGCAATTGTATAGTTTCCGCAGTCAATTTGCCAAAGATGTTCCGGGTACAATGGCAAAAGTCAAACAAATGGGCTTTCGGGAAGCAGAAATTGCCGGAACCTATGGTTTGAGCCTGACCAATTTCCGTAAGTTACTTGACCAGAACGGGATAAAAGCGATAAGCACAGGCGCCAGTTTTGAGGACTTAGACAATAATGTGCCGAAGGTTTTGGCCGAAGCAAAAGCGTTGGGCGCCAAGTATGTTGTCTGTACCTGGATTCCACATCCTGGTGATACGTTTATGATTCAGGATGCCGACCGTGCCATCGACGTATTCAATACTGCCGGGAAATTACTGGCTGAAAACGGGATTACATTCTGCTACCATAATCATGGTTACGAATTTCAGACCTATAAAGACGGTACGTTCTTCGACTATTTAGCCGAGAATCTTGATCCGAAATCTGTAAATTTCGAAATGGACGTGTTTTGGGTAAAAGCCCCCGGTTATGACCCGGTTGCCTTATTGCAGAAGTACCCGAAACGCTTTCTGCTCATGCACCTTAAAGACCGCAAGCCCGACACGCCCGACAGTAACACTGGCCATTCGGACGTCGAATCGAACGTAGCACTTGGCCAGGGCGATGTTGGTATTGCGGCTCTCATGAAACAGGCAAAAAAATCGGGCGTAAAGCATTTTTTCATCGAAGACGAATCATCGCGTTCCATGGAGCAAATGCCTGCAAGTCTGGCATTTCTGGAGGGATTGAAATAGGCACTTCAACCGCAAAGGCGTAAGGGACGGCGCAAAGAACAGAGCAGGTTTTCTCTGCAGTCCTTGCGCTATCCGTTGTGTTCTTCGCGTTTAAAACTAGCAACCAGCTCAGCCAATCGCTCAATATCAGCCGGTTCATGAAAGGCGCTAATGACAACACGCGTATTAGCCCGATCAGCTGCTGTTGGGTAGGCAAATGAGTAAACGAACAGTTGATGATCAAGCAGATAGGGATACAATCCATCCTGTTTAGTAAAGAAAACAGGGTAGCCTTCCGCATGGTCAAACAAACCCGTTGGAAGCAGTAATGTCTCCGCTAAACGCACATTTCGCTGTAATCGCTCGCGGCCTTCTGCATACAACGTATCAGCCTTCAGATAAGCTTCTAGACTGGCCGGTGTCATGGGCGAGCAAGCGCCGAAGAAAGCCGTTTGACGTATCGCTTTTATGGTGCCAGCATCGCCAAAAATGGCACCGCCTGGCAGGCCCATCGCCTTGGCCAATGAAGTCGTCACCAATAGCCGAACCTGACTGTTGTGAAGTTTATGAGCGATCTCCGGCCAAATTCCCTGCCCGTTGTTCAATACACCAATTCCGTGCGAATCGTCTACCACGAGCGTAATAGGCCAATCGCTGGGTAAATCACTCACCCAATCAAAGTTGTAATATTCCGAACGAACGGCATCTATCGAATTGACTAGAATCGCTACAGGACCAGTAGACCGGTTACCGGTTAACTCACTACGTAGCTGATCGGCTACCTGAACAGTCCAATCAGCAAACGACAGCGCAGGCAACGTAACGGTTGGTTCATGCCACAAGGCTGGATGGGCGCTGGGACCGTACATGAACGTAGCATGCTGTGCCCGTAGCCAGTTTGAGATAACCTGCCCAGCCATCATGCCCGACGAAAGCGTTAAGGCAGCAGGCGAACCAACCATTGCTGCCAGTTTTACTTCGGCCTCTTCGTAGACAGCAAGTCGTAAATTACCATTCCGTGAGCTTCCAAAAACGGTGCCGTACCGATTGACGGAATCAACCATCAACCTCTGGAAATCAGCATGTTGAGGCAACCCTAAATAGGCTGTTCCACTAAAAAAGAGATATTTCTGCCCTGCATGGTTTATCGTTCGACCTGGCAGGTGATTAATCGTAAAATTTTCACTCATTCGCTACGTTCCGACAACCGGTTTCACATCGTTCATTCTTTTACCCGTTCGCCCTTGATAACCTTACTCCTGTGCCGTTTTCGTCAGCATAAATGACCTTACCATACTCGAACGTAACGCCGGTCGCGGGATCATTGGCAATGAGCATGGCACCATCTAAATCGGCATAGTCGAGCAGCGGCAGCAATTGTGCAATAGCCGAAATCCCTACACTCGATTCAGTCATGCAGCCAACCATGACACGCAGACCCAGCTCTCGGGCGCGGGCAATCATGCGTCGGGCAGGGGTAATTCCTCCGCACTTTGTTAGTTTGATGTTGACACCGTGAAAATAGCCCGCACACCGTTCAACGTCTGCTTCAACAATGCAGCTTTCGTCAGCAATGATGGGTAAAACCGACTGGTCAATCACGCGTCTGGCTCCTTCCCAATCGTCGGCAGGTAGTGGCTGTTCGATAAATTCAACCCCGAGTTCCCTCAGTTCGCGCGATTTACGGATGGCGTCATCAGCCGTCCACCCACAATTGGCATCAACCCGAAAGATGGCATCGGTGTGCTGACGTAGGGTCCGCACCAGTGCGATATCGTCTTCTGGTCGACCGAGTTTAATTTTATACAGCGGCCAGGGGCGTTCCTGCATTTTTTCGACCATTCGTTCGGGTGTATCAAGCCCAATCGTATAGTCAGTCAATGGACTTTTGGCTGAGTCGAGATTCCAGAGTTTGTACAGGGGTTTTCCCTGCTGTTTGGCCCATAAATCCCAGGCTGCCTGATCGAGCGCACAGAGCGCGAACGGATTACTGGCCAAGAGTGGTTGCATATCGGTCCAAAATACCTCGGGATTCGTAAGGTTATACGTTTCAATACGTTCACGGACTGCTTCAAGAACCGCGACCATGCCATCAATGGTAATGCCATAATAACGGGTTGCCGTAGCCTCGCCGAAACCACTGTGTTTGCCATCCCGAAGTTCGACAATGAGAGTTGGCTGAACATCGCGGCTATCATGAGCGATGGTAAATGTATGGTTCAGACGAAGATCAACCCGATGAAAAAACAACTGCATTCGGCAAAGATAAGAGGGAAATGACGAATGGATATTCGGGATCGCCCATGTAATCAATGAACAATGTAAACCGGAACTTACATCATGCTTTCTTCTACAGGGGCGATCCCGCTTATCCATTCGTCATCTTCTCAAAACTTTACCAGGCCATGGCGTACGGCTTCGATCACCATGCCCACCCGCGTCCGAACGTTCATTTTCTGAAACACAACTTCCCGATATCCGTCTACGGTTCGTGGGCTTACACACATTTTATCCGCTATCTCGTTATAAATCAATTCACTACATGCCAGTTTCAGGAATTCGAGTTCACGGGCATTCAGTTTAAAGGGAGCAACAGGAACATTGTCAATCGGGGCATTAAGACTACGAATGAGTTGATCCGTCAGGAAATCGGAGTAATAGAAACCTTTCGTCATGACGTCGTCCAGCGCCTGACGCAGTTCTTTCGAACGGCACCCTTTGAGCAGATAACCCTGTGCACCGTTTCGTATCATATGGACGATATCCTCTTCGCGATCCGTCATGGAGAGGGCTAATATACGTACCGACGGGTATATTTTGCGAAGCTGGAGGGTCGTTTCAAAACCATCCATTTCGGGCATATTCAGATCAATTAAAGCAACATCGGGAAGCCTGGCACTACGTTGGAGCTGATTAAGTAAATCACGTCCGTTTCCGGCGATAAAAAGTACCTCGTAATTGTCGAATTTACGAATCAAATCAGCGAAGGCTTCAGCCACCAGATGATGATCGTCGGCAATGGCGATGGAGGTAGGCATGAGAAAGTTACTTAAGCATATTTACGCCCCGAAAAGTAGGGAGTTGCCTGCCCAAACACAATACCTCTATTGGGGTATTTTCGAATGGGTTACTCTTTTATTGACACTATTTGTTGCATTATCAGCCAGATGGAGCCCTTTTTTGATGATTTAGTTACGTGGAATCTGAATTTCAATGCGCGTTCCTTCGCCCAGTCGACTCGTTACGGCACATGTTCCTCGCAATAAACCACTCCGACGGCTGAGATTATTCAGCCCGGCTCCAGCCTGATCCAGTTTTCGAGTCATTACTTCATCGACACTAAAACCCTTCCCATCATCGGCGATTATGAGCGTAAATGTGTCGGGATTGTAGTCAGCCGAAACCGTCAGGTTATGGGCATTAGCATGTTTTAAAGCATTATTAATTGACTCCTGCGCCATGCGTAGCAGTACAATTTCGGGCTGTTCGCCCAAGGAATACACGTCACCAGACGTAACAAGTTGAGTCTGAATACGACCCGCACGCTGAATACGTTCCAGTTCGAGCGTGAGGCTGGGTAAAAGACCGAATCGCTCAACAGTTTCGTAGTCAAGGGTTTTAGACAGTGATCGAACATCGGTAATGACGGTTCTGACCAAATCACGGGTTTGTTTAACTGATTGCTGGGTAGTGGATTGCTCAATTTCGTCTTCGAGTGAATTTAGCCGCATGATCACCACGGTGAGCAACTGGCCGATGTTATCATGGAGTTCCTGAGCGATCTGCTGAAGAGTATGATTCTGGATTTCGATCTGTGCCTGAAGAAGTTCGCGCTGGAACGTTTCAGCTACGCTGGCTAACTCCTGCTTGTGCTTCAAAATCCGCCTTTGGTGTAAAAAGAAGAAAGAAGCCACAAAAGTGGCTAAAAGCAGCATGAGCATCGTCCCGGCTACAACTATAATAACGATTGCTTCTGTCCCACTTTGCATACAAATCCAATTGTATAAAGACTATACAGAAGAATGTTTAAAAGATGATTTATGTTGTACAGTTTCGTCGCTACATCAGGTGATGTTCTTGCCAGGTAATTTAGTAATCCCATCAGGAAAAACGTACCTGTCTGAAAAAAAAGAATGCCTGTACAAATCCAAAACTCCGGTAATTGTCTGATGTGCAATACTTCGTCCTGTTTATACAAGTCATAGAAATAATAAGCCGACCACAATATTAACAGAATAGATTCTACACTAAAACTAAGCGAATTTATCGCATTAATCTTTTCAATAAATAACGCGTTGATAAAGCAAAAAATAGTAAACGAAATAATTGAAATGTGTGCCAGTTGTGTGGTACGTGTCCCGGCAAAGTAGCCGGCAAAAAAACTTGCCAGCAAGGCATATTCGGTTGGCTGAAAAATATGAAATACTACATTACTGTTACGTCCCGTAACGAGCCCCCAATAGCCAATTGCTTCAACAATCCATGTAATGCAAATTAAAGCAAATAGCCATCTAAAAGGGCCATCTAAAGAGCGCCGGTGCCAAAGTGCATACAATAAGCACCCCGTAAGCACAGCTAGATATAGGTTTAAAAGCATATTAGCTTTTATAATAGGAAACCTGCAAACGCATCGTTTACAGGCTCAAAATTAATGCAATAAGATTATGCTTCAGGAATGAAAATAAGATCCTCTCTAGGTGGACAACACTGGGTGCCATTTTCAAGAAGTCTGAACGTAGGATCTGCGGATGGAAGTTGATCTTTTCCATCCTTTCGTCCAACCAATATAGCCGTCAATCGGTCATAATCCTTTTTCTCACTATCCACTGTCTTTACAACGCCAAAGTAAACAACGATTTCGTCAGGCTTCTGGTTAAGCAAAGTATTGATTTCTGTAACGGAAAAAATAATTCCGTCGGGTTCCTCCTTTGGATCCACGCCCGCTGTGTTAGCTACTCTGTCTTTGTATTTCTGACGAATTTTTCTGTACCACGCTTCATCAATTGGCTTACCGTGTGTGGATGGATCTGTAGGGTTCATGATGGTAGTGTTTATGGTAAAAGATTAGGGAGCGAACGTACTCGTTTCAGTCAGTTTTCACAATAGCATAAATCGACATCTGTTTGGATTAAGCCCACAAAAAACAATATATAACTCATAATCAGCAAGTTACCCACCTTCGTCTATTTAAAAAGGGGCCTAAGCCAACTAAATACGGGAAATACATGGTGTACAATACCGTATTTTTCCCGGTCCGTTTCGGGTAAATATCCCGTACGGTATTGGATCAATCTTTATGAACTTTGACCTGTTGATTCTATCCTCTTCTTCCACCTCGCTTTCTAAGGGATCAGTTCCGCCGGACTAATGTCCGGCGGTCTTTTTTTGATATTTTACCGTATTTATCCTTAAAAGGGATAGCGGCAATACCCTAATAGCCAGTTAATTATAAATTATTTATTGGGTAATTAAATCCAAACCTTATCGCTCTGCCGTAAGTCTTCACGTTGATCGACACCATTTCACATTTTAAACATTACAAAAAAACAACGACATGAAGACGCTTAAAGTCACATTAGTTATAGGTGCGTTATTGGCGCTAAGCCAGGTTTCCTTTGCTCAGGAAAAAACAGTTACCGTGGGTGGTGCACCAATGTACCCCTCGAAGAATATCATTGAGAATGCAGTAAACTCGAAAGATCATACTACGCTGGTTGCGGCTGTGAAAGCGGCAGGTTTAGTCGAAACGCTGTCGGGACCGGGTCCATTCACCGTATTTGCTCCCACAAACAAAGCGTTTGATAAACTGCCAAAGGGCACTGTTGAAACGCTGGTGAAACCCGAAAACAAAGAAACGCTGACAGGTATCCTGACGTACCACGTAGTGCCGGGCAAAATGAGCGCGGCTGACTTAATGAAAGCCATTGCAGATGGTGGTGGCAAAGCGACACTGAAAACCGCATCGGGTGGCACATTGACAGCCATGCAGAAAGGGAAAAAAATAGAATTGACGGATGCAAAAGGTGGTGTAGCCACTGTCACAATCCCTGACGTGAATCAGTCCAACGGCGTGATTCATGTAATCGATACTGTATTAATGCCACAGTAGTCCGTTTCTATCCAATAGTGAAGCCCGGCCGAATTGGTCGGGCTCTTTTGTTTTCTTAGAACTCGTAAATCAGGGTGCTTACTCCGTAAGCACCATTCCCCCTACCAGCGCTTTTCGATACGTGCTGGGCGTTTGGCCCGTTATGGCCCGAAAAGTTTTATTGAAGTGTGAAAGATTATTGAACCCAACGGCAAAGCCCACATCGGCTATAGTTCGGGCGGAGTGGAGCATTCGGCGGGCCTGATTAACCCGATATTCATTCACAAAATCCGTATAGGTCTGGTGAGTCATGCGCTTGAAATACCGGCAAAACGCCGGAACAGTCAGGCTGGCCAGATCCGCGACTGCATGAATGTCAACCGGTTTAGCAAAGTGCTGTTCAACGTACTGACAAACTCGATTAATACGTTCCTGCTCCTTAGGATTAAGATCGAACCGAACACCGTCGGCATGGAGTGGCTGCACATCAGATGTTTCAGCCAGTAACTGTAGAACACGTAGCAACATCAGAAATCGCTCGAACGGTGCCTGCGTAACCATCTGTGATAGCCAGGGACACACTTGTTGTTTGGCATCGGGACCGAAAATCAACCCCGTGTGCGCCCGGTCAAACAAACGCCGAACGGTTTTCAGCTCTGGTGTTTGCAAAAACGCTTCACCCATAAAGTCTTCACGCATCTGCACCACAATTTCCTCATGATCACCCTGCTTGCCGTAACTATAATTGAGGTGTGGCAGGTTTGGGCCAATAAATATTAGTTCCCCTGCTTCGTAACGCGATACGTTAGTACCAATGCGTCGTTGCCCTTCGCCGACGGGTATATACACGATTTCGTATTCAGGATGATAATGCCAATACACCCCGCAGGCGTCAACCTCGGTGTGGTGAATCACCCGAAATGAACTACCCGCTTCGGGTTCTATCTTCTCAAACTGAAGTTTCATGATGAGGTAGTAAGACGGCTAAAAACCTGCTTTGACAGCAATAACGTACGGATTTCCACCCGCGTTACTTTATACGACAAAAGAAACCGCAAATGACTTTTATTCGTTTATATACTAACCAGGACTTTCGCTTAGGGCCGTGCCACGGTTCCTCATAACGCCTAGTGAACCGTGGCACGGCCCTAAGCAAAGTCTTAACCAACATAATACGATCACAAAACGGCATGAAACAAATTCATTTATATGTGCTGAGCCTGCTCTTGCTGGTAAGCTGCGCACAAGGCCAGTCGAAAGACTATTCGTTTGCCAAACTTCCAGCGCTCAAGCCGGGCGAAGCTGTCGCTACGTTTGCCGGGGGGTGTTTCTGGGCACTGGACGAGGGCATGAACCAACTTAAAGGGGTTCGGGAAGTGATTTCGGGCTATGCCGGTGGCACAACCAAAAACCCAACTTATGAGCAAGTCAGCACCGACGAAACCGGCCATGCTGAATCCGTACAGGTGTACTACGACCCTAAGGTCATTACGTATGCACAACTATTGGATGCTTTCTTTGCGGGCCATGATCCCACGACGCTCAACCGGCAGGGGCCGGATGTAGGCCGTGATTACCGATCGATCGCCTTTTATCGGACTCCCGAAGAAAAAGCTGAAATTCTGGCGGCTATCAAGCGTACCAATGAATCCAAGCACTATGCCAATCGGGTCGTG
Organism: Spirosoma jeollabukense; assembly: GCF_054777855.1. NCBI lineage: Bacteria > Pseudomonadati > Bacteroidota > Cytophagia > Cytophagales > Cytophagaceae > Spirosoma > Spirosoma jeollabukense. Next base: position 1,486,068 of record NZ_BAAHAD010000001.1, read on the forward strand.
ACGGAAGTGACTCCTTTCACAGTTTTCTATCCGGCAGAAACCTATCACCAGAACTACTTTGCCCAGCACCCTAATCAACCTTACATTCAGGGAGTATCGTTACCTAAGGTTGAAAAACTACGTAAAGCTATGGCTGGTCATTTAAAAAACAATACAGCGTTAACTATGGACCAATAGATATTGCGCTTAATGAGTTAATGCAGCATTAGTAACGGACAATAGATTGTTAAAAATAGCCGGCTCAAACCGGCTATTTTTGCATTATGAATACAACGGCATCCTTGAACAAACCACATCGTAACCTCTTCGTACAAAATCTGCTGACATTTTTTCTGAATCGGCAGGCCTTGGCCATTGGGTTAGTATTTGCGTCGGACAGCATCCTGTTTGGAAGCTGGGTTGCGCACATCCCGCATGTAAAAGAAAAACTGCATCTCTCTGATGCTGAGCTCGGTTTGACGCTTTTTGCTATGCCAATCGGGCTATTGATCATGAACCCGTTGACGGGCTGGATTATCGCTAAGCTCGGAGAAGCGCGAACGTGTTTCTGGGCGGCTGTAGGGCTGACTGTAACGATTTGCATTCCTATAAACGCGCCCAACACAGGCGTACTGGCTTTTGGACTTTTCCTGGTAGGTCTCGCAAGCGCCCTTATTAACGTAGCCATGAACACCACGGCCACAAACGTTGAGCGTACACAGGGCATCGTTATTATGTCGTCCTGTCACGGTATGTGGAGCGTGGGCGGCCTGCTTGGGTCGGGCATTGCCGGAGCGGTCATTGCCTTGCATGTAGCACCACCGGTACACATGGCCATCATGACCGGCCTGGTACTACTCATTACATTCCTGCTTCAGCCTATTCTGAATACCGTTCCATCGAGTAGCCGGACGGAGACGGGCGAAAAAGCCGGGTCATCGTTTGTGCGGCCTAACCTGGATTTGTTGCTGATGATTTTTATTGGCTTAGCGGTGGCCATGGGCGAGGGCGCGGCTTTCGACTGGAGTGCCGTTTACCTCCGCGAAACGCTTGGCGCCAGTAGTCAGATTGCCGCCCTGGGTTTTGGCGCTTTTTCTTTGACAATGACGGGTTTCCGTTTCCTTGGTGATGCCATAATTCCTAAAATTGGTCCGAAACGCTGGCTTCAGTTTGGCGGGCTTCTGGCGGCAGCAGGCCTGTTTTTCGCTATCGCCTTCCCGTATCCATCGACTGCTCTGCTGGGTTTTGCCCTGCTGGGAGCGGGTTGTTCGCTCGGAGCGCCTATTCTTTATGCAGCCTCCATGCGCGTGCCGGGCATTCCGCCAGCGGCTGGGCTGGCTACATTTGCTACGTTCAGTTTCATCGGATTTCTGGCTGGCCCGCCTGTGATTGGGTTCGTGGCCGACGCATTCGGGCTTTATTATGGCCTGGCATTCGTGGGAATAATCTTATTAATTTCGTCAGGATTAGCGCGAATCGTCAAGCTGTTCTGATAATCTAATACATGAAAACACCGGGTTAAAACCCGGCCCAATGGATTTATCACCTGCGCCGGGTTTTAACCCGGTGTTTTCATGTATTAGTGTGCGGTCGTTGAAACCGGCGGATTGATCATGATATGGGCCCGATGGGTACCTGGGTCCATAATCCAGGGCATACCAGGAGCTTCGGGTTTTAGAGGAAGGCCAGTGCTTTCGGCAGTAGCGTATGGAATGTACACAACGTAGCGAAGATAACCATCTTTTACCTCACCCGTTGCCGCGTTGTAATTCTCGTCTTTGGCAGAGTAAGAGAATAAGGTAGACGGATGAGCTGGCATTGTCAATTTCTTGTCTTTCACTTCCTGTTCACGAGTTTTCAGGATCTCATCGGCTTTTTTTCCATCCTTTTTCAAGATTCGGCCTCGCTCCATGAACGGGTCCAGATCGCGGTGATAGCACGATACGCTCAATCCCTTCTGAGCCGGATCGTCGGCAAGACAAATGAGTTCGTTGGTCCCTTTTCTCAACACCACAAACTCATTTTTGGGCGAGTATCCATATACCGTAGCCCCGTCCCGTTTGTCGGCTGGCGCGGCAAGTACGGCGGTTTTTATCTGCACATCGGGTGATGGCAGTGATGGCGTCTGAGCCATTGCACTCATCACCGATCCACCAAGTACAGCAATCGTAAATACTATTTTCATTGTTAGAAGAGGTTTAGTAGTAAGTATTGGTCAGATGAAGCAAAGTAGCTCATGAATCTAACCCAGTATCATTAAAAGTCTCAGACTGTATAAAAACTAACGTATTTTTCCACACATCTATCTGAAGCTCGAATAATAGTTAGTACATCGTTTATCCTATTGATACCCCCTTGCCTGCAGGCCAAATAATTCTGCGTAGCGGCCGTCTTTCTCCAGCAGTTCGTAATGACTCCCAATTTCGAGCAGGGTCCCATTTTCCAGCACCAGAATCCGGTCGGCCATGCGAACCGTACTGAATCGGTGCGAGATAATCACCGATGATTTTCCATCTGTCAATTTACCGAAACGCTGGAACACTTCATACTCGGCGCGGGCATCGAGCGCAGCTGTGGGTTCGTCCAGAATGATAAGTTGAGCATCGCGCATGTAAGCCCGGCCAAGCGCAACCTTTTGCCACTCCCCCCCCGACAATTCAACGCCCTTTCCGAACGAGCGGCCCAGCTGTTGCTCGTAGCCTCCTTCCAGCTTGGCAATAACTGTGTCGGCCAGACTTCGTTGCGCCGAGGCTTCAATACGGGGTTGATTGGTACGTTCGTCGATATCACCGACGGCGATGTTCACACCCGCCGACATCTTAAAGCGCGTGTAATCCTGAAAGATGACACCAATATTGCGCCGAACGTCCATAAGGTCATATTCGTGGAGGTCGTACCCATCGAGCAGAATGCGCCCTTCCGCAGGATCATACAGGCGGGCCAGTAGTTTGACGAGTGTGGTTTTTCCGGCACCGTTCTCGCCCACCAGTGCCAGTTTCTCCCCGGCGTGAAGGGTAAACGAAAGGTTTCGCAAAGCCCACCGTTCTGAATTGGTGTATTTGAAACCAACGTTCTCAAACACAAAGCCTTCACAGATCGGGTGTGGGAACGGCCGTGATGTAGCGGGTGAGTGAATGGATGGCTCAATGGCGAAATAATCAAAGAGGTCCTGCAAATAAATAGCTTCCTGTGTCAGGCTGCTGAATTGGAGCAAAATTCCCTCCAGTGAGCCCCGCACCTGCCGGAATGAACCCGCCAGAAATGTCAAGTCACCCAGGGAAATCTGGCCATTAACCGCCCGCATCACAATCCAGACGTAGGCACCATAATAACCGGCCGTACCGAGAGCTGTCAATAATACGCCCCACCCGGCGCGGCTAATGGCCAGCGCCCGGTTTTTCAAAAAGTACTCCCACGATAATGATTTGAATCGATCGATCAGGAATTCTGACAGGCCGAAAATCTTGACTTCTTTCGCCGTTTCGTCACTCGCGCCGATGAATCGCAGGTAGTCAAGCTCGCGTCGTTCGGGCGTCCAGGAGCGGGACAGGGAATAACTACGCTGATTGAAGTAATTGTCACCGATGAACGAGGGCGTGACGGCGACCAGGATCAGCAACAACAACCAGGGATTATACACGGCCAGACCAGCCGCCAGGAAACCAACCGAGATCAACTCCTGCACCTGGCCGAATACCCCGGAAAGCAAGGCTGTTCGGCCACTCGACTGACGCCGGGCCCGTTCGAGTTTGTCGTAGAACGTAGCATCTTCAAACTGTTCCAGATCGAGCGTGGCCGCGTGTTCCATCAACCGAATGGATATTTTATTGGCGAATAAATCGCCGAGCAGGCCATCCATTAGCGCCACCGCCCGACCCAGCCCGGTTGACAGAATGGCGAGGCCAAATTCAGCCGCGACAAGCCACCAGATGTAATTTGCATCATCAGTGGTCTGGTGTTTAGAGAGCGCAACCACCTGATCAATGATGAGTTTACCAATGTAGAGTGTAGCCGCTGGAATAGCCGCCCGAATCAGGCGCAGGACGGCATTGCCCAGGAATAAACCCGGTGAGACGTCCCACACTAATTTGAAAAAAGCCGGTAGATTACCCAGCGCTGCGAAGCGTTCGCGCCAGCTTACTTGGTCCTTAGTATCAGTGGAATTAGCATTTGGTTTTTCTTTTTTTGCCATATCTCAGAAGACAAGCTCAGATGCTGATTAGTTCATCCGGTTTGTGTCCAAACAGGCTTCCGGTCAGCTACTCCAGCGCGTTGTATTTCAATGAAAAGACAGGAGATTATAGCGGTATTTTTCACAAAAAATTAGCTAAATGTCACTTTTTCGCTATATTTTTCGTGCAAATTCTACATATACGATATACTTGCGTCCTAATTATGAACACCCGAATGATAGTACTCTCCTTAGCTGCGTTGTTAAGTTTCTTTTTCGAGTCCTGTAAAAGCAACGACCCTGAACCCAACCTACCTCCCTCAGCCTTTACTGTTACAGCTAAAATGGCAGCCAGCGGCACCGATGTAGTCCTGACCTGGACCAAGGCTAAAGACCCTAATGGTGATCCTGTTACGTATGCCGTCGTCTATAAAGATACCTTGGCTAAAAACCTTACCGACACCACCTATACCATTAAGAATGTGGCCTATAGTACAACGGTGGCGGGTACTGTCGTTGCCAGTGACAACCAAAAGGCATCGACCCCGGCATCGTTTAGTATCACCAGTGGCGTCAATCCTTACGTAACGATTCCGGACGTGAATTTTGAGAAGGCGCTGGTTGCAGCCAAAATTGATGATGTACAGGATGGAAAGTTACTGATAACCAGTGCGCAAAAAGTAACCCGGCTTGAAGTTGCCAGTAAACAGATCGCTAGTGTGCAGGGGGTTGAAACATTTACGAATCTACAGTATCTGGATATTCGCTCTAACGTTCTGACCACTATAGACATTAGCAAGGCTACTTCTTTAAGCGCCCTGCTAGGTAATGACAACAAATTGACGAGTTTGGACGTCAGCAAAAATGTAGCGTTAAAGTATTTGGATTGCAGTTCTAATATGCTGATAGCGCTGGATGTTAGCAAGAATACGGCCTTAAACAATTTGATTTGCTCGGTCAATAAAATCATCAGTCTGGATGTCAGCCAGAATACAGCATTAACTGATCTTGATTGCCAATCGAACTCGCTCACCGCGCTGGACGTCAGTAAAAACACCAGGTTAGGCACCTTATTCTGTGGTACGAATAAACTAACCGCGCTGGACGTCAGCAAGAATACGGCCTTAACGTATCTGGATTGCAGTATCAACCAACTAACCGCGCTGGATCTGAAAACCAATGCGGCATTGCAGGGAATGGTATCCACAAAGAATAGCATTCAGACTATTTGTGTAGCAGATATGTCTAAAATATCATCGGCCTGGAGGAAAGATGCCACGGCTACGTATCAGGTCTGCCAATAGAACAAGTGGATTTTACGTTAATTCTTTCGCATCGGTCGTGTTCAGTCAGAACACGACCGATGTTTTTTGAGTATTGGGTCAGAATCTGCTCCAATACTCAGGTCTGTCACCATCTACCGCGTTCAAGCGAAAATTTGGTTATTTGCCTAATCGCCGATAAGTTTATTTTCGTCTGAACGTAGCAAACATTCTGCATGAAACTGCTCATTATATGGCTGAGTTTGTGCCTGGGGCAACTCGTGGCATACACGCCCACCGCCCATAGTAGGACTCACCCGACTGACGGCCCAACGGGCATTACATTTTTTACAGGCTCCTGGAAAGATGTATTAGCCGAAGCAAAACGCCAGAATAAACCGATATACGTAGATGTCTATACAACCTGGTGCCCTCCCTGCAAACGCATGGCCATAGAGGCCTTCCCAAATTCAAAAATAGGCGCTAAGTTCAACGTCCATTTTATCAATTATCAACTTGATGCCGAAAAGGGCGAAGGTATCGGTATAGCTAAACGATACGTCGTGTCCAGTTATCCAACAGCCTTATACATAGCCCCGAATGGGGCCTTGATTCATCGGGCGGTGGGCTACACGGGCATTAATGGGATGCTCGATCAAGCGAACAAAATGCTGGAAACTCCCCAACTGCGTCCAACAGTTGCCAGGGGCGACAAAGACTATGCCGCTGGTCGACGTGATACAGCTTTTCTACGCAAATACCTGAAGACTCAGCAGACGCTCAACCGACCCACCACGGAGGTGCTGGACGCGTATCTGGACGTACTGTCGGCATCGGAACGCCTGACCAACGAAACAATGGTTTTTGTTGCCGAATCACTTCAATCATCGACCACAAAAGCGTTTGATTACCTGATTAAAAACCGCGCCCGAATACGCACAATTGACTCCGATCAAAAAAGCCTGGGAACCACCGTTTCGGATGCCCTGACCCGTGCGCTTGACAATGATTTCAGGCGAGCCAGTGCCACCAGCGATGAAGTTTTACTGGAAACGGTAATTGCCAACAGCGAACGTAACATCGCTTCGGCAAACCCATTTGTCATTCGGCAGGAAGCCCAAAAAGAAGAAGCAGCCAATGACTACCGGTTGAAGTTTTTAGCGCAAACCAACAACGCGGTGAAATAAGAGCAGGTTAATCAGACTCGCTTTCAGTAGACATTATAAATTTTTAATCTCACAAAGTGAGGCAGAGGAACGTTTATCAGGATAAACATCCTAATTGCATGAATACCAATAAATTCACCCAGTTTTTCGAGAAATTTGCATCCAAAGCCACGCAGAAAACCGGCTCGTCGGGTGCCTTTCTTATTGCCTTGCTGACCGTTGTTGTCTGGGTCATTACCGGGCCGCTTTTTAACTATTCCGATACATGGCAATTGGTGATCAACACGGGAACGACCATTATTACGTTTCTCATGGTTTTTCTAATTCAGAAATCCCAGAACAAAGACTCGCTGGCTATGCAGATCAAACTTAATGAACTGATTGCCGTTAACCGAAAAGCCAGCAATCGGCTGTTGAACGTTGAAGACCTGACCGAAGCTGATCTTCACGCGCTTCATCAATTTTTTGGTAAGCTGGGCGAAAAAGCTAAAACAGAAGATAGCCTGTCAGAATCGCATTCGGTTGAGGAAGCCGAAGATATTCACGAAGACAAAGTGGAAGCCTTAAAAGAACGGCAGGCTGAGCGCAAAAAAGAAAAGCAAATGGAAAAAGAGCAAAGAAGAGCCGCAAAACCGTAGAAACAAACCGTTTTTTTATCAATCCGGGTTGTATTTTTGATGGATATGGCGATTTCACTTCGTATCACATGAACAGCAACCTACAAAGTTGGTTTGATAAGGTATAGACTTGCTGTCCGCGTCTATTTTCAGATAGATTTAATGCATGAACCAGTTGTTTGCTGCGCATCCTAGCCCACTTTTGCCTGCCGAAGAAGCCCTACTCCGCCGTTCATATGATCAGTTACAGGCAGCCCTCAGCATTGGCCTTGTGGCTACGTGGTTCTGGAATATTGGGAGCGACAGAGTCTATGGTGACCAGAATCTGTTACGTCTGTTCGATGTCAATGAAACATCGGGGACAGATGGTCTGCCGTTGCAGATTTTTACCGATACTATCCATTCCGATGACCGACCACGGGTCATTCAATTGATTGACAAAGCGATCCATTCAGGAAATGCCTATGAAACAGAGTATCGCATAGGAGGTAGCAATCATGAAAAATGGGTACTGGCCCGAGGTAAGGTAGCCTACGATACGCAAGGAAGACCCCTTACTTTTTCTGGAATCCTGATCGATGTAACCGATCGTAAGCAGGCCGAAATTCGCTCTCAGGTGGCCGAAGCCCGGCTTCGGCTTGCCGTCGAATCCGCTCAGTTAGGAACCTGGGAATACTATCCGCTTACCGGCGAATTGACCTGGTCTGATCGCACGCGAGAACTGTTTAGCCTTTCGCCATCAGCCTCCCTTGACTACAGCGTCTTTTTACAGGGGCTGCACGCCGACGATCGTGCCCGTACCGATCAGGCCATTCAGGACGTATTGCGTCCCAATAGCACCGGACATTTTTCAGAAGAGTTCCGGACGATAGGTTTCAATGATGGAAAACTACGCTGGCTGCGATCCAATGGACAGACGTTTGCCGATGAGCAGGGGATGGTCTACCGCTTTATGGGTACGATTGTAGACATAACGTCCGACAAACGGAATGAGACGCTCTTACAGCAGCGCGTTGAAGAACAGACCCGAAGGCTGGAACAACAGGCGCTTCAGCTACGTACGACGCTGGATGCCTCGCTGAACAGTATCATCGCCATGACAGCCCTGCGCGACGGACGGGGGACTATCGTTGATTTCCTGATGAACACGGCCAACGAAGCCGTTATCAAAAGTAACTTCATGACGCCCGATCAAATCGTTGGCCGGTCCTTGCTGGAGACTTTTCCAGGGAATCGGGAAAATGGTTTTTTCGATCTATACGTCCGCGTTGTTGAAACGGGGCAGGCTGAGCAAAGCACCCAACCTTACCAGGATGAGTTTGGTCTGGAGGGGTGGTTTGAAGTGTCGGCCGTGAAACAGGGAGAGGATGGCGTCGTAGTAACCTACAACAACATTACTGAACGAAAGCAGGCTGAACTGGCAGCGCAGCAACAGGCCAAGGAATTGAATGAAGCTAACGCCGAACTCAAACGATCGAACGAAAGTTTACAGCAATTTGCGCACATAGCGTCGCACGACTTGCAGGAACCACTCCGGCGCATTCAGTCATTCAGCGACTTGCTGAAAAATCAATTTGCGGATAGCCTTTCGGACGGCGAACGGGATATGGTTCGACGAATTCAGAAGTCGGCCCGGCGGATGCAGTTGCTCATTAAAGATTTACTGGCGTATTCGAAACTGGCAACCCAACGCGATCAGTTTGAGTCCGTTTCGCTGACGAACGTTCTTAATGATGTCGTTAGTGACCTGGAAGTGACTATCGCTGAGAGAAACGCTACCATTGACGTTGGTCCATTGCCCAGTATCTCAGGGAGTTCGTCAAGACTTCGGCAGTTGTTTCAAAATTTGATCGCCAATGCGCTCAAGTTTAGCCAAACCAACGTAACACCGCTCGTTCAGATACGTTATCAGGCAGCCCAACCCGTTGAATTACCGTTGCACCTGCAGGAACAGCGCGATCAGCCGTTCTGGTTAATTACCGTGACCGACAATGGCATTGGGTTCGATGAACGCTATAAGGACCGTATTTTCACCCCTTTCCAGCGTCTGCACGACCCGATTACCTATACGGGAACTGGCATTGGCCTGGCCATCTGCCAGCGCGTGGCCGAAAGCCACGGTGGCGCGATAGATGTTAGCAGCCAACCCGGAAACGGTTCTACATTCAAGATATTCCTGCCGGTGCTTTAACGGCGGTCTGTTGGAAAGCGGTCTGATAGGCAACAAAAGCCTGTTTGGCCGCATCCACTACGTCGTCAGGCTGCTGAGCGCCCTGCTGTGTCAAAAAAGCGCCGAAATCCCGCCAATAACTGCCTGTTGACGGACCATACCCCTGATAGAATTGAGCATGCGCCAACAGCGGACGAAGGGCTTCATTTTTCTGCAATAATTTCCATATAACCGTTCCGCCCAGCATCGAACCCTCGCCCACGTAAGCCGCCCCTAACAACTCAACCGGCAACCAGCCGGCAAATAATTCCGGCATCAACGGCGGAGGTACTACGTTCAGATTAGCCAAATCGGCTAAAAGCCAAGGCGTTTTCCGACGAGTCTCTAGCGCATAGTCCCGAAAAAAATCCGGATAGTGACCAATGGCCTCTTCGAGTGCCTGATGATACGTCAGATGGGTACGTAGCAAATGGATGTATTCATCGACTGACAGCGTACCATTTTGCAAAGCTTCCGTATAAAAAAGCTGTTCGGTCCGCTCATGCTGAGGCCGGGTTTCTGCTCTCAATCGTTCGAGTAAGCTCATTATTTATAATCGATTCGGATATTAGTTTCCAGCCAGAAATCACACAGTTGCTCTATTGTCGTGCCTGTTGCTACGTAGCTACCGGGCTTTACTACGTAGGCATTCACGCCCGCTTCGTAGGCCGACTCAACGTCTTTCGGATTATCAGATGTGCTAAAGACGACAATCGGCAGGAAGCGCGTTTTGTCGATTTCCCGCGCCCGATGTACCAGGTCTATGCCACTAAATCCATTCAGGTTCAGGTCCAGCAGCAATAACTTAGGCAACGTAGTGGTCTGTTGATTGTAGCGTCCCTGCCCGGTTAAATAGTCTATCGCTTCGGACCCATTGCTAAGAATAGTATAGGTAATGGTACGGTTCAGTTTCCGTATCAGGCGGCTGAATATATATGCATCGTCCGCATTGTCTTCAACATAGAGAACGTCCACCATGATTCAGGGAACAGGATTAAGTGGAAATGAAACAGAAAACGTTGTTCCCCGGCCGGGTTCACTATGAAACCAGATTTTACCATTATGCCGGTTAACGACCCGCTTAACAATGGCTAATCCAACACCCGAACCTTCGTAAGAACGGGCATTTTCCAGCCGCTTAAATAAGTCAAACATCTTGCCAGCATGCTTCATATCGAAGCCAATACCATTATCTTCAACAGTATAGATAAGCTCATCGTCGGTCTGCTGCCCCTTTACCCGAACAATAGCTTCTGCTTTCGACTGGGTATATTTTGCCGCATTACTAAGCAGGTTCGTAAATAGCTGGAGCATCATGATCGGGTCAGCCGTTAAAGGCGGAACATCACCGATTTCGATACGTAGCACCCGATCTTTGGCCGTTATCATGATCTCCTCCCGAATACGTTCCAGCAATTCATTCATGTCGATCGGCTTAAGGGTCAGCTCAGTACGTCCCATACGGGAGTAGTACAGGATATGCCGGATGAGTCCCTGCATTCGTTCGGTCGAGTCGATTACCTTCTGAAAGAGTTGCTGTGCATCAGGGTTGAAATCCTGCCCGTATTCTTCAAGCAGGATTTCGGAATAACACCGGATTGACGACAAGGGCGTGCGTAAATCATGCGACACGGTATAGCTGAACGCATCCAGTTCTTCGTATGCAACCTGCAACCGCTGATTCAGGTACCGGATTTGGTTGGCCTGCCGGGTCAGTACCTGCATAATATCTTCCCGCAACTTGACCACAACCGATAGTTCGGTCTCGGTCCAGGGCTCCGATGTATTGCGCACAATTTCAGTCCAGGCCGCAAAACTGGTGCGGGGACTAATCCGGTGCTGGCCATTAGGATCGACCGTTACTGGTTTGTCGGGATTACCAGCCCACGTAACCTGCTGAACCTGTTCAGGTTTAAACCAGAGCAGGTATTCATTCAGCTCCCGCGACAGCACGATGGCCAGTAAGCCCGCACCCACGCCCCGAAATTCTTCGGCGGGCGGATAAAGAATTGGCAATTGGTTCGTCCCAAAAAACGTCTCGGTATTGGTATCACCTATCCACTCGATCAACGTTCGGATGGCGGCTTCATCAGGCGTTTCGCCAAGTGTATATAGCCGATCATTAAACAAAAGTGCCGCGCCCGTCGCTCCAGTGACGTCGAGGGCTGTCACAGAATATTTCGTTAAGGCACGTACTACGTCGTCGCTGAGTAGTAGTTGTTCATGCAGGCTCTGCCCATTCTGCCGATACTGGAGAAGATCTTTTTCTTCTTCATTGTCTTTACGAAACTCCAGCGCCGTCGATAGTAATTGACTAACAAACTTGGCCGCCTGCCGCGCCGGATAATCGACAAAACGCGGGGTCATGTTATGGCATGAAATCAAGCCCCACAATTCGCCCCGGTACAACAGCGAAATACTCATGGATGCCTGCACGCCCATGTTATTGAGGTATTCGATATGGACGGGTGAAACAGCCCTCAACACCGAATGGGTTAAATCCAGTGGTCGATTGCCGACCAAATCGGGCTGCGACAAAATGCGGGATGGCTCACTGGTTGCATCGGCAATTAACCGCACCAGATTAATCTTGTATAATTCACGCGCCTGGCGTGGAATATCGGAAGCGGGGTAATGCAACCCCAGATAAGGCTCCAGGTAATCTTCTTTCTCTTCGGCCACTACGTGCCCATGCCAGTCAGGGCTGAACCGATACACCATTACCCGATCGAAACCGATGATCGTTTTTACACGTCGGGCGGTGTTTTGCAGCAGTTCATTTAGCGTTCGGCTGGACTGTACTTCGGTCAGGGCCTGGGCAATCAATTGTTGATTAACCAGCACATTCCGATCGTCGCCAATGGGTTCCCATTCGAGAATAATAAGTCCCTGATGTTGATGAATGATAAGATTCCAGACCTTACCATTGATCGTCAATCGATATGGATTCATGGTTTCCCACGAATCGTTTCGCTGGCCTACGTTCACAAGTTCTACCAACGTACTGACAGGCAGGTCGGTATCTGTCAAGAGGGCCGATAAAGGTTGTCCCAGCAACTGAGCAGCCGACAGCCCTACCAAGTCGACAATGTTGTCGCTGGCATGAACAATCGAATAGGTGTCGGGCTGGATGGCAATCAGGTAGCCGTATGACTGAATGTGACCGAGAATGTGAATAGGTTCCCGCTCGCAATTTGTTAAGTCAACCGTCAATAAACTCATCGAACTAATATCGTGTGATTAAAGCAACGTACTCGTTGAATAAACAAACGAGAAACACCACTCAGAAGATTCATAGCGACAACGTGCAATATACACCCATGCGATGCATAGCCGTTGTGTCAACCTATTAACTGTCCCATAGGCCAAGTGGTTTAGACTATTTTGCCGGATATCAATGCCAGGCAATTGCCAGATAAACGAAGTGCAATCAGTAAATAAGCAACGAAAAATGCATTTTTAGAACAAAATATCCTAGACCCAATCATTCATGAACCAGATTCTGGTAATTGGCAGTTCCAACACCGACATGGTCGTTAAGACCCGTAAATTGCCTGCGCCAGGCGAAACCGTTCTGGGTGGTACGTTTTTAATGAATCCTGGGGGAAAAGGAGCAAACCAGGCCGTTGGAGCAGCCCGCTTGGGCGGACAGGTGACGTTTGTCACCAAAGTCGGCAACGATATATTTGGGCAACAGGCCCTAAGTGGATTCCAGCAGGAAGGCATCAATACGGCCTACATTTTGACGGATAAAGAGCATCCTTCGGGCGTCGCATTAATCAATGTTGACGAATCGGGAGAGAACTGTATTACGGTTGCCCCTGGCTCAAATGCCTACCTTCAACCCAGTGAGACCGATACCGCCTTCCAGGAAACGTCGATCGATTCACTGGTGCTACTCCAACTCGAAATTCCACTGCCAACGGTAGAACACGTAGTGCGGCAAGCGGCCGTTCGTAACGTGCGGGTTATTTTAAATCCGGCTCCGGCCCAAAAACTTCCTGTCGATTTATTCCCGAATCTGTTTCTCATCACGCCCAACGAAACAGAAGCGGAGTTATTAACGGGCATCCACGTAAATGATCTGACCACGGCTGAACAGGCTGCACAAAAATTCCACGAAATGGGCGTCCCGAACGTAGTGATTACGCTCGGCTCAAAGGGTGCGTATCTGCATAGCGGAACGAGCGGTCAGCTCATTACGTCGCCAGCCGTCAAAGCTGTGGATAGCACCGCTGCGGGCGACTGCTTCAACGGCGCCCTAACCGTAGCTCTGGCCGAAGGACAAAGCCTGTCCGATGCTGTTGCCTTTGGCTGTCAGGCCGCGTCGATTTCGGTTACACGCATGGGTGCTCAGGCATCGATGCCGAAACGTAGTGAACTGACCTAAAGTGTTCGGCGTAGTCTCTGACTACGTCGTTGTGTTACCCGGTCTCCGACCGGTTTCTGTCATCAATTAATTACCGGTCGGAGACCGGATAACACAGCGACGTAGTCAGAGACTACGCCGAACAGAGACTACGCCGAACACTAAACCTACCTTTTCCATGAAAAAACTCCTTCTCTCAGCTCTAACCATTACGTTGCTTTCAGCGACAGTGCCAACAAGCCAGCCACCCAAAACCGTTACGTTATCCAAAACCGTTATTCAGGATAAAATTAAAGGAGGCTGGGCTGCGCAGGTCATTGGCTGTACGTTTGGCGGACCAACTGAATTTCGATTTACGGGCACGATGATCAATGATTATCAACCCATTCCCTGGTATGATGGCTACATTAAGCACACAATGGTCAACAATCCAGGGCTCTACGACGACGTATACATGGACCTGACGTTCGTCGATGTGTTTGAACGGAAAGGCCTTGACGCGCCCGTTGCCGAACATGCCAATGCCTACGCGAATGCAGGCTATATGCTCTGGCACGCAAACCAGGCGGGGCGCTACAACATCTTGAACAGCATGAAAGCACCAGAGTCGGGGCATTGGCTCAATAACCCCCACGCCGATGATATTGATTTCCAGATTGAAGCTGATTTTTCGGGCCTGATGGCGCCGGGTATGCCGAATACCGCCGTGCAGATTGGCGATCCCATTGGTCACATTATGAACTACGGCGACGGCTGGTATGGCGGGGCTTACGTTGGTGCGATGTATTCGCTGGCGTTTGTCTCGAATGATGTCAGCTACATCGTTCAGGAAGCCCTCAGGACCATTCCGGCACAGAGTACATTTTATCAGTGCATTGCCGACGTCATCAAATGGCACAAGCAATTTCCTACTGACTGGAAACGTAACTGGTTCGAAATCCAGCGAAAATGGTCGGATGAAGTAGGCTGCCCTGAGGGCGTATTTCGTTCCTTTAATATTGACGCGAAAATCAATTCGGCCTATATTGTGCTGGGTCTACTCTACGGTGGCGGTGACTTTACCAAAACGATGGAAATAAGCACCCGTGCCGGCCAGGATTCAGATTGTAATCCAGCCTCGGCGGGCGGCATTCTGGGTACTATGCTCGGCTATGACAAGATACCTGCCTATTGGAAACAGGGTCTCAAGGAAGCCGAGGACATTGATTTCAAATACACAACCATGTCGCTGAACGACGTGTATGCGATGGGCATGAAACACGCCTTACGAGTCGTGGAACGTAACGGCGGTAAAATCAACGGCGATCAGGTGACCATTGCGGTGCAGACGCCCAAAGCCGTACGGCTGGAACAGGCGTTCACCGGACATTATCCAGTACTGGCCAAGGGAATTAATAAGGATCTGGAGAACGAGTATAGTTTTGATTTCGAAGGAATTGGCTTTGTCGTTAAAGGCGAAGCCAAACCTAAGAACCGCAGTTCGGTGGGCTACGAAAGTCTATTTACCTTCAACACCGAATTATACATTGACGGCAAGAAAGTTGAAACGGCAAAATTACCCGTCAACTTTACGCACCGGCGGTATGATCTGTTCTGGAAATATCAACTCCCCAAAGGCAAACATACGGTACGTATCAACGTATTGAATCCTGATAACGATCACGTTGTAAAAATGAGCGAACTGCTGATTTACAATGATCAACCCGTGAAGTCGAAGTTGTAATTTTTAAACACAGAGCGGCAAGAACACCGAGTTTTCTTATATTTTCCATATTCTCTGCCGCTCCGGGTTCACTTTATGCTAGCATGCTAAAAACCTGTCTGTTTGTTCTGATCACTACGTTGTCGGCCTGGGCCCAGAAGTCACCCGCCCCGACATTGCATACCGATCCAGCGGGTGCGTTGAAAACGTATCGGGAGAATCTGGCACTGCTTCGACAGGAGCATCCAAATCACCGGGAGTTACCGGATCTGAAGTTTTTTCTGTTTGGTATGGGCGATCGGTTGAAGTTAATCTACCGCAACGGTCGGCTCCTGAATGCGCTGACGGGGAATATCGAAGAGCAGTGGTCTGTGGCTGAAGAGATCATTGTGCCGTCGGAGTACCTGGTACACCTGACTTTAGCCGATGGACAAACGCTACAGATTCGCGAGGACGAAACCGGCGTATGGCTTCTTCAGCCCAACAAACGGCCAAAACTGATTCCCGGTACACGCAATCGAGTCAATCTGCCACGCTTTACGGGCAAAACATTTGGTCCCATATTGCGGGTATTGCATCAGGAAGTGCTCATTAACGTCATCAACGGACGCCCTGTCCCGAATTTTCTGGTTTACAGGAAAGCCTGGTATCGCGATGCCGCAGCGATGGGAAGGATGCTACGTGAAACGGATAATCTATTTCTTATCCAGGATTGGATTATGGCCATCCATCAACCATTCGACCGGAACAATCACGGGGTTACCGAAGCCGATAACCTTGGCGAAGTCCTGTTTCTGATCTCACTCGTATCAGACAAAAATCATCCAGCGGTTCAAATGATGCTGGACTCAGCTAAACAATTCCAGCACGATAACTACATCGTTGGCAAAACCGATTATACCGAACACGCTGTCTTTCAGACGAAATGGTTAAAATATGGCTTGAAATCGCTTGGTCTGCCCGACCCTTACGTCATTCCGGCCCAATACGACAGTTATTCGGCGCTCTTCTGGCAGGACTACACGAAGGAACACGTTGACGGCAAAAAGGTGAACGATATCTCCAGTAACAATTACCCCTATTTAACCTGGGCCGAAGATCACTTTTACTCGGAGAAACGTGGTCTTGTCGGCAATCTAGACTACCCGCTCAGTTGGGAACAGCTGGCGAGTGAAGCGCACTACCCCGGCATGACCGTTCTGGATAAAAACGTAGTAAAACAAAAGCTAGCCTTCCCCCACGCCTGGCATGCAACCGAGATGTTTTTTCTGTTGAACGAGCGGTGATTTTTTTGGAATACAAATGGCCCGTAGGGCCAAAACAAATCACCTAGTATAGCTCAAGCTAATTCCGAGCTTATGTTAGTTCATGTAACCTTATATACAACTTTTTGGTGTGTCGATCCCAGATTAGAAAGCGTTTACTTTCTTGCGGGAAATGCGGGAACCTATCGTGAACCCTACTTTCACGGCGAAGTATGAATTCTTAGCCGCCAAGGTAAGCCGGGTAGCGTTGATTGTAACCTGCGTGTCGCTAACCAGGTTGTAAGTACCTTCCAAATTAACGCTGCCCAACTTCACGCCAATGCGTGCCAGACCACCCAATACGTTGGTAGCGGGCAACGGATAGGATGTCGTTATGCCAAATCGCGTATCCAACTGAGTACTTTCCTCCGCATGATAGAGACCGACACCCAGACCAGCATAGGGATGGTATTTCCCCAGAGTGGTAATTTCATAATTCGCTGTTACAACCGCAGACATAAGCGATTTTGTCTTCGTCTGAAACACGATAACCTTATCAATGAATTCGGGGCGCTGAACAAAGGCCTGTTCGAAACGCAGCCCTACCGAAAAATTATTGATCAACCGATACTGAGGTTCAATACTATAGACAAAGCCAGCTTTACTAATGTCGTTGTTGGCAGCCTTCTCGGTAGGCGACGCAAAGCCCGCAGCCAGATTTACGGTAAAGGGTTTATAGTCTTGCGCACAAGCGACTGAAGATACGAAAAACAACACGCCAAATAATAGTTTCTGCATTGAGATTTAACAATTTAACCTAATTAATTTATTGATTATCAAAAAGTTAACACCAAACCTAACTACCTCGTTTTTCGCACCGAAGTAGAGAACCGGCCGATTGAATCGGCAAGTTAACGTCTAAATATGGTTTTAAACTCATGTTTATGGCGCTGGGTAATTTGTAATAGCTGTTTACCCTCCCTACTGCTAACGTTCTATTTCTGTTGCAAATCTCACGCACAAAAGTTCAGGTGTTCAACTATCGTTCAAAAGCTATTCATCCAGAAAAACAATGCCCGTTCGGGTTATCCAGGCGCGGGTGGTCGCCTGATAGCTGTCTATCTGATCGCCCCCGCCGTTTTGGCGAGGATCATTCTGCTGCTTCATCCAGCTATCTAATCGCTGCCGTAACTCTTTCTTAACGCCAGCATAGGTAGAGACCCCAGCCTGGTTATGGAGGTTGTAAGGATCATTTTTCAGGATATACAATTCTTCAGCCGGTCGCTTTTCAAAACCCAGAGTAAACAGCGGTTTAACTAACGCGTCATTCCGATGATCCATCATGTATACTTTGGTCGGGCCGCCATCTACGTCGCCAAAAACAGAAGGTGTATTAGGAATCGACTCATCGCCAGCAGGCACCCGGCTGGGGCGAAAATTGCGGATGTATAAATAGTCTTTGGTACGTATCGCCCGCATAGGATAACCCGCACCGTAATTCAGTTCGGCCCGACACAAACAATGCCGTTCACGTTCCAGAAATACCTCGGAGCGATGAACCGTTTTCCTGCCAGTCAGGATAGGCACCAGGCTGAGCCCATCAACTTCAGGGCGTTGTCTGACATCGGCCCACTCTAAAAAAGTAGGCATCAAGTCGATCAGATTCACGAACGAATCATTACGTTTTGGCTGGCTCTCTTTCCCGGAAAACCGGCTGATCAGCAGTGGCACACGCGTACCATAGTCATACAGATTCGCTTTGGCATGGGGGAACGGCATGCCATTGTCGGACGCGACGACAATGATGGTATTTTCCAGTTGACCAGCGTTTTCCAACGTCGCCAGCAGTTCACCAATTTCCCGATCAAATCGCTCCACTTCCGACAGATAATCGGCTACGTCGCCCCTGATTTCCGGTACGTCGGGCAGAAAGGCAGGTAAATGAATTTTCCGGAGATCGATGCCTGCTTTTTTGCCATTTCCCAAATCAAAAGGTCGGTGCGGATCATTCGTTCCGAACCAGAAGAAGAACGGTTTGTTCTTCGGCAGTTTATCGATAAACGGCTCGAATTTCGCGGAGTCGCCCGCCGGATTCTGTGTATACCCCATTTTACGAAAATCACCGGGTGCCCAGCCTTTGCGGTCGAAAGCAACCGAATAGCCTTCTTTTTGCAGAATCTGTACGTAGGTTGGAATACTGTGCTCAAGTTTTCCACATAGATTGACACCTTCCCCAAGATTATGCGGATAACGACCCGTTAGCATAGCGGCTCGGGAGGGCGTGCATGAGGGCGATGCACAATAAGCGTTGGTAAAAACGGTGCCGTGCTGCGCTAATTTGTCCAGATTAGGGGTTTTTATCGTATGATCGCCGTAAATACTGGCATACGGATAACTCCAGTCATCGGCCAGAATAAACAGGATGTTCGGACGTACTACGGTTTCCTGTTTAAAGGCGAATAGACCAAATGCAGCTAGTAAAATTGAGCCCATCAGGCAAAAGAGGAATTTCATAGAAGAGCCGTAATTTCTGGAAAGATAATGCGCTCATCTAGTTGTCGAAAATTAAAATATAAGTCGCCTATTCATGCAGACGTCTGGCCTGATTTCCAGAAGGGTTTAATCTTCAACGACATCGCCTAATAAATCCCGTAATAACAAGACGTAGCAGCCCACCGTTATCCTTTAGGTGAGCCATCCTCTGGCACGCCCTATTTTTTGTTTAGCTACTACGTTCTGAATGGATATATTTACCGCAGCCAGCGCCCTGGTTGGCCTAAGTGCGTTACTTTCTTACGTGAATGCCCGGTTTCTTCGCCTGCCAGGTACCATTGGCGTCGTTGTGCTGACGCTTGTCTTAACCATTGTCATGCTGGTTGTTGGCAGCATCTCATCGGGATTCACGAAGTTCCTGTTTGATCTTACGGAACGTATCGACTTCACCAAAACACTGCTGGATGTCATGCTGGGTTTTCTGCTGTTTGCGGGCGCTCTTCACGTTGATCTCGACGAGTTGAAACAGCAATTTCGGGCCGTATTGGTGTTAAGCACGGTTGGCGTGCTTTTGTCCACAGCCTTGTTTGGAGGTGGCTTTTTCTTTCTCACCCACGTCTTCGGCATCAACGTTCCACTTAGTTACTGCTTTCTGTTCGGGGCGCTGATTTCACCGACTGATCCCGTGGCCGTTGGGGCCATAATGAAGCAGGCACCCATTCCGCGTCGATTGCAGACCATCATTACCGGTGAATCTTTATTCAATGATGGCGTTGGCCTGGTTCTGTTTATCTCCCTTCAGGAAGTAATTAATCCCAATGTCAGTTTTTACTTCTCGGACGCGCTCCTCCTTTTTGCCCGGGAAGTATTCGGCGGTATCGCACTGGGGCTTCTGATGGGCTACGTAGCGTATCGTCTTATCAAAGCGTCGGATGACTTTCAGACAGTTATCCTGCTTTCACTGGCGCTGGTAATGATCCTTTCCGTAGTCGCCAGTGCCCTGCACGCATCAGTCCCGCTGGCCGAAGTGACGGCCGGTCTGTTAGTGAGCCGCCGGTTGCGTGGCAAAGCGGGCCAGGAGAGTCCAAAGGTTTATCTGAATCGGTTCTGGCACCTAATGGACGAGATTCTTAATACCATTCTGTTCGTCATGATTGGCTTACAGACTGTCGTGCTACCCTTCCAGAGCAGTTTTGTCGTCATTGGGTTGATGACCGCCGTACTGGCCATCATAGCCCGAAGTCTGAGTATAATTTTGCCCTTCCTGCTGCAATTTCGCCTGTCGCGGCTCAACCCCGGCAGTCTGCGTATCCTGACCTGGGCGGGTTTGCGCGGGGGCATATCGGTAGCCCTTGCCCTATCCTTACCCGACTCACCTTACCGAGAACTGATTCTGATTTGTAGCTATTGCATCGTTCTGTTCTCTATAATCGGTCAGGGGCTAACCTTAACAAAACTGGTCAATTCTGTCGTTAGTAAAGCTCCGCGAAGAGCGGTGAATTAAGAAAGATTTAGGATTTACTTTTAAATGGATAAACTTCTGTTTTCTAGTCAGTTTTACCCCTAAATCCCCTGAAGGGGATTTGGGGGTAAAACTGACTAGAAAAAAATCCTAAACAGCTTTTATTTTTCAACGTCGAAGGCCAGCAATACGTTTCCGGGTAGTTCACCGAACATTCCATAACCCGAGTTAACGAACAGCATTCCATCGGCTACGACCGGGGACGGGCCATCGAGGGACCCTCCCTTGCCTTTGATTCCATCGACGGATTCGTATTCTTTCACCGTATCGTAATCCCATAGAATTTTGCCATCTGTGGCGGAATAGGCACGAATATGGCCGTCTAACGTACCGGCAAACACAACGCCCGGAATAACCGTCGGAGCCGCGGAATTGGCTTCAAGGCATCCTCTCTTTCCGTCGCAGGAAGGCGCGGGCGTTTTCCACACTACGTTACCCGTTGCTACGTCTACCGCAAACAGGCCGGGCGCGGGTTTAACCAGTGAATCAACCTTGGGATCAATGCCATACTTATTGTCAGCGTTGGATGCATAGACCTGTTTTCCATCAGTAGCCATGCCCCAGTGAATACCGCCCAACGCGCCACCCCGACCGATTCGGGTTTGCCAGATCACATGCCCATCATCGGGCGACAACCCATAAACGAAACCAGACTTTTGCCCTACCACCAATAAATCATGGCCATCCGGTTGTTTCACCAGCATCGGTGCCATACCGAAATCATGGTCTGGACCGACTTTATCGGGGCAGTTCGGATTGCCGGGGCACGACATATTCCAGGTATCTACTTTGGTGGCCTGAAACGTCCAGGCCAGTTTACCCGTTTTAAGATTCAGGGCCTGAATGGCGTCGCTGTTGTTTGTGGCAGGGTTGGTATAATTCTCGCCCGTTCCGTAATAAAGTAGTCCCCGTTTGGCATCGACGGTTGGACTGCACCAGACAATCGCGCCCGACGGTCCATAAAACGGCTGCCCATTTTTCTTTTTCCCGGCTTCTTTTGCTTCTTCCGAAATGACGCGATGCCGCCAGATTTCCTTTCCCGAGCGGGTATCCAGCGCCACAATTTCACCAGACGACGAGCAGCAGGGATAGGTCGGATCTAAAACCGATGCAACTTCGATAGAGGTCAGCGGTACGTAGACGATGCGATCGTAGACGGCTACCGAACCCGTATTTCCCGACTGCGGATGTTTTCCGGCCTTGCTTTCCCAAATTAATTTACCCGTTTTTACATCGAGTGCATACACATTCGTGTTATTGTCGGCAAAGAAGGCCTGTATCTCGTTGCCCTGCTGAACAACGCTGACAGCCCCCCGTACGGCCGATTTTGCCAGAAAACGCCAGCCGATTTTACCCGTCTGTTTGTGGAGGCAGTACACTTCGCCAAACTGACTGCCCATAATCAGCCAGTCGCCGACGATGGCGGGTTTACTACGTACCTGATTGGCTTCCGGAAACGCAAATGCCCATTTTAGTTTGAGCTTACCAACGGTTTCAGCCGAAATACCGGCTTGCTGCACCGATCGAAAACCCGTTCCTTCCAGGTTACCGCCCCAGCCCGAATGATGCACCAGATTCTGCCCGGCAGGAGGTGTAAATGACGTGTAGGCTTCTTGAGGAATCGGTGTTTCGGTCAGTGATTTACTCGTAATCCACTGGGCAATCGCTTTGCGCTGATCAGTCGTCATATCTTTGGCCTGAACGCGCATTTTGCCTGTTTCCAGAGCCGCCAGAATAGCGCGGGGCGGCATCTGAGCCAGTACCAGGTAAGCCGGTGCGCCTAGCCCTGCTTCGGCTTTGTGGCAGTTATTACAGGTTGCCATGTATAACTTCTGGGCTTCCGTAGCTGCAGCAAAATCAAGCTTTTGGGCATAACTAATGGCGGAAGACAACAGTAGACCAGAGGCAACTGCCAATACCTTTATATTCGCCATAAACCGACAAGTAACCTCCATAATGACTTACTAGTTAGCGTACAGAATCAGAAAGGGAAATCCAATATGATCATGGCAAAAGTAAATGAGCGCATTACGCAGCGATACGTCTTTAGGATGAACGACCATTTTGGCCCGATAAACCAAGGGAATAGGCAGACCAATTTATTTCGCTGTAATAATCAGCACGAGGCCAAGTACGTAGCATAACCCCATGAGAATCAGGTAGCGGGTTGAGGATGAAGGAGCGCCCCGAAACTCTTGCCAGATAAATACGCCCCACAAAACAGCAATGATCGTTGCGCCCTGCCCCAGACCATAACTAATGGCGTAGCCAGCCGCACCCGATGCCAGCAAACTCGATGCCATACCCAGGCACCAGACCATACCACCCAACATACCAATCCGGTGACTACGTCCGCTCACGTCGCTGTATGTGATTTCTCCATCGGCGGGTTTCCCGGCAAACCGACGTAGGATGGGTATAAACAAGGGCGTACTCACAACAACACCCAGTGCAAACAGCACCAGAGCTGTGTAAGGCGTTAACAATCCAGTACCTGGGTTGGCAAAGTCCGCGGCCATCGACTTAGCCACGAAGTAGAAAAAAAAGCTCATCAGGAATCCGCCAACCAGCGAAATAACTAGCCCGCGCGTGCTGACGCTTTGATCAGTACTCCCCTTAGCCCGGTAGGCGAGTGCGCTAAAAACAACAGACAGAAAAATAGAAAAAACACCTGATGACAGCAACCCAATGTTACCCACCGGAGACAGTATATAATTAACAATTACGCCCAATATCAACGCCAGACCGATACCCACCGGCATAGCCACTGATAAGCCAGCCAGTTCAATACCAACGACAATAAGAATATTGGCCATGTTGAACACAAAACCACCAATCAGTGCGTAAAGTACATTGTGAGTATCAGCCTGTTTGAGGTCGGCTAGGAATGACCGGCCAACGGAGCCTATACTACCGAGCGTGAAAGCCAGTAATAGACTTATTAAAAGAATACCATAGGTATAATCGCGGTAGAAAATAGTTGTCGGTACTGACTGTGTAGCGAGTTTTTGGGTGTTGGCCCACGAACCCCAACAGAGCATGGTAAGGAAACAGACGACAACCGCCAGCGGATACTGGGTGATGATGAACATAGAAAGGAAGGTTTTCGGGTGTAGTAATGGATTTTGTAGCAAAGTTCTTAAAATAAATAACTTATCTGCCAGAAAAGCCAATTGAAAGATAAAACCCACAACCTGGTGTTTCCTACCTTTGCAACTATGAATTACATCTACATTCTATTTGCGTTTCTGGTTGGTATAGCCATTACGGTTCAGGCAGGCGTTAATGCGAATTTGCGTCAGGCCATGGCCAACCCGATTCTGGCCGCGGCTATTTCATTTGGCTCTGGTTTTGTGGTATTGGTGCTGCTTTTTCTGGCCACAGGCGGGTCTGCGCCTTCATCGGATACTATTAAGCAAGTTGCCTGGTGGAAATGGGCCGGGGGCGTTATGGGAGCGATCTATATGATTACGGTTATTGTCAGTGTGCCTAAAATTGGCACGGCTAACCTGGTGAGCCTCAGCGTGGCGGGTCAGCTTTTGGCAGCTGTCGTGCTGGATCACTACGGTTTGCTGGGTTTCTCCCTGCATCCGGCCAACGGCTGGCGCTTGCTCGGTCTGGTGTTTATTATGGCGGGTGTGTTGCTGGTGGTGAGAAACTAAATGTGTATCCATGGGTTTTAACGGGTGATGGATTCCCTAAGCACGGATTTTAGTCCGTGATACGTTATGATCAATTACCGCTTTTACCCGTCTTTGCTGAACGTATTTTCGCGCTATTTACAGGGCGGTAATCTTACGGTACAGTCATTGATTGATTCCATTAACCGCGTTCCGACACCCACTACGGCAGCGCAGGAACGGGGGGTTTCGTTTGAAGAAGCAATTGTAAAAGGCACCGACGAGGAACGCTTCGACCCGGAGATTATCAAAAAAGTCCGCAAGCTTCTCCCCCGCCCTATTGTCGAAACTCAGGTCTACTGCCAGTGGGAAATTGACGACGTACTGTTTTACGGCTATGTGGATTTGATTGGCAAATTCAAAGCCGTGGACTTGAAAACAACGGCCTCTTATCAGCCGGGGCGCTTCGTGCATAACCACCAGAATTTATACCTCCACGCGCTGAAACGGAAAGGAATCAAACTGATGGAATACGTTATTACGGACTTTGCCGATGTATATGTAGAGAGTTACACGCTGACGCATCCAATTGATAAACAACTGGAGGAAATCCGACTTCTGAAAACGTTTCTGGAAGAACATCGCCCATTAATTACGGACAAAAAGATCTTTGTACTACCCGGCGAGGAGGCTGATGGACGCAGGAGGAATCAATAGATTCCAGGGGATATAAGTTATCCATTACCTCAGTAACACATCGCCGGCGGGCCGGTTTCATCGTACATTCGCGCTATGCTTCAGCGCACTTTCCACCTTTACCAACGTGCTTACCAGGGCCTGTCGCCCTCGGTATGGTTACTGGCGGGCGTGATGCTCATTAACCGTTGCGGCACGATGGTATTGCCGTACATGACGCTTTACCTTACGCAAAAGCTTCATTATTCCATTACAAATGCGGGTATCGTAATGGCTATTTACGGCTTGGGCGCCTTCGTTGGTACATTCTTAGGTGGCCGATTAACCGACCGAATTGGGTTCTACTACGTTCAGTTGGTGAGTCTGCTGTTTAGTGGAGCGGCCTTACTGACCCTTCAGTTTATCACCAGTTTCCCGCTCCTTTGCGGCAGTGTGTTTGTTTTTACGCTATTTGGTGATGCCTTCCGGCCTGCCAACCAAACGGCTATTGCGTACTATTCCGAAACAGAAAACCGGACCCGGGCATTCTCGCTTAACCGATTGGCAATCAACCTCGGCTGGTCTGTGGGCGGTGGCTTGGGTGGTTTGTTAGCCAGCATTAATTATAATCTGCTGTTCTGGGCGGATGGACTGACCTGTCTTACAGCGGGCCTTGTTTTGTGGTTGTATTTACCCGTACCCAAAGTTCCCGGCCATAATCCGACCACTGCACCGATACGTTCGAATCAGCCGGATTCTACTACGTCCGGCCAATCGATCCTAACACGCCAGAAGTTAACCAGTGCTACACCTTACCGTGATACGTTGTTCCTTACACTTGTCTTCTGCAACACGCTGTATATGCTGGCGTTTATGCAGTTTTTCACCATGGCACCATTGTATTTCAAGGAGAAACTTGACGTGCCCGAACAGGCAATTGGGTTATTGCTGGCGCTTAACGGACTGCTGATCGTATTTATTGAGATGGCATTAGTCTACAAGCTGGAAAGCCAGAAACGGCAAAAGGTCCATTTAATCACCGCTGGTGTTTTGCTGGAAGCCGTTGCCTACAGTGTGCTGGCACTGCCCGGTTTAGTAAGTCTGGCTGTTCCAGGAATGTCCATTGCCCTATCATTTATCTTAATTGTAACGTTCAGCGAAATGCTGGTTATGCCTTTCCTTCAATCATTGATTGTTGAACGGTCAAAACCCGCTACGCGCGGACAATATCTGGCGGTTTACGCTATGGGCGGAGCACTCGCCCAAACAGCCTCTCCAGCACTGGGTTCGCAATTGGTAGCCCATTTTGGTTTTTCTACCCATTGGCTGGTTGTCGTGGGCATTAGTCTGGCATCCGCCGGTGGATTCTGGTTGCTGGGCAGGCGATTAAAAACGCAGCTATTTAGAGAAGCTTAATCTACATCATCATGTCTAACAACAAAACTATAAAGTTGACATCCGATCAGTATATATCCGCCAAGCTATCTCCTTACTTAGAGGCTATTAGAAGCTCGCAACGTCCATATATTCGTATCAAGGCGAAACCTGCTCAAGATGTACCGACGACTGCCAGTAAATTCACAGGTAAGCCTTACTGGCCTATTGGTAAAGTTTATCCACTTGATGAATCTGGTCATCCGATGATGCTGTTGGCACAGATTAATTTTTCTGAAACCCCAAGGCTCAATAATTATCCAGAACAGGGAATATTACAATTTTTTATCTCGGCTAACAGTGACACTTATGGAGCAGATTTCAACCAAATGAGCAGACAGAATAACTTTAGGGTGATATTTCATGATAGTATTGATTTCATTGAGACAGATAGCTCAATTCCGTCTTTTAATCTACAATCCCAAGAAATTATTACACCTATTACAACAGAACATTTGCTTACATTTTCGGAAGAAAAAGGGTATGTCAGTATTGGCGATGTATATTTTAGAGAGGTATTTGGGCAAGATTTTTATTCAATTGGTGAGCATCTTAATGACGACAACATCTGGGATGAATACAACAACGTGAGTGAAGCGAACGGCCATAAGATTGGTGGATATGCTTACTTCACACAGCATGACCCGCGAGATTGGAAAGAGAACGCTGATTATATAGATGCACTTCTTCTACTTCAGATCGACTCCGAAGGTGATCATATACTATGGGGTGATGTAGGAGTCTGTAACTTTTTCATAAACAAGGAAGATCTACATGCTCTTGACTTCTCCAAAGTTTTGTACAATTGGGACTGCTTTTAAAAAGCCTAGTAAAACATAAAAGCCTAGTAAAACATAATTAACAAGTGCCCAATCACTATATGAAATCTCTGTAATGACAACCACACTCTACAGACCCGTTGGTCCAAAAGAACTTGCTCTAATCGAACAATCGGGTTGGACAAAGTTTCCTCCGAGATTACCCGAGCAACCCATTTTCTATCCTGTTATGAATGAAGCATACGCCATTCAAATCGCCAGAGATTGGAACGTAGCGGCTTCGGGATCGGGTTTTGTAACAAAATTCTCGGTGAAGACCGATTACCTGAAAAAGTTTGAGGAGCAAAATGTGGGTGGTCCAATTCATAATGAACTCTGGGTGCCAGCCGAAGAACTTGATGTATTCAACAGCAACATTGTTGGGCCGATTGAAGTAACGCAATCGTTCTATTCAACAAACAAATAAAAATACGGCACCCCTACGTCCCTACGAAAACACAGTACCCCGAACAACTACCCAACTTTCTTTACGACCTTTGCAGAAAAACTAAACGAGCGAACGAGTGAATGAGTGATTACACAAGTCTCATTCGTTCACTATTCCACTCACTAACCCCGCTTCGGCGGTCCGATTTCGCTTTGAAACTCTGGCAAAAAGAAGGCGTTACAACCGCCGAACAAATTGAACGCTTCACCGTCGGCCGCGACCGTGAAATGGACCTTTACCTCGCTCCCTTCGACGTAGTAGGCAATCTCGCCCATGCGCAAATGCTCGAAACCATTGGTCTGCTGAGTGCTGATGAACTAAGTCTATTAACTGATGAATTGAAAGTGATTTATCAGAAAATCCAGGCAGGAGAATTTGAGATCGAGGAAGGTGTCGAAGATATACACTCACAGGTTGAATTGATGCTGACACGCGTACTGGGCGATATTGGCAAGAAAATACACTCCGGCCGATCCCGTAATGACCAGGTGTTGGTCGATATGAAACTCTTCACCCGCGACCGGCTCTGGCACGTAGCAGAAGCTGCCCGGCGTGTATTTGATCGACTAATCAGCCGTTCGGAGCAGCATAAGAATGACTTGCTACCCGGCTATACGCACCTGCAAATTGCGATGCCGTCGTCGTTTGGCCTATGGTTTGGCGCATATGCCGAAGCCCTCGCCGACGATATGCTGACGTTGCAGACAGCCTACCGTCTGGCCAACCGCAACCCACTCGGATCGGGTGCAGGTTATGGCTCATCATTTCCGCTCAATCGTACGCTCACGACGGAGCTGCTGGGCTTTGAGGGCATGCATGTCAACGTAGTGTACGCGCAGATGAGTCGGGGAAAAACCGAACAGACAGCGCTTATGGCTTTGGCCGCGGTAGCCGCAACCATCTCGCGGATGGCGATGGACATTTGCCTTTACAACAGCCAGAATTTTGCGTTCCTGACCCTACCCGACGCACTAACAACTGGCAGCAGTATAATGCCGCACAAGAAAAACCCCGACGTAGCGGAGTTACTACGTGCCAAAACCAATCGGCTGAAAGCATTGCCGATGGAGGTAACGCTGGTGATGAGCAATCTGCCTTCGGGTTATCACCGCGACATGCAGCTGCTGAAAGAAATTTTGATGCCCGCTTTCGACGAAATCCTGGACTGTCTGGACATCACCGATTTCATGCTTGAGCACATTCAGGTTAAACCAAATCTGCTGGATGACTCCAAATACGATTTGCTGTTCAGCGTTGAACGAGTGAATGAACTGGTGTTACAAGGCGTGCCCTTCCGCGAAGCCTACCGGATTGTGGGGAAGGAAATTGCCGAACATACGTACAGCCCTCCCCGCGAATTGCATCATACGCATGAAGGCAGTATTGGCAACCTCGGCAACGAGCTGATTATACAGGAAATGAATCGGGCTATGAGCGGTTTCGGTGCAGAGAAAGCCCAGATTGCGGTTGAACAGTTATTGGGCTAAAAACAGGTTAATTGCCTAACTTTCAGAAAACACACAAAGCGTATGGTTATGACAAACGAAACCGTTCAGACAGAGATCATTCCGGAGTCGCTCATTTACGAGACGATGAACGGTCGCCCACTTTATTACAAAGGGTATCGTGACGTTATAGCGGGTGATCTTAAACCAGAAGCCATTATGGGCAGCAGTGACTTGCAAAGTATTATTGTAACAATTCTCGTTGGGACGCTCTGGTCGAAGATTAACCGTAAAGTTTATCAGCTCACCACAAACGAATCAGGGCTTCACTTAGCAGTTGGTGATAATTTATCCGCCGACATTGCGATATTCGAGAAGTCTGCTTTGTCTAAATTAAAAGGCAAATATTTCGACGTACCACCCAAAATCGTGATCGAAGTCGACATTAAAATTGATCTGAAAGAAATTGGCAGCGACGTATCGTATGTTTCCGAAAAGTCGCAGGAATTGTTTGACTTTGGCGTTGAGCGTGTGCTGTGGGTATTATCCAGCATCCGGAAAGTAATCATCTTACAACCTAAACAGGACTGGATAATTACCGACTGGAGCAATGATGTACTCGTTATGGACGGTTGCATTCTGAACATCAAAAATCTGCTGGACGAAGAAGAGATTTCCTACTAACTAAAATGCCCGATCAGATTGATCGGGCATTTTAGCTAGATAATTGCCAAACCCACTATTCGAACCGATAGGCAACTAGCTTGTTCTTGAAAAACGTTGGTACGATCACCAGTTTTTTCTTCGCAACGTACTCAATATCAGCCGCATTCATTTTCTGTTCGCGCGTATCGAGTAATTGCTGTTTGGTACCGTCGGCACTAATGTGGAAAACTTGTCCATTCCAGTCAGACACAAAGTAATTACCTTTCCCTTCGGGGACAATACCATCTGTATTGGCCATGCCATCAGCAATTTTGGTTATTGTTTTATTGGCTACATCTACAGCTTGTAGCGCTCCAATTTTGGTGCTGCCGATCATAAGCTTATCCTTGCCAACCGCCAGCACACCGTTGGGTTTGTTAAGCTGCTCACCTTCCATCCAGACTTCCCATTTGCCGTCCTGCAATCGGTAAATTTTGTCGAAGCGACTGTCTGATACGTAAACCGTACCATCTTTTGCCACCGTTACGTCGTTCAGGAAAGCGCCTTTCCCAACGGCATCCCAGGTCTTTTCGGCCTGCCCGTTGGCGGTATTGATACATACCAACCGATACACATCCGTCACGTAAAGCTTGTCTTTATAAAGCCCCATTCCTTTGGGGGCATTCAGGCCAGATGTCCAGCGCAGGTTTTCAATTTTGCCATCAAGCGACACTTTTGAGATAAATCCGCTACCATCCAGTGAATCGGACTTGCCGTCGATATTAGCTACGTACAATGTATTGTTGCCATCATAAAGCACAGACTCTGGTGTGCGTAACGTGGTGTCCGTTTCCCAGGCTTTCACTAATTTCATAGGCTTCATTCGGCTTGGCGGAGACGTTAACGCGAGAAAAGTGGCTCCAATAAACAGCGCAGTCGCGGCAAGAGTAAATAGCTTCATACTTCGATTGAAAATCAACAAATTGAAAATTATAAAAAAATTTTAGTTGTATCGTTCCGGGCTGAAATTGGCTATAAGCCAAGGCAGGAAAAGGCCTGATATAATTTTTCTAACCACCTCCTAACGAATTGATTCTGACTTGAAAACAATCTAAAAACGAGGGTGTTTAGAAATCTCGCCTACTCAAAAAAACAAAACTCATGGAAAACTATCAATCCCTTCCTTATCAGGCATATACACCCGTTGATCAACTTAAGGAAAGCATCCGCGATATGGTCCGGCTACAGCGCGATTACCAGATTTCAGACGAATTATTTTGGGAGATTTTCAACGCAAGAGTACTCCTGAACGAACAACTCGACGTCAATGGATTCCTGAGCGACCTGAATATTTCCGTCGCTCAAGCCTGATACTTTACAGCTTTTCAGGGGCTCAATCCGGTCGGTTGTCTATGCGGTCAATCCAGACGTACCGCAAACAGTTCTTTTGACCTTGTATAAATATAGCCTACGACAAACAACGTAACGAAGCCGCCTAGCGCCACCGACGGCACCGTTCCCAGGAGTTTGGCCAGCAAACCCGATTCAAAGGCACCAATCTCATTGGACGAACTAATGAACATCCCATTTACGGCCGCTACACGCCCCCGCATGTGATCGGGCGGAAAAATTTGCAGAATTGTCTGGCGAATAATGACACTCACACTGTCGAACGCGCCCGTCAGCCCCAACATGAGCAGTGACAAGTAGAAATTTGTCGATACAGAAAAGACGATAGTAGCTACACCAAAGCCAGCTACAGCCAGCAACATGTTTCGCCAGGCATTATGCGTGGGGGGATGCTTCGTCATATACCCCATCGTTAACAAGGCACCAATGGACGGAGCCGCTCGCAGGAATCCTAGTCCTTCAGCACCCACTTTCAGTATATCTTCGGCAAAGATCGGTAAGATGGCGACTACCCCCCCGAACAACACCGAGAACAAATCAAGTGATATGGCATAGAGGACAATTCGAGTCTGGAACACAAATCGGAACCCTTCGCCCAAACTTTCTCGAAGACTTAGCACCGGCGCATCACTTACGGGAACAGGTTTACGATCAATCAACGAAATAAGCAGAAAGCAAACCGCCAGAAGGCCAATTACAACAATCAGCGAGTTATCAAAACCAACCCAGCTGTAGAGAAAGCCAGCTAAACCTGGTCCGACGATAGCCCCCGCCTGCCAGAATGAACTACTCCAGGTAGCCGAATTGGTGTATAATTCGCGGGGCACCAGGAATGGTTTCAGCGACGAACTCGCCGGTGAATAAAAACCTTTGGCCGTACCGATCAGCATCAATACGCCATAAATTGTGACCAATCGCGCCGTTTGCGACAACCCTACGGCGATGGAGGGTTGAAATACCAGATACAGAATGACCGAGCCAAGCAGAATAACCAGAAGGCTCCACTGTAAAATACGTTTCTTGTCACGCCGGTCGGCTAAATGGCCTCCAAACAACGACAGTGCAATAAATGGAATAGCTTCGGCCAGCCCAACCAGTCCTAACATCAGCGGGTCGTGCGTGATTTTGTACAGCTCGTAACCCAGAATAACTTCCTGAATCAGCAGAGTAGCCGTTATCAGGAAACTGTTCATCACGAAATAGCGAAATTCAGGAATGCGTAGGGATGCGTACGTATCAATTGGGGCTTGCTCAACCATAATGCTGACCGGCGAATCAATGCTGTAGTATCTTTGTCGCCTGCTCTTTAAATAAGAAACCGCAAATCATGGAATCTCAGTTCAGGGTACGTATAAAAATTTGCTGCATCAGCAGTGTTGACGAAGCTCGGCTAGCCGTTCGGCTCGGGGCCGATGCGCTTGGTTTAGTGGGCCGGATGCCCAGTGGTCCGGGCGTAGTAGCCGACGATCTGGCAGCGCAGGTTGTGCAGGCAACGCCCCCGCCCATCGCTACGTTCATGCTCACGAGCGAAACTATCGTCGACGACATTATTGCACATCAACAGCGTGTGGGGGCCAATACCATTCAGATTGTTGATGCCGTACCGCCCGAAACTTACGCTGCGCTACGTGCCAAACTCCCCGCCATCAAGCTGGTACAGGTTATCCACGTCCTCGATGAACGTAACATCGATGAAGCGTTACGAGCTGTTCAAAGCGGTGCCGATGCTCTGCTGCTCGATTCCGGAAATCCAACATTAGCGGTTAAAGAACTTGGTGGCACAGGTCGGATACATAACTGGCAGGTGAGCCGCCAGATTGTAGAGCAGTCGCCAGTACCGGTATTTCTGGCAGGCGGCCTGAATCTGGCCAATGTCCGCGAAGCCATTGATACCGTGCATCCATTCGGTCTGGACATTTGCAGTGGTGTTCGGACAAATGGGCATCTGGATGAGGAAAAGCTCGATGCGTTTATGAGGATGGTGCACAGAGCATAAAGACTTGGTGTAGAGCATGGGCATTCAATAGCGTTCCGGGCACAAAAAAAGCCCGCGCCAAATGACGCGGGCTTTCCCATCTTCCATGTTTACCAGATGCGCTTAGGCAACGGTAATTTCCTTCACTAATTTTTCTTCTTTCACGTCAACTTTAGGCAATTCAACGGTCAAGATGCCGTCTGTATAAGCGGCTTTGATTTGGTCGGCGTTTACCGTTTTAGGTAAGCGGAAGCTACGTTCGAACGACGTGAAACCAAACTCCTGACGAGTGAATTTCTCCGTGCTTTCTTCCGTTTTCACTTCAGAATTATAACCAATCGTCAACTTATTATTTTCAACGTTGATTTTCAGATCTTCTTTTTTCAGACCGGGAGCGGCCAATTCAAGAAGGAATGCGGTTTCAGTTTCTTTCACGTTTACAGCCGGTACATTAGGTGTAGTATTTTGATACCGGTTGATTACTGGACGACCGTAAAAAGGGTTAAAGAAAGTAGGGAAGTTGTTATATCGAACTAAGGTTGCCATGGTTTTATTTGTTTTTATTGGGTTGTTTACAATCAAACACACTCTCCTTATTACAAACCCCGTACCAAAGCATTTTCAAATAGCCAATATGACAAAGTGTCTCAATTTTTAATTAAAAAATGAAATATGAGACAATATGTCATCTTCTTGATTGGAGAATGGTAATCCGTGGCCATCTTTTGACAGTTTTAAGACAAATCACTACGTCCAGAACAGACTGAAAGATAGAGCTGGCGACGAAACGAGGGAAACTCGACTACAACCCAGCCTGTAAGAGGGTCAGTGATTTTTTAAACGAGAAAAGGGAAGAATAGGCCCAGAGGGTTTATTTTCCCTTTCGACTTATTCTTCCCACTTCTTCTTTTATTTCCTTTATTTATTCAAATCGCAAGTGCTTCACCGAATCGCCGGAGGATTCCAGTTCGAGCAGGGCGTCGATACCTATTTCCAGGTGCTTATTTACAAACTGACCCGTTACGCGTTTGTCGCTTTCTTCAGTTTTCACACCTTCGGGTACCAGCGGATTGTCGGACACCAGCAACAAGGCACCGTGCGGAATCGAATTGACAAAACCAACGGTAAAAATCGTGGCCGTTTCCATGTCGATGGCCATCGCCCGGAGTTCGCGGAGATAATCCTTAAAGGGTTCGTCGTGCTCCCAGATCCGCCGATTAGTGGTGTAGACCGTACCTGTCCAGTAATCCAGCTCGTACTTTTTAATGGTCGACGATACCGCTCGTTGTAATCGAAACGAGGGCAGGGCGGGAATTTCGGGACGCATGTAGTCGTTACTGGTTCCTTCTCCACGGATGGCGGCAATGGGTAAAACCAAGTCGCCAATCTGAGTTTTTTTCAGTCCACCGCATTTCCCCAGAAACAATACTGCTTTCGGATCAACGGCTGATAGCAAGTCCATGACAGTAGCTGCCATAGCACTTCCCATCCCGAAGTTGATAATCGTAATGTTGTTGGCTGTAGCGGTTTGCATCGCCCGCCCGATGCCAAAGATCTCCACGTCGAACTTCTGCGCGAATAGTTCGACGTAGTTGATAAAGTTAGTCAGCAAAATATATTCGCCGAATTGTTCGATGGGGGTGCCTGTGTAACGTGGCAACCAGTTCGCAACGATTTCTTCTTTAGTCTTCATCTTTCAGGAGGGATTCAGTGAGTGGATTGATAAGTGATTGAGAGAATAAAGTGTGAATTCCGTTTTTTCGTTCGCTTATATACGTCCTCACCCATACATTCTTTATCTTAGTGGTATGGACCCGTTGAATCTCCCCACTTTCGACTACAAAACTAAGCAAGTCGAAGGCAAACCTTACATATTCGATTTACTACGGCGCAAGTACGTTCGATTATCACCCGAGGAGTGGGTTCGGCAACATATTGTCAACTTACTTCTAACGCACTACGCTTATCCTAAAGCACTTATTCGATCGGAAGGGGGGCTGACGCTGAACACAACACAGAAACGTACGGACATCGTAGTTTTCAATCGGCAGGGGCAGCCATTTCTGATCGTCGAATGCAAAGCGCCCCATATTACCCTGACACAAAACGTATTCGATCAGATTGCCCGGTACAACCATGTGCACCGTGCGCCCTACGTAGTGATTTCCAATGGCCTAACGCATTATTGTTGCAGCATCGATCACGCGACTGCCGATGTGCAGTTCATGGACGACTTCCCGGCCTTTGTTTGATCTTCCAACTGTGCGTATTCGCTGTATTCTATAGCCGACGCTACGTTCGTAAATTGTTGGCTATATTACCTTCAAATCTGACCGCATGCGCCACCTCTTTTTCCTGTTAATCGTTTTTATACCAACCTGCTGTAATGCTCAGTCAACGCAACGGATGCGGGTAAAGGGTTTGCAACTGCCCGTCGAAATTATCCGCGACCGTTGGGGTGTCAATCATATCTACGCGAAGAACGAGCATGACCTGTTCTTCGCACAAGGTTACTCGGCGGCTCAGGATCGCTTATTTCAACTGGAAATCTGGCGCAGACAGGCAACGGGGACGGTTGCTGAATTGCTGGGGCCGCCGGAAACGAAGCGCGATATCGGCACCCGACTGTTTCGCTTTCGCGGGAATATTGATCAGGAATTAAAGCACTATCATCCGCGCGGTCCACAAATTGTTCGGGCGTTTGTGGAAGGTATCAATGCGTACATTACCGAAATGCTGAAAACGCCCGAAAAACTACCGTTCGAGTTTCGGGTACTCAGTACAAAACCGGGTTTCTGGACGCCCGAGGTCGTTATCAGCCGTCATCAGGGGTTGGCCTATAATGTGCGTGAGGAATTAAATTATGGCCGGTTGGTGAAGCTTATTAGTGCCGACAAACTGCGTGAACTGGACTGGTTTCATCCACGGTCCGACGTTTCAGGCACTAAATCCGGCGAACCCGATTTGACACTTCACGTGAACGGCGACGAGTTGTTTCAACCGATTCTGGAACTCTACGAGGCTTTTCGGTTGCCATTAAAATACAACGGGCGATCATCAAAAGCCGATGAGGACGAAGCTCGCTTGTCCCGTGATTCGATAAATGCCTGGTTTGAGACGGAAAAACAGTATGTTGGCTCGAACAACTGGACGCTGGCGGGCAACAAATCGGCTAGCGGGTATCCGATGCTGGCAAACGACCCGCACCGCTCACAGTCAACACCTTCGCTACGCTATTGGGTGCATTTGAATGCACCGGGCTGGAACGTAATGGGGGGCGGAGAACCAACACTTCCGGGCGTTTCGATCGGGCACAATGACTACGGGGCCTGGGGTCTGACAATTTCCGAGACCGACAATGAGGATTTGTATGTGTACGAAACCAATCCTAAAAATCCAAATCAATATCGGTATAAAGGTCGCTGGGAATCGATGAAAACAGTGACCGAAGCCATTCCGATGAAAGATGGAAAATCAGTTTTGGCAACGTTAAAATACACCCGTCACGGTCCGGTCGTATTTGACGATGCCGTCCATCATAAAGCCTATGCCGTTCGGACGGGCTGGCTCGAAACCGGCTGTGCGCCCTATTTAGCCAGTTTACGTATGAATCAGGCCCAAAGCTGGGCGGCCTTTCGAGAGGCTTGTTCATTCAGTCGGCTTCCGGGACTCAACATGGTTTGGGCGGATAAAAACGGCACAATTGGCTGGCAGATCGTAGGTCTGGCCCCCATCCGAAAGAATTTCACCGGTCTGGTACCCGTTCCGGGCGATGGCCGATTTGAGTGGAGCGGGTACTTACCCATCCTACAGCTACCGAACAAGACCAATCCGCCCGAAGGCTACGTAGTGACAGCCAATAATAACCTCACCTCTACCAATTTTCCACACCGGAACGCTATGGGCTGGACGTGGTCAGCGCCCAGCCGGGCACATCGCATCGAGGAAGTATTGAGTAACGGGAAACGCAAGAATCTGGTCGACTTTATGGCCCTGCAAGCCGACTATTTGTCCATCCCCGCCCGGACATTGGTACCACTTCTGCAAAACTTGTCATCGCCTGACAACCGTACGGAACAGGCCTTGAGCATTCTTCGGAAGTGGGACTATCAACTTAAGCCAGAGTCTGTAGCAGCGGCTATCTATGTGGCCTGGGAAGGTCAGTTGAAACAGGCCATTTATCAGGAAAAGATTCCCGAAAAGGCCCGCCCCTATTTGACATCCATACCATCGAAGCGCGTGTTCGATGCGCTGCTTGTGCCGACGCCAGCCCGCGACAGTCTGTTGTTAACCTGCCTGGATCGCGCCGTCAGCGAACTTACCAATCGGCTGGGTAACGACGTGGACGAGTGGTCATACGGACAGCGCAAAAATAAGCACATCACGATCAGGCACCCACTCAGCGATCTGGTCGACAAAGCGATGCAGAAGAAAATCGATCTCGGTCCGGTTGCCAGGGGCGGCTACGGCGAAACGGTCAACGCCACGAGTAATAACCTCAATCAAACCCACGGTGCTACGTTCCGGATGCTGGTCGATACCGAAGATTGGGACAAGACGCTCGGCATCAACAGTCCCGGCCAGTCAGGTGATCCAGATAGCCCACACTACGGTGATTTGTTTCCAATCTGGGCGGAAAATAGTTATTTCCCGGCGTTCTTCTCGAAAGAAAAAGTAAAGACAGTAGCAGAGAAAACGACTACGTTGCAACCTTGAGATTGTCGCTTGGCGTAGTCTCTGACTACGTCATGGCGTTGTCCGGTCTCTGACCGGTGAAAAGTGTCTAAAAAAAGTCTGATTGTCGCTTACTAAACCGGTCGAAGACCCGATAACACAATGACGTAGTCGGAGACTACGCCAAACGGCTTCCGCCCGCGCTACTTACACGCTACTTTTCGTACTTTTGCAGCCTAATGGATATTCAGGAAGAATTAAAGAAGGCAATTCAACAGGCTATTGCTGAATTGTATCAACAGGAAATCGGTGCGACCGGCATCGGTGAGATAACTTTACAACCCACCAAGAAAGAATTCGAAGGTCTTTACACGTTCGTAACCTTTTCACTGACCAAAGCACTACGTAAGGCGCCCGCTCAAATTGGGCAGGCCATTGGCACGTGGTTAGCCGAAAATAGCTCGGTTGTCAGTGGGTTCAACGTAGTGCAGGGCTTTCTCAATATCAGCATCGCCGACGCGGCCTGGATCGACGTATTGAATGATATTACCGCGAATCCAGCCTTTGGCACATTACCTGCCAAAGGACAATCGGTGATGGTTGAATTTTCGTCGCCCAACACGAACAAACCACTGCACCTTGGCCATTTACGCAACAACTTTCTGGGCGATTCAGTCAGTCGGATTCTGAAAGCAACCGGCTACGACGTAGTGAAAACCTGCATCGTTAATGATCGGGGCGTTCACATTTGCAAGTCGATGCTGGCATACCAACGCTTCGGCAACGGCGAAACCCCCGAATCGTCGGGCATGAAAGGCGACCATTTGATCGGGAAGTACTACGTCCTGTTCGACAAGGCCTACAAAGCGCAAGTCGAGGAGATGGTTGCTCAGGGAACATCTAGAGAAGAAGCCGAGAAAAAAGCGCCACTCATGCTCGAGGTCCAGCAGATGCTGCGTCTTTGGGAGCAGGGCGATCCTGAAACGGTGGCGCTCTGGAGTCAACTCAATGCCTGGGTCTATGCGGGATTCGATGCTACGTATAAACGCATTGGCGTTAGTTTCGACAAGACGTACTACGAATCGAACACGTATCTGCTTGGCAAAGAAGTCGTTGAAGAAGGATTACAAAAAGGCATTTTCTACCGGAAAGACGACAATTCGGTCTGGATTGATTTGACAGAAGAAGGGCTGGATCAGAAACTGGTTATGCGGGCTGATGGTACGTCAGTCTACATGACGCAGGACCTTGGCACCACCGATCTCAAGTTTCAGGACTACCACAACGACCGGTCCATCTGGGTGGTTGGCAATGAGCAGGATTACCATTTTAATGTCCTGTTTGCTATTCTACGTCGGTTAGGTCGGCCGTATGCCAATGAATTATACCATTTGTCGTACGGCATGGTCGATTTGCCAACGGGAAAAATGAAATCCCGCGAAGGTACCGTTGTTGACGCCGACGATCTGATTCAGGAAACGACTGACGCAGCTTCCGCAGCTGCCGATGAAGCGGCAAAGGGCAAGCTTCAGGAGTTTAGCGAGGCCGAAAAAACAGCGTTGTTTCAGATGCTTGGCCTCGGTGCATTAAAATACTATTTATTAAAGGTTGATCCGCAAAAACGGATGCAATTCAATCCGGCCGAATCGGTAGATTTGCACGGTAACACAGGACCGTACATTCAATACGTTCACGCCAGGATTCAGTCGATTTTGCGGAAAGCCGCCGACATGGGCGTATCGTCAGAAGGACCGGTCGCGGCCACTACATTAGATGAGATTGAACAACAACTGGTCTTTTTACTAAGTCAGTATCCGCAACGGGTTGCCGAAGCTGGCGCGGCCTATGCTCCCTCCTACATCGGGCAATACGTATATGAGTTAGCGAAGACTTTTAACCAGTTTTACGACAAGCTTTCCATCCTTAAAGAGAGTGATCAAAGTAAGCTGCATACCCGCCTTGTTTTATCAAAAGCTGTTGGTGAAACTATTCGTAAGGCAATGGGTTTATTGAGCATAGAAGTACCCGAAAAAATGTAGTCAATTTATTCATTTTCAGCGACTTTAAATTACCCTTTCCAAGTCTACCAAAATGTCAAAACAACTATGAAAAAGAATCTCGTTTTTAGCCTGATCGCACTTGCGTTCGTTTTCACCCTTTCCAGTTTTATGTCTTTATCAACACTCGTTAAAGGTATTTTCGCCGACAAACGCGAAGTGGCTGTGGCACCCGCCAATGCGCCAGCTCCTACAAAAAGTCTCTATGATTTCACGGTAAACTCACTCGACGGCAAACCCGTAGCGCTGAAGGGCTTCAAAGGCAAGAAAGTCGTTATTCTGAACGTAGCCTCGAAATGCGGCTTTACACCCCAGTATGCTGATTGGGAGAAATTCTACAAAGAGCATGGCGACAAGATCGTTGTGTTGGGTTTCCCAGCTAATAATTTCAAAAGCCAGGAGCCCGGCAGCAGCGAAGAAATTGCTGAGTTCTGCAAAAAGAATTACGGCGTTACGTTCCCCATGTTCGAGAAAGTATCGGTATTAGGCGACGACCAGGCCCCGCTTTACAAATGGTTGACAACCAAAGATATGAACGGTTGGAATGATAAAGTTCCTACCTGGAATTTCTGCAAATACGTTGTCAATGAGAAAGGTGAACTAACTCATTTCTTCGCGTCTA
Source organism: Spirosoma jeollabukense (assembly GCF_054777855.1). Lineage (NCBI taxonomy): Bacteria > Pseudomonadati > Bacteroidota > Cytophagia > Cytophagales > Cytophagaceae > Spirosoma > Spirosoma jeollabukense. The sequence continues at coordinate 1,526,625 of NZ_BAAHAD010000001.1, forward strand.
AAGTGAAGCCCGAAGACGAAGAGTTCAAGAAAGCAGTAGGTATTTAAGTTTGAATGATGAATGATGAATGATGAATCCAGCTCGCTTGTGTTTATCATTCATCATTCATCATTCATCATTTATAATTGAATGGTGAAGTCCTGGATTGCGGCTGCACGGCCGCGCACGTTACCCCTCTCCTTAGCCAGTATTATTCTTGGCTGCTTTCTGGCCAGTGCTGACCATCGCTTTAGCTGGCCAGTGGCGCTTCTGGCCATTCTGACAACTATTTTCCTGCAAATCCTGTCCAACTTCGCTAACGACTACGGCGATGCCGTTTCGGGGAAAGATACCGAATTACGGGTTGGTCCACGTCGCGCGGTAGCGACGGGTGACATCACCAAAGAAGCCATGTTTCGGGGTATCATCATAACGGCGGCATTATCCTTCGTTAGTGGTATGTGGCTGTTGGTTGTGGCGTTATATGACGCCGGTGGCGCGAAGCTTTTCTGGATTTTTGTGCTTGTAGGACTTCTCAGTATTGCAGCCGCCATTGGCTATACAAATGGCAAACGTCCGTATGGATATGCCGGTTTCGGCGACATTGCCGTCCTTATTTTCTTTGGTTGGGTAGGCGTTTTAGGAACGTATTTTCTACACACGTTATCGTTCAATCCACTCTTGTTATTACCCGCTACGAGTGTAGGCTTATTTGCTACCGGCGTATTAAACGTCAATAATATCCGGGATATTGAAACCGATACGTTAACCGGAAAGCGATCCATTCCGGCAAGGCTGGGTTTATCCTTAGCCATTCGCTACCACTGGGGATTGCTTATCACCGGCATGTTTTGCGCCATTGTGTACTCTTTCCTAACTGGCTCTACCTGGTTCAGTTATGTATACGTACTGGCCTTCCCGCTGTTCATCCTAAATGGCCGGGCTGTGGCTACGCACAAACGACCCGCAGAACTCAACGCCCGATTAGGACAGCTCGCTCTTAGTACGCTCTTGTTTGTCGTATTGTTTGGATTGGGACAGGTATTGTAATCCTGTTAGATCTGCCGTTTACTGGCGTACTACTTTCCGAGTCAACTTCTGCTGCCCCACCTGAACTGTCAACAAATACGTTCCCGAGGCATGAGGCATACGGATTGATTCCGTTAAGGAGATCGAAGGCGCAAAATGCTCCTGATAAATCGAACGACCCTGCATATCAGTCAGTTGGATAATGACTTCCTTTTTCTGGGTCGTTGTCAAATCCACATACACCACATCATGAGTGGGATTAGGATAGATGCGCAGCCGCCCGCCCGCAAACTCTTCTTCAGCCGTTGGTATTAATATTGTTATGGACGCCTGCCCTGAAGTAGTGCCCTTTCCACACCCGTTCTCAATGGCTGTTATTGAATAGACGACAGATCTGGCGGGCTGAACCGTAAGAACAATTGGATTCGCGGCTCCCGAAAAAGTCGTTCCGTCTGATAGAGCGCCCTTCCAGGGGCCATCCCCCGTAAGGCCAACAGCTAACGTAACCGACTTACCCTGAGACACGGTCGTTGAACCCGTTAGGGTTGCCGTGGGTAAGGCTTGAACTGTAAACTCACCACTTGACACGAGCTGAGCATTGGGAATACCACGCGGGCGAACGCGTAACCGATAGCCTGATCCGGCGGGGAAATTAACTGGAATAGTGGCTTTAAGTTCAGCTAGCTTCCCTGATCCAACAACCTGTTCATTGGTGAAATTGCCCGTTGCATCGGATAACAAAACGTCATACTGCAGGTCGGTAGCCTGGGGTGCATTTTCGAATGTGATCGTTATGGGCATCGTACCGCCTACACAAACTGAAGCGGCCGTTTTTGCTATTACTTTTAACGATTGCTGTACAGTTAATTGAAAAACATCGGTTAAACAGTCACGCCCGTCTTTGACCGTGATTGGATACGTACCGGCTTTATCGACCACGTAGCGAATACGGCGACTTTTTTGACCATCCGGCCAGCGGTATTCGTCCGACACACTGGGCCACGAAGCCGCCAATTGCAGCGTATCCCCAAGCTGAGCGGTCAATTCTGTTGTTTTATTGACGTTTTTCAGGATGGTAAATTTATCCTGAACGGTCCCATTGGCCATCAACAACTGCGCATCTAACCGGTTGTCGTTAACGTCCAGAATCATCGACCCACCGACAGTTGTATTATTAAACACAGTAGCTGGATGGGGAAAATCAGGCGATTGTCCACCCAGTTGGCCACCCGACCCATTCACTACGTAAACGGTCCCTTCTCCTTTCGTTAAAATGGGACACGAATTGGGCGAACCATCATAGCGGGCGGTCGTGTTTTCAGCGACGTTTTTATCTTTATTGAACGTAGCGGCTAGCCCACGAAGCCCTTTTAACCGGTACGTACGTTCGTAGCCGTGGCTATGCCCATTCAGGACCAGATCTACTCCATATCGCTCCAGAATCGGTGTCAGATTTTCCCGAAGCAGCACCATCGACTCCTCCGTATCGGAATTGTGGCCGCCTTTACTGTAAGGTGGGTGGTGAAAAATGACAATGGTCCAGGGCAATTTGTTGGCGGCAAGATCACGCTTAAGCCATTTTACCTGTGTAGACGTCGTGTCGTAGAGCCGAAAATCACCATCTGGTTTTCCCTGCGAGTCGAGCGAGATTAAGTGAACATTGCCGTAATTGGCCGAATAATACGACTTTGATCCTGATGAAATCCCCCCCGCTTCCCCTTGTTGTGGAAAGGCGAAAAGCTTGTAGTACGCAATATTGAAGTTGGTCTGACTATCGGCATAATCGTGGTTGCCGGGCGTAATAAACAAAGGTGTATTGCGGAGCGTGGGCGCATAGACCGGGAACACCAGTTGCTGATATTCTTCTTCCAGGCCAAACGAGTAGGCATTATCACCCAGCCACATCCAGAGGTCAGCCGGGTGATTGGCGGTTGCATTACGGTAGGCCTGATACACATCTGCCTGAACGGGAGTACCGGTTCCACTCCCAAAATCACCCAACACCCAGAATCGCAACGGGCGCGTATCGCCGGCAGGAACGGCCGTTTTAACGTAGTAGTCGGCTCCCGACGCTAGTTGCGTATCCTCATAGCCAATGGCGTAGGCATATTTCGTGGCGGGCTGTAGGCCCGTAAGTGTAAGACTATGTTCGAGAGAAGCCTCTGACTCCTTAACATCCCGCGTCAATTGACCAGCCGATTGACCAAACCACACCCGGCCTTTGGTTGGCTGATCGGTGCGCCAGCGGATAATAACGGACGTTGGTGTAACCACCTGTAAATAAGGACCGCGTATAAGGGCAGGCGACTGCGCTGAAGCTTTTGCAACGAAAAAAAGAAGAAAAATGGCGGTTAAGTAGAGGCTATATTTCATGTAGTACGAACAAAGCAACGGCGAATTTACACGTACTGGCTGGAACATCCTATCCCTATTTCACTGTAAATCAAAATATTACCTTTACACTAATCCAATATTAGATGTAATTATGGTAGCTTATTATAAGTCTTTATCAATCGGATGATTAACTGCATTCATCCATCAAAATGACGTACCTTTTGCCAGGAATACACTTATTATATCCTGATTGCTGTAACCCTACCTCCCCCGAAACCGTCTCATAAGTAAAGAATACAACCATTAAGAAGGTTAATCCGGGAAGAAAGGCATCAACCGGAGCCTCCATCTTTCATCATTGATAATCAGCTTTCTATTTCTTATTTCATGAAACATCATTACCTCATTTTCCCGATTTTAATGCTCCTGACTACGTCCTGCATGTTGGGTTCCTATCCATCCGGGTATCCGTCAGGTGGAGGGCAACAATACCCATCAGGCGGTCAGCAATCTCCCGATGGTACGTATCCAAGCTCAGCAAATCAGCCTGGCAACGCGCGCCCCGCCGACCCCGGCGTAACAGTTAATAATATTCGTTTAACGAGAGATTATACTATCCTTAATTTAACTTATACTGATAATAGCCAACCACAATATGACCGTAACGGAAAGCAGCTATCTACCGGTACTATTGGTTTCGATCCTTCAGGCTATTTGGTTGCCGCAAATGGCGCCAGAACATTTGCATTTGTGAAGGTTGAAGGCATTCCGGTGAGACAGGAACAAACGGATCGAAATACCGGAAAAACGGTACTCATTGGCAGGAATACTTTTTCTGGCGACAAAATTAATTTCAGCTTATACTTCCAGAGATTGGATAAGGGCCTGGAGAATTTTGATCTTTTCGAGTGCGTGAGCGACCAATATATCTGCTGGAACATTTACAATTTATACGTTAATAACCCTGCCGATCAGGTGGTTTATACACCGCCAACTACACCCTCTTCTACTCCTACACCCGTACCTAAGTTACCCAAAAACAGTAAACCATTACCCCAGCCCTCAGGAGAGTCAGGTGGCGAAATGGAAACGCCCAAATCAAAACCAACTCCGGCACCTGTAGCCACGTTAGTAGCGGTGTCGGGTGTAGTAAGCGATGCTAAAAATAAACGGCCCGTTACCGCTACCATCGACTACCAACTCTCATCCAGCAAACAGGCGATTGATTCGGTGCAAAGTTTTGCGTCAACGGGTGCTTATCGGATGAGTTTAAACAAAGGCCAGGTTTATACCTACATTGCCTCGGCACGCGGATATCAATCAACAAGTGGCGTTCTGGACTTAAGCAAGGTTGCAGGTGGGCAAAAACTTACGCGCGACATCGCCCTGACACCCTTAGCGGTGGGCGATAAAGTGACGCTCAAGAATATTTACTTCGAGATGTCGAAGTCGGATCTGCTGTCGGCTTCCTTTGCGGAGCTGGATAAGTTGGTGTCCATGATGCAGGACAACCCAAACATGACCATCCGGCTCGAAGGCCATACAGATATCATCGGCGACCATGATAAAAACCTGCAACTCTCCCGCGACCGGGTAATCGCCTGCCAACGCTATATGGCTCAGAAAGGTATTGATCTGGAGCGGGTTCAGGCCGTTGGGTATGGCGATACACGCCCTATTCTGACTAAAGGAACTGACGAAGAACGTAAGGTAAACCGGCGAGTAGAGTTCGTTATTCTGGCGATTTAAATGGTTAGTTGATAGCCTTCAGTCAATTTTCGATAGCGGGCTACAAGTTATGTCGGCAACTAATACCTAAAAACTATCAACTAATGACTGACGACTGTTGACGTTTAATTCTCATCTTTCTCTAATGGCCTAAGCAACCGTCCGATAGAGGTATTGTTTTATTATCATCAGATACCACCATCAGGGCTCTTTTTCTCCAATCCATCGCCACTTTGTAATCGCCAACGGCTGAGTAGCCACGCGTCAGGCCCATGTTTGTTAGAAACATATTCGGATATTTTTTGCCAGCGCCGAAAATGATCCCAAATCTTAGAGTGTACTAACTTACCCCAGATTTTGCCTTCGTGAACCGTACAGACTGGCTTTATTGTTGACAAAGGAACGGCTTATCGAAATATTGGAGCCACCAAACAAGCTTTTGTGCTCCGGTCATTTCCCTATCTTTGCCAATTATTTTTTAACTGCACGACAGTCCTTACTTCGGGTAGGGAACAATTCGTGCTTCTGATTATGCCAGGCGTGAAGTATCAGCAATATGAGTCCCTCGATTATGCGAAGATCGCAGCCGAGGTTTTGACGTATTGGAACCAAAATCAGGTTTTCGAACAATCCGTGGCGATCCGCGACGGACAACCCACGTTTACGTTCTACGAAGGTCCACCTTCGGCGAATGGCGCGCCGGGCATTCACCACGTAATGGCCCGGACGATAAAAGATATTTTCTGCCGGTACAAAACCCTGCAGGGCTTTCAGGTTGAGCGCAAGGGCGGCTGGGATACCCACGGCCTGCCCATCGAATTGCAGGTTGAAAAGGAACTCGGCATTACCAAAGATCACATTGGTAAACCAGAGTCGGAAGGGGGCATTAGCGTTGAAGATTACAACCGCAAATGCCGCGAAACCGTCATGCGCTTTACAGATCAATGGAACGATCTGACTCAGAAAATGGGCTACTGGGTAGACCTTGACAATCCGTACGTTACATACAAAAACGAGTACATAGAATCGGTGTGGTACCTGCTCAAACAGCTTTATGATAAGAATTTGCTGTACAAAGGCTACACCATTCAGCCGTATTCACCTAAAGCGGGAACGGGCCTGAGTTCGCACGAGCTAAACATGCCCGGTACGTATAAAGACGTTCGCGACACGACCATTGTGGCTCAGTTTAAGGTGAAACGTACGGGAAAATCGTTTTTTCTGTTCGATGCGGCTCAGGAAGCATCGAATGGAATCGAGCATGATTTATTTATTCTGGCCTGGACTACCACGCCCTGGACACTGCCCGCCAACTCAGCGCTGACCGTTGGCAAAGACATCGACTATGTACTGATCAAAACCTTTAATCAGTATACGTTCCAGCCAATGAACGTAGTGCTGGCCAGAGCGTTGGTGAGCCGCTGGTTCAATGAAAAAGGGAAACAGGAAAGCGGTGATAGCCGCGCGTTCGATGCTTATCTACCAAACGACAAGGTCATTCCGTGGGCAATCATTGAAATACCGGGTTTTAAAGGCGAACACCTGGAAGGCATTGAGTATGAGCAGTTGATGCCTTATGTCAAACCCGATGCGCCCGCGTTCCGGGTTATTCTGGGCGATTTCGTGACGACCGAAGACGGCACGGGCGTTGTGCATACGTCGCCAACCTTTGGCGCCGATGACTTTCGCGTAGCGCAGGCGGCTGGCATCCCGCCCATCATGGTGAAGGATGAAACCGGAAAAGACGTGCCGATTGTGGATAAACACGGCCAGTTTGTGGATGAAATCACGGATTTCGCCGGACGCTACGTAAAGGAAGAATATTATTCGGACGAAGAACGCGCCGACCCAGATTTCAAACCGACGGACGTATTGATTTCGATCAAACTGAAGCAGGAAAACCGAGCCTTCCGGGTGGAGAAATACGAACACCCCTACCCGCACTGCTGGCGTACGGACAAACCCATTTTGTATTATCCGCTCGACAGCTGGTTTATCCGCACGACGGCGAAAAAGGATCGGCTGGTTGAACTGAACAAAACCATCAACTGGAATCCCGAAAGTACGGGGACGGGTCGCTTTGGCAACTGGCTCGAAAACCTCGTTGACTGGAACCTGAGCCGCAGCCGTTTCTGGGGAACCCCGTTGCCAATCTGGCGCTCTGACAGTGGCGAAGAAGTTTGCATTGGCTCGGTTAACGAGCTGCAGGAGCATGTTCAGGAAGCGCAGTTGAGTAATGAGCTGAACGACGAGCAACGTAGCAAAAATGGTGCTTTTCTGGAAAAACTTTCGTCCGGCGATTACGACCTGCACCGGCCTTATGTTGACGAAGTATATTTTGTCTCGAAGTCAGGTAAAGTCATGCAGCGCGAGTCCGACCTGATCGACGTTTGGTTCGATTCCGGGGCAATGCCGTATGCGCAATGGCACTATCCTTTTGCAAATCAAGACGTATTTAAAAAGTCGTTCCCGGCCGATTTCATCTCGGAAGGTGTTGACCAGACACGCGGCTGGTTCTTCACACTCCACGCCATTTCGGTGTTGCTTTTCGATTCGGTGGCGTTTAAGAACGTAGTATCGACGGGTCTGGTGCTCGATAAAAACGGCAACAAAATGTCGAAGCGGCTAGGCAACGCTGTCGATCCATTTGCTACATTGGCGCAATACGGTCCCGACGCCACCCGCTGGTATATGATCACCAATGCGGAGCCGTGGGACAACCTCAAGTTCAATGTCGAGGGCATTGGCGAAGTGCAACGGAAACTGTTTGGTACGTTATCGAATACCTATAATTTCTTTGCACTGTACGCCAATCTCGACCAGTTCTCATTTGACGGACGTAGCGTGCCCGTGGCCGAGCGGCCCGAACTTGATCGCTGGATTCTGTCCAAATTGCAATCGCTAATTCTGGAAGTAGAGAGCCAGTTCGACAGCTATAATCCAACCAAAGCGGGCCGGGCGGTTCAGGATTTCGTGAACGATCAATTGTCGAACTGGTACGTGCGGTTATCACGCCGACGCTTCTGGTCGGGCGTCTCGTCCGACGGCCAATTAACGGCCGACAAACGTGCGGCTTACGAAACGCTGCACGAATGCCTGACAACCGTAGCACAGCTTATCTCACCGATTGCGCCATTTTATTCAGATTGGCTCTATCGGAATCTGACGGATGCTACGTCAGTCCACCTGACCAATTTCCCAACGGCCGATCAATCCCTGATTGACTCAGATTTGGAAACGTCGATGGAACTGGCGCAGGAGGTATCGTCGCTGGTACATTCACTGCGGAAAGGGCACAAGTTGAAGGTTAGGCAACCGTTGAGTCGCGTACTGATTCCGGTGCTGAATACCGATACGCGCCGACAGATTGAGCATGTCGCTCCAATTATCATGTCAGAGGTGAATGTAAAAGCGGTAGAGTTCGTGGATGATGCAAGCGGTATTCTGAAGAAAAAAGTCAAACCGAATTTCAAAGCCCTTGGCCCAAAATTCGGCAAGCAAATGAAGGACGTAGCAGCCGCCATCACAACAATGACGGACACCGACCTGAAAACGCTCGAGCAGACGGGCATCCTGAGACTTGCTCCTTACGACTTACAATTATCTGACGTAGAGATTCTTACCGAAGACATCCCGGGTTGGTTAGTGGCCAGCGATAATAGCCTGACGGTAGCACTCGACGTGAACGTGACGGACGAACTGCGTCGGGAAGGCATTGCCCGCGACTTTGTAAACCGGATCCAGAATCTGCGCAAAGACCGCGATTTTGCCGTAACTGACAAGATTGTCATTACCCTGGAACGTAACGACGAACTGCTGGCCGCTGCCGTCGAGAGCAATCAGGAGTACATTCAACAGGAAGTACAGGCGGTTGCACTTAACCTGGTTAGCGATCTGAATGGGACCGGGTCTACAGCCGCCGAAATCGAGATGGATGAATTTCTGCTACGTGTCCAGATAAAAGTTGCCTGATTTAGGCGATGTATAACTAAAAAAAGTCTCAGCTTGAAAAATCAGGCTGAGACTTTTTTTATCATTCCTCCTCTATCGGAATGATAAATCCATCCCTATTCTACTCACTATCAGCTATTTTCAAAAACTTTAATTGCCCTTTAACAAGCGAAACTCAATCATGTTGTTACTTTGATGCACAACAAAACCACAGAAAGGCAATGACGACGGCTTATAAATTTCTGATGGCAGGTTTACTAGCCAGTCAGACTGGCTGTGTAACCGTTAAATCCAGTATCAACTCCGATGCAATCCCAACCTTCAGCCGGGTTCTGATTGTCACGAAAATGCGGAACGCCCCGGATAGCTATGTGCGGCAATTCGCCCGAACATTTCCGGCGGGTTACGAAGTTTATACGCTGGCACTGAGCCCTTTATCGTTTGAGAATCCAGACGCGGCCATCAAGAAACAGCTTGACGAATGCCACAGCGATGTTATTTTAACCATTGAGCTGGTCCAGGCGGGTCATACAAGCCGGTATTCCAGTTATCCCTACCAATACAACGCCGAGATGCAAACAGTAGCAACCGGGCAGCCTTTCTGGAAAGCAATCATCTCGTCTAATCCAACATATGGCGAGCAGGTTCCTCCCGGCAGTGTCATCAAACGCTTGCTGGCCGATCACATCATTGCTGGTAAGATACCTACTACCAGCAAGTTACAAGCCTTAAATTGATACTATAATCTCGTTTGGACTAGCCAGTTCGATATCAAACGACAACATAAAGCCCGCTGAGAAGGCGGGCTTTTACGTTACTTACTATAAGTGAGGCCATATTTGAGATAGCCTATTTCACCCCACTTAAATACGTCTTGTTGCCGTTCTTATTGATATAGTATTTTCCACCGCGCGGGCCAGTCATAACTTTCTCCCCATTAGGACCTTTCTGCGATGGATCGACCGGGGCTTTGTAGTCGGCGGGGGTAGCTTTCTCGTCCTTCGCAACTGGCGTCGACGCTTTCGTCATTTTATCGTCTTTCAAGCCTGTGTTGGCGGCTCTTTGTACTGTCTTATCCGACGTAGCGGCCGCCGTTGTTGTGCTGGTCGTCGCTCCATTAGCAGCTTTTTTAGCCGCCTTAGCCGCTCTGGCAGCTGCCATCCGATCATTTACAGCCGCTTGCTTGGCCGGATCAGCCGTTGCATCAGCGGTTGTTTTGGCATCCGCCTTAGCATCTTTGACGGCATCTTTAGCCGCCTTTTTCTCTGCTTTGGCCGCTTTTTTTGCTGACGCATCCGCTTCATTCATTTCCTTTTTTGCTTTCTTGTCGTCCTGGGCTACACCATTGAAACCAACTAACAGACTGACTACGAGGCACAAAACTGAAAGGATCTTTTTCATGGTATTCTAGTTGGGGTTTGTGAAAGAAATAGTAAACTACTAACTCCTGAGACGGAAAGATGGGGATAAAATCACGAATCCCGTGACGAAAACTACTTAAATTTTACTTAAATTTGATATAGGGATGGTCGCCTGTTGATCAGCAACCAAACAACTTTTTCTGCGTCTTATTTACAACTCATTTTTATCCGAGTTATCACCCGGCCCAGCCAAGACTCAATGACCCTTTCAACTTCACCTGGTACGCAAACTCCTGCCGACTATCTCAAACGTTATTATGGCTATGATGTCTTCCGGCCCATGCAGCAAGACATCATTCAGTCCATTCTGAGCGGTCGCGATACCGTAGTACTTATGCCAACTGGCGGAGGCAAATCCGTTTGTTTTCAGATTCCGGCGCTGATGCTGCCGGGTCTCACGGTGGTGGTTTCGCCATTGATCGCCCTGATGAAAGACCAGGTTGGTGCGCTGCACATGAATGGCGTTCAGGCCGCTTTTTACAACAGCACGCAAACGGGTCGGGAACAGCGTGATATTGAAGATGATTGTGTTCGTGGTAAACTCAAATTACTCTACGTCTCTCCTGAGAAGCTATTAACTGAATCATTTCTAAACTTTCTGAAACGCATTAGCATATCGTTGTTTGCCATTGATGAAGCGCACTGCATATCGTCCTGGGGGCATGATTTTCGCCCGGAGTACACGCAGTTGCACATTCTGAAAGAGCAATTCCCGACCGTACCAACGATTGCCCTTACGGCCACTGCCGACAAACTCACCCGACACGATATTGCCACAAAGCTCGGCATGGTTGACCCAGCCATATTTGTGTCTTCGTTCAATCGGAAGAATCTGAGTTTACAGGTTCTGCCTGGTCAGAATCGCATTCAGCAGATTCTTCGGTTACTGCAACAAAAACCTGATACGTCGGGGATTATTTATTGCCTTAGTCGAAAATCGACAGAATCACTCGCGGCTAAATTGCAGGAGAAAGGTTTCAAGGCGGCTTTTTACCATGCCAAGATGGACCCCGACGACCGGTCGAAAACGCAGGAAGCTTTCCTGCGCGACGATGTCCGCATCATGTGCGCAACCATTGCCTTCGGCATGGGCATTGACAAATCGAATGTGCGCTGGGTGATCCATTACAACATGCCCAAAAATATTGAGAGCTTCTATCAGGAAATTGGGCGGGCGGGCCGCGACGGAGCGGCTGCCCAGACGGTCCTGTTTTATAGCTTTGCCGACGTAGCGACTTATAAGGAGATGCTGGCCGAAAACAGTCCGGCTAACCTGGGACTGCAACTGGCCAAGCTGGAGCGCATGCAACAGTACGCCGACGCCCACACCTGCCGCCGTCAGATTCTGCTTTCATATTTCTCGGAAGAATTGCCCGAACCCTGCGGTAACTGCGATGTGTGCCGCGACCCGCGTGTTACGTTCGACGGTACTATTCTGGCCCAGAAAGCGCTGTCGGCTATTGTCCGAACGGGCGAGCGCGTACCCATGAATCTGCTCATTGATATTCTGCGTGGTTCCCGAAGTCAGCAGGTGTTACAAGGTGGGTATGATCAGGTAAAAACGTATGGTGCAGGCCGGGATCTGCGTTTCGAAGACTGGCGAAATTACCTGCATCAACTGATCAACATCGGGGTTATCGAGATTGCCTATGATCAGCATTATGCCCTTCGTCGGGGTATTCTGGCCGATCAGGTGCTGTACAATGGGCGTAAAATTGATCTCGTCCGGCCCGACGATGCTCCGAAACCCGTCGTTGAGAAAACCCGCACCAGACCCGAAACCCAGCGCGACGATTTGTTCGAACGATTACGTGTCCTGCGCAAACGACTTGCCGACGAACAGAATGTGCCCCCTTACGTTATTTTTACAGATACAACTCTTGAAGACATGGCCCGCCAGCGGCCCATAACCCCCGATGCACTACGTAATGTAAGTGGCGTTGGCGAACGTAAGCTACAATTGTTCGGAAAGCAGTTTCTGGAGGAGATTCTAAACTACGTTCGGGGTCGGGTGCAGGCGGGTGAAAAGCCCAAAGGTTCGACCCAATTGGTAACGCTTGATCTGTACAACAATGGGTTGACCATTGCTGAAATTGCGGCCGAGCGTCAGCTAACAACCGGCTCTATTGCCGGGCATTTAGTACAGCTTTCACGGGCTGGCTATTCTATTGATTTAGTCTCGCTCATTGACCCGGTTGAACGGCAGGAAATCGAAAAAGCACTGGCCATCGTTGGCCTCGAAGAAGGCCGTTTAAAGCCTGTTTTCGATTATTTTGAGGGTCGTTACGACTATGGCAAGCTCACGCTCGTGGCAGGTTTGTTCGAGCGGTAAAGGCTGGTTTCCATGCATGCCATTGGATAATTCTCAGCGCTCAAATTTTGTATATATCAGATTATCAACTATATTCGTATTACTGTATTGGACAAGCCCGTTATTTTCAACGGGTTTTCTTGTCTTATTTTTGAACATAACTGTTGGTATCTTGATTAAAGAAGTAGGATTCTCACTGCTCATGGCGGCCATTAAACCGGTTCTCGCACTGCCCTTGATAGGAGCTGATACTAGCCGGTCACTTTCCTTGTCAAATGGCCTGAATACACCAGAATTATTAGTCGTTGACTCAACTAAACATCTATTTCCGGTTTATTTCTGCGGTGAAGAAGTACCCATTGGCGAACCGCGCGTATCGCGTCGCTGGGCGCAAACGCTACGTACCTATGGCGCACAACCAGAGTTTTTGCTTGACCTTCGCGATAAGGCTTCTACCTTTTTTCACATCATTGACCCGATTCTCCGAAAGCACAAAATTCCCCGCGATTTTCGGTTCATGCCACTAGCCGAAAGTGCTTTAGAGAACAATAGTGTTTCTTATAAAGGGGCATCAGGTTACTGGCAACTGATGCCTGGTACCGCCCGTGAACTGGGGCTAATCGTAAACGACCATGTAGATGAACGCTACAATCTGCGAAAAGCGACGGTGGCGGTTTGTCGACACCTGCATCAACTCTATGGCAAGTTAGGTTCCTGGACGCTGGTAGCGGCTGCCTACAACGGAGGCATCACACACGTCCGGCATAAAATGGATCAGCAGGGACATTCAAATTATTATCGACTTCGGCTACACCGAGAAACCAGCCATTATCTGTTCCGGATTCTGGCCTACAAAGAACTACTCAGCAACCCGCGCCAGTATGCCTTACTGCTACGTGGCTCAACGATGGAAGAGTTAACCAAACCGTTACCCAGCTGGCATAAACCACTCGCTCTGTCTAAAAAGATCAAGAATTCACCAACCGTCGAGCTGGTTGATGATGAGTCGGCTGATCCGAGCTGGGGACCCCGTCCAAACATGGCCTTAACCAAAACACCATCGGACACGCAACAGCTAATTGCCAATGCAGCGGCTATTAAAAAAGCAGCCAGTGCGCCTGATGCCAATCTGGAACAACAAGGCCCTCATTTCCCCATCAAGAAGTTGATGATGGGCTTAATGGTGCTTCGGTTTCGTCGGCCTCGTTTTCTGGACTGGAAAAAACGAGCCAGCAGTCGACCACTTCATTTCTGGGATTGGCTATAGAAAATAGTCGAAGCTTTGACAAACCGCTCCGGCGGCCCGGTTTGTCAAAGCTTCGACAGTCGGTTCCTAAATCCTTCGAACTAAACCCCCGCTTCGTTTCGTTGTCTACGGGTTAAACCAATTATACTTGTTTTGACAATCGCTTCACGATACGGTTTATTATTTGTTTTAAGCTTTTTGGGGTTAACCTCAATCAGTTTAGCGCAAAAGGAAAAGACCCCTACAAAAGTTAAAATAGCTCACTCGGTGCTAGCGAAGCCGCGATTTCAGCCACAGCGGCTGAGTCCACACCAGCTTCATTTTTGCGGAGAAGTTGTGCCTACACAGCAAGGAGACGTGTCGGCCAAGCTGGCATTTGCGCTGGCCAGTAGCTCAGGGTATGTCCAGCACGTAAACGCGCTGAAAGCACGCTCGGCTCCGTTCTTTGCGGTCATTGAGCCGATCCTCAACAAGTATAATATTCCAAGCGATTTTAAATATCTGCCACTTATTGAGAGTGCCTGGAAAGCAAATGCCGTTTCTTCAGCGGGGGCCATCGGTTACTGGCAATTTATGGATGAAACGGCAGAGGATATGGGCCTTTCCATTGCGTCAGGTAACGACGAACGCACTGATCTCTCGAAGTCGACCGAAGCCGCCTGTAAGTATATCAAGTTCTTATATCACAAGTTAGGCTCCTGGACATTAGTCGCGGCTGCCTACAACGGGGGCGTCGGCATGGTTCAGCGAAAAATAGTTAAGACGGGCCACCGTGATTATTATTCGATGACCATGAACCCGGAAACTGGCTATTATCTATACCGGATTCTAGCTATGAAGGAGTTGTTCACTAACCCAGCCTACGGTATCGGTTCAGCCGGAGTGATGCTGGCGTCAGCGGGCAACGCCTATGAGCTGGAACGCCAGCAGGCCCGACGCATGGGCTGGCTTAAGGACGACGAGCCCGAGCCCGTTGGCGTGCCTATTGAATCCTTATATGAGCCAAATGTTCCAGTACGTAGTGAAGCCGTTGTCATGGATAGTATGCTGACGGAATTGCTCAAATGTAAATCTACCTCAGCGTCCGTGTTCACTGGCGACGTAGCGGCCCGGTTAGTACAAGTTGGGCCGTTGAAAGTAGGCCAAAGCTGGGCGTTCGCATTAACAGCAGATGTTCAGATTGGCGAAGATGAACTGAAAGCGGGTGATATACTTTATGCGCTTGTAGACGATATAGACACGCGCGGCAACCTCTTCCTACGGGCCACAAAAGCCATTTCGGCGCAAACAAAGGTGACTATTCCCCTGACGCTAATGGCCATAAACCCAGCAACAGGTCTGGCAGGCGTTCCTCGTCCAAAGATGATCAAGCCGGGCTGGGTCGTGCAGTGGAAACTTTAGCTAGATCGCGCGGGGTGATTTCACCAGCCATCAGGTTCTGTAATTGGTATTTGGCCATACATATCCCGACAATCGCCCGGTGGTAAAATTTGACTTGACAGATAGCTGGTCAGTGCTTCGTAAAACGGTGCATTGTAGCTCTATTGCCGGATGCGCTTACGGGTAATAGAGGTAACGGCAAAGTAGCCACGTGCTACGTCGGTCGGATCGCTCGCGTTGACCACGTTACCCGTGACAGGGGCGGGTAACGGGTCGAAAATACTACCCGTTCGGGCGTTTTGTTGCTGATAGAGTTTCCAGAACTGATAATTAGCCTGTGTAATTCCATACTGCTGTATTTCAATTAATTGCGGACCAATCGCATAGACGGGTATCTGTATGACTTTTCGAGCCCGAATCGAATTTCCATTAATGGCTTCATCACTAAATACATCTACAACATCGCTCGACACCGTTGTCAAACACCGGTAATTGCATCTGCCTGGACCATTCAGACTGCATAATACGCCTATCGAAAGTCGAGTGGTAACTCCATAACCGGTCCAGCGGTAATAATTCTTTTCAGTGGCTAGGTCTCATGTATTGACAGCGTACGAGAAAGTATACGGATTCGCAAAATTTCCAGTCTTCACCAACGTTCCTGAAACACTGTCAATTGCAGGAATGGCGGGCATCTGCTCGGCTCTGGATACGTAGCGTTTACCCGTACTCAGGACAATGGACAAACTATACGCCCGACCCACCTGACCCCGGAACGTCGAGTCTGTGGTTTGGTATAAACCCTGCCCCATTTTCATGAATCGTACCGAACGACCCTGATCATCCGCCAAGCTCACCTGAGCTTCCTTCACATACTGATCGTCGGCATTCTGAAATAGTCTAGCAAAAGGCCCGTAAGGTATAAAAAGGTCAATAAAAAGTATAGGTTCGGGCACGGGCGCAGCTATTCCTGCTCTACTTACTAGTATATCCCTTACTTAACCTTCGCCAGCGCCTTCCGATACGTATCAATGGCCCGTTGGCGGGCCATGGTGTGTTCAACGATCGGCTTCGGGTAGTCGGGGCTGTCCACTTCAGGCACCCACCGGTGAATGTATTCAGCTTTTGGATCGAACTTCCGGGCCTGTAGCGTTGGGTTGAATACGCGGAAATAGGGAGCCGCATCGGTACCTGACCCGGCCGCCCACTGCCAGCCACCGTTATTGGCAGAAAGGTCATAATCCCGGAGTTTTTTGCCGAAATACGCTTCGCCCCAACGCCAGTCGATAAGCAAGTGCTTACACAGAAAGCTGGCGGTAATCATCCTGACGCGGTTGTGCATCCAGCCGATGGTATTTAATTGACGCATGCCCGCATCTACGATGGGGTAACCGGTTTGGCCCTGACACCATTTCTCGAACTCCTCTTCGTTGTTACGCCATTCAATCTGATCGTATGCCCGCCGGAAGGAATTTTTTTCGACATGCGGAAAATGATCCAGTACCTGAAAGTAAAAATCCCGCCAGCAGAGTTCGGTCAAAAACGTTTTTTCAGTAGCTTCATTCGCCTGACGGGCCAACTCCCGAATGCTCACTGTGCCGAAACGGAGGTGCATACTTAACTCGCTCGTACTGTGTAACAACGCAGGCAAGTCGCGCGTTTTCCGATACGTATCGAGCAACGTATCCGACACGGTTCGGGCCGGAAATGGCTCCCCTACTGGTTGAAAACCCATGTCCTTCAATGTGGGAACCGGCAGAACGCTCGTCTTCCAGAAGTGAGTGAAGTACGTTTCTGTCGGGTAGGCTTTCAGGTAAAAATCAGTCAGTTTTTCCCGCCATTTACGGCTATAGGGCGTGAAAACCGTATAAGGTGTTTTTTTGCCCGTAAGTACTTCTTCGCGGTCAAAAATCGTCTGATCCTTGCTCGTGTGGAACCCAATGCCATGCTCAGCCAGTAAGCGGCTAACAGCCTTATCACGCTCTTTCGCATATACTTCATAATCGTGATTGGCAAATACGTCGCCTATGTTGTACTGCCCGATCAGTTCTTTCCATACATCGGTCGGTTTGCCATAGCGAACAATAAGTGTTGACCCCAGTTTCGCTAGTTCACCCTGTAGACGGTTTATTTCCTGCACCAGAAACTCAACCCGACGGTCACGACGGTCTTCCAGCTCATCGAGAATTACACGGTCAAAGATGAAAACAGGAGCAACCGAGCGGCCACTTTTGAAGGCATGATATAAAGCCGCATTATCGTGTAGGCGCAAATCGCGCCGAAGCCAGACCAGAGAGAGCAATTCAGACATACGTTCAGGAGGTTAAGTGCTGTATAAACGAAAACAGCTACTATAAAACATAAACAGCCCGGAAGGGGCTTCCGGGCTGTTTATGTTTTATTTTTATGTATCAGGCAGTTTCCAGCTCACGATCAGACCGACGTGAACGCGAACGGTCAGTCGGGTGAATACGCATCAGAATGCGTTTTTTTATCCGCATCCAGCGTTCGTATAGCTTCGACTCCTTCAGAAAATTCCACTTCTCGTCTTTCTCTTCTTTTTTATGCTCTTCAGGATCGTAAAGCATACCTGTGCAAAGGCAATGTTTGCGGTTGGTACGTGTCAGGATGTCGAAGTTAGCACAGGTCTGGCAACCTTTCCAGAACGAGTCATCACCCGGTAACTCGCTGAGCGTAACAGGTTGATAGCCCAGGTCTGAATTGATTTTCATAACGGCCAGACTCGTCGTAATACCGATGATTTTGGCCGTAGGATATGTCACCCGTGAGAGTTCGAACGCTTTGGCTTTAATCCGCGTAGCGATTCCACTTTTGCGGTAATCGGGGTGAACAATCAGGCCGGAGTTGGCCACGAACTTGCCGTGGTCCCAGGTCTCGATGTAGCAGAAGCCGACCCATTCGCCTTCCAGCGTCATGGCAACAATGGCTTTGCCTTCGAGCATTTTTTCCATCACATAAATGGGTGATCGCTTGGCGATACCGGTTCCCCGGGCTTTCGCGCTTTCTTCCATTTCATGGCAGATGGTTTCGGCCAGCCGCAGATGATTTTCATTGGCGACCTGAACTATATAGGTATCGTTAACTACTTCGGGTGTGATCATTGTCGTTTATTGGCGGTTGTAAAGCCGCAGAAACGGAGACAGCGTAATCCGATGCTGATTTGTTTGATGAATAAAACGAGAAAAATGGCGGAAAAAGTCTACCACATAGGCAAACAAAATGATATAGTCCTTTCGGACCTAAACCGAAATGGCGTAGTATGGAAGAAGGTCGGTATGTAGACGAGCTTGGCCATTGGTTTTGCGCAGAAAACGCGGACAATGTTAGAGAGATTATCCGGGTCTTGCAATTAAAATAACGGATTTTTTACAAGATAGTTCGAGAACGGTCAAAACATACTTATTAATCACGAAGTCCTATAATTCCTGCCTACTAGGCACGTCCATAGACTACTTATCTATCCAACTTATGTTAACCGGCTTACCGTCATCGTCTTACCCACTAACGCTGAGCCGAAGTCAGTCATTACGCTACGCTGTCTTCTTTTATTTATACGTTATGCAGGGGCTTCCAGCAGGTTTTGCGTTGACTGCTCTGACCAATTATTTAACGGCCAAAGGCGTAAATCCAGCAGCGATTGGATCATTTGCGGCCATTGTCGGTCTGCCCTGGGCTTTTCAGTTTATATGGGGACCCGTTATTGACCGTTATCAACGCTCGGCCATGGGTCGGCGGAAACCCTGGGTCGTTGGCGCACAATTTATGGCGTTCCTAGCATCGCTGGGCGTCTTGTATGTGCGCGACCCAACCGAACAGATTGGAGTATTAGCCTGGTTTTTCTTTGGCCATAGTGTGTTTGCCGCTATTCAGGATGCAAGTGTCGATGCGATGGCCATCACGGTCATACCTGAAAACGAACGGGGGCGGGTCAATGCGTTTATGCGCGCTGGTTTTCTAATCGGGACAGGTGTCGGCGCGGCCGTATTTTCTCAGCTTTTACATGCGTACGGCTTCTTTACCGCAGCCCTCACTCAATCACTTTGTTTATTGACCCTAACGTTACTGACCGTCTTCATTCGCGAACGCCCAAACGATCGGCTGCTTCCCTCATTCAGCCATCGGGTACCGACAATGATTCATCCCCTACAGCTACAACGTAGTGAGCAAACCGACCCCAATTTCCGATGGCTGTTTACGGAATTATTTAAAGGTCTTTTCACCAAACGGAGTCTATTTTTGTTTGGCTCCGTTGTGGCAGCGTATGTCAGTATCAGTCTTTTTCTGCGGGCCTACAATTACCACCTGATTCAGAGACTCGGCTGGGCTGATACGTCGGTTTCCCTTCTAACAGGTACGTATGGCATGGTCGTCGCTACGGTTGTAGCCCTAACGGGTGGCTTCGTGGCTGACCGGATTGGACCGCGCCGTTTATTGATCATTATGTTGGGTCTTGTTGCCGTTTACCTACTCGCATTCAATGCGCTGTCAGACTTCTGGATTCGGCGGGAAATTGCACAGACAGGCCTGGTAGCTCTGTATTTTATGGACCCCAGCATTAGTGTAGCGGCTATGCCCGTATTAATGACGCTTTGTCGAAAAGGCGTGGAAGGTTCACAGTTTACTACGTATATGGCCTTCATAAATCTATCCGACATTGCCGGATCGTTTTTGACAGGGCATGCATTAACCTATTTCCAGGCACCCACAATTGGTTTATTTGCGGGGGGCCTGGCAACTATTGCTATGCTCGTGGCCCTATATACCCTAAACTACTACCGCACAGCGAGATAACTGGCAAACTGTAAATTACATCTGACTATTTTTCTTCAGGTGTAGGCAAAAACAAGTTCAACATTTGCGTAGTAGATTGCAGAACGACCTACCGTTCTCGCTCATGCTACACTTTCGCAAATTTCTGTATCGCATTCTCGAAATTTCAACCGGCAAGCGTCGGGGATTGAGCCTCATTTTCAATTTACTGTTGATTACGATCATTACGTTGAATGCCATTGCGATTGTACTCCATACAGTGCCAGAGTATAGTAAACGATTTTCGCGGTTATTCACCGATTTCGAGTTGTTTTCTGTCGGCTTCTTCACTATTGAATACCTGCTGCGTCTCTGGGTTTGTGTCGAAAATGAAAAGTATACCCATTGGTTCTGGGGTCGATTACGCTACGTTTTGTCCACATCAGCCATCATTGATTTTCTGGCTATTTTCCCCTTTTATTTCTCGCTGTTCGCTACTGATCTGGCCATCGTCCGAATTCTAAGGCTGTTCCGCATTTTTCGACTGTTTCGCATCTCGAAATATTCACATGCGTTTCGTATGATTCAAAGTGTACTACGCGAGAAGAAAGAAGAGCTAATTCTCAGCACGATACTGGTTGTTTTCATGCTGATTATCGTATCGAGCATTATGTATTACGTCGAGCATTCGGCTCAGCCTGATCAGTTCTCGAGCATTCCAGCAACCATGTGGTGGGGCGTAACGGCAATGACTACGGTCGGTTACGGCGACATTCATCCAATTACACCCTTAGGCAAATTGTTGGGCGGCATGACAGCCATTGTAGGCATTGGCCTATTCGCCTTACCAACCGGTATTTTGGTATCGGGCTTCAATGAGCATATTCGGGCGCATAAGACACCCCGTCGGACTTTCTGCCCACACTGCGGGAAGGAAATTTAAGATTTTGCTCTGATTACTACCGTTCGTCAGCCCTTTTCCTGCCACGTCCTACCGTTTTACCAGAGAGGTTTAATTAGACATCTCGAATCGAACTGCTTCACGCCAACGTTTGAAATCCGCCCCGGTCGTGCTAACTTTGGGTATGGAAAATTTCGTGGTCTCGGCCCGCAAGTACCGCCCTGCCACCTTCGACACCGTCGTGGGTCAGGAGCACATTACCACCACTCTCAAGAATGCCATCAAGACCAATCACTTAGCTTCGGCATTTCTGTTCTGCGGGCCGCGCGGAGTAGGTAAGACCACTTGCGCCCGGATTCTGGCCAAAACCATCAATTGCCAAAACTTAACGGCTGACGGCGAAGCCTGCGACACTTGCGAGTCGTGCGTAAGTTTTAATCAGAATGCCTCATTCAATATTCACGAGCTGGATGCAGCCTCGAATAACTCGGTTGAAGACATCCGTAACCTGATTGATCAGGTGCGTTATCCGCCCCAGTCGGGGAAGTATAAAATCTACATTATCGACGAGGTGCATATGCTCTCGTCGGCAGCTTTCAACGCGTTTCTAAAAACGCTGGAAGAGCCTCCTTCCTACGCCATTTTTATTCTGGCCACCACGGAGAAACACAAAATTCTGCCGACAATTCTGTCGCGTTGCCAGATATTTGATTTTAACCGGATTCAGCCGCAGCATATTGCCAGTCACCTCGCCGGGATTGCCGAGAAAGAAGGCATTACGGCGGAAACCGAAGCGCTTGATCTGATTGCTCAAAAAGCGGATGGTGGGCTGCGCGATGCACTGTCCATGTTCGACCTGAACGTTACGTTCGCTGCCGACCGGATTATTCGCTACAAGGAAGTGCTGGATAACCTGCACATTCTCGACTACGATTATTACTTCAAACTAACCGATTTGCTGCTGGCAGGGAATTTGCCTCAGAGTCTGCTAACGGTTGACGAAATTCTGCGGAAGGGTTTCGACGGGCATCAGTTTGTTGTTGGGTTATGTCGCCACTTCCGGGATTTATTGGTTTGCAAGGATGCCGCTACGGTTCAATTGCTGCAAGTGACCGAGAACGTTCGCCGGCAATACCTGGATCAGGCCGTTCGGGCACCCATGTCGTTCCTGCTATCAGCGTTAAGCATTGGTGGTCAGTGTGATATGAATTACAAGCAGGCCAAAGACCAGCGGCTGCACACCGAACTGTGGCTGATGAAGCTGGCTAACCTGCGCAACCTGCTCAACTGGGAAGCGCTACCCGATTTTCCGATTAATGGATCGCGCAGTGGGGAATTTAATGCGACAGGGCAAGTAATCACAGATAAGGGGGGGCCAGAGGTCGCTGAAAAAAAAAACGTCGAACGGACGCTCCCCAATCCACCCTCGCCTGATGCCGTCCGAAAATCGGAACCAGATGAGCTAGTCCGACCGGCCGAAAACCAAATACCCGAAACGCATCCCGTTACGAGTGAACCCGTAAACGGCTATCGGTCCACTACGTCCCCAAATGGTACGGCGCCCCACGGAACCGCGTATCAGAATGGACATGCAACGGCGACAAATGGCGTAGCAACGGCCCCGGCTAAACCCCAGATCGTGCCGCCATCGCGCCCGGCCAGTAGCCGGTTGCGTTCGACCGTTCCGCTAACGACCGGCCCGGTCCAGCTACTGGCCGATACAATCACCGAAGTAATTACCACGGCCCAATCCCGGCCCGATCAATCTTTTACGTTCGAGGAGTTGCAGGCTACCTGGATGACGTTTTCAAAAAACAGGTTGAAACAGGTCGATTCCGCCACAGAGCAACTGGTTCTCAACCGGGATTTTGTCCTCGATGGTACTACCATTCGCCTGACACTCGACAATACGTTGCAAGTTGGTTACCTGACCGATTTAAAACCTGATCTGCTGGGGTATCTACGTAGTGAACTCCAGAACAGCCAGATTCAATTGGAACATACGGTGACGTTGCAGGAAGTCAAGAAGATGATTTACAGTTCGCAGGACAAATTCAATTTCCTGGCTGAAAAGAATCCGGCTTTACACGAACTACGAAAGGTCCTGAATCTGGAAGTCGATTACTAGTCGATTTGCGTTTAGGCTATAATGGGTTGACCAGTTATAGGCTTTGTGCGGTATACCCTGGGAACGCGTGTACCCAAGGTGCTACGTAGACTCTTGGGCTCTGCAACGATGCGAGCGCCTGTCCATGTAGAGGCAATTACCATACCGGCTGCGATGAGGATGATATCTTTCAGGATATACTGAGCGGCCAGCGAAGGGGCGTGATGTGGTCCAGAAAAAAGCTCACCCGGAAAAAGCAGTACAGGCGCCATGGCACCAATCATCTGGGCAGCCATTAACCACACACCTACCCGTAAAAAACGACCCGTAAGAAAACAAGCGCCGATAACGCATTCCAGACCAGCCACAAAATCCATCGCATTATGGCCTGTAAATAAGCCCAGGGTAAGAATGGCTGTCGTGCGTGTGGCCAGCGATTCTATCGGACTGATACCAGGAAAGAACTTCAGCACCCCAAAGCCGAAGAAAACAAGACCCAGACAAACACGGAGAATATTGACACTATGGGCTACTAACCAACTGTTAATACGTGTATCCAGACGATCGAATCTAGTAAACAGATCTGTTGCAGTGTTCATATGAGTTGAGTTAGTTCATGTGTTGGTACTAACGCAAATTTATCTCACATGGATTGCCGGCTTGAACTTCTATAGGATATTTCTGTATTTTTTGAATAGCGCCTAACAGCAGTCCAAAACGCCCAAACGTTCCTTCTGTCTGTCAAGCTTCACCCTTTGAAAGCTTTCGCTTCCTTGACCAGCGATTTATACTCGCCCACAGCCAGCGCTTTTTTATAATACATTTTTGCCCGATTATGGTCATTGGCACGAGCGGCAATACGCGCTAAACCCGCATAGGCAAAAGCTTTGTACTCTTTGGTATAGGCGTCATCAGACGGTTGCTTTAAGGCAATTTCGTAGAATTCAGCCGCTTCCTTGTCGTTTTTATCGGCCTGCTCCATCAGCATGCCCGAGAACGTATTGAAAGCCAAGGGCACCAGTTTATTGGGCATTTGCCTGAGCCGTTGCACAAAAGGCCGTGCTTCAGCATACCGGCCAGCCAGCAGCAAAGCCTCCGCATAGGTCATGGCAAATAGTGGATTATTCGGATATTTTTCCACTAAATACTTCATATACACACTCGCCCGAACCGGATTCGTCTCGTGCTTAAGCAGCAGGTGAGACAGGTAATAATTCGCCACAGGACGCATGAACACGCCCCGGCGCGTTGCTACGTCCATTTGCTTCAAGCCCAGGGCAATATCGCCGTCGGCAAAGAAAATCATGAACGGTCGAACAACGGGGTGATCCATTGGGTAGCGCTCCACGTAGTAGTTATAGAGTCCGCTCGTGAAGTAGAAATCCGGATTTTTCTCCATCAAGGCAAAGCCATCCCGAAGATAATTATACGCTTTTTTTGATTCCCCAACGGCTTTTAGCGACTCGCCCTGGTTGTTGTACAGCGATGCCATATAGCTATGACAGGTAAGCATAAAAAAGACGGCTTCGGGATCGTTTCTGTCCTTTTCCAGCATCCGCTTCGACATCTCCAGTCCCTGGCTAACAGCCTGCACAAACTGCGCTACAGCGGCTTTATTTTCCGACAGCGGCAAATTCTGTATGTCCAGTTGGGTGGCCCGCAAAATTGACGCCACCGGATGCTGTGGATAGCGGGCCTGAAGCTGCCGGATCAGCGCTTCAGCCTGCGGAAACTCCAGATTATAAATATTGTCGAGCGCCTTCACAATGATTTGTTGAGCAGCGGGATCGCTCATGACCTGGGCGGGGGCCATCAGTGGCAAACAAAGCCAGATCAGGGCTAGAAAAATAGTTTTCAGTAGAGACAAAGCAGTCGTTCGTATTACGTCGTTTGATTCTATACGGTCAGAACCTTACTTTTGTTCAATGCGTAGTATCTAAAGAGAGCAGTACGCAACCGTTTTTTTCATGATTCATTACGAACAATTTGTCCTGGACAATGGCCTGCGGGTATTCGTCCATGAAGACGAGTCTACACCGATAGCGGCCGTCAATATTCTGTATAATGTTGGTTCCCGCGACGAAGATCCTTCTAAAACAGGCTTCGCACACTTGTTTGAGCATTTAATGTTCGGGGGATCTAAGAACATTCCGACCTACGACGAACCGCTGCAGAAAGTTGGGGGTGAAAACAACGCCTTTACCAGCCCCGACATCACCAACTACTACATTACGTTACCGGCGGCTAATCTGGAAACAGCGTTCTGGCTCGAATCGGATCGAATGCTTAGCCTTTCGTTTGACCCGCAGGTACTTGACGTGCAGCAAAAAGTCGTAATCGAAGAGTTCAAACAGCGTTACCTGAACCAACCCTATGGTGATGTCTGGCTCAAACTACGTCCGCTGGCTTACCAGCAACATCCTTACCGCTGGGCCACGATTGGCAAAGACATCAGCCACATCGAGAATGCTACGCTGGATGATGTGAAGTCATTCTTCTTCAAGTATTATTTGCCCAACAACGCCATTCTGGTGGTGGCTGGGAATGTAACCGTCGATCAGGTCAAGCAGCTATGTAACAAGTGGTTCGCGCCAATTTCAGCAGGTGATACCTACATCCGGCACCTGCCCAAAGAACCAATCCAGACCGAAGCCAGAAAGTTGGAAACTTCAGCGAAGGTCCCGCTGAACGGGCTTTATAAAGCGTATCACATGCCCGGTCGATTTGAGTCTGGTTTTCACACCGCCGACCTCCTGAGCGATATGATGGGACGTAGTAAATCGTCAAGGCTTTATCAGCAACTGCTACGGAATAACCCCTTGTTCAGCAATATTGGCGCCTATATCACGTCCTCCATAGACCCAGGTCTGTTAGTTGTACAGGGAACCCTGAACGAAGGTATTTCGCTCGAAGAGGCCGATGCGGCTGTGGAGTCAGTTATTCAGAAATTTATTGACCAGACCGTGCCGGAGGAAGAGTTAACGAAAGTAAAAAACCAGACCGAAGCTACGCTTGCCTTCTCGGAAGTTGAACTGCTGAATCGGGCGATGAATCTTGCTTATGCGGCCAACGCAGGCAATCCCGATTTAGTGAATCAGGAAGCCGCCCAGATTCAGGCCGTCACACCCGACGATATTCAGGCATCAGCCCAGCAGATTTTGCGCAAAGAAAATTGCTCGACCTTGTATTATAGAGTCGCATGAAAATCCGGGTAGGACAAGGGTATGACGTTCATCGACTGGAAGAAGGGCGGCCCTTTTGGCTGGGCGGCATTCTGATTCCCAGTACATTCGGGCCAGTTGGTCATTCGGATGCGGACATCGTGTGCCATGTATTATGTGATGCGTTATTGGGAGCCGCTAACATGCGCAACATTGGCTACCATTTTTCGGATAAAGACCCGCGCTGGAAAGGTGTGGACAGTAAACTCCTGCTGGCTGAAGTCCTTCGAATGGTACGTAGCGCAGGCTACGAAATTTCGAATGTGGACGTAACGGTCGTGTTGCAGGAGCCTAAACTCAATCCGCACATTCCAGCGATGAAAACCTGTCTGGCCGACGTAATGGCCATTCCGGAAGACGATATTTCTATAAAAGCCACCACTTCCGAGCATATTGGTTTTGTGGGGCGGGGCGAAGGCATTGCCGCTCATTGTGTGGCGCTTATCTTTAAGGATTAGTTTGTAAATACAACCGTTCATGAAACACCTGATTTACTTCTTCGCCTGTCTGCTGCCGGGGTTAATTGCCTGTGGTCAAACGCCCAAAACGGCTAAACCACCCGAACCATTGGGTTTTGAAGAATATGATCCTGTTTCGACGCTGAAAGTACCGGAGCACAAGGTGACGCATTCCAAATATCCATTCATTGATGTCCACAACCACCAGTGGGACATGGACAAGGCAAATTTGAAACCGCTTCTCGCTCAGATGGATAGCCTCAATATGGGCATTATGGTTAACCTGAGCGGCCGGGGTTGGGGCAGCGTCGAACAAGGCACCGAATTTTTCGATAAGGCGTTGGCCAATGCGAACAAGACCAATGCGAAACGACTTGTGCTGTTCACAAACCTTAACTTCGACGAGGTCGGTAAAAAAGGCTGGACCGAAGATGCTGTCAAGCTCCTGGAGGCCGATGTAAGAAAAGGCGCTCATGGGCTCAAGATTTTCAAGAATCTGGGCCTGACCAACAAAGATGAGACCGGCCATGTGCTTCGGGTTGACGATCCGCGCCTTGACCCAATCTGGGCGAAATGTGGCGAACTGGGCATTCCTGTATTGATTCATACCGCCGATCCTAAATCGTTCTGGGACCCAATGGACCGCTACAACGAACGCTGGCTCGAACTCAAGCTTCATGCTGGCAGGAAACGGGCCGCCAACGATCCTGTCCCCTGGGATCAGCTCATCGCCGAGCAGCACAACGTATTCCGCAAACACCCGAAAACGACATTCATTGCGGCCCACATGGGTTGGTATCCAAACGACCTGACTAAGCTCGACAGCCTGATGACGGTTTTCCCAAACATGAACGTCGAAATTGGCGCTGTGATCGCGGAATTAGGCCGTCAGCCAAGAGCGAGCCGGAAGTTCTTCGAGAAATATCAGGACCGGATTCTGTTCGGGAAAGACAGTTGGGTGCCGTCTGAATACGCTACGTATTTCCGGGTGCTCGAAACCGACGATGAGTATTTTCCTTACCACAAAAAATACCACGCGTTCTGGCGGATGTATGGTATGGGCCTACCCGACGAAATCCTGAAAAAAGTTTATTACAAAAACGCATTACGTATCATTCCCGGCCTGGATAAAAGCCAGTTCCCCAAATGACTCTTTAAACACAGAGAAAACAGAGAACTCACGGAGTAAACGGAGATGTCTCTGTATACTCGGTGTTTTTCCTCTGTTTACTCTGTGTTTAAGCCAATGAAAATCACACAAATTCTCCTCTACGCTTACGACATTCCGCTTAAAGCACCCATCGCCATTTCGCTCGGCACGATGGAACACGCCCGGAATATACTGGTTGAGATTCAAACTGACGAAAGCATTACGGGTTGGGGCGAAGGCTCGCATTTGTGGATGATCGTTGGCGAAACCCAGGCATCAGGATTAGCAGCGGCAAACGACATGGCCAGGCTATTGATCGGCCGTGATCCACTCGATATTGAAGGCTGTATCAATACGTTGACGCGCTACCTGCCCGGGCATTCCACTACCCGTTCGGCGTTCGACATGGCCCTTTACGACATTGCCGCTAAGGCGGCAAGGATGCCGCTCTATCAGTTTTTGGGCGGATCAAAGCGGGTACTCGTTACGGACGAAACGATTTATATCAACACACCCGAACGAATGGTGGAAGACGCGCTGCGTATTCAGGAAAAAGGGGCTGAAGCCATTAAAGTGAAACTCGGCACTAACCTGCGCGACGACATTGGCCGCGTAGAAGCCATTCGAAACGCGATTGGTGACGGAACGCCCATCCGTACCGACGCCAATCAGGGCTGGGACGTAGTGACAGCGCAGGCCGTGTTGCGCGCCATTGGGGACTGGAACGTTCAGTATTGTGAACAACCAATCAAGCGGTATGATATTGCCGGTTTGCGGCAAATCCGGCAAAGCTCAACCGTTCCGATTATGGCCGACGAGAGCCTGTTCGACGCGACGGACGCCATCCGGCTGGTACGTGAAGAAGCGGTTGATTATTTCAACATCAAACTCTCCAAAAGTGGCGGAATTTTTGAAGCGCTCAAAATCAATGCTATTGCCGAAGCCGCCGGAATTCCGTGTATGATCGGGTGCATGTCAGAATCTCGATTGGCGCTAACGGCCAATGCGCATTTTGCATCCGCCCGTCAAAACGTTCGTTTCTATGATCTGGACGGTTGTTTTGAACACGCTGATGATCCCGTTTACGGCGGCATTACGTATCACGGTTACCAAATCGAACTGCCTGAAACGCCCGGTATCGGTGCCGAAGTGGATTCGGCGTTTTTGAAAAAACTACCGTCGCAGATCATTGCCTGAATTTATGCTTACCGTTACCACTGTTCAATCCGACGCCGATGTGCGCGGTATTTTAACACTTCAACAAGCCAATCTCCGCAAGAACGTATCCATTGATGTGCAGGTCGATCAGGGTTTCGTGACGGTTGAACACGACCCGAACGTACTGGCTCGTATGAATAAAACCGCTCCCAGTATCATCGCCAAAGACGGCGCCACGGTTGTTGGCTACGCCCTGACGATGTTACCCGAATTTGGTACCGACGTACCGGAATTATTGCCGCTTTTTGAATTGATTGAGACGCTTTTTTACAAAAATCAACCGTTAAGCCAGTACGATTGGTACGTGATGGGGCAGGTTTGCGTGGCCGAAGGCTACCGCGGGCAACGGGTATTTGACCGGATGTTCCAGCATCATCACGACGTATACGGGGATCGCTATCAATTGCTCATAACCGATATTTCAGCCAATAATACCCGTTCGCTACGTGCCCACGCCCGCGTTGGATTCGAGTCGATTCATGAGTTTCATGACCCGGCCATTGGCGAAACCTGGGTAGTGGTCGTCTGGGATTGGGGTAAGTAGAATGGTTTCGGTTTACGGTTTTTGGTATTCGGTTTACGGCGAACCGTTATATGCCGTAAACTGAAGCCTATAAACCGTAAACCGAAATGCGCTTCCTCATACTTTTCCTCTTTTCGACATCTTTCCTCTTTGCCCAGTCTGTTCCTCAAACCTTCACAATCGCCAAATCTCCCGCCGACGCTGGTTTCTCAGCCGACCGATTGAAACGGCTCGATACGTGGCTACAGGACTTAATCGACAAAGACATTGCGCCGAATGCCGTTACGTTCGTGGCGCACAAGGGTAAAATTGTGCACTATAAAGCCTTCGGTTACAGCAATCTGGCAAAGAAAATACCGCTCAAACGAGATGATCTCTACCGCATTGCCTCCCAGTCGAAGGCGATCACGACGGTCACGCTGATGACGTTGTTTGAGGAAGAGAAATTTCTGTTAGACGACCCTATTTCGAAATACATTCCGGCCTTCAAGAATCCGAAAGTACTGGTTACCTACGACAAAAAAGACCCGACTGGCGGAAACTACGAAACCCGACCGGCGAAGAGTGAAATTACAATCCGGCAATTGCTGAGCCATAATGCGGGGCTTCCCTACGAACACCCACTCGATCAGCGGTCTGAGTTTAAGGTGCCATTTTTCAACTCGACCGCGTCCGACAAACTCGAAGACGTAATCAACAAACTGGCCAAACGCCCGCTCCTCCGCGACCCCGGCACTGACTCCACCGGGGCAGGCTTTACGTACGGCCTGAACATCGATGTCATTGGGCGTTTGATTGAAATACTTTCCGGGAAGCCGTTTGACGTAGCTATGCGCGAACGGGTGCTGGAACCGCTCGGAATGAACGATACGTATTTCTATCTGCCTGACAGCAAAGCCAGCCGCTTGGTCGAGTTGTATAGCAAATCGAGCATGGACAAACCACTAACCCTACACACCAACGAAACGTACCGAAATTTTGCCACTACGGGTGCCAGAACGTTTTTCTCAGGTGGAGCGGGACTGGTCAGCTCTGCGGAAGATTATGCCAGATTTTGCCAGATGCTGCTCAACGGTGGCACCTTCAACAACAAACGGATTCTAGGCCGTAAAACCATCGAAATGATGCTTCGGAATCAGATTGGGGCTGCTGAAGTCTGGGACCGCAAAGACAAATTCGGGCTTGGTTTTATGTTGATTACCGAAAATTCTCACTACGGCGATCAGGCATCGCCAGGTTCCTACAACTGGGGCGGAATGTACTGTTCCGAGTTCACAATCGACCCGAAAGAAGACCTTATCCTCCTGATTTTTACGAATGTACACCCTTACGCCTATTACGGCGATTTTGTGAAGAAATTCCGAATTGCCGTCTATCAGGCGTTGGAGTAAACACGGAGGTTCAGCTCCTTTCGGTATCAATTCGTCGCTAAAACCAAACTGTTATGAATCCGCAAAAAACTGCCGTTATCCTGATTGAATATCAGAACGATTTTACATCACCGGGGGGTAGTCTGCACGACGCTGTTAAAGACGTAATGGGCTCGACCAACATGCTGGAGAACACCCTTGATCTTGTCGCAAAAGCCCGTGAGGCTGGAGCGGTTCTTATTCATTCGCCTATTAGTTTTCAGGAAGGTTATTTTGAAATCACGAAACATCCGTATGGCATTCTGAAGGGTGTGGTGGATAGCCAGTCGTTCCGCAAAGGCTCATGGGGTGTCGACATTATTGATTCACTAACACCCCAATCCGGTGATATTGTGCTGGAAGGAAAGCGCGGCCTGGATGCTTTTGCCAGCACCAACCTCGACTTTATACTACGTAGTAAAGGCATTGAAACCATAGCCTTATGCGGTTTTCTGACCAACTGCTGTGTAGAATCTACAATGCGCTCAGGCTACGAAAAAGGATTTGAAGTTATCACCCTTACCGACTGCACAGCCACGCTCAGCGAGGAAGAACAAGCCTTTGCCTGCGCCAAAAACTTCCCGATGTTCTCCAAACCCATGACCCATGATCAGTTTCTGGATGAACTAACGGGCGAAAGTGTTCAGGAAGTAGAAACACGGGGTTACTCGGCCTGAACGTATCAGCCGTTATTCAAATCATAGAACCGGGCTACTCCGATGAGTGGTCCGGTTTTGTTTTATCGTTCACTCCCTCCCCGTCGTTGTTTAACTTTACAGCAAATTTTTGTATTAGATTATTCCAACCGATGCGTCGAAAAATTGCTCTGGTTATTATAGGGGTTCTAGCTGCTTTAGTTGTCTGGCAGTGGGACCTGGTTAGTTACGGCTGGATGCAGGCACGTGGTCAGGTACGCATATTATGGAATACCAAACCCGTTGCCGAGGTGCTTGCCGATCCGGCCTACCCTGATTCACTAAAGAAAAAAATAGAACTTATCCGAGAAATAAAGCGTTTTTCCATAGATTCGCTCGGATTAGACAAATCGGGAAGTTATGAGTCGTTTTACGATCAGGAGGGAAAACCCATTTTATGGGTCATTACGGCCGCCGAACCCTATCAACTGATTGCCAGACAGTGGCATTTCCCAATAATTGGTACGTTCTCCTACAAAGGTTTCTTTGAAAAAGATCGTGCCGATTCGACGGTTTCTGAACTGAAGCGGGAAGGATTGGACACGAGAGTTGGGGAAGTATCGGCCTGGTCGACGTTAGGTTTCCTAAACGACCCCATTTTATCCAGCTTTCTGGAACGACCCGAGGGCAGTCTGGCGGAATTGATCATTCACGAGCTAACACATGGTACGTTGTTCGTGAAAAATAGTCTGGAGTATAATGAAAACCTGGCGGATTTTGTAGGGGAGTATGGAGCGCTTCGATTTCTGGCGCAGAAGTACGGCAAAGCATCGGCGCCTTACCAGAACTATCTGGCCACTAAAGCGTTTTATGAACGATACGACAACCATGTCTTGCGTGGCACACAAACGCTGGATAGTTTGTACCGGACGTTTAAACCCACTACGCCAATCGCTATCAAAGATTCGCTGAAGTGGCAGACTATTGAGCAAATTGTTGTGTCGTCGGACACAATTACCGACCAACGCAGCCAGTCAAGTGTACGCTCAATAAAAAAACGGCGTCTTGGCAAACTAAACTTACCCAATAATGCGTACTTTATTGGGTATTTAACGTATCGAAAACAGCAGAACCGTTTTCGGCAGGAATTTGAACATAAATTCGGAGGGGATTTCAAACGGTATCTGACTTACCTGAAAGAAACCTATCCATCTTTATAAATTAACCCTACCAACGGGTAGTAACCCGCATGAAAAAGTTTTTAATTGGCATCGGTATACTTTCTGTTCTGAGCACTGGATTTATTGCGCTGAACGCATATCGGCGTGTTCCGAATAATAGCTTTGGACCCGGTGAACACATCGAATATCGGGTTCATTATGGCTTCATCAACGCGGCCGAAGCCATTGTAGACGTTAGCCCCACCCTTTATAAAGTCAACGATCGTCCCTGCTATCGGGTCAACGTGGATGGTCGTACGGTTGGTGCCTTTGATCTGGTTACCCGTGTTCGTGATACGTGGCGGTCCTACATTGACACGTCAGCTATCTTGCCGCAGAAATTCTACACCAACCTTCAGGAAAACAGTTATCGGAAGGAAGAAAATATTACGTTCAATCATGAAGCGAACACCGTAAAAGCCGAAGAACGTACGGAGAAAGATGTATTCAACGTACCGGACAATGTACATGACCTCATCAGCGGCTATTATTTCCTGAGAACGATTGACTTTAACAAGATTAACAGCGGTCAGGTTATTGAAGTACCCGCCTTCTACGATGACACCGTTTATAATATGAAAGTGCGCTATCGGGGCAAAGACGTAGTAAAAACGAAGCAGGGCAAGATTAATGTTATCAAGTTAAACCCCGTACTGCCGCCGGGCAACGCGATGTTTAAGCAGGAAGAATCAATCCGGATTTTTGTATCCGATGATACGAATAAAGTGCCGGTTAAAGTGGAAGTCGATCTGTGGATTGGCTCTATGGTGATGGATATGAAACGCAACGAAGGGCTTAAGCAGCCTTTGAAATTTTATTAACTTACAGGCATCAAAAAAGGCGGGCCACAGTTCAAAACTGTGGCCCGCCTTTTTTGATGCCTGCTTAAGCCTTATTCACCGGCCACGTACTACGTTCACTACTTTTCTAGCAATGTTTTCAACCACACTTAGCCGATTCCAGCGTACTGTATAGAACGGCTCTTCAAAAGCGCCAAAACTCCGATAAAAATCTCGGATAGACGGCTTTTCCGGACTTTCAAAATCAAAAATTAGCGCATCGCCAGCCTTTTTCCGGATCATCTGGTCAATCAGCAGCGTGCGGGCATTTCCCTGACGACCCGCTTCCGATGCCGCGTTGAAGAGATAAATTATCCGATCTCCTTCCTGAACAAACAAGGCTCCGGCTTCAATACGATGCTCACGGGTAGCATACCGTAGCACGACCAGATTCCGTTTGTTCAGTTCAGCAACCAAGTTTCTGAATATGTCATAAGCCCAATCAGCCACACCGCCGTCGATGCCGTTAGCCTGATATTTGCGAAATAATGTCAGTAAAGGTTCTGGGTCAGTCGAGTCAATGATTGTCCAGTTAGCCAGGTGAGCCCGACGCAGATTGGAGGCACGGTCGTGGGAGTAGCGTTGTGAAATGCGTTCATACCCAATCAACAGATCAAGAACATGTGTCGTTTGCGTCTGGAACGTACTGAATGACAATTGATTAACAAAGGACTTCCGTATGCTAAACATTGATCCGTAGCGAAACTCCTGCTGCATAAGCTGGAAAAATGGCACTGTATCAACCGATTCATCCCGACTAAAAATGTTCAGGAACTGACAAAAAAAAGGCTGATGCACGACCCAATGGTACGCTATGCCAGCCACTCGCTTTCGACGTAGTGGAATGGGCATAACGGCCTGATATTGACCATTAATATCCACATTCACAATACCAACCCATTTCCAGTCCGGACCAGGCAGAACGGCGTCTAAATACCAGGAGTAACCATATAGAATCCGTTGTGAAGAAGCAGCCACGCTGGCATCCCAGGCAGAAGAATTGATTTGATGGCGCGATAAAACTTGCAGCATTTTTATCTTTTGACAGGATAAAACGGACATAAAAAATCCCGTTTTATCCTGTCAAAAAGGAAGTTATTTAAACTGCGTTTTCAGTTTCTCAACAATCTCGCGCGTTTCGGGGTGTTTCATCACCAAATCACTGATGGTCTGGATAGCGTGAATGACCGTACTGTGATCACGTCCACCGAAATGATACCCAATGGACTTAAGCGACAGATCCGTTTTTTCTTTGGCCAAATACATAGCCACCTGTCGGGGATGTACCAGTTCTCGCTTACGACTCTTGGCTTTCAAATCGGCAATTGTTACGTTGAAATAACTGGCCACGGCTTCCTGCACCGTATCGATAGTAACTTCACGTTCTGAGTCTACGACAATGTTACGTAACGTATGCTTGGCCAGTTCAAGGTCGATTTCCCGTCGATTCAGCGATGCCTGCGCCATGAGTGAGACAATGACACCTTCCAGTTCCCGAACGTTGGTATTGACGCTATGAGCCATGTACTCAATCACGTTACTGTCGATATAAACGCCTTCGGCCTGCAGTTTCTTCTGGATGATAACGATTCGGGTTTCAAGATCGGGCGTTTGCAAATCGGCCGACAGACCCCATTTAAACCGGGACAGTAGGCGATCTTCTAGTCCATCCAAGGCTCGTGGAGCCCGGTCGGAGGTCATAATGATCTGCTTGCCCGACTGGTGAAGGTGATTGAAAATATGGAAGAAAATCTCCTGCGTTTTTTCCTTCTTCTGCAAAAACTGCACATCATCAATTACCAGTACGTCTACCTGCATGTAAAACGCTGTGAAGTCGCGAATGCCATCTGAGCGGACGGCATTCAGGAACTGGTTCGTGAACTTCTCCGAGGTTACATACAGGACGAACTTATTCTGATTATTATTCTTGATAAAGTTACCGATGGCCTGCACCAAGTGCGTTTTGCCCAGTCCAACCCCCCCATAAATCATCAGTGGATTAAACGACGTAATACCCGGCCGCTCGGCCACGGCATAGCCCGCCGACCGAGCCAATCGATTGCAATCGCCTTCAACGTAATTATCAAACGTATAGCTTGGGTTCAGGTATGAATCAAGCGTAAGCGAATCAAGGTCTTTAAAAATAAACGGACTTTTGATCAGATCCGGGTTAACATTATCAGGCTTAGCCGTTTGGGTCGATTTCGTTGTAGGGATATTAACCGTCAGTGGTCTGTTCTGCTCGTTGCCTTTATCAACAATAATGGAATACTCCAGTTGCCCATCGCGACCGATAGCCGTGTCGAGGGCTTTTCGTAGGGCATGCACAAAGTTTTCTTCGAGCCATTCGTAGAAAAACTCGCTCGGTACCTGAATCGTTAATACGTGACCATTGAGCTTCAGCGGCACGATTGGCTCGAACCACGTATTGAAGCTCTGTTCGGGTACGATTTCCCGGATGACGGTCAGACAGCGATTCCACACCGTCGTTACTTCACGCTGCATGCCTATCTGGGTTGTTACATTCACGGGGGTACATCACAGTTACGTCGGGGTCGCAAAAAAGGGAGACAAATGTAGAAAATTATTTGACCGTACTCCGTAAAGCAGGGCACGTTTTTTTTAATGGTCTACCTCAGGCTACGTCGTTCCCTTTCCCAATGTTAAGCTAAAATTACGCGTTTCATACTGAACGTCAAGGAAACAAATCAATCCCTTTGAATAATGCAACGGCAGGCTCTTATTGTCGGTATAAATGCGGTTTTTCCCTGAAAAGATAAAAAGACTACTTTTACTAACACATTGTCCTGAACTCATCTGATGGAGCCGCTTTTTTCAACTCTGTTTCCTGTTACCGATAAAGCGGCCTGGCTCGCACAGGTCCAAAAGGAACTAAAAAACGAACTGGCTTACGAAAATCTGCTGTGGCAGCCAGATGCGGGGTTCACCGTTGAGCCCTACTATACAGCCGATGAAATGAATCAGGGGCTGCTTAAAATGATTCAGGATAGCCAGAAACAGGCCCCCGGCTGGTTAAATGCGCCCGAGCAAGCGATTTTCGATGAAAAAAAGGATAATTTACGCCTGCGTGATGCACTCACCCGCGGGGCTGATGCGCTTGTTGTTAGCCTTTCTTCTCAAACGGATTTACCCCGATTGCTAAACGGCATCAAACTGAGTGATACACCCGTCTTTTTCCGGCTGGATGACGGCGTAGCCGTTACTGATTTTGTAAAGGCATTAAAAACCGTAGCGCCTTATCAGCTAAAAGGGGGTTTACTAACCGGTGCTGGTATATCAACAGCAGAGATAATACGGTTAACCGCAGATTCGCCTTTGTTCCGCACGATTTGCGTTAGCAGTCAGGCGTTTCATAATGCGGGCGCTAACGCTACGCAGGAACTGGCCTTTACACTGGCCTCACTGGCAGATATGTATGATCAACTCACGGAGGAGGGCCTACCGATTAATCAACTCGCTCCTAAAACGCTGTTATCCATATCAGTAGGTACGAGTTATTTCCTGGAGATTGCAAAACTACGTGCCCTTCGGATGCTCATGAACCGCATCATCGCAGCTTATCCTACCTCCACTATCATTCATCATTCATCATTCATCATTCATTGTCAAACCTCCACTTTCTACGATTCCACAGCCACGCCCTATACAAATCTCCTTCGGTCGACTACCGAAGCAATGGCAGCCGTTGTTGGTGGTTGTGACGTACTGACAGTCCACCCCTATGATACTGTTCTGGGCACTTCGAACGATGACTCCGCTGATCGAAGTCACGCCGACCGCATCGCCCGTAACGTATCGGTTTTGTTAAAAGAAGAAAGCTATCTGGACAAAGTTGCGGATCCATCAGCGGGTTCCTACTACATCGAAGCCCTGACGAGCCACTTGGTTGATGCTGCCTGGACGTTGTTTCTGGATGTCGAAAAACGAGGAGGGTTTACAAAAGCCTTTGCCGATGGATTTATTGAACAGGAAATTGATCAATCCTATCAGGCGAAAGTCGAAGCGATACGTAGTGGAAAGGTTTTGGTAGGTGTTACCAAGTTCCGGTTTGACGAGCCTTCTGACCAAACCAATACCGTTTCTGGGAATGGGACTGGTCCACTACCCGATCGACGACTGGCCGGGAAGTTTGAGTAAATCCGTTGTAATATCAACAAGCATGAGACCCGACTTCACCAATATACAGAATACATCATTACCAGGTAGTGTGAAAGGCGCGCCCCCCCTGCCCCCTGCCCCACGCCCTACGCTCTTCACTACGTCCGAAGGCATCAAACTGAAGCCTCGTTTCACGATTGCGGATTTGGCCGAGGCTGACCATTTGAATTATGCAGCTGGGATTCCGCCCTTTCTGCGTGGTCCCTATGCCAGTATGTACGTCCGTCAGCCGTGGACGATTCGACAATATGCAGGCTTCTCGACGGCCGAAGAATCGAACGCATTTTACCGACGTAATCTGGCGGCTGGACAAAAAGGGCTGTCGGTGGCTTTCGATCTGGCCACTCATAGGGGCTACGACTCCGATCATCCGCGCGTGGTAGGCGATGTAGGCAAGGCGGGCGTCGCCATCGATTCGGTTGAAGACATGAAAATCCTGTTCGATCAGATTCCACTCGATCAGATGTCGGTATCGATGACCATGAACGGGGCCGTGTTGCCCATTATGGCATTTTTCATCGTAGCTGCCGAAGAACAGGGCGTTGCACCCGAGAAACTTTCCGGAACCATTCAGAACGATATTTTGAAGGAGTTCATGGTACGTAATACGTACATCTACCCGCCAGAACCGTCCATGCGGATTGTCGGCGATATTTTTGCCTACACGGCTCAACACATGCCAAAGTTCAACTCCATCAGTA
Source organism: Spirosoma jeollabukense (assembly GCF_054777855.1). Classification (NCBI taxonomy): domain Bacteria; kingdom Pseudomonadati; phylum Bacteroidota; class Cytophagia; order Cytophagales; family Cytophagaceae; genus Spirosoma; species Spirosoma jeollabukense. The sequence continues at coordinate 1,565,335 of NZ_BAAHAD010000001.1, forward strand.
TCAGCGGTTACCACATGCACGAAGCGGGCGCGCCAGCCCACCTGGAATTAGCTTACACCCTGGCAGACGGACTTGAATACATTCGTACGGGACTGCGGTCTGGTATGGGCATTGATGACTTTGCCCCTCGTCTGTCCTTCTTTTGGGGTATCGGCATGAATCACTTCATGGAAATTGCCAAACTGCGGGCCGGACGACTGCTTTGGTCTAAGATCGTGAAGCAATTTGCCCCAACGAACACAAAATCGCTGGCGTTACGAACACATTGTCAAACGTCCGGCTACAGCCTGACGGAACAGGACCCATTTAACAACGTAGCACGAACGACTATTGAAGCACTGGCAGCGGTGCTGGGCGGCACGCAGAGCTTACATACCAATTCGCTGGACGAAGCCATCGCCTTACCAACCGATTTTTCAGCCCGAATTGCCCGCAATACACAACTTTATCTACAGTACGAAACGGACATTACCCGCGCTGTTGATCCCTGGGGTGGCTCCTACTACGTTGAGTTTCTGACTCAGCAGTTGGTTGAAAAGGCATGGGCCTTGATGGAGGAAGTCGAACAGTTAGGCGGCATGACAAAAGCCATTGAAACGGGACTGCCCAAACTACGTATTGAGGAAGCAGCCGCCCGGAAACAAGCCCGGATCGACGGAGGAAAAGATATCATTGTGGGCGTCAATCGTTACAAACCCGATGTAGAAACGAGTATCGAACTACTCAACATCGATAATCAGGTGGTGCGTGACACCCAGATAAAACGATTGAACGAGATCAAGGCGAACCGGAACCAGGAGAACGTAGCCAAAGCGTTGGTAGCTATTACGGAGGTCGCTTTTACTCCACCTCCAGCCCCTCCCCTTAACCAAGAGGAGGGGAGCCTTGCCCCACGCCCCATGCCCCAAGCTCCTAACCTCCTCGCTCTGGCTATTGAAGCGGCTCGCCACCGCGCTACGTTAGGTGAAATTTCTGACGCTATGGAAAAAGCTTTTGGCCGTCATAAGGCCATAATTCGGGCAATATCTGGTATTTATTCGGCTGAAGTCTCTGACGATGAGAATTTCCGGCTAGCCCGCGAAATGAGCGACCGTTTTGCGGAACTCGATGGTCGTCGTCCCCGGATTCTGGTTGCAAAAATGGGACAGGATGGTCACGATCGGGGTGCGAAAGTCATCGCAACAAGTTTTGCCGATCTGGGATTCGATGTAGACATGGGTCCACTCTTTCAAACACCCGCCGAAGTAGCACGGCAAGCAGCCGAGAACGACGTGCATATTGTGGGGGTGTCGAGTCTGGCCGCTGGTCACAAAACACTGGTGCCCCAATTGATCGAGGAATTAAAGGAAATCGGTCGCAATGACATTCTGGTTATTGCCGGGGGAGTTATTCCAGCACAGGATTACCAGTTTCTCTACGATGCGGGTGTTCGGGGAATTTTTGGGCCAGGAACCGTCATTTCGATAGCCGCTCAGAAGATTCTGCGGGAGTTGATGGGGGAGTAAGTTTTTTGTATCTTCACATAAGAACAACCAACTACATGACCGACGAATTCATTGCCGAACTGTTTGACGCGCCCGATGCCAAACTGATTATTGCCCGCGTACAAGCTATGCTGGACGATGAAGCTCAGCAACGGAAGGCGTTTTATGAGTGGTTACAAGATGATATAAAAGCTGAATTTATCAATGGTCAGATTATTATGCATTCGCCTGTCAAGCGAAAGCATTTACGGGCGAATGGAAACTTGACAACTCTGTTACGCATCTACGTTCAGACGCATCATTTAGGTGAGGTAGATACTGAAAAAGCCATGGTATCGCTTACCCGAAATGACTACGAACCCGATATTTGTTTCTGGCGCAAGGAAGTAGCCGATGAATTCGATGACGAAACCATGCAACATCCAGCCCCTGACTTAATTGTTGAAATTCTATCGAAAGGAACGGCCAAGCGCGACCGTGGCATTAAATTTGAAGATTATGCATCGCATGGTGTTCGCGAGTATTGGTTAATTGACCCAACAAGGCAGACGGTCGAGCAATTTCGTCTAGATGAAGAATTTATGGCTTTCGACGCCGTAGGTAATTTCCATCTTAACGATACAATAACTGCTTTGACTGTACCAGGCTTTACAATTCCGGTAAAGGCTATCTTCGAAACAAAAGCGAATCATGATGTATTACGGCAAATGTTTTAATAGTTTGCATTCATCGAGCAATAAGTCGTGGCAAATCGTCCTATAACATCATCCTACCCGCACTAACTTTATCGGATACGTTTTTTTGGAATTCCACTGAGCAACGTATAAACTTTCGTCCTCATCGACTAGTACGTCGTGGGGGTGCAGAAATGGGGCAAAGGCCCTATCTTTTCGCTGCTCCAGTAACTGGTTGTCTTTGTAAACTGGCTCCGAACCACCGGGTGTTGATACAACTTTATTAGTCTTATCCAGAATCTGAACATAGCCCGAATCAGGATACGCATCGGACGTACTGCGAAAAACAGCGCCGTAAATCATGTCATTATGCAACACAGGACGACAAATGTAGGAGCCGGGCAGTGCGATGGTTGACAAATAGCTTCCATCCATTGAGAAGCGTTTCAGGCAGTTATGTCGTCGGTCGGTGATAAGCAACGTAGGCCCCGAAATACCGGCTACCTGGTTCTTTCGGGTATCGACTAAAATGCCATGGCAGCAGTCAAATTGCCCGTTTTCGGCGCCTTTACCCCCCCAATGGCGAATGTACCGTCCCGTTTTATCGTACTGCGTAATGTAATTTTCACCGTACCCATCCGCTACGTAAATATCCCCATTGGTGGGATTAATGGACGTTTCGGTAGGTTTAAACTGCGTCGGATGCGCATAAACGCCCGTTTCTTTCGGATAGTCAATTTTCAATATTTCGCGGCCTTTCAAATCTGTTTTGATAACCTGATGGCGGTCGGTATCACTAATGAACAGAAACTGTTCTCCCCCTTCGTTCGCTAGCGACAAACCGTGTGCACCGGGATAAGAATTTCCCCAGCTTTCGAGCAGCTTTCCCGATTTGTCGTAAATCAGTACGTTGTTTTTAGTCTCGTTCGTCAGCAAAATAATGCGGCCTTTCGCATCCTGCACCATTTCGTGGCAATCGTTCACCGGATTTTTGCTGGCATCGAGTACACCCCAGTTCGGTACGGCACGATACCGATAGCCACCGTGCCCAACAATCGTTTCTTCAATTTTTGGCTTAGCACCAAACAGGATCGTAGGGATGGCGATTCCAGCGGCTGCCGTGGTGGCTGCCTGAGCAAGAAAGGTTCGGCGCGTACTTTTCATAATGGGTTTCGGAAATAATCCTGTCTACTGGTTCGGACACGAATCGTAGGTTCAGTATCAGTACAAACCAAAGTCGCTTCTTTCTTTTTTTTACCGTTGAGTCCGCATTTTCGCCAGATGTCACTTTGTTAGATTAACCTGCTACGTCTCTACGCTCATCAAGCGCTAATAATTTGACATAGGGTCGGTTACCAAATCGACTATAACAAAGAATTCCCCGTTGCTATGTGGCAACGGGGAATGGCAATTTTTTAGCTATTCAGCTATTCGTTAATACTTATTCAGCACCGAGTCGGGCAGGAATTTGACATCAATACCCGTAGATTTATAAAGATTGGCCCGGTTGTTTTGCCCATCCACATAGGCCGGATTAACCACCATCGATCGGTTATAATAGTAGGAAGCCAATTCCAGTTTCTGCCGGTTATTCTGTGCCAGTCCTTCGCCCTGATAAATTACCCCCAGGTTATTGTAGGCTGGTGCATAGGCATTGGCCGCCCGAATGGTTTGTTTGTAATAATATTTTGCCGAGTCTACATTCGGTGTAATCTTCTGAAAGACATAGGCCATCGAAAAATACGCTTCGCCGAAACTGGGATAAATACGGGTGGACTCTTGTAAGTGATCGAGCGCCCATCGGCCATGTATGTTGGCCCGGGCAACGTTGGTGTCAATCAGAACCTGAGCTTTCTTCAGTTGATCAGGCGATGGTTTTGGCTTTATGGCATTGGTAGCGTTAGCAATCGAATCAACCTTTGTGCGATCTTTCAATCCTTTTTCAATCCACTCATTCGCTACGTGCCGTTGCACCTGGCAGCTATTGGGGGCATACGGTAGGGCTGAGTTAAAGAGAACAAAATTATTTTCCCAATCGCGGTTACGCTCGATAGTTTTGAAGGCGTATAACCCGGTTATAATGGCCATCAATCCGAATAAAGGCGCGTAACGGGCCAGCATTGGTTTTGACGACGATTCGCTGCTGGTATCGGCTGAATTACGTAGCAGTACTTTCTGCAACGCCCAGATAAGGACAAATCCGAAGCCCATTACGGCGGCATACGTAAAGCGTTCGGCGAATATGCCACCCCGCAGCCAGATGAAACCCAAACCTGGCGCCATCGTAACGAGGAACCAGAACAACCCAAAACCCCACAAGGTACGTTTCACGAATCCTTTCCAGGTTAGCCAGATCAATCCAACAAAAGTGAAAAAGCCAGCCCATGTCAGCAGATCGCCCTTCCCACCCGATGGAATTACATTGTAGGAATAATCGTACACCAGCGGATGCGGCAGAATCAGTAACCGGATGTAGTATTCCAGAAATTTAAACGTAGTAGACTTCTGCGTCTTCTCGATTGCATAGGGATAGTTGGCCCAGTCGACCGGTGGCGTACCACTCAACGTACCAATCATTTTCTGCTTCTGATAGAAAAATAAGACGGTCACAAGCAGAAAAGGCCATAAACTGATGAGCGACTGCCAGACGGTCCGTCGGGCAAACCAGTATTGCATGGCCGGAATCAGCGCCAGACTCACAATAGATGATTCCTTTGAGAGAAATGCCAAGTAGAGCGATACGCAAGCCCCCGCTATCCAGCCCCATTTGTTGGTTTCCAGATAGTGCCAATAGGAAAGCAACATCAAGGCAATAAACAGAAAACTCAATATCTCATCCCGCCCCTTAATGTTGGCAACAATTTCGGTATGGATGGGGTGTGCTATGAAAACCAGCCCGATCAAAAAAGCAGTAATCGTTTGAGCGGAGAGCCATTTCTGGAGTAAGATGCCAACTACTAAACCTGTCAGGCCGTATAATCCAGCATTGATCATATGGCTGATGTTAGGGTCGCCATTGAAATACTCCTGTTCGAGCGCAAATGTAATGAGCGATAGCGGTCGATAATACCCTAGTGAGATATTGCTAAAATGCCAAAACTCAGTACGTAGCAAATCGGGAATACCTGCAATACCTCTTTTAACAAACAGATTTTGCCCAATGGCGGCAATATCATCGAGCGCAAATTGATGCCCAAACGTATTGATGTACAGAGCGAACCCAAGTAGAGCCAAAGCGAGCGGAGGCCACCAAACAACAGGTCTCTCCTCAATCGGCAGGTCAGATGCAGGGGGACTATTAACGGGTTTCGTTGCCGTTGGACGAGTGATGGGGCGCTGGGCAGCTTCGGCGGGACGAACCGAAGCGGGACGAACCGAACCAGGTACTGGTGCCGGAGTAGATTTAGGTACTACAGGGCGTGGAGTATCGTTACCCGATGATTGCTTTTTTTTAGCCATGATAGCAAGTATACGTCTGTTTCAGGGCAATTTATCTTTCTACTTAGTTTTACAATAGGCTAAGTAGAGTTTCATTACATTTATAGACATGTAAAGTTCTGCAAGAATGTTAGCAAAATCAATCAATATGACGTATCAACTGAAAACAATCCTCTTAGCAGTTACGCTGGGACTCTTACTGGATGGGTGCCGAACGGTACGCCCAATCATAGCGCCCGCTCCCCTACACCGCACGGATAATCTCGCCCTTGGTAATCCGAGTGGCGCATCGACTGATAATCCTGATAACTATCTGCTGACAAAGCCCCAATACGTTGTGTCATACAATCGCAGCCGGGGAATTGCAAACTGGGTCAGTTGGCGCTTGAGTACGGTCTGGAAAGGAGATGCTAAACGGACCAATGAGTTCAGACCCGATGCTACGTTACCAACTGGCTGGTATGCCGTTCGCACGTCTGATTACACGAACACGGGCTTTGACCGGGGGCACCTCTGCCCATCCGACGACCGCGACAACACGCCCGAAGACAATGCTGCTACGTTTATTCTCACCAATATAGTGCCGCAAGCCCCTCGTCATAATCGGGAAGTATGGAAAAGCTTGGAAGATTACGAACGGCAATTGATGGGTGGTGGTAATGACGTTTACATTATCGCGGGCACAAGCGGAACGGGAGGCACGGGACAAAACGGTTATGCTACGTCCCTGGCTAATGGCAAGTTGACCGTTCCGGCAACGCTCTGGAAAATATTGATCGTCGTTCCTGTTGGTGCTGATGATTCTTTTCAACTTACATCCAGTACCCGAATTATTGCCGTAAATATTCCTAACGATCAATCGGCTGCTGATAAACCCTGGAGAGCTTATATAACCAGTGTCGATGCATTGGAAACCCTGACCGGCTATGATTTCCTCTCGAATGTGCCCGTCGACATTCAGCGCACCCTTGAAATGCGAATTGATGGAGGAAACAGTCAGTAAATTTAAATTCTCGGGGCTGATCAAGCAGCAACAGCTACTTTGGACGCAGTCAATCTTTCAGTCCGAAACGGAATCCGTTTTGTACGACGACGTAATAAAGCAATGGCTTCTTCATCGTTGGCAAACGTACCGTTAACGTTAACCATGTGCTGAGCCAGAACATCGTAACGCCTACGCATCAGTAGAAAGAAAACGTTACCAAAATCCAGGCCATCAAAAATAATCGCTTGGTTTTGCGCGTATTTATCAATCGTTTTCAGAAAAAATGTGGGGTGTTCGCTCCAGTGCATACCCGGTCGAACGTGGTGGCTAATATGGTAGCCATCATTCCAGCACTTTTTGTTATAATTCACATTGATGCAGGTAAGGCTGTTTTTATACGCATTACCCGGATCTTCGCCATCCACAAACGAGTGCTGTGTCCAATTGCCTACCATAGCAATCAGACGGTAAATAAAGAGCGGGAATACGAAGACGGCGATTACTGCGGGCCAGCTTACAAAGCAAAGTGCTATGCAAACGATGCTAAATATTATTTCACCAGCAAAGGCACGAGTAGCTAATTTAGGCCGGTTCTTCTTCCGGAGATAGCCCAACAGATTACGAACACCTACGACAAAAAAACGGCCAAAATAAGCGACGAAACTTCGAACACTATCCCGTTGATACGTCATTGTACTGCTGTCATCATCTTCAAGGTTGTTCTCGGGATGATGCATACCAATATGATGGCTGTAGTAGGTTTCGGGGGTATGGCCAAAAAGTGGAGCCAGTATCCAGGGCAGATAGTTGTTCATCCAGCCATATTCAGACTTAAAGAACTGCCGATGGCTGGTGCAATGAAGCATCAATCCGAAAGGCCCTTTAATACCGAAATTACTAAATCCGAAATGTACCACGGCCACTACCCACCAGGCCCAGCCTGTCAGAAAGGGCATGAACAATAGAACACTAAGGGGAATTAAGATAAGACTTATTCGAATGGTAAGATAAATAAAGGGCAAATCTCGCTCGTCTTTAATGTATTGGAGGAAAAACCGGTCAAGCCGATTATACTCACGCTCCGTAAAAACGGGATCGCTGATGACGCTCAGTACCTTCATGTATGCGTACGGTGGTTCTAGTAGTTATAAAGTTATAAAAAAAGGTTCGGGCCGCTTCGATTGTACAGTAAAACGACAATCGAAACTGCCCGAACCTTACGGTATGTAATACTAACGAAAAAAAAGCAATTGGATTGAGTGAGAATTTAGTAGGATGAAATTTATTTTTTCTCGACAGCATGCCCACCGAATTCGTTACGTAGTGCCGCTACTACTTTTCCGGTGAATGTATCGTCTTGCAACGACCGGTAGCGCATGATGAGTGACAGAGCCATAACGGGGGTTGGCACACCTAGATCGAGTGCTGTTTCGAGCGTCCATTTCCCCTCACCCGAAGAGAACATTTTGCCTTTGATCGCATCCAGTTTAGGATCTTTACTAAAGGCATTTTCGGTCAGTTCCATCAGCCAGCCACGAATAACGGAGCCGTGACTCCACATTTTGGCAACGGCTTCAAAGTCGAGCGGGAATTGACTTTTTTCCAGTACCTCGAACCCTTCGGCAATAGATTGCATCATGCCGTATTCGATTCCGTTGTGCACCATTTTGGTGAAGTGGCCACTACCCGCGGGACCGGTATAGAGATACCCATCTTCAACCGAAATATCCCTGAACACGCCGTGCAAGGGTTCAATTACATCTGGATCGCCACCAACCATGGTACAGGCTCCGTTCAAAGCTCCGCTGATACCTCCACTGGTACCGCAATCCAGGAAACCGATGCCTTTCTCTTTCAAGTATTCGTGCCGACGTAGCGAATCCTTGTAATGCGAGTTACCACCATCAATAACGATGTCGCCCGCTTGCATTACGGTTAGCAGCTGTTCTATGACTTTATCGACTAAGGGCCCAGCCGGTATCATCAACCACAAAACACGCTTCTCGGGTAGCGCATTATAGAGGTCCTGTAGCGTATTGACTCCCTGGGCGCCTTCAGTTTTGATGGCTTCGACCAGCGTCTCATTAATATCGTAGCCAACAACGGTATGACCGTGCTTTACTAAGTTACTGACGAGGTTGAACCCCATCTTTCCTAAGCCAATAAATCCAATATGCATAATGATCAATGATTTTGGCGGTTAATTTGGCGATTTTTTCCTTAATGAGCCAATACAATTTAAAAACCCTGCTTTGGAAATAGCCGATACCAGACCAGCGCCAGTCCCACACCTAGTATAGCACCAACAGAATCAGCAAGGAGATCGATAACATCACAGCTTCTATTGATAGGCAATACGTATTGAAGTCCTTCGATAAGGGCGCCGAAGAGCACCCCGGCAATGAGCGCCGTTTGTAGTCTCATACCAGCCAGCATCCACAGCGAGGAAAATGGTATAAATATGGCTATGTGCATGAGTTTATCGTTCCAGTTAGTCAGTGTGCCAGGCAATTGCGCATGGGGCGTCAGGCAGCCAATCAACATAATGATTGTCCAGGTGATGGCTAGCCCACGTAGCAGGATTGGATTAATTCTCATTTGGAAGCTTTCAGTCGGTTGGCTGTCAGTAGTAAAAAGAGTATGATCAGGCTAAATAGATAAATAACGTTGCGCGAGTCAATTACGCCCCTTCCCAGGGCTCGGTATTGTTCGTCTAGGGCGAATGAGGACAGATAATAGGCCAAGCTACCAAGCATCGATAAGCCTGCCAGCGCACTCAGCCCGGCGTAAAGCAGAAAGCAGAAAAATACGCCCAGCACAAAGGCAACTACCTGATTATCGTTGAGTGATGACGCCCACAACCCAACGGACACGAACACGCCTGACAACAAAATTAGCCCAATATATGATCCAAACACGCCTGCCGAATCGATATTACCTACAGGTGAACCGAGTTGATACAGGGAAACGTAGTACAGCAGGGTGGGCAGTAACGTAAGTATCACTAAAAGCCAGCTCGCCAGAAACTTCCCAACCACGACGCCCCACCGGCTGACGGGTTTCGTCAGCAACCATTCGAGCGTACCCGACCGAATTTCATCGGCAATGGCGCGCATCGTGATGGCGGGTACAAGAAACAGCATAACGTAGGGTGTCAAATTAAAGAACGTGCCCATGTCGGCGTACCCATTCTCGAGCAGACTCGTGTCAGGGAACACCCAGAGCAACAACCCAAGAGCCGTCAGGAACACGCCCATGATGATGTATGCAATGGGCGATGAGAAAAACTGATTGACTTCTTTGCGAAAAATGGCCAGCATAGTGCGGTTTTGGGTTTACGGTATACCGTAACCTATACACTTTTTTCTACTCAAACGGATTGGTTTTGGTCTTTCGCATAAATGCGCCAATAATCAGTGACATCAGGAATCCGCCAAACACCCAAAACAAAATACTCCCAATGAACGATATGCCTGCCATGCCTTTCTTTGGCTTATTTCCAGCATCCTCGACCTGCTCATCAAATTGCTCCAATTGCTCATCTTTAGCCCCAAACCGCTCCATCATATCCCGGGTCTGGCTGAGCGTTTTTTCTGTATACGCCGGATCGATATAAGTCTGATAGACTTGTTGATAGGTAGAATCCATGATGCCAATGATGGCAAACAGTAGCAACGTTAGGCTAATACTTTCTCCGTACGTCATCCAGCCCTTATTCTGTTGACGAAACTCCCGCATAGCCAATACGGTACCAGCAGCAAGGATGAGGACGGTAAGGACAGGAAAGAGAAAATTTACGTATTGATTTAGCGCGTACCGGATTGATGTTACCAACAATTCGACCAGCGCTGTCAGGAAACCCCATTTTAAAGCAATACGTGCAGCAGAAGGCTGTTCATTCATGGCTGTGATCTATAATCCGATGATACGTTTATTGCAATACGCTATAATCCTGTTTTCGGAAGAGAAGCGAGATAATGAGCACGGGCAGCACCGCTAAAGCTGTTTTCTTCGTCAGTTCATCGGGCAGTAGTACCGATGGTTTCATAGTAATGACTTTATCCCATTGCTTGGCGAAAGTTTCCGGGCCAAACTGATCGGTGATCTGTTTTTTACCCTCCAGCAGTAGCTTTTTAGAATTCACTACGTACTCCGCAAAGACGCCCGGATCAATCTGCGTCACAAATAGATAAATAAGCCAGCCGGTCACCAAAGCGGCTATGGTGTTGAGCACATACCCAATCGTCAGGCCTTCCCACAAATGTAGTCGACCATGACCAATGTATTTCCGGTAGTACCAGACTGTTCCTACCATTACGATAATATGAATGCCATAGTCGAGCACACGGATGTTACCCAGCGCCGGGACGCCCGCGGCATATAGTGCCAGAAAATACAGGAAACACAGAACACCCGTTGCCAACCCAGCCAGAAGCGGGATTTTCAGCAACGGATTTCCGAAATAAGAAAGAATACTTTTCATACAGATTTATTAAAATGACCGTGATGTACGGTCCCAATAACGCGGCCCGTAAGCCTTTGGCCAAGAAACGGCGAATTCTTTGATTTAGAGAGCGTACGGTCGTAGGTCCACGTAGCGGTTGGGTCGAAGAGCGTCAGGTTAGCCGGTTGTCCTCCGGCAATATGCACCGGCAAAAGTCGTAAGATTTGCCGGGGCCTACTGGTGATTTTTTCGATGATCTGTGCCAGTGGTACATTCTGATTATGGGTCATGACCGCAGCAAAGACTGTTTCCAGGCCAATTACCCCAAATTCGGCCTGATCGAACTCCAGGTTTTTGCTTTCAGCATCCTGGGGCGAATGATCCGATACAATGGCATCAATAGTGCCGTCGGCCAGCCCTGCCCAGAGAGCCGCTACATCGGCCTTAGATCGGAACGGCGGATTTACTTTCAGATTGGTATCAAAACCAGCTAGAGCCGAGTCATCAAAAACTAATTGGTGAGCCGCTACATCGCAACTGACGGGCATTCCCTGCGCCTTGGCCTGCCGAATCAGCTCCACTGAACGCGCCGTCGAGATAGTGGAAAAGTGCAGCACAGGTGGCGTGGAGCTTGGAGCATGGGGGTTGGGGCTTAAAGGCTCCAGATTCGACTTAGCTTCTGACTCCATGCTCCACGCCCCATGCTCCACGCCCAAAACATAATCCAGCAAGCGCAGATCGCGTTCAACCATAAGCTCTTCGGCTAAGGCGGGCATTCCCTTCAGGCCAAGCAACGTACTCTGAACGCCTTCGTGCATTTGCCCGAAACTCGTAAGCAACTGTTCTTCGGGACGATTCATCAAGAGCCCATTGACAGGTTGCAGATACTGAAGGGTTTTCAGCAGCAAATCAGGATTCTGGAGAGGATGCGTTCCATCCGAAAACGCGACGGCTCCGGCATGATGCAGATCAAGCATCTCCGTAAAGTCTTCACCTGCTGCTTTTTTTGTTACGGCGGCAATTACGTGAACAGTTACCACCTGCCCTTCAGCCATGCGCCGAACGTAGCCAAGTGTTCCTTTGGCATCAATCACAGGCTGCGTATTGGGCAATACAGCAATGTCAGTAAAGCCACCGGCCGCAGCCGCCTGACAAACGCTCGTCAGGTCTTCTTTGTGTTCATAACCGGGGTCCTGCGCCAACACGCGCATGTCTACCCAGCCCGTCGATACGTGCAATTCGTCGGCTTCAATTACCTGTACTGTTGCATTGGTTTCCAGATTTACGCCGATTTGTTGAATAAGACCGTTTCCGATTAATATATCAACTACTTGTCCATCGAAGGCAGAAGCCGGATCAACAACGCGGGCAGCACGGATTAAGAATTGCATGGGCAGTGGCATGGCTCAGTAAATGAGCATTCTGGTTCACAAAAAAGGCCCCTCTCGGAGCCTTCTGGTCTAAAATATAGTCAATCAGGCACCTACTAACTCCCGATACGCATCGGCTGTCAGTAAGCCGTCCTGCTCAACCGCACTTGCGGGTTTCAGACGGATAATCCAGCCTTCGCCATACGGATCGCTATTCAGCAACTCAGGGCTTTTCTCGATGGCTGGATTCAACTCAAGAACTTCACCTTCAATCGGCAAAAACAGATCCGACACAGTTTTTACAGCCTCAACAGCGCCAAACACATCACCTTTTGCGAGCGATTGTCCAATGGTATTAACATCTATAAAGATAATATCACCCAGTTCATTCTGTGCGAATTCGGTAATGCCCACCACGGCCGTACCGTCATCTTCTATCCGAATCCATTCGTGATCCTCTGTATAGCTCAGTTCTGCGGGAAAATTCATTATGGGGAGAATTAATTTATACGCACAAAATACGGTAGAAGGGGCCAAAATTGCAAACAGTAATGTGGACGGGTACCCGTCCACATAATTACTTAACGACGGCCGACTGATTCGGCGAGAAATTATAAGCGCCAAGGCGATCACTGCTCTGCCGCTGAATCATCCACTGCGGATAAGGCTTACTCGTCGCACTTACTTCATCGAGCTGTTCAAGCTGTTCCGCTGTCAAACTCAGGTCAGCGGCTTTGATGTTGTCCAAGAGTTGATCTGTATTTTTTGCGCCGATGATAACGCTCGTAACACCCGGTTTGGCTAATACCCATGCCAGCGCCACCCGGGCTACCGAAACTCCCGATCCGTCGCCACGGTGAGCCTCTGCAATAGACTCCATAGCCTCAATAATATCGTAAGCTTTCTCCTGATTGACGGGTGGGAAATCGAAGGCTAGTCGGCGGGAATCGCCTTCGGGTTTGTTATCCCGCGTATATTTCCCTGACAAAAATCCCCCGGCTAATGGGCTCCATGGCAAAATACCCATCTGCTGATCCTGCACCATCGGAACAATCTCATTTTCGAGGTCGCGACCAGCAATGGAATAATAATTCTGGGTTGACACAAACTTCGTCCAGCCATTCTTTTCGGCAATCCCATTTGCTTTCATAACCTGCCACGCTGCCAGGTTCGAGCAACCGATATACCGTACTTTGCCGCTTCTTACTACGTCCTCCAACCCACGCATGGTTTCTTCCAGGGGTGTCATCGGGTCAAATCCGTGAATCTGATACAAGTCCACATGATCCGTCTGGAGTCGTTTCAGGCTCCCCTCAATCTGCTGCATGATTTGCAGACGCCCCAGCCCAACCTGATTTTTGCCCTCGCCCATACGCCCCCGCACTTTGGTGGCAAGTATAAGTTCATCCCTCGATACCCCGAGCGACTGGATCGCCTGTCCCAGCAATCGTTCTGACTCACCGAATGAATAGACGTTAGCGGTATCAATAAAATTAATACCGTTATCCAGGGCAGTTTTAACAATGTCATTAACGGCGTTTTGCTGGAGTTCACCCATCGCTTTCCAGTAGCCAGTTCCGCCGAAGGTCATGGTACCAAGGCAAATTTCGGACACTAAGACGCCGGTATTTCCAAGCGGGTTATATTTCATACGGTTGCTGTTGGTAAGGTGTTGGTAGCATCAACCAGCAAACAGAAAGATTGTTGAGCGAAATCTGGCTGTAAGGCGATTTAATACGTCGCCAATGAGCCCTTATAACCCTAATTGCAAGGCTCGAATAGCCACCGTCTGCTGTAATCCATCAGGATCAGCCCCGGTTTTAAAGCGACAGAACTGCTCGGCAAAGTCGGATGTGCGTACGCGTACCGGAGCAGGCTGGGCCGCCAGTGTCTGCAACACCACCTCCGCAATATCCGCTGGTGTCTGTCCACTTTGGCTGGCACGGGAGCGGAAACGGTTGAGGTAGGCCGTGATGATCGGTGAGTAGGCATCATCTCGAAAGCCGCCTGTTTGCTGAAGACTCGACAGTACGTTGTTGGAAAATTCCGAGGTCACAGCCGCGGGTTCAACCAGGCTGACGCTGATACCAAAGAAGGGTTCGAGATAAGTCGCCAGTGTTTCGGCATACCCTTCGAGTGCAAACTTCGAGGAGCAGTAAATTTCATTGAATGGTTGCCCAACCAGGCCACCCACGGAAGAAATAAATATAAGATGACCGCTGTGCTGCGCCCTCATAACAGGTAACACTTTCCTGACACACCGCATTACCCCAAATACGTTCGTTTCAAATACCTGACTTATTTCGGCATCCGTAGCTTGCTCGGCAGTGCGCAGAAAACCCATGCCGGCATTGTTGATCAATACGTCCAGACGGCCTTCGCGCTCAAAAATGGTCTCAAAACAGGCATTGACAGATGCCTCGCTTGTGACATCTAACGTAGCAAGTTCGATGTCCAGATTTTCGGCATCGATACGTTCCCGAAGCGGCCCGGCTTTGTCAGGATTCCGCATTGTTGCATATACTTTGTAATCAGCTTTGGCTAACGAAACAGCCGTTTCAAGCCCAATACCGGTAGATGTTCCGGTTACAATGGCAACCTTTTTCATAAATAGAAGTGGATTGGACTCGGTTATTCTGGCGTTACTCAGCCAGGTTGAATTTCACCTGTATACCCCCCGAAGTAGTTGCCCGTCGGAAGGAGTTCGACACGAGTGGATCGTTGAAGGTGCGGTCGAAATAGAAATTGAAATTCAACCGACGACTAACAACATAACTGACTTGAGGACGTAGCTGGAAGTTCACATTTCCGGCCGTAATGATCTGCTCAGCATCTAATTTGCGCTGAATGGCGCGGGTGTCGCGGAAGGTAACATTACAGGAGAACGTCAGGTCATTTTTCAGCTTTTTGTAGGCGCCATTGATCCGGAACGGAATGCGGAAATTCTGTTTCGTAAACCCTACAGAAGCGGTCAGATCTTTGTTGCTCAACTCGGCGACTTGTGAGTTAGACAGACTCAGCGCTACGTCGCGACTCTGATTATACTCAAGTCGGCCAGTAACCCGGCTCTTGGTCTGAAACTGCACTCCAATCAACGGAGCAAACTTCTCTGACATGGTGATGGTGCTCATCGCAAACACCGGCACAAATTGCCCCTGCTGGTTGATGGACGTTGCCAGTGGAGCATTCTGGACGGATAAGTTGACGTAAGCCGCTCCGTAATCCAGGTTAGATATAAAGTTACCGACGCTATAGGTTGACGAATAGCTGTGGTTGATCGTAAACGCACTGAATTTTTTCCGAATGAACCCTAATCCCGACAGGCCATTATAGGCTACCTGCCAGTTCGGCAAGGGAAAATTGTAGAACGGCGACAGTTGTGCTTTCTCAATAGGCTGACCGCTATAGGCGGCAAAGAAAGCGGGTATTAATACATCCTGCGAGGTTATATCATACTTACCTGTCTTTTCGGCGTTGGCGGCTGTCAACTTATCAACAAAGTATTTCCGGTAGGATTCAAAACGATCGAAAATAGGAGACGTATTGTCACCTCGCAAGCCAATAAAGGCGGTGCGGAACGACCAGAATGACATGCTAAACTGCCCGTTACGTACCGGCGAGAACGTCTCAAACGGCCCGCCCTGTGAGCCCGGCCGGTAGTATTCCTGATACGCATCTGTACGGTCCAGGCGCCAGTTTATCTGCATCCGAAAATCCTTAAACGGTTCCAGTGTCGTACTAGCCGTAAACTTCTTCGTAATGTTCTGCTGGAAAGCGGTATTGAGTACCGTACTCGGCGAAAGCCAGCCTTTATCGGCGGCTTTATAAACTATGTTATGGTCCTGACTACCCAGCACGAAGCCCAGACCCGGCGCGTTGTTGCGGTCCAAACCAAAGAATCGTGGCGTTGGCAGAAAGCCCGGCAAAATCGTAGACTCCTGAATGACGTAGGAGAAATTGATCCCGCGCACCGTCAATAAGGCCCTCGTAAAGTTCTTGAGCACTTTGCTCTCTCCCTGCACAATGTCTTCGATGTCTCCCGGATTCCGGGCAAAGTTTTTACGTACCGGCGATGGCGTGTTGACAAAGCGTAGGTAGCGAATTTTATTATACAACCGAATCAGATCCACCCGACCGGTTATACCTCGTTCTCGGCTGTTGCGCAGAATATTACCGAATGGTACGCCAAGCGTATCGGCAATGCCAAACGAATTGGCCTGAAACTGATAGCCTACGCCATAGATGGCATCCGCCGACATCCAGTCGAGCAATGGAATCTTGTCCAGCGGTAACCGATACGTAGCCCGAATATCCTGCACGAAGTTTTTCATTCGGCCAAGTTGCTTAATGCTGTTGATAATCGAGTCGCGTTTCGCCTTCGTATTAATATCACCGGCTGGTTCGTCGATGATGGCATTCGCCTGCGCATGGTACGTCAGTACCAGGTTCCGCGTCAGATTCCAGGTCAGGTCATAATACCGGTTGAACAGAAAATACTTCTCGAATTGTGGCACAATCCCATTGGTCGTCAAATCCGACGAGCGAAGCTGGGTTTTGATAAAGCTCCGGTCCATATCGCTGCGAATCGACACTAAGGATGGCAGCAACGTTATGTTGAAATCCTTGAGCCAGCGCAGATAGGGCGCTTCGAACGACGCTACGTTCTTGAAGGGTTCAAACGGTTTCGGTTGTGCCGCGTACGTGTACGTAATGCCTCCTCTATTCTGCCGTTGTAGGTACTCCTGGGTCAGAATGTTGGTGTGTTTCGTATCGTTGAAGGCATACGTAAACGCAAAATTTTCAATATCCCAGAAGTGCGATTTGGCATTCGGGTTGGTTTTTACTTTCCTAACATTCGAGAAATTGTAGCCCCGGCGCATGGTGTTGTCCTGAACCAGTCGGCGATAACTATCCCGTTCAGCTTCCGATTTGGTCGACAGTGAGGTCTCCAGCGGGGTATCGGGGTCGAGTGGGTCAAAATGAGGGTCTATGTTTCGGTGATCGAAGTTGACATAAAGCGGAATACGCAATCCCCAGGTAGCGGGCAGAAATTTATCCACTGAAATAGCCGACGAAAAGCCAAACTCCGAGGTTGTTGACAGGGCTCGTTCTCCAATGCGCGTCTGAACGCCCCCGAACCCGAACGTAGTAACCCGACCCGACGCGGTTACCGTAGCGAGATCAGCCAATTTCACACTCACCGATCCAACGGCGGCCATTCCCGCATGCTGATCGTAGCCATTAGCCCGCAGTTCATCGACCCAGATTGTAAAGGACTTGGGCCGCTCACCGTCGCCAGCCATCTTCGGATTACGCACCCCAATCATGATGGACTGTACCGAACTTAAGTCCGGGTTGCCCACGACCGTAAGTCGATAACGACCACTGGCCGACATTTCCGAAAAGGCCAGCGACGTTTGGCGCGTCAATTGGCGATTGCGATCGGCTTTAAGGTTAATCAGTTCTTCTAAGGCTATATCCAGATCATTTCCGCCCGGTAGCCCGCCAGAGGTAGGCCAGACCGCAGCAGCGTCCGAGGTACCCGGAGGGGTCGCAATCAGGTTCGGAATTTCGATTTCGTAGTAATTGTTCGTATAATCCGTGCCAAGCCGGACAAAAGCAGATACCTGTCCACTCTCGTTATCGGGGTTGTGCATGTGCACAAACATTTTGAGCCGCTCCCGGAATAACAGATTAAAGTTGGTATTTCGGAACGCCCCACGCGAATCGCCATCACGCAGGTTCGTTACGCTCATCCGCATCGACTGCTCGTTCAGTTGCACCGTAGTAACCTGGGTATAATCGCGGTCACGAACATAACCCGGCGGCACGGAGTAGATGTATTTGTCATTCCCCGCCACGGTGGCTGCCGTACTGCTGTTTTCTTCGACGTTAACTGTTGAGACGGTGAAATTAGCATCGTACGGTTCGGGGACTTCCTGTAAGCCAGACTGCGTAAGGTCACCTGTGTACTTACGGTACTGGTTCGCTTCCATCTGCAACTCCGCGAAACGTAGTACTACTGGTTCGGCAAAATTGGTCAGGTACATCCGCATGAATCGAATGGATTTGAAGCCACTGATGCTACCCACTTTACGCGCTGGTTCACGCACCGGAATCCGGAACTGATACCAAGTCACTACGCCACCCGGTGCCCCTTCCGATGGAACGGTTACCTTGTCAACAATGTATTTCTGACCAACTTCGAGTTTCCCCGGCTGCAGGTCAATTTCATACTCATAATAGGCTTCGTTGTCATTGATGGTGTTGTCGATATTCAAATCCTCAATGTCAGGCAGCGTTGAGGATGCCGGCGTCAGGTACTGGTTCGTCGTCGTGTTTTCAGGCGAGTTATTCTCCATCCCCATAAACTTCTTGTACCGCGCGACTACGTATTTCTGTTGGTCCGCTTCTTCACCAAGATAAAATTGGAAGTCATCCCCAGAGGGGTCTCTCCGAATCTCGGCCAGTGCGTTAGGATCGGTAACTCTTGTTTGAATGGCCGCCAGGTAATTTTTGAAGAAGTCCTGCTCCGACGTAACACCTGTCGGAATATTCGGCTGGCTACTCAGTCCGTCCAGGCCAATATCCTGCCGTTCCCGGGAGCCGCTCTGGAAGGCATTCGTCACAAATTGCTGCGTGGGCGCTTTCCCCCAATTTGTTGTCTCAACTCCACCAATCCGGGGATTATTGACTTCGTCACTAAGCGGAAAGCCGTTTTCAAACTCGTAACGGCTGTCTTTCATAACATCTTCCGAAATATCGCCCAGGTTAAAAAGTAACTTACCACCTGTTGTATTATTGGTCTGCTGACTGGCATCCGGACCGGCACGAACTTTCCCGGCCTCACCCTGCACAAACGGGTCCATAAGCCAGAACGTTACGTTCTCGATGTTGGCATTGTCGAAATCGTTATCGGAAGAAATAGCCCGCGTTACAGCCCCGAAATTACCTCTTGGATTCGTCAGTAGACCGGCTGCTGTCAGGTTTGTATTGTAATTATACATCCCCCGTTCGCTGGGGAAATAGGCTACGTCCAGGATGGTTTCGGGCAATTGGACGGGCCGTGCCGAACGGCCGGGAAACAAGTCCTGAGGCAGAAAATAGCGTTCGTATACGTGTTTCCTCGCATCGTCGGGATCGACAGTCGACACAGCGCCCAGCGAACCAGCTGCGTAGAGACTCGGGTCGACGGAGTAAACCGATATGCGGGCACGGTTGTAGGCAAACGGCAATGGATCAGAAAACGAGCCCTGAGGGAACTGCTGGGGTGTGGTGCCCAGCCGCCACCGTATTGGCTGACGTGTGAGGTCAAAAATCGTCCGAGCGGCTTCGAAATCATCCAGGAAACTTTCATTGTTAGCACGTGGATTCGTGCCAGGAAACAACTGAGCAACCTCGCCCGTAGCCTGTAGAGTCGATAGTTCTTTGGTCTGAACAACAGGCAATTTATCCAGAAGGCGGGTCAGACCAGGCACATCTTTGCGAATGGTGGCATTCAACCCTAAAATGGTGTTGTTGACTGGTTCATTCCCAAGCGCCACCCGAGTCAGGAAACCAGCGGGGGTTTCCTTCATGTGCATGGCCGTCAAACCAATGCTTATGTCACGGTTAACGGCATAGTCTAAGCGAGTACCGATAAGCGTCCGAATCTGGTTTTGAAACAAGTCCGGCTGTTCGTAGCCGATACGAATTTCGCGGCCCGAATTACTTACACTCGCGTTTGTGATACGTAGCCTTCCCGTCTGGGCATCAAACACGTAGTCCTGGCCAGCCATCAAGGCCACACCACCCGCCGTCACCGTAACAGATTGCTCATTGACTCCATACGGCAGTTGTACCTCGGCCCCGTTGCTCGACTGGAACGAACCCCTCAGGAAAAATTTGTTTTTATCGGCAATCTGTGCGGCATCCGTTTGAGTGCCACTGTATAGCTGTCTAAATACGTATTTCGCTTTAAGATTATCCTCATCAGGATCGAATTGCTTTTCCAGATACGACCCAAACGGCTCCAGCGTCGGGAAAATAATTTTTCCATATCGGCTATCGATGGTATAATTCTCGACGTAGTCGAAATTGCCATCGGGCTGGGCGTCCAACTGCTGATTGAGCCGGTCCATGCCAAACAGTTGCACCAGCGGTCGGTTCTGCGTTCTCCGGCCTTCCTGAAGGTTAGGGTTATCGATACCCGTTACGTCATCTTTATAAATAAGCCGCAACTGGAATCCCTGCCGGGTAATTTGCGATGTATTGAGCGAATAAATGTTCTTCATCATCAGGTTCCACATCGGTAACTGAAGGTTGTTGCGCAACGTAGCTGATTTCAGCAGCTTCATCACCAACACCTCGTCATCTTTGCGAGCCTGATAATCTTCGGTCAGTTCACCCACTTTATGCTTTTGGCCCTGGTACGTATATTCATAAGAAACAGCCAGAATTTCGTCGTTACGCAGGGGGGTCACGAGTGAAATATACCCTAGATCGGCCTGGAGTTTAAACTCGGCTTCGGTCAGGCGTTTGGCCGTGCGTAGCAGGTCATAATCAGTGCTTTTCGCTAACCCGTAGGTAGACGTCAATACATCGTTTGTGCGGTCCACCTGACGGAGCGGATTCGCCGAATTGGCCGTTAGTTTGCTGTAAAGCCCATTGGCCGCGTTGTCGGTGGGGGTCAGGTTACTACGTGAAAATGGCAGCAGGTTGGGGTTTGTCTGACTATAGGGATTGCCTTCGCCTATGTCCTGAAACCCAACGATGTTGCGCAGGGCCGTGGTAGTATTCGTTCGGTTCGTAACGTAGACTTCAATACGCGTTACGTTGATACCCGACGTCACCTGCGGCAATGTCTTCAGTGAAGATTCATAGCGGGATCGGAAAAACTGCGACAGGAAGAAGTGCCGGTTTTCGTCATACTGATCAGCCCGAATTTCAAAAACCCGATTCGACGTCCCCCCCTGCAGGACGATCTCACTTTTCCGTGAACGCTGCTGCGATGCAACCAACGTAGCATTGAGTCGGCCAAAACGTAATTGGGTTTTAATACCAAATAGATTTTGTACACCCGGAATCAACTGACTATTAACAGCCCAGTTAATATTACCCACTTCAAGTCCCTGCAGAATACTTTCATTCTGAGGGGTAAAACCGCCGGGTGTTGTCAGGCTACTGGAACCCGGCAACGTCGGCGCATTAGGCAAACCCGGCATGCTGGGCAACCCCTGTCCTGACCCGAAAGCAGGTAAACCTCCACCAGGCTTGTAATTGAGTTTCAGGGCATTCTCGAAATTGAAGCTGGCTTTGGTATCGAAGTTGGCCAGAATGCCTAATTTCTCTCCGATCTTACCATTGAAGTTAATATTGATCTGCTCATTGAACAGGAAATTGCCATTCCGACGCTGCCGGACCGGCAATACGGGATTGTCAATAAATTGATAGAGGTACCCAAAGTCGAGCGTTACGAAACCATTGGGTTTGAAATCCACATTACTACCCCCGAAGAGTCGATCAATAACCGGTGGCAGTTCGAGTTTGGGAATCAGCCCGCGTCCGCTCAAGGCACTTTGTCCATCGCGTCTAGCACTGTATTCACGCCAGAGCGTATTCTCAACGCGCTGATTCTGTAACTGGTTATAAGTTGAAAAGGGAATGGTCTCAGCGGGTCGATACGGCAATCCAAATTGAGAGGGCGGCAATGCCAATCCCGGTACAGACTGGCCCGCCACGGCAGTTCCCGACGTAAGCGTACCAGCGCCCGGACTCGTGGTCCCTCCTACCCGTTCGGCTACACCAATGCTACCATCGGGACTAAGCTGAAATTCCGTTGCGATCCCTTTTGGATCGCGCAGGATAAACGGTGACTTGGACGGTCGTTCCGAAAAACGCGTCGCTCGCCGGTCAGCCCAGTTAACGGTGGCCCGGCGATTGGCACTACGTAGTGCTCTGATGCTATCAGTGCGATTTTGAAGCGCCTGTTTAGCGGAGTCGGCCCGCGCAACCGCTCGACGGCGAGCCTGGGCTCGCGCAGAGTCAGTAGCGGCCTGTTGCTGTCGACGGCTGGGAGCCGCTCGGCGGGCGGGCGCTGGTGCGGGCTGGTCTTGCCCGAAACTTGTGCCCATCCCCAAAAGCAACCATACCCCCAGGATTAACCACCCATTCGGAGCGAACAGGAGCCGGCTAACAGTGGGAATAAAGTGGTTGACAATAGGATTGTGAACAAAGTAGGGGTTCACCATTGAGGGTACTTTCAGGTTCAGTATAAGTAGCGTACGGTACGTCCTTCTATCAAACGGCCAAAATCGGGCCAATCGTCTAATCCAATGATAGATTTTTTTATTCGGTAGTCTTTAAGCTTATCAAGCCCTTTTTGACTAAAATGAAGCGTAAAAGTACGAATATAAGACAATGTTCTACCAATAATGTCACCTTATGTTAATGCACAAGGGGCTAAAGTCCAGCGCGAGTGTCCATCTATAAGACACGGCACCGAGCTTTAGCCCCTTGTGCATTACTTTTTATCCTACTTAGTAAATTCTATACCCTTGTCGCTCAGGCCCGAATTATTCCCGGTCGACGACCGGCCTGAACGATTGAATAGATGAATACCATCCCGAAGCCAACCATGAGCATGATGTGTAAAAAGAACATACGAAAATCATGGATATAAACAGCCAGGATCAAGCCCCCTAAAAAATAGATAGACAAAAATCCTTCTACTACCGTCAGCCAGTTCACCTGACGACTTACATATACATTCCCATCCCATTGGTCGGCAGATGTGGTGACGTTGAATTTGGGCGTTCGCACAAATGGAGTCTTTCGGCCCACATATCCTTCTATTACGGCAATAGTATTATGCAACGACAAGCCCATCATCAAAGATGAATACATCGGAAAATACCACACCAGTTTGGTTTTAGTCGTTGGCTTCAGGAACCAAAGAGGAATACCGTAGAAGGTAATAAGAATCAGTAAATTGAATTGAAACAGATTAATGACATAGAAGACCCACTCCCATTCCGGATGATGGCTCCGAATGTAAATCAACG
The DNA here is from genome assembly GCF_054777855.1 of Spirosoma jeollabukense. Classification (NCBI taxonomy): domain Bacteria; kingdom Pseudomonadati; phylum Bacteroidota; class Cytophagia; order Cytophagales; family Cytophagaceae; genus Spirosoma; species Spirosoma jeollabukense. Next base: position 1,588,772 of record NZ_BAAHAD010000001.1, read on the forward strand.
GTACGCTCATGACGCCCAGAATCAGCACTAGAATAAACGTAGCACTGCTGAACAGGTGAAAAAACGCGTGCAGTTTCATCGTGAAGGATACCCCCGGCGTTCGAAGCACTTTACCGAATAACTTTCGGGCGCACTCGGCCGCGCCCTTCATCCAGCGGTATTGCTGCGATTTCAGCGCATTCATCGCAACAGGTAATTCGGCGGGTGAGCCAATATCTTCGCGGTAAACGAATTTCCAGCCCCGCAGTTGAGCCCGGTAGCTCAAATCCAGGTCTTCTGTCAACGTATCACTCTGCCAACCACCCGCATCGGCAATAGCCACTTTACGCCAAACGCCCCCTGTGCCGTTGAAATTGGCCAGAAACCCGGCGGCATTACGTCCGCTTTGCTCGATGGTGAAGTGAGCATTCAGCCCGAAGGCCTGTAGCTGGGTCATCAGCGAAAAGTCTTCGTTCAGGTGTTCCCAGCGTGTCTGGACGATACCCACTTTAGGATCAGCAAAGTTCGGTATCGTCTTAATAAGGAATTCCGGATCAGGCACAAAGTCAGCATCGAAGATGGCAATGAACTCGCCTTTGGCAAACTCAAGGCCATAGGCAAGAGCCCCGGCTTTGAAACCCGTCCGAACTGGTCGGCGGACGTGCTCAATATCGAAGCCCTGCTGCTTGTATTCGTTTACTTTCTGGGCAATTAACCCAACCGTTTCGTCTGTCGAGTCATCCAGGAGCTGAATATCGAGCTTATCTTTTGGGTATTCCAGCCGTACTATGGCGTCGATTAATCGTTCAACAACATACAGTTCATTGTAGATGGGTAATTGTACCGTTACACGAGGCAGTTTATCTGGCGACAGTATATTAGTCGAGTGAGCGGCCTTCCTTCGTTCTCGTTCCGAACGTATGTAAATGATAATGAGGCTTAACTGACCACAGTTGTAAAAAAACAACAACATCAGTGCCAGTCCGTATAAAAGCAGGACCAGAATTTCCATATTGAGGATAATAGCGTTTTATAGCGTTGAACCAAGAGTTGGAATGCCTGGCAACCGAGATAACTCTTTGAAGAAGCAAATGGTTAGTCAAGTACTTCTAATTGATGGATATAACCGAGAAATCTTATCCATTTTAGGCAGCAATACACTTAACTGCGAGGCTACGGCGCTGATTTACGGAAAATAGTCTATACTTGAGTATGGAAATTTCGTTTATCGGTGCAGGTAACCTCGCCTGGCATCTTGCCCCAGCGCTGGAAAATGCCGGTCATCATATTAATGAGGTCTATAGCCGTCAGCTTCAACATAGTCGCCAACTCGTTAGCAATCTGTTTGACGCCCACACACATTCGGACTTGAACTTTGCCGACAGCCCATCAAAATTATTTATCCTGGCCGTTTCCGACGATGCCCTCGAAAACGTTTGCTCACGGCTGGTGCTACCCGAAGACGCGATTCTCGTGCATACATCGGGTGGGCAATCACTTCAATCGCTGGCGCAGTGGATGGACATTTACAGCGATGTACCTGTCCACACGGGTGTCTTCTACGCACTTCAAACCTTCACCAAGGGGTTGTCATTCATGACGTTCGATGAAATTCCACTTTGTATTGAAGCCTCCGACAAAGAAACGGAAGAATTACTGGTTCAAATCGGCCAGAATATTAGTGACATCGTTTATCTGATCACCTCCGAAGAACGCCAGGCCTTGCACGTAGCGGCTGTGCTGGCCTGTAATTTCACCAATCACTTACTAACACTGGCCCGGGAGCTGACGATCCGGGATGATCTGGAATTCGACCTGCTCCGGCCAATTATTGCCGAGACATTTCGAAAAGGTCTAGCCGCCAGTAATCCGGCTGATGTACAGACAGGCCCGGCTCGTCGCGGTGATCTGACAACGATTGAGAACCATTTATTTTTTTTGGCTGACCAGCCGAAATTAGCCGAACTATATCAGATCATGAGCGACAGTATCCGACACTATTACGGTAAATGAAGAGGTTTTGAGTAAAAGGAAAGAATCCGACCAATTAATTTAAGTTTACTATTATAAAGAACATACTACAAAAGTTAACATATTTAGATAACTTGCATTGCTCTAGTTAGCAACGATGAGCAAAGGTTAGTAGGCCTTCCGCTTTATCCCATGCCACGGTTAGATTCAATAGTGTCAGGAACCGTGCGTGGCTTCCGGTACAAGCGCTGTAGAACGCTTGATGTTTACGGTAGTGCGCTTACCGTTAGCCCGCATTGTTTTTTTAATGAATGAAGTTGAATGGGTGCATTGAAACAAACAGATAGGAAACGGGATGCTCAGGAAGTCATGCGAAGTGCAGACCGGCTTTCGCTGTATGATCGTTATAGCGCTATAGCCTATGGAATTATTTTACAGATAATTCCAGAGCCGGAGTTAGCACAAACAGTGTTGATCGATGTATTCTCATCGCCACAGATTAATTCACTTGCTGAAGCCTCTACTCAGGCAATTGGTCCAATCATTCGATTAACCAGGGCCAAAGCACTGGAAGCAAGATCGAATTCTACAGCACTAAATCAACCGCAATCAATCCAAGTACCTGAGACGAACGTAAATACAGAAAAACTCGTTTTCAATCTGTCCTTTTATCAGGGATATACGACCGAGGAAATTGCGGATAAACTGCAACTCTCGCCAACGAACGTACTGAAAACTATCTACACGTATTTTAAGCAACTTCGTTCGTCTTAACTGAATTGACTTTGAAGAACTATCAATATTTAACAAGTGGTATTCTGGAAGCGCATCTGTTGGGATTGGCTACTGAAAAAGAACAAGAGGAATTAAAGCACCTGTTGGCCACTGATACAGATGTATTAAACCAGCTAGCCGAACTCGAAACGGAAATGGAAGACTATTTCCTGAAAAATTCTGTGCCTCCTCCGCCGGAGATACGGGAAAAAATCGAGTTACGAATCAGTGAAACAGAAATCAAAAAGTGGGAGCAGCCTGCCCGTGAAGAATTCACACAAAAATCGACCGAATCCCGCTCAAATGAGCCTCATTACGTAAATGTTGAGGTAAATAATACGCACATTCAGGTCCATAAACACTGGAAAACTGCGTTCATCGTTGTCTTTATTTTGTCAAAAGTATTTTTGATACTCGGTCTGTATTACTATTTCAAAGCCGATAGTTTGGCGCAGGAAGTTGAGCGCCTGAAAGCAGCAACTCAACAGACAGCTCCTTCGGGTCGATGACAACGCACATACTTTAAGATTATTTATCTAATTAACTATTGGCCAGCCATTTACTGACTGGCTTTTTCTTTGCCATGAACTATTTCCTCCCTTATCTATGCTGTTACCTGCTCGTATTTTTTCCGACACTTGCCCAATGGCAGCCCCAAACGGTTGGCACCGATGCCAGTTTTAGAGCCGTCAGTGCCGCTAATCCCGACGTTGTCTGGATTGGCGGGACAAAAGGTACGTTCGTTCGAACGGCAGATGGGGGGAAAACCTGGCAAACAGGCACCGTACCTGAGGCAAACGACTGTGACTTCCGGGATGTACAGGCGTTTGATGCCCAAACGGCGATCTTGATGAGCGCTGGCCCGGCCGAAAAAGGGCAGGCCCGGATTTATAAGACGACAAACGGCGGTCAGAGCTGGTCGTTACTCTATCAAACTCAACAGCAAGGCGTATTTTTTGATGGCATGGATTTTTGGGATGCCACGCATGGGATCGTATTTAGCGATCCCATTAACGGAAAATGGTTTATACTCACGACGGATGATGGGGGCAAAACATGGCAGCCTGTTTCGCCAGATGCCCTTCCAGAACTGGAAACCAACGAAGCGGCCTTTGCCGCCAGCGGCACTAGTCTGGTTGTTCAGGGGAAACGTAATGTCTGGATTGCGTCGGGTGGCGGATCGGTTGGGCGCGTATTCCATTCCAGCGACCGGGGCCGTACCTGGGCAGTTAGCCCTACAGCCCTGCCAGCTGGCGAAGCTACCGGCCTGTTTGGTATGCACTTTTTTACGGATAAAAATGGAATGGTTGTGGGCGGCAATTACAAACAGGAACAGCAACCTGGCCCGAACGCAGCCATCACCCGCGATGGTGGAAAAACCTGGCAAGTCGTTGCGCAAACAGACCCGCCCGGCCTGAAAGAAGCGGTTGCTCTGCTTCCCGGCGACCGGCTGCTTACCGTTGGTCCTTCGGGAACGAGTTTATCCGCCGATCAGGGCCAAACATGGCAGCGGCTCGATACCGAAGGCTTTCATTCAACGGCCTGTGTAAAAGGGACTTGCTATGCTGTTGGTGCAAAAGGAAAAGTAGCTATTCAGCGGTTTAAGTAACTGTGGCTAGTAAGGACAACGAGTTTATGCGTAAAATTGTGCCTGAAATGAAAATATTATACGATCATCAGGCATTCACGGCGTCGCGATTTGGAGGGGTAGCCCGGTATTTTTACAACCTGATGGTTTCACTTCGGAAAAAGGGGGTTGAGACTACACTTGCCATCCGGTTTTCTAACAACGTATACCTGCAGAACAGTCCCTGGTTCCACGTACAGTCGTTCCGGTATTTTCTGGGCTATATGCCCACCAGCATGTTGTTTTCGCAGATCAACCGGCTGTGGAGCTCGATTCAGTTGATGCGGAAAGATTACGACATATTTCATCCAACGTTTTTCCATCCTTATTTCCTGAAATTCATAGGCAATAAGCCCTTTGTCGTAACGTATCATGATGCCACCAAAGACAAATTCGGAGACAAATTCGGTCATTTAGATAACGCGTCCAAAGAATTAAAGCAGGCGCTTCTCGACCGATCAGCCCACATAATTGCCGTTTCAGAAAACACAAAAAACGACCTGATCGAAATTTTCCAGATTGAGCCGGATAAAATTACCGCGATCCACCACGCGACTAATTTTCGAAGCCTGTCGGTACCTGATACGTTTCAAATCAAGACGCCCGACTCGTATTTACTCTATGTAGGCGCACGGGGTAGTTATAAAAACTTCTTGCCGTTTCTTAAGGCTATTGCTCCACTCCTCAAAAAATATCCCCATCTGCACCTGATTTGCGGGGGCGGGGGCGACTTTAATCAGGAGGAAACCGACCTTATTGATAGTCTGGGGGCAGCCAGTCGGGTGATCTATTATTCCATTGACGATCAGATTTTATACCGTCTGTACCAACACGCACTGGCCTTCGTCTATCCATCGCTTTACGAAGGATTTGGCATTCCTATTCTGGAGGCTTTCGCAACGGGCTGCCCGGTTGTGCTGAGCAATACGTCCTGTTTTCCAGAAGTGGCGCAGGAGGCTGCTGTTTATTTCGATCCTGAGTCGGAGGCATCCATTCAGCAACAGATCGAAACGATTATACTGGATGATGCACTACGTCAATCGTTACGCCAGAAAGGTTACGTTCGGCAGGAAGCATTTTCGCCCGAAAAAGTAGTGACGCAAACCCTGGAAGTTTATCAACGTGTGCTGACTATGAGCCGTTAATGAACTACAGGCCATATTAATCGAATCTCAACAAATACATTTTTAGAAAACGCTGTAAACTACGCACCTACTTTCCTTCGTTATTCTGCCGTGTTGAACGATTAACCTGACTTGGTTATGCCTGTGAGAGCGGCTTTATCCCTACCCATTCTTTTGTTTAGTGCGGCCATCAATAGCCCTTTAGTAGCCCAACAAAGCGGGCCAATACGTCCCTTCGGCTCCAGTGCCTTTATCTGCAACTATACCGGCGGACGAGTTAGTCCCGAAGTCATCTGTTCACCCACAACTAAGTCCAACGGACACGCTGAACGGGTTGTCGACCGAATTTTAAAACCCATCGGGCTGATGCGCAACTTCAAGGTCATTGAGTGCTCCAACACCGACAATTGCTTCGCTACGGTGCTGAAGGGCCAGCGATTCATTGTTTACGATGGAGCCTTTATGGCGCAAATTGAAGAAGAAACTGAAACCGATTGGTCGGCGATCAGCATCATGGCGCACGAAATTGGGCACCATCTGCAAGGGCACACGATTGACGGACATGGGGGTCAACCGCAGAAAGAGATTGAAGCGGATAAGTTTTCGGGCTTCGTGCTACACCAGCTAGGCGCTTCGCTGGAAGAGTCAATGGTTGCAGTAAAGGCAATGGGCGACGAATACGCTACGTCGACGCACCCCGCTAAACTGGCCCGCCTGGACGCCATTCGGAAAGGCTGGCTGGAAGCCGAATCCATGTACCCGAAAAGCAGAACCAGCATTAAAACACCCGTTGCGATGGCACCCCGAGCCATCGGGCCAACGAGTGCCCCAGTAGCTGCCACACGGTCCGTGCTGGCTCCCAAAACACCTGTTCGGAAGACCGCAACCGTAGGCTGTGTTTCGGGCGATTGCGAAGACGGAACTGGTGTATTCATTTATCCAACCCGTGAACGCTACGTTGGCGAGTTCGAAGAAGGCGATAAGCACGGCGAAGGCATGGAATATTACGCTGACGGAAGACTGAAATACAAAGGGAATTTCCGCGACAATATGCGTTCTGACTACGGGGTTTACTACTACCAAAATGGAGATAAATATGCGGGCTGGTTTCAGAAAAACCTTCCCAACGGCAAAGGAACGTATTATTTCGCTGATGGGGAGCGTCTTAACGCTACGTTCAAAAACGGCGATCCCGTCGGTAAACCTCGTCTTTGATACCTCGATGGATCAAAAAAATGCATGATGCTGTCCTTGCTAAGTAAGTCTTGGCAAGGACTTTTTTTATCTGAAAAATTAAGAGATCCTGCCAACAGCCTGGCTGATGACGAAACTTGACACGATTAGATACGCCCTTAAATCACTGGCAGATAGCTTTTTACCTGATTGAGGTTAGCCCCCGGCTCACCTGATCCCACCTTTACTTCGCAACGTAGCAGGCAGGTAAATCATACGCCCGGCAAGCTAACTATGAATCGCCCAAAACATAACTTTCTACTTTATTTGTACCTAGTTATCCGGCTTGATCACGGGCATCGTGGATAAATTTAATAATTTGGTAATGAGCCAGACCTCTCCTGCCGAGTTATAAGAACACGACTAATCAAAACGATCGGGTTAGTCAAATCCCCATGCATGATGGAAGACCAAAATCAGTACGCAGACCGAGATTTGAGTTGGCTGTCGTTTAACTACCGCGTCCTGATGGAAGCGGTAGACCCAACGGTTCCTTTAGCAGACCGGGTTAAGTTTCTGGCCATTTATTCCGCCAATCTGGATGAATTCTTTCGGGTACGCGTGAGTTCGCTGCGGAGTTTGATTTCCCTGCATAAGAAAAAAATAACCAAACGACTGGGTAGCGATCCTCAGCAGACACTGACCCAGGTGCTGGCGGTGGTAGATCGGCAGCAAGAACACTATAACAGGCTCTTCCAGGAACAGTTGTTGCCACAGTTGGAGCAACACGGAATCGTTCTCTACCAGCAACAACCGCTGCTGGAAGTCCATCGGCTGGAAGTGGATCGGTTTTTTCGAAGTACGGTAATGGCCTACCTGCAACCGGTATTTATTGGCTCATGGCAGTCTACAAAAAGCAAACACCGACTCCCGTTTTTAGATAGCCATGCGCTGTATCTAGCGGTAATTCTTCGGCCTAAAGCAGACGGCTTCACCAGCCAGCGTGATCAGGTTGAAGAGTCTTTAGACGGTCATCAATTTGCCTACGTAAACATTCCGGTCGATAAACTCGCCCGGTTCGTGACTCTTTCGGTCATTGATGGCCGTCACTACTTCACGTTTTTGGATGAAGTAATCCGGTCCAATCTGTCCGTTATCTTTCCCGGTTATGAACTACTGGGCTCTTTTAGTTTCAAGCTCAACCGGTCAGAAGATATTGATATCAAAGACGAATACCGGGGTAATCTGGTCAAAAAAATTAAACGACAACTAAAAAAACGACAAACAGCCCCGCCTGTCCGGTTTCTGTACGATGGAAGTATAGACAAAGATTTACTGAATCCGTTTATCCGTCTTTTCAACGTACTGCCCGACGAACTACAGGCGGGTGGCCGATACCATAGCCTCAGTGCCTTACTGAAATTACCGTTACCCGCAGGCCCTGACATGGCTTCACCCGCCATGGTACCCCTGCTAAGGCCTGAACTGGATCAACAGGAGTCTATGCTAGCGGCTATCAACCTGAAGGACCGTATTCTGCATTTTCCTTATCAGTCCTACGAGTATGTCCTTCGCTTATTCAATGAAGCGGCCATCGATCCACTGGTGTATCAGATTGACGTAACGCTTTACCGGATTGCCGCCGATTCGCTCATCGCCAATGCCCTGATCAGTGCCGCTCACAATGGAAAGCGGGTAAGCGTGTTTGTGGAAGTCAAAGCCCGGTTTGATGAAGCCAACAATTTGCAGTGGGCCGAGCAGCTGAAAGCGGCCGGCGTCCGTATTTTCTATAGCCTGCCCGGCATCAAAGTACACGCTAAGATGGCGTTAATCAAACGACGGTCCCAGACGGCAACGGACAGGCCCACCCAATACGCTTACCTGGCTACGGGTAATTTTAATGAAGTGACGGCCGAAATTTATGCTGACCACGGGTTGATGACCAGCCATAAGCCCCTGGTACAAGAGGTGAAAAAGGTGTTTGATTACCTGGAAAAACAGAAACCCATCGGAAAATTGCGTCATCTGCTGGTGTCTCCCTTTACGCTTCAGGATCGTTACCTGGATCTTATCGATCGGGAAATCAGCTTTGCCAGACAAGGACGAGCGGCCCGACTCACGCTGAAGGTAAACGGCCTGGAAGAGTCCGTGCTGATCGACAAGCTTTACGAAGCCAGCCGAGCCGGTGTCGAAATTGAGCTGCTCGTTCGAGGAATTTGTTGTCTGGTGCCAGGTGTGCCAGGCATGAGTGAAACCATTCGGGTGATTCGTTTAGTCGATCGGTTTCTGGAACATGCCCGGGTGGCGATCTTCCATAACGATGGCCAGGAGGAAATCTATCTGGCGTCCGCCGATTGGATGACGCGCAACATCTACCACCGCGTGGAGGTGGGCTTTCCCGTTTATGATGCCGAGGTACGAACGGAAATCCGGCAACTGATTGCTTTCCAACTGGCGGATAATACCAAAGCCTGCCTGATTGACCAGCAGGCTGATAATCAACCCATTCGAAACCCGGAAGCACCTCCTGTCCGGGCGCAATACGCTAGTTACGATTGGCTAAAGCGAAGCGGGCATGAATGAATCTACAGCGCCTTCATAAACGCTACTAAGGACTTCTTTTCGGCGCTTGTGAGATGCAATGAATCGAAGGGCAACGTTTGGTTCTCCAGGCCGAATCCTAAACCATTCCCTCCTCCTTTATCATAAAAATCCACGACCTCTTCCAGTGTTCTATACACCCCATTGTGCATATACGGTGCCGTTTTCGCTACGTGCCGAACGGTTGGCGTTTTAAACGCATAGCGGTGTGGCTCCCGTTTGGTCAGGATGAATTTGCCTACGTCGGTGTCCACGTGCCGCCCAGCCGCGGTAGCGGGCGTTCCAATCACTTCGCTTTCAGTTTCCTGATAGGCGGGGGGAACGGTCCCGTTAAAAAGCGGAAAAAAGTGGCACGTAGCACACTTGGCTTTGCCCATAAACAAGTTGAATCCGAGTTTTTCGTCGGCTGTCAGCGCTACAGCCTGACCCCGCAACTGCCGATCAATTCGAGAGTCCAGGCTGGTCAATGAGCGAATGTAGCTAGCCAGGGCGTTCTTGAGGGAAGCCTCACTGACGCCTTCCGGGTAGGCTTTGGCGAAGAGAGCCTGATACTGAGGGTGCTGTTGTAAGGCCTTGACCGCCTTGGGCAACGATCCGTGCATTTCATCTTTATTTTGAATCACATCGCTGGCCTGATCTTCCAGGAACACGACCCGGGAATCGGCGAACTGAACGGCCTGCAAAGCTGCGTTGAGCAATGTTGGCGCGTTACGAGCGATTCTTCGACCAGCAAAACCTACGGCCAGGCTCGCCGACTCACCGTCCGTAAACGCGCGCGCTGGCTGGTGGCAGCTAGCGCACGTGCGCCCTGGATGACCGGATAAAATAGGATCAAAAAACAGCAACTTTCCTAACGCAGCCCGTTCTGGCGTGACTCGCTGCTGACTAAAATTGACAAAATAGCTGGGATCAAAAGCGCCGGAATCGGTCAGCGTCCGGGCTGACGGATTCAATAACCGACTCTCCGTGAATATAGGAATGTTCAATACGTTCTGTGCATCCAGCAGCAAGCCACTTAGTACATTGGCTTGCTGGGCAATGAAGCTCAGCCGGTCGAACCGGTCGAAATCAGAGGCTGAAGAAAGCGTATGCTGAGCCATATCAAACGCGCGATCGAGACGACTGGCCAGTGCTGGATTGTGTCTGGCAAGATCATAATGGCTAACCTGCCTTTGCAAGCTCTCAATGGCGCTGGCTGTCTCGGGAAGTGAATAAAAGGCTACCGGGGAGTCGAACCCAGTAATACCCAGTGTAATAAGACGAAATATTTCCAGTCGCATCGCATCAAACACATGACTGTCAGTCACCTCGTTGCCCTGCGAAATCAACCGAAGACGGTTGACGTTTGAACGCAAGACAGCCGCATGCTGCACCGCTTCTGCCTGCCGGGCCGAATCAACTACAGGAAATAGCAGCTCTTCCAGCACCTGAAACCCCTCCGGCGCATTCACGCGTAAATCGTCGTCGACTTCGGGAATGTTTGGTCCATTGAGGGCTTTGGTGGTCTCAGGACTGTAATAGGCTGACAGGAACTCGACGCGCTTGTAGGCCAGTCGAGCCCGGCGAAACGCAGCCTGCTGCAAAGGACTGGTCTGCCTGGCTACGATGGTTCGCTGTAATTGACTGACGGTGCTGTCGAGCAGGTCGACATCCCGCATGAATTGCACCTTGACGGCCTGGACGGGCGTCGGGCTGGATTGTAGCCAGAAGTATACGCCAAGACCCAACCCTACGCCTAATAAACTACCGATCAGCAGGCGAAACCAGCTTTGCTTTTTGGATGAGGTGTGGATAGAATCGGAAACCATTTCAAAAATGGAGTTAGTATAAAAAGCCTGACCGGAAACGTTTCCGGTCAGGCAGGCAAAAACACGTAATGAGGGTTAACGGGGCAATCCTTCAATCAGAATAAGTTGACTGGCCTGATTTTCGGCCTTCCGAACCGAGCCACCATCAACACCCTGGTATTTATCTCCTCGCCAGGTATGCGCCTGAATGCCCAGCATGAATGTATTCGGACGGCCCGTTACGTCGGATACGTCAATCATGCCACTACTTTCCCACGAGCCAAATTTCGACGTACCACCCACATTGTACTTAGCTGCGTCAGCTTCGGTCCGGCGATGATCCAGCACCAGAATCGGCGTCAGTTTGCCCGAACTCAGTTCGTATTGATACACATAGGCGTCGTGTTTCTCGTCCCCGTATTCGTTGGGATCTTCCATAATGTAGGCATAGTTGGTGGTCACGCAGATGTTGTCCGGGTCCTGGAACATATTTGCGGGACCATTACGATCATCGCCATTGAGTACTACCTCCAGTTTACCCTTCGTCGGATCAGCTTCGTCCAGTGTCAACCGGTAGATCCGGCCATATTTCGACCGTGAGTAATCCGCATTGACGCCCGTATTATTCTGCCCGGTTACGGTAAAAAATACTTCGCGGCCATTCGCTCCACCTCCCTTGCGATAATCTACGTCTTCTACGCGACCGAATTTAATGGCTTTCAACTCGTTCACTTTCCCATTGATCTGGGCTCCGGTAAGGGTTTTGTGGTTATCGATCTTAACGAACTCGACGTCGTATTTTACGCCCGTTGTCATGTCCATTTCCCGTTGATTGCCATCCGTACGTTTGAGCATATGCAAAGCACCGTTTTCCAGGTCCCCAACGGTATTGGTCAGATACAACGCTACCTGCCCACCATTCACATCCGAATCATCATCCCCGATGACAATGGCGGTTTTGCCCGGATAAGCGGTTTTTGGGAGAGGTAATGCATTCTCCGCACTCCAGCGTCCTAAAGACGGTACTTCCCGGGATATGGCAGCCTGCTGGGCATCCGCGTTTACCGGCAGGGCATGCGTACGGGATTCCTGACCGCTTTCGCCACAGGTCAGAAAGACGGGGCCAAATCCATGCTCCAGCGGGGTAACTAACGTAGCAGAGCAAAGCCGCCAGGTTCCTCCATCTGAGTTGAGGATGTATTCGCCCTTGACCGGTTTAAAAGACGCATCGAGCTTGATGCGCGAAACCGCAAAATTGTCTTCGTTGTTCACCAGAACCGTATAGGTTTTGTCGGGATTCTGAAAAATACCCGCGCCATCCGCCGAACCACCAAATACGTAGCCTGGCGACTGCTCTAGCTGATCATCACTGCTCAGCAACGAGTATAGTTTGATGCCGTCGGCAGCCAATCGGCCACCCGCCCCTGGCAATACTTTAGCTAAAACCGGCGTGACCGAGCGGTTTTGAACGGTGATGGCCGGGCTATCGGGTGCCCGATGATCCTGACAGCCAGCTAGTGCCAGCACGGAAAATGCCGATGTAGCAGATAAGAAAAGGTAATTCAGCTTCATAATTCGTGTTAGTAGATTATTCCACAAAACAACGAATATGCTTCGGGCTGACTGAATCAATCGGATTACGATTCTGCTACCAATTTAACGGCGTATTAATACAATTTTAATATCTCTATAGTGGGTCAGACCAACAGATTCAGCCCAATGGTAATAGCCAGAAAAAGAACCACAAACAGCACAAACCGGAGTTGAGCCCCCCGATCGTAGTGGCCATAGACACTATTACCCGCTAGTAAATTCATAAGTTCATTGATCCAATGAGTCAGCATAGAGAAATAGCCATACGACTGAGTGAGAAGGACCGCAAATATATCAGATGGCACGGCTTCCCAGATTACCTAATTATTATCATCCTGCTAAGAAACCGATTTCATGAGGGTACTTCATTGGCCCAGGCCGGAAGGTCGATATCAATTCCCTCCAACTATTGAAAGGGTTACTACTGTCTGAATAAATTGTTACGTAACGTCCTCACAATATAACAATTAGGTAATAAAAAGGAGAAGTGAGCCGCGCTAGCTTTGTACTTAACTAACTCATTTCCCGTTCATGAAAAAAACGTTACGAAAGACATTCTTCCAAAAAATGCTGTTCCTGAGCCTGGTTTTAGGGATCGGCTCTACATCTCTGAACAACGCATGGGCACAGTATACACCAGGCAACCTCGTCGTCTTGCAGGTTGGAAGCGGTACAGGCACGTTAAGCAGTGCCGCTACGCCGGTTAATCTGGTTGAATACAGTTCGACCAGCGGATCACTCGTCAATACACTGGCATTGCCAACCACTACGTCAGGATTAAATCGAAAATTGACCGTCAGTGGCACGGCGGCTTCGGAGGGGGCTCTTGCCCTATCACCAGATGGCCATTACTTAACGCTGGTAGGGTACGATGCCGCCGTATCTACCGCCAGTGTTGTGAGCGCGGCCAACATTGATCGGGTTGTTGCCCGAATTGATAACGGACGTGCCATCAACACAACTACCATAATTCCGCAGTCAGCCGCTTACACAGGCAATAATATCCGGTCCGCAGTCACTACCGATGGTACTCAGCTATGGACATCGGGTACAGGTACCGGCGGAGGCATTCGATACACTACCCTGGGGTCAACGGATGGTGGTGTGCAGGTGAGTAACACGATCACAAACACACGGGTTGTCAATATCTTCAACGGTCAACTGTATGCAACGTCTTCTACAGGGAGTTTCACAACGGTATCGTCGGTAGGTACTGGTTTACCAACAACCAGCGGGCAAACGATCACATCATTGCCGGGCATTCCAGCGTCAGCTGCGGCAAGTAATCCCTATGGTTTTGTGTTTTTTGACCGGGACCCTGCCATTCCGGGTGTTGATTTGTTATACGTAGCCGATCAGACAGCTGGCAATGGCCTTCTTAAATATAGCTTTGACGGTATTACGTGGACAGCCCGGGGTAGTTTTACGGGCATAGCCACGGGCCTGACAGGTGCCATTAATTCAACGACAAACGGGATTGACTTATACGTAACGGTGGGCACCGCAGTTGCCAACTCTATTTATAAATTGAGTGATAACACAGCGGCCACCGCATCTATTGCAGTTGGTAGTACCATCGCATCGGTGGGGACGGTGCTGGCAACGGCGCCGGCCAACACGGCATTTCGGGGAATTGCTTTTGCGCCCACCGCTATAGTTGTTCCTATGCCTGACTTGGCAGTTTCACTCTCCGCACCCGTTTCGGCTACACTGAACGTACCATTTAACTACTCATTGGTTGTTACTAATTCGGGTAGTGCCAGTGCGTCGGGCATTACGGCTCGATTTGAGCTTCCCGCACCGGCTAGTCTAACGTACAACTCGGCAACAGAAGCCAGTGGGTTCACCGCTAGCCAGACGGGGAATATGATTACGTTTTCGGGTGGCTCCCTGACGGCAGGCACCAGTACGACACTGACAATCAATGTAACGCCTATTATAACGGGTAACGTAACAAGCGGCACGGCAGTGGTTGACCCGTCAAATGCAGTGGCCGAAAGCAACGAAGCGAACAACTCGGCACCGGCGGTGACGGTCAATGTAGGCGTAGCGCCAGTTGGTCAGATACGAATCACAGAGTATGCCTACGATGGCGCCGGAACGGGTGGTGAATTTATTGAGCTAACCAACGTCGGGACGGCCGCAGTCGATCTGACGGGCTGGAGTTTTGACGATAGTAGCCGCCAGCCTGGTTCGTTTTCGATTGGCGGATTTGGGGTTGTGCAGCCGGGTGAATCAGTCATTATTGCTGAAAATGCAGCCAACGCCTTCCGTACAGCCTGGTTTCTGCCTACTACGGTAAAGGTGATTGGTGGAAATGACCAGAACCTTGGCCGTGGTGATGAAATAAATATCTATGACGCATCAAATACCCTGGTTGATCGACTGACGTATGGTGATAACGTATCGGGAGTAGGTGGACCGCGTACCCAAAATGCAAGTGCCTGGACAACGTCCGCTAACCTCGGCGCGAATACCATCACAACCTGGCAGTTATCCACTGTAAACGATGCCCAACATTCGTATTCATCGGTATCGGGCAATGTGGGTAATCCGGGTGGCTACAACGTTCCGCTCAATCGGGTTATCGTGCGTGAATCGGGCAATACGACCAACGTAGCGGAGGGTGGCGTATCTGATACGTATACGATAGTGCTAAACAGTCAGCCAACAGCCGACGTAGTAGTGGCCCTTGCGCCTGGTTCGCAACTGGCAACCAACCCGGCTGCATTGACATTTACCTCAGTCAATTATAACATCACACAAACGGTATCCGTTTCGGCGGTAGATGACAACGTAGTCGAAGGCATTCATTCGGGCATTATTACGCATAGCGTTACCAGCCCTGATGCGTCCTACAATGGGATAGCCATCAATCCGGTTTCTGTGACCATCACCGATAATGACGTATCAGTGGGTACTTCGCCCACGATTGCTGTCGCCGGTACGACAACGGCTTACCTGAGTGCATCGGCTGTTAGTGGTGTTATTGGTGACCCAACCGATCCCGCCCGTACGCTCGGGATTGATTTCACCATTAATGATATCGACACGCCCCTTAGCAGCCTGACCGTAATGGCCAGCAGCAACAACACCAGCGTTGTGGCGACGGCCAATCTGAATCTGACGGGGAGTGATGCCAGCCGAAACCTCAAAATTATACCCACGGGTATTGGCTATGCCACCATCACCGTAACGGTTACAGATGGCACCAATGCGACCTCCTATGTGATTAATTATGCCGCTTCGGCCGCGTCAACCAGCACCAGCCGCTTCCATACGGGTTCTAGTGATGCATCGACCGCCGTTGATGCCGGTGGAGGCTATATGCTGGTGGCGGATGACGAGAATCAGGTACTTCGCCTTTATAACCGGACCAATTCGGGGCTGCCCGTCAATGGATTTGATTATACGTCCTCGCTGGGATTGACCGATATATCGGGCGGTGTTCCCCGCGAAGTGGATATTGAATCGTCCGTGCGGGTTGGCGACCGGATCTACTGGCTTGGTTCGCACAGCAATTCGTCGGGTGGCGCCAACCGCCCCAACCGGAGTCGCCTATTTGCCACGGACGTAACGGGCAGTGGAGCCAGTACGACACTCAGCTACGTTGGCCGATATGATGGGTTAAAAACGGACCTGATCAGTTGGGATGTCAACAATGGACATGGGCTGGGAGCAAACTATTTCGGTTTACAGGCGAGTGCGGCAACGGGTATAGCACCGGAAGCCGACGGTGGTATTGGGTTCAATATCGAAGGACTCACTATCGCACCCGATGGCACAACGGGTTATCTATCGTTCCGCGCTCCTATCTCGCCCGCATCGAATCGGACAAAAGCGTTGATTGTGCCGGTTACTAACTTTACCTCGCTGGTGTCAGGGAATCCATCAAATGCTCCTGCTACGTTCGGTGCCCCTATCTTACTCGATTTGGGCGGGCGCGGCATTCGCGAAATCAAAGGGAATGGCAACGGACAGTACCTGATTGTGGCAGGCCCGTCGGGTGGTGCCGGAGCGGACCCGAATGCGTTTAAACTCTATACCTGGACGGGTGATGCGGCCGATGCACCCGTTCTTCGGGCGGCCGACCTTAGTGGATTAAGCGGAACGAGTGGCAGCAGCAGCATCGAGTCCATTGTAGAAGTGCCCGCTTCACTAGATGAAACCAGTTCGATTCAGTTTGTGCTGGACAATGGCGATCAGGTCTTTTACAACGACGGCACCATTGCCAAAGACCTGGCGCAGAATAACTTTAAGAAGTCCCGCAGTGAGTACGCTACGGTAGGCGCAGCTATCCTCCCCGATCTGACAGCCATTCTGTCTACGCTCCCCTCTACTGTCTACGCTACATCGCCCGTGACGGTGGTGCTGGATGTATTTGAACTGAACAATGTAGCCACCAGTAGACCGGCCACGGTTTACATTTCCAAAGATCCGCTGGTCAGCTTGAGCTTCGATCAAACGATGACCTTCGTTGGAGGCAAAATGGTGCAAAACAGCAACTGGACTTTCGATGCGGTATCGAACGAAAACTTCTATATATTGACCACAACCCAACTAATAGGGCCACAAGCCAAACAGTCGGTCGGGTTAACGGGCGTACTGAGTCCTGGTAATACGAAGGGTACCCTCACCTTAAGTTCGCTGGTTGTTGGCGGAAATGAAGTGAAGGTCACTAACAACGCCGATGCCGACAAGATCGACTATTTCAATAAGTAAGGTGCTGATGGCTAAAAACACGAAAGGCAACGTGGTCTAATTGGCTATCATCAATTAATCGATCGACACATCCTGTAGGGATGAAACAGCTACGCGGACTGGAAGTCGGAATGCCGCACTAGCCCATTACAGAAATAAACTCTGAACCTAACTGCCGACCCTGATAGGAGTCGGCAGTTAGGTTTTATAAATCAGCCTGTTGATTGGTTATCTTCTTACAATCTTCCTGCGCTTTTTCCAGAAATTTTCTGGATTGATCAAGGCCTGTCATAATGGTTTGACGTAACGTAGTAACCGCTTCATCTTCCTCCATCCGGTTCACTTTTTCTAGCTGAACCTCCATTTTTACAATTACCTTTTCGTATGTCCTGATTACTTTTTGTAGTCGTTTCTTTAGTTTATTTAAAACCTGGCGCTCCGGTAGTTGGGCTGTTCTCATGGGATGGTAAATACTAAAAGGTTATACCAAAAAGACCGGCCAAATCAAGCAGCCGATCTTTCGTTGTTTACTGCAAGTAGTTGGACTTGAAGCTCAAATGTACACGCTCACGCAAATAAATTTACCCTAAAACTGATCCGTAACCTTTTGATAATATATCCTCCTTTTAAGGTTAAAAGCTAGAATGAAAGATCTCAGAATGAGTGGATTGTTGTGCTTATTAGCTAGTTTCCGGTGACGTGATACTTCTGCAGAATGGTCATTATTTTATGCTGGATGTCGGTATTTTCGTAGACGCCCCGAAAATCCAGGGAATGTGGCCCGTATGCAAAGACAGGCACCATGATTCCCGAGTGATCGTTGGTGCTGAAGCTGCCATCGACATAACCGCGTTTCAGGTCGCCATCTAGCAAACTAAGTCCGCCCGTTTCGTGGTCGGCGGTGACGATGACCAGTGTTTCGCCGTTTGAGTCGGCAAACCGAATGGCGTCTCCAATGGTCCGATCGAAGTCCAGCATTTCCTGAACGACGTACCGCACATCATTGGCATGACCACCGTAATCAATCTGGGCACCCTCCGCCATGACAAAAAAGCCTGCTTTGTTGGGCTGAAGCTCATGAATCGTTTTCTGAAGGCTTTCTTGTAAAAAGCCCTTCCGCCCTTTGCTGACCGACACCACCGACGAGTCATCGAGTAGCACGAAGGGGGATTTCAGCGTTTCCAGCTAATTGAACGTAGTGCCGATCCGATAACCACGCTGACGTAGCGTATCCAGCACTTTTTCTTCCTGAAAATACCGATACCCGCCACCAATCAGGATGTCTACCGGATTACGAAGAAAGTCGGAGGCAATTTCCCTCTCGAACATGCGGTCGGGTTGGTGGGCATAAAAAGCGGCTGGCGTGGCGTCGGTAATTACACCTGCCGAGATAAGTGCGCTACCCATGTTCCATTTTTTGATCAGTGCCGGAATCGCGGGGAGTGATCTACCCATCGAATCGACACCAATGGCCCGATTATTCGTTTTTTGACCTGTAGCCATCGCCGTGCCTCCGGCTGCCGAATCGGTTATATACGTATCGGCTGCACTGGTTTTGGAGAAGCCAATGTTCAGAAGTTTTGCCAGATTTAAATCACCCCGATTCGCCGTGAGGCCAGCATAAATCTGGGCCAGGCCCATGCCGTCGCCAATTAGCAGAATCACATTCCTGACGCGGCTCCGGTTGTCGTTATTGCGGTACGTTGGCTGGTAGGTAGCATGGGGGGCTGGATTCTGGTATTCAGCCGTTTGGCGCAGACTGAGAAAATGTCCGAGAGCGGCAATCTGATCGGTATTGATGTAGTCAACGCCGAGATTCATTAGGGATTTCCAGGTATTAACGTTATCGGGCGTTGCCCAGAATCGGATTTTTTTACCCTGTCGATGCACTTGCTGAACGACTTCCTGAATCTTGGCCCGTTCTTTTTTGACAATCAATCCTTTACCATTCCAGTGCGTATACTGCTTGAAATCCTGGCTGATCAGGCCGACGTGCGTCAGTTGATCGGGTGTGTAGGCAACAGCAGGCCGACCGTCGAACTGAAGCCAGGTTGGATAAGTAGCAAACTGGTCAGGTGGTGGTACATTGCCACTCACAACAACCTTCACAACCCCACCAGTCCCAAAAATGTCTGGATAGGCGCTTAAGGCACTTACCAGAATTGGCAATGACAAATGGGCGGGCGTTTTTAAGTCGATCAGCCATTGTAGTCCATAGTTGGCACCAGCATAAACTTTCCCTTTGTTAGCGCGCACTTTTTCGACAATGGGCTTGATGTACAGCGCTTCCAGTGTCCGGGCGGGCGAAATGTCGGCGGAGTCGTGAGCCACATAAAGCTGACCGTCACGAGCGTATATGTCCGCTTCAATGGACCCAAATCCCTGGTCGTAGGCTTGCCAGAATGGAATCGTCTGTTCGTAATCGTTATGTGAATGCGCCTGAGCAGGCGAATAGGAAATGCCCGTCTGGGCCTGACCAATGGACGCTGAGACTAGCCAGGCGATAAATAATACAGGAAGTTGTTTTTGCATAGGCTTATCAGAAAAATGCCCGATTGAATGACGTCATTCAGCCGAGCATTTGGGAAGTCAGTTTTCCTGAGCAAAACTAGGTATGGATCATCTGGCAGGAAGGTGCATACGCATTGTTAATAGATTGATAATATAAGGATGCCTGTTTTATACCTGGCTACTTTATTGTTCGCTGCGCTTCCCGTTTATAAAGCTGCAAACGGCTCCTGGCAACACTCATGGCTTGATTCAATTGTTTATAGAGCTGATTTTGAGCGAATTGGATACCGCGCAATTTTTCTGACTCAACCATTGCTTGCTGCGATAGGGCATTAAACTGACTGGCCCGCTGCCGAAGTTCATGCAGGCAGTAAGAGGAGCGAATGGGTGTAAAATTGATCATTGGTAACAAATCAACCAACCAGCTAAAGTACCTGCCCAGCAAGGCGTAGGTGTCCTCGTGCAGGCGAACGTCTTTGTGAAGTACCGGTTTTCGTTTATCAATTGGGAACGTGTGGAGTGGTAAGCGATTAATTTTTCGGTACAGGCTCTTGATCAGGTCATTGGTTAACGTACCATCTTTAAACTGGTAATCAATGTCTTCCCACAGCTTATCCGTCAAGTGTTTTATACAGCCATCCGTTCCATCCGACAATCGCATACGCTTTTCGTAAAGGTCCCGGTAACGAAGCAATTGATTGTCGAATTGTTGATTGGTGGCTTCAATCTGTCTGATAAGCGCGTGCAGTATTGGCTCTTCGTCAACAGTCTTATTCCCGATTGATTTCACCACTGTCGACAGGTTGTCAGTAAGTTCGATTGCCTGCGTGAGTTTCTTCGTCAGGACGCATTCGTAAGGTGTCATGTATTAACAATTTTCGCGGCTGCCCAACAAGGGTACAATATGCCTTATTCCCACAACAGATTTATACTATTGGCCTTATTGACAGAAAGATTGGCTGATCCGATTTCCATATTTTCCTGGCTTTTTATTCCTATTTACCAGATTAACAACTAGTTAACGTAACGAGATGACTACTATAGGCCAACTGATTAACAAATTAACGGTAACAAGTTTGAGATTAAAACCAGATTAAAAAAACTTAACACAAATGCCCTAGGAACATAACATTGGGGTAATCCCGGAGAAATCTCGGGCCGGTAGTTTTGCGGTGCGAAAGCGACATCCGAGCTACCATGATGAATCGAAGTATCTTATTTCTTCTCCTTTTTCTTTCATATGTTGCCGCAATTGCGGCTAAAGATGCGCCCCTGGGCACCGTTCGTGGCACCATCCGGGACGAAAAAACGAAAGAAGCCCTTATCGGCTGCACCGTCCGTATCGACGGCACGCAACTGGGCGTCACCACCGATGTTGAGGGCAATTTTGTCATCCCGAACGTACCTGCTGGCACCCAGAAAATTGTCATCTCCTACATTTCTTATAAGACGAAGGAAATCCCCAATGTTCGCGTCGAAGCCGGGAATACAACCGTTGTTGAAACGGAATTAACGGTGGAAGGGCAAGCCCTTCAGGAAGTTGTTGTTCGGGGAAATCGAGCGACCAATACGGAGATTGCCGTAATCACCGAAATCAAACAGTTGAAGCCGATTGCGGTGGGGATTTCGGCCATGCAGATTCAGAAATCGCAGGATCGGGATGCGGCTGCCGCCATCCGCCGGGTGCCGGGCGTGAGCATTGTCGATAACCGGTTCGTGCTGATTCGTGGTTTGGGTACTCGCTATAACAACGTCCTGATTAACGACGTAATAGCACCCTCCACCGAGGTAGAATCCCGCTCGTTTTCGTTTGATATTGTGCCCAGCAACATCCTCGACCGGATGATTGTCTACAAGTCCGGCTCGGCTGAACTGCCGGGCGATTTTGCGGGCGGAGTGATCAAAATTTACACGAAACGTCGGCCCGAACAAAACTTTACGGATGTTGGCGTAACGGTTGGATACCGGGCGAATACTACGTTCCAGAACGTCCAGACGCATTCGCGGGGCGGGTTGAGTTTTCTGGGCTTGTGGGATGCCAAGAGCCAGTTACCTAGTAGTTTCCCGGCTAAAGCAAGCGAATTTAATGGCTTAAGCTCGGTACGCCGGGCTTCCTACGCTCGACTGTTGCCAAATGATTGGGGCCTGAAAAATATATCGGTTGCCCCCGATGTACGGATTGCCGTTAATACCGGTCGGCGATTCGAACTGGGCAACGTACGCATAAGCAACCTGACCAGCATCAACTACGCCTTGACTAATCAGTTCCAGGACGTTAATCTACGGCTGTACGAAAACACAACGGCCAACGACGTTCAGCAGGAATACAATGATGCTACGTATGCCCAGAATACGCGGTTAGGCATTTTACATAACTGGACCTTCCGCTTTTCACCCCGCTTTACGCTGGAATGGAAAACACTCTATAATCAACTAGGCTCGACGGAAACGGTTGTCCGGAACGGAAGCTTTGTCATTGACGGTGTCGATGTTCAGAGTTATTCGGAACGTTTCGAGAATCGCAGTATTCTGAACACACAGGTGTCGGGAGAGCATTCCCTTAGCGAATTAAGCAAGGTAAACTGGATTGCCAGTTATGGCTATTCGGGTCGTTGGGAGCCAGATTGGAAACGGGCTCAATATACCCGACCCGTTGGTGCGACAGGTCCCGATGGCCAGCCGGAACCCTTCCGGCTCAATGTCCCTGTTCAGCCCAGCCCGCTCAACCTGGGCCGATTCTACTCAAAGTTGAATGAGCAGGTGGTTTCATTGATTGGTAATTATGATCACACCTTCGGGAATCCAACGGACCGGGAGCCAAACCGAATTAAGGCTGGTGTTTATGGCGAACGTCGGAATCGGGATTTTGCCGCCCGTTTCTACGGCTACGAACGGTTTGGCCTGATCAATAACATCAGTGGTCTGGAAATTGGCCAGGCGTTAGCGCCCGAGAACGTAACGGGCCGTGAAGGTAGCTTCAGCCTTCAGGATGGCACGGTTGATAATGACTCCTACAATGGCCAGACGACCTACGCGGCTGGCTACGTATCGGGTGATGTGAATGTCGGGTCACGGGCCAACCTGACGCTTGGTTTTCGGGGTGAGTTCTATAACCAGACCCTTCGGTTAACGTCGGCGGTTAAACCGTTGGTAGACAACAACATTTTTAGCCCGCTACCGTCGGTCAATTTCACCTACAAACTGACTGAACAGCAAAATCTGCGATTCGCTTACTCCTCCACGGTCAATCGACCTGAATTGCGGGAATTAGCTCCGTTCCGATATTATGATTTTGCCCGGCAGATTGAAGTCATAGGGAATCCGCGTCTCAAAACCGCTACTATCCAGAACTTCGATGCGAAGTATGAATTCTACCCGACTCCGAATGAATTAATCTCAATCACGGCTTTCTATAAAAGCTTTAAAGACCCAATAGAATCATTCCTGATTCCAATTCCCGGAAACTTCATATTCACCTTCACCAACGCACTGGCAGCTCGGAATTATGGGGTAGAAATTGAATTCCGGAAAGGCTTTGCCAACTCTGGTAGCACCTTTCTCCAGAATCTCCAGATCGTTGGAAATGCCTCGTACATAAACAGCCGGGTTACAACGGCCGATTTCATTGAAGCGCCAGGCGCTGGTGGCGCTATTGAGCTTGTCGGCAACAGTACCGACCGGAAGCGAGCGTTGGCTAATCAGTCGCCATACCTCATAAACCTGGGTTTGTACTACGCTAATCCTACATCTGGCTGGCAGTACAACCTGCTGTACAATGTAGCGGGACCACGTATTTTCCTGGTGGGTAATATTGAAGACCCAACCACCTACGAAATGCCCCGGCACGTAGTGGATTTCAACATTAGCAAGACTATCAAACAGCAATTTGAAGTCCGGTTAGGTATCCAGGACATCCTTAACGCCCCGTTCCGGTTCGCTCAGGATTATAACGGCGATCGTAAGATCGGTAAAGACGTAACGTCCCGCAGTGCCGATGCGGACCAGAACTACATCAACTACCGACGGGGTCAATACGTAACCCTGACGGGTGTGTACACCTTCGGCCGACGAACCGTAGTGCCCTGATAATAACTACTCAACAAAAAATAATAATCAAATTAAACCAATCAATTTATGCTTTTTATCAAACGCTTCCAGTACACACTGCTTTGCGCATTGGGCTTGACGATGTTCATCTCAGCCTGTAAGAACAACGATACGCCAGGACCTGATCCACTTTCTATTACGAGCATCAATCCAGCACAGGCTCCGGTGGGTGCGTCAATTGTGATTACCGGAACGAGTTTTAATACCACACCCACCAGCAATTCGGTTGTGTTTACCGGCAACGCTGTCGCGCAGGTAACGGCAGCTACGACAACCTCGATGACCGTGATTGTACCGACAACTGCACAGAACGGTCCTATTTCGCTTTCGTCGGGAGGTACGACGGTACAGTCACCGTCTTTCACTATCTCGAATCGCGAGGTTGTTACGTTAGCTAATTCGATCACAGCCAGCCAGACCTTAACGGCGAACAAGATTTACGCGCTGAAGGGCTACGTTTACGTATCGAACAATGCCGTGCTGACCATTGAGCCAGGGACTATTATCCGGGGGTACAATGCCAGTCAGGACCCTGAAAATCAGAACCACCCCGGCACGCTGATCATCGAAAGAGGAGCGCGTCTGGAAGCCAAGGGGACAGCGGCTGCGCCCATTATTTTTACGTCGTCTCAGGCAGTAGGTGCTCGTAAATATGGCGACTGGGGCGGTGTTGTCCTGATCGGTCGTGCACCCGTCAACCGAGGTAGCACCATTGGCTTCGAAGGAGGTATCCGGGGTACGTTCGATTCAAACCTGAATACGGCCAATGACAATTCGGGTACATTGCAATACGTTCGGATTGAGTTCCCGGGCGTTGCGTTGTCCACAACGGCCAATAGCGAAATTAACGGATTGACCATGTATCAGGTTGGCTCGGGTACCACCATCGACCATGTGCAGGTTTCGTATAGTGGAGACGATGCGTTCGAATGGTTTGGCGGTACAGTTAACGCCAGATACCTGGTTGCGCTACGTACCTTCGATGACGATTTTGATACAGATTATGGCTACTCAGGTAAAGCGCAGTTTGGTGTTGCCCTGCGTGATCCGAACGTAGCTGACCAATCGGGTTCCGAAGCGTTTGAATCGGACAACTTCGATCCGGGCGTGCCAGCCCCTGCCGGGCTTCCTCAGACAGCCCCGGTTTTCGCTAATTTTAGTGCGTTTGCATTCAATCCTGGCGTACCCAGCAGTGCCAACACGCCAGGTGGTTCAGGCGCTTACCGGGCGGCTATGCACCTGCGTCGGAATACGTCGATCAGCATTTATAACTCCGTCTTTACCGGATTTCCAGAAGGTCTACGGCTGGAAGGTACGACGGCTGGTACGTTAGCAAACACGGCGAACGGCGGTCTGGAATTACAGGGAATTGTATTGGGCAATTCTGAAATTCCAAATTCAACGACGGTGGTACGTGGTGTTGGCGACATTACGACAGCCGATGCGCAAGCGTATTTCAATTTGGCTGCTCGTAAGAATCAGATTATAGGAACCGACATCACGTCGTTACTATTGAACGCTCAGAACTTTAACCTGACCGCCCCTAACTTCCTACCACAGGCTACATCACCTTTATTGGTGGCGGCTAATGCGGTTACCGGTGGTAAACTGGCCGATGCGTTTTTTACAGCAGCTCCGTACCGGGGTGCTTTCAATACGGAGAACTGGCTGACTGGCTGGACTAATTTTGATCCGCAGAATACGAATTACGATAAATAATCTACCCACTTAATCTTGGTAGAAGTTGCTGGTAAAGGCCGGAGCACTGCTCTGGCCTTTACTGTATATGTACACCAAAACGCGTTAAATTTTCCATCAACAAGCCACGTATGCGGCTTGATTCTATGTACTGCTGGTTCACAAAAATCCCCCGGGTAACAGAAATGAACCTTATGGTACATAGGCCGTTTCATAACAATAATTTAATACCTCATGAAGGAATCACTTTTCATCAATGGGTATTTTCGACAGTGAAAGGAAGCGTTATTTGATCATCTGACGTAAACGCATTAATTCCCTAAATCAAATGGATATACTCGTTGTAAAGAAGGTATTTCTGTTTCTGACGGTTTTACTGGTGACTGTTTCCTGCATGCATAATGACTCACCAATCACGTCCCCGGCAACCAGCGCAGAAGACCCTGACTGGATCAGGCTGGAAATACCAACAGGGCGGGAAGCGTATGCTATTGCAGGCGATATTGATAAAACATTACTCGTTTCTACTTGGTCAAAAGCCTACTACAGCACCGATCAGGGGAAGAGCTGGCGGGAATCCAAAGACTTTCAGGGGCCAATCCCTGGGTTATTCGTCCGCAATGACACCACCTTTGCCATGAATGGCATAAGGTATGATCGGCAGGGTACTCTGCTGGGCGCCTGCGACCCTCTGTATTTCACGGCTGATTATGGACAAACCTGGGATTACTATTCTAAATACTACAAGCAGTACCTGGATGACATTTTGCCCATCGGGATGGTGAAGGCATCAACCGGTACGGTGTATTCTATTCAAGCCTATAGTACACCAACGGCTCCCGGCTCAACGACTAGTTACGTCAATCCATCTGAAATTAGGAAGCAGGATACAGGTACCAGACAAACGGTCCGATTTCCGTTTAAACATCGTCTCATCAACTTGTATGTCGATACGAAAAATCGGGTGTATGTAGCTGCTTCGGGTGGTACTTATCAACCGGAGACTAACGGCTTTTACTGTTGTGAGGACACGATGCCTGCCGTTGTCTACGTATCAAGACGACCGCTTCCGTAGCGTCAGTTCTATATAAACCGCAAAACCACTTTTCGGGAATTTTACAGTTCGAATCACCCATTTTTTCACATGAGAAACGTATCAGTAACTCCGCGAAGTCTTTTTCTCTATCCACTGGCAGGGCTCTTTATGGCGCTGCTATTGATGTGCAAAAAAGAAGTTGAACCAGACAGCAATGCTATTGTGGGCAACGTCTATACGGTGGTTGACCAGCCGCCGGTTCCATCGGGTGGCCAGGCAGGGCTTGGCCAGTACCTGATGAAAAATCTACGGTATCCGGCCGAAGCCCAACGCGCCAAGATAGAGGGCACAGTGATAGTCAGCTTTGTGGTGACTAGTGATGGCCGTATTGCGGATGTGCAGGTTAAGCAAAGCGTGGGAGGAGGCTGCGACGAGGAAGCGCTCCGGGTTATCAAAGCCATGCCAGCCTGGAGCCCTGGGCAGCTAAACGGCAAGCCAGTGAATGTGCGGACTAGCCTGCCCGTTTCCTTTGTGTTACTGTAAGCACAACCCATCAGCAAGAAAACCGCTCAATTGGAGATTAATTCAAGCAGTGAATCTATCCCATATCCTGCCACAATACACGCAGTCAGGTATACTCTGGTCCAGGTTGGTAAAATGGCATTTGTGTAACCAGTTCATATGGGTATTGATCTACTAGTAGGTCAACCCAGCCTTGACGTCCGACGCCATGATACGTATTACGAAATGGCAACAAACACGTTGGCTTACTTTCCATGGCTCCGCGAATAAATACCTATATAGTTACTCATTCAGGCAGCCTATATTCTTACGTACCAGGTAAGCCGTCGGCAGTCAAGGGATATTTAGCCGCTTTTGACGAATTGCACGTTTCCTGGTTGAGCTTTACAAACTATTCTATAGTGTTGGAGTGAAATACGCTATCATACGTTGTGGTAGAGAAGGTTATTCATGAATAAACGTAAACTAATGAGCGAGTAACAGGCAACGCTTGGGGATTTACTGCATCTTTAGCAAACAAATAAATCTGCCGTATGAAAACCCCAGGATGCCTGCTCCTAACTGTTGCTTTACTGACTATAGTGAGTCCCTTTACCAAGACCTTTGCTCAATCAACAACAGATAGGGCCTCATTAGAAAAAACAAGCCAGGCCATTCGGACCGCTTTCGCACGTGGGGATGTAGCTGCTATTCTTACTTATCATCATCCTGACGTCGTTAAAGCGCTTAGTTATACGAAGTATTTAAAAGGACGTGATGCGGTGAAAGTCGATCTGGAAGGAACGCTTCAAGGGTTTACTCTGGAATTCAAAGACAACCAGGTCGAGAGTCTGTTCATTCAGGGAGACACCGCTATTGAACAGGCTCTTTTTACGATTAAAGGTATTCCAAAAAAGGGGGGAGAGCCATTCTTCTTTAAAGGGCGTGCGCAGGTTGTGTACGTCCGTTATAAACAGAGCCCAACAGGCTGGGCCTCCATTCGAGAGATTATTCAACCCGCTACCGAGTAAGTGTCAGATTGTCCAAATATGTACGATCGTATGCGACGGATAAAATTGGACATTTATTAAAAAAGGGCATTCAGAAAAGCGCTGGTGGAATTTACTGTTGGATTTAGACTATGCAACAAACGAGTTAGTAGTGTCAATTTAGATCACCCTAGAATTCGTCCACGAAAACCTTGGTATATTTTCCTGAGTAGATAATAGTGCGCGTACCAGCTTTTGATTTCAGTGCGAGATTGTAAATGAACCCGCCAAACGGCTGAACACGACCGTAAGTGGCTGCTTTGCGGCTATTCGGTTAAAGGTTTCTATTGGTAATACGGCCAAACGAATGCGCCGTCAAAAAATGGCTAGAGTAGCTGAAGAGAACGGATAATGTCAATAAATCGACGAGTTAAACTCCGTCGATTTATTGACACTAAGACATCACTAAAACGTTGCTCGGGCTGAAACAATCAAGTTTCGGCCCGGAGCCACAAGTCCTGAGCTATAAGGCCGGTACCGCTGATCGGTCAGATTTTCCAGTCCGGCGTTGATCGACAGGTAGTTCAGCAGTTGGTACTGAGCCTTAAGATTCAACGTGTACCAACTTGGCGAATACGGCTTTCCATCAGCGTCAATGGCATACATGTAATCTTTGCCCTGCTCTTCCTGGGCTAATCCTTTGTTGGTAACCCCGCCGTTGTAGACGCCATACAATTCGGCACGTAGCCGTTTGGCGGTGTAACTTAGTCGGGTAACGCCAAAATAAGGAGCCGCGTGCCGAAGTGGGCTGGTTGTGCCATCGTCCAGTTCTTCGTCGCCTTTCTGATACGTAAACTGCGACGATAACCGGAACCCATTTCGAAGGTTGATTTCGAGTCCGGCCTGTAATCCATATACCCTGGCTTGCGCTGCATTCTGGATTGCCTGCACCTGACTGAGTTCGCCATTGTACACAATGCTGTCGCGGCCGTTCAGCGTAAAATTGCGACGTACCAGCGCGTTGTCCAGCAAGGTATAATAACCCGTTACGTCCACTTTCACCGAACTGCCAATTGTTTTAGCTATGCCAATTTCGGCATTATATGCGTATTCAGCTTTGAGCGATGGATTTGGAATCACAACCGAGCCCGGTGCCGAATCGAACACTTTACCGATGTCATCCACATTGGGCGAACGGAAACCTGTCGCCAGATTAGCACTGAGCATCCAGGATTCCGATGGACTGTAAACGAGTCCAGCACTACCCGTGAGTGCTCCATTATTGAGTTTAGCCGAGGTAAACGGGAACGGATAAAACGTAGTCTCGAACTGAGAATTCAGGACAAACTGGTTGTACCGGGCACCGGCCTGAAATGTCAACTGATCGCTGGCTTTCAACTGATACGTCAGATAAGCCGCATAGGACGCCCAGTTCGATTTCGGATAACGGGGAGCGCCGGGCGTCGTAACCTTGGTGACGATATCCAGATTGGTAGCGGTGGAAACAACATCGTTGTAGATCGCTTCAACACCATAAAATACGCGCTGTTTCGGATCAACCTGCCTGTTGAAATCGACGCTGGCCGAGAAGGCATTGACTTTTTCCAGCGTAGTTCGGCGCTGGGGCGTGTTTAAATCGCGGTCAATCCGGCTTTCTTCGAAAAATTGATGCGCCAGCCGAACCGTCATCTGATCGTAGATACCCGCTGATTTGGTGTGCGTCATCGTTAGGTTGTTCATCATCCATTCCTGCGGCCCGTAATTCCATTCGGCACTACGTGGTAGGTTACGCCGGTAGCGCAGCAACCGGTCATAGCGGGCATAATCGGAGGTGTTTGAGTAATGAAACCCATAATCAACCGTCCACGTTTCGGTTGGTTTGAAGCGTACTTTCTGGGTCAAATTAAGCTGTGAATACCCGCTTGGGCGTTGTATCTGAGGATCAGAGTTCGTGATGACCACATCTTTGCCATCCATTCGTTCCACGTACTCCTTTCGCAGGTATTCATTCGGACCGTTCGTGCCCATGCGCAAATCGCCAAAATTGTTGTGGGATATACTGGTGGCGATAGCCCACTTTTGCCAGCCGACATTCACATCAGCATGACCCGTAAATTCACCATTGGCCGAGGAATAACGACCCAAGGCAGAACCCGACACGAAGGTTTTGGCACTTGTGGACAGTTTAGGCGTCAGCGTATAAAAGCTCATCACACCCGCAATGGCGTCGCTCCCGTACATAACCGAGCCTGGCCCAAACAGTACTTCGGTATTACTGATTGCGAACGGGTCGAGTGAGATCACGTTTTGCAGGTTGCCACTCCGAAAAATAGCCGTATTCATGCGTACGCCATCGACGGTAATCAACAGCCGGTTGGTCGAAAAGCCCCGAATCATCGGACTGCCACCCCCTTGCTGACTTTTTTGAATAAACACCTCGCCCGACATACCCAACAAGTCAGCCGCCGTTTGCGGATTCTGAAAGGCTACGTCCTTAGCTGAAATCGTGGTGATTTTGGCGGGAATATCCCGTCTCGACTGATTCCAGCGATTAGCCGTTACAACCACCTGATCCAGCGAAATGTATGCTGGCTTTACGTAGATAAACCCGTTCGGTTTGGCCAACTCGTCGTACGTCAGGAGTTGTGTTTCGTATCCAACCATCCGAACCTGAATTTGGGTAGCGCCTTTAAATGTCGAAATATTTACTTTCCCATTCGCATCTGTAATGGCTGACGCTTTGGGGTTTTCACTCGAAAGCGTTGCCCGTTCGAGTGGTCTGTAATCCTGTTGATCTTTCACGGTTATCTCCTGAGCGTAGCTTGTGAGGTAAGCGCCCAGCCATAAACCGAGAATTATATATTTTTTCATTTCTCATGAATCAGTTTCATAACATACAGATAAATAGACCCTTAGTCAGCTTCATTTTCAGACGCTGACAAGTGGAAATCCAGTACATGAAATTATGATTCCGGCGGGAGAAGGGGCGGAGCCAGAGCGATACGTATTAGCGGAAGGTTAGTGAAATCGTAACCAACGCGGGCCATACACAAACAAGCCGGCTTTGCCTGCCAATGGGTGAGTTCCTGATAGTAGAGCGGCTTTAAGAAAATGAACTGCTCATCCGAGCCACCTGCTTCGGCAGTAGACCCGACTACCCACGTCATTAACTTTTCGAGTTGCCTGTTCAGGCGGGTTTCTTCTTTATCCCACAGGCATTTATACCAGATACTATCGCCTTTCACGGTTGCTTCGATGAGGTCATACATCTGGCCTTTATACTCAAATTCCCAATCGTGTTCCCAGTGAAGTTGCTTTTTACTATCTGAAACAGAAAATTTCAGCAGCACAAGTTCATTGGTATCGATGCCCCTACGAAGCTGCTCGGTAACCTCCTCTTTTACCTCTTTTTTTTGGGATTGCAGAATCGTATACGTCCCCCAGAAAGGAACGCCAAGCGAAAACAACAGCAATATGACAATCAGGATTTTCAAACAGAGAAACCGTATACCTTCGCCCAGTCAACGCCAGGTGGCATTTCCTGGGCGAAGGCACGTTGAAATGAGTGTCTACAGGCAGTATCTGGGCAAAATAGCTCCCCTATTTGTACCCATCGTTCTGAACCAGTTTCTTGTTCGAGTCGATGTCAGCCAGGGGAATTGGGAAAATTTGCCGACCGGCATTGCTCAACGTAACGGGTGGCCCGTTTTTGCGGCTTACCTGCACCAGTTTCGTCAATGCCTGGTTCGTGCGAACGAGGTCGAAGAAGCGGTGACCTTCAAATGCCAGTTCCAGTTTACGTTCCTGCCAGATGGCTTCCAGCGTTGGCTGCACGCCCGTAAGGGTCAGACTTTCTACGCCCGCCCGGTTTCTGATTTTATTCAGGTCAGCTAAGGCACCCGTCAGATCACCGGTTTGAGCACGCGCTTCGGCCCGGTTTAGATAGATTTCCGCAATACGAATAATATGGGCATTGTCAATATTACCCGCCTTCTGGTATTTTGTTGAATAATATACATTTACTGTGTTGTCGCGGGCTACCATCTTGCCCCGCACATCCTTTGGGTTGGCGATCAACTCCTGATAAAAGCTCTCGTGAATAGCAATGTCACCCCGACCGCCCAGACTCGACGGGAAATACCAGTTGCGCATGCCACTCTGGTCGGTACTACCAAAGTTCAGCTCGAAGACGGATTCCGCTGTGAACTTCCCTGAGAAGATACTTTCGTAGGACGTTTGCAGTACGTATTTCGGGTCGGCAATCACTTCATTTGCGTATTGCAACACCTTGGTAGGTTGTTTAAGGTACAGATAAAGCCGTGATAGCAAGGCTTTGGCCGTGCCTTTAACCGCCTGTGCCCGTGTGGTGATATCCGACGCGTAGGCCTCCGGCAGCAATTCGAGTGATTTTACAAGATCGCTTTCCACGTGATCGTAAGAGGCTTTTAATGTAGGCCGACTTGGATACAAGGTTTCATCAACAGTTTTTGAGGGCGTCAGAACAATGGGAATTCCCAACGTACCTACTACGTCTGGCACGCCTGCATATACCCGAGTCAGGTCGAAATAAACCAGCCCTCTCAGGAAGTACGCCTGGCCCAGTAATGCATTCTTTTCGGCAGTGGTCAGGTCTGCCAGGTTTGGCACATTAGCGATCAGCGTATTGGCGATGTTGATGGCCCGATAGCCGCGCGTCCAGAGTGCCGCGTTCTCCCGATTGGCAGGTGCGGTTACGTAGGTATCCATTTCCCGGTAAAAATCCCAGGTGCCCACACTCTGCGAGATGTCGGATGCTACGTCGCCCATCAGTTGAAAATTACGCCCATAATAGTTGCCGTCCTGAAGCTGGTTATACAAGCCCGCCAGAGCCGCATTAGCGCCTTTTTTATTCGTCACGGCAATTGATTCGGCTACTTCGGCCTGTGGCAACTGATCGAGTACGTTGCAGGCAGAAAACACACTGACCAGCCCCGCCAGTAAAAGAGTATTAATAGGTTTCATGATACAAAGTCGGTTAGTGAACGGCCTCTTTTTCAGGTCATTCATAAAAAAATAGCGTCAGTTGGCGTTAGAAACTAACATTGAGTCCAGCCATGTATACCTTAGGTTGTGGCATCGTAAAGAACTCGATTCCCTGGGTCAGGTTGGTCGATGCGGTGCCGGTCATTTCAGGGTCCAGGCCGGTGTATTTCGTGAACGTCAGCACATTCTGACCTGAGACGTAGATCCGCAAATTCGACAGATGGAGTTTATCCAGCAGCGGTTTCGGCAGCGTGTACCCCAGCGAAATATTCTTCAACCGCATGTATGAACCATCTTCCAGAAACCGCGATGGACGGAGGTTACCCGCGTAGTTTTCAGCGGTCATTTTGGGGATCATTGTCTGATCGCCCGACTTCTGCCAACGGTCGAGCTGGCTGGTCATGAAGTTCGTGTTTCGTGTTCCGCCGTGCTCACCAAAGAATCGGTTCCAGTGCAGTTGTTTGTTGCCCGACGAATACTGGAAGAAAAACATCAGGTCGAAGCCTTTGAAATTCAATGTATTCGTGATGCCGCCGAAGAATTTAGGGTTAGCGTTGCCCACAATTTTCCGGTCAACGTTCGCGTCAAACTTACCATCGCCGTTTACATCTGTCCAAATAGGCGCGCCCGTTTCCGGATTTACACCCGTTTGCTCATGCAGATAAAACGAGTACATCGAATAGCCTTCCTCGTAGCGGTAGATGTCCCGATTGTAGACCGTAAATGGGGCCGCCAGTTTGGTTAGTTTGTTCGTGTTGGTGGCAATGTTGAAGTTGACATTCCAGCCAATTTTTTGGTTGTCGCCTTTCAAAATATCGGCGTTGATACCCAGTTCAAACCCTTTGTTCTGAACGGCTCCGTAGTTCTGCACTAAGGTATTAAACCCGGACGTACGGGGCACTGGAACGGCCAGCAACAGATCAGTTGTGTTTTTAACGTAGTAATCGGCGGTAATTTTCACCCGATTCTTGATGATGCCCAGGTCTAAACCAACGTTGGTTTGGGTCGTTGTTTCCCATTTCAGATCCTGATTGGCCAGTTGGATAGGCGCCGTACCCGGTAGATCGACATAGGCTGATGAGCCAGACGGCGCACCCAGATCGTCCAGATTACCGCCCCATAAGCCAATCGACTGGAAGTTGGTGATACCGCTCTGATTCCCCGTAAGCCCGTAACTCCCCCGAATTTTAAGCACGTTCAGAAACGACAGGTCCTTCATGAATGACTCTTCGGAGATAAGCCAGCCTAACGCCACCGATGGGAACGTACCCCAGCGATTGTCGCGGCCAAAGCGGGAGGATCCATCACGCCGGACATTGACCGTTGCCAGATACCGGCTTTTGTAATCGTAAACGATACGTCCAAACAGCGAAGAAATGCCCCAGCTAGTGCCCTCGGACGTACCCCGTTGCACAGCTGCCGAGATAATCCGGGTGAAGTCGTTGCTCGGAAACTGCTCGCCAGTGGCCGTAGTCCGATCAAAGGTCGATTCCTGCATAGACGTCCCAACCAGTGCATTGATGGAATGATCGCCGAACGAGCGCTGGTAGGTCAATACGTTCTCCTGAATCCAGTTATTGTCCCGCGAGTTAAGCGACTGGCCGAACCCGTTCCGGGAAGCGCCGTTATTCAGAAATGTATTGTCGTATAAATCCTCCTGAATGTTCGAGTAATCAAGACTAAAGGTGCTCCGTAGATTCAGGCCGGGTAGAATATCATATTGAGCGTATACGTTGGCCAGAAACCGATTCGTATTCATCTTGATATTGTTGTTCTCAACGGCGGCAATTGGATTCTCGAACGTACCAAATTTAGTGTAAGAACCGTCGGCCTGGTAGAAAGGCAGATTCGGTGGCAGGAAAAACGCACCCGACAGCGCACCGGAAATATTATCGTCGCTCCGGATAAGATTGCGCGTGCTTCGGGCAAACAGAACGCTCGTTCCTACCTTGACCTTGTCAATCGGGGTAAAATCAAGATTGACACGCCCGCTAGTTCGTTTGAAGTCCGATCCTTTCACCACCGCTTCCTGAAAGAAATTATTGGCCGACACCAGATACTGGACTTTCTCGCTGCCCCCGGCAATTGACAGGTCATAGTTGCGGAGTGCGCCATCCTGAAAGATGCGCTCGCTCCAATTGCTGTTTGTCGTACCAGCCGGATTCGCATAAGTAGGTTTTTGCCCGTTGTTTACGTTCGCTTCGTTAATGAGCGTTTCGAACGTAGGCCCGTCAACAACAGCGGGTTTACGCCAGAGTTGTTGCGTGCCCTGATATGTACCAAAACTGATTTTCGCTTTTTTGTTGGCACCCCGTTTGGTCGTAATCAGTACAACACCATTGGCTGCCCGGGCACCATAAATAGCCGTTGCCGAGGCATCCTTGAGGATTTCCATCGAGGCAATATCGGCCGGGTTAATATCCGCGATCGGGTTTGTCGTACTACCGCCCAGCCCAATACCAGACAGGTTGTTCGATTGAATTGGAATACCATCTACTACGTACAAAGGGTCGCTGGAGCCGTTGATGGATGTTGTCCCCCGGACGCGTACCTGCATCCCGCCACCGGGCGTACCGGAGTTGGCGCTCACCTGAACACCGGCCGCCCGCCCTTGCAGGAGTTGGTCGCTACTGGGCGCCGGGATATTCTCAATGGATTTGCCACTCACTGAGGCAATCGAGCCCGTTAGCGTTTTCTGCGCTTGGGTGCCATAGCCGGTGATAATCACTTCCGACAGTTGCTTGGTGTCGGGCAACAGTTTGATCGTCACTTTGCTGAGGTTGCCAATAACTACTTCCTGCGCCTGAAATCCGATCGATGAGAAGAGTAGCGTTCCCCCCTGATTTGGAACGGCCAGCTTGAACGCCCCGTTGGCGTCGGTGGTTACGCCCGTACTTGTCCCTTTCAAAACCACGTTTACGCCTGGCAAGTCGGTGCCGTCTTCGCTGTTGGTTACGTTGCCAGTAAGCGTACGCGTCTGACCAAACAGGGACATGGTTGATAGGCACAATAAGAAAATGAGTAGAGATGTTTGTCTCATCATGTAGACTGCTGCCATAAGGCGATTTTTAGATTAAAACTAGATTAAAAAAGGTGATATAAGCCGACGATTTTCAGTCCACACTAGTTCCAGTTTGGAATTTGTCTAAAAAAGAATGAACGTACTATTAACACGTAGCATTGAGGATGGTACAAAACCATATTGCCGTATTCTTGGATAAGAATAGACATAAAATAAGAAAATACTATTTTATGAGTAGACAAAATAGTATTTTGCCAAATGCGGGATGTCAACGGATTTTCGCTTGCTAATGTAGGGACTTGCCGTAGGGAACGCAAATTTTATCCTACAAAATCACTTAGCCTTTTTTAGAAATACCGGTCGTATTTTTCGTCAATTATACGGCTGGCAACTGAACTAATTAATGCTGGAGTACCTGCTATTTGTCATTATTTTAGAACTATTTTTTTGATATATATAATTTTTATTATTAATTAATTTTAGCGTAAGATTAATTAGTAATTAAAATTGGGTTTACTGAAAATAGTAGTGAATATTTGAATCGGGTTTGCAGAAGGTATAGATTGACGTATCAGTATAAGTGGATTTTTTGAACCCATTTCCCCAAAAAAGAACCATAATGACCGTTTCCAGTCAAGCGGAGTCAGGCATGGCGTTTCACCTATCCAAACCTGGCTTGTGTGCACTATGCACAAGTAGTTAACGTACGACTATACCAGCGCCGACAGAAATTCTGTACTCCCGGAGGTGATGTTGTGCCTGGTATGTTCGGAAACGGGAATACATTTTTTTCTTGTACCATAAGCCAAACTACGCAGACCTGTACATGAACTCTCCTTAATAATTCCTCAACAGGAAGTTCTCCACTACTCCAGGTATCCGAGAATTTAATTGCTGACCAAGTCCCTTGCCCTGCCGCAGGGAAATTTCTTAACCCAATCTCTATGTCTCATTACTTTACTTCCTTTGCCGGAGCTATGGTAGCGGCCCTACTGCTTACCGATCCTGCACTGGCTCAACGAAAACCTAAATCGACGGCTGCGCCTGTTCAGGCCTCCTCCGACAGCCTCTTTAATGGCTTGAAATGGCGTAATATTGGGCCGTTTCGAGGTGGGCGCTCGCTGGCAGCAGCGGGTCATTCCGACCAGCCACTTACGTACTACTTTGGCGCGACGGGTGGTGGCGTATGGAAAACTACCGACGGCGGTGCCAACTGGAACAGCATCTCAGATAGTACGTTTAAATCCAGTTCGGTAGGCGCTATTGCCGTTGCCCAGTCTGACCCAAACATCATTTATGTGGGTATGGGTGAACCGGATATCCGTAGCAACATCGCCAACGGTGACGGAATCTATAAGTCAACGGATGCCGGAAAAACCTGGAAACACGTGGGGCTGAAGCTGGCCGATGCCGTGAGTAACATTGAAATACACCCTAAAAATCCTGATATAGCCTATGTCGGTGCGCTGGGAAACCCATTTGCACCGAACAAGGAACGAGGGGTTTTTCGGACTATGGACGGAGGCAAAACCTGGAAACACATTCTCGCCAAAGGCGACAGTATAGGCGCGGCCTGCATTGAACTTGACCCCAATAATCCGTCGATTCTATACGCGTCCATGTGGAAGGCGTACCGCAACAGCTACATGATGAGCAGCGGTGGAACGGGCGGTGGCTTGTATAAATCAACCGATGGGGGCGATACGTGGACCAGCCTGCATGATAAGCCAGGTATGCCGAAAGGCTTGCTGGGTAAGATTGGCATTACGGTTTCGCCGGTTAACTCCAATCGCCTGTATGCCATGATTGAAAATGCGAAAGGTGGTTTGTATCGCTCCGATGATGCGGGCGAGAACTGGCAATTGATCAATGAAGACAAAAACCTGTGGCAGCGTCCCTGGTACTACATGATGCTGGCCGCCGATCCGCAGAATGAGAATGGCCTCATTATTCTGAACGTGAATGCGCTGAAGTCGTATGATGGTGGCAAGACATTCAAGACTATAGAGGTTCACCACGGCGATACGCACGATATCTGGTGGAATCCAAAAAATGCCCAGAACTTCATTATCGCCGATGATGGTGGTGCCGAAGTGACCTACAATGGCGGTGCTACGTTCTCGGACATCGACATTCCTACGTCGCAGTTTTACCATGTCTCGCTCGATAATGATTTCCCGTATAATTTGTACGGCGCTCAGCAGGATAACTCGGCCATTCGCATTGCCAGCCGGACAACGGAATTCTCCATCGGGCCAAGTGCCTGGTATACAGTGGCGGGTGGCGAGTCGGGTTACATTACACCGGACCCTAACAACTCACAAATCACGTTTGGTGGTAGCTACGATGGGCTGATTACCCGCTACGACAAGGATACGGACCAGAACCAGCGAATTAACGTGTACCCCGATTATAGCATGGGAGCGCCTTCTTCCGACCGGAAGTATCGCTTTCAATGGACGTTCCCCATTGTGTTCTCTCCGCACGACAGCAAAGCCCTCTATGTTACGTCGCAGTATGTGCACCGGAGTATGGATTATGGGCATTCGTGGGAAGATCTCAGCCCCGACTTAACCCGCAACGACCCCAAAACGCAGGGTGATACGGGTGGCCCGATCACAAAAGACAATACGGGTGCCGAGACGTTTCCAACGATATTTACCTTCGCCGAATCACCGGTGGAAAAGGACGTGTTCTGGGCGGGTTCCGATGATGGCCTGATGCACATCAGCCGTGATGGTGCCAAAAGCTGGCAGAAAATCACGCCCCCAACGTCCATGCTGCCGGAGTGGGCCATCATGAGCATGGTGCACCCATCCGATCATGTGAAAGGCAAGGCGTACCTAGCGGCTAAACGATATATGTCGGGTGACCGCAAACCGTATATGTTCAAAACGACCGACTATGGTAAAACCTGGACATCAATTTCGGCGGGTATTCCTGCCGATGACTATTGCCATGTCGTCCGGGAAGACCCGAACAAAGCTGGCTTGTTGTATGCCGGTACCGAACGCGGTATTTATGTGTCCTTCAACGACGGCGCATCCTGGCAGAAACTGAGTTTGAATTTGCCGGTTACGCCAGTCCGCGACTTGCAGGTTCACAAACGCGATAAGGATCTGGTCATTGCTACACACGGCCGCGCGTTCTGGGTTATGGATGACGTAACGCCGTTGCACGAAATTGCGGATCAGCAGCCCGCACTCATTAAAAAAACGGCCCATTTATATAAACCCCGCCCGGCTTATCGCATGGAAGGCGGTGCGGGCGGTGGCCGGGGTGGCCCAATTCTGGACGAAGGTGAAAATGCTCCGAATGGCGTCATCGTTCGGTATTACCTGAAAAAGGCACCGACAAAAGAATTGAAGTTGCTGTTTATGACCAGCACGAACGATACGATCATCACGTATTCGAGCACGAAAGACAAAAAAGGACAGCCGCTGAAAATCGCGAAGGAGTTTTACAACGATCCAACCATGACGCGTCCCGGAACGGCTCCGGCAGTGGCGGGCATGAACGCTTTTGTGTGGGACATGCGCTACCCGGACGTAACGGCCGTCGATGGCATCAACGTCATGTGGACGGGTCGGGGCATTGGCGCCAAGGCCGTGCCGGGCAAATACAAAGTTCGGCTGCTGCTGGGCGACTCGCTGGTGGCTGAGCAACCCGTTGAAATTCTGAAAGATCCGCGTCTGAAACTTACCGATGCTGATTATAAGGAACAGTTCGATCTGTTAATGAAGATCAACAATAAGTTGTCGGAGACGCACAAGTCGATCAACAAACTTCGCCAGATTCGGAACCAGATCAGCAGCTACATGAAAGAGGTGAAAGACACTGTAACGATCGCTAAGTTCAAGAAAGTGACGCAACCTATTCTGGACAAACTGGATAAGCTGGAATCAACCATGATGCAGCCCAAGTCGAAAGCAGGTCAGGATGCATTAGCGTACCCAATCCGGTTGAACGATAAAATGTCGGGGGTTAGCTCAGTGGTATCTTCGGCTGATACGAAGCCTACCAAGTCGTCTTATGTCGTGTATGAAACGCTGGAAAAGCAGGTTAATACATCAATCGGTCAATTGAAGGAAGTTATCGAGCGAGAGGTGCCTGAATTCAACAGGCTTGTAACCGAGCAACATATTCCGGCAATTATCCCGTAAACAAACATTTTCGACGTCAATCTACGTTGCATGAGGTAGTTTAAACCGCTGACCAGCGGTTTAAACTACCTTTTTTGTTGTACTGAGTACCCGGGCGGCCGATGCTTCAACATCGTAGATGGCCAGTTTGATACTACTTGTTATTTTTAAGAAGCGTCCACTGAGCTAACATTTTTTTCAAGGTAGTCTGCGCTTCGTTGGCAGCCGCTATCGCTTGCGTGGTCGGTGGCATGTCGGCATCCTGAAGCACGCCAAAAATAGAGTTGAACGCCCGATTCAAACTTGTTAAACTGGTTTTGAGGGCATCGAGACTTTTTTTCTGCGTGTCAGAAGCAGCAGAGGTTTGTATTTTCTGCATGTCGCCCAATAATCCAATTATCTGTTTCCGGCCTTCGTAGGCAGCTACCGACAGATCATGTTGCTGCTTCAATACAACCGGGCTGGCCTTACTACGCGGGTCCATTGTTATGGTAAGCGGTTGGGTATACACTTTGCCATTGACTGTCAGTTTAACTGTATAGGTTCCGGGTAACACCCAGGGCGATGTAGGATCGGGAGCCGTCTGATGATACGTAGCCGCAATTGGATACGAAGGGGGCATATCCAGCGGGGTATAATGCATATCCCATTGGAAGCGGTGGGCACCCGCCTTGCCCGATAAAATTTGCTGCGGCCGAATCCAGTACGACGGCAGATTCACATCCGGTACGTTGTAGGGCTTTTCATCACTGCGGTATTTACGAATTATGTTACCGCCTGCATTCAGGATGTCCAGCGTAACAACCGAGTTAGCCTCTGTAGCGAGGTAGTAATTAATGATCGCCCCATCTGGCGGGTTTTGCCCAGCCGGTTCTTCCTGCGGTAGTGGTGTATCGGTGTTCATGTTCCACCGAACGCGGTAAGCCCGTTGAGGTTTATAAAGAATAGCCGCATTTTTTGTCAGATCGGTAGTCAACTGGCGCAACGGGCTAATATCGTCCAGAATCCAGAACGACCGGCCGTGAGTACCAATGACGAGATCATTGTCTTTTATGACCAGATCGCGAATTGACGTAGCGGGCATGTTCAGCCGGAGCGACTGCCAATGATCGCCATCATCAAACGAGACGTAAACCGCGGTTTCTGACCCGGCAAACAGCAAGCCTTTACGGACAGGGTCTTCGCGAACGGTATTAATTGGATCGTTGGGTAAACCGGCTACGATCTCCTGCCAGGTTTTACCCCCATCGTGTGTCCGATAGATATGCGGACGCATGTCATCACACCGGATGCGATTCACGGCGGCATAAGCGGTATTTACATCAAAATGCCCAGCCTCCATAATTGACACTTTACTCCAGGAACCAACACCGGGCGGGGTAACATTCGTCCAGGTTTTACCCCCGTCGCGGGTGACCTGAATATAGCCATCGTCAGTGCCGATCCAAATCATATTCACATCCTTGAACGACGGGGCTATGGTATAAATAACGCCCCGTTGAGGCATAGTTTTCATAGCCTCGGTTCTATAGTCCCCCACGCTTTCGGGAATGTCAGGATAGGTCTCGCGGGTGAGATCGGGACTGATTACCTGCCAGGCGTTTCCACCATTCTGCGTTTTAAACAGTACGTTGCCTGCGAAATAAAGCGTTTTGGGATCAATGGGCGAAAACAGAACCGGGGCGGTCCGCACAAATCGGTACTTACCACTACGTACCGCTTCGGGCGCGATGTTCTGCACCTGGCCGGTTCGTTTGTCGAATCTGGTGATTTTTCCCCCATAAATAATATTGGGGTCGAGTGGGTCGGCGGCTACGTAGCCATATTCTTCGACGCCCACCGGATGCCACTCCCGAAAGGTAATCTGTCCATCGTTGCCCCGGCTGGCAATGCCAACCGATCCGCTTTCCTGCTGGCCACCAAGCACGTTATAGGGGAAACTGTTATCGGTGC
The DNA here is from genome assembly GCF_054777855.1 of Spirosoma jeollabukense. Lineage (NCBI taxonomy): Bacteria > Pseudomonadati > Bacteroidota > Cytophagia > Cytophagales > Cytophagaceae > Spirosoma > Spirosoma jeollabukense. Next base: position 1,631,083 of record NZ_BAAHAD010000001.1, read on the forward strand.
TCACGTGGTAAAACTGCGCCGTTGCCTGGTTGTACCACGAGCTAAATGTTTGGCCGCCATTTACTGTAATGATCCCTCCCTGATCGCCAGCCAGCAGCATCGTGTTAGGGTCGTTCGGATTGATCCAGAGCCGGTGATAGTCATCGCCACCTGGTGCGCCCCGAAAATCATTCCAGGTTTTGCCCCCATCTTCAGATTTCCACGCAGCTACATCGGCAATGAATAGAATATCGGGGTTGGTAGGATGCGCTTTTACTTCGGCGAAATCGCTGCCACGGCCCCATAATCGCGGATCTTTATTGAAGCGTGTCCAGGTTTCGCCTGCATCGTCCGATCGATAGACCCCGCCAAGTTCGGGCGCATCGACGGTAGCGTAGAGCCGATTGGGGGCGCTGGGCGCGATACAAAAGCCGATGCGCCCCAGTCCCTGCTCAATCGTGGGCAGGCCTTTGGTAAGTTTTTGCCAGCTTGTGCCACCATCCGTTGATTTATATAGACCGCTTTCCTTTCCCTGCCAGGCACCATTTTCCCACGGACCTTCCTGGGCTGTCCAGAGATCAGCGTAAACAATCGCCGGATTTTTTGGGTCGATGGTTACCTGAATGGCTCCCGTATCCTGGTCTTTGTACAGTACTTTTTCCCATGTTTTACCGCCATCCGTGGTACGGTAGACACCCCGTTCGGTATTCGGACCATAGGGATGCCCCAATACAGCGGCAAAAACACGGTTTTCATTGGTGGGATCTATGGATATACCGCCAATTTGCTGACCATCGCTTAAGCCCAGGTGCGTCCAGGTTTTGCCCGCATCGGTCGATTTGTACATCCCATTGCCCACCGATAAATCCGGGCGATGGAGCCCTTCGCCACTCGCTACGTAAACAACATTGGGGTTTGAGGGTGCCACCGCAACGTCACCAATGGAACCGGTGGATTGATCATCGAAAATGGGAATCCAGGTACGTCCATAATCCGTCGTTTTCCAGACACCCCCATTATTGACACCGATATAAAAAACATTTGGTTGTTGCGGCACGCCCGCTGCCCCAACCGTACGGCCACCCCGATGCGGCCCAATCATCCGCCACTTCATAGCATTAAATAGATTAGGCGCGAAGGGTTGTGCCTGAAGGTCAGCCAGCGAAACGAATAGAATAAGCGACCCCAACAGACGCTTTGTGCCCAGAGAAATACCCATTAGAAAGTGGTGCGGTTAGTTCCGCTTTAGAAACCAGATGATCAGGCCCGTAACTGTTACGACGGCTGTCGCCAGCGCCAGAAGAATATAGATTATCTGAGTAATCCAGCCACCGTAGCGGCCGAAATGCAGTTCTTCGAAAATGTGTTCGGCGATGTATTCCAGGTCGGCATCCCGTGCGTTGAAGCCGCTCATGTATTGACCGGTTCGAGCATCCATCGTAGCCGACACATTGTACTTACCCAGCATCCGGATACTACCCGGCATATTCCCGCGAATGACTAACGTAGTGTCGCCTGGTTTAGGAAAATCAATTTGCTCGGGCTGAAAACCGGCGATAGAAGCCTTAGCAGCCGCTAGCGAAGCATCAACCTGAAAATTGGTCGGCGTTACCAACGTGGACTGGGATCGGTTCTGAAGCGCCCCGTCGCCAAATTTTCGTTCGATCTGTTCCCAGTGAAAGAAAATACCCGTAGCGCTCATCATCAGCATAAAAAGCAGAGCGACGACACCCAGCCATTTATGAATATCGGCATACACGATACGCGCCGATTTATTCCACCGAACACCAATTTTGAAAACGCTCAGTAGCGACCGTCGGTAATACCAGGTTCCCGTCAGCGCTGACGCCAGCAAACAAATACCCGCCAGCCCCATGACGAAGCCACCCACGGGTTCCAGCAACAAATTTTCGTGCAGTTCCCGCGCCCTCCGGACCAGCGTAGCATCGGCATTTCGTGCACTGACAACCGCACCGGTGTATGGATTCAGCACAACCCATTGCCAAATACCCTGATCGATCAAATCCACTTGGGTACCACTTGTTTTATCCGTACCGGCTACCTGAAGATTGAGCAGTTGAGCCGAGGGATACTGCTGATTCACTTTTGTCAGTAACTGGTCATAGGATAGGCGTTTGCCAACGGCTTCAACCTTAGCCGGATTTTGATTCAGTAACTTATCGACCTGTTTGTCAACGACTAGAATAGAGCCGGTAATCGTAATTATTAGAATAAATACCCCCCCAATTAACCCCGAAATTCGGTGCAGGCTGTAAACGGTTTTGTCGGAAAGCGAAAGCATAAAAAGAAGAAGTAACTATAGATAAAGCGCTTTTAACGATAATAAACCAGTAACACAGCTGTAAATACCGTTAAATAGCTAAAGTAAATGGGAATTAACGCTCGTCAAATTTACTTCAAAAAATTCCACTGGTTCAATATATTATTTCTCTCTAGTGGCCGCTTCGGCCTTAAATTGCCGATATATAATATTTAGTATAAATTAAAATTTGGCCTAATCACAAAAAGCAGAATATATTTTTTTGGATTTACATGCCGGAATTGGGTGGGACTTACTTAAGTTTGCTCAGTCTATTCCCAGGTGCCTATTGCCTTTTGAGCATCCTATGCGCCATTTCTCCCCAGCGCACAGATGAATCAACGTATTGTCATAATAATCCTTAAAATGAAGCATTTTGTCTTTATAATCGCTGCCGTCATTGGCAGTACATCCATAAGTGAGCCGCTCTGGGCACAACAAAAAGCAACTGCCGATACAGCAATCAACCCTGTTTTTAAAGGAATGTCCTGGCGTAACATTGGGCCTACCCGGGGTGGTCGCTCGCTGGGAGCTGCTGGTTCGCCCAGCCGTAAACTGGAATACTATTTTGGCGCCGTGGGCGGAGGGTTATGGAAAACGACGGACGGGGGCCAAAGCTGGGCACCGGTGACGGATGGGCAACTGAACAGCTCCTCGGTGGGCGCTGTAGCCGTCGCCGAAACCAATCCAGACATCGTTTATATTGGAACGGGAGAGACCCAGCTTCGGGGCAACATCATGCAGGGTGATGGGGTCTATAAAACAACAAACGCTGGGAAAACCTGGACCAACATCGGTTTGAAAAATACGCAGGCAATTGCCCGCGTCCGTATTCACCCGGCAAACCCGGATATTGTCTACGTAGCGGCTCTGGGACATCCCTACGGCCCGAATGAAGAACGCGGCATCTTTCGAACCACCGACGGGGGCAAGAACTGGAAAAAAGTCCTTTACAAAAGCGACAAGGCGGGTGGTGTCGATGTTATCATCGACCGGAAGAACCCAAACGTCCTGTATGCCTCCATCTGGGAGGTCTATCGAAAGCCCTGGAAAATGTGGGGCGGGGGTGGTGCGTCGGGCCTGTTCAAATCCACGGATGGGGGCGATACCTGGACTGAACTGACCCGCAAACCCGGCATGCCTAAAGGCACTGTTGGTAAAATTGGTGTGACTGTTTCACCAGTTGATCCCAACCGCGTCTGGGCCATTGTCGAAGCCGAAGACGGGGGCGTCTATCGATCCGATGATGCCGGAATGACCTGGAAGCACGTTAATGACGAACGGAAACTGCGCCAGCGGGCTTTTTATTACTCCCGTATTTATGCCGATCCCCTCGATAAAAATGGTGTGTATTGCCTGAACGTTGGCTTCTACAAATCGACGGATGGGGGAGTAAAATTCAACAAAACCATCACCGTTCCGCATGGCGATAACCACGATCTCTGGATCGACCCCGCCGACTCAACCCGCATGATCACATCCAACGACGGCGGTGGAGCGGTGTCGGTCAACAGTGGCAAAACCTGGACTGACGAAAATTTCCCGACAGCTCAGCTATATCACATCACGACCACCACCGATTTTCCTTACCACATCGCCGGTGCCCAGCAGGATAATACGACGGTTGCGGTGGCCAGCGAGGGCTGGACGAACCAGCTAGTGAAAAGCAACAGCATCAAGAAAAGCGAATGGGGGTACGAAGTAGGTGGTGGCGAAAGTGGCTACATTGCCCAGGACCCGAAGAACCCTGACATTTTTTATGCCGGCAGTCAGGGAGCCTTGCTAACACGCTACGACCGGTCGACGGGTCAAACCCGCGATGTGCAGGTGTATCCACGCTTCTTTTCGGGTGAACCAGCCAGCGCCCTGCCCGAACGGTGGCAATGGACCTATCCCATTGTGTTTTCGCCTAAAGACCCGAACCGACTCTACGTATGTTCACAACACGTTTGGGTATCGACCAATGAAGGCCAGAGCTGGGCGAAAATAAGTCCAGACCTCACGCTGGCCGATACCACGACGCTTGGAAAAAGCGGTGGCGTTATCACGATGGATATGAACGGCCCCGAAATCTACGCGACCGTTTTTGCCCTGGCTCCATCTTATCACGACGTTAACACGATCTGGGCTGGTTCCGATGACGGACTCATTCACATCACCCGCGACCATGGCAAAAGCTGGCAGAATATCACCCCGCCAGATCTGCCCAAACATACCCGCGTGAGCATTATTGAGGCCTCGCGGCACAAACCCGGCACGGCCTACGTAGCGGCCAAACGCTACCAGATGGAAGACCGGACGCCGTATATCTACAAAACGAATGATTACGGCAAAACCTGGAAGAAGATCATTACGGGCTTACGGTCAGATGATTATGCGCATTCGATCCGGGAAGATATTACCCGTCCCGGCCTGCTCTACGCGGGTATGGAACACGGTATCTGGGTATCGTTTACGGATGGTGAAACCTGGCAACCACTGCAGTTAAAGTTGCCCGATACCCAGATTGCAGACATACAGGTTACGGAAAAAGACGTAGTAATTGGTACCCATGGGCGGTCGATCTACGTACTGGACGACATCGCCCCGGTTCGGGAATACACGCCCGATCTGGCGAAGAAAAGTGTCCACCTGTTCAAGCCTTACTATGCCGTTCGACGGGTACAACCGGCTGTTTTTCAGTATTATCTGGCGAAACAGGCCGATAGCGTGAAAGTCGAAATTCTGGATGCTGCCGGAACGGTCATACAGAGCTTTACAGGTAATAAACCAACGAACCCAAAAGTTGGCGAGGACGATGATGACGATGAGCCGGGTAAGCCTCGGGTCAAGCTACCCACAACGGCTGCCGGTCTGAACCGCTACGAATGGGACCTACGCTATCCCGGTGCTACGTATTTCAAAGGCATGATCATGTGGGGGGCGCGCCCAACATCTGGCCCGTTGGCCTTACCCGGTCAATATCAGGTACGGCTTACGGTGGGCGGTCAGTCCAGTACACAGCCCTTCGAGATCAGGCTTGACCCCCGGTTGAAGGGTGTAACGACAGCCGATGTGCAGGAGCAGTTCAAAATGGCTATGAAACTGAGAGATGAGACCAGCAAGGCCAACGACGCCGTCATTCAGATTCGGGCCATGAAGGAAAAACTGGCGAAGCAACCCGAGAATCCGGCCAATAAGAAGCTCAAGGAACAACTGAGCATCATCGAAGAAAATCTGTATCAGATCCGGAATCAGAGCGGGCAGGACCCGTTGAACTTCCCGATCAAACTGAACAACCGGCTGGCAGCCCTCTGGCGCAGTGTAGAAAACGGTGATGCTAAACCAACGGATGGTTCCTACAAAGTCTATGAGGAATTATCGGGCGATTTGAACAAGCAATTGACTGATTTAGATAAGCTTACAAAAACCGCCAAAATTGGTATGTAGCTTCCTGGCTAAACCCATAACCTGGACGATGGTATGGCGAAAAACGACCTTAACAGCAACCAGCCGAATTATTGAACCCTCATGATGACAACACGTCGAGTAAGTCCTTGTCACCTGCTTCTTGCCTTAGTTGGGGGCGCTTCCCTGCTTAGCAATTTTCAGGTAACGGCGCAGTTAACCTCCGTTAAAACAACTCAGGACCCAACGTCGGTCAATGTATCGGTCATGAAAGCCATGCAATGGCGGAACATCGGCCCGTTTCGAGGAGGGCGTTCAGTGGCTGTAGCGGGGCATCCCACTGAACGGCTGGTATTTTACATGGGCACAACCGGCGGGGGTGTCTGGAAAACCGAAAACGGGGGCATCACCTGGCGGAACATATCGGATGGTTTTTTTAAAACGGGTTCCGTGGGTGCCATTGCGCTGGCGAAATCCAATCCCAATATCATGTACGTTGGGATGGGCGAACATACACTGCGGGGGAATCTGGCCCACGGCGATGGCATGTATAAATCGACGGATGCGGGCAAAACCTGGACCCATATTGGGCTGAGCGATACGTATCACATTGGCTCCGTTATCATTGATCCGACGAATCCGGACATCGTTTACGTAGCCGCCCTGGGGCACGCTTTTGGCCCTAATGCCGAACGGGGTGTTTTTCGTACGCAGGATGGCGGAAAGAGCTGGCAAAAAGTCTTGTACAAAAACCCGAACGTTGGCGCTATCGACCTGACGATCGATCCGGCAAACCCCAAAACGCTGTATGCCTCTACGTTCGAATTTCGCCGTTTTCCGTGGGGCGTACGTAGTGCCGGACCGGGGGCGGGCATTCACAAATCGACGGATGGCGGCACCACCTGGACCGATATTACCCGGAATAAAGGCTTACCCACCGGCACCAATCGCGGACGGATCGGCCTGGCACTTTCTCCGTCGAAACCCGACCGCATCTGGGCGATTATCGAAGCCGAAAACGAACAGACGGGCGTCTACCGAACGGATGATGCGGGGGCTACGTGGCAGGTGGTCAGTCAGTTTGCCGACCTGTTTCAACGGCCCTGGTATTATCATCACCTCGCGGCCGATCCCAAAGACCCGGAAACGCTTTGGGTGCTCAACATCGACATGTGGAAGTCGGGCGACGGCGGAAAAACGTACAAAAAAGTGGACCCTCCGCACGGCGATAACCACCAGCTCTGGATTGATCCGAACGACACCAAACGAATGGTGCAGGCTAATGACGGCGGTGGAACCGTTACGTTCGATGGGGGAAACTCGTGGTCGACTATCTACAACCAGCCGACGGCCCAGATGTACCATGTCATTACTGATAACAAATTTCCGTATCGGGTTTATGGCGCACAACAGGACAATTCAACGATTTCCGTTCCCAGTCGCTCGGATTATGGCGCTATCTATCCCAACGAAAACTACGACGTGGGCGGGGGTGAATCTGGCTATATCGCTTTCGACAAAAATGATCCGTCAATGATTTTTGCCGCCAATCACCACTGGCTTACCCGCCTGAATCAGAAGACCAACCAGCTCAAAGACGTATCGGTTATTCCGGACGATATGTATGGCTACGGATCAGCAGATTTGGCTTATCGCTTCCAGTGGACGTACCCCGTTTTGGTGTCTCCCCATAATCCGAAGGTGCTTTATGCTACGTCGCAGTACGTTCACCGATCAACCGATCAGGGAGCAAGCTGGCAGGTGATCAGCCCTAATTTATCCCGGTCTGATCCGGCTACGCTCGAAAAAACACCAACGCTGGACGATCAGTCGATTGGAAAAGACTGGGGGCCTATTAAACGGGACAATACGGGGGTGGAGTGGTACGGCACGATTTTCGCGCTGGCCGAATCACCGAAAAAAGCGGGTGTTTTGTGGTCAGGATCAGATGATGGGTACGTGCAACTGTCGCAGGATAATGGCAAAACCTGGAAAAACGTTACACCGAAAGACATGCCCGCGTTTGCCCGGATCAGCATTATTGACCCTTCGCCACACGATCCGGCAACCGCCTATGTAGCCGCCCTGAAATACAAGCAGGATGACTTTCATCCGTACGTCTACAAAACCAGTGATTACGGCAAAACCTGGACGAAAATCACGCAGGGTATTCCCGACGATGATTTCGTTCGGGTCGTTCGCGAAGATCCCAAACGGCGGGGGCTGCTCTATGCGGGCTCCGAAAAAGGCATGTATGTTTCGTTCAATGATGGTGGACAGTGGCAATCCCTCCAGTTGAACCTGCCGGTGGTGCCTATCCACGATCTGGCGATTCAGGATAATGATCTGGTGGCGGCCACTCACGGGCGCTCGTTCTGGATTCTGGACGACCTGACCATTTTGCACCAACTGACCGATGATGTACAAAAAACGGCCGTACACCTGTTCAAACCCCGGCCAACCGTTCGGTTCAAAGCGGGCCTGGACCCAGCCATAAAACCCGTGCCGAATGGCAATACCGAATTAGGGAAAAATCCACCCAATGGCGTTCGGGTTGTTTATTATTTACCCGAGAAACCGAAGGGCCAGATCTCACTCGATTTCTTTGATTCCAGCGGACTACTTATTAAATCCTACAAAAGCAGCGCTGTAACCACTGCAACACCGCGATCTGTGTCGGCAACGACGCCAAAAGATTCGTCCGGTTTAGCCGAAATGCGTCAGCCGAAAGCACCCGCCCGAAAAGAAATAATGTTGCCGGCTGAAGCTGGTGGCAACGCCTTCGTTTGGGAGGATATGCGCTATCCGGACCCGATTGCGTTACCTAATTCGGTGACGCACGGACGTGCCAGAGGACCGCTGGCCATGCCGGGTACGTACAAGGTCCAGTTGACGGTGGATGGAAAAACGTATGCTCAGAACTTTGAAATCAGTAAAGACCCGCGCATTGAGACAACACCGGCCGAGTTTAAAGAGCAGTTCGATATGCTCATCAAAATTCGGGAGCGGCTTAATGAACTGCGTAACGGAGTCCTGACGATTCGGCAGATGCGCCAGCAGTTGGACAGCACGGGTCGATCTGCCGATGATCAATCCATCAGGGAGCTAAAAGACAAATTGCTACGTATTGAAGATGCTTTGTACCAGTTTCGGGCGAAAGCCAATCAGGATTTAACGAATCACCCGGTTCGGCTGAATACAAAGTTTACCGCCCTGGGTGGATTTATCGAGTCCGATGATTCGAAGCCGACCAAACAACAGGTTGATCAGTATAACAGCTTGTCGAAAAGCCTGGCCGAGCAGTTGAAAGCGTTGGATGCATTAAAACCAGCGATTCAGAGCAAGAGCCGACCAAACTAAGAACCCACTTGCCTTGATAAGAAAAGGACCTAACCGCCACAAATGTCTATTAGGCGTATCACTCTAACGCGTATCCTGCTGGTGACGGCGATAGTGGCTCTGGTGGGCCTTTACGGTCACTACTATGCCCGAGAGTTTATGGCCAAATGGGCATTCACCCATCAAACGTACTTCGCGTCTGACAGGCTGATCCGTATCAGCGTTCCCCAAACCGAATTATCTCACCAAACGGATTTTCTGGCAACTGAGGCTGAATTTGAGTGGATGGGCCAGATGGTCGATGTGCTGTATCGCGAGATTCGTTCCGATACGTTATACGTATATGGATTTCGTGACGATGCTGAAACGGAGCTGAAACAAGAGGCTCCCTGGCTGTATGAAGAAACGGCTCACGTTGATCAGACCCTTGGTTCCAGACCTGGCAGCAGGCGTAAGCTGATAAAATGGCGAACCATTTTTGATCTGCCTTACCTCACCGAATTTAACCAGCTTCCCCAGGTTACGTGGCACGACCTTAAGCCGGTTTATCAGTACTGTTCGCTTCTGATTACACGTCTGGCGCTAGACGTGATCTCTCCTCCGCCCAATATATAGACGCCCGCTGCTCTTGCGTGTCTGCTTTCCAGACACAAGGAGAGGTACGCCCTTTCCGGAAGGATTCTACGTCTACTTTTATTGAACTACTCATGAAATTTATCTATAAAAAATATATACTCACGCTGCTCTTAGCTACGTGTTTCGGCTCAGCACTTTTTGCCCAAATGACCATAACGGGCCAGGTTGTTGACCCAACTAATTCTCAGCCTATTACCGGCGCATCGGTACTGATTAGTGGCACAACACGCGGTACAACAGCCGACGATAAGGGTCAATTCAGCCTGTCGGCCAATGAAGGAGATCAACTCCAGGTTTCAGCTATTGGCTATCAGACACTCACAGTCGGCGTCAAGGCCACAACAAGCCGCCTGACGATTGAGCTGGACCCATCCAACACCGACCTGAACGAAGTTATCGTGGCGGGTTACTCGACGCCCCAAACGATTCAACGTACGGCTGGAGCGGTGGGGCTGATTACCAGTCGGGATATTCAGCGAACCAATGGCATTCACCTTCAGAATTACGTAAACCTGATTCCCGGGGTGAAAGTAGAGATGCGGACAATTGCCGCCGGAAACCGGATCGTTATTCGTGGGTATGGCAACCAGACCAACTTCAACGGAGTTGGCTACAAAGCTTACCTGAACGATATTCCACTCACCGACGGCGACGGCACTACGTTCCTGGATGATGTTGATTTTACGACCCTGAGTCGGGTTGAAGTATTGAAAGGACCTGGATCGAGCGCGTATGGTAATGCGATTGGGGGCGTCGTTAATTTCTATACCGAACGGGCACCAATTGGTAAAACGAGCATCAGTCAGCAGGTTCTGGGCGGATCGTATGGCTTATTCCGGACGAACACATCCATAAAAACGGGCTCGGATAATACCAGTCTGAACATCAATTATGGCCATCAGAAATACGATGGCTTCCGGGTGCATGGCGGTTCCCAGAAAGACTTTCTGAGTATCACCAGCGACACCTATATGAGTGCGAAACGGTCGATGTCGGTCTTTGTCGGGTACACCAATTCGTATGATCTGCTGGCCGGAGAAATAGATAGTGTGGCTATTCTGGAACATCCGGAAAGCTCCGATCCGGCCTATGTCAGCAACAATGCCAGCATCAAAACCGAAAGTGCCCGGGTTGGCCTGAGCCATAACTATCAGTTTACAGACCGGTTCGCTAACAAAACAACCCTGTTTGTGGGTGGCCAGATCATTGATCAGCCCTTTGCCGCCGGGGTGAACAAGACAAACAAATTCAAGTTCGGGGGACGTACCGTATTTACGTATAGCAACGATGCCAGCCCGTTCCGGCCAACGATCAGTTTTGGTGGCGAGTTTTTGAAGAACTTCAACTATGCAAAAGGATATGGTCTTTCGAATGGTGTTCTGGGCGCACTCCGCTCCGATCTGGAAGTACAGGCCATGCAGTACAGTGTGTTCGCTCAGGCCGCTCTGCAAATAGCGCCCAAACTGACGTTATCGGCGGGGGCGGGGCTCAACTATGTCGAATATGGCATCACTGATATGCGGGCCGCTACAACAACGCCCCTTTATGTAAATGTATCTGGCTACAAGCGGTTCACTCCCATTGTGTCGCCAAGGGCTGCGCTGGCCTATCAGATCACAAACAATGTGTCGCTGTACGGCAGTGTCAGTCAGGGATATTCCGCACCGGGGACTAATCAGGTCGTTGTCGCACAAACGGGCGTCGTCAATTATGATCTTCGCCCCGAGTTAGGCACCAACTACGAAATTGGCAGCAAAGGGAGCTTCCTGAATAAATCACTCACCTACGAAGTCGCTTACTTCACGATGGACGTAACGGACAAACTCGTCCCGCAGGGATTTGCGGCTACCCCGACCATACCCGCCTATTCGATAACGACCAACGCCGGGAAAGTGCAGCACAACGGACTGGAACTGGCTATTCAGTACGCCTATCGCCCGAGTGCCGGAGCCATTTCCCTGATCCGTCCGTTTGTGTCGTATACTTATAGCGACTTTTACTACAAGGATTACAAAAGTGACAACAACAGCGACAACAGAACGGTCGATTATACCGGGAAGAAAGAGTCGGGTATTGCACCAAATCTGCTGAATGCCGGGGTCGATCTGGAAATTCGATCGGGGTTCTACCTAAACGGAACCATGATGTATGTTGATAAAATGCCCATTAATCTGCCCAACAACCACTTCGCCCCGGCCTACACGCTTGTTAATGGGAAACTTGGCTATCGCAGTGGCTTAGGGAATCATTTCAGCCTGGACGTGTATGTGGGCTCAGACAATATGCTGAGTAGTACGTACTCCTCATTGGTTTTCCTGAACCTGGCCAACCCGGCCAACAACCGGCCCCTGGCCTACAATCCATCCCCGAAGATTACGGTCTACTCAGGTGCCATGCTGAAGTACATATTTTAATTTTTTGTGACGTATGCAGAGACGCATGGTTGGCGATCCGCCAGTGCGGTTTCTACATACGTCACAGTTAACTTTTTATCAATTCCATGAAACAATCGAAATTACCCATAGTACTCCTTCTCATTATCGCGATTGCGTCCTGTACGTCCAATAAGAAAGACCAGACAGAAGCCACCACCAAGCAGCGTATTGTCTGTGTGGCCAAGCAACTGACCGAATTGATTTACGCCCTCGGGGCTGGGGATCAGTTGGTAGGCGTTGACTTGTCCAGTACCTATCCAACGGCAGCGCAGAAACTTACCAAAGTGGGCTACCACCGCCTGCTAAACGCCGAAGGGATTATCGCCCTCAAACCCACGGTCGTTTACCACGATGGCAACGTAGCGCCGGAAGCTGTGATGGAGCAGTTGAAAAAAGTGGGCGTGCCGATGAAGGTATTTCCCGATGCGCACACGATCCCGGAGGTCAAAGCCTTGTTTGATTCGCTGGCGGCTCAGTTTGGTGCTCAAAAACAGGCCGATAGTCTGAAAACAAAACTGGATGCTGACCTGGCGAAAGCTGCGGAAGATGTGAAACAGTACAAAACCACGCCTAAGGTCGCGATCATTCATTTTGGCCGCGTAATCAACAATTACCTGGTTATCGGTAAGGCCGGAACCGCGTCGTACATGCTCGGTCTGGCAGGCGGCAAAAACGTAATGGATACGCTGAAAGGCATGAAACCACTTAGCCCGGAAATTATCAGTAAAGCGCAGCCCGACATTATTCTGATGACGGATTTCGGTTATGACCGGCTGGGTAACGCCGAGAAATTGGCGACACTTCCTGGCATCGCCCTGACGCCCGCGGGCAAGAACAAAAAGATTTACCGCATCGAAGAACATGACCTGATTTATCTTGGACCGCGCACGGGCGAAAATGTGCAGATGCTCATGAAGTTAATTCATCAGTAATGAAAGTATCGTCATTCTCGCCGGGAAGCTGGTATGGATTTTTAGCCGTTCTCCTGCTCCTGTCCATTGTGGCCGCCCTGCGAATCGGTGCCGTCGACCTGTCATTCGACGATATAGGGCATATCCTGCTGAACGGCATGGGCTTCTCAAACGAAACCGTCGACCCGGTTTCGCAGGGGCTTTTTTTGCAGATCCGGTTGCCCCGTGTCTTGCTGTGCGCCACCGTTGGGGCTGGGTTGTCGGTGTCGGGCGTGCTAATGCAGGCACTATTTCGTAACCCCATCGTTGAGCCGGGACTGGTTGGAACCAGCTCCGGCGCAGCGTTGGGGGCCGCGTTGGTTTTTGTGCTTGGCAAGAACATCAACTGGGCCTTTACCGATGCACTGGGCTTGTTTTTGCTTCCATGCGTTGCATTTACGTTTGCCTTTCTGGCTACATTCCTGGTGTACCGAATTGCGTCGATGAGCGGTAAAGTAAACGTAGCGACCATGATTCTGGCCGGTATCGCCATTAACGCACTGGCAGCCGGTGGAACGGGCTTTCTATCCTACATTGCCCGCGACCCACAGGCCCGTTCCATTACGTTCTGGAACCTGGGTACTTTTTCCGGGGCCGACTGGACGCAGTTTTTGATCGTACTGCCGGTTACGACGGTTGGTATTCTGCTGGCCCTTCGTTTCACCAAAGCGCTGAACGTCCTTATTTTAGGGGAAGATGAAGTGCGGCATCTTGGCTACAATATCGACCGGCTCAAGATTCAGGTATTGTTGTTGAACACCCTGCTGGTGGCGGTTGGCACAGCGATGGTTGGGGTAATTTCATTCGTTGGGCTGGTGGTGCCGCACCTGCTTCGGTTACTGAAAACATCCGATAATCGGTTTCTGGTCATCGCATCTGCCTTGCTGGGCGGGTCATTGCTCACAATGGCGGATACCATTGCCCGCAGGCTGGTGGCGCCCGCCGAATTTCCAATTGGTGTCATCACTGCGTTCGTTGGTGCACCGGTGTTTATCTGGCTACTTGTCCGCAATGCCCGGTCGTTTCAAAAAGGAGGTTTTTATGCTTAGAGCCGAACATCTGTCGTTTCAAATCGGGGGTAACCGTCTGATTACCGATGTATCGCTGACGTTGCTGCCTGGCGAATTTACGATGGTATTAGGGCCGAATGGAGCGGGGAAAAGCACGTTGCTGAAGCTATTGACGGGAACAGAAACGCCCTATCAGGGCCAGGTCTGGTATGGCGATCAACCGCTGAAGTCGATACCACTGCCTACGCTGGCCCGGCAGAAAGCGGTGCTTTCCCAATTGCTGTCGTTGCCGTTTGACCTGAGTGTGTCAGACGTCGTGATGATGGGCCGCTATCCATATTTTGATCTTAACCCAACCAGTCAGGATAAAAAAATTGCGGATGATTGCCTGGAAGCCGTGGGCATGTTTTCGTTCAAAACACGTGCGTTTGCGTCACTTTCGGGAGGGGAGAAACAGAAAGTACATCTGGCTCGGGTACTGGCTCAGTTGTACCGCCAACCATCGGATGAGTCTGTCAAGTATCTCTTTCTCGACGAGCCCATTTCGGCACTGGATATTCATTACCAGCATCAGATTCTAAAGCTGGTGCGTGAATTAGCGTCGCAGAATATGGTTGTGTTCGTCATTGTGCATGACATTAATCTGGCGCTGCAATACGCCCAGAAAGTGATCCTGATTGATCAGGGAAGCGTTTATGGCATTGGCCATCCCGACGACGTACTGACTCCGGCTGCTATTGAAACGGTGTTCCAGCTCAGGCCGTACTTTATGACGCACCCTGAAACCGGCCGACGGGTTATGATTTGCTGATTTCTCCCTATTTTAGTTGACCATAGTTCCGTGAATCTGTTGTTATGTAAAAGGGGTGTATAGGGGGCCTTCTCAGTGGACGAGTAAAGCGCAAACCATCCCGGCCGAAACGTCCTTATATAGTCGTGTTTTGGGTATGCTTAGTGTGTTCTGTAGCCTGCTAAACATACCCTTTTGTGGGTTCAGAATTAAATCGAGCTTTCAGACTGCTTCATTGGTGGTATGCTAACACCCATATAAAATACTTTGTATGCAAACAGAACAGCTACTCAACATTTCTACTAAGTGGCTGATTATTAGGCAACCCCGGACAGATTCGAACTGTCGACCCATTGATTAAGACGGGGCCGCCCGAGCGGTCAATTGCTCTATCAACTGAGCTACGGAGTCAATTAAAGGTTTTAGATACACTATTAAACCCTAAAATAAGTGCCTGGGAAACTGCCAGGTCTACGTTTTTTTAGTCGTCGATTTTGTCGAAGCGATCGTCTTTTTCCTGGCAGGTGCCGCAGCGGCTGGGTTCTTCTGCGTCATTGTAACAGGGTCCCAGTGCACCACTTTTTGCTCAAAAAAGCTCTCGTTGCAGGCCAATACCGGCGCGGCAGCCCGGAATCCAAACACCGGATCTTCAAGAGTACCCTGGCTTCCCTTCCGAACGTTGTCGAAGAAGTCGGCGAAGTGTTTAGCATGCGCATCGTCATCTTTCGGAGCCGTGAACTTCACCTCTTTTACGGGCTCAGAAGTACGGGTTTCGGGCGGATATTTAGCGTCGTAGCCTTTCACAAATTCCTGCTGCACAGGCTCTGTAAACGTAAAGAAGCTGTCGTAGCCACCGTAGCCGGGCGCAATCGGCAACTTCTTTTTGGTCATGATCAGGTTGTTTTCCGAAAACTCAATCTGCCCTTCGTTACCAATGATACGTGTTACATCGTTGATCTTGCCCGCATTGGCAAAATTGACCCGCAACACCATCTGGAAAGCTTCGTGCTGCTCTGTTTTGGGGTAATCCATAATGCACGCCATGATGTCGGGAACGTCGCGGCCATCTTTCCAATAGGCCAGGTTGCCCGACGAATAGATACGGGTAGGCCCCATAGTATTCGTTACGAAATGGACGCCAGTGATGAGGTGAATAAATAAATCACCGGCTACACCCGTACCATAATCTTTGTAATTCCTCCACCGGAAAAAGCGTTTCTCATCGAATGGGCGCTTAGGGGCATCTCCCAGAAACCGGTCCCAGTCGACGGTTTGGGTAGATGCATCCGGTGGAATGGAATAGTCCCAGGCCCCAATCGCACTGAACCGGTCATTGTTGGATTCGATGTAGTTGATCTGACCAATTTCGCCCGCTTCCACCAGCCGCTTTGCCTCCTTGAAAGCCGCGCTACTGATACGCTGGCTACCGACCTGCATCGTTTTCCCCGACTTTTTCCAGGCGTCAATCACCGCTTTGCCTTCGTTCAAATGTTGTACCATCGGCTTCTCGCAATACACATGCTTACCTGCTTTGAGCGCGGCAATCGTGATGTGATCGTGCCAATGGTCAGGTGTAACGATTAGGACGGCATCGACGTCGGATCGAGCCAGAATTTCGCGGTGGTCGCGGGTAGTAAATAAATCTTTGTCTTTACCGTAGGCTGTTTTGGCATGTTCGAGCCGTCCTGTGTAGAGGTCGGCAACGCCAACCAGTTCAACATCAGGATTGCGCAAAGCCGCCTGTGTATCGAAGTTGCCCTGAATGCCCATGCCGATGGTCGCAAAACGAATTTTGTCATTCGGACTTACTTTCATCAGATTGGGAATATAAGCCGGTACACCGAATGGTTTGGCAACGCTCTCAGTAGCGATCAGCGCTGAAGCCGCTGATAGGCTTTTTATAAACGTGCGTCTGTTGGATTGCATGGGAACGAGTAATTTACAGGTACGTCTGAAAAAGCGGGTATACGCTGAAATTTACCTACTCCATCCCCGATCTATACGTTCTTATTACGTATTAAATGAAACCTATAAACGCAAAAATGGCCCGTAGTTCTTCACGGGCCATTTTTAATGTCAATGAATGCTCAGAAACTCATTATCGCTCAAATTGAACGGCTACCCACTGCCGATCGGTAGGAACCTTATGCGTAGCATTCCAGACGAACATGGCCTGCTCCAGGGCTACGTTCAATTGCAGCTTGGTTTGTTTACGGTTGATGTTCAGGCTACGGTTTATGGTTTCCTGATAGATAAGTTTCTGCTCGTTCGTATAAAAACGTACAGTGCACTGGTGACTTTTGGGAGTCGTTTCAATAACCCAGAACCCATCGCGGGCCACGGGTGGATTATTTTTCGATTGAGCCTGAATAGTCAACGAAGCGGCAATAAGCATGAGAACTGTAATGGCTAAGCGGGGTTGCAAAAGAGTGTTCATCGTATTTCTGTTTAGTGTGTTTATGTTAGTCGAGAACTGAGTCAAAAGTAGAAACACGTATAATAGCTCGCCAGCATTATCGGCTGGTGACACGGGGCGGTCTACATACACCCATTCGTTGTCTGTTTCTGTCGTTTGTTGCCCGTTAACGTTGTTCATCACCAACAGCCCGTTGTTTGTCGACAAGGGGACTGACTGGTAGGCGAATACGTAACGTTTGTCTATATTCGGGGAGTAATTATCTGACCTATGCAGCGTTTGACCAACGAATTTGTCTTCTCGAATGAATCCCGTCATCGACTGATGCGGCATGGTTTATTCTGGCTGGTCTGGACATTATTTTTCACATTCACGTATGGTTTTTTACCCGCTGGTTATCTGCATGGACATGGCGTGCCCTGGCCCATATCCCTCCTGAAAGGCTTTGCCATGGCAGGGATTGATGCACTGCTGTTCATGCCCGCTCATATGGTATTCACCTATAGCATTATTTATTGGCTGATGCCTACTTTTCTGTTTAGGGGTCGTTACGGCTGGGCCGTGGTTGCACTTCTTCTTATCGTCGTTGCCACGTCGATCTGTTCAGCCATGCTATCCATATTCGTTGTGGACCCAATACGTTTCTCTATCGGTGCCCTAACCATAAGGAATACGTTTGTAGCGGCTATGATGGCAGGTATGCGCGGGGGCACCACGATCGGCGGTTTTGCCGCTGCCATTAAGCTGGTAAAAGTCTGGTATCTGAAACAGGAGGCCTATCAACAGATTGAGCGGGAAAAATTGCATGCCGAGCTACAACTACTTAAATCACAGATACATCCGCATTTTCTCTTCAATACGCTCAATAATCTGTACGCCCTGACGCTCAGCAAGTCGGATCAGTCGCCAGCGGTGGTACTGAAATTGTCGGAGTTGCTACGGTACATACTCTATGACTGCAACGCGCCCGAAGTACCGCTTACGGAAGAGATCACATTTATGCGCAACTACATCGGCCTGGAGCAACTGCGTTACGGCGATCGGCTGGATATGTCCGTTACTATCTCAGGGGATTATGAAAGCAAATTGATGGCCCCGCTCCTACTGATTCCCTTTCTGGAAAATGCCTTCAAACACGGCACCAGCGAACAACTGGAACAGGCATGGATGCATGTTGAGCTATCGGTTCAAGATAACGTACTGAAATTCAAAGTCATCAATAGCCGGGAAGAGAATCCCCATAACGATACGTATGCTGGTGGCATCGGGCTGCAAAACGTACAGAAACGCCTGCAACTCCTGTATGCCGACCGGCATGAGCTAAAAATTGTGGCCGAGGAAGAGACGTTCATGATTGCCCTAGCCCTGGAACTGCAGTCAACAGTAATCCCTCCCCTCCTGCCTGTCAACCAACTGGCAGAAGTTGCTTAATCTGTATGCCGATACGCTGTCTACTTGTTGATGATGAACCACCTGCGCTGGACATAATCGAGTCCTACGTCGCGCTGGTTGATGGCCTGGATGTGGTGGGAAAATGCCACAACGCCATCCAGGCGTTCAGTGTCTTGCAATCAACGCCCGTCGATTTGATGCTGCTGGACATCAAGATGCCGAAACTGCTTGGCACAGACTTCGTGCGCAGTTTGCGTCAGCCGCCCAAGGTCATTTTTACGACGGCGTACCGGGATTATGCGCTGGATGGCTACGAACTGGATGTCGTCGATTACCTGCTCAAACCCATTTCCTTTGAACGATTTTTGCGGGCAGTTTCCAAAGTAATGCGGACGGACCAGCCACTGGGGAACGCCAGTCAGGCTAAGCAAATGGAGCTTCTTTCGGCACCCTTGGCCGAGAAGCAAAGTACTACGTCGGCCGAGAACACGTTTCTGTATTTCCGGGCCGACCGCAAGATGGTGAAGGTATTTATCCGCGACATTTTATACGTAGAAAGCCTGCGGGATTACGTCAAAATCATAACTATATCGGCTCAGCCACTGGTTGTTAAACAAAGTATCAGTTCGCTGGAAGAGATGCTCCCCGAAGCCGATTTCCTGCGCATTCACCGGTCATTCATTGTGGCCATTGACAAAATAACGGCCTATACGCCCAGCCACATCGACATTGGCGGACAGGAGTTACCCATCGGTCGATTGTATCACAAAGAAGTGGGTCGCGTGTTAAAGATTGGCATGGACTAGCGCAGAAACTGCATCTTAAACGTAGCCTATTGACTCGCCATACGTAGCGGTTTTCAGTAAGCACCGTAGATTAAGCGGCCTTGTGGCTTTTGTCGATAACTGACAATTCACAACCGTCCATTCCAATGAAATCCATTGCTCGTCGCTGTTTTTTGCAGTCATCGACTATTTTAGCAGGAAGTCTGTTCATGCCGTCGCTTCCGGCCTTTCGGCTGGCGCAGAAGCCGCTGCGACTGGGCGGCCCTATTTTCCTCAAAAGCGACGATCCGGACGAATTAGCGCGGGAACACCGGCGATTGGGCTACAGCTCGGCCTACGTGCCCGCCGTCGATCTGAAAGACACCACCAAAATTGACGCCATTCGAAAGGCGTTTGCGGCTCAGAATGTAATTCTTGCCGAAGTGGGTGCCTGGGTAAATATGCTGGATCAGGATGCGGAAAAGCGTCGAAAAAATCTGACCTACGTAACCGAGCGCCTGGCCTTGGCCGAGGCCGTGGGCGCGCTGACCTGTGTCGATATTGGGGGATCATACAATCCTACCAAATGGGACGGCCCCGATGCCCGCGATATCAGCAAGGAGTATTTCGATGCGACGGTCGAAAACTGCCGTAAAGTGATCGACGCGGTAAAACCTAAACGAGCCAAGTTTGCGCTGGAAATGATGGGCTGGAGCTTACCCGATGGGCCGGATTCGTATTTGAAGTTTATTAAAGCAATCGACCGACCGGCCTTTGGCGCCCACGTCGACATGGCCAACATCATCAATACCCCAACGCGTTTCTATACCAATACGGCCCTTATTAACGAAACGTTTCAGAAGTTGGGCCGCTGGATTGTGTCGTCGCACGCGAAAGATATCTACGGCAAAGACGGCCATTTTGCCGAAACCATGCCGGGCCGGGGACAACTCGATTACGCTACGTATCTACGCAATGTTACGTCCCTGCCGCAGGAAGTTCCCTTTATGCTTGAGCATTTGCGCACAGCCGAAGAGTATGACGAAGCGCGCCAATACGTTGTCAATCAAGCCGCTAAAGCTCAGATTCCGTTGGCCTGAAAGCTAAAATTTCAGGTCTATGCAACGTTTTGCGACGTAGCTACCTCTTATAGCAAACCCTAAAAATTAGTCGTTATGACAATCAAAGTCCTACTTTCCGCTATCATCTTGCTCGTTGTTACGTTCCAGACAACCAGAGCCCAGACGTCATCCTCTAAAAGTGACACGACCGTCGCGGGGAAGTGGGCTGGTACGTATTCAGGCGACGCTTCGGGAAAATTCGAATTAACTCTTAATCAGGCTGGCAACAAAAAGCTAACGGGGCAGGTGACGATGATAGCCGACAATGGTAATCAACAAACGACCGACCTAAAAACGATTACCTGGCAAAACGGTCAACTCAGTGCTACGTATGTAGACCCTGCTGAAAACGATGAAGTAAGCTTTACGGGCTCCTACACAAATTCAACGCTAAAAGGAACCTGGAAATCAGACGGCGGACAGGCCACGGGAACCTGGCAGCTAACTCGTTCAACCCGATAACAGAAAGTCCGCTGCCGGACTATATCTCTTTACTCAGCAAATACGGGCGTTCGTTAGCTACTTTTAGAACGAGTTCGCCGAAGAGTGTATTCGCCCAGGCAAACCATTTACGGGTGAATTTAGCCGGATCGTCTTTGTCGAACGACTCATGCATGAAGCCCGTACCCGCGTGGGTTTGCTTCAATTGACGCAATTGGGCCAGAATTTCCTGATCGTCGGTTGAGGTGAGCGCCCGCATGGTCAGGCTCATCGTCCAGATATTATTGATCAACGTATGCGGACTCCCGACACCTTCGGCGGCTTTCCCTTTGAAAAAATAGGGATTGTCGGGACTGAGCACAAATCGTCGGGTCGCCCGGTAAATCGGGTCGGCGGCAGGCATGGCGCCCAGATACGGCAGCGCGAGCAGATTCGGTACGTTCGCATCGTCCTGAAGCAAATAATTTCCGTAACCGTCCACCTCCAGCGCGTAGATTCTGCCGTATACCGGATGCGTATAGATGGCGTACTTTTTCAGGGCAGCTTCCACTTCATTGGCCAGCGCCCGGCACTCGCTTGAAAACGTTGGCAGTTCGGCTTTGGGACTGGGAAAAAGCTGATCGAGCATAGCCGCCAGCTGCCGAAATGAGACGACAGCAAACCAGTTCGACGGCACATAAAACGGAAATACCGTTGCATCGTCGGAGGGCCGAAAAATACTGTGAATCAGCCCAATGGGTCGGGTTGGATTTCCATATCCATCGCCCGGCACCGTATCAGTCGACCAGGCAGTTTCGCGACTGAATTTGTAGGGACCCCGGCTGGTTTTTCGCTGCTGCTCCTGACAGGTTTTCAGGACCAACTGCATCGCCTGTAGCCAATCGGCATCGAACGGGCTGGTATCGCCTGTCGTTTTCAAATAGTGATACGCGAGCCGGATGGGATAACAGAGTGAATCCAACTCCCATTTACGTTCGTGAAGGCCCGGCTTCATGGTCGTTTTATCGCTTTTCCATTCGCCTTCCTTGGTCTGATCCGAATAAAAGGCATTTGCATACGGGTCCCACCGAATGCACTGCGCCTGCCGCCGGATAACACCCGCAATCAATTGCCGTAATGTCGGATCTTCCTTGATCAACGGCAGGTACGGCCACACCTGCGCTGTGCTATCCCGCAGCCACATGGCGTCAATATCACCCGTTATGACGAACGTATCAGGCTGGTCATTGGTGAGGGTAAACTGAACGGTCGTATCGAGTGTGTTGGGAAAACAGTTTTCGAAGAGCCAGGCCAGTTCCGGGTCGCGAATGGTTTTGTGCATCCGCTCAATCGTCTGCTCGACGAAGGCACTGGTGAATTTCCGTTTCCCCACCGCCGTTCGAACCACGGGAAAAGCGGTTGTGGGTATGGCCCATAATGGCTGACTGGCTAGTGCTAAACCGGCACCCACGGCCGATTGCTGGATAAAGTGACGACGATGCATAAGCAGAGGAATTGAGCGCGGAGGCTCTGAAGACACAAAGAAAAATCAAAACGCTGTGTTCTCCGTACCTCTGTAGTCAATAAGTTTATTTAAAGTGCGAACAGCGTACTACTTTTCCATGATTTGACGGTGTATTAGGTAGTTTATTCAGCAAAATGACTTATTAAGCAATCGTACGCTCCTCAAAAACAGCTACTCAACTTTCGTTTTCTTATGTCACCAACATCTAGTACGTACTGGCTCCGCCTGTTTGGCATCGCAGGCATTGCGCTCAGCTTATTTGCCTGCCTTAGTACGCAAAAGGCAGTCGCTCAACCAACACCAACGTCGGCACGAGTGCTGGTTTTTTCGAAGACCAAGGGCTGGAAACATACGTCGATTCCGTTTGGGATTGCCGCCATTCAGAAACTCGGTCGGGAAAATAATTTCCGGGTCGATACCACCAAAAATGCGGCTTACTTCAACGACGACAGCCTGAAGCATTACCAGGCGGTAGTCTTTCTAAGTACGACCGGAAACGTACTGAATCAAGTTCAGCAAGCGGCTTTTGAACGATACATACAGGCAGGTGGCGGCTACATGGGCATTCACGCTGCCGCCGATACCGAGTACGACTGGCCCTGGTACAACAAGCTGATGGGGGGTTATTTTTCCAGCCACCCCAGTAACTCCAACGTCCGCAAAGCGACGGTTGAGGTCCTTGACAAAAAACACATTTCTACCGCGCACCTCCCCGACCGCTGGGAACGTACCGACGAATGGTATAATTATCGCTCGCTCTATTCAGACCTGAACGTACTGGCCAACCTGGACGAAAACACCTACGACGGCGGCACCAACGGCAGCAATCATCCCATTGCCTGGTATCATGAATTCGATGGCGGTCGGGCGTTCTATACCGGTGGTGGCCATGAAGACGCGAGTTTCAGCGAACCCTTGTTCGTGCAGCACGTATGGGGCGGTCTGAAATGGGCGATGGGAACCGGCAAGCCACTCGACTACAGCAAGTCATATGCGGTGGTGATGCCCGAAGAGAATCGGTTTGTTAAAACGGTTCTGGTCAATGACCTGAACGAACCAATGGAGGTAGCCGTGGCCGACGATGGCCGGGTGTTCTTCACGGAACGTAGTGGCAATTTGTCAGTTTATAACGCCAAAACGAATAAGCACCAACTGGTGCACAAGTTCACCGTCCCTACCAAGCAGGGGCACGGCGTGCAGGGAATAACGCTTGATCCCAAATTCTCGACCAACCATTTTCTGTACATTTATTATTCGCCTGACGTCGAAAAAGATCCCTTCTATAACCTCTCGCGCTTTGTTGTCAAGGACGATAACACGCTCGACGTGGCATCCGAGAAAATACTGCTGAAAGTGCCGAGTCTATTTGAACCAGGGTCGCACCATGGCGGCTCGCTCACGTTCGATAAAGAGGAAAATTTGTACCTCTCCACGGGCGACCACACGAATCCTTTCCCCTCCAATGGCTATGCGCCAATTGATGCCCGGCCTGATCATCTGGCGGCTGATGCGCGGGGAACGGCGGCCAATACCAACGATTTCCGGGGAAAAATTCTGCGTATTCATCCGCAACCTGACGGTACGTATACCATTCCGGACGGGAACCTGTTTCCCAAAGGCACGGCCCAGACGCTACCGGAAATCTACACGATGGGCTTACGGAATGCCTACCGCATTGCCGTGAACCCGAAAAGCTCCGTGTTGTATTGGGGTGAAATCGGGCCAGACGCCGGAAAAGATAGCAGCACGTTAGGGCCACGAGGCTACGATGAGTTCAATCAGGCAAAAAAAGCCGGTAATTTTGGCTGGCCGCTGTTTGTCGGGAATAGTCAGCCCTATGGTGATCTCGATTTTGCAACGAACGTAGTAGGGCCACATTTCGATCCCAAAGCGCCGGTGAACAACTCGCCCAAAAATACGGGTCTAAAAAATCTGCCGCCCACCAATCCGGCCATGATCTGGTATCCGTACGCAGCGTCCAAAGAATTCCCGGAACTGGGTCAGGGCGGACGTAGTGCGATGGCGGGGCAGTTTTATACGTACGACAAAAACTCATCGTCCAAAAACAAATTCCCGGAATATTACGACGGTTCCCTATTCATTTTCGACTGGATGCGTAACTGGGTGCTAGCGATCAAGGTCGATAAAGATGACAATTACCTTCGTACCGAGCCGTTTATGTCGGCAAGTGGCGATTTCCGACGCCCTATTGATCTGGCGTTCAGCAAGGACGGAATCATGTATATGCTCGAATATGGCTCCGTGTACGGGGCTGACAACGACGACGCCCGGCTCGTAAAAATCGAATACAATACCGGCAATCGGGCGCCCATTGTCAAGGCCATGGTCATTGATTCTGTCGCAGCGGCCCAGTTCAGCGCCCGCTCCTACCTGACATCTGACGGACGTAACGCGCCCGTGATCCATGAAGCGTTTGGGCAGGCGCCCCTGCGGGTGAAATTCGGTGGACGTGGTACAGACCTGGATGATGACGATAAATTAACGTATCAATGGCTGTTCGATGGCAAAACCGTAGGCGACACCAAACCCAACGCTACGTATACCTACACCAAGCCCGGCATCTACAATGCCATCCTGAAAGTGACTGATCAAACGGGACTGGTGGGGATGGATACCATCGTGGTAAAAGTGGGGAACGCCAAGCCGGAAGTCGCAATCACGACGCCTGGCAACAAGTCATTCTTCTGGGGAAACAAACCGTTTAGCTATGCCGTAAAAGTGACGGACAAAGAAGACACAAAGATTGACCCCAAACGCATTAAGGTTTTCTATGAATACAGCGCGCAGGCAGGCAGTCCATCAACGGCAACTCCACAGATTGGGCATCAGGATGTAGCCTCTATCGGCAATGGTTCGTTAGGCAAAACCCTGATTGCCAGCAGTGACTGTAAAGCCTGCCACACGATTGACAAACCATCGGTTGGGCCAACGTTTCTGGCTGTTGCCGAACGCTACAAAGGCCAGGCGGGTAGCGTAGAACGCCTGGCCAAAAAGATCATTGAAGGCGGTGGCGGCAACTGGAGCAAAGATCACCTCATGAGTGCCCACCCACAGATTCCGGTTCAGGACGCTCAGGAGATGGTGAAATATATCTATTCGCTCACCGACTCCCGTAATCAGAAAGCGATTCCGGTGCAGGGGAATCTGGCCTTAAACGAACACAAAGCCGACGATCCACGCGGCCAATATACGCTGCTGGCTTCCTACACCGACAAAGGAGGTAAAGTGGTTGGGCCACTCACCAGCACCGACGTCGTAACGCTACGTAATGCCCAGGTTAAAACACTAAACGCCGATGCGTACGTGGGCTTCCCACGGTTTGGCAATCGGCTGGGTGCCGGAAATCATAAATCGTATGTGCTGCTGAAAGGGATTGACCTGACAACCATCAAATCGCTGACGTATGACTATTCGTCATTAAATAAAGACGGCGAAATTGAAGTGCGGCTCGACTCCTACCAGGCACCCGTGGTTAGCCGAACGACCTACAAAGCAACGGGTGACTGGAAAACGGCGGGGCAGGTAACTACTACATTTGACAAGCCAATAACGGGCAAACATGATGTTTATGTGGTAGTTGTGAAGCGCGATAAACCGAACGACAGTATCATTCAATTGAATAGTATTCAGTTTAATCAATAATATAACAGCCCAGGGTTGAACCCTGGGCTGTTATATTATTGACTCACTACGTCATAATCCGTGACCAGTCCATCAGACGTCAGGTAGACGAGTATGTATTGTGGCGTGTTATTGGATACGAGTTTGTAGGTCAATACCTGATCTACCTTACCCTCATGCCGTTCGATGCCACGCCCTTTAACATCTTCAGCATTGATGAACGTACTGGATTTAACATCCGGTAAACCACCGGCACCCTGAGCGAAACCTTTACGTGCCCCCGGCGTAATACCCGGCGCATCTGCCACGGTTTTGCCGCCCTTGGCCATTGCCCTCAACGCAGCTTCGATCTGGTGGGTGCGGGTGGGGTCAGGGTCAGATTTCGGCTTCGTTGTTTGAAAGAGCGGCCCAATGCGCGGTATTTTCCGTTCCTCTTTGCCATCCTTCCACACTAACTCACTCACCTCTCCCTTCGCGTCGGGGTTAAAGGCCAGGTACACATCCCGATCCGCCGAGGCAAAGCGTGTCGCCGTTTCGGGTATAAATTCTTCGTCCTCGAAGCCATCGACCAGCGCAAACAGCCGATCCTTGCTCGCTTTGAAGGCAATCATTCGGTTGTTATAAAGTTCGTAGCGGCCTTCAAAAGCGGTGAGGTTTTTTGCATTGACCGTGGTGGCTGTACGCCTGGTGGGCGTCGTCACGGTATAGCCAGCCCATTTGTATTCCTTAGCAACAGCGTCCACAATCTGTCCCATCATCCGGGAGTTATCGTTGGCATTGATCATAATAGCCACACCCTGACCGGTCTCAATACCGGCTGTCAGTAGGGCGTCGAAACCTTCATCCCGACCATTATGTCCAAAACGCATCGCGTGTCCCTCGCCTTGCAGGAACACGCCCAACCCATCGTTATCCTTTTGATTCGTAAGCATTTGCCGGGTCATTTGCTGCGACAGCACCGAACCAGCTTTTCCAGCGAAGGCCTGCTGAATGCCGATGGCAAAACGAGCCAGATCGGAAGGTGTCGTCCAGAGCCCGGCGGCCGCCATTTCGGGGTAAATATGCCATCGCCCTTTCACCAGACGTCGGTCGCTATAATGTCCCGTAGCCGTAATGTTGGCTTTTTCAGCCGGAAGTGGTTGCTGGTAGGTACTCTCCGTCATGTTCATTGGTCCCAACACCGTTTCCTGCATAAACTGGGGGAAAGGTTTGCCCGTTACGTCCAGCATCAGTTGTTGCATGACTGTATAGCCACCACCCGAGTAGCGCCAGCGGGTACCCGGAACAAAATCGACCCGAACAGCCGACGTATTGGCTGGAGGAGACCCGTCGAGAATCTGCACCACCGATGGCATAGGACTGGCTACATCGTAACCAGGAAAGCCATGTACTGTCAACCCCGTTGTGTGGCTCAGTAGCCCGCGCAGGGTCACCTTCTTTTCTTTCGTGAATTCATTTTCCGGGACTTTCCAGGTCCGTAGTTTGGTATTCACGTCCTCATCCAGTGACAATTTACCTGTTTCGGCCAGATACAAAGCACCGACAGCCGCGACTGATTTGCTGATGGACCCAGCCTGGAACAGAGTCGCCGTGGTGACGGGTGCAGAGTTATTCTTGTCAATGAAACCGTAACTTTTGGCCTTCACTATTTTGCCGTCCTGAATGATGGCGATAGACAGGCCCGGCACGTGTCGTTTTTGCAGTTGTTTCTTAATAAAGTCATCGAGATCGTCGGCACGACCTTCAGAAATGAGGGTCAGCAAAGAAAGAACGATGATGGATCGGAGTAATGGACGCATAGGAAGGAGGGTGAAAGGAATTGTTGATCTAAAGATGCGTAAAACCAGCTTTCGTTGCTTGCGTGATGGCCCTAACCTATTCCGTCCATCCATTTTCACGCCGTCGATATTACGTTACGTATTGGTGCTATATCTTTCTTGATTGAAAGCGTTGCTAACCTCATTACAAAGTGCAGATTACGGGCTATAATCTGACCAATTCGGATACTATTGACCCGGCGAATTATAGAAAACAAGAAATTGATTCCCAGCACAATAAGGCGTAAAAACCGGTTTAAGTTAAACTTTCTTAATTACGTAGCGACAACACAACTTGTGGACGACACCAAGCATCCTGTTTCTATAAACCCTACTAAACAATGCTATGTAACTACATCAAAATAGCGTTCCGAAATCTCTGGCACAACAAACTATACAACAGTCTAAACGTTGGTGGTCTGGCAATTGGGCTGACGGCCTGCCTGGTCATGGTGCTATATGTTAACCACGAGTTTTCCTACGATACGTTCCATCCCAAATCTGAGCGGATTGTTCGGGTAACAACCTCCATGAAAACACCGGAGTCGCCCCTGTCGATAGCGTCCGGCCCGTTGCTGCTGGCGGATATCCTCAAGCGGGATTATCCGGAAGTCGAGACGGCCATCCGGCTACAGCCACTATCGACTATTGTTCGCACGAAAGACAAGCTGCTCAGTTAACTGGATGTGTACTATGCCGACAAGAATGTATTTTCGGTGTTTGACTATCAATTCCGGGCTGGAAATCCGGCCCTGGCACTAGCTGACCCCAACAGCACCGTTGTCACAGGAAGCTTCGCCACTATGTATTTTGGTCGGCACGATGTGTTGGGGCAATCCATTCAGATAAATAAACAGCCATACAAAATTACGGGCGTCATCGCCGACGTACCCAGCAATACCGATCTCCCTATCAGTGCGTTATTGTCGAAAAATTTTTTAGGTACTTCCTAGGCGGACGATGATTTTCCGTGTTATACCTACTTCGGGAACAGCCTCAAACAACGTAGTGAAATCGATACGGTAACCCTTGGATCGGGATTGCAGTTGAACGGATTGCTACCAATGGCGTCGACGAGTTTTCGGACGAATGGCAAAAAACGGGAAGTCATGAGCAACTACCTGTTTGTCGATGAGACGTTTCTGCCACTCCTCGCGATTCGCTTGAAAGAAGGGCGAAATCTATCTGCTCAATCAGCCGCCGACCTGAACGGTGGCCTTTTGATCAACGAAGCGTTTATGAAACTGGCGGGCTGGAAGACGGGCGTCGGGCAGGCGATTGGGGGTTTCGGGCACAAAGGCAAGGTAGTGGGTGTAGTCAAAAATTTCAATTACCGTTCTCTGCACAATCCGGTTGAGCCACAAGTTCTTGTCTACAATACGGCTCCCGTCAGCAATCTGATGCTACGTATCAAACCGGTGCATCTGCCGGTCGTAAAAGCGATCTGGCAGCGGCATTACCCAAACTATCCGTTTGAGTACACTTTTCTGGATGAATCGTTCGACGCTCAGTATCGTAAAGACCAATTGATGGTTGCCATCTTTAATGGTTTTGCCGGGTTGACCGTGCTGGTTTCCTGCCTGGGTTTGTTTGGCCTGGTTGCGTTCACGACCGAACGGCGCACGAAAGAAATCGGGATCAGAAAGGTACTGGGTGCAAGTATATTGGGCATCGTTACGTTACTTGCCCAAGATTTCTTAAAATTAGTGCTAATTGCTAGTGTCATCGCGTCGCCCATTGCGTGGTATGCAATGGATAAATGGCTACAGGATTTTGCCTACAAAATTGACATGGAGTGGTGGGTTTTCGCCCTGGCCGGATTCCTGGCTGCGGGCATTGCCCTCTTGACGGTCAGTTTCCAATCCGTTAAAGCTGCCCTGATGAATCCCGTGAAATCGCTAAGAACGGAATAAATAAAGCAGGAGAAGAGTAATGGGAAGAGAGGGATTAAGACAAGAACAGAAAATCCCTTTCGGCTCTCCCCTATTCATTTTTTTACGCCCACTAAAAAACTATCTCAAAATGAAACTACAAAATACTGGTCTACTTCTCTTAAGTGTGCTGGGTATTCACCATCAAGGCCTGGCTCAAGCCAAGCTAGTGCCGTCGACAACGCTGCTTGCTAACTACGTAGTAACGACCGAAAAACAGAATAGTAACTGGTATATGTGGCAGGATTCCGCCAAACGCGAGTTAGCGACTATCACGACTACCATTCAGCCGGGTTTTCAGGGCGACAAAGTGCTTATCGTTCAACAAATTGCCATGAAAGGAGCACCAGGAACCTGGGTCGATACGACGGTTGCGCTGCAAAAAACAATGGCACCCATTTATCATTCTTCGTTTAATGGGCAGCGCAACATGGTTCTGGCGTTCAATGGGCAGCGAATTGAGGGCTATTACAAGAATCAGAAAGATGGAATAGTTACCCTTGTAAACGATCAGATGAGTGAACCTTATTTTGATTCAAATATCTATCCGCACTTAATCCGATTTCTGCCGTTGAAGGCCGGCTATCAGGCAACTATACCTATTTACGACTTCAATCCACGCCAGCATGGGCTTCTGTTCGCTCGAGTCACAGATGTTAAAGAGACAATGTTGACGGATAAAAATGGCCAGAAAATACCGTGCTACGCTGTTCAGGTGACCGATGATCTTTCTCCCGATTCCCGAACCACGCATTATATAGCAAAAAAGGATCGGGCCATCGTAAAATTAGAGCTGGTAGCCGGTAGCCGACGCATGAGTATTGAAGCTCAGTGAAACGTAGTTTATAAATTTCTATCCCGCCCAGTTCTCCCGGTCTAGACTCCGGTATTGAATGGCTTCGGCGAGGTGCTCAATACGTATTTCGTCGGTAGCGGCTAAGTCGGCAATCGTGCGCGACACTTTTAGAATGCGGTCATAAGCGCGGGCCGAAAGGCCCAGTCGCTCCATCGCGGTTTTGAGTAAAGCACGTCCGGCATCGCTGATGATACAAATCTCTTTCACCAGTTGCGAGGGCATCATGGCATTGGAATAAATCCCCGGCTGATCGGCAAAACGGGCCGTCTGGCGCTCTCGTGCTCGTATAACCCGCTCCCGAATGGCTTCGCTGGTTTCTGATGGACGATTTGCCGTCATCTGGTCGAACGATACGGGCGTTACTTCTACGTGCAAATCAATTCGGTCGAGCAGTGGCCCACTGATTTTGGCCAGATACTTCTGAACGACGCCCGCTCCGCAAACGCACTCTTTTTCGGGGTGATTATAGTAACCACATGGACAAGGGTTCATGCTGGCAATGAGCTGAAAACTAGCGGGAAACTCGACGGCCCATTTTGCCCGCGAGATACTCACTTTCCGATCTTCCAGTGGCTGACGCATCACCTCCAGTGCCGAGCGTTTAAACTCGGGCAGTTCGTCCAGAAACAGAACGCCGTTATGCGCCAGTGAGATTTCACCCGGCTGGGGAAAACTTCCACCGCCGACAAGTGCCGCGTCAGAAATTGTGTGGTGCGGGCTTCGGTAAGGCCTCGTAGCGATCAGGTTAGCCTTTTTCCCAAGCTTCCCCGCCACCGAATGAATCTTTGTTGTCTCTAATGCTTCTTGTAAAGTCAATGGAGGAAGTATACTCGGCAAACGTTTGGCCAACATGGTTTTACCGGCGCCAGGCGGC
Organism: Spirosoma jeollabukense; assembly: GCF_054777855.1. Lineage (NCBI taxonomy): Bacteria > Pseudomonadati > Bacteroidota > Cytophagia > Cytophagales > Cytophagaceae > Spirosoma > Spirosoma jeollabukense. The sequence continues at coordinate 1,662,687 of NZ_BAAHAD010000001.1, forward strand.
CCAATCATGATCACATTATGGCCACCAGCGGCCGCAATTTCCATCGCCCGCTTAATGTTCTCCTGGCCCTGAACGTGCGAGAAGTCCGCATCATAGGCATTGATTTGCGTCATAAACAGATCGCGCGTATCGCTCACCAACGGCTCAATATCTTTTTTGCCCTCAAAAAACTCAACCGCGTCCTGCATAGTCGATACAGCAATCACATCCAGTTGATTGACGATGGCCGCTTCCTGCGCATTTTCGGTCGGTAGCACGAAGCCTTTATAGCCTTGTTTACGGGCTTCGATAGCAATGGGCAACACGCCTTTAATGGGACGTAACGTGCCATCCAGCGCCAGTTCACCCATGATCACGTAGTCTTCGAGGTTCCGGGTTGTCGTGATCTGTTCTGATGCCTGCAACACGCAGAGCGCAATCGGCAAATCATACGCGGAACCTTCTTTACGGATGTCGGCAGGTGCCAGATTAACCACAACTTTCTGGCGGGGCATTCGGTAGCCAAAGAATTTCAGCGACGCTTCGACACGCTGCTCGCTTTCCTTTACGGCGCTGTCGGGCAGACCAACCAGATGAAAATGCAACCCCTGGGCAACAACCACTTCAATGGTAATGAGACTGGCATTAACACCATAAACGGCACCGCCGAAGGTTTTAGCTAACATAAAGCGTTACAAGTAAACGATTAAGAGAGATGGGTATCAAAGCTACGGAACGAACGGGCAATAAAAAAGTCAGTACGTAATCAGCCTATTGTCTTTTTGCCAAAGCTGATTTACTGTGGTGAGCCCAAGTAAGAAAATAATGTAAATGCGATAATAAGCACGTATGCACGTATAAAGGTCATTCCAGGGATAAATCCTGCTCTCCACACCCTCTTTTTAAGCAAACAGTCTGTCTTCGAATGAGTAAGCAAACTTGATACCGACCGATCGGCTATTCTGATGATGCTACTTCGTCATTTGATTAAACGTAGTGCGCCATTAAGTAGGAACCGGATACAAACCATCTACTGAACGATTGTCGTACTGAGTATAGTCAAAGCAGCCCCCAGCCAGGCTTAACGGCAACAAATACTTTACGCGTCCATCAGCTCTATTGATACGTACCGGCTTGTCTGCTGTAACTCGCTCCACGTGGCGATGCCGGAGTTGGCTAATACAGAATTTTGTTGGGTAATTTGTCCCTATATTAGGGCCAGTTCTACTTGTCGAAGATAGTATAATTTGGAAACATTGTTGTCCAAACGGTGACAAAACGGTAGCTGGTTAACATAACGTTAGATTATACAACACTAAGGAATACTTCTGGTGGAGTTTAATTTGTTACGATCTATTGTTTTTGACCTGAAAATATGAAGTGGTATCAATTGGTACTTTGCTTAATCCCTAGTATTGCTCACAGCCAGATTGAGGATCTTAACTATATCTCTTGGAGCCCTACCCGAAAGTTAGCTGTTGCCGATTTCGTTATTAAAACAAAGCCTTTGGCATCAAACCCTTGCTTCGCTCAGTTCACCATTGGGTTTGGATCTGGACATGTCAATCTTTTCAATGGTAATGTTAGCTACAAAGTATTCAATTCGTTCCTCAAATCAGCTTCTTGGATTGATACTACATCCAATGTGGAAGTAAGTTTACGCTATCAGCAAACGCTTTTCGACTTGGCCGAGATTTATACAAGGCATCTTCGTCGTGACCTTCAATTGAATCGAAGGCAACTTAGAATGATGCCTGTTAAATTGCTACCTAATTTCTTAGACAAGCTCAATGCCGAGGTAATGGCAGAATTTGCCAAACGAAGAGTTGAATACGATGAGGAGACTAAATTTGGTAGCGTTGCCCTAGAACAAAAACGTTGGGAGTTAGACATTCAGCGCGAACTCTCAGAGTTACACGAATACATTTTGAAGTAAAAGTCAGTTAATCTTAACATTGACTTAACATAATTGCACTTATAAAACATCTTTACTAGTATGAAACGGGTCATAACAGGGTGCAGTATCCTCCTAAATATTGGGCTGTTAATTCCCTTTACCAATGCACAGACGGGTTATCCCCCTCCATGCACAGAGGTAAAACAAGTTAAACTAGATACAGACCAAACAAAGCGGCAAATCCTATCCGAATTCGTTAACAGATGCGTATCCAACAGCTCCTGGAAAAATGATAAAGGCATTGTTCTGCTGCGAGAATATCAAAATGAACAGGGCAAGACCTGTTGGTTACTCTTACCGAGTATCGATGACAGCTACAAGGATAACCCACCTAGTCGGTTCGCTTCTTTTAATGGCGACATTATCTTAGTCTTTGAGGCCGATTCTAATCGAAATGTCAAACCAGCAGTAGGCGACAAATCCCGTTTAAATCAATGCTTGGAGCAAATTATCGGGGATCGTGTTTACACTCGACCCACAATCAAAAGTCGTTGGACCGACAATGTTATGCCAATTACTAACCGCAAGATGGAAAGAGGAGCTTCGCGAATTTCAGGGGGTAATGGGGGCAGTTTAATTATTATCTTCAATGCAGATGGTAGCTACGAAAAGCTATTACCTATATAAGACGATTTCAAGCTATCCTATTTTACAAGGCTTACTTGAATTCTAGTTTTGTTCCCTTTACATAAAGTTAGTTATACAACAGGTCTAGAAATATTACAAATGGCTGGCTTTGCGCTCAATTATACAAATCTAATGTTATCCGTTCAAAGAGCTCTTCTAGGAGCAATTAAACCACATATGAGGGCAGTTTATGTAGGCCATGATGAGAAAAGCATTTTTTTGAAATTGTTTGTTGATCAAATAGTTACAGAAGATGATCTTGAAGATATTTCAGTCATAGGTAATGAAGTAATTGCAGACTTTCCTTGGGCTAACATTATTGAAGAATGTGTTTTTTCAGAAGATAGGCAAAATACTTTCACTGTAAAAAATTTTACAGCCGTTGCTTATGCAAGACACGAGCTTTAAAAAGCTGCAAATAGTAATAATGCAAATTTAAAGTACTAGCAGAATCACTTCTTTATAAAACTATTTCTAGACCTGTTGTATAACTGATTTTATGTTATGTGACTAAATTAGGTTTAGTTCAAGAGCGACAGGAAGATTAAACATTTGAAAAATTACAATTCGGCTATCTGTGTAATTTGAACTGGTGAATACAGAGGCTGTTCGTTTGGTTTCGTGCAGGCCCCCTTTACTTGGCCACTGAAGCGAACTTTGGCATTATTTATCTTAGTCGATTGACTGAGCGTTGTTGAATCACAGACCGACAGACGAAGCGCTTTGCTCGCATTGATAATCCGAAATAAGCGAACACCACCAAGTTGTTGAATCTCGATTTGTCCTTCTTCCTGGCTTAGTGTAGTCACTGTTTGGCCATCACAGCCGCATGAGGGAAGCTGATCAACTCTATCCTTACAACCGAATAGAGATAGCACCAATGCGAAAACGGTCATTTGACTAAAGAAGCTCATATCAGTGTAGGTAATCCAAGAACGAAGACCCTATCTGTGTTTAGAAGGTTGCATTAAAATTGTTGTATAAGTGGCAATATGTTAACCTAGACCTTGCTTGTCATTATTAACGACATCCAAATTGTTCCTATTCCTCCGATACCTACCCCAAAAAATAGTAATACAATACCTCTATAAGGCTCCAGCGGAATATGTAGTGCAATCCATGCCATTAAACAACCAATAAGTAGCATAGTGAGTGAAAGCAATATTTTTACTGATTTGGGCAATATCTTATATTTAAGATAAAACATGAAAATTTTTCCATAGACACGAACAAAGTATAGAGTGCTTGTTATCCCAATAGCCAATCCAAAAATATAAATTGAAATAGTATTGAATGTACTACGCTGTGGAATTGAAGATGGAAAAGTTAATAGGAATAATGCGAACAGCATCATAATTAGTGAAAACAGAGCAGATAGTATCTTTAGAAATAGCATATACCTGATATATTTCTTTAAGAGAGAACAAAGGCAGATTTAGTAGTCTAACTTGTTGTATAATTTGCTTTATGTAAAGTAGAGCCTCCTGAAAGCCTACCCAGAAAGGCAGAAAGCCTGCCGGAAGCCTCCTTGAAGCCACCTGAAATCCTATAGTGCCCTATCAGAAAGGGGATAAAAATAGTGCAAATCAGTAGAGAGCCTTTAATTGGCAAAATGACTTGTAAACTAGTTTACAAATCTCTGAGCGAAATCAGACCCCATTTTACAATAGCAAGATGTGTTTTTGTCCGACAAAAACCTTTCCGTAGCCTTCAGCTAACGGACTTAATGGCCTTCGAAGTCGGCCATTTTCAAGGCAAAGACAAAAAGCGAATCTTGTTTTTATCGGCTTCGGCCGTCCGACCCTTTCCAATTTTTCTTAATTTGCCCATTAGCCCGTTCCGGACTGGATTTTCTAGCATAGCCCCTACTCAAAGGGTCAGGGCTGGGCACGCACGATCTGGATTTCCCAAGATTCTTCGAGGGTAGATGGACAATTAAATTGTGTTAAATATTTTCTTAGACACTGGCTCATCCACAACTCTTTAGGAGATTTGAGTGTCTTTACTCGAAACTAAATCTACTTATGAAAACTATTCTCCTGTTTTTGATCTCAACAACTTCTCTACTCGCACAGGGTAAATTTTCAGTTGCTCCAAGCTATTGGTTCAACTATGGTAACTATTCGTACAAAATACGTTCTGTTTATGATGGATCAGTGGCCAACCCATCCGGTCATAGTACAGCTTCATCAGTTGGATTGACAGCTCATTATAACTTTAATCAGAAATGGGACTTGTCAGTAGGTGCACTCTACAACAAGACTATATCCCATCTAAAAACCTCTATAAATGAAGATACCAGACTAACGGCGGAATACATTCAGTTTCCTGTCTTGGTCAACTACAGGCTATCAGAACGCCGTCTATCACCTTATTTCTCGGCAGGGGCTATTTTTGAGAAGAACAAAACGACTAATAGCGATCCATTGAAAACCAATGCAGCTCTAGGAGTAGGGATAGACTATAAGATTAGCTCCAGATTTTCTTGGCTCATTCAGCCAACGGCAAGCTATCTACTTAACAAGCCCGATAATACGACGCTCTTCCAATTTGATAACTATACTTCATACCGGATCGGCATACAGACTCAACTACTGATTCATTTTTAGAGGTGTCTGCGACGCTGTATAAGTGATTAGGGGTTAACCCCCAGGATTTTCTTAGGCATAGATCACCCCAATTGTACTTTTTAAAGCGAAAACACGCACAAATCGTTATGCTGCTTATCATGTAGTGAATGGTGTGATTAGTTAAAAAGGGCTGCTGTTAGCGGTCTTTTTTGTGTACAGTTGGGGTGGTCCATGCCTAAGAAAATGCCGTAGCCGTAGGACATAAACTCATACGAATCGGGGTTTCCACTCATCGAAATCTCAATTTAGGCCAACGAAAAACTATTTGTTGATCAATTTTGAGTTGTCTAGTCAACCCTTACGATTGCTTAGAAACCCTTTTCAGAGGTGCTTTTCTGGTAGTTAGCAATCTCAATCCAGGGATATTCCATTAATATAATGTTTTACTTTCCTCTCCCCTTTCCAAACTGCAATTGGGCCTGTTTTCAGGGCTTGTATACGGTGGATGGTCTTGGAATATTCCCTTAACATAACGTACGTGGCTGTTGCAAAAGTCTGGAAGGGATTCAAAGAGCCAGTTTAGGCAGCCATTCTTTGGCTATTAAAAGGCTAAACGTTACCGATCCTCCAAGCTCTGATAAGTGGGGTTCTACTTTTGCAACAGCCACTTGCTATATGTTAATCAAAATCTCAAAAAAGAGAAATTCTGAATCTTATCGATGAACAACATAGTTAATATAGTACGAAAATACCTCGAAGCCGATCAGTATTGCTAAACGGAAATAGATCACTTTTAACGCCGGTTGAAAAACGGGGGCTGGCTGTGGGTCATTAGCAATGAACAGCCAAGTTAGCCGAAGCAGCCAGAAGATAGCTGCCAATACGCCACCAACGGCGGATAGAAACACAATCGGCATCCAATAAGGGTAACAGCCAGGCCAAAAGCGATCCGCAAAGACAGCTAGGGTTAACCCTAAGGGAACAACTGCGGCTGATAGCAGCACATAATTTAAGCGGAGTAGCTTCGCAGCAGTCAGGTTAGAAAGTTCTGTATCCGTTACAAACATTTAACGTCCGATTTATGAGGAGACTATGCTCCTAGTCTACCACTTTATGATTAGTCAGTTAGCAGTCAATATAGTTCGTTTCAGAGTACTGCTTTTTCTTTGTTTTGCGCGCTTAATTTTGGGGTTAATTCTTGGAATAGTTTCTTAACATAAGATTCGTGGCTGTTGCAAAAGTCAGTATTGCTGCTAACTGGCTAGTTTACAAAAGAGTTTTTAGCCGTTTTTCGAATGAATATGAACGGTCAAATCACACTTTTTTATCCAGCCTAGACTTTTGCAACAGCCACATTCCTTATACAACTTGCATGGGAATAAGTATAGCAGATCCTTCAACCTAGCTTATTAGTTTCCTTTAGTCCTTAGTTCTCGTTGCCCTTCGCCTGCCAGATGAGTAAAGCCGCGTTCAAGTGCGCGGTTTCCTTTAGCTTATGCGCCAGCATCGCTTTCTGAACCCGGTACAGTTCGACATTCACCGGTTCGGGTTTTTCAAACCCAGCAATCCTGGCGGTTATTTCCCTAACCTTCTCCCGGCGCTTCCCCTCCTCATAGTCCGTTTCGGCTACGCTGGCCGTGTGATGCGCTAGCGCCTGACAATGCTGTTCCAGCTCCTGTAATTTGGTGGTATAGCGTAGCTGCTCGCTTCGATAGTGTAATTCGAGCGTTTCCAGCTCGTACTGCGTTTGGGCGTTGTCGATGGCCAGTTGCTGAAATCGTGCTGCATTCGGATAGTCCACGGATAGATCGTTTCCCTTTTTCATAATTGGTCCTTCAAAATAATACAATTCCTGCTCACTCTGGGCGGTGACTTTCACCACTGGTTTACTCATGTATGTATTTAGGCTGTCGGCGCTCACCTGTAATAGATTGATGGTCTTGACTTCGTGACGGCTACGGTTGCGTTTCAGGAAGTTCATTAGCTTGTAGTTGTCGGTTTCAAATCGCTGGAATCGCTTTTCCTTTTCTCTCCAGAGAATCAATTCGGTGGGTTTCTGCTCAACTAATATGCCGACGGTTGTATCGTTGTCGGCAATGCTCAACAGCATTACAGCGTAATCGCCTGGCTTATGTTTGGTTTCGCGTTCGAGGTGGTCATACGTAGCAAATCCGCGATTGTAGCGTGTCCAGAAGCCCTGCGCCATCAGTGGATAACTGAATACGTTCAGACAGCAGAATACCAGAAAGACAATGGCTTCACTGCGGAAGTCATTGACGCTTAATCTGAGTTTGGGATTGGCTGGCAAGACAAAGGGCCTTCGGCTAAAGGGGTACATGAGGGGTATTCCCTGTTTGGTGCACATGTCAAAAATCAAATGACTGCCAAGCGCCAGGGCCACGGGTAAGGTGAAGGGAAGGTGAAACAGGTTATCGACTGCCTTGATGAGGAGGACGACAGCGAGGTAGAAAAAGATCGAATGGGTGACGGTGCGATGGCCGTACTTGGTTTGGAGCCATGTAGACAATGGCCGGGATGCCCACCCGATGATACTTTTTGTATGGTCAATGTCGGGCAGGATAGCGGCCCCCCAAACGATGGCCATGGTATCGAAGCGGTCAAAAATATTAACGTCCGCAAAGGAGCAGAACAGGCCCGTCATGGCGAACCCGCCTGCTACGTGGATTACGTTCTAAAAATAATCTCTTTGAAGTGAGAGAACATAGAAATAGCCTTAAAGTCAATCAATTGTAGAAAGTAGAATGGTACATCTTTAACACATATGATAGGTTCTGGCCAAGTTATATTAGTGGCAATGTGTTAACCCAACTTAGCTAGCTCATGAAATCAACTCGTTCAGATTTAGTTCTTCCACATAAAGATCCAATCGTTGTAACCTTGTGAATGAACATACGCAAGTGGGTCGGCCCGTTTCTATATGAAAGCACAATTCAGCATAGAAATCACTAATGCTATATAACTCACGAACTCGACATAGGTCCACTCGTCTAGACAACGGCGTCCCCCATAAGTGTAAGGCTCCTTGCCGAATAAAAAGCGGTTTTTGATCGAAGTTATCCCGGGAAATGTACATCTGCATTGAGCGGTTATAGACAAGAATGCTATAACTTCTAATTCACTAAAATGTCTATCCGTCTCTTCTCGAACAGGAATGTAGTTACATCTAGTTTCTGCTGTATAATTTAAAACACAGGTATAAGCCTATGTACAAAGCAAAAAGTAAGCCAGGTGACACAGTGCTGTCTGACTTTCATTTTTCCTGTTTATGGAGTTTCACTTTCAAATGATGTGGTCAATCAGGAGATACTCTATTGACATACTAAATGCTTATACCACTCGTATGAGAATAGTTATACTATGGTCCTTAAAACTAAATTATTAGCTTCGTTTATTCGTAGTTCTCATTTCCCTCATCCTGCCAGATCAACAGAGACATGTTCAAATAGGCCGTTTACTTTAGCTCCAGCATCACTTTCTAAACCAGTACGGTTCGACGTTGACGGGTTCGAGAAAATCTGATGAGTTAACCTTTTGGGCTAGCTCTCTGATTTTCTCATCGTGTTTCCCGATTAAGCTATTCCTACGATATGAATTCCCGATTCTATGACCAAATACGTCCAGACAAGAGCGAGTTGTGTTGCAACCCGAACCAGTAAGCCGGATTGCGTTTGAATAGGCTCAAATTTTCTCCGCAATCCTGAGTTTCGCACTTCGGGCGCGGGGATTACGGGCGATTTCGTCGGGCGTGGCCTCAATGGGTTTGCGCGTTATCGAATGCAACGGCTTGATTTCGTTGCCGAATAAATCTTTCTCAACTTCACCCTGAAACTTACCCTTGTTAATGAAGTTTTTCACCAATCGGTCTTCGAGCGAGTGATAAGACATAACGACCAGCCGACCACCCGGTTTTAGTATGTCGGGCACTTGTTCCAGAAATTCTTCCAACGCCTGCAATTCTTCGTTGACTTCGATACGTAGCGCCTGAAACACCTGCGCGAAATACTTGTTTTCTTTACCACGTGGAGCAAACCGCTGAAGCGCATTTTTCAGATCGTTCACTGTATTGAGCGGGCGGTTCGAGCGGGCCGACACGATGGCACCAGCCGCCGTACGAGCGTTGGTCACCTCACCATACATCCCCAAAATCCGGTGTAATTCATTTTCAGGGTAGCTGTTGAGTACCTGTTTAGCGGTTTTGTCAGCGTGCTGATTCATGCGCATATCGAGATCGGCATCAAATCGGGTCGAGAACCCCCGTTCGGGTGTATCAATCTGATGGGATGAAATCCCCAGATCGGCTAGAATTCCATCTACCTGATCCGCTTTATACAGACGCAGGTAGCGCTTTATGTTGCGGAAGTTCGATGCTACGAACGTCAGTCTTGGATCGCCAATGGCCTGCGCATTCACGCGGGCATCAGCATCCTGATCAAAGCCGAACAATTTCCCGCCCTCCAGCTGATTCAGGATTTCGCGGCTATGTCCGCCCCCACCGAACGTAATGTCAACGTAGGTGCCGCCGGGTTGCAAATTCAGCCCGTCGATGCAGGCTTGTAATAAAACTGGTTCGTGGTAATTGCTCATTCAGCATTAAGATTGGTTGAGCACTTGTGCTTCTTCCTACGTGTTTATCGGGAGGCTGGGCGGCCGATAGGTATTGTTGCACTGAGATTAATCAATGGCTGAATATATAAGCTGCCTTGTTCACGGAAGCCGCTAAAAAGACCCGAAAAAACTGGATATCGAAGCTCCGCTGAAATCATTTTTCGATAGCTTAACCCAACTCCTGTATCAAATGCGCCAAACAAAGTTGACAGACCTGTGTATATCTTTCCCTGAATAGCCCGTCGACCAAAATATTGACCACCATATATGCCTACGATTATAGCAGATCTAGCGCCTAAAACTGTTTCTTGACTTGCTTTACCAGCATTAATCATGATGAAAACGTTGTGAAGCCGCCGAGGGAGCAATATCTGCATATTTAATCCATAAACTAAATGTTGAGCGTATGCACTATTCCAATAAGAAGCATATGGCCCTATGCCAACCGTAGCTTTACCAAGTTCCTTTTGTTCTAAATATATTTTGGAATCAATTCGACAAAACGATAAGTAGTCTTTCAAAAGATTGATTAAACTAACCTCCGTATACTGAGTATTATCTGTATTCAGGGTAGGACATTCGTATAAGGCAGTACGTAGCTTTTTACGATAAACGTGGCTTTCAAATTTAAATACAGTTCCACTTTTAATAAGTTGAACCTGAATATCATCTAATAAAATCAGGGAATCATACTTGCTAATGAGAAATCGGAGATGGTTATCATTATCAAAAAAGCGGTAAAATTTCACCGGCTCACTATCAAGTAATAACTCGGCCAGACGATACGTTGAATCCGTATGATCGATGATATTACTTCCTGGCAACACAGGATCTGTAGAGTAATAAGGCACTTTCAAGTATAAGCTCTCATATAATGGGCCATCCTTAAGAGATAGCTTTCGTATATTTCGCAGGGGAAATGTATTCATCGATCCTGATGAATCTTCGCCAAATTCTATACTTTTAGGACTCTTATCCCAATCATAGTATTTAATAAATCCAGATATTGTTTTTTCAGTACGATCTGTCAATGTAGCTGACCTTATTTGGTATTGGGCTAACAGAGGAATTGGTAGTAATAACAGAAGGAGAGTAAAAAATGGCCGCATGAATAAGCGTGAAGGTGGTGGGGAACAATTTATTTGCTTTCGTCTTACAAACCTCAAGTTATTCGAGTCTATTCGCAAGCTATTTAAACATCAATAATTGTTTTTCATGAAAAAAGTAATTACTTATATCATTTTCCTTGCAGTTACAGCCTGCTCCGGTCAATCATCGCCAACGGTCAAAACCGGTACGTATCGGGCAGTTCTGAAAACACGCGGGGGCGAGTTGCCCTTTGGTCTCGATATTCAGCCCGCACCCGGCGACGCCAAAACGTATACCGTCTTCGCACTCAATGGCAAGGAACGGCTACCCATGGACCCCGCTACCGTGCAGGGCGACTCGCTCCGTATACCGATGGCGCTGTTTGATTCAGAATTAATGGCAAAGATAGACAGTAATACGTTGCGGGGCGTCTGGCGTCGCCGTCGCGCAGCACAACAATACCAGACGTTGCCTTTCGAAGCGCAATATGGCGTGAATTATCGGTTTGTGCCCGACGAAAAAACAGGCTCGGCAGCAACTAACCTGACCGGTACGTGGGCAACTAATTTCGGCAGTAAAACAGGCAAGGTCGATACGGTGAATGCCGTAGGCGTATTCGACCAGAAAGGGAGTCATTTAACCGGTACATTCCTGACACCCACCGGCGACTACCGATATCTGGATGGCAATGTTGTGGGTGATAGTTTGTTCCTTTCCTGCTTCGATGGGTCGCATGTTTATTTATTCAAAGCGAAACACGACCCAGCAACGAAAACCCTCACCGGTGGCCAATGGGCGGGTGTTTCGGGCTACGAATCCTGGGTAGCCAGGTTCGATCCCAGTGCCAAACTTCCTGATGCGGCTACGTTAACCTACCTGAAGCCAGGCGCCAAAACGCTCAACGCTTCCTTTCCTGAACCAAATGGCAAAATCGTCTCGTTAGCCGATCCGCGTTTTAAAAACAAAGTGACGATCGTGCAGATTCTTGGCTCATGGTGCCCTAACTGTATGGACGAAACCAATTTTCTGAGCCCCTGGTATAAGCGCAATAAGCAGCGGGGCGTTGAAATTTTGGGGCTGGCCTTTGAACGATCGGCCGAAATGACTGAGTCCGGACCGAAGATTGAGCGCATGAAGCAACGGTTCAACATAGATTATCCTGTCGTGCTGGCAGGCACGAACGATAAAGCCCAGGCTTCTAAAGCATTACCTGACCTGAATGCCATTGTCGCTTTTCCAACGACGATTGTTCTTGATAAAAAAGGACAGGTACGCCACATTCACACGGGTTTCTCCGGCCCCGGCACGGGCAAATACTATGATCAATACGTAGATGAGTTTAATCGGCTGATCGATAAACTCGTTTCCGAACCGGGATTTAACTGATTTTAGGATTAACCTGATTTTGCTAATTATAGAAACGACATACAAAATCAGGTTAATCCTAAAATCAGTTAAATCCCGGTTCAAACGTTATGCATGCATACTGTTTTTCAAAAAAAATGGTAGATTTACGTCTTGAAGTTGGACAGGACGACACCTACCATGAAAAAAGAAAAAACCGTTGATTTTCATATAAAATGGGGTTGGCATGCCATTTCACGGATGTACAATGCCTATGCAGGCCGCTTCGACATTACGATGGCGATTGGCTACGTGTTACTGAATATTGACCTGGAGGAAGGCACCCCTGCCACCAAGATTGGTCCGCTTCTGGGCATGGAACCACGTTCGCTGGTCAGAATGCTGAAGAGCCTCGAAGAGCGGGAGTTGATCCGGCGCGAAGTCGATGGTAACGACAAACGGTTCGTCAGAATCTACCTGACAGAAGAAGGCAAAGCGAAACGCGAGATGGCCCGTGAAGGCGTCATTCAGTTTAATAACATGATCCGGGAGAAAATTCCGCTCGACAAACTGGTCGTTTTCTTCGACGTGATTAAAGAAATCAATCGGATGGTCGAGGACGAAAATGCCCGGATCAAAGCCGGTGAACCCGAAGAATTACCTCTTGACTAAGTACATAGAGCTATGCGTACTATCCTCAACAACAGTGCGGAAACCCGAATCAAGGCGTTTACACGGTTAATGAGGACGGCTTCGAAACTTTATCACGCCAATCCCAAAAACCCTCCCAAAAACATGAACATTGCCGATGACGACGTACTGCAATTATTGCAAAGTCTGAACCGATACAACGTTCAGTTTTTGTTAGTGGGTGGTATGGCAGGCGTTGTCCATGGGCATATCCGCACAACGCAGGATATGGATTTGTGGCTAAAATCAGATGCTGAAAACAAAGCGAATCTAATCTACGCACTGGAAGAAAACGATGTTGCCGGGGCTATTCATCTGAAAGACGTTCCGCTAATTTTTGAATGGACGTCTGTTGCAGTCGGCAAATATGGATTCACGCTGGATATGGGCTATCATCTGAAAGCCTTCCGGGATATAGATTTTGACGCCTGTTACGAACGGGCCATTGACGTAATGTTTGATGGCGTATCGTTTAAAGTAATCCGCCTGAATGACCTGATTACGGAAAAACTGGCCACTGGTCGCTCAAAAGACATTGGTGACGCCGAAGAATTAATTAAAATAAAAGATAGAAACGACGGTTCAGATACGTAGTGCGTCTCTGTATAAGCCTCGTTCCCAGTAGTATAAAACTATGGAAGCAACCCTGGAAAAACCGAAGTCCCAGACAAAGAATCGTACCATCCGGCGCGTAGCCGTGCTGGGCTCAGGTATTATGGGATCGCGTATTGCGGCCCACTTCGCTAATATTGGTGCCGACGTCTTGCTATTGGACATTGTTCCGAAAGAGCCTAACCCAGTTGAACAGGCGAAAGGACTGACCACAGAAAGTCCGGCAGTACGTAACCGGATTGTCAATGATGCCTTCCAGACTATGCTGAAAGCTAGTCCGGCATCGTTCTACAGTCCCAAACTTGCGGAGCGGGTCAAGCTGGGCAATTTCGATGATAACCTGAAAGAGATTGCTACGTACGATTGGGTGATCGAAGTTGTGGTGGAACGGCTGGATATCAAACGTTCTGTTTATGAGCGCGTTGAGCAGTTCCGTAAACCCGGCACGCTCATTACGTCGAACACGTCGGGGATTCCAATGCACTTGCTGACGGAAGGACGTAGCGAAGATTTCCGTCGGAACTTTTGTGGAACGCACTTCTTCAACCCACCGCGCTACCTGCGTTTGCTCGAAATCATTCCCGGCCCCGACACTGATCCAGCCGTAATAGATTTCCTGATGAACTACGGCGATTTGTACCTCGGCAAAACGACCGTATTGTGTAAAGACACGCCCGGCTTCATCGCCAACCGGCTGGGTATTCAATCGCTGATTCACACAATTCGCGTGGCCGAAGAACTTGGCCTGACAGTTGAAGAAGTAGACAAACTCACGGGTCCAGTGGTAGGTCGGCCCAAATCCGGTACGTTCCGGTTGTCGGACGTAGTGGGTCTGGATACAACCGTCAACGTAGCCAGTAACCTCGTCAACATGGAGCACGACGAGTCGCGGGCGAGTTTTGAGTTGCCTGCTTCGGTGCAGAAACTGATGGAAAATAAGTGGCTCGGCGACAAAACCGGCCAGGGCTACTATAAGAAAACAAAGGACGATAAAGGGCAGACGCAGATTCTGGCACTTGATCTGAAAACGTTTGAGTACAAGCCGTCTGAGAAGGTCAAATTTGCTACGTTAGACAGTACAAAAGCAATTGACAGTCTCAAAAAACGCTTCCCGTTACTAATTGCCGGAAAAGATAAAGCGGGCGAATTTTACCGTAAAACCTTTGCCGATGGTTTTCAGTATGCTACCCACCGCATCCCCGAAATTTCAGACGAATTATACCGGATTGATGCGGCCATTACGGCAGGTTTCGGCTGGCAAATGGGCCTGTTTGAGACCTGGGACGCGATTGGTGTCAGGCAAGGCGTCGAGCTAATTGAAGCGCAGGGGAAGAAACCCGCGCAATGGGTGTATGACATGCTTGATGCTGGCTTTGATCGGAATGCCGAACCAAGTTTCTACAAAGTCGAAGGGGGCAAGCGGAAATATTATGACATTCCAACCAAAAGTTATAAGGCCATTCCGGGCGTTGAGTCGTTCACGATTCTGGAGAACCTGAGTAACAACATAGTTTGGAAAAACGCCGATGCCAATATCTATGACATCGGCGACGGCATTCTGAACGTCGAGTTCCGGAGCAAGATGAACACCTTCGGGCAGGGCGTTTCGGAGGCCCTACTGAAAGGCATTACGTTAGCCGAAAAGGATTTCCGGGGTTTGGTCGTCGGTAATGATTCAGCCGAAGCGTTTTCGGCGGGGGCCAACTTAGCTACGTTGTTCATGTTTGCCGTTGAGCAGGAGTTCGATGAGGTCAACCTGATGATCGCTCAATTCCAGAAACTTATTACGCGGCTACGCTATTCGTCAATCCCGGTGATTGTAGCGCCCCACACGCTTACGCTCGGGGGTGGCTGCGAGGCAACCATGCATTCCGACCGCGCCGTGGCTCATGCCGAAAGTTATATTGGTTTGGTCGAAGTAGGTGTCGGACTAATTCCGGCCGGGGGTGGTACAAAAGAAATGGCGGCTCGTGCGTCGGACCTTTACCAAACTGGCGACCCCGAATTGAACATTCTGCAAAACATGTTCATGAATATTGCGACGGCGAAGGTTTCGACCTCAGCGCAGGAAGCCCGCGACATGAATTACCTCCGGTCGACGGACCAGATCGTTCTGAACCGCAGCCGCCTGCTAGCCGAAGCAAAGCAAGCCGCCATTGAACTGGCCGAAGACGGTTACACGCAGCCTAAACCACGCACAGATATTAAGGTGCAGGGTAAAACGGGCATCGCGCTCTTCAAGGCTGGCATCGCGGCTATGCGCATGGGTCGCTACATATCTGACCACGACATGAAAATTGCCGACAAACTGGCCTATGTCATCTGCGGGGGTGACTTGAGCAGTCCACAGAACGTATCGGAACAATACCTACTCGATCTGGAACGTGAGGCATTTCTTTCACTCACGGGCGAAAAGAAAACCCTTGAACGGATTCAAAGCCTGTTGACAGGCGGCAAACCGTTGCGGAATTAACCTGTAACCGTTTTGTCTATAGCGTCCCGTAGAACAGAGAGAAATGACATTTAAAACTCTGTGTTCTACGGGACGCTATGGTAAAAAAATTCTGTCAAAAGAAACTTCAGCTAGCTACGCAACGCTAGTTGAATTTCAACCATTGCTTCAATATATCAACATTGGTCAACGCCTTGACGTCAGCTTTAATTTGCTTTACATCCCGCTTCAATTGAGCAATGTTACTGTTGAGGCTGAATTCCAGGGTAATACGTGAGTTGACTGCAAAAGCGGGTTTGCCCGTCAGAGCCGCTAACTCATGTTGCAATCCGGCCAATTCGTCGTCTAATTCCTGCGCCTGTTGCCGCAGTATTTTGTTATAATAGTTGAGTTGGTTTTCGGCTAGGTTTTCCAGATGCGTCTGGTCGATCCGTTCAAGTTCGAGTTGGAGACGTAGTAGTGCCAGCAAATCACTTTTTTCGTAAGCATCCGTCACGCGGTGCATAATTTCAGTTTTGCGTTGTTTCTCAGCGTCGTCGGGTTCCCGGTCGGGGTGAAACGCCTTTACCAGATCCGTGTAGACGGTCCGAACGGCCTTCGTGATGTTACGTTCCTCAACCAGTTTTTTCGCTTCCCGTGCCAGTCGTTTCTCGCTTTTGGGTTTAGCAGCCTTCCGCTCAGCTTCAACCGTCTCTATCGATTCTTCGGGTTCGTTAACCGGAAAGGCTGGTCCATCCGTTTCGGCGTTGGCTTTGTCGAACCCCTGGGCATCATAGTTGTCGTAAATGGATTTTAGCTCATCGAAACCATGCACGGCGATCAACTCAAAGGCCAGATCACGAATCAGACTGGCGAGTTTTTTATTTTCTGTTCGGGTAAGCTCATTTCGGTCGTAAGCACGATCGAATAACCGGACCAGCTCGACGCGAAACTGGTTATGTTGATCAATGAGAGGCCAGTAATCGGCTCGCATCCGCTGCTGAACGTATTGAGCAGCGTCGCGCAGGTCATGAATATCACTACCTAATTTTTCTATCTTTCGGATGAGCCGATTAAACTCTTTCTGCGATTTAGAAAGAACTGTTTTCTCTTTATCAGCCCCAATCCGAACTATGTGCTGCTGGTCTTGTTGAGCCATAAGAACTGTTAACTTATCTCGTAAACAAAGGTAAAATAGTCAGGGGCATTGATCTGGCAGCCCCCCTTTTCAACTATCGATTTCAGGAACATTTTGGTAATCTGCACATCAATGACGCGTGTCATCCACCCAAAGAAAATTATTCTGCAACTCACTCTGCTTCATCTACTACGTCATTTATTATTGATATGCTAGCTGCTTTAGTACGTCGCATTGCTTGCCTGGACTCTCATCATCGATTAATAATCGGCCTGTTTGTTTCAGCAAGTGCCTATTTTATCTTTCCTGCCAACGGCAATGAATCAGCCCGTTTTACCATTGCCTGGGTAAGCTTTTTACTGACCGTATTGGCACTGATGTGGATAACTATGTTCACCGTTCATCCGCGTGATCTACCACAGCTTTCGCGCCTTCAGGATTCGAGTCGACTACTGATTTTACTGTTCGTAATCGTGGCGGCCGGAGCCAGTATGTTTGCTATTATTGACTTGATCAATAATCATACCCAACCTATGCTGGCTATTGTGGCCATTGTTGGTTCATGGAGTTTGGTGCATTCGGTTTTTATAATCCGTTATGCCCATCTGTATTATGGCAATAATTTAAAGCAGACAAAACGGCCTGGTGGTCTGGATTTCCCGCATGAGCCCGAGCCGGATTATCTGGATTTTGCGTACTTCTCCTTTGTTATCGGCATGACCAGTCAGGTTTCCGACGTAGCGATCGGGTCAAAAGCCATGCGCCGAACGGCCCTGGCTCATGGTGTACTGTCATTTGGGTTCAACGCAGTTATCATTGCCCTGACCGTCGGTGCCTTTTCGCATTGATTTAGTTTGAACGTCGTTCGCTGGACCGGGACTGTTTTTTAGCTTTTTCGGACTGTTCGCGTTCGTAATCTTCGCGCTGGCGCTTGTCGGAAATCAGGGTACGGTATAGGCCATTCAGTACGTAGATATCGTCTACTTCGTCGATCAATCGATGGAGATGTTCTCGGACTTGGGTAATATTCATTCGATTTGGCCGCCGAAACGGTACGTTTGTTGAGTTAGCTAAGCTACTTAACTAACACAATTACGAGCTTTTTTGCTCAGTGAAAGAAGAAATAACCCAGCGCAATGCCCGCAATAACGCCAACTAAATCGGCGAACAGGCCGTATGGAATGGCGTGCCTTGAGTTGCGTATACCTACTGAACCAAAGTATAAAGCAACGATGTAGAACGTAGTATCGGCCGACCCCTGGAAAATACAGCCCAAGCGACCGACAAATGAATCTGGGCCAAATTGCTTCATGCCGTCGATCATCAGGGCGCGTGCTCCGGCTCCGCTCAGCGGTTTCATGAGCGCTACGGGCAAAGCACCAGTGAAATCAGTATTAATGCCGGTTAGCTCAAATAAATACCTCAAGCCCCCAACCAGGTAATCCATAGCACCGGCGTTACGGAATGCGCCAATTGCCACCAGCATTCCAACCAGATACGGGATAATCTTTACAGTCGTTTCGAAGCCGCCCTTTGCTCCTTCAATAAACGTCTCAAAAATCGGCACTCTCCTGATTAATGCTCCTACCAGAAAGGATACGACAATCGTTAACAGAACCAAATTGCCGGTAATTTTCGAGACGGTTTCAATTTCTTCTTTCGGTAGGCCCGATAAATACCACAAGGCTAATCCGATCATCGACGTAATGCCAATTAGCCAGCCTAGTACGGTTGTATTCAGCAGGTTTATGCGTTGTTTCAGGGCTACAGCTACAAGTGCCACAACAGTTGTTACATATGTACCAATAACGCACGGGATAAACACGTCCGACGGATCTTTAGCCCCTAGAATTGCCCGCTGCGCCATAACGCTAAGTGGAATAATCTGTAGTCCAGACGTATGCAGGACCAAGAACATGATTTGGGCATTGGAGGCCGTTTCTTTACTAGGATTTAGCTCCTGCAAGCTTGCCATCGCTTTCAGGCCGAAAGGCGTAGCGGCATTGTCAAGTCCGAGCATATTGGCCGAAAAATTCATAATCATCTGTCCATTCGCCGGATGCCCTTTGGGTACTTCGGGAAAGAGCTTGTGGAAAAACGGACCAATGATCCGTGCCAGTAAATTAATGGCTCCCGCTTTCTCGCCAATGTTGAGCAATCCCAGGAAAAACGTCATGACGCCAGCCAGTGGCAAGGCAATGTCCATCACGGCTACTTTCGATGAGTCGAACAGCCCCTCTACGACAATTTTGAATATCTCGGTATCGCCCAGAAAAATCAGTTTAGCCAACGCCACCAGAAAGGCAATCACAAAAAAAGCAACCCAGATGTAGTTTAGTGCCATCAGTAAGTAAAAAGCGAAAGACTGAATGAGCGAGCTGGCGTTCCAGCGAGCTAATAGATAGGCGTATATCCACTCATACCTTTCCGTTTAGAAATCCTGTAAGTTTACAAGATCATTCGTCTCAAACCAACTTTGGCTTAACGTAGCAATGCGACATATTTCTGTTTTCACAATCACTCTTTCGCTCGTTCACTCGTTCGCTCTTTCACTTTTTGCCCAGCCCAACGTTGAGCAGGCAATGATCAAGCAGGGGCTTGTTGACGTGCAGAAAGTAGACCCAAGCATTCTGGTTGAGCTTAAATATTCGACTACTGATAATTTTGTTGGTAAAGATGTATATGACGACCTCACTAGGGCCTATATGCAGCCCATGGCGGCCCGCAAACTCGCAGTTGCCAGCAAGTACCTGCAAGACCATCACCCCGAACTGCGGCTACTGGTTTACGATGCAGCCCGCCCCCGCACAGCGCAGTGGAAGTTATGGAACGCGCTGCCCAATATGCCCGAACGTGAACGCCAGACCTACGTAGCCGATCCGCGAAAAGGCTCGATCCATAACTACGGTTGCGCCGTGGATTTAACGGTGGCGACCAAAGATGGCAAGCCGCTCGACATGGGCACAAAATATGATTTTTTTGGGGTATTGGCCTATCCTTCCCGCGAAGACGAATTGCTAAAATCAGGAAAGTTAACGCAGAAGCAGATCGACAATCGGCACATGCTGCGAACCGCGATGCGGGAAGGTGGTTTCAGTTCAATCGAGTACGAATGGTGGCATTTCAACGCCTTATCCCGTGAGAAAGCCAAAATGGCGTTTCGAATTGTGGATTGATACGTTACTTAATAGAATAAGCAGCCTTATAAACAGTGGTAAAGAGATAGCTATTTGTTAGCCCTGGCGTAAGTTGAAAACTATACGGCTTGACGTCTTTTTTCAGCATGCTGACTATCTAGTTTCTCTAGCGCTTTTTGTACCTCTGGGTCGGTGGCAAACGACTCCCGCATCTGTCGCTTTGTTTCGCGCTTTTCTACAGATAGCCGACGTAGCAACATAATAGTCGCATTAGGGGCTTCTTCCGTGTTGGTCGATTTCATAGCAGTTGTTCGTTTAGTACGTAAAGATAACCATTTACCTCTCAAAAGACCAGATTGTCAATCAGTCTGACATTGCCCAGATGCACGGCCAGGCAGATGGCCGTTTGGCCCGGAGCCAGCACTTCATTGGCAAGTTGCAACGTATCGGCATTGACAACCTCGACGTATTCCAGGCGAAAATTGGGATTAGTCGTAAAAAATCCCGTTACGGCGGCTTTGGCCTGCGTTGTACTGTGCCCTTCGCTTATTAGTTCGTGGGCCAGCGTTAGCGCTTGAAACAGCGCTGGTGCCTGCGCGCGCTCCCCCGGCGTGAGGTTGCGGTTACGCGACGACATAGCCAGGCCATCTGCCTCACGGACTGTAGGGCAACGTACTAACTCAATAGGGAAACTCAAATCCCGAATGAGTCGCCGGATGACAGCAACCTGTTGTAAATCTTTCTGGCCAAAATAAGCCCGGTCGGCTTGTATAATGTTGAACAGCTTGGCTACTACAATACCAACACCATTAAAATGTCCCGGCCGAAAAGCCCCTTCCATCAGCGTTTCCAACTCGCCAAAGTTTAATCGCAGCTTGGGTGGTTCGGGGTACATTTCGTCGACGGATGGCGTAAAAACTATATCACAACCGGCCGCTTCGAGTTTCTGACAATCATCTTCCAGTGTACGCGGGTAACGAGCCAGATCGTCTGGATTATTGAATTGAGCTGGATTAACAAAAATGCTACTTACTACGACATCATTCTCCTTTTTAGCTTTTTCAATAAGCGTTATGTGGCCTTCGTGTAAGGCGCCCATCGTAGGAATCAGGCCAATTGTCTGTTCGGAGCGGATTTTGGCCAGATGTTGACGCAGTGAGGCAATGGTCTCGAAGCGATGCATACCGGTTAATTTATTTTTCAGGCCGCAATGATAGTGCATTTGCAACTTTTTTGCGCAAAGTGTATTGAAATACGGGAAAAATTTGTATAATTTTGCAAGTTTTTTTGTTCTCACAGACAATACACACTTCCCTATTATGAGCAAATTACGTATCCTTTACGTTGCCAGCGAAATCAACCCTTTCCTCAAAACCTCTGATGTCGCTGACTTCGTCCGCAAACTGCCACAGGCTATGCAGGAGCGGGGGATGGAAATCCGAATTCTGGTGCCGCGCTTTGGTCTTATTAACGAGCGCAAAAACCGGTTGCACGAAGTGGTACGATTGTCGGGTATCAATATTGCCGTGGGTGATGATGAAAAGCCGCTGATTATCAAGGTGGCATCGATACCAACGGCCAAATTACAAGTGTATTTCATTGATAATGAAGACTATTTTCAACGGAAATACGTCTTCCACGACAAAGAAAACCGATTCTACGACGACAACGACGAGCGGGCTATTTTCTTCTGCAAAGGCGTGTTGGAAACGGTTAAAAAATTAGGTTGGGCGCCTGATATTGTCCACTGCAACGATTGGATGACGGCCCTGATTCCGCTGTACTTAAAAACGACCTATAAAAACGACCCAATGTTCAAGGACACCAAATCGGTTTTCACGGTCTATAATAATTCATTTGAACACCGTTTCGAAGGCGACATCATCGAAAAAGCGCGGATGATGGATATTGACGATGAGATGCTGGCCGAATTAAAAACGGCTGATTTTGAGGGCTTTATACGTATCGGTTCCACCTATGCCGATGCTGTCGTTCGGGCCGAAGAAGAAACGAGCGAAAGCCTGAATGCCATCTTAACTGATTTTCCGGAGCATAAATTTGATTCCGTTGAAGATGAAGACGTAACCGACCGTTACTACAATCTCTATACGCAATTGGTGGGCTGAACAATACGTTCTAAAGCACCCAATAGCATAGACAGCCCGTTTTCGGTAGTGTCGTTGCATCAACTTATCAAAAAGCCGGGGATTCCCGGCTTTTTGCATTTACTTTACTTATCGAACAACCAACCTCATTTTTTTGAGAAGCTCGATTAATAACAGCTAAACGTACCGGCGAACCGGTATCAACTGAGATTATGTGCGGAATTGTGGCATATGTTGGACATCGGGAAGCGTGTCCATTGGTGATAAAAGGCCTGAAACGTCTCGAATATCGGGGGTACGATAGTGCAGGTGTAGCCCTGATGAACGGGCACGGCCTGGAAGTCTATAAGAAAAAAGGCAAAGTTGTGGCGCTGGAACAGGAATTGGCGGGCAAAGAGCTTCACTCCACGATCGGCATGGGCCATACCCGCTGGGCAACCCACGGGGAACCCAACGACATGAATGCCCATCCTCACTATTCCTTTCACCGCAAGCTGGCCATCATCCACAATGGCATCATTGAGAACTATGCGGCTATTAAACAGGCATTGATCAAGAAAGGACATACGTTCTCCAGCGAAACTGACACCGAAGTATTAGGCCAGTTCATCGAAGACATTTGGGAAAACAACGGCGGTACACTCGAAGAGGCTGTGCGGCTAGCCTTGCAGGAAGTTGTGGGGGCGTATGCCATCGTGATCATGAACGAAGCCGATTCAACGCAGCTTATTGCGGCTCGCAAAGGTTCCCCTTTAGTGATTGGCGTTGGTGAGAATGAGTTCTTTCTGGCATCGGATGCCACACCCATTGTTGAATATACCAAAGACGTAATCTACCTAAACGATTATGAAGTTGCGGTTATCAAAAATGGGGCGCTTACTGTCGTAACGCTCGATAATGCTACGACAACGCCCTACGTCCACAAAATTGAACTGGAGCTGGAAGCCATCGAAAAAGGTGGTTTTGACCACTTTATGCTCAAGGAAATTTTTGAGCAACCCCGCTCCATAGCCGATTCCATGCGGGGCCGCGTTCGGGTCAACGAAGGAACACTACAGCTGGGTGGTTTGAGAGATTATCTTGATAAATTGGCCAAATCGAAGCGGATTGTCATCGTTGGCTGCGGTACGTCCTGGCACGCGGGTTTGGTAGCTGAATACATTTTTGAAGAACTGGCCCGTATCCCCGTCGAGGTGGAGTACGCATCGGAGTTTCGCTACCGAAATCCGATTATCAAAGAAGGCGACATTGTGATTGCCGTCTCGCAGTCGGGTGAAACGGCGGATACGCTGGCCGCTATCGAACTGGCAAAATCAAAGGGAGCAACAATTTTTGGCGTTTGCAACGTAGTAGGTTCCTCTATTGCGCGGGCGACTCACGCAGGTGCCTACACCCATGCCGGACCAGAAATTGGCGTAGCCAGCACGAAAGCGTTCACGGCGCAGGTAACGGTGCTCACGCTGATTGCACTGGCCGCAGCCAAGCGTAAAGGCACTATTTCTGATTCCCTATTCCGGCAGCTACTAGCTGAACTGGAAAGCATTCCGGCGAAGGTTGAACGCGTATTGCAGGCGGCCGACAAGATCAAAGAGATCGCCTATATTTTCACCTACGCCCGCAATTTCATCTACCTGGGTCGAGGCCTTAACTTCCCCGTTGCACTGGAGGGCGCGTTGAAACTAAAGGAAATCAGCTACATACATGCCGAAGGCTACCCAGCCGCCGAAATGAAACACGGTCCCATCGCGCTCATTGACGAAGATATGCCGGTAGTCGTTATTGCCACGAAAGATAGCTCGTACGAAAAAGTAGTTTCGAATATTCAGGAAGTGAAAGCGCGCAAAGGTCGGGTCATTGCCATCACAACCGAAGGCGATACGCAACTGCCGGGTATTGTAGACTTTACAATTGAGATCCCAAAAGTCCATGAAATTCTCATGCCGCTGGTATCAGTTGTCCCCCTGCAACTACTGGCGTATGACATTGCCGTAATGCGCGGCCGTAACGTCGACCAGCCAAGGAATCTGGCGAAATCGGTAACGGTGGAGTAAGTTTTCGTCAAACCCATAAGGTTTGCTAGACCTTATGGGTTTGTAATTACTTATCTCCCGGATGATACGTCTTTTCAACGTGCTTCTGGACATCTTCAGGATAGAACAATACGTCCTTAAACTTGCCCTCGCAGTAGAGCGGAGCCTGATCGGTGAAATGCTGCGCGCCCGGTCGACTACTTTGGCCACCTGTCACCACCGACCGGGCTTTTACACGTTTACCGAACTCTACGACAGCCACAAAGCTATTGCCCACACTACCATAGCGTTTTTTGGTACCGGGATAGTTTCTGGCCGCAAAAGCGGCTAACGACCCCCAGGCCGACGACGTGAAGCCAACCGGAATACTCGGCTTCTGATCGTCGTAGGTTTCCTGAATTTTCCCCGTCAGGCGCTGATACCGGTTGATATCGCCCCAGGGCGTTTTCCAGGTGCCAAAATCGCGCGTCAGCTCCGTTAACACGTCGGCCAGCGCCGTCACTTTTTCTTGCGGTGATGTATTGCTGATCGTAAACGCGGTAAGACTCAAGTTATCAAATCGCTGATCGCTGGCGGCACGGCTACGGGCAAGCTTCTGTATTTTTTCGCCCCAGAAAATAGCCAGCGTCTGACCGACGGACGTAACACCATAGGTTTTGTCCCAGTCTTTCAGAATCTGAATGGCTTCGGCCAGGTCTTTCGATTGGTTTGCTGCATCGCTGGAAACCGTTTGGTAGGCGCTTAGTAGTGGTGGCAGCAATTCCTCGAAAGCCACCAGATGTGGGTCGTTGGCGGCCGCAATCAACGTATCGAGTGTAAAAACAGATTTCTGACTCAAGACACGGGCTGCATTGATACCCCGATAGTTTTGAGCATCGGGAGCCATGTAGTCTGGATACTTGCTCTTTTCCGGGCTGCTAGGACCCGACACCGTAAAGGGCGTAGAATTGCAATTCTGAATCCAGCCGCTGGCGGGGTTACGTACCTGCACAATGTCATCGACCGAATGGAGCCCCTTCCAGTCCGTTTCAGGATTGCTGCCATCAACGGGCTGGCTCCAGTCAAATTTGGGGTCTCGCTTCGGCATAAAATTGCCGTGCCAGTAGGCGATAGTACCGTCTTTATCGGCAAAAATTGTATTGTTAGACGCATTACCGTTTAGTTTCATGACGTCTTTGAAACCCGCGTAGCCTGTTGCCTTCGTGCGCAGATACGACTGCTCCAGGGCATTCAGGGGCGTATTCATCATGTCGATGGCAATCCATTTTCCATCCTTTTCGCCCGCAATGGGTCCGTGTTGCGTGAAATACATAGTAAACTCTTTGTACTGAACGCCATTTCCCGATTTGTAGGCTAATCTGACTTTTTGCGTTCGAACGGGCTTGAGATCAGTACCGTGTTTATAGTAGATCGCGTTTCCTTTTTTCTCGATGGTTTCCAGATATTCGTCCATCGAATCAGCATAACTGGTCGTGTGCATCCAGCCGCAATTTTCATTAAAACCCTGGTAGATAAAGAACTGCCCCCAGGTAACAGCCCCATACGCGTTTAAGCCGCCCTGACTAACCATGTGCACCTCCGATCGAAAATAGAACGATGTATGCGGATTAATCAGCAGTAGCGCGTTTTTCGTAGCACTTTTGGACGGTGCAATGGCAAACCCATTCGAGCCAACAGATTCGCGTTCGTAATGATCGAAATTATTGATCCACGACGTTGATTTACGCTGCTCATAAAACGCCTTTAACCGCTCGATCGGCACTACGCTGATGTTACCGCCAATGCTGCCTTCACTGAACATCAGCGGCATCCACGGTTGAAATCGTTTCAGCAGCCTGGGCGTTACGTCCGGATGCGTATAGAGATAATAGTTAGTTCCATCGGCGAAAGCGTCCAATAGCTGTTTCATCCAGACCGGACTCTTTTTATACGTAGCAATCGCCTGTGTGCTATCCATGAACAAATGCGCCCGTAAATCGTGATAAAGCGCGGACTCGCCTTCCACTTCGGCCAAGCGGCCAATTGACGTAATATAGTTTTCCTCAACCCGCGCGAAATCATCTTCGCACTGAGTGTACATAAGTCCAAACACGACGTTCGCATCGGTTTTGCCATAGATATGCGGAACGCCCCACGTATCACGCGTGATAGTGACCTGTTTGGCCTGCTGCTGCCATCGGGCAAGGTCAGCTTTGCTAAACGGCTGACCTT
The DNA here is from genome assembly GCF_054777855.1 of Spirosoma jeollabukense. Lineage (NCBI taxonomy): Bacteria > Pseudomonadati > Bacteroidota > Cytophagia > Cytophagales > Cytophagaceae > Spirosoma > Spirosoma jeollabukense. The sequence goes on from NZ_BAAHAD010000001.1 coordinate 1,689,233, forward strand.
GTGCCGAAGCGGAAAATAAAATGGCGAACAGGCTGAAAAATGAAATGATTGGAGGCAACGTAAGGCGATTCATTGACAAAGAAGTGATGTAGTGATTATAGAATTCTAATTATTGACGAAGGGCTGGAAATCGTTTGGGGGCTACCCGGTGGTGAGTTGCCTGTTCATAAGCATACGTCAATCGGATCAACGTTGGCTCATCGAACATGCGGCCCAAAAACTGAATACCAGCGGGTAAATCGCCGGTTGTGAAACCCATCGGAATCGTGAAAGCAGGCTGACCCGTTGCGGGAGCAATCAACTGGCTATTGTCGCCTTTGTAACCCTTCGCATCGCCCACCAGCGCAGGTGGATAATTCCAGCTTGGGTAAATTAAGGCATCGACATGCTGCTGATCCATTTTGGCTTCGATGGCTTTACGGTACGCAATACGTAGTGGATCGGTAAACGCATCTCCGCACGGAATTTCGGGGTGGTTAGCGCGGCCCGTATGAGTTTGCTGGTACGTTAACCGATCGCGCACGATGTCCGAATAACCGCCTACGCGGATAATATCTTCCAGCGTTTTTAGGGAATCCCGTTTAACAAATGTTCGGAGGTACGTTTCAACATCATTTCGAAAATCGGCGCACCACTGATTGGCCCGTAGCGAATCAAACTCCGGGATCGTAACATCAATGACTTGCGCGCCCGCCCGCGTCAAATCGACGATAGCCTGCTCGAAAAGCACTTTAATTTCCGGGTGAATATTCTTGTCGCTCAGCTGACGTAGCACGCCAATTCGGGTGCCCTTCAGGCCATCTTTCCGTAAAAACTGTGTATAATTTTTGGGGATTTTGCCCTGGCTGTTTTTTGTGATCGCATCATTGGGATCATAGCCCGCCGTAACGTCCAGCAATCGGGCCGCGTCTTTCACCGTGCGACACATCGGCCCGCCCACGTCATTGCGAGAGTAAAGCGGAATGATCCCGTAACGACTTACCAGCCCTAGCGACGTACGGAAACCCACTAAGGCGTTATGCGACGAGGGGCCACGTATTGAATTTCCCGTATCCGAACCTAATCCAACTGCGCCTAAGTTAGCCGCTACAGCCGCTGCCGTACCACCGCTCGATCCGGCTGGGACATACGCTAAATTGTAGGGGTTCAGGGTTTCGCCGGCTATCGAGCTTTGCGAGTGCATGGGCGTAAATGCCCACTCGGCCATATTGGATTTAGCCAGTACGATGGCCCCGGCTTCACACAATTTCCGAACCTGGTAGGCATCTTCATCAGGAACAAACCCTTTCAGCGCGATGGAACCACCCGTCGTTTGGAGCCCTCTCGTATTAAAATTGTCTTTGACAATAACCGGAATGCCATGCAGCGGGCGCAGTCTTCCGGTTTTCTTAAACTCAGCATCTAGTGCACGGGCCGTAGCGAGTGCTTCCGGATTTACACTAATAATTGAGTTAAGCCTGGTTGGCTGATCGTAGGTTTTGATACGTTCCAGATAAGCATTCACCAATTGTTCACTGGTCAGCGAGCCCGCACGAAAAGCCCGATGGATGTCGCTAATGGTCGTTTCAATAACGTCAAACTCATGGGTCGGCGCTGGTTTGGGTGGCGACTGAGCAATTGCTAACAAGACTGGACTCAGCAGCGCTAGAAATAAATAAATGTATGGTTGATGAAGAAAACGAATAGGTCGCGGCATACGGAATATAAGCGAACATTATAATCGTATGGCAAAAATAGTCTTTCTTAGTAGGAATAATCTTATAAATGAATAAGTAAGCCTTATTTATATGGACAACGATGTATTTAGCGAAATAGAAAATGTAAAGGTACCGAGGCTTTCAGTCCGTTTTAATCCTTTCTGCTGAATTAAAAACGGACTGGAAATCCCGGTACCCATTACAAACTCTTTAGATACGTATCCAGACTAACTGGCTCACGGCCCAGCAAATTTTTCAGCACCGGAGATGATACGTTAAAATCGTTTTGTTTTATGCCTTCGGCCATTCCGGCATAAATCTTAGCGGCTACCGGTGGCAAATGCTTCACCAATTCAGCTTCATAGGCACTGCCCGGAATATCGACATACTCAACTGTTGTGCCGTTGCGACTTAGACTGTTGGCAATGTCGCTGAACGACCAGGCTGTAGGCGAACCAATGTCATACACTTTATTTTCGTGACCTTCGCTGGTTAGGGCGTTGGCCAAACCCTCGGCGATGTCGGTACGTAACACAAAATTGACTTTCCCCTCGCCTGCGGGATAATAGAGCTTACCCGATTGAGCCGCATCGCCAATAACCATCGGCAGCACGTCCAGATACAAGTTATTGCGAAAAAAGGTGTACGTCAAGCCAGACTCTATAATCAAATTCTCGGTTCGGAAATGGTCAATACCAGGCGTAAACAACGCGTTCGGCGAAGGGTTTGGGGCACTGGTGTAGAAAATATGTTTCACACCAGCTTCTTTCGCGGAATTGATAACGTTGCTATGCTGACGAACCCGATCATCTCCCACTACCGCGCTGGAAATCAGCAGTAACGTATCAACACCGGCAAGGCCCGTCATGAACGACGCTTGATCTTCGTAATCGCCCTGACGAACCGCTACGCCTTTGTCGGCAAATTCGGCAATTTTTTGCGGGTCCCTAACAAGGGCGACCAATGATTCAGGGCTTGTTTTACTGAGCAGAAATTCGAGAGTGGCTTTACCTAAATGGCCAGAGGCTCCGGTTATTGCGATCATGATATTGTTCTTTTTAATTCCTTAGTTACTTTTGGTAACTCAAAGGTATTCAGTAGCTATAACGCCCACAAGAAGGCATTTTTTAATTCGTCAGGCACATGGAGAGAACTATTGTTGATAATCAGCAAGATCAGTTGCAAAAAAAGTTGCAAAAAATTTTAGGAACAGTTGAATCGGTGGGCGGTACGTGTCCCATTCGCCATATTCTGGCTCGGTTTAGCGATAAATGGTCGACCTTATCCATTTTTCATCTGGGCGACGCGGGCACACTCCGTTTCAATGAATTAATGAAACGTATCGATGGAATTTCGCAGCGGATGCTTACCGTTACGCTACGTACTTTAGAGCGCGATGGCCTGATTACGCGCCGGATTTACGCCGAAATTCCGCCCCGGGTTGAGTATCAATTGACCGATTTAGGCCGAAGTCTTTTAGTGCAGATTATCGAACTGGGCGATTGGGCCAGTAACCACAGTGATCAAATTCTGGCGGCCAGAGCCCAGTTTGATTCTCGTGAACGAGGACTAATGGATATAGCTCAAAACTGACAAATTAGGTTCTGATTATGTTTGTGTTACGCCTTTGAAATCAGCGGTTTGTTACGTATATTTACTACCCCAATTTCCAACAAACAACCATACTAATGAGTCGGGTTTTGGCTTAAACACAGCGCCCGGCAACTCAATCCGCATGAAGAAAGGACGCTCGAATCCGAACCAACTCCAGATTGATTTTCTGGCCGCTTATCGCCGAATGCTTATCAGTCTAGGCAGCCCCGAAAACCTGCCCGTCAACGAGAGCTTGTTTATGCGCATGACCGACCAGTGGGAAAATACACGCGTCATGCCAAACGATCTTTTATTTCACAAAAGCCCTGTCGAAGCCGTTGTTTTCCGGTTACAGAAAAACGACGAACCAGGCGAATCGGCTCGCCTAAACTTTCCGGACGAACTGATTGCAGGCGAAATTCGGGGAGAGCAGGGCTTAACAGGTTTTTCAGCCAAGTTCCGGGATCAGGGCTGGATTATTCTGCCCGCCGAACTGTCGTCTACCTACAAAAATCTGTTTCTGAATATACTGGCCGCGTCTATTGGCCTGGAACATCTTTATCCATCCCGCAAGGAGTTACTGGTCGAGGCCGAACGTATTGCGCTGGCCGCAATGCTCCCTGAAGCTGAAATGCGGAAGTTCTTCGGTCTGCGGTTGTCTCGTTTCCCGGATAGTTTCCGTAGTGAAGTGGTCAACTATTATAACGTACCGTTTGATTACGTACTGAAACGGGCGAATCATTTGGGCATGGTGTCCGAACAGGTCATTGAAGAAGCGAACCAACCACTACGTTCCACCATTCTGCGTAGACCTTCGAGTAGTCGGGCTGCGTAGTATAAGACGAATAAAGAATAATTTCCAAAGTCGGTTAAGCATCATATTGTGCTTAACCGACTTTTTTATAAAATTATCAGCGTTTTTACCAGCCAATCCGCAACTCTCCTATACATAGTAAAACCAACGAGATTTACCTGCCATGGCCCTCCTATTGACCTATTCCTGGACAAGCTAGTTTTTAACCAAGAAAATCAGTCGACTTAGCAGAATTTTCTCTATAACGTTTGGAAGTACGCCTAAGAAGCGGCTGTTTTGCATTTCCTATTAAACCAATAGACTATAAGTACTATTAGTCTATCTACAACCGGGAGAATAGGGAGAATACGTAAAACATTAAAAAAGCATGGCGCAGATGCTCGCATATAGCGCTACCACAATTACTACCAAACACGATTAGGAATGAAACAAATTTTAAAGGCAACCTGGCTGATAGGAATATTATTCACACCCTTACTTGCAATAGCTCAAAATGCACCCATCATCAATTCAACAGTATCAGGTAAAGTTGTTGACGCACGCACGAAAGAATTCTTAGTTGGCGCTACCGTAACCATTAAGGGAATAACCAATGGGGCTTCAACCGACATAAATGGCCAGTTTAATCTTCTTACAGCCCAAAAGCTACCGTTTACAGTAGTAGTTTCTTTTGTGGGCTATCAAACCAAAGAAGTTGTTCTGAACGATAACAACGTAGAAATTCAACTTGAAGACGCTCCCAATCAGTTGGATGATGTAGTCATTACGTCCCGACGTCGGCAGGAGTCGGCGCAGGACGTTCCCATTCCGATCTCCGTGGTCAGTGGAAACCGGGCCGAAGATGCGGGCGCTTTTAATGTGAACCGATTAAAAGAACTGGTCCCTACCGTTCAGTTATATGCCTCCAACGCCCGAAATACAACGCTTAACATTCGTGGCTTAGGCTCTACGTTTGGGTTAACGAACGACGGTATTGATCCGGGTGTCGGGTTTTATGTTGATGGCGTTTACTACGCCCGTCCGGCGGCCACAGCGCTCGATTTTATCGATATTGAGCAGGTGGAGGTGTTGCGAGGCCCTCAGGGGACATTATTTGGTAAGAATACAACGGCTGGAGCCTTTAATATTACCACGCGTCCTGCCGGGTTTACGCCAGGCGGAAGTTTTGAACTGAGTTATGGCAATTATGGGTACATCCAGGCCAAGGGGTCACTTACGGGGCCACTGAGTAAAAAGCTTGCCGTGCGGGTGTCATTTACGGGAACGCAGCGGAATGGGACCTTTTATAATGTACATACCCAGCTTCCAATCAATGATATTAACAACATCGGTGTGCGGGCGCAACTTTTATACACGCCAAGCGACAATGTAAAAATCACCATCATCGGGGATGTTTCTGAGCAGAAACCGAATGGATATGGCTGGCCCGTAGCGGGTGTTGTTCCTACCAAACGAGCGGCCTACCGCCAGTTCAACGCCATTATCGCTGATTTAAATTACAAACTTCCGTATTCAAGCGCTTTTGAACGTATCGTTGACCTTGATACGCCTTCAAAAGCAGATAATAACCTGGGTGGCGTATCGGTGAATGCGGATATCAAAATCGGTAATGGTACGCTAACCTCCACGTCCGCCTGGCGGCACTGGCAGTGGACCCCGCTGAACGACCGCGATTACATTGGTTTACCCGTCTTTACGATTTCGTCGGGCAACTCGGTGCATGATCAATGGTCGCAGGAAATACGATACGCCGGTAAAATTTCCTCCCGGTTGAGTGGGGTTGTCGGCTTATTCGGTCTTTGGCAGGATTTAAAATCCGACCCCGTACAGACCGAAGAAGCTGGTTCTGCTCAATGGCGTTTTGCGCAAAGCTCCACCAGCGTGCTCTGGAAAACGCCCGGTCTGTTCGATAATTTCGGCATTCGCACAACCAATCGGATTCAGAGTACAGGATTAGCGGCCTTCGGCCAACTCGACTGGGCCCTGACAGATCGAATCCATATTCTGCCAGGTGCACGGTATAATTATGACAAGAAGGTAGCCAGCTACAAACGGGAAACCTACGGAGGTCTGCAAACGACCGATCCGGCGTTGCTAGCCCTAAAGAACGGAGTTTACACAAATCAAGCGTTCGACACGGACGTATCAGAAGGTAATTTCTCTGGACAGGTTACCCTGCAATATAGAGCTGGGCGGACAATCAATGCCTTTGGAACCTATGCAATCAGCTACAAACCCGTCGGAATTAATATTGGCGGATTGCCAACGGCCAATGGGCAAACCTTACTTGATCTGGCCCGAGTGAAGCCTGAGCACGTAAACCACGTCGAATTTGGCTTAAAAACAAAGCCATCCCCTAACTCCACCCTGAATCTGGTCGTTTACAATACAGAAATTAAAGACTTTCAGACACAGGTACAAACACCAGAGCCGGGCGTAAACAGAGGCTATCTGGCCAATGCGGAGAAAGTACGGGTAATGGGTGTTGAGCTAGACGGAAATGTACGGGTAGCTAATCGGTTAACCCTAAACGCAGCCATTGCCTACACGGATGGCAAGTATGTATCTTTTAAAAATGCGCCAGTGCCGCTCGAAGAAACGGGTGGAGAGCAAGCGTTCAAAGACATTTCGGGAGGAGTATTGCCCGGTATCTCAAAATGGTCAGGATCGGTAGGTGGTGAAGTAACCGCCAGGGGAAACCTCATCAGTTTAAAAGGAAATTACTTTCTTGGAGTAGATGCTTTCTATCGTTCTTCGTTTTCTTCGAGTCCATCGCCATCTCAATATTTAAATATTGATGGCTATTCGCTGGTGAACGGCCGACTTGGTTTTAGGGCTTCCTCTGGAATTTCGATTTTTATCTGGGGTAGAAATCTCTTCAATACGAACTATTACGAGCAGTTACTGGCGGCTCCAGGAAGCGCAGGCCACTATGCCGGTATTGTAGGAGATCCGCGCACCTATGGTGTTACGTTACGCTACACGTTCTAACTGTATCAAAAACCACCCCTCAATACCAGGCTGTTTTCTGTCTCGTGGTTACATTTACGACATCAAAACCGGTTGATGGATCGTAGTTTCTGGAGCTTCAGCAGTAGGAACAGAGCATCAAGGCTAGTTGAACTGCATTTTTTTATTTGCCAGAAGCTGTTTACGTTAGTAATATTAACGTAAACAGCTTCTGCTTTTTTACAATCTTTGCATTTACCTTCCTTGATGTGTTAATCTATCAAGGTATCCAACTATGAGAAAACATCTTCTATTTGTAGCTCTTGCGTTATTATGTGCATTACCTGGCCGGGCGCAACTCAACCTGGCAGGGATAGTGACAAATCAAAAAGGGCAACCACTAGAGGGCGCAATTATCATCATTAAAGGGACCAGTAAAGGGACTATTTCCCAAGCCGACGGACACTTCGCGCTTCAATCCACAGCTGCTTTACCATTCCCAATTACCATTTCATACATTGGCCACCATCAGGAGAATGTAATGGTTCGTGGTAATAACTTTCGTCGTATCCTTGTCGAACTCTCACCCGAATCTATCCTAACCGATGAGGTGGTTGTAGCGGCCAGCCGCGTACCGGAGGATATCAAGACAACGGCTATATCCGTCGAGAAACTTGGAGTACGGCAATTCCAGCAGTCGCCAGCCATTAGCCCATACGATGCACTTCAGAACGTAAAAGGTGTCGATTTTCTAACGCAGAGTCTGACGTTTAAGTCGGTCAATATGCGTGGATTTGATTCCAACAATAACACCCGGTTTCTGCAACTAACGGACGGCATGGATAACCGCTCACCAGGTTTAGGGTTCGGTTTCGGGAACGTAGCGGGAATTCCGGATTTAGATGTTGAGAGTATTGAGCTGGTTCCGGGTGCGTCGTCGGCTCTCTATGGACCCGATGCCATGCAGGGCATGATGCTCACTACGAGCAAGAATCCCTTTACGTATCAGGGGTTAAGTGTGCAAATGAAAGGTGGCGTCAACAATGTGGGAAAGGCAAATTTCGGGTCGAAGCCATACACCGACCTATCGGTACGTTATGCGAAACAACTCGGTGAGCGAATGGCGTTTAAAGTCAGTTTTCAGCGCATAGACGGCACTGATTTCATCGCCGACGATTATAGCGACCGGTCAACGAGTGCCCGAACCAGTTTTTTCATTACCGATGCCAGTCGGGGGGGTATTGCTACCGGTATCGGGTACGCACCCATTACGAACGCTACTATAAATTTTGAGTATGATGGCGTCAACGTATATGGCGATGACATCAATAGCGGGGGGGCGTTTAAGTACCCTGCCAATTACGCCAACGTACTGTTAAACAACAAGTTCGTAACGCGAACGGGTTATAATGAACTCGACGTGATAGGCAACAAAGGCAAGGTCTTTAACAATCGCGCGAACGTAGCACTCCATTACAAACTGTCAGATGATATCGAGGCCTCTCTAAGCTGGAATTATGGAAATGGCAATTTTATCCGCACCAATAATTACCGCGAGTATTTCCCAGATTACCAGCGCCACCAGATCAAGGCTGAAATACGCGGAGACATTTTTTTCCTGCGGGCCTACACAACCCAGCAAAAAGCCGATGGATGGAACATTGGACAAGTAGCGACAGTCATCAACAACACCTGGAAATCGCTCGGACAGTGGGCTGCAGAATTTGGGCAGAGTTACGTCGAAAACAAAGTCAGCATTGGTCAGGCCCGCGTTGAGTCCGATCGGGGTCGTTATCTGCCCGGCTCAACTTCCTTTAATACAGTTCGTGATACGTATGCCAATACGTACAACACTGATTTCATTCCCGGTTCAACCGCTGCACGAGGACGACGTTTCCGCGATAACTCACAGCTATGGCATTACGAAGGGATGTATACTTTCAAAAACCTACTCCAGGTAGCCGACGTAATGGCAGGTGCCAGTCTTCGGCACTACACCCTAGCCTCTGGTGGTACGTTGTTCTCTCGAAAAACCGATGGTTCGGAGTACACGATTAATGAAGTAGGCGCTTACATCCAGGCCTCAAAAGAATTTGGTCTGGATGAAGAGGTGACATTCAAGCCAACCATAGCGGTACGCTACGATAAAAACCAGTATCTAAAAGGCGGATTAACGCCCCGTGTGTCGGCAGTGCTCAGCCTTGGTGTACATAATTTTCGGGCTTCCTGGCAGACAGCTTTCCGAAATCCCACGCCAGAGCAATTATTTCTGATTCCTACGGCTGCTGCAAGCGGTGAAGTGGGTGGATCATCGGTGGCCTACAGCGGTGCGGGTCTGGTGAGTAATCCTGGTTACTTACAAGCAGAAACAACACCTTATCAGTCAAACACAACCACTACATCCCCAAGTCCGTTTGTTGTCGATCCAAACCAGTTTACGACGGAAAAGATCAGCACGTGGGAAGTTGGTTATAAATCACTGATTAAAAATAAATTCTACGTCGATGCCTTTTACTTTGCCAGTCGCTATACCGATCTTATTACTCCCCAAGCAGAATACCAATTGTTAACACCGGGTGGCGGTGCAACGGCCCTCCTGACGCCGACGAATTACAGGACCCTGCAAGTCAATGTCAATAGTAATAATGAGGTTTTTATACGGGGTGCTGGCATTGGACTAGAGTACGGATTGGGCGAAGGCTTCTCAATAAGTGGAAATTACACGCATCAGATTGGCTTGATCACGTTACACGACGCGCGGGGAGCGATACGTAATGACCTGGCAGGTGCGCCTGTTGTTAAGCGTAAGATAAGCAACCCCGAAGTTGTACAGTTGGGTCGTAATTTCTTCAATACTCCTGAAAATCGGTATAACATTACGCTAAGCAACCCGCGGATAACCGAACGCCTTGGGGCTACCATTACGTATCGATGGACCGATCGAATGTGGTATGAACAGGGAATCACGGCGGGTGATGTCTGGCTCCCTTCCTGGACGAGCCTGGATGCACAGGTATCCTACAAAGTACCCTCCGTCAAGTCGATTATTAAGCTTGGAGGCACAAATATTCTGAACAATTATTACGCACAAGGGTATGGCCTGGCTCAAATTGGCGGGTTATACTACGTTAGTATTACCTTCGATGAGCTAATGCATTAGTCTGTCATTGGAGAAGTTGCTCTATAGCACCAAAATTATACGCAGCCTAAACTATTCAACGGGTGATTGCAGTTATTTAGTTATACCTTTGTTATAACTCACTGGCTGATTATGCATGTTCACATTCGACGTATTGGCAATTCGCAAGGTATCATTATCCCTCGGCCTTTGCTTCAACAAGCAGGCATCGAAAATGAGGTTGAATTAAAGGTAATAGATGGTGCAATTGTTCTTCGTCCTGTGAAATCAAATCCGCGTACGGGCTGGGACAAACAATTTCAAGAAGCTATTGAAGCTGGTCACAAACCGGAGAGTGACTTGTTTGATAACCTATCTAACGATTTTGATCAAAGCGAATGGCAGTGGTAGTTGATCGTTTTGACGTATGGCTGGTTACTTTAGACCCAACACGGGGCAGCGAAATTGCGAAAACACGCCCCTGCATTATTATCTCGCCTGATTCAGTTAATCGCTATCTAAATACTGTCACAATTGCCCCTTTAACAAGCACTCGCAAGCCCTATCCAACGCGAGTTGATTGCCACTTTGACGGCAAAGAAGGTCAGGTAACACTAGACCAAGCCCGAAGTGTTGATAAATCGCGTTTAGTGAAGAAGCTTGGACAGTTGGATCATACTATTAACCAAAAAATTTGCGAAACACTTGTAGCGATGTTCACGTACTAACTACTAACCTATTGTATCATACAAAAAATGCCCCAGCCATTTCTGACCGGGGCATTTTACTATTCACTTTAGATTCGACGCTTAGACCGTCGCCCGCTTTTTGCTTCGGGCAAACTGCTCGCGTGATTCCGTAACAACTTCCAGTTCTTCTTTCGAACCAACAATCGCGTTCTGGTAATGACGCAGACCCGTACCGGCTGGAATCAGGTGACCAACGATCACGTTTTCTTTCAGACCGTCGAGTACGTCGCGCTTGCCACGAATCGAAGCCTCGCTCAACACTTTCGTCGTTTCCTGGAAAGAGGCTGCCGAGATGAAGCTGTCCGTACCTAACGACGACTGAGTAATACCCATCAGCGTTGGTTGTGAAACGGCTGCCATGGCGTCGCGAACGGTCACAAGGGCCATATCACGACGTTTCAGGCTTGAGTTCTCATCGCGTAGTTGACGACTCGTTACAATTTGACCTGGTTTAACGTTTGGCGAATCACCGGCATCCATAACAACCTTAGCATCAAGAACTTTGTCGTTCTCTTCACGGAAAGACCATTTGTCAACCACTTGACCTTCGAGGAAGTTCGTGTCGCCAGAATCGATGATCTCAACTTTCTGCATCATCTGCCGAACAATGGCTTCGATGTGCTTGTCATTGATTTTCACCCCTTGCAGGCGGTATACTTCCTGAATTTCGTTCACCAGATACTCCTGAACGGCCGTCGGACCTTTGATGGCCAGAATGTCGCTCGGAGTAATAGCACCATCAGACAGCGGAGCACCAGCCCGCACGAAGTCGTTATCCTGTACAAGGATAAACTTTGACAGAGGTACGAGATACTTCTTCTTCGTGCCATCTTTCGACTCGATGAAGATTTCGCGGTTACCCCGTTTGATAGCGCCGTACGTAACAACACCATCAATTTCGCTTACCACAGCAGGGTTCGACGGGTTCCGGGCTTCAAACAATTCCGTTACACGTGGCAGACCACCCGTAATGTCACGAGTTTTACCAACGTTACGTGGAATTTTCGCTAGCGGCTGACCAGCCTTGATTTTCTGCCCTTCTTTCACGACCAGACGTGATCCAACAGGTAAGTTGTAACTCTTCTGTAATGGACCACCTTCGTTGTCGGGAAGGTGAAGTGTCAGCGTTGTTGTACCCTGAACAATAATGGCCGGGTTTTTCGCTTTATCACGCGTTTCGATGATTACTTTCTCCTGGAAGCCTGTTTGTTCATCAAACTCTTCGCGGTAGGTGATACCATCTTCAATCGCATCGAATGACAAAGTACCCGTCAATTCGGACAGAATAACAGCGTTATAAGGGTCCCAGGCGCAGATATCGTCGCCTTTCTTCACCATATCACCATCTTTCACCCGCAGGAATGCGCCATATGGTACGTTGTTACTGATTAGTACTACGTTGCGATCGTTTGGATTCACAATCCGAACTTCGCCCGAGCGACCCATAACAATCGTCAACGGATTTCCTTCAGCATCTTCTGAATCAACCGTCCGCATTTCTTCAAGTTCGATCAGACCATCGAATTTCGCTTTGATCGACGCATCGACCGCAATGTTAGAGGCCGTACCACCCACGTGGAAAGTACGCAGGGTTAGCTGTGTACCTGGCTCACCAATTGATTGCGAGGCAATTACGCCCACCGCTTCACCGATGTCGACCATGCGGCCCGATGCCAGGTTACGACCGTAGCATTTGGCACACACACCCTGACGTGATTCGCATGTCAATACCGACCGGATTTCGACCGTTTCAATGCTGGTTTCGTCAATATGGGCAGCAACCTCTTCGGTTACTAATTCACCAGAAGCGACAATCAACTCTTTCGTGAGCGGATCATAAACATCATGAACCGTTGTCCGGCCCAGAATCCGTTCCGAAAGTGGCTCAACGATATCTTCATTATCTTTCAGAGCCGATACTTGCAGGCCGCGCAGCGTACCACAATCATCCTCACTGATAATAACATCCTGGGCTACGTCATGCAGACGACGGGTCAGGTAACCCGCATCGGCCGTTTTCAAAGCGGTATCAGCCAGACCTTTCCGAGCGCCGTGGGTCGAGATAAAGTACTCCAACACGTCAAGACCTTCTTTGAAGTTCGACAGAATTGGGTTTTCAATAATCTCACCGACAGAGCCTTGCAGGTTTTTCTGCGGTTTAGCCATAAGACCACGCATACCACCCAACTGACGAATCTGCTCACGGGAACCACGGGCACCCGAGTGCATCATCATGTAGATCGAGTTGAAACCACCCTGATCCGCTTCGAGTTGCTTCATCAGCGTCTCGGTCAGCCGGGAATTCACACGCGTCCAGATGTCAATAACCTGGTTGTAGCGTTCGTTTTCCGTAATCAGACCCATCAGGTAGTTGTCCCAAACAGCCTGAACTTCAGCTTTAGCTTCGTCGACAAGACCCTGTTTTGCTTCAGGAATCATGACATCACTCAAACCGATAGACAGACCGCCTTTGAACGCCATCTGGAAACCAAGTTCTTTAATATCATCAAGGAACTGAGCTGTCCGGGCACCACCTGAAATTTTGAAGATAAGCGCAATAATTTGCTGCAGTTTCTTCTTGGTCAGTAGTTCATTGATATAACCAACTTCTTCCGGAACAGCCTGGTTGAACAACAACCGACCCGCTACGGTGTCAATTACTTTATAAACCAACTCACCGCTTTCGTCCCGAAGGCGCACCCGGCACTTGATATTCGCGTGCTTGGAAACTTTGCCCTCGTTAATACCAATAATAACTTCTTCGGTACCATAGAAGGTCATGCCTTCGCCCGCAATTGGGTACTCAGGAATGCTCTTACGACCTTTTGTTACGTAGTATAGACCCAATACCATGTCCTGCGACGGTACCGTAATCGGTGCACCGTTGGCCGGGTTCAGGATATTGTGCGAGGCTAGCATGAGCAACGATGCCTCCAGAACAGCTTCCTGTCCCAGTGGTACGTGAACGGCCATCTGGTCACCGTCAAAGTCAGCGTTGAAAGCCGTACAAACGAGTGGGTGAAGCTGAATAGCTTTCCCTTCGATCAGTTTCGGCTGGAACGCCTGGATACCTAACCGGTGTAATGTTGGAGCCCGGTTAAGCAATACAGGATGACCTTTCAATACGTTTTCCAAAATATCCCAAATAACAGGATCTTTTCGATCAACGATTTTCTTCGCCGATTTCACTGTTTTCACAATCCCCCGCTCGATGAGTTTCCGGATAACGAACGGCTTGAACAATTCAGCCGCCATGTCTTTCGGAAGACCACACTCGTGCAGTTTCAATTCAGGACCAACGACGATAACCGAACGACCTGAATAGTCGACACGCTTACCAAGCAGGTTCTGACGGAAACGGCCTTGCTTACCTTTCAACATGTCTGACAACGACTTCAGCGCACGGTTACCTTCCGAACGAACGGCGTTTACCTTACGTGAGTTGTCGAACAGCGAATCAACGGCTTCCTGCAACATCCGTTTTTCATTCCGGAGAATTACTTCAGGTGCCTTGATTTCGATAAGCCGTTTCAGACGGTTGTTCCGAATGATAACCCGGCGATACAGGTCATTCAAATCGGACGTAGCAAACCGGCCACCATCCAGCGGGACGAGCGGACGCAGTTCGGGCGGAATCACCGGTACCATTTTGATCACCATCCACTCAGGACGGTTTTCAATACGGCCGTTGGCTTCACGGAACGCTTCAACTACTTTTAGCCGCTTTAAGGCTTCAGCTTTGCGTTGCTGCGACGTATCCGTAGCGGCTGAGTGACGTAGTGAATACGACAGCTCATCCAGTTGAACGCGCGACAACAGCATTTCTAACGCGTCGGCCCCCATCTTCGCGATGAATTTGTTAGGGTCTTTGTCGTCGAGGTGCTGGTTGCTGCTCGGCAGTTTGTCGATAATGTCCAGGTACTCGTCTTCCGTCAGGAAGTCAAGTTGATTGATACCATCTTCGGCTTTTACGCCAGGCTGCACGACTACGTAGCGTTCGTAATAGATAACCTGATCGAGTTTCTTTGTCGAAAGACCGAGCAGATAACCAATTTTATTCGGCAGACTGCGGAAATACCAGATATGCGCAACAGGCACCACCAGTTCGATGTGGCCCATTCGCTCCCGGCGAACCTTTTTCTCGGTTACTTCCACACCGCAGCGGTCACAGATAATGCCTTTGTAGCGTATCCGCTTATACTTGCCGCAGTGACACTCCCAGTCCTTCACGGGCCCGAAGATGCGCTCGCAGAACAAGCCGCCCATTTCGGGTTTGTAGGTCCGGTAATTGATTGTCTCCGGCTGTGTCACTTCGCCGTAGGAACTCTCCAAAATAGACTCCGGCGATGCCAAGCTGATTGTTACGCTGGCAAAGTCGCTGTTGAGTTTCTTGTTCTTTTTGAACGACATTGGTTGGAGATTAATAGTGAGGTTTTCAGTTGGCTGTTTACAGTTTTCGGTTGGCTGACGCATGACCGCTTCGCACAACTGAAAACTGTAAACTGTAAACCGTAAACTATTTTTTATTCTAATGTAATTTCAAGGGCCAGACCACGTAACTCGTGAACAAGTACGTTGAACGACTCTGGGATATTCGGCTTCGGCAGGTTTTCACCTTTCACGATAGCTTCGTATGCTTTCGCACGACCGACCACGTCATCTGATTTTACGGTAAGAATTTCCTGCAGGATGTTGGCAGCACCAAAAGCTTCCAATGCCCACACTTCCATCTCACCAAATCGCTGACCACCGAACTGCGCCTTACCACCCAGCGGCTGCTGTGTAATGAGCGAGTAAGGTCCAATTGAACGGGCGTGCATCTTGTCGTCCACTAAGTGACCGAGTTTGAGCATGTAAATGATACCCACCGTTACAGGTTGATCGAAACGTTCACCCGTCAGACCATTGTACAGATAGGTCCGGCCGAATGAAGGCAAACCTGCTTCGTTCAGCTCATCGGCAACCTGCTGTTCTGTTGCTCCGTCGAAAATCGGCGTAGCGTACTTACGGTTAAGTTTCTGACCAGCCCAAGCCAGTACAGTTTCATAAATCTGACCCAGGTTCATCCGGGACGGTACGCCAAGCGGATTCAGGACGATATCCACTTTCGTTCCATCTTCAAGGAACGGCATGTCTTCATCACGAACAATACGGGCCACAACCCCTTTGTTTCCGTGACGACCAGCCATCTTATCCCCTACTTTCAGCTTACGCTTTTTGGCGATATAAACTTTAGCCAGTTTGACGATACCTGCTGGGAGCTCATCACCAACTTCAAGTGTGAACCGTTCACGCTTGAACTTACCTGTGATTTCGCTCCGACGATTGTTGTAGTTTTTCACCAAAGCAACAACCATCTGGTTCAATTTATCGTCGTCCGTCCAGCCTTCCAGAATTACGTCAGCCAGTAGGTTAGCTTCTTCCGGAACGGCATAGCTGCTTTCATCCCGATAAGCATTGCGGTCTGGGAACAAGTTTTCCATAATGTTCTTACGGCTAAACTTCACTCCCTTACTAACAAGCTCGTCACCAAACTTATGCTTGACACCTGCGCTGGTTTTACCATCCAGCAATGGCACGATTTTTTCAATCATCCGGGCGCGGAAGTCGTTCAGCTCACGGCCGTACTTCTTCATCAGTGCTTTAACCTCGTCTTTGTGTTTACCCCGATCTTCTTTGGCCGGACGCGCAAACAACTTGGTATCAATCACAACGCCTTTCAGGGATGGTGGTGCTTTCTTGGACGCATCTTTCACATCACCCGCTTTATCACCGAAGATGGCACGGAGAAGTTTTTCTTCCGGTGTCGGATCGCTTTCGCCTTTTGGCGTAATCTTACCGATCAGAATATCCCCTTCTTTTACTTCCGTACCAACTCGAACAATACCGCTTTCATCAAGATTACGAACGGTTTCTTCGCTTACGTTCGGGATTTCAGACGTTAATTCTTCTTCACCCCGTTTCGTATCACGTACTTCCAGTTCAAACTCTTCGATGTGAATCGATGTGAAAATATCTTCGCGCACAACACGCTCCGAAATCACGATAGCATCCTCAAAGTTATAACCCTGCCAGGGCATGAAGGCAACCTTCATGTTCCGACCTAAGGCTAATTCACCAGCCTGTGTTGCATAACCTTCGCACAATACATCACCTTTCTTTACCTTCTGGCCTTTCAGCACGGTTGGCTTGATGTTGATGCAAGTATCCTGGTTAGTACGGCGGAATTTAATCAGCTTGTAGGTCTTCCGATCTTCATCGAACGTAGTAGCAAGCTGATCTTCTTCGAGGCTATAGCGAACAACAATTTTGGTTGAATCAACAAATTCAACAACACCATCCGCTTCGGCAATTACGAGCGTCCGTGAGTCAACAGCGACACGGCCTTCTAGACCCGTACCCACAATTGGAGCCTCGGGACGTAGCAGCGGCACGGCCTGACGTTGCATGTTCGAGCCCATCAAGGCCCGGTTGGCATCGTCGTGCTCAAGGAACGGAATCATGGACGCGGCTACCGACACAATTTGGTTGGCAGCAATATCCATGAACGTTACGTTCTGCGGATCAGCGATTGGGAAGTCACCTTCAAAACGAGCTTTCAGGCGATCGACCGTAAAGTTTCCTTTTTTGTCGATACCTGCGTTCGCCTGAGCGATATAGTGTGTATCTTCCTCTTCAGCCGTTAAGTACATCACTGGCTTATCCATCGATACTTTACCGTTTTCGATAATCCGATACGGTGTTTCGATGAAGCCCATGCTATTGATTTTAGCATAAACGCAAAGCGATGAAATCAGTCCGATGTTCGGTCCTTCCGGCGTTTCGATGGTACATAGACGACCGTAGTGTGTATAGTGTACGTCACGAACTTCGAAACCAGCCCGTTCGCGCGATAGACCACCCGGCCCCAGCGCTGACATCCGACGCTTGTGCGTCACTTCAGCCAGCGGGTTAGTCTGGTCCATGAACTGCGATAACTGGTTCGTACCGAAGAACGAATTGATTACAGACGATAGCGTACGAGCGTTAATCAGGTCAACAGGCTTGAAATCCTCATTATCCCGAACGTTCATCCGTTCTTTAATCGTCCGCGCCATCCGGGCCAGACCAACACCGAACTGAGCGTACAATTGCTCACCTACTGTCCGAACACGCCGGTTGCTTAAGTGGTCAATATCATCAACAACGGCTTTCGAGTTAATCAGACCGATCAGGTATTTCACAATCGACACGATGTCTTCTGTAGTCAATACCTTCATGTCCGACGAAATGTCAAGACCCAGTTTTTTATTAATTCGGTAACGGCCTACATCGCCAAGGTCATACCGCTTATCTGAGAAAAATAGACTCTGAATAATTTCACGAGCGGTTTGTTCATCAGGCGCATCGGCATTACGTAGCTGGCGATAGATTTGCTCCACAGCCTCTTTCTCAGAGTTGGAGCTATCTTTTTGCAGCGTATTATAAATAATGTTGTAATCGGCCATATTCATGTCCTCCTTGTGCAGGATGACCGATTTCTGACCCGACTCCGTAATGACATCGATGTCGTCTGCCGAGATAGCCGAATCCCGCTCCAAAAGGACTTCGTTCCGACTAATCGACACAACTTCACCGGTATCTTCATCCACGAAATCTTCTGTCCAGGTACGTAGCACCCGAGCAGCTAACCGACGGCCAATAGCCTTTTTCAGGTTGGCAGGCGTTGCGGGCACTTCTTCCGATAGACCGAACAGATCCAGGATGTCTTTATCCGAACCAAAGCCAATGGCACGTAGCAACGTAGTTACCGGGAATTTCTTTTTCCGGTCAATGTACGCATACATGACATTGTTTACATCCGTCGAGAACTCGATCCAGGACCCTTTGAACGGAATAATCCGCGCAGAGTAAAGTTTCGTCCCATTAGTGTGCTTGCTCATCGAGAAGAACACACCCGGCGAACGGTGTAACTGAGAAACAATCACCCGCTCCGCTCCGTTAATGACAAACGAGCCTTTCTCGGTCATATACGGAATGTTGCCTAAGAATACTTCCTGCTCGATCGTTTCGAAATCCTCGTTATCAGGATCATTGTTCGATAGGCGCAGTTTAGCTTTCAAAGGAACCGAATACGTCAGTCCCCGGTCGATCGACTCATCGACTGAGTACTTCGGTGGATCGACCGAGTAATCAATGAACTCCAGCTTAAAATTTTCGCGGGAGTCTGAAATAGGAAAATTTTCCTGAAAAACTTTGAACAACCCTTCCTCCGACCGTTGGTTAGACGGCGTATCAAGCTGAAAAAAGTCTTTGAAGGATTTAACTTGAATATCCAGAAAGTCTGGATACCCAATCACTGGCTGAATCGTCGCAAAATTTTTGCGCGTACTGATTTTCGCGTTTGTAGCCAAGATTGTGCTTCGTTTAGTTGCGTAACCGATTCTCAATGAGTGCGTTGCGAAGATTTGCCACGGCACTCGGACTAAGCGGCTATTGAGACCCCGGGTGTCACCCGACCCAAGGGGCGTAAATAGACAACATAATGCAATAAAAATAAGTTTGTCTTTTGCAATAGCTTAGACAAAAAGTCTCCAAACAGGAAAAGACCAGACGTCGGTCTGGCCTCCCCTATCTGGAGTAATATGCGAAAGAGCTATCTGCTTACTTAACCTCTACTTCAGCACCAGCTTCTTCAAGCTGCTTACGTAGGGCTTCAGCTTCATCTTTGCTTACACCTTCTTTTACTGGTTTCGGTGCTGTATCAACCAATTCCTTGGCTTCTTTTAGACCCAGACCTGTCAGATCTTTAACCAGTTTAACGACAGCTAGTTTAGCAGCACCAGCCGCCTTCAGAACAACGTCGAACGACGTTTTCTCAGCGACAGCAGCCGGAGCATCAGCACCTGCACCGCCACCAGCTACCATTACTGGAGCAGCAGCAGCTGGCTCGATACCATACTCATCCTTCAGGATGGTAGCTAGCTCGTTAACTTCTTTAACTGTCAGGCTTACAAGCTGCTCCGCGAACGCTTTCAAATCTGCCATTGTAGTATTTTCTTAATTTGATTGTGATACAATATTGAACAATAGATGCCGGAAAATTAAGCTGCTTCCTCGCGCTCCGACAGCGTTTTGAGGATACCGGCCAATTTGTTGCCACCACCTTGCAACGCCGAAATGACGTTTTTGGCAGGCGATTGCAGCAGGCCGATGATTTCGCCAATCAACTCTTCCTTGCTCTTCAGTGCGATGAGCGTGTCAAGTTGGTCAGCACCAATAAATAGGCTGTAGTCGATCGACGCAGCCTTCAATTGCAGCTTGTCACTCGTTCTACGAAATTCCTTAATAAGCTTTGCCGGCGCTTTGCCATTATCAGGGTGAAACATCACCGCTGACTGACCATGCAGCACCGTGTCGTTGAACGGCGTATAATCCGTATCGAGAGGTTCGAGTGCTTTTTTGATGAACGAATTTTTCACCACTTTGTACTCTATACCCCGGTCAAAACACATCCGACGGAGATTGTTGGTTTCAGCAACCGTCATGCCATTGGCTTCCGTGATGTAGAAGAAGGGAGTCGACTGAAACTTTTCAGTCAATTCCTCAATAATTGCTCCTTTGTCCTCGCGCTTCATGGCTTAAATTCCGGCTACTGTGCCTTTATCAATCGTTACTCCCGGACTCATCGTGCTCGACAGGCTGATCGTTTTCACATACGTACCTTTAGCCGATGAAGGCTTCAGACGCATTAATGTGGCCATGATTTCCTGCGCGTTTTCAGCCAGTTTTTCTGGCGTAAACGATACTTTACCAATACTGGTGTGAATGGCGCCCTGTTTGTCGACTTTAAAGTCGATTTTACCGGCCTTCACCTCGCGAACAGCTTTTGCTACGTCGGGAGTAACCGTACCCGATTTCGGATTTGGCATCAGACCACGTGGACCCAGTACTTTACCCAACCGACCAACTTTAGCCATGACGCTCGGCATCGTGATAATCACGTCGACGTCCGTCCAGCCTTGTTCGATCTTTTGGATGTAGTCGTCCAGACCCACGAAATCAGCACCCGCTTCTTTCGCATCGTTCTCCTTGTCCGGGGTGCAGAGCACCAGAACGCGAACCGTTTTACCCGTACCATGTGGTAACGTAGCAACGCCACGAACCATTTGGTCGGCTTTACGCGGATCAACGCCTAACCGAACGTCAATATCCACGGAAGCGTCGAATTTAGTATACGAAATTTCCTTCAGAATTTCAGCCGCTTGTTGCAGCGAGTATTCTTTGGCAGCGTCGTATTTCGATTGAGCTTCCTTTTGTTTTTTCGTTAACTTAGCCATCTCTGTGTTTGCTTCGGCAAGTCTATTAGTTCTCGAAGGGCGCAGTGCCCGTCACCGTGATACCCATACTGCGGGCCGTACCGGCCACCTGTTTCATTGCGGACTCGACTGTGAAGGCATTCAAATCGGGCATCTTTGTTTCCGCGATAGTCCGAATTTGATCCCACGATACTGAGCCAACTTTGTTACGGTTTGGTTGAGCAGATCCGCCTTTCAGCTTAGCCGCTTCCAGCAGCAGAATTGGAGCCGGCGGGGTTTTGATGACGAAATCAAAGGACTTGTCCTTGTAATACGTAATCAATACTGGCAACACCGTACCCACTTTGTCCTGCGTCCGACCGTTGAACTGCTTGCAGAATTCCATGATATTTAAACCCTTGGAACCCAGCGCCGGACCAATCGGAGGTGAGGGGTTGGCTTGCCCGCCTTTGACTTGCAGCTTTACATAGCCACCTACTTCTTTTGCCATTGTGGTAATTGAGTTACGATCTCCTGCTTCCGGTTTCCTATCGGTTAGTCACATAACCAATCCGCACGCCTGTCGCAGTAAATCAACTTGTTTTGGGCGGTCATTCTCTGAGGGAAGCATAGAACGCCGGACCACGGATAACTGATTTGCGATCAATTCTCCTTCTCTACTTGTGCGTAACTGAGTTCTACCGGAGTATTCCGGCCAAATATTTTTACGACGACATTCAATTTCTTCCGGTCATCGAATACTTCTTCTACAGTGCCGATGAAACCACCAAATGGACCATCGACTACTTTTACATTTTCACCTCGGATATAAGCCACTGTCGAGCTAACCACTTCCTGAGCTTCTTCCTCCACTTTACCCAGAATCCGATTTACTTCGGCCTGACGTAGTGGAACAGGGACTTTTGATGTAGTGCCCACTTGCGCATTACCCAAAAACCCCAGTACACCCGGCATATTCAGGATCATGTCGAGTGCCCGGTTATTACCCAAATCAGCCGAAATCAGGATATAGCCAGGGAAAAATGATTTTTCCCGAACACGCTTCTTACCGTTGCGCATTTCGTACACCTTCTCCGCAGGAATCAAAACCTGTGGAATAACTTCGTCTAACTTCTGCCGGATAATTTCGTTATCAAGGTAGGATTTGATCTTCTTCTCCTGCCCTGATACCGCCCGAATGACGTACCACTGTATGCCGCTCATATTGGTAAAGATTTATGACCTGTAATTGCTGATCTACATTAGAAAGCAGCAATGTCAATCATAGATTAGAATGACTGATAAAATGCATTCAGCCCGTTCTCGAATACTAAATCAATTAACCCGACCAATAGCGCAAAAATCAACGATGCTACAAGTACCAGCGTTGAACTGGATTGCAGATCGCTGAATTTAGGCCAAGTCACGTTGTGCTGAACTTCCTCCCAGGAGGCTTTCAGAAACGATACAAACTTGTCCATTTATGTAAGGGATTTGCACGGGTGGAGAGATTCGAACTCCCATCAACGGTTTTGGAGACCGCTATTCTACCCTTGAACTACACCCGTTTTAAAATTCTATACTGTTGTCCGAATCAGCGTGCCCCAAAACGGACTGCAAAAGTACGAACTATTATTAAAAAAACAAGTGCATCTCTAGTAAGAAATGCACTTGTTATGAGATATTTACCTTAGTCGAGGATTTCCGTTACCTGACCAGCCCCTACAGTACGGCCACCTTCGCGGATAGCGAAACGTAGACCTTTTTCCATGGCGATTTTGTTGATCAGACTTACTTCAATCGTAATGTTATCACCAGGCATTACCATTTCAACGTTAGCAGGCAATGTAATTTCGCCCGTTACGTCTGTGGTACGGAAGTAAAACTGTGGGCGGTACTTGTTAAAGAACGGCGTGTGACGGCCACCTTCCTCTTTCGAGAGTACATAAACCTCAGCTTTGAACTTCAAGTGTGGAGTTACTGAACCTGGTTTGCAAATAACCATACCACGACGGATATCGGTTTTTTCAATACCACGGAGCAGAAGACCTACGTTGTCACCAGCTTCTCCACGATCCAGAATTTTCCGGAACATTTCAACACCTGTCACAACTGATTTCAAGTTTTCAGCACCCATACCCAGGATTTCAACCTGTTCGCCAGAGTTGATAATTCCGCGCTCGATACGACCTGTAGCAACTGTACCACGACCCGTGATCGAGAATACATCCTCTACTGGCATCAGGAACGGAAGATCCGTCATACGAGGAGGCAGAGGAATGAAATCATCCACATTCTGCATCAAATCTTCGATGGTAGCAACCCATTTAGCATCACCGTTCAGGCCACCAAGAGCCGAACCTTGAATAACTGGGATGTTGTCGCCATCGAAGTTATAGAAGCTCAGTAGCTCGCGGATTTCCATCTCAACGAGTTCGAGCAATTCTGGATCGTCGACCATGTCCACTTTGTTCATGAACACCACAAGCTGAGGTACACCAACCTGGCGAGCAAGCAGGATGTGCTCACGCGTTTGTGGCATTGGACCATCCGTTGCAGCTACCACGAGGATAGCGCCGTCCATCTGAGCAGCACCCGTAACCATGTTTTTCACATAGTCAGCGTGGCCTGGGCAGTCAACGTGTGCGTAGTGGCGATTCGCGGTTGAATATTCAACGTGCGATGTATTGATGGTGATACCGCGCTCTTTTTCTTCAGGAGCGTTGTCAATCGAGGAAAAGTCCCGAATTGCGGCCAGACCCTTTCCGGCCAGCACTTTCGTAATGGCAGCCGTCAGCGTCGTTTTACCGTGGTCAACGTGACCAATCGTACCGATGTTTACGTGCGGTTTCGAGCGGTCAAAATTCTCTTTTGCCATGTTTTTAAAACGCTATTGTGAACTGTTTTTGTTATTGGATGAACTCGCTTAACGTCAATTAAGCCGAACGAGATCACCCTATTGAGGTCTGACGCCGTTTTAGCTTAAAACTCAAATCAAAAAAGACTTCTTCTCGAAGTCTTGAGCCGTTACGGGGATTTGAACCCCGGACCTCTTCCTTACCAAGGAAGTGCTCTACCACTGAGCTATAACGGCTTGCTTTAACAGTCATTAGCCATTAGCACTCAGTCGTTAAAAACGATGGTCAGCTAATGGCCATGTGCCATTGAGCGGAAGACGGGTCTCGAACCCGCAACCTATAGCTTGGAAGGCTATCGCTCTACCAATTGAGCTACTTCCGCGAAAGAGTCAGCAAGCCTTAGTTACCAGTTTTTAGTGTAACCCACTATTGACCAATGACTATTGATTTGCGACTTTTCTTGTGGGGAGTGGAGGATTCGAACCTCCGAAGGCGTACGCCAGCAGATTTACAGTCTGATCCATTTGGCCACTCTGGAAACTCCCCGAAATTCACTAGTAAAAGAACATTTCCCGTCCCCTTTCCGGTTTGGAGTTGCAAAATTACACGTTTTTGCGACGTTGTCAACAGATCAATTAAAAATAATTTGTGGTTTACTTTTACAGTGAGCTACTCTACTGTCCACAAATTTTATAGCCTGTGCGTAAAAGGGCACCAGCTTATATTTTAAAATACAGGTAGTCAGCCATTTCTATTAGATATCGGCTAGCTTAATAACTGGGTCAGCCGTTTTCCGTCCGGATAAACCATCTCTGTGATACGCCACCGACCACTTATTTGCTGCATGTCAATCTTGACTTCCTCAACTTTGCCTTTATTTTCAAATGTTACATATACAATCGCTCTTGAACCGCCTACAATTGCCGGAAGTACCCAGGTTTTTTTGACGGCTGCATCGGATGCATTAAAGAGAAGATTTATTTTTGATCGGTTCACTTTACTTGCCGATTTCAACGCATCGCTCCAGATGAGATCGGCGGTGGATTTGGCGAAAAACTGGTCTACCAGCGCACGATCTTTCTTCTCCAGAAATGGATTTTCTTTTTTGTTATGCTCGAAGTAAAGCGCTCTCACTAAGCGGTCGGCCGCTGATCTTGGAGTGTCTGGACCAGGACGTTTTGCCAACGCCGAGGCACTATCTTCTGTTGCTGTGGACGTAGCGGCAGCCTCCTGCTTAGGCTTGGTTTGGCACGATAGATTTATCGCTATCAAAATCAGAAAAAGGTAGGATGTTTTCATGGTGACGGCTAAGGAAGTTGGTCCGTTCAATTGACAAAAACCCATTATAAAATGTCTCGAAAGTTAAGCAATCTATGTATAGATTTTAAAAACGCAAAAGCCGCGCCCAATTACTTGAGTACGGCTTTTAGCGTATTTCTATCGTCCTTTACCAAACCTTGATACGTTCCTCTGGCTTTTTGTACATCTTATCACCGGGCTGAACATTGAAGGCCTGATACCAGGCATTAATATTCGACAATGGCCCATTGCAGCGATAGAGACCCGGCGCATGTGGATCGGTCATAATCAATTGGGCTTGCGTCTCTGGCAGCACGTTAATGCGCCAGACCTGCGCCCACGACAGGAAAAACCGCTGATCAGGTGTGAAGCCATCAATCATACTTTTTTTGCCACTCGACTTACCCTGCGCTGTTTTCTTAAAGGCATCATACGCAATGTTTAGACCGCCGAGATCTGCCAGATTTTCGCCCAGTGTTAACTGGCCATTGACCTTAATCGAGTCAAGTACTTTGAAGCCAAAAAACTGATCTTTTACCTGATCGGCCCGTTTTTTAAAGTTGTCAGCGTCGGCTTTGGTCCACCAGTCACGTAGTGTTCCATCGGCATCGTATTGCCGACCCTGATCATCGAAGCCATGCGTCATTTCATGACCAATTACCGCGCCAATTCCGCCATAATTAATCGCATCGTCGGCCTCGAAATCGAAGAAAGGAAACTGCAGAATAGCGGCCGGGAAAGCAATTTCATTGTTGACCGGGTTGTAATAGGCATTTACCGTCGGTGGTGTCATGCCCCACTCCATCTTGTCAACCGGCTTACCCAATCGGTCAATCATGTAGTTATACGACCACTTGCTCGCCGATTTCACGTTGCCATAGAAATCATTTCGTGTAATGGTAACGCCTTCATAGTTTTTCCATTTGTCCGGATAGCCGATTTTGCGTTTGAAGGCCAGCAGTTTCGTGAGGGCTTTCTTCTTGGTTTCCTCACTCATCCAGTCGAGATTTTTTATATGCTCTTTGTAGGACGTTTCGAGATTTCCGACCAATGTAAGCATCCGTTGCTTGGCCTCGGGTTTGAAATAACTCTGAACGTAAAGCTGGCCCAGCAAATCACCGAGGGAGTTATCAATAAGGCCACTGATACGTTGCCAGCGAGGTGTTTGCTCTTTCTGACCCGTCAATATTTTCGAAAAGGCAAAACTCTGTTTCACAAACGCATCACTCAAGTACGGAGCTGCCCCTTTCAGAATATTCCAGCGCATATAGGTGCGTAAGTCCTCAATAGGCGTAGCTGCGACCATACTATCTAGTGAGCGAAAGAAAGCCGGACTCTGCACCAGTACGGTATCCTGTCCTTTTGCGCCAAATTTTGTCAATTGGTCCGCCCAGTTGATACCGGGTGTTAGTTTGTTAAAATTAGCGACCGTAAGCTTATTATAGGTTTTGTAGGGATCGCGCAGATCAACTCGAGCCAACTGAGCCTTTGCTAAGGCGGTCTCGAAGTTCAAAATCACTTCTGCCTGCTGGGCAGCCTGAGCTGATTCTTCACCAATCAGCGTGAACATTTTGGTCAGATTATCGCGATAGGCATCCCGGATTTTTACACTGCGTGTGTCGTTTTTCAGGTAATAATCGCGATCTGGAAGTGTAGTACCGCCCTGACTGAACTGGGGCATGTATTTACTGACATTTTTACGATCCTGAGCGACAAAAAACCCAAAGAGCATGCCATTACTTTGTGTTCGCTGGTAAGCAAGCTCATCGAAAAAAGCCTGTTTATTGTTGACCTTATCAATACGGGCAAGCTCAGGCTTAATGGGGTCGAAACCACGCTTCTCAATCGTCAAGCTATCCATCCCACTCGTATAATAATCGCCGACCATTTGGTATAGCCGCCCTTTCGTCGTTGTCTTGGCGGCATCATCGAGCAAGGACTTCATAGCCTCAAGGCTCTTTTCCCGAAGTTCGTTGAAACTGCCCCATGACGTTTTAGACGCTGGAACGGCATTCTGTTTCAGCCAGTTGCCATTCGCATACTGGTAAAAATTATCGCCCGGTTTCACGGACATGTCCATGTTCTGAGGGTCAATAAATTTGCGGGTATCGGCAGCCATAAAACCGACAGCCACCGTCGTCGCAAAAAGAAAAGCCAGTTGTTTATTCATGTATCTTAAATTGTTGTACTTAATAAAAGCCTACAAATATACTACGTAAGGCGGGTGGAAACCTGCGCTTTGGCAAGAGCCAAAGCGCAGGTTTCCACCCGCCTTACGTAAGTTAGTTTTATTTATTCGCCGTCAGGGCTGTTCTGAACTCTCGGGCGTAGGTGCCGGCCTTGTACTGATCGAAAGGCTCTTTCTGATGATAATCCTTGCCAAAATAGGTGATAATCTGATGGAACGTACGAGGCTCCAGATAACCAGGAATGGGTTGAATCAGATTGAATTTCTCGTCCAGAAATACTGTCGTCGGATAACTCATCTGATTTTTCAACAGAGCCGCAGCCAGTTCGTGAACGCCCCGACTACCCCCGCCAATGTATTTAAATGTCTCCTTACCCAATGTCACGTCGGCAGTTTGCTCCGCATTAAACCGAACGGGGTAAAAATTCTCATTAACGTAATCGACAATAGCTGGTTTTGAAAACGTTTCGCGATCCATTACTTTACACCAGCCGCACCAGTTGGTATACACATCGACGACAAATTTCCTGGGCTTCTTCTTTGTCAGAGCATAAGCTTCCTGAATAGTCAGCCAGTTAATGTGTTTACGTTCGTCGGTGGGCTTGCTGATCGAGTGCTCAATAGGCAACGTAGTACGGAAGGCGCTGATGGTGAGCAAAACGAAAGCGAGAAAAAAGAGAAGCAGCCGGTTCATAGTTATCAGGTCGTTGACATATTCATTGTTTGACTAATAACGTTCGGTGACCCGGAAAATTAGGTCAATCGGCTGGTATTGGGATTAAAATATGCAACTCTCATCATTAGTCTACTTAATCGCCCTAAGTATATCGCGTTTCCCGAGTGGTCCAGAATGTTTTTCGACAGTCAGGCCAGCCGCCCGCATATTACGCTGTACGTAACTTTTGGAACAGTACGTAGTCAGCATGCCGCCCGGTACCAGAAAATCAGCCATTTGCTGAAAAATTTCGGGCTCCCAGAGTTCGGGCTGGGCGGTTGGTGCAAAGGCATCGTAATAAATTACGTGGAAATGATCGGCTATACTTAATTCCTGCAACTGGGTTTCAATTTTAAGCAGCGTAAAATAGGGATTTATAGTAATCAACTCCTGCCAGGGTGATTCGTGGAGTTTCGGCAGATAGGACGTACTAAACAATTCATCATAATTGAGCTGGCGGGCCTGATCAAGCGCTAGTGGAAACGCATCAACCGTAGTGTATACAACCCGACATTGATGATCTAGTGCTTCGCGAGCTGTTAGCAATGCATTGAGACCTGTACCAAAGCCCATTTCAAAAACACGCAATTCATCGTGAGCGAATTTTTCGAAGGCGGCCAATAGACCCAGTTCGATGTATACCCGCTGTGATTCCTGGTAAGCTCCATGAACAGAATGGTAGGTTTTATCGAGTGCCTGATTGACGGCCGTATGGGATCCGTCGGCTGTTACCATCAGACGAACATCTGCTTTCATAATCTATCAGTTTTTGGGCTATTTTTGCCCTCAATTAATGGCTAACGCATTAATTTATCCCATTAATCCAGTATTCATTTTACGTTAACTCCAATGATCCAACGCGTTCAAACAATATTTTTGTTTCTTATTACTGTTGCTATGTGCTTTGCACTGGCTACTCCAATTTGGGAAAAAGCGGGCACGCAATCGCCTGCCATGGCCCACCTATCCGCACTGCAATACACACAGGAACGGATTATTACTCCTCAACCAGGCCTTCCGGTACAAACCGCCCCAGCTACGTATGCTGACACCATTTGGTATCTTGCCTTATTGATTGCTTTAGTGGGACTGGTGTCATTCTACGCCATTTTTCAGTACAAGAATCGACTGACGCAAACCGCGTTGTGTGCCGTCAATGCGCTTATGCTAACAGCCATTATGGGCATTATACTTTACAAAACGCTTTACGCCGGAAAGGCCTACGGCAATCCCGCTGATCAGGGTACATTTCTCACAGGCTTTTATGCCATCATTGCGGCCTTGGTTTTCAACGCGCTGGCCAACCGATTCATTCGTCGGGATGAGAAGCTGGTACGCGGATCTGACCGATTGCGGTAGCTCTTCTTTAGCTATGTCTTCTCTTATTATTCCCATTAAACCCCAAATTAATTTGGGGTTTAATGGGAATAATACAATAATCTTCTTGAAAATAGGGCAATTGCTCGACATTAAGCTCTTTTGCCGTATCTTGAGCGAAAACTACAACCTCGCTCAAAATGAAAAAAAGCGTACCCACTCTCCTCTGTTTAATACTCATTGCCTACCAGCTCGTTGCTCAGTCATCTACTGGGGCTGGCACATCGGGCAGTATTGCTACGTTCACAACGGGTATGGAGCGCAATCCGGGCTTCATGACCTATTATTGGGACGCCAAAAAAGGGAAAGTATGGCTCGAAATTGCTACGTTCGATACCGAGTTTCTCTATTACCCAACCTTAGCGCAGGGCGTTGGCTCTAACGACATCGGGCTGGACCGTGGCCGCCTGGGCCAGGAACACATCGTGAAATTTCAACGGAGCGGCCCCAAGGTTTTACTCATTGAACCCAACTACGCCTATCGAGCTATCACGAATGACGTACTTGAACGTAAAGCCGTTGAGGAATCTTTCGCAAAATCGGTTCACGCTGGATTTGACATTGTAGCGGAAGAGGGTGGAAAAGTATTAGTGGACCTCACTCCTTTTCTGATGCAGGATGCCGTTGGCGCCGTGCAGGCCATCGCCCGCACTAAACAAGGTATGTTTAAATTCGATCCGGCCCGTAGTGCGATGTATTTGCCTCACACAAAGGCTTTTCCACAAAATACGGAGTTCGAAACAATTATCACGTTAACCGGCGACAATCCAGGCGCCTATCTGCGCGAAGTTGTTCCAACGCCTTCTGCCGTGACGATGCACCAGCATCATTCGTTTGTCCAACTACCGGATGCAGGCTACAAACCCCGGCTGTTCGACCCACGTATCGGTTACGGTGGCATCGAGTATTTCGACTATGCTACACCCGTTAGTCAGCCGATTATGAAGCGTTACATTTCCCGGCACCGATTGGAGAAAAAAGACCCGTCGGCGGCTGTCAGTGAAGCGGTGAAACCGATCATCTATTATATCGATCCCGGAACGCCGGAACCTATTCGCTCGGCGCTGATGGAAGGAACGGCCTGGTGGAATCAGGCGTTTGAAGCGGCTGGTTATAAGAATGCCTTTCAGGTTAAATTGTTACCAGCCGATGCCGACCCGATGGATGTTCGGTATAACCTTGTTCAATGGGTGCACCGCTCTACGCGGGGATGGTCATATGGTGGTAGCATCAGCGACCCGCGTACCGGCGAAATCATTAAAGGCAAGGTGACGTTGGGTTCACTACGTGTCCGGCAGGATTATCTGATTGCGCAGGGTTTAGTAGGTGATTTTTCCAGTGCTGCCAGCCCAAATCCTTCATCGGATCCAATGCTTCAGATGTCAATAGAGCGGCTGCGCCAATTGGCAGCGCACGAAGTAGGTCATACACTAGGCTTACCTCATAACTACATCGCCAGCACACAAAATCGGGCTTCGGTGATGGATTACCCAACAATGGTTGCCAAAGTAAAAGGCGCCATTATTGACCTGTCGGATGCGTATGCGAAAAACATTGGCGAGTACGACAAATGGAGCATCCGGTACGGCTACGAGCAATTTCCGAATGGAACGGATGAAAAACAGGCACTTGACAAGATCGTAAACGACATGCACAAGGCAGGGCTCACCTTCCTGACCGATCAGGATGCCCGGCCCGAAGGCTCCGCGCACCCTGGTACGCACTTATGGGATAATGGAGCCAATGCGGTCGATGAACTGAAACGTGTATCAGATGTTCGGCGCGTAGCACTGGCTAATTTCTCAGAGAAGAAAATACCGGTTGGTGCACCAATGGCAACGCTCGAAGAGGTGCTGGTACCGATGTATATGTTTCACCGGTATCAGGTTGAATCGGCCGCGAAAGTAGTGGGCGGTCAAACGTATACAAACGCGCTGCGGGGTGATGGTCAGCCGGTGATGTCGACGGTTCCTGCGCCGGAGCAGAAACGAGCGCTGGATGCTTTACTCGCCACCATTGACCCGGCTTTTCTGGCACTTCCCAAGCCAATTCTAGCCCTAATTCCACCCCGTCCATTTCGGTACGACCCCAACCCACGCGAAGTATTTAAACGTCGGTCGGGCATCACGTTCGACCCAATGGGAGCCCCCGAAGCAGCAGCAGGCATGACGCTCCAGATGATGTTAAATCCGGAACGTGTCAGTCGATTAGTGACGCAATCAGCCATCGACCCGGCACAACTGAGCCTGGAATCAATGCTCGATCAATTGCTTACTGCTACGTGGTATAAAGCTGACCCAGCCGATGGATACCAGGCAGAAGTGAAGCGATTAACCGATAAGTTGTTCCTGCAGAAATTGATTGACTTATCTGGCAATCAGGATGTAGCACCACAGGCACGAGCCATTGCTACGTTCAAATTAAGTCAATTGAAAGGTAAGCTCAGCGCAGCCAGCGCAAATCCGAAAACAGCCGCCCATCATCTGTTTGCGGCTGATCAAATTCGTCGGGCGGAGGGAAACATGGCCGATCTGCGCCCGTCGAGCGCGCAAGCTCCTCCCGACGGTGCGCCAATCGACCCTGGCCAGGAGTGGTTATCACCAGATTGCGACTGGAAATAAAATAATAAAAATTGTAATTTTTCAAGGAAGGCCAGTACATCCATTGTGAGGTACTGGCCTTCTGCTGTTATAAAATGACCGTTTATAAAATTTTCAGCAAAAACAGAGTATAACGAAACAAATAAAATCTACCTTTGTTAGATAATTTGCAAGACGTTAGATAATGAGTGTAATTGATCGTAGAACCCGGCAAAAAGCAGAAATACGACAGCGTATTCTGGATGCAGCCCGGCAGATCGCCCGTGAGAAAGACTGGAATGCCGTAACGATTCGGAGTATTGCCGATGCCATTGACTATACTGCTCCAATCGTTTATGAGCATTTTGAGAACAAGGAAGACGTACTGCTCAATATTGTGAAGGAAGGGCATGTTACAAACCGCAAGGCGTTTGATGCCACGCTGGCGATGGAACTGAGTGCCGAGGAAAAAATTGTCAAGCTGTCGATGATCCAGTGGACGTTTGCGCACGAGCAGCCCGAAGTGTTCCGGCTCATGCACAACCCGGAACGAATGGAGCAGCAACGGGAGATGGTCCGGGAGGGCATGCAGGAAGCCAAACGAAAAATTGAGAGCCTGTTTCGGGAAGTTAGTCCCGAAACAGAGAATATATCTGAAGTGATTTTCAACTGGTTTTGCCTGATGCAGGGCTATATCAATGTGATCACCAACGTTCGCCCAGAGCAGGGAGCCAAACTGCTTGAGAAAGTTGAAGACCCCAACATGGTGGCCCTCTTCAGGCAGCCCACTCACTTGTTTGAACGAGCCATCCGCCGATTTATAAAAAGCTTATAACTCCTTTCCCGCTTCACTATATATAGATTCCCAGAACTAATGAAAAGCATAAAGCAGACTACACTGATGATGCTGACGCTGAGCTTACTGGCAAATTGGGCCAGCGCTCAGAGCGCACCATCGGGTGGTTATACCCTCGCACAGTGTGTTGAATATGCACGGGCGAACAATCCAACGATTAAGATTTCCCGCATCAACGAGCAGATTTCGGTAGCACAAACGCAGCAGGTTATTGGTCGAAACCTGCCACAGGTTGGTATATCGGGATCAGTGCTGGACAACGTCAAAATCCCGGTTCAGCTACTACCAGGCGAGTTTTTCGGGCAGCCAGGCACCTTTCTTCCCGTGCAATTCGGTACACAATATAGTGCTACGTTAACGGGCCGGGTCGATCAGAAGCTTTTCGACCCATCGTTTGGGCTTGCGCTGAAAGCCGCAAAAATTTCAACCCAGGTACAAGCACAGGCGACGTTGCAGGCGGAACAAACCCAAGCCTACAACATTGCACGAGCGTATTATCAGACGTTAGTCATTGACTTGCAGAAACGCCTGACAATTCGCGACTTAACTTCATCTGATACGTTGTTGCGGCAGGAGCGGGTTCGTTTGCAGAACGGCACCACACGCGAGATCGATTTTGGCCGGATTCAACTGAACCGCAACAATCTACAGTCGCAGTTGGAACAGGCAAACCGTAATTACGAACAAGCGATCAACCAGCTGAAATTTCAGATGGGCATGCCGCTCAGTGAAACGCTGGTGATTCAACCCCTGGAGATCGAGAAAGAATTACAGGTGAATGAACTCCCAAACGCGGATAGCCGTTTTTTCGAGAATCGGCCCGATTTCAGACAGCTAGTTTTAAATACACAGTTGCAGGATCTGAATCGCCAATCCAACAACCGGGGCTATTATCCGTCGCTGGGTTTGTATGGGACATATGCAACCAATGCGCAACGGCAGACATTCAGCTTTTTCGATGGTAGCCTGCCATGGTTCAAAAGCTCAACAATTGGTCTGACGCTAAACTGGACGCCATTCGATGGGAATCAGCGAAAATACCGTGACCGCGAAAATCGGCTGAACCTGGAAACGCTACGTCTTCAGCAGATTCTGACGCGCGAATCGGCTCAGTTGAGCCTCAGCAATGCACAGGTTAGCTACCAGAATCTGGTGACCGACATTCAGCGGGAGCGTGACAACATCGACTTGGCCCGCAAAATTCTGACCGTTACCGAACTGGAGTATAAGGAAGGAATTGCTACGTCAGTAACACTGATTGATGCCAAAGATGCACTGACCACCGCTCAAAACAATTTAGCCAACAAGCTCATTAGCTTGTATCAGTCCCGATTAGATTACGAAAACTCGCAGGGAACCATTCTTCAATACGTCACCCCAAAATAAACAGTTACCATGAAACGAATTATCATTATAGGTGCGGTAGCTGGCCTGATCGCGCTGATTGGCTTCCGATTGGCAAGCAACAAAAAAGATATCGATGCCGCCAAAACGTCTTCGGTACAGTTCCAGACCACACCCGTCGTCGATGTGCAGCCAGTCTCTTACGAACGTCTTGACCAGAAGCTCTCGCTCCTGGGAACGGTGGCTGCCCGGAACGAAGGGGACATCATTGCCGAAACCCGGGGAAAGCTTCAGAATTTCAACTTAGTGCTGGGCACGTTCGTTAAGAAAGGCCAGCAGGTTGGTTATATCGAGGACCCCGTGCAGGGGGTTGTAGTAGAAAACAACCAGACAGCGGTTGAAAACGCCAAACGGGAAATGGAACGTTACGAACGACTGCTGAAAGGCGGGGCCGTGACGCAGGAAGCGTATCAGAAGTATAAGGATCAGTACACCACGGCCTTGTTGAACACCAAACAGCAACAACGGGTACTGGGCAACGGTGCCGTTATCGCGCCCATCAGCGGGTATGTATACGATAAAAAAGTAGAGAACGGTGAGTACGTAGCGGTTGGTGCGGTGCTGGCATCGGTCATCAACTTACAGGAGTTAAAACTGGTCGTCAACGTACCGGAGCAGGCCGTTTATCAACTCCAGCTTGGCGACAAAGCCAGTATTACGGCACAGGCCTTTCCGGGCGTTACCTTCACGGGAACGATACATTACATCAGCCCTAAAGGCGATGATCTGCATAATTATCCGGTCGAAATCTACCTGAATAATAACAGTAAAAATCAGTTGAAAGCCGGTACGCTGGCGAACGCTCGATTTACGTTCAAAAACGGCTTGGCAGGCCTATTCATTCCTCGCCGGGCGCTGGTGGGTGGTGCGGATAGTGCAAGTGTCTACGTCGTACAGAACAATGTCGCCCGATTGCGTAAGATTCGGCTTGGCTACGACAGTGGCGATTTGTATCAGGTGCTCGACGGCCTGAAACAGGGTGAACCCATTGTCGTCAATGGTCAATTGAATCTGACCAACGGGGCTAAAGTAACAGTAAGTAAAAGCCAGCCAGCGCAGGCTCAAACAGATACGTCAGTAGCTGTCAATCCTTAAAACCAGAACTATACATGTCAGTAACTGAAATAGCCATCAAACGCCCGACGCTGGTTGTGGTGGCGTTTACTGTCCTGGGTATTTTAGGCTTTATCTCGTATAAAAGCTTAAATTATACCCTATTACCTAAATTCGATGCGCCCGTTGTGACGGTCATCACCACCTATCCGGGCGCAGCAGCTGGTGAAGTCGAGAACTCCGTGACCCGCAAACTCGAAGATGCGGTTTCATCCCTCGAAAATCTGAAAAATATTAGCTCCACCAGTCAGGAAGGGCTTTCTATTATTCAGTTGGAACTAGGTTCGAATGCCGATCCGAATCAGGCGCTGCAGGATGCCCAGCGAAAAGTTAACGCTGTTCTCTCGCAGTTACCCGATGAGGTTGAATCGCCAACGCTGCAAAAATTCTCGACGGACGACGTACCAGTCATCCGGATGGGCGCCCGGGCCAATCTGGGATCGACTCAGCTCTATGATCTGGTTGATGATCAGATTCGAACGCAGTTGACCAAAGTAGATGGCGTTGGACAAGTAACGCTCACGGGCGGACGCAGACGCGAAATCCGTATTGGGGTCGATCCGGACAAACTCAAACTGTATAATCTCTCGCTGGGACAAGTAACGCAGGCCGTCACCTCAGCGAACCTTGACTACCCAACCGGACGTATTGAAACCGATCAGGCCCAGTACGCGATCCGGCTGGCGGGTAAGTTTACCGACATAAACCAGATTCGAAATGCGTCGCTGTTGACGTCAGCCAATGGCACGAAAGTGGTGCTGAGCGACATAGCAACCGTTACCGATGGTATTGCCGATGCCACAACGATCAACCGGATCAACGGACGCGAATCGGTAGGTATCTCCATTCAGAAACAGACCGATGCCAATGCGGTGGCTATCAGTCAAAACGTACGGGCAATTCTGGGCGGTATTGAAAAACAGTACGCTAACATCGGCCTGAAGTTCGAGATTACCAGCGACTCCTCGACGTACACGCTGGCATCGGCCGAGGGGGTTATTTTCGACCTCGAGTTTGCTGTTGTACTGGTTGCCCTGGTGATGTTGCTGTTTTTGCACAGTATTCGTAACGCCTTTATTGTGATGGTGTCGGTACCGGCTTCGATTATCTCTGTTTTCGTGCCGATGTATCTATTGGGCTTCACGCTCAACCTGATGACCTTGATGGCGCTTTCGCTGGTGGTTGGTATTCTGGTCGATGACTCGATTGTGGTTTTGGAAAATATCTACCGCCACCTCGAAATGGGCAAAAACCGACGCACGGCTGCACTCGATGGCCGGAATGAGATTGGCTTTACGGCCGTGGCTATCACCATGGTAGACGTAGTAGTTTTTCTGCCACTCGTCTTTGTGCAGGGTCTGATTGCGAACATCATCCGGGAGTTCTCGCTGGTAGTTGTGTTTTCGACGCTCATGTCGCTGATCGTGTCGTTCACCATTACGCCATTGCTGGCCTCGCGTTTTGCCAAAGAAACCGATCTCAATGGCCCCGGCCTGGGCAAGCGTTTTCTAGCGTGGTTTGAAGGCCAGTTTGATTCACTCAAGCATGGTTACGCACGGCTACTAGCCTGGAGCCTGGTCCACAAACGGTGGGTATACCTCACGGCGATTGTCTTATTTGTTGCCTCTATTGGCCTTGTGACGGGCGGCTTCATCGGTACTACCTTCTTCCCGCAAAGTGACCAGGGCGAATTTATCATCCAGATTGAAGGCGAGCCGTTTAACAGCCTGGCTGAAACGAACCGTATCTGTCAGAAAATTGAAAAGCAATTGATGCAGAACAAGTTGGTAACGAAAGTGAACAGCAACGTCGGTTATTCCAGCTCGGCATCGGGTGGCGGTTTAGGCTCTACACCCTACCACAAAGCCGAAATTACGGTCACCATTCTGCCAAAGAAGGAACGTACTATTTCAGTTGAGACGTTTGCTGCCCAGACGAAAGCGGAAATCTTGAAAACGCCCGGCCTGAATGTCAAATCGGCACCGTTGGCTATTACAGGCGGAGCCAACGCGGCTCCAATTCAGATTCTGTTACAAGGAAATTCGCAGCAGGATTTGCAACAGGCAGCCACGATTGTGAAGCAGGTAATCAAATCCGTGAGCGGAACCACCGATGTTGAGCTGGCGGTCGATGATCCCAAACCCGAGCTAAAAGTAAACCTCGACCGTCGTCAGATGGCTCAGTACGGGGTTTCCGTTGCGAATGTAGGGGCTACGTTACAGACGGCCTTTTCGGGAAATACGGACAGCAAATACCGGGTTGGTAGCCGCGATTACGACATTCGGGTAGAACTCAATAAGTTCAACCGGCAGAATAAAGACGACGTGGGTAACCTAACGGTACCCGATGCGCGTGGGAAACTCATCGAAATCCGACAGATTGCGGATTTGTCACTCGGCACAGGCGCGACTCAATTAACGCGTTATAACCGGGTTGGGTCATTATTTGTCAATGCGAACGTAGTAGGTCGTCCAACAGGAACTGTCGGCACGGAGATTGACAATATCCTCAAAACGAAGCAATTACCGGGTGGCGTAACGTACAAATTGAAAGGTGATCTGGAGCGGCAATCCGACGCGTTCGGTAGTCTGGGACTGGCACTGGGCATGGCCATCACGTTTGTTTATCTGTTGATGGTTGCGCTCTATAACTCATACTTCCGGCCATTTGTCGTCCTATTTTCCATTCCGATGGCCGTTATCGGTGCCTTTCTGGCGCTGGCGCTGGCTGAGCAGGCCATCTCGTTCTTCGTTATGCTGGGGATGATCATGCTGATCGGTCTAGTAGCGAAGAACGCCATCCTGCTGGTTGACTTTGCCAATGCGCAGAAAGAGGAAGGAAAAAGCACGATTGATGCGCTCGTTGAAGCGGGTCGCGAACGGATTCGACCGATTCTGATGACGACCATCGCAATGGCGATTGGCCTGCTGCCAATGGCCCTGGCAACGGGCGATGGGTCGGAATCGAAAAACGGATTAGCGTGGGTAATTATTGGTGGCCTGATCAGCTCGCTTCTGCTGACGCTGGTGCTAGTGCCAACCGTATACCTAACGTTCGAAAACGTATTCAACGCATTTAGCCGACTGTATGGACGGTTGACAGGAAATAAAAACAAGCCTGTCCCGGCCAAACCAGCTGAAGTATAAGCATTTAGTATGACGTAGTGCCAAGTTTTCTTTCCAGGGCTGGCAGGACATAAAAAGCGGCTTGTTTCATGAAACAAGCCGCTTTTTATATTTCCCCACTAACTCAGGCACCTCATATTCAAAAGTTTAGCTCAAATTAAATACATTTCGATTCGGCTGTTGCCTACGCAGACACACTCCGCTCTACCTTTGTGCTGGTTCCAAAAAAAGCAGTAAGCATGATCAAAACATTGAAACCTGTCTGGGTAAGTGCCTTGTTGATAATCACTCGACTCACATTTGCTCAACAAACCATACCGGTTGATACTGTCAAATCAACGTCAGCAATCGTAAATGAACCCGTTACGACGGATCCTAAACCCAGGCCAGCAGCAGAAAAAAACGAGTTAAAATACAATCTCAACGAATCGGGAACACACTTTTTCAAAGCTACTTTTCTGAATCAGGCCTGGCTCCAGTTCAACCAGAGCAACCCCGGCACCACCGTTATTGGCGTTCCTAAAGACAATACGTTCTCCATCGGTCTGCGCCGGACTCGGATACAGCTATTCGGCCAACTCAGCGACCACGTTTTTCTGTATCTACAGTTCGGGATGAACAATTTCAACTACCTAAACGGCGGATTTAGTCAAACGGCGTCATCGCAACGAAAAGTACAGGCGTTTTTCCACGACGCCGTTGCGGAATACCTGGTCTTCAAAAACAAAAATTACCTGAACCTCGGCGCTGGCCTGACCATCGTAAACGGACTTTCGCGGTTTAGTGCGCCCAGCGTAGCCACCATTATGAGTATGGACGTACCGGTTTTTGCGCAGGCCACGGTTGACCAGACGGACCAGTTCTCCCGCAAATTGAGTGTATATGCCCGCGGGCAGGTTGGCCACCTCGACTACCGCGTAGCGATGAGCGACCCATTCCCTATTCAAACCAATGGTTCGGCGTTGCCTTCTTACGGCCCAACTTCTATTTTCGCGCTGAAGGGCCACGAAAAACAGTTTCAGGGTTTATTCATGTGGCAATTCTTCGACAAAGAAGCCCACCAGGCACCCGGCTACAACACCGGTACTTACCTCGGTGCAAAGAAAGTTTTCAACATTGAAGCCGGCTTTATTACGCAGAAGAACGCGATGGTACACGTAGCAGCGCCCGGCGATACAGTTTATGAGAACATGAATCTATGGTCGGTGGCGTCGTTCCTGGATATGCCGTTGAACAAGGAAAAGGGAACAGCGGTCAATGCGTACCTGGGCTATTTCCACACCGACTATGGCAAAGACTATGTTCGTTTCAATGGGGCAATGAATCCCGGGAGTGACATTGCTGCCGCACAACGTCCGGGTGGTTTGGGCGGTACACAGGGAAACGCGTTCCCTATGTTCGGGACGGGTAGCGTGATCTACGGTCAATTGGGTTACTTAATGAAACGTGACCTGTTTGGCGCTGGCAACGGAACGCTAATGCCGTATGTACAGGCTCAGCTCGCTAACTACCATCGGCTAACTAATACGTTAGGCGTTTATAATATCGGCCTTAATTACCTCATCAAAGGACATAATGGTAAGTTGACACTCGATTACCAAAACCGCCCTTATTATGAACCGTCTTCCGGTACCTCTCAACTCTCGGCAGGGGGTCGCCGTGGGCAGTTAACCTTGCAGTATCAGGTGTTTATTTGATAAAGCTGTATTTACCTATAAAAAAGCCTCCACAATTAATGCGGAGGCTTTTTTATATCGACTAGTTGAACGCTAATTAGTCATTGTCTCCTGACATTTATCAACCGTCATATCTTTCATGTCACGATTGGCAGTATTCTCTGTTACTTCCGACATCTCCAGACGAGTTCGGGTGAGACTCGATTTTACGTCCCCTTTAACGTAGTACTTCTTTCCGGCTTCGGTATCCAGATCAAGTCCTGTCTCCCGTTTAAATACTTCGATGCCACCCCGCTGCGCTGTTATGGCAAGCTTGCCGGGTTTTACTTTGTATTCTATGTATTTGTTGTTGCTGAGCTTACAAATTTTCTCCCCATTAACGTAGATACTATAATTTATAGCTGATGC
This sequence comes from Spirosoma jeollabukense, assembly GCF_054777855.1. Classification (NCBI taxonomy): domain Bacteria; kingdom Pseudomonadati; phylum Bacteroidota; class Cytophagia; order Cytophagales; family Cytophagaceae; genus Spirosoma; species Spirosoma jeollabukense. The sequence continues at coordinate 1,730,028 of NZ_BAAHAD010000001.1, forward strand.
GTAAAATTGCCCACCTCGGTAGATATAGATAGTTGCGAAATCATCGGTTGGTGGCTTGTGAATAGAATCGCTTCGAAAAGACGCGCAAATAAGACATAAGCTAAGTAGTGTAAATAAAGACGCTGTTTTCATACAGTAAAGAAGTCATTAAAGTGCGAAGCAATATCGCTATCAACTAGAGTAGGTGGTACGAAAGACTTATCAACCGTTAACAAAAAAAACTGACCGTTTACAGACGGTCAGTTTTTGATCTATTTTGGAGTACGTTCTAGTTACACACCGATATTCAGCGTGCTCAGTACACCATTCATATTCCGGACGGCATCGGCCGATTTATTGAAAGCTGCCTGTTCCTCATCGGTCAGTTTGTAGTCGATGATTTCTTCCCAACCACTACGTCCTATAACGACCGGTACACCCAGACAAATGTCCGACTGGCCGTATTCGCCTTCGAGCAACACGCAGGACGGAATTATACGTTTCTGATCGCGTAGGATACTCTCAACCATGTAGGCACCGGCCGCACCCGGCGCATACCAGGCCGACGTACCAATCAGGCCTGTCAACGTAGCACCACCCACCATTGTGTCGGCGGCTACTTTTTTCAGTGTTTCTTCGTCCAGGAACTGGCTTACCGGAACACCTGCTTTCGTGGCCAACCGTGTCAGCGGAATCATGGTCGTATCGCCGTGTCCACCAATAACGGAAGCTTGCAGATCGTTGGGAGAACAATTCAGGGCCAGCGAGAGGTACGTTTTGAAGCGAGCCGAATCCAACGCACCCCCTAAGCCAATGACCCGATTTTTTGGCAAACCCGACGACTTCAGCGCGAGATACGTCATCGTATCCATCGGGTTCGAGATAATGATAAAGATGGCGTCGGGCGAATGTTTCAGGATGTTTTCTGTCACACCTTTCACAATACCGGCGTTAATGCCAATAAGATCTTCGCGCGTCATACCTGGCTTACGAGGCAGGCCAGACGTAATGACGACGACATCCGAACCGGCCGTTTTCTCATAATCATTGGTAGAACCCGTCAGTTTAATATCGCAGTCGAGCAATGTGGATGCCTGAAGCATATCGAGGGATTTGCCTTCACTGATGCCTTCCTTGATATCTAAGAGCACAACTTCATGGGCGAGTTCCCGACGAACAATGTTGTCGGCACAGGTGGCGCCAACGGCCCCAGCACCTACTACGGTAACTTTCATATGGTATTCGGAATTAAAGGGTTAACAAGCGACGCAAAAGTAAGGCCCCGGTTCAAGACAAACCAACCCGTTTATAATAAAACTTCTGGACCTATTTACCGTTAATAGACTATTCGAAGTAAAACTTGTTAGACTTTACTCATCCTTTGCTTTGTTATGCTGGCACCAGTCAGAACGGCAAATAAAATACTAATGAAAAACAGCAATCTCATTTCACGAATTCTAACCTCGATTTTCTTTAAACGGGCGAATATGGGAGCCGTTCGCTATGCCCGAAATACCCGGAGTCTGTTGCAATTGATCCGTGACGCAGTAGAAAAAAGTGGCGGGCTGTCGGGGGCAAACATTTCAGCGTTTCGTGATCAGTTAGGTGTTGTTACCCGCCTGTTGAAAGCCTATGCATCAGGTCAATACCGTGAACTACCCTGGAAAACCCTGATTCGGATCATTGCCGTATTGATTTATTTTGTTTCACCTATTGACATCCTGCCTGATTTTTTGCCCATCGTGGGCCTGACGGACGATATAGCGCTGATGTTCTGGCTATTTAGCGGCATAAAGGACGACATTGAGAAATTTCGTCAGTGGGAAAATACCACAACCAGTTCAGGGGAGAACGTACCTCGGCGAGGTGAGACGATTAAAATTGGGTGAGTAGAATTGAATGAGGTTAAAGTTTACAGTAGGTGGTTCACGGTGAAGAGTGACAAACCGAATACCGTAAACTGAAAACCAAATTGGCTATTACTACGTAAGTTTCAATACGTTTTAATAGATTGTACGAGAGAGTTTTGTTATTTTTGCATACATTCAAATTCCAGAAACCATGGTATTGGCAAGCATTTTTGCAATTTTGGGTTTGGGCAGTCAGGAAATGATCCTTATCTTCCTGGCATTGCTCCTGTTGTTCGGCGCTAAAAAAATCCCCGAACTCGCACGGGGCCTTGGAAAAGGCATCAAAGAGTTTAAAGACGCCACAAAAGACGTTCGCGAAAATATCGAAGACGGCCTGAAAGAGACCGATACGAAATAATCGAGTTTGTTCGTGACAGACAATCAGGCAGTTCCTTCCGGGAGCTGCCTGATTGTCTGTTTTTATTAGTTTGTCTTTCCGAACAGGGTGCGGAGTTGATAGGCCGAACCACCGGAATGACAGGAACTGTTTTCTATTTTGACAATCTATCGTAACTTCTCCTCTGTTCAAGCCGATCTCAAAATCGGCACGATTACCTGCCTTCAGTTGGTGGATCAATACCTGGCTCGTATTGACGAACACCAACACCTGAACGCTTTCACCGAAGTCTACGCCCACGAAGCCCGGCAACAAGCCGAAGCTGTTGACCAGAAACTGGCAGCGGGTACAGCCGGACGACTGGCTGGTATGATTATCGGTATCAAAGACGTACTGAGTTACGCTGGCCACAGCGTTCGGGCCGGGAGCCGGATTTTAGAAAACTTTACCGCTCAATTTACCGCAACAGCCGTGCAACGGTTGCTGAACGAAGATGTCATCATCATCGGTCGTCAGAACTGCGATGAGTTTGCCATGGGTTCGTCGAACGAGAACTCAGCTTTTGGTCCCGTTCGCAACGCAGCCGATCCTAATCGGGTACCAGGTGGGTCGAGTGGCGGCTCTGCCGTAGCAGTACAGGCGGGTCTATGTCTGGCTAGTATTGGGTCCGACACCGGTGGCTCGGTTCGACAACCAGCCGCTTTTTGCGGTGTAGTGGGGTTGAAACCAACCTACGGACGTATCAGTCGTTGGGGACTTATTGCCTACGCATCCTCGTTCGATTGCATTGGCCCAATCGCCAACAATGCTGACGATGCGGCCCTGCTGCTCGAAATCATGGCTGGACCTGATGAATTTGACAGCACCGTGTCGAGTCAGCCTGTTGCTTCCTACACCTCCGCTACCCTTCCCGACAGACCTTTACGTATTGCTTACCTACGCGATGGCGTTGAGAGCGCGGGTGTAGACAAAAGCATCCGCGATGCTACTCAGCTTACGCTGAATGAGTTGCGAGCCGCTGGTCACACAGTAGAACCCGTAGATATATCGCTTCTTACGTATTTACTGCCTACATATTACATTTTGACCACTGCCGAAGCCTCATCGAATCTGTCGCGCTTTGATGGAGTACTGTACGGATATCGTAGTCAGGGAGATGGTACATCAGTAATGGATCTTTTATCGTTGTACAAAAAAAGCCGTACAGAAGGATTTGGTGCAGAAGTACGTCGGCGGATTTTGCTCGGCACCTTTGCCCTGAGTGCCAGTTATTATGATGCGTATTATACCAAAGCGCAGCAGGTCCGGCGACTGATTCGCCAGGAAACCGAGCGTGTTTTTGAGAAATATGATTTTTTACTTTCCCCAACCACGCCCACTCCGGCGTTCCGGCTGGGTGAGAAAACAGATGATCCACTGCAAATGTACCTCGCCGATATTTTTACGGTGCAGGCTAACGTAGTAGGTTATCCGGCCATATCGGTCCCTAATGGAACGGATGCCAGCGGTCTGCCAATTGGTTTGCAGTTAATGGCTCCTCCCTTTGCCGAAGGAGCGCTGATAGCTTTTGCAAAGAGTTTGTAGTACGGCTGAAAAACCGTTGTTTATTGAATAGAGCGGCTTCCCCGCGACGGCGGACCAGCCGTAGTTTAAAACGTAACGAACCAAACCGAGAACTGCATGAAGTATCTGAACCTCGCCCTCTTAAGACTAGGCCTGATGAGCATGATGCTGGGCCTGACGATGGTGGCTCGCGCCGAAAGTACACCCCGACCCGAACCACAATTGCCCGACACGCCAACGCTCAAACAAGATACTGTTATAGCCGTCAACACAGTCCCCGATAGCGTGCTCCGCGAACGGTTAGCCAAGTTGCAGAAAGACATTCCTCTGAATTACCACAAAGCTGTCCAGTCTTACGTCGATTATTTCACCTTCCGGAAGCCGAGCCTGATCAAGTTAATGCTCGAACGTATGCCGCTTTTTTTCCCCCTATATGAGCGGATGCTGTCGGAATACAACTTACCCGACGAGTTAAAATACCTCTCTATCGTTGAATCTTCATTGACGCCACGTGCTGTCTCTCACTCGGGCGCGGGTGGCCTTTGGCAAATTATGCCCGGCACTGGCCGGGACCTGAAACTCTACCAGGACGACTACGTAGATGAACGTATGGACCCGGTTAAAGCCACGGAGGCTGCCTGCAAGTATCTCCGCGACCTGTACGCAATTTTTGGTGACTGGGAACTGACAATGGCAGCTTACAATTGCGGGCCAGGGGCGGTTAAAAGGGCTATGCGCCGGTCGGGGGGTGATTCATATTATGCGATTTATGACGCGTTACCCAAAGAAACCCGTGGCTATGTTCCTCAGTTTGTAGCCTTTACGTATTTGATGAACCATGCCAGTGACCACGGCATTTTTGGCGAGACATTCCAGTCCCCCATCCCAATGGATACGATCCAGATTACGGGCTACTTCAATCTCGAAACATTTGCCAAACACAGTACCATGGACCTGGCCGATCTACAAAAAATGAATCCGGCTATCACAACAACAATTTTACCTCCTTTCACAAACCGCTATCCGCTCCGGGTTCCCCGCCAGCAGTACGCTTATTTTGCCAGCCACCGACGGGCTATTCTGGATTCAGCCAGTCGGGTCCCGGGTAACATGGAACACATTTTGCTGGCTACTGCGGAAGACATTCGCTATGGAGCTGACTCAGCAGGAACCTGGGCCGCATTGAGCAGTAATCCACTAGCTAATATTGGCAGAGAAGAAGCGCTTGCCACCCAGATGGTAGCCAAAACCGCGAAAGCAGGCGGCTCAGAGAAACTGGCCACGCGACTGGCTGAAGCCGAATCAGCTGACGAGCCCGAAGAGGATCTGGAAACGGTGGTGATGCGCAAGCCCAAAAAGCAAATCTACGTCGTCAAAAAGAAAGACAATCTGAATGAGATTGCGGAGCGCTACAACGTTGAAGTCTACGATTTGAAGCGCTGGAATCACCTGCGCTCCATCACGCTTCAGCCCAACCAAAAAATAATCATCCTGAAGGAAGCGGATGAAACCCGTACTGAGCGGTTAGCCGATCAGGGAACGGCTAAAGGCCACAAAAAAGAGGTGGCGATTGCGAAAACGAAACGGTACAAGCCACGGTACCATCGCGTGCAGGATGGCGATACGTTATGGAACATTGCCCAACGCTACGGCGGTTTGTCAATTGATCAGCTCAAGAAAATGAACCACATCCGCAGCAATGCCCTCCGACCAGGACAGAAGCTGATTGTAGGCTAATTTGGCAACGAAAACACGCCAGTTGACCTGCTTTTAACCCACGATTTTCACTCAGAAAAGTCGTGGGTTTTTCGTATCTTTACTACGTATAACTACCTTAAAAACAAGCTTTTCCGACAGTCGAATGATTGCTTATTTAGATGGAACTCTAGCCTTTAAAGAACCGACACACGCTATTATTGATGTGCATGGTGTGGGGTACTCAATTCATATATCGCTTCAAACGTATTCAGTACTTCCCGGCGGTGGCGACCGAATTAAACTGTTCATCCACCATCTGTTTCGGGAAGATTTGCAGGCGCTCTACGGCTTTGCCAACGCCGACGAAAAGGCCTTGTTTCTTGATTTGATCGGCGTCTCGGGCGTTGGGCCAAACACGGCGCTGGGTATGCTCTCTGCTATGCAGCCAGGCGACCTTCGGCTGGCGATTCTGGGCGAAAATGTCCGGGCGGTACAAGCGATCAAGGGAATTGGTGCCAAAACAGCCCAACGTATCATTCTTGAATTACGTGACAAAATGAAAAAAGCGGGCGTCGTACCAGACGGACCAAGTTATCGCCAGCAACCGGCGGCTAACCCCGTTCGGGAAGAGTCTCTAGCCGCGCTGGTAGCCTTAGGTTTCCCCAGAGTAACGGCCGAAAAAAGCGTCGACGATGCCTTAAAAGCCGATCCGACATTATCTGTCGAGGATGTAATTCGGCGGGCACTACGTTAAAACGTCGAGGTGTCAGGCTCTCAAGTCTGACACCTCGACGTTTTACCTAAATTTAGTTAATTCTCTACGGTTTTTCCTTTCAGATATGTCTCCAGGTAAGTCGTATACTGCTGAAAGAGCAGCAGTTGCGTACCAGGGCTATAGGCTACCCCATGTGCGCCAGGTGGATAAATACGTAAATCGACGTCTTTGCCAGCATCTTCAAACGCGTTCATCAACTGGAACGTATTGCGAACGTGCACATTTTCGTCCATCGTCGAATGGGCAACAAACATTTTTCCCGCCAGATTTTTAGCGTAAGGTGACACCGCGCTGGCTTTGTATTTGGCCTCATTTTCGGGTAATAGGCCCATGTAACGCTCCGTGTAAATGGAATCATAAAGGCGCCAGTCTGTTACGGGTGCTCCAACGAGTGATACTTTGAATACACCGGGATGCGTCAGCATGGTATAGCTGCTCATATACCCTCCGTAACTGTGGCCACGAATGGCCATACGGCTACCATCTACCCACGGTTGTTTTGCCAGATAAGCTGCTGTTTCGACAAAATCCTGACTTTCGTACTTGCCCAGTTTCTCATAGACAATTTTCTCGAAATCACGGCCGTAGCCTCCACTGCCCCGGTTATTCACACTCACCACTACGTAACCCGTTTGAGCCAGCCACTGGTGCCAGCCCGATGTAGTAAACTCATTATAAACCGATTGTGCACCAGGTCCGCCGTAAATATCGACGACAACAGGATACTTTTGGGACGGATTGAAACCCAGCGGTTTGATAATGGAAATATCTATTTGCTGACCATCTGACGTGGTAAAGTTGGCGAGTTCTTTCGGCACATACTCGTGACTGGCAACGTAGTCCGTCACGCGCTTATTCGTCTCTAACGCCTTGATGAGCTGGCCTTTTGTATCGCGCAATTCGACCTGCGTAGGTGTTGATACGTTCGAATATTTGTCAATAAAATACTGACCGTTGGGCGAGAAGTTGACCGTGTGTTTACCAGGTGCCGACGTTAACCGACGTTTATTTTTGCCGTATACATCCGCCACGAACAACTGCCACTCCAGTGGCGACGCTTCGGTCGAGGTAAAATAAACTTTCTTTGCCTTCGTATCGATGTGGTGAACGTAGGTTACCTCCCATTTACCAGTAGTAACCTGGTTGAGCAGTTTCCCCGAATAGTCGTACCGGTAAAGGTGCGCAAATCCGTCACGATCGGACACCCAGTAAAATTCCTGAACACCCGCCGGAAAGTGAATCAGGTGATTGAGGCCTGCGAAGAAATCGAAAATATCCACCCAAGTCTTCGACTTTTCTTCCATGATCTGGCGAGCCTCGCCCGTACGGGCGTTCGCCATGAACAGGCGCAGGTGATTTTGTTTGCGGTTCAGATGCATCAGTGCAATTTGCCCTTCCTGCGACGTCCAGTAAACGCGCGGAATATAGCCATCTCCCAGGTCAACCTTTATCCATTGTTTTGCCTTGTTGGCAACCTCGATGACTCCGATGCGAACGATTGGGTTTGAGTCACCAACGCGCGGATACGGTAGCGAATCGAATTTCTCATCGAAGCCTTTATAATCGGTCAGTTTGTACATCGGCACCTGTCGTTCGTCGGACTGCCAGAACGAAATAAACTTGCTATCGGGCGACCAATCCCAGGCTTGCGCCAACCCAAATTCTTCTTCATAAACCCAGCCAAAACGCCCGTTCATAAAGGCAGGTTTGGCATCGTCGGTGAGTTGCGTCTCCTTCTGGGTTGCAAAATCAAACACGAATAAGTTGCCACCCCGCTCATAACCAACTTTGCTCCCATCGGGCGCGAGTTCGGCGGTCTGGGCATCCCTGGCAACGAGTTTCAAACTCTTGTCGGCGACGGCATAGACGTAGTAATCGGATATGCCTGAATGGCGATACACCTTACGGAAATTGGTCTGGAAAAGTATATTTTTTGAATCCCTGGACCATTGAAACGACTCATAGTCAAAGGCTTTCTCCGTACCCGGAAATTTCAACTGGCTTCCATCAAAAACGATCTCTTCTTTCTGGTCCTTTGGCGACAGCGTTTTTATGGTACGCTGCCCATCAAGAAAAGAAAACTTAGTACCATCTTCAATCCAGTTGACACTACGTGGCCCCGTCGACCCACTGAGCTGACCACCCGAAAAAACGGCCTGCTGAAGACTGGCGTAGCGTTGTTTGGCTTGCTGTGCGTTAGCCAAATGAGAAATAAGGATGATGCCGCTCACCAGCCATCCAATTCGATTACGGTTGATCATGAAGTATATGGGACTTATCGAAGATTCAAATTTACTAAAAAATGGTGTTTTAGCATTTGTAGCACAACCAGGCCTTACGGATGGGCCAGGCAGAGTTTTATACTTATATTTCAGATTAAATTATCTTTAATTTATTAATCACCTACCACTTTCTTCTACAGACCTATGGACAACAGGTACGTACTCGTTAGTCGGCGTCTTCATCACTTGTGGATGCTCTGGCTAACCTTGTTACTTTGTACAAATGCAGTTGCGCAAAGTACACGTTTTACCATCAAAGGCCACGTAACGGACCCCGAAAAACAGGCACTTCCCGGCACAACCGTCGCGATTGTAGGTACAACGCTCGGCACCACGACTGATGCTGACGGCGATTACACGCTCACGGTAACGCTTAAACCCGGTCCTGTAACGCTGGCCTTCTCAGCTATCGGCTACGAAACACTACGCCAGCCGATTAGCCTGGGGAATGCCGACCAGGTTACAGCCAACGCAGAACTGGCGGCAGCCACGACAAACCTTGACGAAGTCGTCGTAACCGGCTCAACGCTGTCGGCCCCCAAGCGCGAATTAGGAAACGCGATTAGCACAATTAAAGGGTCAGACCTGCAACAGAGCGGCTCAGGGAACCTCATTAACGCCCTGCAGGGAAAAGTACCAGGGGCACAAATCACCCAGAACTCTGGTGATCCGGCGGGTGGCATCAGCATCCGGTTGCGGGGGATCAAGTCATTGGTTGGCTCGTCGGACCCGCTCTACGTTGTGGATGGTGTGATTGTGAGCAACGCCAGCACCAACGTATCGCAGCTTGCTCTGTCAAATGACGTAGGAAACGCCAACGTCGGGCAGAATCGCCTATCGGATATTAACCCCGACGATATTGCTACGTTGAACGTCATTAACGGGGCGGCTGCGGCTGCTCAATATGGTTCGCGGGCGGCTAATGGTGTGGTTATCATCACGACTAAGCGCGGTCAGAGTGGTAAAGCGCAGGTAACGTTCTCGACTTCGTTCAACATCAATGAACTGCGCAAAGGCGTGCCGGTCAATACGTACGGCAAGCAGTTTGGCTTTGCTTCCCTCCGACTGTATCCCATCGGGGTTATTTCGGACGCTCAGGTTGCAGCTAATCCAGGCACAACCACAACCGGAATTTATCGAGATGGTACTACGTCGCAGTTGGCCACTAATCTGGTGGATGTGCAACGCTACAACTATTTTGATCAGATTTTCCGGACTGGCTACGGCACAGATAATAACCTGTCTATTTCGGGTGGACGCGACAACACGCAGTACTACGTATCGTTCGGCTATTTGAAGAATCAGGGCATTATCAAAGATACCGATTTTACCCGCTATAACCTTCGTGTCCGCGTTGATCAGCGGCTAACGAACTGGGCCAAAATATCGGTAGGGTTGAGTTATGCGAATAGCTTCTCCAACGAGAAAGCCAACGGCAACGTATTTTATAGCCCTATCAACTCGGTCAATATCACCAACAATATCTACGACATCACCAAGCGCGATGCCGCGGGAAACCTGCAAGCGGTTGAGCCAACGCGCGTAAATCCATTGTCGACCATTGAAGACATGAAATTTTCGCAGTCGGTAAGTCGTACAATCAACAGCCTTCAGTTGAATCTGACTCCTTTGAAAGGGCTGAGTATTGACTACATCGTTGGCGTTGATGCCTACTCGCAGTTTGGCAAAAACTACATTCGTCCGTATCCGTATCAGGCAGTGGCCGGTTTGCCAGCCGCCCGCTATCCGGGTGGATTCGCGGCTACAGCTACCAATCAGGTGCTGCAGTTTAACAATGATCTAAACGCACAATATGAGCGCCAATTCAGTGATAAGTTCAAGCTGAACGCAGCCATTGGCTATAGCTATCAGTATTATCAGGCCGATTACTCGATCAATAGTGGACAGAATCTGGTCCCTTTGATTGAAACTGTTAGCGGAGCCAGCAACACGACGTATCAGGTACGTTATGATCTGGATCGATTCAGTTTGAGTGGTGCCTTTGCGCAGGCTACGCTTGGCTTCCGAAATCTGGCGTTCATTACCGGGGCCGTTCGGCGCGATCAATCGTCGAAATTCTCGTCTACGCAAACCAATCAGTATTACCCGAAGGTAAGCGGTTCGTTTATCGTGTCAGACCTCGATTTCTGGAAGAATTTATCCTTTAGTAATGCATTCAATAGCCTGAAACTTCGGGCCAGTTATGGTGAAGCCGGTAACCTGTCGGGTATTGGTTCATACGCCCGTTTCTACCAATTTAGCCCCGTGGGCTTTCTTGGCAAAAACACGGTTGTGCCGGGTACACAGTTGGCGAATCCCGACGTGAAGCCCGAGCGCATGGCCGAACTCGAAGGGGGTCTTGATCTGGCCTTCCTGAATGGGCGAATTGGTTTAGGGGTAACCGCCTACCAACAGAAAATCAGCGACCTGGTCGTAAACCGAACATTAGCCCCAACCACGGGTGGCACCAGCATCGTGAATAACGTAGGTGCCATGGAAAACAAGGGATTTGAGATTGTTCTGGACGTTAATCCAATCAAAACCAAAACCCTGAACTGGGACTTCACGGTCATTTATAACCACAATCGCAATAAAGTACTCGATTTAGGCGGTCAGCCCATCATCAACCCAGACGCATCGTCGGCGTCGGGTACACCGGGCAACCTGATTGTTGGTCAGCCAGTTGGGGTTTTCTACGGAACGGGTTACGCCCGGAATACCGATGGCTCGCTGATACTTTCGCCTTCAGGGTTTCCACAATCCGAACGGGCTTCCTCGCAGGACAACGGCTCTATTAACTACGTGCCTGCTCGTAATTCGGATGGAACATTGGACGTAACAAAACCATTAGCTAACCTCCTTATTGGGAATCCTAATCCGAAATGGACTGGCTCATTCAGCACAAATCTAGCCTACAAAAAGCTGACGCTACACATTCTCCTGGATATGGTTCAGGGCGTTGACGTTTTCAACGCTGACAAACGCACACGGCAGGGTGTGGGTCTGGGTGACTATGCTGAGCAGGAGTTGCGGGGTACACTCAAACGCGGTTACATTTTCGGGGTGTACAACACGCAGGAATTCCGGGTTGATCCGGGTTCATACACCAAATTACGGGAAGTTTCGCTCAGCTATACGTTACCTCAGTTCATTAAGGGACTTAGCCGTCTGACGGTATCGGCGGTTGGCCGTAATTTGTATTCGTGGGATAAATACACCGGCTTCGATCCCGAAACCAATGCCGGTGGCACCAACGATCTGCTACGTGGTATCGACTTTGGAAACGTCCCCATTCCCCGTACGTATCAGTTTAAACTAGCTGCGACATTTTAATCATGAAAAAAATCCTCATACCAACAATCCTGTCAGGCTTGCTTCTCACGCAAGTTGCCTGCAACAAGGAATATCTGAACCCCAGTACCATCAGTCAGACGCAGGCGGTTAGTTCGCCCGATGGAGATGGCTTACTGACACTTTGCAATGGGCTGCAATATCGCTACACTACAGGGGGAGCCTTGAGCGTCCTCTATGCCAGCACGGCCGGTGCGGGCCTGACGACCCGCGAGGAGTCTGTGTTAAACGCGGGCAATCTTGATGAAGCCAATCTGGCCACAGGAGCTGGCAACGTTACCAATACAAATGGTGTCGTACGTAATATCTGGACACAGAGCCATTTAGTGAGGTCCAATGCGGAATTGATTCTGACGAATGCAGGTGTGGTGACCGATGCGGGCACCAAAAGCGGTATCGTTGCCTATGCGTCTATATTCCGGGCTTTATCGCTCGGTACATTGGGCCTGTTTTTCGAGCAGTCGCCCATTACAATGGGCAACAACGTACCGTTTGTCCCCCGGGCACAGGTATTTAAGGAAGCCATTACAACACTCGAAACAGCCGCTACGCAACTGGCAGCCGCGCCTGTCTCGGCTAACTTTACAAATAAGGCCGTTACGGGTGTCGATATTCCAAATACAATTCAGGCGTTGATTGCTCGCTATGCCCTCTTTTCAGGGGATTATGACAAAGCGATTGCCGCTGCGGCCAAGGTTGATTTGAGCAAAAAGTCGGTCTTTAATTTCGACGACAACACTCGTAATCCGCTGTTTGAATACACGTTTGGTAACCTGAACGTGTTTCAGCCGACCAACGCAAACCTGGGCCTGACCGGTGCGTTGGCACCCAGCTCAGCCGATAAGCGAATTGCCTTCCTGACGAAGCCCAGCACAAATACAGCCGTAACTCCCGTAATCGCGACGGCCTATTATACAGCTAACAACGCAGCTATTCCCGTCTATCTGCCAGGTGAAATGATGCTGATTCAGGCGGAAGCCTACGCCCGAAAAGGTGATCTGGGCAACGCCGTTACTCAGTTAAACAGAGTGTTAACCAAAACGACTGATGCCTTTGGCCTTGGTGCCGGACTGCCTGCCTATGCTGGTGCACAAACCGCCGACGCTATTCTAACAGAGATCTACCGGAATCGGCAGATTGAACTGGCCTATCAGGGCTTTCGGTTAGAAGACAGTCGTCGCTTTGGCCGACCAGGTCCGGGCACAACCGGTGCCGAGCGGAACCGGAATTTCTTCCCCTATCCATTGACGGAACGTAACAACAATACCAGTACTCCGCCAACTGATCCGAATTAATAGAATGTAGTTTTTTGTCTAAATAGACGTAGCGGATGGGTGTGAGAATCTCACACCCATCCGCTACGTCTATTTACATTTTTACCGGCAAACCCGTTCGGGTTGATTCGTAAATGGCCTGGAAGAGCGCTACCACCTTGCGGCCATCCTCACCTGTTACGTTGGGTGGACGATTTTCCCGGATAGCGTCGCGGAATTCGGCAATTTGCAAGCCGAAGTAATAGACCGTAGCATCGATGGTGTTGAAGAAAGCGGTGTCTTCAGCGACGAATTCGGCCAGCAGGTTTTCTTCGCCCGGTACTGTCCAGAGATCATTGACAGGCGGGTCGGTGATGGTCGACATGCCGGCAATGAACAACGCGCCACCATCAGTCTGGACGCCCACCGATGCACCATTCTGCCCATGGACGTGGACTTTCCCGAAAATGCCCGGTTTCTGCGAATTACTCACGATGATATTGCCCAACCCACCGTTTTTGAATTTTACGATGGCTAATGCGGTGTCGTCCACCTCAATGTATGGGTGATTCAGATTGCGCCAAACGCCATATACTTCGTCCACTTCGCCCATATACCACAGTAATAAATCCAGCTGATGAGGTGACTGATTGACCAATACGCCACCACCTTCGTCGGCCCAGGTGCCGCGCCAGGCATCACTTTGATAATATTCTTCACTGCGCCAGCCGAGCATCTGAATGGTGCCCAACACAGGATTTCCTATTTTTCCCGAATCAATGGCTTGCCGAATTCGCTGGCTTGGCGCATAAAACCGGCGTTGGCTGATTACGCCCAGGTAGCGGTTATTCCGTTTGGCCGCGTCAATCATCGCATCACAATCTTCGAGCGACGACGCCAATGGCTTCTCAACCAATACATGCGAACCCGCATTGAGGGCGGCAACCGTCGGCTCGCGGTGGGCAGGATGCGTGGTACAGACAAGGCACAGGTCTACATTTTCGCGGTCCACCATGTCGTAGACATCACTGTAAGCCCGGATATTATATTTATTGGCGAAATCTTCCGCTTTCTGATACGTTCGGCCATAAACGGCAACTAGTTCTGTATCGGGAGTTTGTAAAACGGCCTGGGCGTGCAAGTGGGCCACTTTGCCGGGGCCAATAATGGCGATGCGGAGGGGAGTTGGCATAGTTAATTAAACGTATTCCAACGAAATGCGTTTTACGGGAATCTTCTACTCAAAAACAGGCAAAAGTTATTCGTCGCTGGCATTCAATTCTGATCCAAAACATCGTGTATGAAAACCCTGTTAACTACGCCAATTTGGATACTTCTTCTGGCTGGAGCCTGTCGGAGTGAAGGTTCTATTGGCCCATCTGATTTACTGTATAAACGCTGGCATTTACTCCAGAGCCGTGGTGTAAATGACACAGCGTGGGTCATGTACGATACCGATGCTTACTATGATACAGAATACCGAACAGACGGTTCGCTCATTTATCGTAGGAATGGTGTTGTTACGTCGGGGCCTTGCTGTGCGGGTAATCGATTTGAACGAAAGGGCGTGATTATTCAGTACAGTGATTCTATATCCTGCCCAAATGTCAGATGTGGCCCTACTTTGATCGCTACAATCACCATCCTGAAAGATAATTTGCTCGAATTGCAGACGGGCGATCGCGTTTCTCAATACACCCCGGCTCAATAACAGTTTCGGGTTACACCAGCTTTGACAAAGTTTTAAACTTTGTCAAAGCTCTTCACTCTTTATACCACCTAATAAAATAAGGACTAGTAGGGCTTTCTATCGAGAAGATGCCTAAGAACACTGGCACAAGTTTTTCGATACTACGAGCTTTTTCATTAAAATGCAGAACATTCCGACGCTCTTACTTTAGATGAAGGCAACCTTAACTTATCTATTGATTTTCGCATCAATAAGCAATGCATTATCGCAATCCAAATCGATTCCAACTGTCCGGACAACAAGTAATCGACTGGTGATGTATATCAACAACGAACGGGGCAATTTCAACGGCGTAAACGGTTTGCCTACTTCTTTTTCTTACAGCTTCGGTTTAGAGCAAGCGACATCACGGTTGGCGTTTGTATCAGAAAAAGATTCCATTTCAATGACGCTCCAGCAGGGTGTTCCAACGATTTGCCAGATTATCCGCGAAGCGCAACACGATACAGTAACCTGCTTTCTTACCAGCCATAAACTCGTCAAGGCTGCTGTTTTTAATGATGCCTACAAAAATGCGAACGAAGGTAAGACCAGCCTAGAAATACCTGAGGCATATGAGTTGATCAACGTCGTTTTTGCGTTGACCAACTACGGAAAAACACCTGCTATTTACAAAGAAACGGATTATTACCCCGCCGTCATTGCTCACTTCTCCCCTTACAAAAACCATCTGGTAGTACGTAGTATTGATTCGCTACTGGCCAAATCTGAGGGTAATTATTACAACCTAAAAATGGACAGTTACGCCTATCGATTCGATGGCAATAAACTGATCAACGGCGGAGTTTATGACCGGGTTAGCTGGGGAGAAGTCAATGAGTTAGTTCCCTATATCCCTTTGCTGGAAGAGTTCGCCAAACAATCAAAATTTCGAACTTTCTATCGAAAGCATACACCCTATTACGAAAGTCTGAAGGAGGATTTTCGCAAAAATGTGGACGTCGCTACGATGAAAGCCTGGCTGGAAAAGCAGTTTCCAACCACACATTATTCGTCGGTAAAAGTGTTGTTTTCGCCCCTGGTGGGCTGGAACCAATCGGCTAATAGATTCGAGGATAATGGCTTCACGGAAGCACAAATGCATATCGACTTCCCATTCGTTAACACGACCACTAAAAAGCAACCTCTCGACATTATAAAAGGGAAACGTATGACAATCGCGTTCACCAAACTGAACCATAGTTACCTCAATCCTGAAGCCGAGAAATATACAAAAGATATTGCAATAGCCTTTAAAAACTTAGCAGCTTGGACCGACTCCAAGAAACCAGCCGCTAATTATAGTAATGACCTTTCCTGCTTTGAAGAATACATGAATTATGGGCTTGTAACACTTCTTTATAATGACCTATTCGATCAGAAAACTGCTGAAACACTTAGGTCCGATATTGAAAAGGATATGGTTGACAGGCGAGGGTTTCGCCGATTTAAGGAATTTGATCAGGAGTTACTGCGATTGTATCAAACTAGAAACCCGGGCCAAACCGTTGCCGATTTATACCCGGCGATTATAGCCTGGGCTGCGAAGCAATAATCAGGGTTTCAATACCACTTTAATTAGGCCTTTTTCCTTCGCATATAGCCGCTTAAACCAGTCGGCTCCTTCATTTAATGGCACTTCGGCGCTTAGAATCGCTTCGACATTGATCCGGCCCGACGAAATTAGGGCTAGTGCGGCTTCGTATTCGCCGTTGATGGCGCAGGAGCCTTGCAATCTCAATTGCCGGGTTACAACGGCTTGTAACGGAATCTCAACGGTTGGCGCCAGATTCCCCACTAACGTAACGGTTGCTCCTTTTCGGACGCATTCGATGGCCGTTTTAACAGTTGGCTCTGCGCCAACCACTTCAAACGACACGTCGGCCCCGCGCCCGTGGGTGAGTTCCTGAACCTGTTTCGCTACGTCACCAGTTTTGGCGTTGATCACATGCATTGCGCCAAGTTTTCGGGCAAGGGCAAGCCGGTCATCATCCAGGTCAATGGCGATGATGGTGCCGCATCCCGCCAGTTTCAGCGCCTGAATGACAAACAAACCAATCATCCCGGACCCAACAACTACTGCCGAATCATTAACCTGAATGGGCGTCAGACTCAGCGCATGAAGCGCCACGGCTACCGGTTCAACCAGAGCAGCCTGCGTGAACGTAACGTTATCGGGAACGGCATAGAGAATATGTTGCGGCACCGCCACGAACTCAGCAAATGCGCCCTGTCGTTTAAAATCCGGTGTCGAAACACCCACGACTTCGCGACCATCACTAAGGTTATACTGCCCCCGTCGACTGTACCAGTCGTCGAGTACGTAGACCGTCGAGTCGAACGTAACGCGGTCGCCAGTGGCCCAGCCGCGCACCTCGCTGCCTACCTCGGCAATGATGCCACTCGCTTCATGCCCCATCACAATGGGCGGAATACGTCGGCCGCTGCTGCCATCCATCCCGTGAACGTCGGACCCGCAAATACCGACAGCCTGTACACGTACCAGTACCTCATTAGGCCGAATGGTCGGCTGGGGTACGTCCTGTAAATCGAAATGATTGTATTCAGTGAGAACGAGTGCTTTCATATTTTTTGTCATGCTGGTGAAGGAAGCATCTTCGCCGGTCTGCCAGAGCGGTAGTAAATGTGCCTAATTGCTAGTAGCGAAGATGCTTCCTTCGTCAGCATGACAAAATCGTTAAGCTATTTTCTGATAAATTCTACTAAACGCTTCAGCGGGAATCTGGTCGAAATCACCTTGCTGGAGATTCGGGTTGATTTCATAGGTTATGACCTCATCGATTGAGTCGGGCATTTCGCCGAACAGTTTGCTGGCAGCGCCAGCCGTGTATTTCTTTTTAATCCACACCAGTCGATGGTCAGGCTCTTTGCCCCAGGCAGGGTTATCGCCCAGAACCAGCTGAATTTTGGACCAGTCGTTGAAGAAATACTCCTGTAAGAGCGGAATAATCCGGTCGCGAAAGGCAATACAAAGATCAGCGTGCGTTTCTACAGTAGTCAAATAGGCGTGACCAATCTGGTGATCACGATCGAGCAGGTACTCGATACGTTCATTGATCGTTCGCAGCAACTGAGCCAAATCTACGCCATCAACCGCATTCAACATTGTTGGATCGGGCAACATCTCACGAAACGAAAACCGTCGACGTAATGCAATGTCCAGCAGCGCAATCGATCGGTCGGTGGTGTTCATGGTTGCAATGACGAACAGGTTCATCGGTACACCGAATGGCTCTCGTGAGTAGGGCAACGTCAACCAAAGTTCGTTCGCTGCCCCAAGTCGCTTATCGGTTTCAAGCAACGTAATCAAATCCCCAAAAACGCTGGCAACGTTGGCTCGATTGACCTCATCAATTAGCAAATAATGGGCTGGTGCTTTTTTTAATTTCTGACTACGATTCTCCGGGCTATCATGCAGACAATCAGCCAATGTGCCATACCCGGCTTTCTGAATTGCAGATAGGCAAGCCTTGTGAAAAATTCCTTTGTTGATTTTATACGTAATCTGGCCGTTCATCACTTCCGGACGAATGCCTTCCACAAATTCTTCGTAACTATAAGACGGATGAAACGTAATCAGACTGGCGTTCTTCTCACGTAAATAGGGTTGCAAGGCGAACGTTTTTCCTGTTCCCGGCGGGCCGAATAGAATAAGGTTATGGGGCTGATTCGGTAGTTCCGGCTCTGTTGCATATTCACCTTCCGGCTCCTCGACACTGTATCCATTAAGAATTCGGTCCCCAAGCGTTGGGTCATCAGCCAGTCTAATTACTTCGCTCAGAAAAGCATCATCTTCGGCCGCCCGATACACATCGGCATTGTGTCGTGCTGAGTGCGGACCTCGTTTGTTGCTCTCAACAAGTTCGAGTAGGCAGTCTTCCCAACAGGTGTGCAGTGTGGGATTGGCTAGTAAATGAACACTCGACTGACCAATAATGACCGCCAGATAATCTGACTTTTCGGTGAGCGGTTCAAAAACCCACTCTTCGATATTCTTCAGCCGATCGTGGCAGGTTTTTTTAACGGTCAGGTGATATTCGACTTCACCGCGACGTGGCTTCTGAATACGTAGCGCCTGAAAGAAATTAATGTTCGCAATGATGGACGTTTTCTCCTGACGTACCGTAAACGCCAGCCGGGCGTCGCCGTTGGGCAGGTTAACAATATCAATCAGCTCCTTCAACAACCCAAAGAAACGCCGAATCGCTTCGGGGTGACCAATGTCGCGAATACGTTCAATCAGAGGTTGTTGCGGGGTATCAGTTAGCACAGGATAGAGCAAATTATCGTTTATGAATTTACGAACTTTTCAGCGTTTTTGCAGCTGAATTGTTACGCCATCTGTAATTGCAAAAACACCTTATTCATGTATTATATAGTCGTCGTTGTTCAACTCAATAAATGTGTGCAAATTGAACAGATCGCTAATTGCAGCAATGTTACTGCGAAATAAGTCCAATAATTTTCGATTTTTTATATTACCAGTGGTTAGCAATAGCAACCGAGGTGGCTGGCCCATCAGTAGATAACTATCTTGAAAATCAGAGTCTTTTGTAATTACAACCCGCTCCTCCTGAGTAGCTATCTGGCGAATAGCTGTATCACTGGTTTCATCCTTATCGGGTAAATCGTCGGTGTGAATTATATCATACCCTTTCCCCCGAAGCACTTCTGCCAACAGATAAGGTAACTGAGCATCTATCAAATACTTCATGCAAGAACACGATGAATACTCTTCACACGCGCTAACCGGCTCGCGTAGGTCAGGCATGCCCGAATGTCGTCGTCTTCTAAAGAAGGATAATCGTCCAATATTTCCTGATGAGTCATACCCGCCGATAGTAGATCAAGAATCATCTCAACCGGATATCGTTTGTTTCGGATAGTTGGTTTGCCGTGACAGATGTCCGGATTTAACGTAATACGTTGAAGCAGTTCATTTTCCATGGCTTTTCTTTAATAAACGCAAGTTACGCCAAATAACTCCCAATGCTCACTACGTCGGCGAATACACCCGAGGCTGTTACTTCGGCACCAGCGCCGGGACCTTTGATAACCAGCGGCCGGTCTTTATAACGCTCCGTCGTGAACGAAACGATGTTGTCGGCGCCGGTTAGCTGATAAAATGGATGATCAGCCTCTACTGATCGCAGGCCGATGGTTGCTTTGTTGTTCTCGAAACTGGCTACAAACCGAAGCTTTTCGCCACGCTCGTGCGCTTCCGCAAGCAGGTTTTCGAAATAAGCATTGTTGCGTTCCAGTTCCTCAAAAAACGCGGGAATCGTTGGCGCATCCAGACACGATTGTGGCAACAAATTCGTGATCGTTACGTCTTCGGGTTCCAATGGAAAACCAGCCTCCCGCGCCAGAATCAGAATTTTTCGGGCTACGTCCAGCCCGCTCAAATCGTCGCGGGGATCAGGTTCAGTGTAGCCTTTTTCTTTGGCTTCGCGCACTACGTCAGCGAAGGAGGTGCCGGGCCGGAACGTATTGAAAATGAACGACAACGTACCGGACAGAATCGCTTCGATTTTCAGAAAGCGGTCACCGGAAGTCATCAGGCCCTGAAGCGTGTTGATAATCGGCAAACCGGCCCCGACGTTGGTTTCGTACAGGAATTTAACACCCCGGTTCAAAGCGGTACGTTGCAGCCGCCGGTATTCGGCATACGGCCCGGAGTTAGCCACTTTGTTAGGGGTTACGACCGAGATGTTCGCATCCAGCAGCGACTCATAAAACTGCACAATATCTTTATCTGACGTGCAGTCGATGAACACCGAGTTCGGCAGGTTGTAATCCTTGATTTTCTCGACAAAAGCCGGTAACGACGTCGTGACACCCTCGGCCAATAAACGCTCACGCCAATCATCCAGCGAGATGCCTTTCGGGTCGAGCACCATCTTTTTGGTATTCGTCATACCCACCACGCAGACTTTCAGCAGTTTCTCCGAGCGTAGGTATTCCGACTGGTCAAAAATCTGCTTCAGCAACGTTTTACCAATCAATCCCGTGCCCACCAGATACAGGTTCAGAACCCGCGCTTCGGACTGGAAGAAAATGTTATGCAGCGAGTTAAGGGCCTTTGACAGGTTATTTTTGTTGATAACCACCGAGATATTAATCTCCGACGAGCCTTGCGCGACGGCCACAATATTAACCCCATTTTTGCCCAGTACCGAAAACAGTTTCCCGGCAATACCAGAGCTTTTCTTCATGCCCTCCCCCACGGTGGCAATGACCGACAGATCGCGCTCGATGGCAATATTGTCGATATGACCATGCGCAATTTCAGTAGCAAATTCAGCATCCAGAATGGCCTTCACATTCTCGGCTCCGCGTGGGTCAATGGCAAAGCAAATCGAGTGCTCCGACGAGGCCTGTGAAATCAGAATGACGCTGATTTTGTGAGCCGCCAGCACGCCAAACAATTTGGCCGACACACCCGCCACGCCAATCATACCCGATCCCTGTACGTTCACAAGCGCAATATCGTCGATACTCGAAATACCCGTTATTGTGTATTGACGCCGTTCGGCCGTGCGACTAACGACGGTACCTTCATGTGTGGGATTGAATGTGTTCAGTACGCGAAACGGAATGTTCCGGGCGAAAGCAGGTTGCAGACTCGGCGGGTAAATCACTTTGGCGCCAAAGTGACTCAACTCCATCGCTTCGGCATATGTAATGGTCGGAATATTGAACGCATTGGGCACTTTGCGCGGATCGGCGGTCATCATGCCGTCGACATCGGTCCAGATGTCGATACGTTCCGCATTCAACGCAGCCCCAACAATCGAAGCCGTATAGTCCGAACCGCCCCGACCGAGCGTTGTCGTTTCGTTTTTTTCCGTCGAGCCGATAAAGCCCGTAATCATCTGTATATCCGTCGACTTCGAAAAATAGTCCTGAATCAGTTGATTCGTCAGGCTATACTTTACTTCGGCCTGACCGAACTGCGCATCCGTTTTAATAAGGGTACGGGCATCACAAAACTGGGCTGGAATACCACGACTTTTTGCACATTCAGTGATGACCGTTGTGGATAACCGTTCGCCAAAGCTGGTGATCAGGTCGTGGGTACGTAGCGTCAGTTCGCGAATGAGCGACACCCCTCGTAGTAAATCTTCGAGTTCATTGATAATGCCGCGCACGTGAGCAAACACTTTGCTCTGCTCCTTGATGGGAATCAGGGCTTTCACTACGTTGAAATGGCGATCTTCAATCCGCCGAACGAGTTCCATGTAGTCGGTTTCGCCGGTAATGGCCATGCGGCCGATTTCTATAAGCTGGTTCGTGACACCGCCCATCGCCGAAAAGACAACCGCGATCTGGTCGCCGTTTGATCGGTGATTTTCAATGATTTGAAGAACCTTCTTTATACTTTCTACGGACCCGACCGAGGTGCCACCAAATTTAAGAACCTGCATTGGTAATGAGCGAATGAGTGAGTAAGTGAATGAACGAATAGCCTCAGCGGACAATTCGAATCAATCACTCTTTGCAACTTGTTGAAGCGGTTGATGAGGGTAGTTTTGGGAGGACAAAGATAATAGGGTTAGCAGACAATCAGGTTATTTTACCAGAAAAGGCGTACCCTATGGGCACGCCTTTTCTGGTACTACTAATTCTCTAAAATCGGCTAAGAGGCTGTCTTCCAAAGCTCGCCGTCATTTACAATCAGCAAACCCGCACCGATTGCCAGCGCATCTTCGGCCAGAGCGACCATTGGATCAGGAAGATCTTTTTCGTGGGTTAACCATTGGCGCAGGTAGAAAAAAGCAAAAGACCCGGCCGTAGCTCCCAACGCCCCTAAAACTGCTCCGTAAGTAGTCGACTTTTCTTCGGATTCGACTATGGCAGCGCCACACATAGCGCCAGCGCCAATTCGGCCCAGTATCTGGGGAAATCCAATGCGATCACCCGCCTGAGGGAGCTTATCACCGACTAATTCACCGGCCGCCATAACCGCTAATACGTTTGTCGCCTTAGGCGAAGTCAAAAAATGAAGCTTTGAATCGGGTAACGGATTAGGCGTCGTTCGCGACAATTTGTAGCTAACCAAAGCAGGAGCCGTCATGGTGCGCATGCCCGCAACAACACCGATCTGGAAAGCTTTTAGGTATGTTCGAATCATAATAATATCGTTGAGTATCATGACGTTCAACACCGTTCGGCGTCGTTTGTTTGCTGGTCTATTACCCAGATTACACCGTTTCCGCTGCCACATACCTGCTCCCACCGATGCCAGCTTTAGCCTTGGAAGACCCATACACATTTTATTGTAAAAAATAAATCTAATTTTCTATTTACATCGTAAGTAGATCAAATAGCCTGCAAAATGATAGGTATCAGGCCAGATTCTGTTTCTGCATTATGAACGGGTCACGGAAAAAGCCGGGCAGCATTTGATGAGCCATTAACAAAAGAGCGGGTGTTAACTACTACAACGCCATTTCTTATATAGAAAAATACAATAGGGAGGCCGGGAAACCGGAAGGGTGGTGGAAGGCATCGGGGATTTTCTCCGGTGCCTTTTTTTGGCGTCTGACGCAGGTATTTACCCGCGCCTGAAGGCCACTTATATGTTAGTTTTTTTCCTGATGCAGTGGTTTTTTCGTTGCTTGCGCCTAAAATTCGCCTGCGTCAAGCCGTTATGAGATTTCTCCGCATTTTCCTGAAAGTCCTGCTCGGGCTTGTTGTCTTTATTCTTCTGTTTCTAGCCATTAGTCTGGCTCCGGTCGATGAGACACCGTACCAGCAAATGCCTTACTATACACAAACGAAACAGCGGCTGGCTCAACTCCCTACTCCCCCATCGGCAAAAACAGCTATCAAAGCAGGCTGGGCTAAAGTGAACATAACCCCGCCCTACACAACGGCAACGGGCGGCTACGGGGCCCGACGTGGGAAGCACTGGCACATTGTGAGCGACTCGATCTACGCGCGGGCCATCGTCCTCGACAATGGCGGTACGAAGGTTGCCGTGGTGGGTCTGGATTTACTCATTACGCCCCCAACCGTAGCCGAAGAACTCAAAAAGCGATTACCCGAAGTTGGACTGCGCTGGGATAACGTGTATATGGGCGCTATTCATTCGCACAACAGCATTGGTGCCTGGGCACCGGGGCTGGTGGGACAGTTGATTGCGGGTGGCTACAAAGCCGACATTGTGACACGTATCACCAACGGGATATTGAACGCACTACGTAACGCGCAGACAAACATGGCGCCCGTTCAGGTAGGTTACGGGCACACCGACGCCAGCGATCATATTTACAACCGCATTGGTTTCTCAGGACCAACCGGGCCGCTGGAGGGCAATATCAACCTGTTAAAACTTAAAAAGACCTCAGGTGAATCGGCGTTACTTTGCTCATTTTCAGGCCATGCTACCCTTTTCGAGGATGATATGGACGCCTACCTTAGCCGGGATTATCCGGGCTCACTGGTAGATCGTTTAGAGAAGAAATCAGCCGATTTCGCGGTATTTCTGGCGGGTGCCGTTGGTAGTACCGGCCCACAGGCACGAGGCAAAACCGACTGGCAGGAGATCCGCAATTATGCGGGCGACCTGGCACTACGTATCGAACGGACGGTTCCACAAATCCAGATGCAGACCGATAGCACGCTGGAAATGTTGACATTACCACTGGGGTTGCGCGAACCGCACCCACGCGTAATCGGCAATTGGCGCGTACGGCCGTGGCTTTTCTACGCCATCTACGGCGATTATCCCTCGGACTTGAGAGCACTACGTATTGGTAAGACTGTTTTACTTGGTACGCCCTGCGATTTTTCGGGCGAACTGGCCGTCGACCTCAAGCCCGCAGCCGCTAAAAAAGGATTTAACCTCATCGTTACCAGTTTCGACGGCGGCTATATTGGCTATGTTACCCCCGACAAATATTACAACCGCACGACCTACGAGACCCGCGACATGAACTGGTTTGGCCCCTACAATGGTGATTATTTCAAGGAAATGATGACAGGTTTGATGGATAAATTGTAGAGAAAAGAATCTATATTTTCAGAAGACGACCATTACTATATATTCGGTAGTTTAAGGACAATAATACCAAGTTTATGAGAGGGTTGCATCTTTTGTTAAGCTTGACTTTATCAAGCTTTAAGTCGTAGGAAATTATTTGGCAATATTCTAGATTTCACACTATGAATGAACTAGAGTCGGAAGATTTCAAAGACAGTTCTTTGGCAGTCGGAAAAAAACTTATGGAGCTTTATTGGTTACCGCTTTACAACTATGTCGAAAAAAATAAGCATCTAATAAAAACAGTAACTGGTTTACTTTTCGAGCATGAAAAATTAGTATTCTACTTTGGTAAAACTCATTTAGCAATTGAATATTTCGGACCTGAAAGAATTGAAACCTTAGCTCCTAATGGCTCTGTTTATATTACTTATTACGATCTAACACAGACAGATGAAAATTTCATTGAACAGATAGTAGGATTCAAATTTGATAGCACTGTAGGAATTTCATTCCCATTACCACTTTATGCTGAAGATCTTATTATCCCTACTAATAAAGGAGCCGACAAATTGATTGAATTAAAATGGAATTTTGCTGCTCAGAACTCCATGATAGCTTTTAATGCAGGAAATTTTTACATTCAAAAAGGCCAATTTGCAAGACACGTCAATTCATTATATTTTGATGCTGACGAAAACGGATTAAAAACTAGGCATATCAAATGGATTGATTTTATTCCTTTAGAATATGATGATAATGGAAGCGAATATGATAGTATCGCTATTAATTTCAAGTATTACAATGAAACTCTTGTTCACCATGATGCTCATTATGTTTATCCTATACCCGATAAAAATGACTTCAAATTTTCAAAACTTCCTCAGATAAATAGACTAATAGAATTAGCAGGGCATAAATTAAGCTCTGAAACAGCCATTACTTCATTCTTAGAAAGAGACGAAAATAAATTCATATTATCAATGGCTTTCCTTGCAAAGTAAATTCACGCCCAACTAACTTGTGAGTGGCAAAGTGAAATCAAAGATAACATTAAACCCGATTTTTTTATTGTGCAGCCAAATGGTTATGCAAATATTGTAGAGTTTAAACTGCCTTACTTAAAATCAAATTTGGTTACTGGTAGAAGCAACAGAGAAACTTTCTCAGCAGAGATAAATTCCTACATTTCACAAACTAGGGTTTACAAGTCCTATTTTGACGACCCCAACAACAGAAAATGGTTTGAAGCTAAATATGGTTTTAAGGTTTTTAATCCTAGGCGAATTTTAGTAATTGGAAGAAGATGGGATTTTAGAAATGACGATTGGAGAGAAATAGTGGCTGACTATAAGGATATAGAAATAATGACCTACGAGGACTTAGTTGATGGAGTAGTGGCACAATTTTATATTTAATTGCAAAGTGGGTTTGAAAGTTATTAGTATCAATTGACACTGTTGGGCTGAATTTATTTTAACACAATAGGATTGCCTGTTCACTATTTGCCTTCCTAAGCTATGCTCGTTCGCTCAATTTCATTTATCGTTTTACTAATCAGTGGCTTTGTTGTAACGCGGTTGGAAACCCGCGCTTTTCAGCCTGTGATCGCAGGTTTCCAACCGCGTGACGAGCCGTCGGCCGTTATTCGAATTAATCTGCTGGGCTATCGGCCGAATAGCCCCAAGATAGCGGTGTGGGGAAGTCTTACGGCACAAACGGTGACCAGTTTTCAACTTGTTGATGAGCAGACGAATCAGGACGTTCAGCAGCTACAGGTGGGGCAGACATTTGGCGAATATGGTCCCTTTCGGCAAACGTATCGGCTCGATTTCTCGGCAATTCAAAAACCAGGCCGTTATTACCTCCGCACCAACGACGGTACCCGGTCGCCTGGTTTCCGGATTGATGAGGATGTGTATAAAGGCGCGGCTGATTTTTGTCTGCGTTATATGCGCCAGCAACGTAGTGGATTCAATCCGTTCCTGAACGACTCCTGCCACACGCACGACGGCTACACGCTGTACGGCCCTATGCCCGACAGTACGCACATCGACGTAGTGGGGGGCTGGCACGATGCATCCGATTATTTGCAGTACGTAACCACCTCAGCCAATGCTACGTATCATCTGCTAGCTGCGCTACGTGATTTCCCCAGTGCGTTCGGTGATATGTATCAAACCAATGGTCTGGAAGGGAAAAACGGGCAACCCGACGTACTGGACGAAGCGCGCTGGGGCCTCGACTGGCTACTGAAAATGCACCCTACCGATGACTGGCTTTTCAACCAGCTCGGCGACGACCGCGATCATTCCGCCATGCGCATTCCCAAACTGGACAGCCTGTATGGCAAGGGCTATGAACGCCCGGTTTATTTCGCTACAGGTCAGCCGCAGGGTATGTTTAAATATAAAAACAGAGCAACGGGGGTAGCCTCTACGGCGGGTAAAGTGAGTAGTGCTTTGGCCCTTGGTTATCAGTTATTGCGAACTCGTCAAGCTACGTACGTTGACCGCAACTACGTAGCGCGACTCCGGCAGCGGGCAACATCGGCTTATAAACTTGGGCTGTCGAAACCCGGCAATTGCCAGACAGCGCCGGGCCGGGCACCATATTTTTACGAAGAAGACAACTATGCCGACGACATGGAACTGGCCACTGTCGAGCAACTCAACATAGCAGGCACCACGGGAAAACAGGCGTTAACCCAACAGAAAACCGCGCTGGATTTTGCCCGACAAGAGCCCGTAACACCCTGGATGCTGAACGATACGGCACGGCATTATCAGTGGTATCCCTTTGTCAATATAGGCCATGCCGAACTGGCAAAAAAACTAACGGGTGCTAACCGAAAAGCCGTTACTAATTTCTACAAATCAGGGATTGAGACCGTTTGGCAGCGGGCCCGACAGAATGCGTTTTACCGAGGTGTCCCGTTCATCTGGTGTAGCAACAACCTCACTACGTCCTTTGCGACGCAGTGTTTCTGGTACCGGCAGCTCACCAACGACAACCAGTACGCAGCTCTCGAACAGGCCAATTTCGACTGGCTTTTCGGTTGTAATCCCTGGGGAACGAGTTTCGTGTATGGGCTGCCTGCCCAGGCCGATACGCCCGCTGATCCGCATTCGGCGTTCACCCACCTGAAAAAGTACCCTATCGATGGCGGCCTGGTTGACGGACCTGTGCGCGGCAGCATCTACAGCAAACTGATTGGTATTACACTCCACGAACCCGACGAATATAAGGCCTTCCAAAGCAGCGTAGCCGTTTATCACGACGACTACGGTGACTACAGCACCAACGAACCAACAATGGACGGCACAGCATCACTCGTTTATCTGTTGGCGGCTAAACAGGCCGAACGCCTGTCGCCCACACGTAGCGTTTCATTGCCAAAAAAAATTAATCGCCCCGTCAATAAATTGACACCTGCGAAAGCTATTGGCACAAAGGCAACGTATTTCAAAGGCGCTAAAATTCGGGGAGACACAACCACTCGGCGGATGGCGCTGGTTTTCACGGGCGACGAGTTTGCTGATGGTGGCCCAACCATTGCCCGGACATTGCAGAAGCATGATGTACGGGCTTCGTTTTTTCTGACCGGTCGTTTTCTGCGAAACCCGGCCTTTGCCCCAATTATCCGGCAATTAGTTCGGGCGGGGCATTACGTAGGCCCCCACTCCGACCAGCATTTATTGTACTGCGATTGGACGAAACGTGATAGCCTGCTCATCAGCCACGAACAATTTACCGCCGATTTGACCGCGAACTACGTAGCACTTTCCCGATTTGGTCGGCAACGTAGCGAGACACGCTTGTTTTTACCGCCCTACGAATGGTATAATGATAGCATTGCAGCCTGGACAAAAGCCGAAGGAGGACAGCTCATCAACTACACCCCCGGTACGCTGAGTCATGCCGACTACACAACACCTCAGGATGGAAACTATCGCAGCAGTGCAACTATTCTAAAATCCATTTGGACGTATGAACAGCAAAAACAGGCTGGATTGAACGGATTTATCTTGCTGATGCACGTAGGCACTGCCCCTAACCGGACCGATAAACTCTACGATCACCTGGATGAGTTACTGACCGAATTACAGCAAAAATCATATAGACTGGTGCGCGTTGACGAGCTGTGAAATTAACTTGAAACCTTACGCCCGAAAGCGGGTTGATAGAGGTGCAGACAGCCGACCATTCCAGTTGGCGTTTGCTTACTCAACGAACGATCTTTTCTTATGCGCCAGGCCCTGTTTTTACTCGCCATGAGCTTATCCGGCTCTGTTTGTTTCGCCCAAAGCGATTCGTCAAAAACCACCGAGGCCCCTGTTCAAAAGCAGGTGGCGATTCCAGGCGTTGATTCGCCCACATCGGGGCCGGGCATGACGGCACAAATGCCTGTTACCCCCGTGCCTGCACGTAACGACAACAAAAAACGGAAAACCCAACCGCCCACCGATCCAAGAGCGTTTGGCGTGTCGGTGCCGATTGGCAAGACCAAGAAGGATAGTTTGTAACTACGTATCCACGAGCATCAGCCCGTGGATACAATACAGTTAATTCGTTGGCTTTTCGGGCAGCGGTGCCGATGCATGAAACTCCTGGTAAATCCGGTGCATGTAATCGTCCAGCAGATCCAGGATGCGGGTGCGATCTTCGGCCCGAACAATGAGCCCAACATGGTACTCGCGGTTGATACGCCAGTAAATTTCTGAATCAGTAAATACGGATAAATCAGGCCATTGCTGACGCGCCAGCGACACAATCAAACCCGCGTGTCCTCTATTGTCAACGGGTGGCACATAGTGTTCTTTCCGCGCAACGGCACTTTCGAGCTTGGCCCACTCCTTCCAGAGACTCACCCCCGACGCGGCCTCAACCATCTCGGCAATGTGCGCTCCGCCCACACGGGAAGCGGTTTCCAGAAAATACAGTTCGCCGTCGTGATCACCCCGGATGTACTCGGAATGCGACGCACTATAGCGCATGCCGAAAGCGTCTAAAACCTGATCGTTAATCTGATGCAGCGCATCGGTTTCGGGCGTATCGAGTGGCAATGTACCCGTACGAAAAACCCCGCCCCCATGGGCTACTTCCATAGGCGTCGCCAGGTATTGGCTAACCCGCGTAAAAACAGCTTTACCATCAACCGACAGTGCATCAACGTGATAGACTTTGCCGGGCTGAAAGGTTTCGATGAGATAATTATGCCGATTGTCGCCCAACAAATGAATGGCCGACCAGGCTTCTTCCAGTGAATGCACTTTTCGAATACCCGTTGCCGAGGCTTCTGAACGGGGTTTGATCAACCAGGGCGCTTCGGTCACCTGTAGAAAAGCCGTAACCGCTTCGTCATTGAAAATCGGACTAAAGGCCGGGACTCGAATACCGGCCGCAGCGGCACGCATGCGCATGGCCAGCTTATCACGGAAATACCGGGAGGTCGTCTGGCCCATTCCATCAATGCGAAACGTTTCCCGAATGAGCGCACCTTTCTCCACGTCGAAGTCATCCAGGGCAACCACCCGGTCAATTTTTCGGGAACGCATCGCATAAGCCAGACCCACTATCATTTGATCTAAATCGACCGCTGCATTGCTCGGCGATGGTAGAAAGAACATGTCGTCGATGGCTTCCCTGGGCCAGGCTTCATTTGCCAGTTTCTGGTCCGTCATCAGATAAACGGTGTGGCCCAGTTCTTTACAGGCACGCATAAAATCATGCCCTTTGAAAAAGGTAGCAATGCACAAAAAAGATAATTGACTCATAGGAAGGGTGGTTTTGGGTTTACGGTTTTGGGTATTCGGGTTACGATGGTCCACTATAACCCGAATACCCAAAACTGTAAACCTATTTGTGTTTCTCCCAAAAAGATAAGGCCAAAAGATCAAAAGGCGAATTTTCCTTGTTAGTTATTGGCGATTAACGCACGTAAATACGCGATCAACAACCGAATACCAAATCCTGTTGCGTTTTTTTGCGACCCAAACTCAGTGTCAGCAAAGGCCATCCCGGCAATATCCAGGTGCGCCCAGGCCGGATGTTTTTCCGTAAATACTTCCAGAAACTTAGCCGCACTGATGGCCCCCGCCATCGGTTTTCCACTAAAATTTTTCACGTCCGCTACGTCCGATTTAATGTCTTCGCGGTAATCGTCCCATAGCGGAAGTCGCCAGAGTTGTTCGCCAGTTTGGTTGGCGGCTTTGGTAAGGGCCTCGGCTAACGTATCGTTCTGGGTGAACATGCCCGCTGCGTGGTAACCTAACGTCGCAATGACGCTCCCCGTTAACGTAGCCAGGTCAATTAATACGTCGGGTTGGAAGTTGCGAACCATGTAGCCTAATCCATCGGCCAGAATAACCCGTCCTTCGGCATCGGTATCGATGATTTCGATGGTCTTTCCAATATAGGACGTAATGACATCACCGGGTTTTGTCGAGCGGCCATCTATTGAGTTTTCTGTTGACGGAACAATTCCGACCAGGTGAATAGGCAGTTTCAGCTTTGCCGCCACTTCCAGTGTGCCGAGTACAGCCGCAGCTCCGCCCATATCGCTTTTCATGAGGTGCATATTGTTCGACGTTTTAATCGAAATACCCCCCGTATCGAACGTAACACCCTTACCAACCAGGCCAACGGTCATCAGATCAGCGACGCCCTCGGGCTTATACTCAGCAATGATCAGCACAGGTGGTTCATCGCTTCCCTGGCTAACACTCAGCAGCGCCCCTAAACCTTGTTTTTCCAGTTCGGCATAATCGAGCACCCTAACGTCATACTCGTATTTTTCGCCAGATGCGACAGCCCATTCGGCCAGCGTTTCCGGATTTTTGTAGTTAGCAGGCGCATTCATCAAGTCCAGCATTTGCCGTTGTGTTTGGGCAATGGCTTCGGCGCGCGTCAGTGCTTCCTGCGCAACGGCTTCTTGCTCAACCGTTACGTAAAGTGTTAGGGCCCCAGTTTCAGAGAAGAAAACCGGACCGTCTGGCTTATCCGTCTGGTAAAGCTTCAGGTCATAGCCCCCCCCGCGAACGCCCAATACAACGGCTTCAACAAGGGAGCCCTCGACAGCCGTCAAGTCAATGCCAAGCTGCGCGGGCAATTTATTTTTCTGTTCGAAAAACAGCTTTCGGAACGTACGTAGCCAATCCATTTCTTTTGGATCGCCACCCAAACCGAGCAAGTATGTTTTTGTCCCCTTCGGGCTATATAAGACTACGGTTTCTTTAGCATCGGCTTTGAAGTCGCGCTGTAACACCGATTCCGCTATGCCCAGCTTCGGAGCGAGGCTGCTCAGTTGATCGGCCAACGTATCGGTTTGTAAAACCGGTATAATCAAGTCTCCGCCGGAGACTGGTTGTGTGTTCAGGGTAATGTTCATGAGTTTTTTAATAAAATAACCACTCCACCGCTGTGGGGAATTCGTGACTCCAGTGGGCTTCCTGATGCGTGCCGGTCGGATCGACAGACAGATGAACATCAATGGGATTACCTCCGTACTGCTGACGAGCCAGGGCGTCCCTGAAACGTTGAATACCAGGCACCATATAGCTCGACTCTTTCCCACCACCATAGGCATAAATTTTCATGGGCACCGGTGCCTGAAAGCGGATGGCGTCGAAGTAAATATTGGGTGAAATCCAGAGTGACGGCGAGAAAATCATCAACCGCCCGAAAACATCAGGGTGGAGAAGCCCGGCATAAATGCTGATCAATCCACCCAGCGAACTTCCCCCTATACCCGTGTTAGCCGCATCCGGTAACGTTCTAAAGCGTTTATCAACCAGGGGTTTCAACGTTTTATGGATAAAGTCCAGGTAATACTGCCCCCGGCCATCACCCGCGCGCGTTCGAGTGAGCGTAAACTCCCGAATTCGCTGCTCATTGGTGTGATCGATCGACACCAGGATGACTTCATGATGCTGCCTGGAAGCCAATATGGCCATTTTCTGATCAACTTCCCAGCTTCCGTAGCCAACGCCCCCCCCAAACAGATTCTGTCCATCGTGTAAATACAGAACGGGGTACCTTTTTTCTGAGGAAGCGTAGTCGTGTGGAAGCAGCACATGAACCCGGCGCGTCTGGTTAACTCGGGGTACTTTGAAGTCATCGCCCAATAGTTCTATTTTGGGCAGGAACGACGGATTAAAAGGCATTCCATACCACCGCCAATGGGGTACATAGTCCCGTTTTAACTTTACGGAGCGCGCTACGGTTCGATTCCCCACACTCTCGCCCGATGCATTCAGCTCCACCTGATCCCACCCACCCCTCGTGTACTTATATTCCAGCGTTTCAGGCAGCGTACTGTCTTGAGGAAACTCATATACATACTCCCCGGGCCCAACAGATTGCATCCGAAATGCATCCAGATCGGGTAGCCAGTCACAAAAATTACCCGACACAAAGACCGGGCGATCATCATGAGGCAAGGTCGTTAATTCTAAACGTAGTGATGAGAACATACGTCAAGAATCTGATACCGGGGGAAGATGGTTCAGATTCGATGCAAAATAACCAGGAAATGACGGGCCGTTTTTGCAGACAGGCGGTACGATGAGAAAGCTAGGCCATTTCTGTCAACTCCCATTGTTCGCTTAATTTCTTAACCAGCGTCACGAGCTGCTTGTAATTGGCCGGTTTGGTCAGGCACTGATTGGCGCCCAAGGCTAAACTCTGGCGGCAATCCGAACTATCGGACGACGTCGTCAGCATCACAACGGGCAGATGGGCAAACGTCGGTGTGCTACGTAGTTGAACAAGGGTTTCAAAGCCGTTCTGCCGCACCATATTGATGTCCAGCAAAATCAGCCGGGGCAGTTCGTCACAATCAGCCAGGGTCGGCAATAGCTGGTCACCGTCATTAAGTGTCAGCACATTTATGGGCTGCTGCGTTTCGTCAAAAGCCGATCGAATGAAGAGTCGATCATCTTCATCATCATCAACCACCCAGACGGTAGACGTAGTAGGTAGCTTACTGCCAGCAAGCGAGTGAAAAGCCATGACAAGGAAACGTTACAGGTGGATGAAGAATAAAGCGAGGCATTAAATCACCGACTGGCTACGGCGTAACTGGCGAGAAAAATTGCAGGGCGGGCGGGTCATTTCAATGAATACTCACCGATGTAATGAACCAGACCAATGGGCCGGATTAGTTGATAAACCAATGGTGAGGAAGAGCATAGATATACCCAAATATATACTACGTTGGTGGTTATGCCAAACAATTGACCCAACATTTAATAGTAAGTTAACGATCTTTTAAGATGTTTATTACCGCTTATTGGCAAAAGCCAAAGATATTCAACCAATTAAGAAACAGGGCCTTATAAATTAATTAATAAAATAAGACTGCTAAGTATTTTATAATTAGTCTAAATACCACTTACATTTGCAGGAAATAATATCGCCAATCCCATACATGTTTACTTCTTCACTATTTACTCGACTAGCACCCGTTGCACTGCTCGCTGTCAGTTTATCAGCCTGCAACAACAACGACGAAAACCCAACCACAATCAATCCGCAACTTCGTAAGTCAGTAGACTACGCAAAACTGACGGATACCACTACATATGCCAATTTTTTTGTGGATGATGCAGGTGCCAAAACCGTTGACCTGACGAATGGCGCCAACCGGTTGTTGATTTTCCGATCCATCAATACCTACAACGGTACGGCTGTTGGTTCAGGCGCTACCCTGGATGCCAATGTCCTCAAAAATATGTTTGCGAATACAGGCAGCCCGTTCTCTGGTACCCTTGCTTCGCTGAACACGTCGGGGGTGCAGTTGCGAAACGTAACGGCCTCGTCTTTTTCTGCAGCCGATGCCGAAAAAGAACGAGCAACTATTGAAGCTTCTTTCCCGGCAATTGCCACAGCCAGTAAATCGGTTTCAGCCACCGCTTCGGAAGGCAAAGCAGGCAGACTAGGAACGTATCTGGTTGATGAAAAAGGCATTGAATACGCTCAGATTATTC
The DNA here is from genome assembly GCF_054777855.1 of Spirosoma jeollabukense. Taxonomy (NCBI): domain Bacteria; kingdom Pseudomonadati; phylum Bacteroidota; class Cytophagia; order Cytophagales; family Cytophagaceae; genus Spirosoma; species Spirosoma jeollabukense. Next base: position 1,764,903 of record NZ_BAAHAD010000001.1, read on the forward strand.
AGAAAGGCTTAATCGGTGCGTTTCAGGTCGATTATATTGGCAATGTTCTGCTCAGCGACAAAAACCTGGCGCTGGACAATACGACGCTGGTAGCTGGCAAAAAATATACGCAGCTTGAGCAAAATTGGGATGAGATTTATGGTATTCTTACTGGCAATCCAGTTTATGGCGCCAAAGCAACGGCTACGTCATCGGGCGAGAGCTTTATTGGTTCTTACCTATGGGAATACAACAAGACGGATTTCCCAAAAATCCATGCGGCTCTGTTAAAAGGACGGGCAGCTATTGTCAATAACGACATGGCTACGCTAAAAACGCAGGCGGCTTTCATTCACCTGGCCATGGAACGGGCTATTTCCGGTGCGGCTCTGGGCTATCTTGACAAATGGAAAACGGGAACCACCGATGCGGCCCGGGCTCACGCTATGGGCGAAGGACTCGGTTTTATTTATAGCCTGCGTTACGCTACATTGAATAAAGCCGATGCGGCCTTCTCAGATACAATTCTCGCCGGTCTGATCGGTGCGCCGAATGGTTTCTGGGGATTGACGAATGATAAAATAAATGCCGCTTCTGCCGCGATTAAAGCGAAGTTCACCTTATAAGCGACAAATTTTGATTCGGTTGATTCTTCTGACTTGCAGGGTAATTTATCAGAATCAACAGAGTCAACTCTAACCTCATTATCAGGCTACGCAGAGCGGTACATTACGTATCGCTCTGCCCCTTTTTACATCATGGCACACTTCAAGTGGAAACAGATCGGTTTTGCCTGCGCATTCGTGGGGGCATTGTGGGCTTGCGGAGGCAGTAGTTCAGATACGCCCGCGCCAACGCCCACCAATCCAACCGATCAGGCAAGCAGCGATCGGAAAGCGATGCTGACGAATATCGCCGACAACATCATCGTACCCAGCTACGCAAATTTCAAAATGAAGTTTGATTTGATGCTGACCAAATCGGATGCGTTTGCCGCTAAACCCGATAAAGCCTCATTAACCGATTTGCGCCAAGCCTGGGTCGATGCGTATACCGAATGGCAAAAAGTTGAGCTGTTTGATGTTGGTCCGGCGGAACAGAATACGCTCCGTAATTTCTTCAATATCTACCCCACCGACGTTACCGGAATTGAAGCCTACCTTACAGCCGGAACAGGCGCGTTTGACGTACCGGCCTCTTACCCCAAACAAGGGTTTCCAGCGCTGGACTACCTCATTAATGGCCTGGGTACCACCGACGATGCCATCGTGGCACGTTACACCACAGCGGCCGATGCAGCCAAACGCATAGCCTACCTCAAGCGGCTGACAACGCAGATGAATACGCAATTCTCGTCGGTGTATACCGCCTGGACCACTGGTGGCTACCGCGATACGTTCATCAACTGCACCGCCTTGAACGCAGGTTGTTCAACATCGAAATTAGTCAATGGCTACGTGCTTAATTATGAGCGGTATCTCCGCTCCGGGAAGTTCGGCATTCCGTCGGGCGCCATGAGCAATGGCACCGTTTCGCCCGATAAAGTCGAAGCGTATTACAAAAAAGACCTGGCAGTAACGCTGGCCAAAACGGCACATCAGGCTTCGGTTGATTTTTTCAATGGTAAAGGCGTAAAAACGGGCCAGGAAGGGCCGAGCCTGAAAACATACCTGAACTCATTAGGCGCCAAAGACAGCAGTACTGGTACGTCGCTGGTGGACATCATCAACAAGCAGTTTGAGGCTGTTAATCAGCAGCTTACTACGTTGAAAGCCAACTTATCCGACGAAATTAAAACCAACGATGCCGCCGTAGTGCTGGTGTACACCCAAATGCAAAAAGCCGTGCGGATGCTGAAGGTTGACATGACAACCGTCATGAGCATCACGATCACCTATACCGACAACGACGGAGATTAATTACTGTTTACGGTTTTTGGTATTCGGTTAACGATAGGGTGGCGCATACGGATTGCTCGCGTCAGCCCACCATAGCGACGGACCGCCATAAACCGAGTCCCAAAAACCGTAAACCTCCTGCTATGCTCGCCTATTTTCGCAAAACCACTTCGGCAGCGCCCTTGGCTGTATTCAGACTCTTATTTGGACTGATGCTCTTTGGGAGCATTGTTCGTTTTTGGAGCAAGGGCTGGATTGAAGAATTGTATATCAAACCCCGCTATTTTTTCCCGTTCTACGGGTTTGACTTTGTACACCCGCTAGGCTCCTATACCTACGTATTGTTTGCTGTTTGTGGGCTTTCGGCGCTGTTTGTCGCCATCGGACTTTTCTACCGAGTAGCGATTGTAAGCTTGTTTGTGAGTTTTACGTACATTGAACTCATCGATAAAAGCACGTATCTCAACCATTACTATTTCACGAGTATGGTTTGTTTACTGCTAATTTTCCTCCCCGCCAATACGTACTTCGCAGTAGATGCCTTTCGCCGTCGTACGTTGCTCGCCGGTCAAATTCCGGCCTGGTGCATCGACTCGTTGAAACTGTTTGTGGCGCTGTTGTATGTGTTTGCGGGCTTAGCCAAACTTAACAGCGACTGGCTCCTGAATGCCATGCCACTACGTATCTGGCTACCAGCACACAACGACCTTCCCGTTGTTGGCTTTCTATTTAATGAGCACTGGATACCCTACGCGTTCAGTTGGTTTGGCTGTCTGTATGATTTGAGCATTCCATTTCTGCTCTGGAATCGCCCCACGCGGCCTTGGGCTTACGTAGCGGTTATCATATTTCACGGATTGACGGCGTTGCTGTTTCCAATTGGCATGTTTCCCTACGTTATGATCGTGACAGCCCTAATCTTTTTCTCCGCAAACTTTCATCGGGCTATCATCCGGCAGATAAGCCGCTGGCTATCCATTCCAACAACGTTTCTACTGGCCCACAGAACCTATACGTATCAGCCCATTGTAGCGAATTTGATACGTAGCGTATTCGTCGTTTTCTTTATCATCCAATTGCTGTTTCCCTTCCGTTACCTGCTCTATCCGGGCGAATTGTTCTGGACCGAGCAGGGATACCGGTTTTCATGGCGGGTCATGTTGATGGAAAAAGCGGGCTACGCACAGTTTACGGTTAAAGACAATCTGGGACACCGGACCATTGTCAACAACACCGAATTTCTGACTCCATTGCAGGAAAAAATGATGTCGACGCAGCCCGATATGCTACTTCAATATGCGCACCTGCTGCGGGATTATTACGCTCAGCATGGATATCACAATCCGGAGGTATATGTCGACTCTTACGTAGCGCTCAACGGTCGGCTGGGTAAGCCCTTAGTTAACCCTGATATTAATCTGGCCAGTGAACAGGAATCGTTTGCGACCAAAACATGGATCACCTCTTTCGATGACAAAATTTACGGTTTTTAGTCTGTTTCTTTTCTGCCTTTTCTCAACGGCGATTTCAGCGCAACACCAGCTTTCGGGCACTGTACAGGCTCGTCATGACAGTGCGGCAGTAAAGGGCTGCACTGTCTTTTTGAACGATGGAAAGCGTACTGCCACAACTGATAGCCTGGGCAAGTTCGTGTTTGCGAATCTGCCCGATGGTCAATACGTATTGCACACGAGTTCTCCCGATTTTAAGGCAGCAAAGCACACGACAACGATTTCAGGACGTGATCAGTACGTAGTGATTCGGCTAGCTAATCGGCTCGAAACACTGGATGAGGTAACCGTTACGGATAAACAGTCTGATTTTGGCTTCACCCGGATGCGGGGGGTGGAAAGTATGGGGATTTACGAAGGTAAAAAAACGGAAGTGATCATTCCCGATCAGCTCGTAGCCAACCTGTCGACCAACAATGCTCGTCAGATTTACGCTCGCGTCGCTGGACTAAACATCTGGGAAAATGAAGGCGCCGGCCTGCAACTCAGCATTGGCGGGCGCGGCCTCGATCCCAACCGAAGCTCGAATTTCAACGTCCGTCAGAACGGCTACGACATCAGTGCCGATGCTTTAGGCTATCCCGAAAGTTATTACACGCCACCTACCGAAGCCGTTGGACGGATTCAGATTGTGCGGGGGGCGGCCTCGCTTCAGTACGGTACGCAATTTGGCGGGTTGTTGAATTTCGTTATGAAAAAACCCGTAGCCAATCGCAAATTTGAGTTGACTGCTCGGCAAACCATCGGGTCATTTGGCTTTTACAATGCGTTCACGAGTGCCAGTGGCACGGTGGGCAAGTTAAGCTACTACACGTTCTTTCAGTACAAAAAAGGTGACGGCTGGCGCCCCAATTCGCACTTTACCAACTACACCGCCTTCGCCGATATTGACTATCATTTCACGGAGACTACAACCCTCGGTTTCGATATAACCCAGATGAGCTATCTGGCCCAGCAACCGGGCGGCCTGACCGATGCGATGTTTCGGGAAGATCCCCGGCAGAGTAATCGGGAACGAAACTGGTTCAAGGTGAACTGGACGATGCCTGCGCTGCATTTCGACCATAAATTCAACGCCAATAATGAGTTCAATCTGCGGGTATTTGGGCTGTATGCGTATCGGTATTCGCTGGGTTTCCGGCCCAACCGCGTAGCGAGTATCGACGACAACAGCGAGCGGGATCTGATCAAAGGCGACTTTCAAAACTACGGTGCCGAAGCCCGGTATTTGAAACGCTATTCCGTCGGCAAACAACAGGCCGTTTTGCTGATCGGCGGACGGTATTATCACGGCTACAACCACAGCATACAGGGTCTGGGAAGCACGGGAAAAGACGCTAATTTCAATTTCATCGACGACGCTCAGGAAATAGCATCCGACTATCAGTTCCCGAACCGGAACGTATCACTGTTTGCCGAGAATATTCTCTACGTTGGCAACAAACTGTCCTTTACCCCCGGTGTCCGCTTCGAATACATTCACACAACAGCCGATGGTTTCTACGGCACCATTACGCGCGACCTGGCCGGAAATATTATCAACTCCACCCGCACCAACGAGTACCGCACCAACGGGCGGCAATTTATTCTGGGCGGATTGGGCATCAGCTACAAGCCCACGACGCAGTTGGATGTTTACGGCAATATTTCGCAGAATTACCGCTCCATTACGTTCAGCGATATGCGGATTGCCAATCCATCGTCGGTGATCGACCCAAACTTGCAGGATGAAAAAGGGTATTCCATTGACCTGGGGATACGTAGCACGCAAACCACACTGTATAATTTCGACGTCAGCGCCTTTTACCTCAACTACAACAACCGCATTGGCGAAGTACAATTCTACGACGTGAACGACCGCGTTCTCCGGCGTCGGGGCAACATTGGGCAGGCCGTCATTATGGGTCTGGAATCCTACGCAGAGGCCGATTTTCTGCGACTGCCGAATCCATTAAACACTAACCTGAGCGGTGTTCTGTTTGCCAACGTAGCCTTAATTCATTCCACCTACAAAGCCAGCGAAATTGCTGGAGTCGTGGGCAATCAGGTCGAATTTGTACCAAATGTAAACCTGAAAAGTGGCGTCCGGCTAGGCTACAAAAACCTGAAAGCATCGTTACAATACACGTATCTGTCGAACCAGTTTTCCGACGCCAGCAACGCGACAGATGGCGGGGTTTCGGCGGTTATCGGCCTGATTCCGGCCTACACGATTCTGGACGCCAGCCTTTCCTACCAATTCTCACGCTTTCGGCTGGAAGGCAGCCTGAACAATCTCGCGAATCAGGCTTACTTCACGCGTCGCGCTACAGGGTACCCCGGTCCTGGTATCCTCCCTTCCGATGGACGTAGCGTTTACTTAACCTTGCAGGTGAAGTTGTGAAGTGCCTAGGTAAACAGCGGCTCTAGTACACCACGATGGTCTTCCCCCCATTGGGCTGTCAACTCAATGATGGGTATCAAGGTTTGGCCCAGTGGCGTAAGCGTGTATTCTACCTTTAAAGGCAATTGATCAAAACTACTTTTGGAAAGGATACCATGCTCGACCAACTGGTTTAACTGGGTATCTAACAATCTCCGAGATGCTTTAGGAATTTTGCGCTGTAGTTCACCGGGCCGCTTGATGCCCGAATGAATGCACCAAATGAGATTGATCTTCCACTTCCCATTCATCACTTCCATAAACAGGTGGAGGCCGCAGTCGAGGTTGACGGGTAACTTTCTCTCGTACATTCGACAAAGATAGGTTATCTGAACATCTATCAGATACGGCTGAATTCAGCCGTACTTGACCAGGCATGGCTTATTGCTGTCCTTTGTACTATGAACTATAAATTATTCGGAACACAGACCGGTTTACCAGCTAGTGAGCTGATAATGGGCGGTTCGCAGTTGGGCGACCGCCGGGGTTATGGTACTGCCGCCCATGACGCACTCCAGATACTCTCGGCTTATGCAGATGCCGGTGGAAACTTCATCGACGTATCTGACCAGTACCAATTTGGCGAAGCGGAAGAGACTATTGGCAAGTTTACAGAGCACAAACGACACGATTTTATTATTTGTACCAAGTACACCCGCAGCAGCCAAGCTGCTCCGTCGCTGGCCAATGCCGGTAACCACCGCAAAGCCATGCGCCAGGCCATAGAGGGAAGCTTAAAACGCCTGAAGACGGATTACATCGACCTGTATATCCCGCATTTTGATGACGGTGTGACGCCATTGGAAGAAACCGCTCGTGGTCTGGAAGATTTAGTTACAGCGGGCAAAGTTCTATACACAGGTTTAGCCAATTTTCCGGCCTGGAAAGCGGCAGCCATTGCTACGTCTATACCGCTGGCAGCTATACAGATCGAATATAACCTGCTGCAACGAACTCCAGAACGAGAGTTAACGCTCATGGCAGAACACTTTGGTTTGGGTGTGATGGGCTATTCTCCTTTGGCTGGGGGATTGCTGACCGGGAAATACCGGCAGGGCTCATCTGGGCGGTTGACACTTTCGTTGGCTAACGATTATCAGGAAGACGAGCGAACAAAGACAATAATCGACCAACTGGAGCTGATCGCCACAGAACTTGACACAACTCCCAGCCAGGTAGCGTTAGCCTGGGTATTGAGTAAAAACGTATTTCCGATTATCGGCGCACGAACACTGGCCCAACTTGAACACAGCTTGCAAGCGGTTGATATTCAATTAACTGCCGACCAGACAAGGCGCCTGGATGAAATTAGCACCATTGCGATGGGTTATCCTCAAGAAGTACTTGCTACGGTGCAGAAAAAATACTGAGTAATGGCGGTTGACCCGTTTGGGAACGGGTCAGTAGCTTCAGAAACTATCCGTTAATAGACGATACACCAGCGTTTTTATCAGTCACCTCTATTTCCTGAGAAAATCGAAAAAGCAACGCAGATTATGTCTTTGGGTCGACAGAAACAGGCTGAAAACAAACCCCATTTTAATCAACACTATACGGCTGTGTTGATTAAAATGGGATTATTCGCTCTTGTATACTCGCAAGCCCCGGTATCCTCCCCGCCAATGGACGTAGCGTTTAGTTAACTCTGCAGGTGAAGCTGTGAACCATTACGTCGGTAGGTGTTGACAAGCTCCTTCGGAGGGAAAACCGGCGATTGATCAGCTACTTTGCCGGGTAGAAAAATAAGCTGGATATTCCGCTGCTTAGCCGACGTACCGAAATTCTGAATAGCCGTAATCACGTCGCTGTCGATGTAGGAAGACCCGCTTCCGTCAATTTCAACGATGGCATCATCAGGAACAGTTTTCAGCAGTTTCATTAATTTAGCTTTGCTCAAAAACGACACGTGCTCGCCTAAACTCACGTGAATTCGCTTTCTATCGCGATCCCACTCCGTCCGAACCCGGTGCGTATTCTGGTAATGGTCGCGCAGAACAAAGAAGATACCCGTAGCCATACCAATGCCAATACCCGTAAGCAAATCAGTCAGTAGGATGGCCAGGACGGTAACGACGAAGGGAATGAATTTCGAGATCCCTTCCGCAAAAACGGCTTTGACGATCTCGATACGTGCCAGTTTGTAGCCGGTCACCAGCAGAATAGCCGCCAGACTGGCCCAGGGAATTTTATTCAGTAACGTCGGAAGCGTTACCACGCAAACCAGCAACAGGGTTCCGTGAATCAGGGCGGCCAGTTTGGTACGGGCTCCCGCGTTGATACTTACCGAACTCCGCACAATAACCGACGTTAGCGGAATACCCCCAATCAACCCACTCACCAGATTACCAATACCCTGCGCTTTCAACTCGTGGTTAGCAGGGGTTTTGCGCTTCAGTGGGTCCAGCTCATCCGACGCTTCGATCGCTAAAAGGGCCTCCAGACTCGCCACCAGCGCAATCGCTACGGCCGATGTGTAGACCAGCGGGTTATTCCACTGGGAGAAATCGGGTAGTGTAAACAGTTGAAAAAATGCCATTACATTCTCGGGAACGGGCAATTGCACAACGTGATTCCCCTTCAATACCCACTGAGGGAACGTAGCGCGGACAAGTTCGTTGATGCAGATACCCAACACGACCACTACTAAGGCAGCCGGAATATTTTTCGTGATTGCGTGTTTTTTGAAAGCAGGCTTCTCCCAGAGGTAGAATATACCCAGCGATGCCAGTGCAATCAGGATAGCGACCCCGCTGAACTGCCCGAGAGCCATATGAAGTTGCTCAATGATATTGAAGCCGCCCGGCTGGAACAGCGCAAATCCTTCGGCCGCATCGGCATCGTAGCCAACCAGGTGCGGCAACTGCTTCAGGATCAGTATGATGCCAATCCCCGCCAGCATGCCCTTAATAACCGACGATGGAAAGAAATTACTGACAATTCCCGCTCGGGCAAAACCCAAGCCTATCTGAATAACCCCAGCGATACACATGGCCAGCAAAAATGCCGGAAATGAGCCCAGCGCCTGAATAGCACTTAATGTAACGACAATCAGGCCTGCTTCAGGGCCCGAAATGCTTAGCGCAGAGCGGCTAAATATACCCACTACCACACCGCCCACAATGCCAGCAATAATGCCGGCAAAAAGCGGAGCCCCCGACGCCAGCGCAATGCCCAGACATAGAGGCACGGCAACCAGGAACGAAATGGCTCCACCCCGAATGTCGCCCTGGAGATTACTGGAATCGAGGACCTGGTTACTAAATTGCTTTGTGTTCATTAGAATTTCTTGTTGTGTACTGTTAGTTTGTGCCTGCAACAGGAAGCCATCCCATACGACGATGCTTACGAAAAACGTTCCTGCGACAGGGCTTTGTCTCTTTATAATTCGCTGGATGCGAGTGATTTTTGCGTCTTTTCAGCGAATTTGATTGATGTTCTTTGTACGCTACTGGCTTCTATTTTCTGGAGATGTCGTTCCAGCCGTATCGTTTCCCGGTACAGCGAATCAGCCCGTTGACTTGCGGCCTCATAGCGCGTCCGATAGTGATTTTTCTTCAGTACAGTCTGGCGATTATCGATGTATAAATTGAATGCGATGCACCCAAAAATGAAGCCCCAGACAGTGATCCAGTTGATAAGCGTACCGGTCTTTCCGTTGCCATTGTTTCTGTTGCCCATAGCTTAAAATGGTTTCTGTTGCCCACTTAGCATAGTAGGCAACAAAGTTCCGACAATCAAGCGTAGCGTTAATTAAGGTCTCGTTAGAAGGTAATGAGAGACCGATTAGAAGTTGATTAGAAATCGATTAGAACGTCTTGGGCAACCGGACGACAAACGTGGTTCCTTCACCAATCTGAGACGCGACACTGATTTGGCCCCGGTGAAGTTGAATGATGCGATACGTTAGCGGAAGCCCTACGCCATGCCCATGGATACGCTTGACGTTTTGCGCCCGGAAGAAAGGCTCGTAAATTTTTTTAATGTCGTCTTCGGCAATGCCAACGCCCTCGTCCTTAAATTCAATGGTCGTCCACCGGTCGTTGGCCCCGAGCGTTACATTCACCCGTTTCTTTTCAGAAAACTTGCAGCCGTTTTCCATAAGGTTGAAAAAGGCCGAATAGAGCAGCGATTTATTCCCTTCTATTGTTAAGGACGGGTGAATTTTCTCCATCTTCCCCTCAAACGCGAACACTACCGAATAGTCCGGCTGCCGGTTCATAAGCATTTGGGCAGCCTGATAAATAACCTCATCTACAGGCACTTCACTGAATTTTAAAGGGGCAGACTCAAGGCTTACGAGCGTCAGATCCAGCAGGTTGTTGGTTAGTTTGTTCATCCGCTGAATCACTTCCAAAGCAGCTTTCCACTTGGCTTCGTGCTCTTCGACAGTACGTCGTTTTAGCAGCGTGACCTCAATTTGCCCCGTAATGATGGTGAGGGGTGTACGTAGTTCATGGGAAGCATTGGCCACAAAATTCCGCTGCACTTCAAACCCTTCCTGCACCCGATCGAGCATCAGGTTAAAGGTGTGCGCCAACTGAGCGAGTTCGTCATGATCGTTGCCTGCCGTTACGCGCTGATTGAGATTGGAGGTCGTAACCTGATCAACCTGCTGCACTACGTCGGAGATGGGACGCAGGAATCGCCCGGCGTAGGCCCACCCAACCGCGCCTACCAACGCCAGACTACAAACCAGTCCCACGACCATAATCGTGCCGAGGTGCTCGATTTCCTCAATTCCATATTGATCATAAGCCGAAGCGACCAGTACGTATTCCTGGTTCTCATACGGATAGGTAAACCCAACGATTTCGGCCTTGTTCTGACGAAAAAACACCTCTTTCTTCCGGCGGATCAGCGCCAGTACGTCGGGTTTCACAATTGAACTATCGCGCGTCGAATAGACGATTCGGTTGTTCGAGTTATAAACATTGATTTGTTCTTCGGGCAGTGCCGTGAGGTTATTCCGTTCAATTATCCGAAACAGGCGGGCATCAATCTCGTCTTCTTCCAGCAGAAGCCGGGCCGTGTTTTTCACCTTATCGCTCAGCCGGAAATAAAAATCCCGCTGGCGGAAATATTCAGCGGTGGCATACACCACAAACGAGAACAGTAGCAGGATGGCCGCAACTACCCCCACGAATGTAAAGGAAAGGCGGGTGCGTATTTTCATGGGTTTAGTCGTCGGTAGCCTGCATAATGTAGCCGATGCCGCTAATGGTATGAATCAGTTTAAGCGGAAAATCCTTATCTATTTTTTTGCGCAGGTAATTTACGTACACGTCTACTACGTTGGTACCCGTGTCGAAATTGAGGTCCCAAACGTGCTCAATAATCTCGTTCCGGGTAAGAGCCCGGTTCTGGTTTTTCATAAAAAACTCGAGCAGCGCCAGTTCGCGGGCCGTCAGAACAATTTTCTGGTTGCCGCGCTTTACGGATTTGCTTTGCTGATTGAATTCCAGATCAGCAATTTTAAGCACCGAAGCTTCCTGTTGTGCAGCTCCACTCCGTCGGTTGAGCGCCCGAAGCCGGGCAACCAGTTCACGAAACTCGAAAGGTTTTACTAAATAATCATCGGCACCCGCGTCGAAACCATTCACTTTGCTGTCGGTAGTACCAAAAGCCGTCAGCATCAGGATCGGCAATGTTTCGAACTTATTCCGAATCATCCGGCACAGATCAAAGCCATTGATTACTGGCAGGTTTACATCCAGAATCACCGTATCATACTCGTGTTCAGCCAGTTGCTGTTGTGCCTCTATGGCATGTCCGGCAATATCGGCTTCGAAGTCATATTCCTCCAAACCACTTTTAATGAGTGAGGCAACTTCCCATTCATCTTCAACAATCAAAATTCGCATGGTGTCTTCCGATAGCGGTTCTTCAAAACAGCAGCTAAATTAAGTAAGCCCGTCGAAACCACTTCTATGGCACTCAGCAACAGTGTTCCTGTTTGTAGAACGTGAAATCCCCAACCATTGTTGGCCGGGGATTTAGTACGTAGTCGTTTAAAAGTACCACTCGTTATATTACCCCACCCCAACCCCTCCCCTAAAAGCAGGAGAGGGGCTAAAAAGGCTGGCTCTACACCCCTCCTCTAGTTTTCAGAGAGTAGATAAGGTAATATAATTTTGCCTTATAGGCTACTGAACCTCCAGCAACCGGGCGACGATCACGGTATTCTCTTTTCCCTTGGTCTGCTCATAAGCAACCAGCACACCCTGTTTCGTCGCCATCAGAGCGGGATACGTAGCATCGACAGACTCGGGGGTGATATACGTAGTAGCACTGCTCGCCTTACCGTCAAACGTCCGCATCCCAATCCGCTGCACGAAGGAACCCATTTGGCCCGAACCATCTTTGGAGATCGATTCGTCCCACACCCAAACGAGTTGACTACCAGCCGTTGCCACTTGCGGATGTTTTGCCCGGTTTGATAGCACGCTCGACGCTAATTTATCCGAACCCAGCCGGGCAAGCCGTAATCCAACCGCATTTTCCTTTCCCGAAAACCACGTTATCAGCATATCACTGCCCAATTGCGTCACTACGGGTCCTGCATGTGGGCAAGCGTTCACCTGCCAATGATCGGCAAAAACGACCTGAGGCTTACTAAATGTTTTGCCACCATCTACCGAGACAGCCGTACTAATGTCGCGGGAAGCGATTTCGCCTTTTTGAGCCGATGGCAGTAGGTCGCGATACGTCAGGTGGATGTTTTTCTTCGCGTCGACAAACACATTCGTCCGGCAGCACTGGCAGGCATTGTCATCAACCAGCACAGCCGCGCCAAAACCTTTTCCTTTCGTCGTTTGGGCAAATACCACCGGTCGCCCCTCTCGTCCGGGCCGTTTTTCATCGAGCCAGGCAATGCCGATTTCGCCATTGGGCAAGCGCGTTATATCACTGAATGAGTGACTTTTGCCCGGCGATGCATCCTGATGAACGGGCTTTGCATCGGTCCACGTTTTACCCTTATCAGTGGATAGTGTGTAGAGCAGATCACCCGCAAATCGCGACTGTTCGGTGGGTTTCGGCACTTCAAAAACGGCCAGCAACGTACCGTCGGCTTTTTCCGCAATTTTGGGCATTCCTTCAGCATGAACAGCTATCGTCGCGGGGGCTTTTACCCTGGTTTTCTCGCCAAACGTTTGACCACCATCTGCCGATGTAGCAAAGTAAAAAGCAGCCCCTTTGTCGCCTTCTTTCTCAACCCAGCTTAACAGCGGATTGCCTGCCGCGTCGGTAGTCAGGCGCGGAACAGCGCCCACAAATTGAGGGTTCGAAACAGCCGTTTCAACAGGGGTTGTTAGCGCCAAAAGCCAGCCTAAAATTGGAAATAGAAATGAGTAAGTCATTGTTTTTAAATTAGTTAGTCAATCATACTCTTCCCGTAGCCTTTCAATATCGGCAATGAGTTTTGTCGTTCCCTCAGTGGTCGTACCGTCGTACATGCCCCGAATGTGCTTCTCTTTGTCAATCAGCACAAAGGCTCCGCTATGGATGTAACCACCCGGCGCCGTCGAGTCTTTCTTCGCCGTAACCAGATAATGGTTTTCTCCAATGTCGTAAATCTGCTCGCGATTACCCGTTACAAATTGCCACATCGTTCCGGTTACATTCAATTCATTCGCATAGTTTTTCAACACAGCAGGCGTGTCATGATCGGGGTCGATGGTGTGCGAAAGAATACGAACGTCAGGGCTGTTTTTATAGGCGTCATACACCGTCAGCATGTTGCGTTTCATAATCGGGCAGATAGTAGGGCAAGTGACGAAAAAGAAATCCACTACGTAGATTTTACCAGCAAAGTCACGCTGCGTTACCGGCTTCCCATCCTGATTTATGAATTGAAAACCTGGAATGACGGGGTATTCCTTTTCCTCAACGGCCTTGCCATCGACTACTTTTTTGACTAGTTCAGGTTCACCTATGTAAGGCAGTTTTTCTGTGTCACACGACCAGAATCCAACCAGGCAGATCATGACTGGATATAAAATTGTCCGCTTCATCAGTTTATATACCGTTTAGCGTCAGCCAGACTTTTCCGCATTGCCTCGCGCACCGTGTTGACTTTCGTCTGTTGATCTTTCAAATAGACAAGTCCGTGAGCCTGATCCAGCTTTTTTAGCGTATCGCCGTTGTATTCATGCATCCAGTCCATCATCAGTTGATCCGCCCCCTCTAGCTGCTCATGAACGACCAGCCCCTGTTTCCTGGCAGCATCATCTTTCACCTTTTCCAACTGAGCTGACACCACCTTTTTAAGTCGCATCAGTTCGCTCATTTGCGTCATCACACTGTCGTGGGTAGCCAGTACCTGTTTTTCCAGTTCAGCCACGGGACCCGCTACGTTTGTAGCTTCTTCATGATGGCTATGTTCGTTCGTTTTTGATTGGCAACTCCCTGCCAACAGGCTCAATACAAGCAGTATTCCAGTTAATATTTTCATCTGTTTAGCGTTTGCCGGTGAAACTATATTGAATCCCCACTACGAATGTGCGCGGAGCCGCCGGGGTATACGTAGTGTGGTCGGTGGTGTTGTTGCCACGCGTTGCGTTGGTGGCAAAAAGCGCGTTTGTTACGTTCAGGATGTTTGAAAAGGCCTCAATGCCTTTCCATTCATAGCCCACGCGAACGTTCGCAAAATCGTAGCCGCCGTAATTAACGGTGTTGGTCTGGTTCTGATACCAACTGGCTACGTGCTGCCATTCAGCCGAGGCCCGGAAATTCCTGAACCAGGCCGGATAATAGCTGATCTCGGTATTCCAGAGCGTTCTAGGAGCCGATGGCATGTCCTTTCCATTGACGTTCTGTAGTACGTCGGAAGCCCGCTGGCTGAGCGTGAACTCCACAAACTGGTGCACCGCGTGTGTGCCGCCAAACCGAAAAAACACCTGTTTCGAAGGACGATACGTAACGCCTAGCTCAACACCCCGATGCAGCGTCTTACCCGCCGACTGATAATCGGTTGAGTTATCGGGCTGGCGGATATTGAGCAACTCGTTTGTGCCATTCATCTGATATAGAGCTGCATCCAGGTAAACCTTGTTGTTCAGCAACGACGCCCAGCCGCCAATTTCCAGGTTGTCGAATTTGGCGGGCTGCAGGTTGTAGTAGAACAGATCACCCGTGGCTGTTGGGATGTTCCGCTTGAGAAAAATAGCCGTGAGCGCGGGGGGCGAAAATCCTTTGGCGTAATTAAGATACAAGCCTTTCCCGTGGCCCAGCTCATACGTCGCCCCGATTTTGGGCGTCACCTGGCTGTACGATTTTCCACCCGAACTCTTGTCCAGTGCGTTGATGTAATCGAACGCCATCCGGTCATAGCGCAGTCCCGCCGACACCCGAAGTTTGGGCAATGGCTCGAAATCATACTGCGCATAAGCTGCTACGTTATGAATATCAGCCTGGTAGTTAGCCAATTGAATATCAGGGCGTTCCTCTACCTGCGTGTACTTCTCAACCGATTTTTTGTCGGTCCGAAGCTGCGCCGTCAAATTAGTTTGATACGCCAGATACGTATTGGGCGACAGATCGAGCGTAGCACCGACAATGAGCTTACTAGTCAGGAAATTCAGTTTTTGCGTGTGCTGGGCAATGAAGCCATAGCTTTTAAAATCGTTGCTGTTGATCTGGCCCGTAGCGGTTGCGGCACCCGTTGTCCACCGAATCGAATAGGCCGGATTTTGCCCGACGCTGTTACTCCGTACGAAGGCCGTTACGAACGACTGGGAGCCGCTTCGCCAGTCATGTTCAAGCGTCAATCGACTTCGTAAAGAAGTTGTTTTTCGATACGTGAAATCGGTTGTGCTAACGTATTGCCGGGCAAAAAAGGCCGTGCTGTCGACGCTACCGCTGGTTTGAGAACTATAGTCGTTATACGAAAGCGTGCCTGTCAGGCGAGTTCGGGCGCTGAACGCATATTCGAGCCGGATAAAGTAGGAAGACTTATCATAGTCCGAACTGGCCAGCCACGAGTTCCGCTGCCGGGATACAAAGCCGCCTACGTATATACCAAACTTTCCCTGCGTTGCTCCTGCCCCAACCTGCACACGCTGATACCCCCATTGATCGGCCTGAATTCCAATACGAGCCGTTGGCACGGCGGTTGGTCGCTGGGTGATAAAATTCACCGCGCCACCCACGGCCTCTGGCCCATAAATCGACGATACCGGCCCTTTAACTACTTCAATAGAGCTGACCGTAAACTGATTCATCTCCAGCAACGCGTTGTGGTTGAACACGCCCATCGGCCG
The DNA here is from genome assembly GCF_054777855.1 of Spirosoma jeollabukense. NCBI lineage: Bacteria > Pseudomonadati > Bacteroidota > Cytophagia > Cytophagales > Cytophagaceae > Spirosoma > Spirosoma jeollabukense. The sequence continues at coordinate 1,780,972 of NZ_BAAHAD010000001.1, forward strand.
GATGGGCACGCCATCTTCCATGTACAGAAAATAAGCGTTGGTGGTCATTGGCTGCCGAATGGCCATCATATGCTGCTCATTATTGAGGTTCACCATGAGTACACCGGGCGTTTTATTGATCACCTCGTAAATGCTCGTGGGCTTGGTCTCGTTAATCAGTTTGGCCGACAGTTTCGAGATCGCAATCGGCGTTTCGGTACGTAGCGCGGCTTCGCGATTGCCCGTTACAACCACCGTTTGCAGATCTTCCGTTGCCGGTTCGAGCGCGATACGTAGCGGCTGGCCAGGTGTTACCACAACGGCCTGTTTTCGATAGCCAACAGCCGATACAACGACTTTGGCTGCCTTATTAGCCAGTGAGAATCGCCCGTTTGCATCGGAAATCACACCTGATTCCCCATCAGAAAACACCAGCGTTACGCCGGGCAGTGGCTCTTTGGTCTGGGCGTCGAAAACAAGCCCCTGACCAGCAAACTGTGCCAAGGCATAGCATGCAGAAATAGCCCATAACCAACAGGTTATGAGAACCTTATAAATATTCACAAGAAATTTAGTTTTAAGTCGAGAAACTATGTGAGAAAGAAGCTAATAATACCGGTGAGCGGAGCATTAGCCATTGCCTTTTGTCATGCTGACCGAGGAAGCATCTTAATCTTTCCAAACCATTCTGTCAGGAGAATATAAGGTGCTTCCTTCGTCAGTATGACAAAAAAGGATCTGGACTTACACTTGTGGAGGATGAAACAGACCCGCTAATGGGGCGGTATAAGCAGGAAAATGATACGCCGAAAACGCGGCCGAATCCAATACAGGCCAGCTCTGGCGAAATTGAAACAACAGGTTGGCCTGACAAAACAGCTGTACTACGGGCGAATTCTGCACCCGCTGCGTAGTTTCTTTATCCTGCTTATCCTGTTGAGCTTTTAGCCGCTTGGCTAAATAACATTGTCCATCGCAGTGGAGCATAGGCTTATCTCTGTTTTGACACAGGACACGCGCGATGTAATCCTTATTGACGTGGTAGTACGCAATGGTTCCCCACGGACTGATGCTGGGCAGCAGCGTCGCGACAAGGAGAATATATACCAGTGCGTTTTTCATGACGGGACAAAGGTATAGCGCGATCGTGATGTTTCAGACTCTCTTGATTAAAGTTTATGGAGAAATACCAACTCCTGGGCGCTCATCTACACAATGCGAATGGGCTTTTTGTCTTCGTCAAGCGCCACGAATGTAAAGGTCCCATGGATAGCCTGGTGCCGCTCCATCGAATACATTTCTTCGACATAAATCTCGACGGCGATCCGAATGCTGGTATTGCCTACGTGTTCTACTCGCCCAACCAGTTCAATGATCGTACCGGCCGGTATCGACTTGGTAAAATTGATTTTGTCGGACGAAACCGTGACCATTCGTTTGCGGGAAAACCGCGTAGCCGTAATAAAGGCCACTTCGTCCATCAGTTGCAGCGCAGTGCCGCCAAATAACGTATCGTAATGATTGGTTGTACTGGGAAAGACAGCCTTAAAAATTCGGGTTTCGGCGGTCGCAATTCGGTCGGAGATGGAAGGCGTTTCGTTAATGGCCATGTACTAATTTGGTAATCGTCTGTTGATGAGTCAATTGATTGTATTCCGAACGTAGTGTCAGCAGGCAGTCGGCACAAAGACAACCCTGATAATGTGCACTAATGTATTGCCGTTGCTCATCGGTCAGCGTGAGCGACTGACACTGGCACAGATTAATACTGCCCACCCGGCATTCGAAAGGACGCTGGCAACGCGGACAGCCGATGTGCTCATGCTTAGCGGTCGATGTAAGACTCATCGAAGGGAACCTCCTGCTCGAAGGCTATATAGTTGACTACTTGTTTCTGGCGGTTAACAATTGGCCAAATCATAACCTGACACCAATAGGTGGTTTGGTCTTTCCGGTAATTCATAATCCATTCTTTCACAGGCTTTTGCCGTTCGATGGCTTGTTTAATTCGCTGACGAACGTGTGGCGAGGTCCCTGCGCCCTGTAAAAAAGTAGGCCGACGACCAATGGCTTCATGGTCAGCATAACCTGTCATTTCCTCAAAATTAGGATTCGTATACTGGATTATTTGATCGGTATCCGTAATGATGACCGCCCATTTATCATTCAGCAAATCGCGACGCATGGCCGCCGTCAATACCCATTCCTGCGTTTTCGCCAGCGATTGCCAGTCTACATTTCCAACTACCGTTGATTTTTGCCGAAATTCCCAGCCTGCCAGTAAAGGAGACGGCAGAAAAGCCTGATACTGGGCAGCAAGTTGTTTGTCGTAAGGTCCGCAGAAATTCATAGTAGCGAAGGTAAGGCCTTCTAGTCAGGTATTTACAGAAGGCTGTGATTGATTATGTAGATCTAATAACTAATTCGCGGACAGTTTGGGTAGCTTTTTCTGTATCGAAGTTGAAAATAGTCTGGTCTTTTTTACTAATTACTTCCGACAAAGCTTTAGTCGAAGCGCTCATCCATCCATTTACCAAAAAATATGATGAGCCCACTAGCCCAGTCACTTAGGTTCATTTAACGCAATAAATTTCGACCAGTCACTGCCGTCATTGTCCTGTTCATCGGTTTCATCGTATATCTTTTTCACAACACCACAGGATTAGTCTACAGCCTTTACTTTTGATTACCTGTTGCATGTCCCTGACCTCTACTTTTGCAATTAAGAAATCGACAATCCTACTTTTCTGGTTATAACAGCAGACCAGTTACCGGCCTGCGTAACCAATAGTACGTTCCAGAGTTGGTAGAATCATTTACGATAGCAGTCAATTAACCATTGATACGTAGCGTGGACCTGCGTCCAGACTACACCGAAATATGGCGCACGCTCATCAGGAACACAACCACGACCACACACACGCGGGTCATAGTCACGGACCGGTTGTGTTAACATCCATTAACCGGGCGTTGATTATCGGTGCCGTTTTAAACGCTGGTTACGTCATTGTCGAGTTCGTTCTCGGATTTTATTATAACTCACTGGCCCTGGTTGCCGATGCGGGCCATAACCTGAGCGACGTAGCCAGCCTGTTGCTGTCGCTGCTCGCTTTCCGACTGGCGCGCGTGCGCCAAACGCCGGGCTTTACATATGGGTACCGAAAAAGTACGGTGTTAGCCTCGCTGACCAATGCCGTCGTTTTATTGATCACTATCGGCGCTATTTTATGGGAAAGCATTGGTCGCTTCCGTCACCCCGAACCCGTTGCGGGCGGACCTGTAGCCTGGGTAGCTGGGGTGGGTATGCTGGTCAATGCGGCCTCGGCCTTGTTGTTTTTCAACGATAAAGACCATGACCTGAACGTGAAAGGAGCTTATCTGCACTTAGCCACCGATGCGCTGGTTTCGCTGGGCGTGGTCGTGTCAGGTATTATTATCAGCTACACGGGCTGGGTTTGGTTAGACCCGGTTATTGGCCTTCTTGTCGCCATTGTAATTATGGGGTCGACCTGGCGATTGTTGACCGACAGCCTGCGCCTTTCGATGGATGGCGTTCCGGCAGGTATCGATCTTCCGGGCGTACTGACTGACCTTCGGTCGGTCAAGGGTGTTGAAGACGTCCATCATGTTCATATATGGGCCATGAGCACCAGCGAAAATGCGCTCACAGCCCACCTTGTGCTGCAACCGGGCCTTTCCGACGCACAAATTGCGACCCTTAAACACGACGCCCGTCATCGGCTTGAACACCGCAACATCAGTCACGCCACGCTTGAGACCGAAACGGTGGCTCAGGATGATTGCGAAACTGAGGTCTGTTAGATTCGATGTAGTTAATCTGAAGCGTTCAGAAAGAGAAATTTATTGAGTTACCGCAATCCATATACGGAGCTGAGCCGAATATACCTGAGAATTAATCAGTCTAAAAATCAAGCGATTATGATCAAGGTAGGATTACTGGTACGGCTGGAAGCCAAGCCTGGCAAAGAACAGGCAGTGATTGATTTTCTAAAGAGTGGCTTGGCCCTCGCCCAGGACGAACCTGCCACCATTACCTGGTATGCTACCCAGTTGGGACCATCCACATTTGGCATTTTCGATACGTTTCCAGACGAAGCCGGACGGACGGCACATCTACAAGGGCCCATAGCAGCCGCGCTGATGGCCAATTCCGCTGATCTGCTGGCAACCGATCCAGTTATTGAGCAGATCGACATTTTGGCCGCCAAGTAAGAACAATCAGACTATAAGCGAACGAACCTACGTAGTAATCAGACGACTGGTTACTACGTAGGTTCGTTCATTTTTGCTAGTAATCCCTATAATATCATCTTACGCAAATTGACCGCGCACAACCTGCTGTGTATGGTAGTACCGATAGGAAACGACCAGGATAATGAAGGAAATGACGGGCGCTACTACTACGCCTGCGGGGTCACCGCTGCTGATGTGGGCAATGGCCGCCGAAATGAACGTAATGCCCACTCCCGCATACGCCCATTCTTTAATTTGGGCTGGTACAACAGGAATCGCCAGCACCAGGGCGGCTATAATCTTGGCAATGCCTAATTCTACCCGGAAATAGTCAGGAAACCCTAAATGTTTAAACCCAGCCTTCACAGCAGGATCTGTGAAATAGGCAAAGCCGGCGAATCCTAAACTCAGGACAATAAGGGTCGTGGCTACCCAATAGATTATTTTATCTCGTTTCATGTGTTTACGTTTTTTCGGTCAACTTTCTTGTTGACGATGGCAAACTTATCTATATTTGCTATACACAATAAAGTACTATACCGTTGTATAGCGCTATACTTTGGTATAGCAGAACGAGAATCATATGGAAACACAGACCGCACTTTCAGAAGATATTGACCAGTTTACGCCACATACACCCGCCGATCATAATGAATGCACGGGCATGATTCTTCCCGTTAGGGATGCGCTGGATATTTTGAGCGGCAAGTGGAAGCTGCCGATCATTATCGCTCTTTCCTTTGGCACCAAACGTTTCGGACAGATAGCGAAAGAAATTCCGAACATTACTGACAAAATGCTGTCGAAGGAATTGAGGGAACTGGAGATGAATGACCTGGTGAAACGTACTGTTCACGATTCCTACCCGGTGGTCATTGACTATTCTATGACGCCTTATGGTCAATCGCTCGAAAAAGTCATCAATGAACTCCGCCTGTGGGGCATTCAGCACCGGAAGCGCATTTTAAGTAAAAAGTAGACGATTAGGCAATAGATGTAGGCGCACACCGTAAAGGCTATTTTGTTGCTTTTGAGCTACTTCAATCCTGTCGAATCGGATAAGTAGGATTACCGTTTTCTTCCTTTTTACACAAACTACATCTGCATAATAGGGCGATTGACATGATAAATCGGTCTCCATTATCAGAACGTAGCCCGGTCAACGCGTTTTTATCAAGTTACTATGAAACGTAGAGAAGCCATTCTTCAGGTAGCCCTCACGATGGGCAGCGCGCTTTCGGCACCAACGATGGCGTCAATTCTTGAGGGGTATCAACCCCATCGAGTTGGGAAGCGTATGCCATCAACCTTCGCCTTGCGGGCTGACCAGACAGCTTTGCTTGATGAAATCACCGAAGTGATCATGCCCGCTACGTCGACGCCGGGTGCCAAAGAAGCCAACGTTGCATCGACTATTCAGTTGATCCTCAAAGATTGCTACAAGCCAGCCCAGCAGGAACACTTTCGAAAGGGCCTGGACGCCGTTGAGGCAGAAAGCCGGAAGGCGTATAGCAAATCATTTGTTGACTTATCGATTGAGCAGAAAACGGCTATTCTCAAGCAGTTTGAGCAAATGGCAAAAACGGAAGCGAAGGAACATCCTAAACGGCAGGAAAAACTGGCCAAAGATCCTGAAACCAATCTGGGCGCGTTTGCCCCCGCCGGTAGCGATCAGACCGAAGCCAAGCTGGTAGATGCCGAAACGGGCGTTGTCGCAAAAGATGCGGAGAAAAACGCTCCGCTAACCCCATTTTTCAAACTGGTAAAAGAGCTGACTATTCTGGGGTATTTCAGTTCCGAAATCGGCTGCACTCAGGCATTGGCCTACGTACCCATTCCGGGTCGTTATGAAGGCGTTGTCAAACTGAAAGACGGACAAAAAGCGTGGGCCACGTAACACTTAGTCGATAGCCGTTAGTCAAGCGTCGCTAGAGACTGGCCATAAACTAACAAAACTATTGTTTAACCCCTATCGACCCTTGACTAACGACTAACATCCATGAACCTCAATCTCGACGCTAAAAAAGGGATGACCTATGACGCCATCGTCGTAGGCTCCGGTATATCGGGTGGCTGGGCCGCCAAAGAACTGACTCAGAAAGGCCTGAAGGTTCTGATGCTGGAACGTGGGCCCGACCTGAAGCACGTAACAGATTATCCTACGGCGATGAAAGCCCCCTGGGAGTTTCCACACCGGGGTAAAATCGAACTTTGGGCCGCTGAAGAATACTGGGCCAATGCGCGCTCCGGCGGGAAACCCGGCGAAGATCAGCGGCATATGTTCACTAAAGATGTTGATGTGCCTTACATCGAAAAGCGGCCGTACGACTGGATTCGTGCGTATCATCTGGGTGGCCGATCGCTCGTGTGGGGGCGACAAAGTTACCGGCTCAACGAACGGGACTTCACGGCTAACCTCGAAGACGGTCACGGAGTCGACTGGCCAATTCGATACAAGGATCTGGCACCCTGGTATTCTTACGTCGAGAAATTTGCGGGTGTTTCGGGAAATCGCGATGGGCTGGCGGTTTTGCCTGATGGCGAATTTGTGCCGCCTATGCAGATGAACAGTATTGAACTACTGGCGAAAGCGGGCATTGAAAAGAACTTCAAGAATCGCCATCTGGTGATCGGTCGCCCGGCCATTATTTCGGTCGCGCAGAAAGTCCATACCGACGTAGGCCGGGCGTCGTGCCAATTCCGAAACTTATGCGTGCGCGGTTGTCCGTTCGGTGCCTATTTCAGCACCCAATCCGCTACGTTGCCAGCCGCCGTAAAAACGGGTAACCTAACCGTTATTACGGATAAGATTGCGTACCAGGTTATTTACGACGAGCAGAAAAATAAAGCCACTGGCGTTCGAGTCATCGACCAGAACACAAAACAAACGCAGGAGTATCACGCTAAAATCATTTTCCTGAACGCATCGACGATGAACACAGCCTGGATTATGATGCAATCAACCTCCAAGCGTTTCCCAAACGGCCTTGGTAATGATTCGGACCAGTTGGGCCGAAATCTGATGGACCATCATTTAGGGGCCGGAGCATCAGGAGAGTTCGAGGGTTTACAGGATATGTACTATTTCGGTCGGCGGGGCAACGGGATTTACATTCCCCGCTTTGCCAACTGGGGCGACGATAAGCGAAAAGATTTTGTGCGGGGATTTGGTTATCAGGGCCGGGGTGCCCGTCAGGACTGGGTGGCCGGCGCAACTAAAGATGGGTTTGGCCCGGAATTTAAAGACAACCTCACCAAGCCCGGTCGCTGGGAATTTAATATCGGTGGCTTTGGCGAAACATTGCCTGATCCAAGCAATCGAATGCGTCTTTCCGACAAGAAAGACAAGTGGGGTCTGCCCATCATTGAGTTCGATGCCGCCTGGGGCGACAACACGATCGGCATGCGCAAAGCGATGATGAACGATGCCGCTGAAATGCTGGAAGCGGCTGGTCTGAAGAACGTTAAGACACGTAACGACAACACAAAAAATCAGGGCATTGGCATTCACGAAATGGGGGCAGCGCGCATGGGCCGCGATCCGAAAACGTCGGTGCTGAACTCCTGGAATCAAGTATGGGGTGCAAAGAACGTATTTGTCACAGACGGTGCCGCCATGGTTTCCTCCTCCTGCGTAAACCCCTCGCTGACCTACATGGCCCTGACCGCCCGCGCAGCCGCCCATGCTGTAGGCGAGTTGAAGCGCATGAATTTGTAGTATCTTGCTTAAAAATCCACGTATGCAGGCCGTAACACAACAGCAACCTCGTAAGCGACGCAACCCAGGCTCTGCCCAGAAGCAGCCGCCGGTTGCCCTGGAATCGCTGGTATATGAAATGCTTGACGGACGTCCGCTGTATTATCTCGGCTATGAAGACGTACTGGCAGGCAAAAAATTGCCAGAAGACATTATGGGTTCCAGTTCCTTGCAGTGGGTACTTGTTTCTTACTTTATGTGTATTATGATTCGTCAGTTAGATGAAAAAAAATACTGGTTCGCATCGAATGAAGCCGGTGTTCATATTGATCACCGCAATAATCTTTCGCACGATGTCGCTATTTATGACCGGAACGTACTGACGCCGGATAAGATCAATACGCAATACGTTAGTGTTCCCGCTAAAGTAGCCATTGAAATTGATGTGAAAGCCGACATATCGAAAGTCGCTGATTTTAATTACATCAACCGTAAAACGAAAAAGCTACTCGACTTCGGTTCTGATAAAGTCATCTGGGTTTTCAGCAGTTCGCAACAGGTGATGGTGGCCGAACGTAACGCTGATGCCTGGCTCACAATGGATTGGCACCGTGACCTGGAACTTCTGGACGGTCAATATTTCAATATTGGCCGATACCTTGAGGAAGAGGGAATTGAGGTAAACCTTTGATTTTTAAACCAAAGCCAGAAAATCTCTATGGACAAAAAGAGGCTTTATTTATAAATGCAACAGCGTTGCATTTATAAATAAAGCCTCTACCTTTGCTGCAAACAATCCGTATTATGCAGCAGACAAATCCATTCGACGTCATTATTATAGGAGGCAGTTATGCCGGGTTAAGTGCAGCCATGACATTGGGGCGGTCGTTACGAAACGTTCTTGTCATTGATAATGGCAAACCCTGTAATCGGCAGACGCCCCATTCGCATAATTTTCTGACGCGCGACGGCGAAACACCCGCTACTATTTCGGCCATCGCCAAAGAGCAAGTCCTTCAATATCCAACCGTTTCTTTCCTGAATGATTTAGTAACCAACGCTTACGCTGGATCGAGCGGTTTTGTGATAAAAACGGCAACCGGTCAACAGATTGACACAAAGAAATTAGTATTGGCAACCGGTGTCGAAGATCTAATGCCGACCATTCCTGGTTTCGCAGCATGCTGGGGACGTTCGGTGCTGCATTGTCCATATTGTCACGGCTACGAAGTTCATGGTCAGCGGCTTGGAATTCTGGCATACGGCGACACGGCCTACGAAATGGTGCGGCATATTCAGCACTGGAGCCCTACGATGACGCTCTTCACAAATGGTCCCTCCGGCCTCACCTCCGACCAGCGGCAGGTGCTCGATCAACTCGATATTCCAATCCTCGAAACCGAAATAGCGGCTATTGAGCATGAGAACGGGCAATTAAAAAATCTGCGTTTTACGGATGGATCTGCTTATGAATTAGACGCCATTTTCAGCCGGGTTGCGTTTCGGCAACATTCCGATTTAGCGAACCAACTAGGCTGCGACCACACCGAATCGGGTTTAATTAAAGTTGCCGAGTTCGGTCAAACCAACGTAGCGGGCGTCTATGCTGCGGGCGACACTAGTTCACCCATGCGCCAGGTGTCACTAGCCGTAGTGAAAGGAAATCTGGCTGGTGTCTGGATAAATCGTGAACTGATTGACGAGGATTTGGCCGTTCGTTTACAACTTGGCGTTTAACACTAGCCGTTTATGCTGTAGCCACTATCCTGATAGCCAGTCGCGGCTAGCTTCCAGGATAGTGGCCCAGAAAAATGGGTAGACAATACGTTCGGATTCGTCAATAAAAGAGCGTATGAATACCAAAACGTTCATACGACAGCATGAAGACTGAACAGGCTGATGAAGAAAGTCGGCAAGCTGACCAATCAGGCTAACGACGTTTCAGCCATGTATACACGCCCGCCGTTACCAGCCCACCGACCAGATACCAGCCGATCGTCATAGCTGCCGTAGCCGGGGTTCGGCTTGTGGGGGCGGTTCCTAACCCCATCGGGCCGGGAAGACCAACGGCTCCTACACCAGCGGCCAACCCAAGCGCACTCCCTGCCAGCAGGGCATGCTTCGGTTTGGCCAGGCCCACCAGACTATAATACAGGGCGTTAGAAACAATGTCGCTGCCTAATGTCCAGGTATAAAGGGCATCGCCGGTGGGTGGTTCCTCACCCACTTTTTTCACCATCTTTTTGATAGCCCGCTCGCCCACAATATCAACGCGGGGAGCCTCATCAATAAATTGCCGGACGGTTTCATGTAGGATATTCAGGGCGCAGGCACCGGCCAGTCCGCTGCCCAGTGATTGCAAAATCGTTTTGTTTATATTAGCCATAGCTGCTTAACTTGTGAGCCTGTGCAAATGTTAATTACCCTACCTAAACACTTGCTATTCTGTGAAATTCCTGACCTTATTTCTTCTGATAATCTATACGGTAAGTCCTGTTGTTCAGGCGCAGCAACAAGTGACCGCCCGTACGTATTGCAACCCGATGGACATCAGCTATCGGTATAATTTTGAGCAACTGAACGAGAAAATATCCTACCGGTCCGGGGCCGACCCGGTTATCGTTAACCACAAGCATGAGTACTATCTGTTCGTCACGATTCAGGGCGGCTGGTGGCACTCCAAAGATCTAGTCAACTGGAACTACATCGTCCCCGACAAATGGCCTATGGAAGATATGTGCGCTCCAGCTGCCTTGTCGGTTCGCGATACGTTGTATTTGTTTCAATCCACCTTTGAACAAAGACCTATTTTTTATTCTACCGAACCCGAAAAGGGGAAGCTGAAATTCTATAACCGCTGGTTGCCACGACTGCCCAAAGACATTGGCCCCTGGGACCCGGCCCTGTTTCACGACGACGATACCGACAAGTGGTATATGTACTGGGGCTCATCGAACGTTTATCCACTTTTTGGTGCCGAGTTGGATAAAAAGCGCAACCTGACGTATGCGGGCAATAATCCGGCCGAAGCCTACAAAGCTATGCTCTGGCTTGACCCCTACAAACACGGATGGGAACGCTTCGGCCCGAATCACTCCGACCCCTTCAAACCATTCACCGAAGGCGCCTGGATGACTAAGTACAAGGGTAAATATTACCTGCAATACGGCGCCCCCGGCACTGAGTACAACGTTTATGGCAACGGTACGTATGTCGGCAAAGATCCGTTGGGGCCGTTCGAATATGCACCCTACAATCCGGTTGCTTACAAGCCGGGGGGCTTTGCCACGGGCTGCGGACATGGCAATACGTTCCAGGATAATTTCGGTAACTATTGGAACACGGGCACCACCTGGATTGGCTATAACTGGGGGATGGAACGGCGAATCGTGATGAATCCGGCTGGTTTCGACAAGGACGACCAGATGTTTGCCAACACCCGTTTCGGGGATTTTCCGCATTACCTACCAACCAAAAAAATAGCTAGCCAGAGCGGTACGGACAGCGATGCACTTTTCACTGGCTGGATGCTGCTGAACTACAAAAAACCCGTTGTCGCGTCATCCACCTTATCCATTCCTACGGATACGATGCGGGTTGCCGCCAATGTAGTGGATGAAAACCCACGTACCTTCTGGGTGGCGGCTCATAACAAACCGGGTGAAACGCTAACGTCTGACCTGGGCGCCGAGCGGGAAATCCGGGCGGTTCAGGTCGACTACATTGACTACAAGCAAACCGTGTATGACTCCGACTCAACGGTTTATACGCAGTTCAAAATCCTGACCTCAACCGATAACAAAAAGTGGGCCGTAGTGGCCGACCTCACCAAAGAACCCAAACGCGACCGGGCCTCCGCTTACGTCGAACTGAGCAAGCCTGTACGGGCGCGCTACGTTCGGTATGAGCACGTATACGTAGCGGGTTCGCATCTGGCAATCAACGCCTTTCGCGTGTTCGGCAATGGATCGGGTAAAGCCCCCGCAACGCCTGCTACGTTAACCGCCAAACGGCAAAAAGACCAGCGCAACGCCGATCTTTCCTGGAGTAAAGTGCCCGGCGCGGTGGGCTACAATATTCGCTGGGGCATTGCGCCCGACAAGCTCTATCAGAACTACCAGTTCTGGAACGACGAACCCAATACGTTTGAACTACGGGCCTTAAACGTTGGTGTCCCGTATTACTTCGCCATCGAAGCCTTCGACGAAAATGGCGTATCGGTATTGAGTAAAGTCGTGGACGATGGTTCGGGCTTGGGTAAGCCTTAACATGACATACACTCTAACCCCAAGTTGCACTTGGGGATATCTATAGTCAACCCCTTCGGGGTTAAGTAATATAGCATGAAACCCCGAAGGAGTTGACTATGGATAACCGTATACGTAGTGTACGGATTACGCAGATCTCGCGATACCGATACCAGGGCACGTACTACCAGAGTACGCGCTACACAGCACACATACTACCACAACGCCGTATGTGTTGACTATCACTGATCCTATACGTAGCTTACACCCTATGAGTTATCGCCAAATTTTATACCACACTGTTTTTGGAACAAAATACCGAAAATCCACTATTGAAGAAGCTAATTGTAATGAACTGTATCAATACATCTGGGGCGTCATTAAAGATAAAAACTGCAAGCTATTCAGAATAAATGGTGTCGAAGATTATATCCATATATTGAGCGATTTGCATCCTTCCATTGCGTTAGCTGATTTCGTAAAAGACATCAAAGTCGGTAGTTCGCTCTGGATGAAAGCCAGTGGTCTATTTCCGCATTTTGAAGGATGGGCCGAAGGCTATGGTGCGTTTACGTATTCGATCAAAGAGCGCGACCGGGTTATCAACTATATCAAAAAGCAGAAAGAACACCATCGACAGGTAACATTCAACGACGAATACAGAACCTTGCTGGAAGAACACGGCATTGCATACGATGAAAACATTTATTCACCTAACTCCGAAGGAGTTGACTATCGATAACCGTATGCGCAGCCTACGGGATGCCTGCTACGTATACAGATTTGACGAAGACATGACGTTTACTTTCCGAAACGACCAGCCTGATCTGGCGATTAACATACTACGTGAAGTTGGCCAATGGCTGGCAGAAAACGACCGCGAACTTTGGGAGGTTGATACCCTTACCCCGGAGAATTTACTGGATCAATACACAACGAATAATCTGTACGTTATGTACGCTGACAGACAGGATGGCACAACGCCAGAGCCCGCTGCGGTTTTCATTCTGCAATGGGAGGACCCGCTTTTCTGGCCCGACGTACCAGCCAATACATCCGGTTTTATTCACAAATTAGCTATTCGACGGCCTTTTAATGGGCAAAATCTGTTTGCTGCTATCCTGGATTTCAGCCGGGACGAGTGCCTGAAACGAGGCATTAAAACCCTGCAACTTGAAACCGATGCAACGCGGTCCAAGCTTATGCAATTTTATGAGCGATATGGTTTCCAGCCAACGTATCAACGAGCTATGGAGGAATTTGGTCAGTCGTTTCTTTCTCAGTTTTATGTCTTGCCGCTTTAAAATGGCGAACCGTATGCATGGGACAACGTTATAGTATAGTCCCATTAGCCTGGTAACCCGTTCATCCATGCCAAACCGTCGGCCCGTCCGCGACTATCGTCTGCTTCATATTTACGCTATTATCTTCATTGACGTGGTCGTTGGCTCGGCGGTAGGGCCAATTTTGCCGGAGTTCGTGAAAGGATTAGAGTGGCCTCAATTATGGCTTTCCGTCGGTACGGCGCTGTTTTTGGGGATGCAGTTATTTTCGGCTCCGCTGCTGGGAAAACTCTCCGATGGTTATGGACGTCGACCCATTTTTATTGTCTCGGCCGTTGGCACGTTCCTGGCCGATTGTTTGCTGCTGCCCGTTCGCGTTGGCTACTATTTTGCCAATCGGATCAGTGATGGCACAACAAATGGCATGTATGCTACAGTCCGGTCGGCCATCACAGACATTTCTCCCAAAGAGGAGCTGTTTAAAAATCTTGGCATTGAAGGGGCCATTCTGTCGCTCGGCTTTGTCATCGGTCCGGCTATATCGGGCCTATTATTAACCCTATTTGACGTAGTGCAGGGGAACCAGGCCAAAGTCGTAGCTATTATGGCCGTCACGCTGTCGGGCCTGAATATGATTCTGAGCTGGACCCTTCGCGAAACGCATCCGAACCCACCCGGTGTAGAGGCTGCTGTCCTGAAGAATGAACTGGTGCAATCCATTAATATAAATACCCTTTGGACGCGTTTATTAGCCAAAAACCGTCAGTATCCAGGCTTAAAACAGTTGGTACTGATGCAATTAGGCTTAACTCTGAGCATCGGCTATTATTTCTATTTCGTCACGTTCGCCAGCTTCGGTGAATTAAAAATGGATGCCAAAGCCATTTCGTATTTTTTCATGTATTTCGGCGCACTGGGTGTCATTATCAGCTATGTGTTTTACACCTACATTGCCGACCACATCAATCAACGCCGGGCTATTTTCTGGTTTGCGCTGCTGGGTGTACCTGTGTTGATTGGCTACGGCCTGGTGGGGTCGTCGATGGTCTGGCTATATATTCTGATCACGATTGATTGCCTGACGTTTTCACTCATTCAGGGCTTGATTGAAGGCCTGATGGCGCAACTGACAACGGATGAGGATCGTGGTGAAATATTCGGCATCAACCAGGCTCTTCAGGGATTGGCCAGTTTTGTCACAACACTCATTTTCGGGGGGTTAGCACTGCTCGACTTACGTTTACCGTTCGGGTGGTTCGCGGCTTGTCTGGCCGCTGTTGCTTGGCTGGCCTGGGAACGACTGCCAGCCAAGCTTGCAAACACCCGGCCAATGTAGTAGCTTTAAAGTATTTCCAAGCTAGTCTTCATGCGCTCATTTTTAGCATTGACTTTATTGACAATCAGTACGTTAATCGGTTGTCAACGGGATTCCAATCCACAACCTGAGCCCGTGCAGTACACCGTACCGGCGGAGGTTGAGCCGTTTATTCAAGCCTTTCGAGACGAGGCTCAGAAGCGAAACAACGCTGTTTCGACGGCTAATCTGATCATCACTTTCGGCACGACACAAAGCGGGGATGTGTGTGGCCAGTGCCTACTGCAAAACGGAAAAACACCCCGCATTACCCTGAACAATGATGCATTCTGCTGGCAGCAAGCCAATCAGTATGAGCGCGAATGCCTTGTTTTCCATGAACTGGGTCATTGCCTGCTGAAGCGGGAGCATAATACAAATCGGTTTTCCAATGGCGCTTTTACTAGCCTGATGAACCCCGATAATGTGGATGTATATGCTACGTGTCGCTATCCGATTGGTGGGGATGAGTGTGACAAGCGCCCGCGCCGAGACTATTATATCGACGAGCTTTTTGATCCCGCTACACCCACACCCGCCTGGGGTAAATAAGCCTCGTTATTGCACACGAAACAGCTTTACGCCCACCACTGGCCGACCGTCGGTAGTGATGCCCTGCACGGTCACACGTAGGGTTCTCACCACATCCGACAAAGGGAACGTCACCTGACTACGCCCCTGGCCATCGGTCTGCATAACGGGTTTCCAGTACAATACGTCCCGACGATCAACGCGTGTTGATGCAGTAGTCTGTGCTTCACTGGCCTGATCGGGTTCGTAGCGCGGTACATAAAACTCTCGCATAACTGACGAATAACCAATGAGTTGCACAGACTTCATGCCTGCTTTTTGGTTAGGCGACGGCTGGTCCTGGCGGAACCGTTTAGAGTAAAAAGCAATCACTCCATTGCCCCCACGAACGCCATAGATTCCAGCCGTTCCCGCATTTTTCAGTACTTCGATCCGCTCAACATCTCCCGGATTAAAGCTCAGTAAGGCGGTCCCCTCCGGGTCCTGAATGGGTACCCCATCCAGCAAAAACAGCGCTTGTGGACTACCAACCAGGGTACCCATTCCACGAATAACCACCTGATAACCACCCGTTGTCATCTGAGATACGCTTACCCCCGCCACCCGGCCCCGGATCATTTCGTAGAGATTAGTAAACCGGGGGGATTTATCATCAAACATCAACGTAGCATCAGCTCCATTATGGAGACTTCTTTGCCGAATGTCGTCTGGCCGTTCGTCATATTTTCTGGCACGAACCGTAACTTCCTTCAATAGTTTGGCGGTTTTGTCGCGATACAGGTCAGCATCGGCTTCCTGACGCACTTTAACGGCCTCCAGTTGCGCCTGTAAAGCCGTCCAGTTCGGCAACCCATTGATTGTATCCGGGTCCCATGAACTCCCCGGGCCTTCCAGAACGTAGTGCGCGTCTTTGTCCTGCATATCTTTCAATTGCCGATCAGTGAGTTGCGTCATCAGGCTCATGGTATCGGCAATGGTGAGGCCCGCCAATCGAAACCGACCCTTTTCATCAGTCCCCGCCGACCGCACAAAGGACTGGCCGGGCGCGGTAGACGCCACAATAATCTGCGCGCCAGCTATCGGTTGGTTTTTTGGATCCAGCACGCGCCCCATCATCGACACGCCCCCGAGCAGCTCAGTAGAAGGCGTTCCCCGCACCCGTCGCCAGCCCTGCGTCAGTAGCAGGTCATCCAGCGCTCGGCGCGTTTCGGGCAGGCTGTTTCTGAAATAAACCCCAGGCTGCTCAACGCGTCCTCTAAGTTCGCCCGTCAGCAATAGATGCGTCTGAATAGTCGCTTCAGCGGTATCTTCCGGAACTTGCTCAGCATCCGTAATGGAGGCCGACAGCGCTGCTACCGTCGGTTGGCCATCATCGTTCAAATTGAAACTCATGACAACCTGCCCGCGGGGTTGATAGCGTGGTTTATTAACTGCCATCAGCACGCGAACGGGCGGCAGGCGCTCCGGCAAAAAAACCAGCCGTTCGGCCTGCGGGCGGGCAGCGGCATCGTATAATGTTAGCTGATGGAGGCCGGAAGGCAGGGTAGCCACGGGCAAACTAATACGGGCGACACCGTTCTGTAGCAAGATTTTATGCTGACCAACCAACCGACCCTGCTGTTGAATCAGCACATAAGCCGAATCTTTTGCAGGGCGGTTAGTTCCCGTTATGGCTAAAGCCAGTTGGTTGGTTTCACTGACCACGTCGGCCGATAGCAATAATCCTTCGGTTTCGACTGGGGGCAATTGAGCCGTTCCCGACAAGCGGTGACGATGTTCGGGGTGAACGCTCAATGCCTGTGCACGATACGTATGGCCTGCTGCGGGCGTCATCACGACGCTAGCCATACCAAACGGGCTGGTGGTGAAACGCGCGACCTCAATGCCTGCGTCATCAAGAATACTACCAATCGCAGATAGGCCATGTCCATTGGGCGCTACGACTTTTATACCTAAACGGGATGGCAAACCCGCTACCCAACGACCACCTTCGGGCAGTACCTGCACATCCAACGGTTTCCGGGTTGTGTCGGGCAAGATATTGGACGTACCGCGAAGCAGGTTATATACCGCTATAGATCGCTCAAAAGCAGGTCCATGCTGTCCATCGTCCTCATCCGTGTAGGCACGCAACCGATACGTACCGGAAGCCAGCGAATCCGAGAGCCGGAAATTACCCGTTGCCCGACCGTCCGTTAGTCGCAGCCACTGGTGCTGAACGAGCGTCCCGGTAGATGTCAGTAAATCTACATGAATAGCGGTTTCACCAACTGGCCGACGATTCGTAGCGGCATCGAGCAGGTACGTACTAAGCCACAGGCGATCACCCGTAGCGTAGAACGGTTTGTCGATGTGAACAAATAAAACCGGAGCCAGATCATGAAATCGGTCGTTAAAAGCCGTCGCAATTCGGCCCAGCCGGGCATCGGGCGGCAAGAGCTTACCCTGCGTCGCTATGGGGGCATTGACGGTTGGATTAGCCTCAGGCTGAATCGGTTTCCAGTCGGCAGGCAGCATGGTCGACAGGCGGTCATCAGCCAGCGAACCCTGTATTTCGACACCAAATGGCATCGTAATTGTGCCGTCAACCGTAAGCTGCATCTGCTTGTTGGGTAATTGAATCTGCGAATAGGCGTATCGGGCATCCGTATAGGGCGAGTAACTCGACACACCATTGGTGTAAAAAACCACCAGTGGCCGTTCCGACACGAGCCGTCGTTCGAAAGGCAATCGTCCCGGCAGAATCAATTCGTTAAGCTTAAGCGGCACTAAATGCCCATTTAAAGAGCCTGTCAGGGTGGCGTGGTTATTAATACTCCGGGCGATTGGCACAGCCATATTTTCCTGATAGACCAGAAATCCCTCGCGCTCATACGTACTGTCGATCAGACTGGCCATCAAATGCCGGGTCGACCCTCTGTAAGCTGCCAGGCGGTTCCGTCGAAATCGGTTAGCCTGCCGATCATCGGCTGGTTTTAGCTCCTCAAAACGCGTTGTGCCCGCGTAGTACACTTTCTGAAACGTACCGTCAAAATACAGGAGGTCATACCAGATTTTGTAGCCCAGCGCATGATTTTCAATAACGATCGGTTCGGTGGCGGTGGCGGTCAGATGCCCTTTCTCTTCATGGAAACTGAGTGCATCACTATTCAGGATCTCGCACTGGCCGCCAAAGGGTTCGCCGAGCAGTTGTTTTTTAAACTGCTTGAGGTGTTGCTGCCATTTTTTGGGATTTCCGCGAACCGTTACGGTAGCCAGTGTCTGATCGCCGGGTTTCAGGCGAAAATTGGCGGTTTTGGCCTGAGTATCATCCATGCGAAGGGTAAGCCGCTGCGGTTGATAGCCGACAAACGAGGCCACAACTTCAACCGTACCGAGCGGCACACCACTTAACGAAAAATGGCCCTGCTCATTGGTCGTCGTGCCGTGCGTACTGCCGTTCAGATAAACGTTGGCAAACGGCATGGGCTTACCGGTAGTCGCTTCGGTAACGTAACCGGAAAGCGTAACGGTCGTCTGGGCATACGCGAATGGCCCAAGCCAGCCCATCAGACAGGCAATCAACCAACCGATAGCATGCCGACAGTTCATTGATAATCAGCCGTTAGTTCGCTATTTTAAAAGGCAAAATATAAGTGATTTTACTCATGATCGCTGTAGGATATGTAAGCAAGCCTTGTTTTTAATTGAACACAGAGACACAAAGAACACAGAGATAAGTCATATGAAAAAACTTTGTGTTCTTTGTGTCTCTGTGTTCAATCTAAAATCCCGTAACTATGAATGAAATAGGCTACAACAGGCTCAGCAATAAAATTATAAGTGCTTGTATTGAGGTACATCGCGAACTGGGACCTGGGCTACTAGAAAGTGTTTATGAGGAATGTCTCACCCACGAATTACGTAGTATGGGATTATATGTAGAACGACAGGTTGAGATTCCCGTTATGTACAAAGGAATAGAAACGAACAAAACGTTTTTCATGGATTTAGTGGTTGAGGATGTAATTGTCTTGGAACTGAAAGCAGTAGAAAATCTGCTTCCTATTCACGAAGTACAAACCGTCACCTATCTACGTTTAGCAGATAAAAGGTTAGGATTACTTATCAACTTCAATGTGCCACTAATGAGCCAAGGTATTCGTCGAAAAATTAATGGCAACTTAAATCAATAAAAATAGATTGAACACAGAGGCACAGAGGTCACAGAAAAAAACGTAAAACTTTGTGTTCTTTGTAGCTCTGTGTTCAAATAAACCCTATCTCATGAATTATCGCACATTCGGCCGCACGGGCTGGGAAGTTTCTGAAATTGGTTACGGCATGTGGGGGCTGGCGGGATGGACCGGCTCCGACAAACAGGAAGTGCTACGTGCCCTCCAGCGCTCCGTTGAACTGGGCTGCAATTTTTTCGATACCGCCTGGGCTTACGGCGATGGCGTCAGCGAAGAAATTTTGAATCAACTACTAAAAGACAACAGCGATAAGCAATTATACGCGGCCACCAAAATTCCGCCCAAAAACCGGCAGTGGCCGTCGAAACGGGACTCCAAGCTGGCCGACGTATTTCCAGGGGATTACATTGTGGAATACACCGAAAAAAGCCTGAAAAACCTCGGCGTCGAAACGATTGATTTGCAGCAATTCCACGTATGGGAAGATGCCTGGGCCGATCAGGATGAGTGGCAGGAAGCGGTGACGAAACTGACCCGGCAAGGCAAGGTACGGGCGTGGGGAATCTCTGTAAATCGCTGGGAGCCGGACAATAGCCTGAATACGCTACGTACTGGCCTGATCGATGCCGTACAGGTGATCTACAACATCTTCGACCAGAATCCCGAAGATCATCTGTTTCCACTTTGCCACAAACTGAATCTGGGTGTCATTGCCCGCGTACCCTTCGATGAAGGAACGCTGACTGGTACGCTCACCAAAGAGACAACCTTCCCGGCCAGTGACTGGCGTTCAACCTATTTTGTGCCCGAAAATCTTAACAGCAGCGTTGAGCACGCCGAAGCACTACGTCCGCTTATTCCGGCAGGTATGACAATGGCCGAAATGGCTCTGCGGTTCATTTTGAGTAACCCCGACGTTCATACGACCATTCCCGGTATGCGCCAGATCCGTAACGTTGAAGCGAACATCGCGGCCAGTGATGGAAGCGGCTTATTGCCCGAATTACTACACGAATTAAAAGATCACCGCTGGGACCGAACACCCACCGAGTGGAGTCAATAGGTTAATGTATGGTATACGGTTTATGGTTTACGGCGGTCCGTCGCTACGTTGGGCTGACCGGTGCAGCATGAGGGTGCTGACGCGCCAGCCCAATGTAGCGACGGACCGCCGTAAGCCGAATACTGTAACCTATAAGCCAATGAAAGTTCTCTTAATCGAAGACGAACCTGCGTTGCAAACGGCCGTCAGGAAATACCTGGAAGGTGAAGGTTACACCGTTACACCGGCGGATACGTATCAGCAGGGAGCCGAAAAAGCGCATGATTACGACTACGATTGCATAGTGATCGACTTGATGCTGCCCGACGGTAGCGGGCTTGATCTGGTTCGGGACTTGAAACGTCGGCAGTCAACGGTGGGCATTATTGTTGTAACGGCGAAAGATGCTCTTTCCGACAAACTTACCGGTCTCGACGCTGGAGCCGACGACTACCTGACAAAGCCCTTTCACCTGCCCGAACTCAACGCCCGGCTCCGGTCGGTACTACGTCGGCGGCTTTTTGGCGGACAGGCCAAAGTGATCGCGGGTACGCTTACGCTCTGGCCCGATCAGCAGCGAGTAAGCGTTCGCGACAATGATATTAAACTGACGGGTAAGGAGTATGAATTACTGTTGTTCCTGGTTATCAACGCCGAACGACTGCTCTCCAAATCGGCCATTGCCGAACACGTCTGGGGTGACGCCATGGATGCCACCGACTCGCACGAGTTTCTATATACGCACGTCAAAAATTTACGCCGGAAACTTATCGCGGCCGGTTGTCCCGATTATATTCAGACCCGTTATGGAGCAGGATACGTTTTTTCAACCCGAACGCCATGAGTCTATTTAGTCAGACAGCCCGCTATTTACTGCTAACGGCGCTTGCGATTGCCCTGATAGGTGCCGTCGGCTTTTACACGCTCATTCACCGAAAAATTCGACACGAGGTAGACGAAATTCTGACAAGTCAGGTTAAACAAACGGAACTTCGGCTACAAAAATTACCGGTCAACAACGTATCGGATTGGGACGATAATCCACGTATTGAGCGTGTGATGACGCCGATACGTTCCAAATTCTCTGACTTGACAATCCGGGATTCATTAGGGGATAATCAGCCAATTCCAATACGTCAACTGCAGACTACCGTATCGGCGAAGGGCCAGATTTATCTGATCACCGTCCAGCTGCCGTATTACGAATTCAATGAACTATCGCGGGAAATGTCCGTGGGCGTCATTGTTGGCTTTTTACTACTGATGGCGTTGTCGGTTATCATTGGTTTAGGGTTATCACGCAGGCTGTGGCGACCATTTTACTCAACGATTGATCAACTCGGGAGTTTCCGGCTCGATGAGGCAAGTGGGTCTACATTTCCAGAAAGTAGCATCAAGGAATTCCGTTTGCTGGGGCGCTCACTGAATGAATTGACGCAGAAACTAGGTCGCCAGTTTTCATTGCAGAAACAGTTTACTGAAAATGCGTCGCACGAACTGCAAACGCCACTAGCGGTGGCATCGGCCGAGTTAGAACTGCTTCTGCAATCTGAACATCTGACCGAAGCTGATCACACACATCTGCAACACATTACAGATGCGCTCGGCCGCATGAGTCAATTGAATCGCTCATTACTCTTGCTTACTCAGGTCGAAAACGATCAATTCGCCAGGGAAGACGTACTGAATTTAAGTGAATTACTCAATCAGTATGTGAATGACTATAAGCCGTTTTTTGAGCATAAAAATATGACTGTCAGGCGAAATATTTCGCCTGATGTATACCTTCAAATGAATCGGCAACTGCCCATCGTCCTACTGACTAACTTACTAAAAAATGCGGCCCGGCATGGAATAAATGAAGGCTGCGTTAGTATCGAGCTAACGGCTGATGCACTCACCATTCAGAATACAGGCAACTCATTACCGTTTGCGGATAATCTATTATTTAAGCGCTTTGTAAAAGATCCCGCCCGCCCCGACTCAACGGGTTTAGGCCTGGCGCTAGTCAAGCAGATCTGCGATCGCTACAGCTTACCGCTAACGTATCAATATGATGCTGACCAGGGAAACCATTCGTTTCAGGTTGGTTTACTTCAGCCAAGGGCGTAACTCGTCAGGAAGAATTTTCCGTAGCTGAGCACCTTTCTTGGCCGGAAACTACTTCTTCAAATTCTCTCCATAATTCATCCCGAAACTTGCTGACAAATGCTGTAAGTGATGAAAAATCTATTTCTCGTTAGTCTGTTCATGCTGGTTATCGCGCGAGTGTTCGGCCAAACCAATCGTATCATTCGGGTTGAGGACAGCCTGACGCACGAATCCATTATTGGGGCTACAATCCGTACATCTATCAAACCAGTCATTGGCGCTGTTACCGACGTTAACGGTGTGGCTCGACTTAACAACCTACCTGCTGATGCCAAAGCCTTAACGGTTAGCGCTGTGGGTTACGAAACCGAATCATTTCCCATAACCGCTACGTCCGACACGCTCGTTTTTCGACTTAAATCAGCCAATGAGGCCATTGACGAAGTGACGGTAACGGCGACCCGTACCAACTCTCGCATTGAGGATTTACCTATCAAAGTTGAGGTATTGGGTCAGGAAGATATGGACGAAGAAAGTGCCGTTGTGCCAGGCAATGTGAGCAGTATTCTGGGGGATATTTCAATTATTCACATCCAGCGAACGTCGGCGGTGAACGGCAACCAGGCCATCCGGATGCAGGGGCTCGATCCAAAATACACGCAGATTTTACGGGATGGATTACCACTCTACGAAGGTTTTTCGGGTAATCTAGGCGTGTTGCAAATTCCACCGCTGGATTTGAAGCAGATTGAAATCGTTAAAGGCTCCGTTTCAACGCTCTACGGCGGTGGCGCCATCGGCGGGATGATTAACATTGTGTCTAAATCACCTACCTCCGAGACGCCCGAATTTACGGCCTTGCTCAACCATTCGAATCTGAAAGAAACCAATCTAAACGCCTACTATTCACAGAGATATGGCAAAACGGGCTTGACCTTGTTCAGTGGTTATACAAATCAGCAGGCGGTAGATGTAACAGGGGATGGCTTTACGGATAGCCCTCAAATTAAGCAGTTCAACTTTCACCCGCGTTTTTTCTGGAATCCTACGGATCATACCAAACTTAACATTGGATACGCCTTCACGAACGAGCATCGCGAAGGTGGCTACTTGCCCGCTCTCGAAGGTACGCAGCCCAATACGTATCGAAACATCACGGACCTGCAACGGCACACAGTCGATTTTAACGCCAGCCACAATACGTCAGAAACTAATGCAGTAACGTTTAAAGGCGCCGTCAGTACGTTCCATCGCCAGAATACCGATTACCAAAAACTATCCGACGGACGCCAATCGTCGGTTTATCTGGAAGCCAATGATCTGACCCGGTTCGGGAAACAGCAGCTCATCGTCGGTGCGAACCTGACCGTCGAAGCATTCCGTAAAAATCCTGATAGTACCCGACTGGTGGATTACACTTACAGCACAATTGGTGCCTTCGTGCAGGACGACTGGCAGGTGGGGGAAAAAGTGGCCATACAAGCCGGATTGCGCGTTGACCACCACAATACGTTCGGCAACTTCCTGCTGCCCCGATCGTCAGTAAAACTCAAACCATCCGAACCCTGGACAGTGCGACTAAGCGTTGGAACGGGTTACAAAACGCCGAATCTATTTGTAAACCAGACGCCCGGCGCTCTAAACGTCAGCCTGATTTTTCCGCGTCTGCTGCCCATCGACGCAGCAACCGTGAAGGCTGAAAAATCGGTGGGCGCGAACGTCGACATTGCGTACGCTAAATCGTTTGAAAGTGGCTTCTCCGTTCAGGTCGATCAGGCGTTTTATTATACCTACGTCAACACGCCGGTTGTATCGGCGTTTGCCAGTACGTCGAGTAATCTGGGAGCCTATACGCAACTGATCAACGCCCCCTATAACCTGTTCAGCGTAGGCACAGACACCTACGTTCGGCTGGAATACAAAGCCTACGAATTGTATTTTGGCTACAACCACACCCTCGCCCGACGAGACGGACCGACTGATAATACGTATCTGCCGCTTGCTCCACAGGACAAATTCTCGACGACGGTAGCCTGGGAAAACAAGCATTTCCGCTTTGGTATCGAAACCAGCTACGTAGGCACGCAATACCTCTATAACAACCAGAAGGCAGCCAATTACTGGTTCTTCGCCGGAGCCGCTGAATACCACTACAATGATCAATGGCGACTGGTGCTTAACGCCGAAAACCTGTTCAACGTCAAACAGGCCAACTACGAAACCGTCGTAAGTGGCCCCATCAATCAACCTACTTTTCGACCAATCTGGGCACCATTGGAAGGACGCATTGTAAACGTAGCGTTGAAGTACACGTTGTAAAAAATGATGAATTATAAATGATGAATGATTAGACTCCAAAATCATTCATCATTTATAATTCATCATTCAATTAATACTCCTGCTCTAGTGGATGCACCATGAACTCGTCGATAACGACGTGGGCGGGACGGCTGACGATGAACAGCATGGACTCGGCCATGTCTTCGTTTTTAAGCCAGTTTTGGGAGGATTCCGCACCGGGTTTGTTGTGAAAATGGGAATCAACCAGCCCCGAATAGACGCCCGTCACTTTGATGCCAAAGGGCCGGACTTCCTTACGTAGCGCGCCCATGAACGCTTCCTGCGCGTACTTGCTGGCGGTATAGAGCGAGCCACCGGCGAAAGTACGTTTCGCCACGTCGGAGGCCACGACAACGATATGTCCTGACCCTTGCGCCTTCAACGTTGGTAGCGCAGCTTTGGTCAGCAGGAACGTACCTTTTACATTAGTGGCCATTACGTCATCCCACTCACTGACAGAAATTTCCTCTACGTTTTTGAAGATGCCGAAACCCGCGTTGTTGATCACGACGTCGATACGGTTGAATTGATCGAGAGCGGTTTGCACCACGGCGGCCATGTCAGCTTCATTCGAAACGTCGCCCGGTACGGCTATGATTTTGCCGCGCGTATGTCCTTCGGCGGCTTCCTTTTCGAGTTGTTTCAGCTCCTCGGCGTTGCGGGCTGTAACAACGACATTAGCGCCATGTGCGGCCAGAAGCAGAGCCGTTGCCCGGCCAATGCCGCGCGATGCGCCGGAAATTATGATGGTTTTATTTTCTACAGTCATGGCATTAGTTTGAAAACCGAATTATCGGCCCAGCACAAAGGTCGCAAAGGATAGCGCAAAGTTCGCCAAGAAGTTGCGGGTTCATGACCTTCGATGTATTGGTATTATCTCTGCTCTTATCGGCCTTTACCAAACTGAAACCTAGTTTTGGCTTTCTATTCTTGTACTATTCAACCCATGAGTAGTAAAATTTATAGCTAACGGAAAATAGATTTTTAGATTTACCTAAAAACACGCAACTTGTGCTGACAAATACGTAGTACTTTTGTAAAAATGTTTGTGTCCTGATAATCAACCAGTAGCAAACAAAAAGATGATTGATTGGCTTCAAATACATCGACTTCGGTTGGCTCGTGTGCTGCTTGGCCTGTTCCTGGCTATGTGGCTCAACGGGGTTGTATTTCGCCATGCCCACCGCTTAGTCGATGGCCGGCTGATCGTTCACGCTCACCCCTACTGGCCTTTCGGCAAAGGGCCGATTCTCCCTAATAATCACACAGCTCAAGAGATTTTGCTGCTGGACTTAGCGGCTCATGTCCCTATTGTTGTCAGTGCTTTTTTTGCGTTTCTTTTTCTGTTACGTAGTCGCCAGTCAGTCGTTTTTCGGTTCACTGAGCGGCCTTTTCGGGCTGTTTCCCCCTTCCGCTGCTTCTCGCACCGCGGCCCGCCCGTCGTTTGGTAATTTCCTGATTTGCTTACACTGGCGTACACGCTGGTGATCAATTCTGCATGCCATCAGAGCGGCCAACTCCTGGTACACGCTTCTGCTGGTACGCCAAACCAAACGACAACCTCTTTCATGAAATTACTTCTTCTACTGATTAGCCTCGGGCTAACGGGGGAATTTGCCTATGCGCAGCCGTCTCCTACCCGAATTATTCGTGGATCTGTCACGGATATTGATAGCCATAAACCGATTTCCTACGCAACCGTGAGCGTAGTAGGGCTCAACAAAGGTGCCCTTACGGATGCGCGGGGCCAGTTTTCCATATCCATAAAGGCGGATTCATTACCGCATAACCTGATCACGTCGTATATCGGTTACAAATCCGATACGGTACAGATTCGGCCCGAAACCGCTACGTTTGCCATTACCCTTCTGCCCATTGTCAATGCCCTCAACGAGGTTGTAGTAACGGGTGTCACGCGGGGGACGCTGCTCCGGCAGAATCCGGTGGCGATCCTGGCTATTTCGCGTCGAGCCATCGAGAATACCACCAGTAGTAACATCATCGACGTACTGGTTAAAAATGCGCCGGGCCTGAATGCAGTCAAAACGGGCCCCAACATCTCAAAACCGTTTATTCGGGGGTTGGGCTACAACCGGGTATTGACGCTTTACGACGGCATTCGGCAGGAGGGCCAGCAATGGGGCGATGAGCACGGGATTGAAGTTGATAATTATAACATAGATCGGGCCGAGGTCATCAAAGGCCCCGCCAGTTTGATGTATGGTTCTGATGCGCTGGCGGGTGTGGTAAGTATGATTCCCACGTATCCGAAAGATACGGAGGGAAAGATCAAGGTGGGTCTTGTGTCAGAATATCAGTCGAATAACCGGCTGCTGGGGGAGTCGGTCAGTCTGGCATCGGGTGGGGCACGCTGGGCCTGGAATCTGCGTGGTTCGCTGCGGGCGGCTACGAATTACCAGAACAAAGTCGATGGCCGGGTGTATAACACCGGGTTTTCCGAAAAAACGCTAACGGCTATGGTCGGCTATTCCGGCCCTCGCGGCTATTCACGTTTCGGGGCTGCCCTGTACGACAATTTGCAGGGCATTCCCGACGGTAGCCGGGATTCCCTCACCCGCCAGTTTACGAAGCAGGTTTACGAATCCGATCGTGACGATATTCAGCGTCGCCCCATTGTTCCAGCCAGTGAATTGTCATTGTACAAGCTTGGCCCGCTGCATCAGCGCATCCAACATTATCGGCTGCATACCAACAACCATTATCAGGTTGGCAATGGAGAAATCGACGTATTGCTGGCTTTCCAGCAGAACGTACGTCGGGAATACAATCACCCTACCCAACCCGAGCAGGCAGGCTTATTTGTCCGGCTCAATACGCTCAATTATGGCGTACGTTATAACCTGCCGGAAGTAGCGCACATTGCAGCTACCGTGGGGGTGAATGGCATGTATCAGTCCAACAAAAACAAGAACGGTACAGATTATCCCATTCCGGATTATTCGCTTTTCGACGTTGGTACGTTTGTTTTCCTAAAATGGCAGGCTGATAAACTAACCCTGAGCGGTGGCGCCCGCTACGATCAGCGCTCGTTGCGGGGTGATGATTTTTACGTGCGCAACAATCCAAAAACCGGCTTTGACACGCACGTTACGTTGCCCGATACCATCGGAGCAACCCTTCAGTTTCCGAAATTGCGGCAATCATTCACCGGCATTTCGATGAGTCTAGGGATGGCTTATGAATTCTCCGATAAACTGGCGCTGAAAGCCAACATCGCGCGCGGATATCGGGCGCCGAGTATCACCGAAATAGCGTCGAATGGCCTCGATCCTGGAGCGCACATTTATTACATCGGTGACCGGAATTTCAAACCCGAGTTTAGTTTACAGGAAGATATTGGCCTGACGCTCACGCTGCCCGACCTGAATATTGGCGTCAGTGTTTTCAATAACTACATCCAGAACTACATCTCGCTGGCCCAGTTAGTCGACGCCAATGGAGAATCGATTATCCTCATACCGGGCAATAAAACGTATCAATATCAGCAATCATCGGCGCAACTGTATGGCTTTGAAACTCAGTTTAGTCTGCACCCAACGGGCTGGCGGGGCTTTAGTTTCGATAATAGTGTGGCAGTGGTATACGGCTATAATCGGGGAAGTCGGTTTTCTGATGCGGGCCTACAGGGAGAATATTTGCCGTTTATCCCACCCTTTCGCGTTTCTACGGGTGTCAGTCAGACGTTGGGTTTCAAACGTAACTGGCTGTCGGACATTACAATCAAGGCCGACGTAGATCATAACGCGAAACAAGATCGATATCTGGCCCTGAACAGCACTGAAACGTTTACGCCCGCCTATACGCTCGTCAATGCGGGCATTGATGGCCTGATCCGCTTCAGCCAGAATAGCCCCGGCATGCGGCTTATCTTTCAGGTAAACAACCTGTTCGACGTAGCCTACCAGTCAAACCTGAGCCGGTTGAAGTATTTTGAGTATTTCACCCAATCACCAAACGGTCATCTGGGTATGTACGGCATGGGACGCAACCTGTGCGTGAAGGTGATTCTTCCGTTTAACTGATCCGAACCGGGATTTACGGGATTTAACGGACCGACTATGATTTTATAGACCGGCTTTCTCTGAAAGCAAAATCATAGTCGGTCCGTCAAATCCCATAAATCCCGGTTCAGACTTTGTTCTTAAAATACCGGATCATTGGGCCATAGTCCAGCCCCATTGCCAGACCACGTAGCGACTTGGCGATGCGGTCAGCTTTAGTTTCGGGGGTCTTGGCGTCCTCAATCCACTTGCTGAAATAGTTCTGATGGCTTTTGCTCAGTGAATTAAAGTGCTTGAGTGCCTCAGGATCATCTTCCAGGCAAGCCAGTAAATCGGCCGACTGCGGAACTGGATCAGTATCCACTTCAAGACTGACATGCACCGTTTCACCTTCTTCGGATTTCCCCATGCCCCGACGCATATCGGCATTGATGGGCATCATAAAACCACCTTCCCGGCCGTCGGTGATACGTTCCACCGACTTGCCCATGGGAAGAAGTGCAATCAGTTTGATCGGATGATTGTCCAGCGTTCCCTTCACCCGAAACGTTGTTTTCTGACCGGGTTTCAGGGCATCCGTTATGTCAACTGGAATTTCGATGTAGGTCCAGCGGGTTTTATCGCCTTTCTCCCCGAATTTCTGAAGTATGGTTGTAAAGGTGGGCATAATACGTCCGTTCGAATAAAATCAATACCCAGCCAACGTAGCGGCAAGTGACTCTTTCATATCCTGCACCAGGCTGGCAGGTTTCAGTACTTTCAGATTCTCGCCATAGCTGCGCAGGTGCATGAGCAGGTCGCGGTTGGGCGCCAGACGCAGGCGCACGACGCATTCGGTTTCGGTATCACTGAGGACTTCCTGTGTCTGGTGAATTGGCTTGGCTTTTACGTAGCGCCCAAAGAGTGGCGTAAACGACAGTACTATCTCCTCAACCGGGCCACTGCTGTCCGTAATGCCGTAAATATGCTCGAATAACTCACTTACGCTGGTCAGCACGGCGGGCGGAATGGCGCACAGTTCGGGGAGCAGTTCCAGATCGCTCATGCGGTCGAGGGCGAAGGTTCGTTCTTTGCCCGTGTTCTCGTCGTAACCGATCACATACCAGCTATCGCCCACTTCCCGCAGTAGAATCGGGTGCAGCGTGCGAAGTTTAGGATCGGGCTCCGGACTATCGTGTTTGCTGTATCGAAATTCAATCTGCCGATTCTGGTTGACCGCCCGAATCAACATTGGTACGTAGTGACGATTGCCACCCAGAATCTTTTCTTCGACATACACCACCCGACGGGTCAGGGTTTCGGTTTTTACCTCCCGAATGATGTCGAGACTTTGCCGCACTTTCTGAAGGGCATTAGCCAGTTCGCCCGCTACCGACGCCCCCTGCGTGGCGGTGAGCACTTCGCGGGCGTAATCGAGCGCTTCCATATCGTCGGGTGAGAGCATGAGCCGAAGCAACCGAAACTGTGGATCGGTGTAGTAGTACCCGTTTTTGCGTTTGTCGTAGGCAATCGGCGCGTCGTGATCTTCCCGCAGTCGCTGAATGTCTTTCTCCAGCGACGACAGCGACCGAATGCCGTATTGCTCACGACACAACTCAAACAGCCGTTGCTTGGAATACTGACGCGGGTAGCGACTGATTACTTCATCGATCAGACGGTAGCGCTGGAAGGCTGAACGGGTTATAGGCATGTTTCTTTAAATTATAACACAGAGATGCACGGAGGAGGGCGGAGCTACTCAGAGTTTTTTATTCTATTTTCTCTATGTAGCTCTGTTTTCCTCCGTGCATCTCTGTGTTGAACTTTTATTTATACACCACAAAAAAGAGAAATTTTTTTTCACAAAAAAAGAAGACCGTAAAAAGATTACGTGCATCCGGGTAGAACTTTGTTCTGTGAATTTTAAACAACGATACTAATGAACACTCTCTTTCAATCCTCAGCACAATGGTCAACACCCGTTGCCACTCCCCGCCCAGCCAAACGTGCTACGTTGTCGGCTGGTCAATTGTTAGACATCGAATTGGGCTTGTTCCTGTTGTCACAACTGTTGCCAACGGCCCCACCCGACATTCTGCCTAACCTGTTGCACGACAACGGCTCGTCGTTTCTGGATCGCCCGACCTGGACACCTAAACAACATAAACTCCTGAATCGGGGCCGGATGTTGCTGAGCCATATTCAACAGAGCCATGTGTGGTCGGCTTTGCTGGATGCCTATACCACCATCCCCGATCGGTTGCAGGCCTACGACATCAGCAATGATCGCTGCCGATTCAGCGAGAAGACCGTCGGCTTTTTTCGTAATCGCATCATTACGTTACGGCAGATGGCGAGCTAAGGTAAGCTCATTTGCACGACCTGATTTTAAATTTTAACCCCTACCGCTGGCTACAATGAACGCAATCCTGAAGCAAATCACTCCTTCTGCCGTCTGTCTGGCGGCTACCACATTAATCCTGGCGGAGGGCAGCACCTCTACGCTTATCGTTCAACAATCACTACGTAACCGGGGGTATCGGGCCAACCAGGCCGAGGTATCGAAATGGTTAGGCGTAGTGGCGCTGGCCGAAGGCTGGGCCATCAACGACGATGGCTTATTCCGGGTGTATAATTTTCCAACCCTTGGTGCCATATCGCAATAAGTACAGACTGGATTTTATCGATCAGGCGTATTTGTTCGAATCGAAAGCAGAAAAAGAATCTCACTGATGAGTCTGTGGATTCTACATTGACCCAACTACTTATCCTCTGAATTATGCTCATGAATCTGCTCCGGCGATTGAAAAATTGGGGTGCCCCATCCACTACGTTACAACGAATTAAGCCAACGTCCATTACAACGTCAACGACTTCCACTTCCTTAACGGTTTCCGTATCACCTACCTCTACTATTACAGACAAACATTTCCGCACGCTGAAACTCATTATGGTGACGGCGGAAAACAACAACAAATATTATGAAATGCGCGAGAACGATAATGATACGTTCACTGTGCAGTATGGTCGGGTGGGCGGTACGTATAGCACGGCTACTTATCCTGTGGCAAGTTGGGACAAAAAGTTTCGCGAGAAAGTATCAAAGGGATACGTAGACCAGACGCATCTGTATGCCGATAATACTGCAACACCCGATGCCAGCACCATTGCAAATCCAGCCGTGCGCACCCTGATGGCTCGACTCATGGAGTTAGCCAACCTATCCATTTTCCAGAACTACGTAGTGACCGCGCAGCAGGTAACGCGCAAACAGGTCGAAACGGCACAGCAGGTGCTCGATGAACTGGCAGCCTTAATAACTCCTAACCTCGATACGGCCGTTTTCAATAATAAATTGCTCGACCTCTTTAAAACCATTCCCCGAAAAATGGGGAAAGTGCACGATCATTTGGTTTTCAAGATACCGCAATCGGCGGATGATCTTCAGGTGTTGCACGACCAGTTGGCCAGTGAGCAGGATACGCTTGATGTTATGCGTGGCCAGGTTGAACTGGCTCAAGCGCAACTGACGCCGGAAGAAACACCCCTCAGCCTGCTCGACAGCATGAGCCTGACGGTTGAACCGGTTACTGATAAACGAGCCCTTACCCTTATTAAACAAATGATGGGGCCGGACGTAGGTAAATTCGATACAGCGTTTAGTGTCAAACAGGCCGTCACTGATATGGCATTCGACCACTACGTGCAACAGCGGCCCAACCCGAAAACACAGTTGCTGTGGCACGGTAGCCGTAGTGAGAACTGGATGTCTATTTTAAAAACGGGTCTGTTGCTACGTCCTGCCAATGCCGTTATCACGGGCAAAATGTTTGGTTACGGAATCTACTTCGCCGACCAGTTCAGCAAATCGCTGAATTACACATCTCTACATGGTTCCGTGTGGGCGAAGGGTAGTCAGCAGGAAGCCTATCTGGCGATTTACGAAGTACATGTAGGCGAACAATTCGTCATAAAACAACACGAAGGCTGGCATATGTCGCTGGATAAAAAGGGATTAGAAAACGTTAAGCCAACCTATGACTCGGTGTTTGCCTGCCAGGGTGTCAGTCTGCAAAAAAACGAATTCATCGTGTATCATCCGGCGCAGTGTACTGTCCGGTACATCGTCAAAATCAAGGCATAGCATGAAAGCAGGACAGAAGAAAATCAACCGGCACGCGCTACGTCTGGCCGCGACAACTCTGATTTTGGCAGAAGGTTGCACAACGACCCTAAATGTCAAGACTTTCCTTCGCCACCGTGGCTACCGGGCCTATCAGGCCGACGTTTCGAAAGGGCTTTTCGCTGTAGCGCAGCAGGAAGGCTGGGCCATTAATGACAATGGAGCCTTCCGGGTCTATTACTTCCCACGGCTTGCTGCACTACCACAGTAAACACTCACGAAGCCTTTCTGTCATTCCGACAAAGGAGGAATCTTCGCTGATAGCATTCTTTTCTCACTACCGAAGATCCCTCTTTTGTCGGAATGACCAACCTCATCTACCCAGTGAGCTCAAGTGATTCACTTCCAGAAAATTAGAATCTTGTGATCTCTGTGGCTCTGTGTTTAAAATATTTTTTAAAATAAATAGAAGACCGTAAAAACATTACGTTCACAGGGTGCGATCTTTGAATAGAACAGTAAACAACAATAACTAATGAACACTTCGCTAACCTCCGCATATCCAACTGCTCGCCCAGGCCTGACGAATCTGCTACGTTGGCAGGAACCCCTTGTTACCCGACTCCGCTACCGTCATGCCCTGCCGGGCATGGTCGCCAATCGCCTGCTCAATGTCGAGCTAGGCATATACCTGATGGCTGAGTTGCTACCCTTAATTCCACCGCAGTTTCTGTCCGATTTGCTCAACGGACAGGGAACCGTATATCGGTTGCGGCCCATCTGGACACCGCAGCAACACCGCACGCTGAACCAGGCCCGGACACTGCTGGCTCCTTATCGCGACCGTGCGGTCTGGCTAAAAGCGTTAGACAAATATGCTACGTTAGCGCCTGAAATGCGGACGTTTTCGGTAAATGGCCGGGGTGGCTGGAACTCCGAAATCAGCAGTTACACGCTACGCGAACGACTGAATTTATTTCAGGAAGTGCTGGCGTAAGCGCAACCAGCAAAACAATCTCTTCACAAAATCACCAAATGCAAAAGGGCCAGTAGAAACATGTCTGTCGCTACTGGCCCTTTTCATAGTTTACTTCCTACGCATTATAGTCATTATACACTTCGCCCCTGAATTAAGCGAAGTATGATCATAATCACGGCAATTACGAGCAAAACGTGAATGAGTCCACCCATTCCAAAGCTACCAAATCCTAAAAAACCCAGTAGCCAGATGATAATAAGTACTACTGCGATGGTATACAATATGTTGCCCATGGTTGTCAGTGATATAGGGGTTAGTGATGTAGTAAGTAAAACTATAAACAACTGAAAACGTTTAATAAATATGAGCGAACGGTATTTTCAGATTAAACTATTCGAGGGAATAACTGTCTTTATAACTTGATATCACTCAGGCATTTACTCAACAGACAGACTCTCATGCGCCAGGCCTCATCAATCTTTCTTTTCATTGTTGTTGGTATTATTTGTTTCGGTGGATACTGTGTAGCGCTAATTGATTGGGTACAGGATGCTAAAACAGGGGTGTATGAAAGCAATTACATAGAAGCTGTTCTGGAGACATCTGCCCTAGTGATCTATACCTACCTGGCTATGCGTTTTATGAAAAGAAAAATACCTTTTTCGTAGCGTGTGCAGTTGTGTAACGTTTCTATAACAGGTAAAAACTACAGCGGCCCTACCAGCTCTTCGAACGCCAAGTATCCTCAGACTTTCACTGAAATGCCGCTGTAGCCAAATTATGAGCTTGATAGGAAAGAGCCTCAGTAAACTAGATCCGTTTGAAGCAATGTGAATCCGGGATCAGATTGGGCCTGATTCGTTCAAGACACAGGGTTTGGGCTCATAGAAATGGGACGCCATTAAAGCATTCAGAGGGACTTGGATTGCGGAGCAACTGGTGACTCACCACGGATTCCATCACGACTGGCAATCTAGCCAGTGTTGATTTGACGCTCTTTATGATTTGATCAGCTTACGCACAAAGTACTGATTGCCAAGCCGGACTATGGCAAAGTAGATGCCTGCCGGAAGGTTAGCCGTTGCCAGCATATGCGTCACCACCGATTCGCTCTTTTCTCCCGTTACGGTTAGTTGAAGTTTACCCAGAGCTGAGTAAAGCTGAATTACGTAGGTTCCAGCGATTGAGGTATTGATCGTGATGGCCAGCTCATCAGAGAAAGAATTGGGCTTTATAGCGACACCCTTATCCTCGCTGGCAAACACGACGCCAACAATTTTGGAATAGGAGTACGTATTATCCAGATCAACTTGCTTTAGCCGGTAATAGAACGTACCGTTTTTAGCAGTAACGTCCGTCCAGGTGTATTGACGGTTGCCCGATTTATCGGCTAACGAAGCAATACGAGGGCTGATGGCTTCAAATCCAATGGCATCTGTGCTACGCTCAACCTGGAAATAGTCGAAATTCTGCTCCAGCGAGGTCGCCCAATCCAAGCGTATGTCTTCGCTAAGCGCCTGAGCCTGAAACGAAATCAACCGTACGGGCAACGCTTTATAACAGCCCCCATCGGGTGAGGCCCCCGAGCAGTTAGTGTTAACTGCTGCGCTACCAATATTACTGGGTATGCTGGCACCGGGCAAGCAAACAGATATGTTGCTGGTATTCGTCAACGAATTATTAAATCCATTGAAACTACTCCGA
Organism: Spirosoma jeollabukense; assembly: GCF_054777855.1. NCBI lineage: Bacteria > Pseudomonadati > Bacteroidota > Cytophagia > Cytophagales > Cytophagaceae > Spirosoma > Spirosoma jeollabukense. The sequence continues at coordinate 1,816,772 of NZ_BAAHAD010000001.1, forward strand.
ATAGCAAAACAGCCTTTTGCCATCGCGTTAGTCACACCAGACGAGTTTGCCTGATCGTTTGAGCGAAATTGAGACGTATTGACAAGGCCATTGTTAAAGCATACGTTTCCTCCACTGTTGACAGCAAATGCATTATTGACATATAGAACGGATCGGTCAACGACCAAGGTGCCATTTACATCGAGACTACTAACGGTTAACGTGGCACCGTTTTCGACAATGAGCGTTGAACTGGAATTAATAGCCGTCATATTAGTTAAACTAACACTGCTACGTATACGCAACGTACCTCCGCCAAGATTACCCACTTTAATAGGATCGCTAACCGTACCACCATTATAGATAATCGTACCGCCATTCAGGTTTCCGCTAACAATTTGACCATCACCCGATATGCAGATTACGGCAGATCCGCTTACGTTTAAATTTGTGATGGCCGTGGTAACACAATAAGTGCCTGCGCTAAGGTTCTTGTTACCATTTTCTGTAACTGCAATACAGCCATTACAACTTGGCAGAGGAGGTGTAGAACACTGTGCCCAGCCGTTTATCGGTGTTACTAACAGGAAGTAGATTGCTATAGCAAAAAAATAAAGTTTTCTCATAATTTTAGTACAATTCTTATATTTTTTAAACTTATTTGACCATTATGATGGTATTTGCCCTGGTAAGCCAATACATTAACTGATCTAATTACGCCTATTCCCCAAAGCTTATTTACGTTACTATCAATTATTAAACTCAAGTTATACCATTATATGTAGACACATCCAATAACAATAGGTCACTAAATAATTTCCATTTGATCGTAATACATATACTCATGTTTTCGGTCATTTCAATAAAACGAGTCGTCTTGGCGGGCTACAGTATTGTAGCCCGCCAAGACGACTCGTTTATTCTGGTGTTTCCTAGGTTTATATAGAAGTTAACAGGATCATCCCAACTTCAGCAGGGCAACGGGCAAGTGAGTCAAAAACTTTTGAACCGAGAGGCCGGACGCATTGTCACCGCTCGTTCCGAGCAACAAACTAGTCCATGACGTTGACGCCCAAGCTGGCAGTACAACCTGTGTATCACGCCACTCGAGGGTGAGCACGTTTTTGTTTTGTTGCCGACAAAGCCGCGCTGTATGCAATGGCACAATCACTACGTAGCACATAGACTCATATTGCCGGGCAAACGCCATAACATAGTCACGAAACTCGCCTTCAATCGTCAGCGGTATATACTGGCCTTCCGCAAACAAGGCCGGATTTTGCTGACGCTCCCGAAGTAATGCACGGGTAAGCCTGCCTTTGATGCGTCCATCGAAACGATGCTGCCAGAGGTCTGACCAGCTGGCTTCATTAGCTAGCCACTCTACCCGTTTCGCAAAGTCAACGGGACGACGGTTGTCGGGGTCAACCAGACTAAAATCCCAGCCTTCTCCTCCCTGATACAGGTCTGGAACCCCAGGACAGGTGAACTTAAGCATCACCTGCGCGAGCGAATTGACTACGCCCAAATCAGCTATCTCCTGGTGAAATTTTCCAAATCGCTCCCAGAATGGACCTTTTTTATCTAACAATTGAGCCGTAAAGGCCTGAACATCTTTATGGTAGGGTCCATCAACAGTCCAGCCTGTAGTATGCCGTTTAGCTTCCTGTAACGCCTTTTCCAGGTACTGCTGAAATCGTGGTTCGAAGTCGTCGTCCTGTGCCGATTCGCCGGATATAGGGTACGTGCCAATCAGATTCTGATAAATAAAATACTCATCGTTCTGGTCGGGCGTGTCGTTGCGTTTGAGTGTGCCATTCAGCTGTTGCCAGTGCTGCACTTCGGTTAGCCATTCATCGGCCAGATCGGTCAATACGTTTAGTCGGGCGCGTGCATCTTCACCCCGTTTGGTATCATGTGTAGCGGTTGTGTTCTGGGCCAGTGGCCAGTGTTGCTGACGCGTCTGCATCGCTTTATGAAAAGCATCGACCGACAGGCCAAACCGCTCGGGTGAATCCCCCACTTCATTATGACCAATGAAGCAATTGTAGGTATACAGTAACGTATCTTCCACGCCTTTGGCCATGAGCGGTCCCGAGAATTGCATCAACCGTTGGTAGAAACGTAAGGCCCGGCCATTGTAGTCCTCATCGGCCACCGGCGGTTTCCGGATGAGCGCATCCTCCAAGATGTCAACAGCCGTGGCTAAGTTGGGATTATTCTTACGGATCGTTTCGAGCAGTTGCCGGAGGGTGGCCGCTTCGTTATCCGGCAGCGGCAGTTGATTCCCGTAATACCGATACACCGGACACTCCACCAGCAGTTCACCAATAGCGACTTTCAATTCACCCACCGACAGCTCAGTCCGTTGATCTTCTTCTGCCAGATTCAGGTCTAAAAAATACTGATGCAGATTAGCCAGTTCGCCACCCATAAACTGAGCCAGGAAATAAGCTTTCCGACCCCGAATACGATCGGGCAGAGACGTGTCACTGTCAATCAGTTTAGTATAAAAATCCCGAAATAGCAGTTCACTACGTCGGTCAGTCAACAAGTTATTGACCATAGCCAGGAAATCGTACCCCGTAGTACCTTCTACAGGCCACGATTCGGGCAAGTCTTCGTCAGCTTGAAGAATCTTCTCGACCACGATATACGTATCATCACCAACCAGTTTACGAAGTCGGTCCAGGTAGCGTTCAGGATCAAATAAACCGTCGATATGATCAACGCGCAAGCCCTGAAAAACGCCGTCGTCTACCAGCGTTTTTGTTAAGCCATGCACCTGTTGAAAGACCGTTTCGTCATTGATGTTCAGGCAAATCAGGCTATTTACCGCAAAAAAACGGCGATAGTTGATCGCTTGCCGCGTTTCTGGCTCGTCACAAAGTCGATAATGCTGCTCACTGGCGAGTTGCTGCAGTCGCGTCGGATCAGTATTCACTGCCTCAATGGCGTTCTGCACATACTCACTCATTACAGCATTTTTCATCAACGCCAGCAACTGGTTCCGAAACTCATCCCAGGCCAGGGCATACGCTTCCGGCTCATCAAGATGGTGGACCTGGTCGAGTTGGTCCAGCAATTGCCGAACGGCGTCATTGAGAACGTCCGTAGTCGCTTGCAGAACCGTCGCATAACTTCCCGCTTTTACCGGGAACAGGTTTTCGCCGGTCTTTATCATAAACCGTCCTTCTTCAAAGACCAGCGTCAGATCCCCTTTCGCCAATGTTTCATCCAGGGGTTCGGGCAAAACCGGAGCCACGATACGTCCGTGAAAAAACGAGCTGGCTAATGACGTATCGAAAAAAGAGGCATAGCGCGACAGGTTCCCTTTTTCGAGCACATCCGTCAACCACTCATTAGTAACGTGGTAGGCCATGTGATTCGGCACAATATCCTGTACCCAGCCCATACCCGCCTGTTGAAGTCGTCGGCTGATGGTCCTTAACTGTTCCTCTGTGCCAATTTCAGGATTAATCCGATTAGGATTCACCCCATCATACCCATGTACGCTTCCGGGGACGGCCGCAAAAATGGGTGATGCATAAATGGTCTTGATACCCAGCTTCTGTAAGTAGGGAATCAGCGCGTCGAGATGGGTAAACGTAAACTCTTTATTGAATTGAATACGATACGTTGATACTGGATTATACATGTGTGTTTGTGTAAATTAGTATGGATTCAGCCTGCACGATCACCGTCCCGTTACCAGCGACCGACAAGGCGGCTGCAACAGGCCCATTCCACTGAGGATCAGCCGAGTCTAACAATTTCTGCCAGGGTTTATCATTGATCGGGAGGACGAAGGGCTGCGGGTCTGCGGAAAAATTCATCAGACAAACGACCGTTCCTTCAGCCACAGACCCAACTGGTAGTTGAGTCGGGGCGGCTGGCTGTTTGGGCTGGCGAAACAACGTAAGTGTCTGCTTCCCTTCATCAACGATGACGGCTACCGACTCGCGATTCGGATGGCGCAGGGGCGATTGCTTACGTAGTGCCAGCAGTGTCTGATAATAGCGAAAAAGCGTATTGTGAGGTTGCTGAGTTAGCCGCGCCCATTGGAGTTTCGACCGTTCGAAGGTCCGTTCGTCCTGCGGGTCGGGTGCTTCTACGGTTGTCTGAAAGGCCGCAAACTCTTTTTTCCGACCCTGACGCACGGCCTCTACCAGATCCGGGTCCGAATGACTCACGAAATAGAGAAACGGGTTTAGCTCGCCCCACTCCTCCCCCATGAACAGCATCGGCAAATAGGGGCTGCTCATCACCGCGCCTGCCATCAGCTTTTGCATTGCAAAACTTACCAGTTGACTTGGTCGTTCGCCCAACATCCGGTTACCAATCTGGTCGTGATTCTGCGAGAAAACTACAAATTGCCGCCCGGCATGCCCACTCGTCGATTTGCCCACAATCCGGGCGCGCCGGGGCATGTATGTGCCGTCATACACGTAGGCATCGCGGTACGATTTCGCCAGATGCTGAATGCCGTTATAGTCGGCATAGTACCCACTCCGTTCCCCGCCGGCCGTCACGCGCAACGCATGGTGAAATTCGTCGTTCCACTGCGCATCCATGCCGTAGCCTTCGTCGGCCAATGGTTGAATGAACTTCGTTTCGTTCTGATCTGACTCAATAATCAAATAGTGCTGCCGACCCGTTTCCAGCATTAACTGATCGACGTGTTGTTTGATGTCACGCATCAGATGGATTTCGCTGGCGTCGTAAATAGCGTGAACGGCATCTAAACGTAGTGCGTCGATGTGGAAATCCCGAAACCACATCAGCACATTTTCAATAAAATACCGTCGAACGCTATCATTATAATCATCGTCGAAGTTCAGGGCGTTTCCCCAGGGGGTTATGTATTTACTGGTGAAGTAGGGGCCATAATCAGTAAAATAATTTCCCTCCGGACCCATGTGATTATAGACGACGTCGAGCACCACGGCCAGCCCCCGACGATGGCAGGCATCGACCAGTTGCTGAAGTCCGGCAGCGCCCCCATAGGAATGTTGCACGGCATAGGGAAAAACGCCGTCGTAACCCCAGTTACGTGTACCGGGGAACTGCGCCACAGGCATGATTTCAATCGCATTGACCCCCAGTTCGAGCAGATAATCCAGCCGATTTTCGATACCCACAAATGTCCCCTCTGGTGTAAACGTACCCGTGTGGAGTTCATAAAGCAGGTAATCTTCCAGCGGCAGATTAGACCAGGTGGCATCCGTCCAGACAAACCGAGACGTATCAACAGCCTGCGACGGGCCATGCACACCCTCGGGTTGCGACAACGAAACCGGATCAGGCCGTTCGATCGTGTCGTTCAGGATAAATTTATACGTATCGCCGGGTTGGAGCTGGTTGGTGGTTATCTGCCAGTAATAACCATCATTCTGGAGGGGAATAGTTAGGTTCTGGCGAAAAAGATGGATAGCGACTGTTTGCGCCAAAGGTGCCCAGACCCGCACCGTTGCGCCATCGGCCGAGAACGTAACGCCAAGCGTTCGCTGATTGATTACTGCTTGATTCATACCTTGAGAAAAGAGGTTAGGATGACAACAAGCAGTGCCCGACATGTGTTGGCGATGAGCTAAAAAGAGACCGGTTTATTTGCTACGTTGCTCTCGCTGACGCGCCAGCAACTCACACGTCAACTTCTACGGTTGTTCCTTCTTCGGCAAAAACCCGAAAAATACCGCCGAGTTCATGCGCGCGGGTTTGCATATTTTTAAGGCCGTAATGGTGCTCCGAAACAGCACCGTTAGACCAGTTGAAGCCTCGGCCGTTGTCGTGAATGCGTAGGTTAATATGCCTGTCGGAATGCACATTGAGCTGTACGTTGGCGTGTGTAGCCTGCGCATGTTTAATAACGTTGTTGAGCGCTTCCTGTACGATCCGAAACAGATTCAGGACCTGCGCCGAGGTAAGTCGCTGCGTATGTGAACCCGTCACGTCTACATCGACGTGCAATCCGTTGGTTTCGTGAACATAGCGATTGATGTACTGATTGAGCCGCTCGGCAAACTCCTCGACGGTGAAGCTCTCCTGATGAATGGCCCAGATAGTTTCCCGCAGGAGTTTAACAGCCTCACGGGTGTGCATCACCAGGGTGCGTAGCTGACTGGCCCACTGCTTCCCTTCTTTACCCGCGTGTTTCTCAGCCTGATCGCTGATATGCGTGAGGTTCGTTACGATAAAGGCCAGGTGAGCGCCCACATTATCGTGCAGGTCACGGGCAATACGTCCCTTTTCAACCAATAAACTATTTGTCAGGGCAAGTGTCTGCACTTCAGCTTCGTAGGCTCGTTGCTGCTGATCATTACGTTCTTTAATGAGTCGCTCGGTCTGGTCGCGATCTGTTTTGTAGCGGTAAGCCAGCCCAACCGTCAGTACCAGCACCTCGAACAGAGCTGCCGGGGCATAATAAGCGAAGTCTGCCAGCGCTTTATAGGTTGGAAGCAGGCCAAAATTGGCAAACACCAGGCCGAGATTCAGTGCATAGAAGGGTAAGATGGCGACCAGATATAGCCAGGCTTCGCGCGGATGATACTTCCGGATAATATTGACCACAATGTAGGCGATAATGACCGGCATGGGAAGCCAATATAGCGCAACGAAGATTCGGGTCAGAATCAGTTCCAGAGTGGGGGTCAGGGGGATGAACCACTCGGCCGTCAGGGCCAGCAGGCAAAGCAGCCCACAATAGAGTACCACGGTTCCAACCGTATGCCAGCGATGCGACGGCGTATTACGTAGTGAAAGAAACGTGCGGATGAAGGTTAACTGCGAGTAGAACAGAATGAGCGGGAACAAGAAATAAACGTTTTGCCGGGGCATCAGAAATTGCTCATAAAACCCAAACTGATTCAGGAATCCGTCATTGATGACAAAAAAACCGACCAGGCCCAGCAAACAGAATATGTATTTTGAGTAAACACGATGCAGGGTTATCAGAAAGAAAATCAGGCTCATAATGGCCACGAACGTTAGGGTGAACAGTACGCCCCCCCAAAACAAATATCCTTTCTGAACAGCTGACTCGTAGGCTGATGCCCGAACGAGCCGAATGGGCACAATCTGGGTTCCCCGGTGTTTCAGCATACGCAGGTAAGCCGTTACGTTCTGCTCAGCCAACACCGTAAATGGAAACCAGAAATGCCGGTGTTGACGAAAACGCTGCGACGTGGGTGTTTTCCAACCCATTACCGGCGACGTAGAGAGGACGTTACCGGCTTCGTCCACCACAAACAATTGCAGTTCGTCGAAGCACCAGAAGTCAATTTCGGCATACCACTCCTGCGGCTGGACGGTCGCATTTTTCATCCGGAACCGTAGCCAGACAGGCTTAGCCGATTGTGTGCCACTGATAACGCCAAAATTAGGCGTGGGCGTTGTAATGGGCTGAAAAGCCGGTGAGCCAGCCAGTTTAACAACATCCGGAATGGACCGGCTCCCCAGCGAATCCCGAAAATAGGCCATATGTCCCTGTAACGACTTACCGTCTTCATTGTCAGGCAAGACAACAACCGGCTGGTTACGTAGTGGCTGAGCCACCGCACGCATCGCCCATGGTCCACTGCTGAGCAGCGCCAGTTGAAAAATCAGCAGTACGAGTTGGAAAAAGCGTCTCATCAGCAGACGGGTGAGCCACTAATGTAAAATAAATAAGTCAATAGTTGATAGTCGCCAGTCAATAGTCGAAAGGGATTAGTGATTGACGACCATCAACTATTGACTAATGACTACAACGTATATCCACCATTGTACTGCCGTTTCACAAACTGATTAGCGTAATCGAAGTTGGTAATTTTCATGGTATCGCCATCCCAGATGAGCTTTTTGCGGCCTGTGAATTTGCCATCTTCACGGGCTAGATAGGAACGCGTGGCCAGATTACCCATCAGTACGGTTTCGGTCAGCGGCCCCGACTGATCGAAGGACGAAGACGTGTAGGCGCCGAACCCCTGTTTGCAGGCTTTAACCCATTGCTGCTGATGCCCTTCTGTTTTACCGTCAACCAGCGGTCGGTCGGGAGTTGGCAAGGCTTTATCCGCAAATTTGCTGGCAGGCAGCAGTTTCGGATTGTTCCCGAACAACCCGCCCGTCAGCATGCCTTTCGTACCAATGAACAGGATGCCCCCATCAATTTCGCGAAATACGTCGCTGTACTCAACGCCCTCGGGAAGCTGCGGCCGAATGCCCCCGTCGAACCACGAAAACTTGATTTCTTTCACCTTTTTATCGTCGGACGGAAAGGTCAGGTGAATGGCCGACGACGGCGGACAGACATCATCGTAAAACGCTTCTTTGAAGAAATCGGAATAAACTGATCCTACGCTACATTCCACCGTAGTTGGATACTTGAGCTTTAGCGCACGAAACGGTACGTCCATAAAATGGCACCCCATATCGCCGAGAGCCCCCGTACCAAAATCCCAATACCCCCGCCAGCGGGTTGGCATGTAGGCTTCGTGGTACTGACGCGGAGGAGCCGTACCCAACCAGAGCGGCCAGTTGACCTCCGGCGGAACGGGTTGCGACTCGCCTTTGTCTTTGGGCGACCTGACCCCCTGCGGCCATACCGGGCGATTGGTCCAGCAGTAAACCGTATGGACATGGCCAATCAGTTTGTTCTGGATAGCCGTCTCGATAACGCGCGTAGCATCACCTGAACTCCCCTGATTGCCCATCTGTGTCACGACCTTGTACTTCTGTGCCGCTTGTGTCATCATGCGGGCTTCGTAGATATCGTGCGTCAATGGTTTCTCAACATAGACGTGTTTACCCAGTTGCATAGCCGCCATCGCGATGGGTGCGTGCATATGGTCGGGCGTACTGACGATGACGGCATCGAAGGTTTTGCCCGCTTTATCGAACATCTCCCGATAGTCCTGAAAATAGGGTGCGTTGGGAAACTGAGCACGAAACTTTTTAGCCTGTCGGTCATCGACATCACACAACGCGACGAAGTTGTCGGAGCCGTTATTATACGCCAGCCGAATGTTGACGTCGGCCTTGCCGCCACAACCTACAGCCGCGATGTTGAGTTTATCGGATGGGGCAATGATCCGCGAACCATCCGCCGATTTGCCACCCAGCACATGGCGGGGCACAATGAAGAAATTCCCGGCCGACACGGCGGTAGCGGCCAGCGCGCTGGATTTCAGAAATTTACGACGAGAAAACCTGGCCATAAAGGTGCAAGAGCGAAAGAGTGATGAATAAAACGTAGTAAGCTCGGATACGCTACGTACTACTTATTCACACTAATGTCCAGTTCGCTGCTTTGCCAGGTACCGATAGAAAAAATATCGCTGGGGCTCGTGCGAGTAAAAATTATTTACGCTGCTCAGCATGTTATCCGGATCATGTAATTCGTCGATTTTCGGGTCAGCCAGCGAACCAACGCCATTCAGAATTTTGGGTTTATCGGTAAACGACAAACTGCGAATCAGGCTATAGACCGGCGTTTGAAACGAAATCAGCAGCACCAGCACAACAGCATAAAATAGTGGTCGTCTGCTACGTGTTTCTTCGTACAGTTCAATGAGCGCCTTTAGCGTTAAAATCAAAAGAACGGTCAGGAAAGGCATCGACCCTCTGGACGCCAGATCATTGTACGTCCCGATTACCCAAAGGGGCAGCACCAGCAGTACGCTAAAAATTAGCCAGAACCATAGTTTATTGGCTTCGTAGGTGCGTTTGGCGAGGAAATAAATGAAGGACAAGTAAATGCCAGCTTCCAGGAAAAACGTCACGAAATAGCTAATCACCAACAGTGTATTCAGCTTCGGCCCCCGCGTCAGGTAACGACCCCAGAACGACGTATTCTGGACTGAGCCCGAGTGTGCCTGATAAAACAGACCGTAGCTAATCAGGATTATCAACGCCCCCAGGATGTCGGGTCGCCAGATCGCCTGAAGGAATTCATTCCCATAATCCAGCCGTTTTTTGTCCGGCCGATACGTACTGAAGACGTAGTGAAGGCCGTGCGCCAATACCAGCCCGATAAAGACAAACGGCGAATAGGCGAACAAAATGACGACCGGAAATACCTGTATTTTCTTTCCCGCATTGAGTACATACAGGATAAAAAGCCAGGCCGGAATTGCCTGATTGAACGGGTTAAACAGATCGGCCGTAAACGAGGTGTAGAAGTAATAGTAATACGTCTCGGAGAGGGCATCAATTGGCGGAAGCGTTTGTCGGATAAGCAGATAGCCCAGCAAGTCGAACCCGCTCCAGAAAATAAACAGGCTAACACAGATCAGGGAGTATTTAAAAGCGAACAGACGATTCAGGTAATAAAATGAAAGCAAAATGCCGATATACGACCAAAGCAGTAAGAAGTCACCACCCGCTTTGTGACCGAAGAGCTTCCCGATGCAGGCCGCTGGTAGCCAGAACGTAAAATAGTAATTCAGGGATGAGTGCTTCCCCGCCAATTCCCGAAAATGATAGTCGGCGGAAAAGTCATAATAGATTGGCCAGTCAAACGTGATCAGATCATAGAAGATAGCATTTCGCCCGTGGTGATCCCAATCCTGGTTTGTGTAGCCACCAATACCCGAGCAATAAACCCAGACGAATCCAGCTAGGGCTATTAAACCCGTTTTTGGCCAGTTTATTTTTAACTCTGCTACAGCACCTGATTGGTCCGCTCGTTTGGCGTAAACGAAGGCCGAATAGCCCAATACTACCGTAGCAGGGATTGACACTATAGGACGCAGCCAGCCGAGAAAGAAGATACTAATCGGGATCAAACCATACAGTAGCGCAAGCGTATCTACGAACGGGTCGTATTTGTTTCTCATCTACGGAAGCATTTGGTGTGTTCAGGAGGCTAGGCAATATAAAAAAATCTCCCCTCAGGTAGTAGCTGAAAGGAGATTAGTGTATTCGTTACGGATTGGGCGTGCTGCGTTAGCCCATCACCTGCCCCATTTTCATGGCAATGCCCATATCGCCCTTAATTTTGAGCTTTCCTGTCATAACGGCCATCATCGGATTCAGGTCTCCCGTACCCATTTTGACCAGATTATCTATACTCACGTGAAGTGCGCAATCGGCCTCTTTATCTTCATTGGATACCAGCGCAGGCGATTGAGTGGCGTCGATAAATATGGCTCCTTTATCCGTCACCAGTTTAACCGTGGCGTTAATGTTGTCGGCATGCGTAACTTTGGCGCGAATCTGGTCAGTCAGTTCTTGAAGGGTCATCTTACTTGGTTTTAGTTGGTAAAAAGCAAACTCTGCCGCTAAAATAAAGTTTTTTAAAGGAGTAGTGCGGGTGGAAACCTGCTTCAGACTTATAAAAATGCGGGGCTCCCTCGCACTACACATGCGTTCTCAATTTTTAACCGTTCTCTGTATCCTCACATTTGTCAGTTGTGCAATAGGTATTTCGGATGCCGTCGTCTCGCTTACACAAACGGATGCCGTCTCGGAGACGTTATACGTCGAACCAAAGCCATCGGCGGAAAAGAACCAGGAAGACAAACTACAAAAAAAGTATTTTGAAGATCGCTCGTCCGGCGACGCTCCCCTGCCAAACGACCCTGCCGAAGTGCGAAACTTAGCCTTCGCGCAGCTTGCCTACACCTTGTTGACGCTAGTCGGGGCTATACTGATGTTCCGATTGCGAAAGATCGGCTTCTGGATTTATGTGGCTGGCATTGCGGTTGGATTAGTGCTACCCGTTGCGCTGGTAGGTTTTATTGCTCTCAATACGTCCTTCGGCGTGTTTTTCAGTATGTTGTTTGCGGGTCTGTACTGGGTGTCAATAAAGGAAATGCATTAACCACTCATTTAGAGCTTGTATCAACCGGGCTCAACACGCTGACATCGGTATTACTCACGAAGGCAATCCGTTTACTATCGGGCGACCAGGATGGCGTATTGATGGTGCCCTGACCGCCGTAAATGTAGGCGATCACTTTTGGCTTCCCGCCCGAAACAGGCATCAGGCGCAGGTACACATGCTTATAGGCCGGATGGTCGCCAGCCGCTACTTCGTCTTTCAGGAACGATAGAAATACAAGCCATTTTCCATTGGGCGAAATATGGGCAAACCAGTCGTGAAACTCCCCATCGGTAACGGCTTCCTGCTGACTCCCATCGGGTTTCATTCGCCAGATTTGCATAGTCCCGGTTCGGTTGGAGTTAAAATAGATGTACTTACCATCAGGCGTATATTCCGGGCCATCGTCCAAGCCTTTGGCATCGGTCAGGCGCACTTCATCACCCCCTTTGGCGGGTACTTTATAGACATCGTACTCATTGTTACGTGCCCCACAAAATACCAGGTCCCTGCCATCCGGCGACCAGCCGTGCAGATACGACGGTCCTTTAGGCGTAATCTGTTTGGGCACGCCCCCGGTTACTGGAACGGTGTAAATGATTGACCCACCCAAGTCACTGACACCACTGCTCAGGCCCAGCATTTTTCCATCGAAGGCCAGTACGTGGTCGTTGTTATTGTTTTTAATGGTGCCCGTATTAAGTACTTTCGACTGGCGAGTGGCTATATCGAACGCATAAATTAAGCCTTTGCCGTTGTAGATGAGCGTTTTCCCATCTTTTGTCCAGTTGGGTGCCTGAATGGAATACGGTTCAGTATGAATAACACTTCGCTTGCCTGTGGCTACGTCCAGGAGTTCCAGGCGACTCGCCAGATTCATCTGACCCGGCTTTTCATCCGAACTAACGGGCACACTAATCCGTACATCCTGACACACCGCTTTTTCGACCACATCTTTATTATGCGCACTGATGAATAGACCGACGTAGAGCTCATCCCCTATCGTAACATCAGCGATTTCGCGGGTCTGAAATGGCTCACCAAATTTAGCAGCCCGCATGGTGAACGTAGTACCTCGCCGTTCTAACTGAATAATGTCGGCCTGCGTAATTGTCGCCCGATTTTCTTCCGTAACTGCTCCGGCAGTCCGGCGAAATTGTAACGAAGTAAGCCCGTCGCCATGCACAGCAGCGCTTACGTGTGCGGCATTACCGTCTAAACTACTACGGGCCATCCAGCCAATTTTTCGGTGCGGATCGGTGCCTTTTCCTATGAAATCAGCCCGTGCGTAAACAATAAAATCACCTTTGATTCGCTTCCAGACGAAATGAAATTCATCCTGATTCGCCCAGATGTTAGTCCCGGACCCGCTGAGTTCGTACTGCTGGGAGGCCGTCTTATAGGTGCCTGAGCCAGGGTGCAACACAGTACCAACGTCGGATTGCCCCTCAAAAACACCAATTGAATGTTGCTGTGCGAACGTAACGTGACTCATGACGATAAGAAGGCACAGAATCAGTGAAAAACTTACCTTATTCCTGTTTTTACAGACGGGCATATAAATGAGAGTTAGGCAACAGATTGCTTTCTGCAAAAGAGCCGATGCAACAAAGTTTACTTTTACGCTAGGCTTCTGTTTATTTTCCGCAAACGGCACTACTGTTTGTGGCTATGTTTGTATTCGCTCCAACTTTTATGCTATGCGCCTGATAATTTCCCAAAGACCAATAAAATGTCTTCTCAACCTGCTCTTTTTACTGTCGTTCGCCCCGTCAATACTACATGCGCAGTTGAAGGCTACCCAGCCTAGCCAGCTAGCCCAGCTTCAGCAGGATTTTGTTGATCTACGGTTTGGCATGTTTATTCATTTTAACATCCCCACGTTTATGGAAGACGATTGGGCCGACCCCAATGCCTCGCCTACACTTTTCAACCCGACAAAACTCAACTGCGATCAATGGGCTAAAGCAGCTCGATCAGCAAATATGTCGTATGGTGCCCTGACCACGAAACACCACAGTGGATTCTGCATCTGGAACACCAGGACTACTGACTACAACGTCATGAATAGTCCCCTAAAAGCGGGACGTAGTGAAAGAATACGTTGATGCTTTCCGAGCGAATGGCCTGAACGTTATGCTTTATTATTCGATTCTGGATACGCACCATAAATTACGTCCGGGCTTTATTAGCAAGCAGCACATTGCTATGGTAAAGACGCAGCTTACTGAATTACTGACCAATTACGGCCCTATTTCGGCGCTCATTATTGACGGATGGGATGCACCCTGGTCGCGAATTTCCTACGATGACATTCCCTTTGAGGAAATCTATTTACACATAAAATCCATTCAGCCGAATTGCCTGGTTATGGACCTGAACGCGGCCAAATATCCAGCCGAAGCACTGTTCTATACAGACATTAAATCTTATGAGCAGGGAGCGGGACAGCATATTTCAAAAGAAACCAATCAGTTACCCGCACTGTCGTGCCTACCTATTAACAAAGCATGGTTCTGGAAGTCAGGTTTTCCTACCGAGCCTGTCAAAGAGCCCGCTACGTTGGTAAACGAAAATTTGATTCCCTTCAATAAAGCGTATTGCAATTTCATCCTTAACGTAGCCCCCAACCGGGACGGTTTGTTAGACGAAAATGCAGTAACAGCGCTGGCTAAAATAGGCGATTTGTGGAAAGAGAAAAGTCCACCCACGAAACTTCCCATTGTCGACGCACCCATCATATCGTCAAATCTGGCTAAGCATCAGCCAAGTAATTCAAGTTGGAGCGATGATATGTGGATCATGGATTTTGGCAATGACGATAATTTTAAAACGGCCTGGACGTCCAATAAATCGGTTAAAAAGCCTTGGTATGAAGTAGACTTTGCTACTGACAAGGCACTCAATATGATAACGATAGTAGAGAAGCAACCCAGCATTACTACTTATCAGCTGGAGTACTTTTCTAACGGGCAGTGGAAACCAATTTCGACGGGCAATTCACCTGGCAGGGCGAAGATCCATCGTTTTAACACGGTTAAAGGAAGCAAAGTCAGACTGCTGATCGACGAATTTTCAACCCCGCCCGCTATTGCTGAATTTGGCATTTATAACGAACGGCGATAGCCAATTGCTGACTAATGAATAAAACCTGCTAAGTCTACTTTATCTGGCTGGTTAATACGATTTTTTAGCGCTCATTCGACCAATACGCTTACTAAAACGTTATATACCAAAACCAATGCATTAACTGTTGTATAGCCCGCTATGAACCTGTCCCGCCTTATCGTTCTTCTCTGCTTAGTTTGTGTCACCTTCAGTTCAATGGCCGCTACTACAGATGATCCCGATGCTATAGTGGGTAAGTGGCTCAGTTCCAAAAAACGCAATCAGGTGCTGATCTATAAGCAGGGAACTAAGTACTTCGGTAAACTGGTCTGGATGCTGGAGCCAAACGACCCCGCCACCAACAAGCCCAAACTTGATAAAGAAAACCCCGATGAAAAGCTGCGTTCCCGGCCGCTTATGCACACTGTATTAGTGACTAATTTAACCTACAAGGGCAACAATACATGGGGGGATGGCGAGATTTACAACCCCGAAGACGGCAAGACCTACAACTGCGAAGTGTCGCTCCGAGATGCCAACTCGATTGATTTGCGCGGCTACGTAATGGGCATCAGCTTTTTGGGCAAATCCAAAATCTGGACACGGGTGCCATAAAGAAAGTGATAACATTCCTTAACTTGGCTTATTTGGAATTTGCACCAACTAAGTATCCAATTATTGAATTTTAATCACTACATTCGCTCTATGACACCAGACCGCAGACTTGACCAACTTAAGCCACTAATGGCCGATTCGCTTCAAAAAATTGATCGCCTGATTGAGGGGCAGGGAAAGCTTGTTGAGCTAGCTACGAATACGGACCAAAAAGTCGATGCAGTAGATCGAAAAGCCGCTGCTATAGATCGAAAGGTCGACGCAGTAGATCAGAAAGCCGACTCAATCAATCGAAGCGTTGATGCAGTTGATCAGAAAGCTGACTCAATTAATCAAAAAGTTGGCGCCGTAGACCGAAAAGCGGACGCCATCGATCAAAAGGTTGGCGCAGTAGACCGAAAAGCCGATACCATCGATCAAAAGGTTGGTGCAGTAGATCGAAAAGCCGATACAATAAATGAAAAAGTTAACACAGTAGATCGGAAAGTTGACACGGTAACTAAAGGCGTGGCTGAGTTGACCGTTTCAACCCAACGACAATATAAGGAACTGAAAGCTGGGCAGGAAGCTATCCTGCAATACCTACGGGAAAAACTTCCTTAAACTATCGCCCTGACCGGTCCGGTACTTGCGCTCCAATTCAAACTGGAGCTTTTTTGTTGACTTTACTTTTCGACAATCCAGCGCGTCAGGTGATTGTAGCGGCCCTCCAGCACAATCTTGAAGAACCCAGGAGGCAGCTTTGATACGTCGAGTGTAATGGTTTCTGATTTGGCAGGCACCTCTGCCAGCAGGAGATAATCGTCGCGCTTGCCTTCTTCGAAATGATTAGTTGTTGAGACCCAGATTTTCACATTTCCCTCTGGCTCGACGGCTTTCCAGTTGAGCGTTAGTTGCTTGCCTTCTTTTTTGACTACCGGCTCGGTAATAGACAGTTTTCCTGTTAGCGGAACGCCATCAAGCTCAAAAGCCTGTTCTTTTGGTAGGGTCAATTGCAGGTGGCGGGCCATTGTCGGCATAATATCCACAATGCCGGGGGTATTTTTCCTAAACTGGCTGTTCAGGTCTTTTGCGTTGGTCACAATCCAGGTGCTACGTTCCCGATCCGATTGCCCACCGTGATTTTTACCCGTATCGGCGCTTCGGCCGTGATCGGTGGTGATGAACAGTTGCCAATCTTCGCCGAAGGTTTTCTGCCGGTACTGAATGGATTTCCATAAGCGGCCCATCTGCTCGTCCATGATCTTAACAGCTTTGTAGAACGGTTCACTGTCGCCGTATTTATGCCCCATGTCGTCGGTATATTCAAGGTACACCCATGACAAATCGGGGCTTTCATCCTGAATGTAGCGGGCGGCCTCATCGACCACTTTCTCATCAATCTTATGGATATATTCAGATACGTTGTCGTGCGGAAAAAGCAACGTATCACGCTCCAGCCCATCAAATGAATAATCTATTCGAAGATGGCCCGTCTGCGGCAAATCTTCACCGATGAGTTTAGTCCGGTTGTCGAGCCAGGTCGAAAACACGGCGCTCTTCTTCGCCGGATACTGACTTTCAAAAAATCGGAATATGGTCCAGTACGCGTAGTTGGGCGCTTTGATGCTATTGTCCCACACGTTGTGTTTGTTCACCCAGGTTCCGGTGAGCAGGCTGTTATAGCCAACGGCCGAGATGGTAGGGGTTTGGGAATACGTATTTTTTTGCCCACCCACATACGCCTGTGCGTAACCTCCTTCTTTAGCAATCGCGTCTAAATTTGGCGTTGGCTGTTTTTCAATGACATCGGCCGGAATGCCATCGACAATTACGAATACCACTTTTTTAGGTTTCGTCTGCGCCCAGCTTAGTTGAGCTAAAAGCAGGCAACAAGTAGTAATCAACCGCACTGTAGCATTCAATTTCATAACCATAAGCCAGCGTATTACCGAATAGCGCTCAAAATAAGCGCAGTCTGACGTATGGATAAAGCGTCAAGTCAAAATTTCACACCTTCATAATACGTCTTACGAAAAAAAGCTTCCCGAAAGCCTAAAGCTTTCGGGAAGCTGAAAACTAAACTCAAAACTGGCTAGAACCCGATCGAGTTGCCACCATCAACCGGTAACGATGCGCCGGTGATGTATTTAGCGGCTTCGGAGGCCAGGAAAACAGCAGCCCAGCCGATGTCGTCGGGTTTCCCGAACTTTCCCATCGGCGTCCGACGCATGGCGCGGGCAAAGCGGTCGGGGTCGCCACCCATAGCGGTTTTGCTCATCGCCGTTTCGATGAAGCCCGGTGCAATAGCATTGACGCGAACACCGTTACCCGAAAACTCCGACGCCAGTACTTTCACCATCCCCTCAACGCCCGATTTGGACGCAGCATAGGCTGCCACCCGATCAATGCCGTAGTAGGCCGCCATCGACGAAATCATAATGATAGAGCCACGTTTACGATCCATCATGCGTTGGGCACAAACGCGCGTCAAGCTGAAAACGGAGTTCAGATTGGTATACACAATCCGGTCAAAATCGGCATCAGTAACTTCCAGGGCCGGTTTTTTCATGTTGATTCCAGCGTTATTGACCAGAATATCAATCGGCCCGTAAGTCGCTTCAATACCTTCCACCAGAGCGTCTAACGATTCGCGCTCCGTTACGTCGTTCACTACGTAGTGCGCTCGTTCGCCAAGAGATTCAATAGCTTCTTTGAGCGGTTGCTCCCGCCGACCCGTTATCACTACGTTGCCCCCAGCCTCCACCATGCACTTTGCAATATCAAAGCCGATGCCACTCCCTCCACCAGTAATCAGGGCGAGCTTGCCTTCGAGCGAGAAAACATTTTGATTGGGCGACGATTGAGCGTCGGTCTGTGCAGTTTGTGTTTGTTCCACTAGCGTAATTTATAAATTTCGGATAAGCGTTTAACATCTTCCAGCGTGCGCTCAGGCTTTTTGAACGGAGCCGGAATAGGCTTTCGGGAATAGGTCTGGAGATATAAAACCCAGGAATCCCGCCACCAGATAGCCTCCGTATGCTGCGTTGCCAACCGGCCCGTTACGTCGGCAAAGATCTCGGGATCAATGGCGGGTTTAACCTGAGCCCATTGCTGCTGCATCCAGCCGACAGAATCGGCACCGGTGTAGAAACGGGTGCAAAGTTCGTCCCAGAGGGTCCGCCCCGTGCCTAGCTTCTTTGTCCACGGAACGTGGTGAAACCAAAGCAGATAGGGCAGCGGACAGGTTTCGGGATTATTCCATTTCTGTTGTACTTCCGGGCTGTACTGGGCCAATGCATTGCTACCGGTCGTCGTCCGGTCGAAGCCCAGTCCGATGGAATCGGCGCGGTGGTAATAAATGGCCGTCCAGTCAGGGCGGACGCTTTTTTCCTGCCAGGGTTCAGGTGCGAAGTGAAGCCCCGACCAGGGTCGCGACAAGCCCAGTGGCGTATTATAATCGACATAAATTTCCCGCGACTTAAGCATCAAATTAGTAATCGTTCTGACGGCTTTCGGGTCGCTCGTGAGCGTCATCTTAACCCATTCATTGGCAATACCTTCCGATGTCAGCGTATGATCCCAGGCCAGCCTCCCGAATGCGTACCAGTTCGCCTGGGCCATCGGATTTCCGGTCCAGTTGCGGTCGGCACCGGTGTTGGCGACGCCCGCAATAGCCGTCATGGCGTATCCGTGTAATGTTCCATCAATGACATTGGCTACGGTAGATCCACCGGCTTTACCTTTCGCATACGTATCGGTGTCCAGACATTCCTTGAAAATCGGTGCTTCATACACCCAGTGCGTGGCAAAGCCAGTGTATTCCTGCGTAATCTGAAACTCCATCGATAACGGTGTTTTGGGCATCGCGCCGAACAGAGGAGAAAACGGCTCACGTGGCTGAAAATCAATGGGCCCGTTCTTTACCTGAACGATTACTTTCTTATCGAACTTACCGTCCAACGGCGTAAACTCTTCATAGGCTGCTTTGAAGCGATCAGCTTTCGGATCAGCTTTATAGACGAAGGCTCGCCACATGACAATGCCGTCGTATGGCTTCAACGCTTCGGCCAGCATGTTGGCTCCGTCGGCATGGGTCCGGTCATAATCCTGAGGACCAGGTTCTCCTTCGGAGTTGGCTTTGACCAGATACCCGCCAAAATCGGGGATGGCCTTATAAATTTCTCTGGTTTTGTCGACCCACCATTTTTTGACTTCGGGATCAAGCGGATCGGCGGTTTTCAGACCTCCAATTGTTTTGGGGGCCGGGAAGTACACGGACAAATAAATTCGAATCCCATAGGCCCGAAATACATTCGCCAGAGCGGCTACTTTCTGAATGTATTCGTCGGTCAGGAAACGGGGGCTGGCATTGACGTTATTGACGACGGTTCCGTTAATGCCCAGCGACGCATTGGCGCGGGCATAGTCAACGTAGCGCGGGTCAACGGTTGCGGGGAGTTCGTACCATTTCCAGAGCGTTCCGCCCGCGTAACCCCGCTCGATCGTACCGTTTGTGTTATCCCAGTGATTTAGCAATCGATACTGAATTTTGGGGCTACTAGTCAACGCGAGATTGTCAATCGACTGACCCGTTTGCAGTTGCCGGAGCAACGCAAAAACCCCATAAAGCACGCCCGCGTCTGACTTACTGACAATCGCAATGTTATTTTGTTTTTTAAAGACCCGATACCCTTCCCGGTTCAGTGCCTCTACAGCAGCATCCGGACCCTTGCTCTCCGTCAATACAATTCCGCCCGTTCGGTTTTCTGCTTTGGCAACGATCGGAACCGACTTCCCCAGTAAGCCCTGCAAGCCGGTTTGTAGTTCATTGGCGGCTGATTTGAGAACCGGACTCGTACTGTTCACAACAATAAACTGCGCCGAACGAGTATACCCATCCCGTTTTGCTACGTCCTTAATCAGGTCATATTTCAGCCACAATCGATATCCGTCATCACCAAAGGCAACTTTGCTAATGAGTAAAAGGCACCACAGTATTCGTTTCATTCGTTCAAATTTTCTGGCGCGGGTGTAAACCCGTACCAAAATACAACACCTACAAACTTCGCTCGATTCCGTATTCTAACCCGCGCAATTCGGCCAGTCCCCGCAGCCGACCGATGGCTGAATAGCCTGGGTACGTCCTCTTGTGCAAATCGTCGAGCATCTGGTGACCATGGTCGGGGCGCATGGGAATGGATGTTTCACCAAGACCGACCTGCGCACGCCGTTTCTGTTCGAGCACAATGGCTTTTATAACGGCGTACATGTCGACATCACCCGCCAGGTGATCCGCTTCGTGGAAGTTACGTTGATCCGCTTCGCGCTTCGTTGTCCGTAGATGAATGAAATGAATACGTTCGCCAAAGCGCTGAATCATACCAGGTAAATCATTGTTGGGGCGAATACCCAATGAGCCGGTACAGAACGTAATGCCATTGGCCGTTACGTCGCTGGCAGCCATCAACTGCGCCAGATCCGCTTCGGTACTTACTACGCGGGGCAGTCCCAGTAACGGGCGTGGTGGGTCGTCAGGGTGAATACACAAATTAACCCCTACTTCCTGCGCAACTGGCGCAACTTGCTGAACAAAATAATACAGATTCTGGCGAAGTTCGGCATCGCCAATCGTGGCGTACTCGTTCAGTAAGCTCTGGAACGTATCGAGCGTGAAAGCTTCCTCCGAACCGGGAAGACCCAGCAGCACAATGTTCGACAATTCGGTAAGCTGCTCAGCCGTCATCTGGCCGAACTTCTGACGGGCTGATTCAATGATCTCCGGTTCGTAGTCCGACTCAGCGCCGGGCCGTTTCAGAATATACAAATCGAATACGGCGAAATCCTCCCAGACAAACCGAAGGGCTCGTGACCCATCGGGCATTTCATACTTGAGGTTCGTGCGCGACCAGTCCAGCACGGGCATGAAATTGTAGCAAACCGTTTTGATGCCACAGGCGGCCAGATTACGGATCGACTGCTTGTAATGCTCAATATACGTAGCGCGCGTTGGCCGACCTTTTTTAATGTCTTCGTGTACCGGCAAGCTCTCAACCACGCTCCAATGCAAGGGTGAATATGTATCGTTTTGCGCTTCTACCAGTCGTTTTCGTTCCTCGATTGCATCAGTTGACCACAGTTCGCCCACCGGAATCTGGTGCAAGGCCGTCACGACGCCCGCGCAACCTGCCTGCCGAATATCCATCAGCGAAACCGGATCATTCGGTCCGAACCACCGCATGGTTTGTAACATTCCCATTTGTTCTAAAAGTGTGTTTTTGTCCTGCATCAGCAGGACAAAAATGCTTAGTTAGTACTTCTTCAACTTAAACTGCCGTTGCGCAAATTCCAGAAAAGTCGGCCAGTCGAGTATATCTACGTGTCCACCTTCGTGATTTCGGAACGCAATATCACTATCAATTAACGCTATATCAGGGGCAGGCATTTCAGTCGTACTCAAGCCTTTTTTGCCTAATAACGAATAAACCGGGCTGGCCGCCACACAAGCAAGAAACTCCCCTTTAGGATCGGCCCAACTGTCTTTGGTACCACCCGTAATGAACAACGGCCGGGGCGCAATCAACGACATTAGCTCATGCGAATCAACGGGCATAGCAGTCCAATTGCCACCGTATTTCAGAAAGTTGCCGGCCATCCAGTGATATTCGCCCGAACCCGCTACATTGTCAATGGTTTCGCCAAAGTTGCGTTTTTCCAGCGAAGCTCCCAGCGAATCTGAGCAACTGGCAAATACGATAGCCCAACGAGGGTCCAGCGCACCTGCCAGCAAAGCAGTTTTGCCCCAACGTGAATGGCCTTCAATCCCAATCTGTTTGGCGTTGATACCACTATCTTTTTCGAAATGATCGAGTACCCGACTTAGTCCCCAACCCCAGGCCGACAACACGCCCCATTCATCGGGCTTCCGGTCTTTACCGCCGTTCATAAGGCCAATAATACCTTCGTGTAAACCGGCACCGCTGTCCATCTGGATAGCCCCGGTATTTACCAAAGCAACAGCCCAGCCCGCATCAATTAACTTTTCGATACTTGGCATAGGTTGCGGAAAGGAACCCCAGACAATAATCATCATTGGAATTTTCCCTGACGCCTTAACCGGTCGGTAGTACGTAACGGGAATACTTGGACTTACCGACGGATAGCGGGTGTTATCGATGCGACCCAGTATATTTTTACGAAGGGCTTTTCCGGCCAGTACGGTACTATCGGTTCCCGTTGGGGCAAAAGTTACAGTCGGCGTATTGTCAGGCGTTTTGCCAAATATCTCGGTCAGGTAATCGTTCAGAATTTCGGGGCGACGTTGTTTCCACCACGTAGTAGCCTCTTTTACCGGTTTACCGTTTTTCAGCACCAGCGGATCGGGTAGTTGATAGTCGTTCGCTTTGGCATCATCATAGTTCGTCCAGTTGCCCCACCCCGACCGAACATGGTTATTACCTGCCTCATCGAACCAGTTATTGGAGCCTTCTTTTTGTTTAAGATGCTGCGGTCGTTTAGGATCTTCGGCGGGTGGAGGGAGCGTCGGCAGTTTCAGGTTGAGTTTATCCATCATCACCTGCCAATCGGCCTGACTGGCTTCCCGCATTTTAGTCATGTAAGCCGTTCGTTCTTCCGGCGGCATTTTCTGAAAATCAGGCGCTTGTGCCCGAATGCTGCCCGTCGATAAGCAAAATCCTAAAATTACAGTACCCAGCTTTTTTGGTGACATGACGTTTCTGGTAGAAGTTACTTAAGGCCTTATATCTCTTTATAGTCCGTGGACGTTTTTGTCCTTCCGACCAAGGAGGAATCTTCGGGTGGGGTTATTTTTAATTATTACTGAAGGTTCCTCCTTGGTCGGAAGGACAAAAAAATCATGAGTTTCCTACTTGACGTTTACCCGGCGGAACACAAAAATGTATAACATGGTCCAGGCTACTAAATAGGCCAGGCCCGCGATGTAAAAAATGATGTAATATCCTTCTGACAATTGGTCCAGTGCTTTATAATGGTCCAGAATCCGGCCTACCAGCAGCGGAAAAACGGCCCCGCCAAGCGTCCCGGCCATCGTTCCTAAGCCCACAACACGGCTGAGTACCTGTTTGGGAAACTGATCGGCAGCTACGGTGAAAATATTGGCAGACCACGCCTGATGAGCGGCCACAGCCAACGACAAAATAGCAATAACCGGCCACATGCTACCCATCTGGCTAATGAACATGACGGGCGTAACGCAGATGGCAAACAGCGCCATGGCCCATTGACGTGCCCGCGTTGGATGCCAGCCCTGCTGAATCAGTTTAGAGGACAACCAACCACCCCCAACGCTACCAATCGTGGCTGCCAGGTAAATCACGATCAGCGGAGCGCCCAGTTTTTTCAAATCAAGGTGATAGATATTGGCTAAGTAGGACGGCAGCCAGAACAGGAAAAACCACCAGATAGGGTCGGTCAGTAGCTTACCGCTCATGAAGCCCCAGATGGCTTTGTTAGCAAAAATGGGATATTTGGCAACAGGAGCGCCGTCGATCATATTGGTTGAAGCGGCATCACCAGCCGTGGCCGCTTCAACCGATGGTTCTGCCGTGATATGAGCCAGTTCAGCCGCGTTGACGCTTTTGTGTCGACTCGGAATCTCGTAATAGAACCACCAGGCAATAATCCAGACAAAGCCCAAAGCGCCCGTTACGATGAAAGCCGTTTGCCAACCCGCCACGAGTGCCAGCCAGGGCACAACCGCCGGAGCCGCCACCGCCCCGATGTTAGCACCCGCGTTGAAAATACCAACGGCCAGCGCCCGCTCTTTTTTCGGAAACCATTCGGCAACGGTCTTGATGGAAGCGGGAAAATTGCCCGCTTCGCCAATGCCCAGAAACGCCCTTGCAATCATGAACCCGAACGTACTACCGGCCAGCGCATGGCCCATGGCAGCAAAACTCCAGACCAGAATCGCGCCAATGTAGCCGAGTTTAGTCCCAACCCGGTCGATAATATACCCGGCAAGGAGCGTACTGGCCCCGTAGAAAAAAGTGAAAACGGTTACGATGTTACCATAGTCGGACTCGGTCCAGCTAAACTCTTTCTCCAGGATGGGCTTCAACAGGCTGATAACCTGCCGGTCGAGGTAATTGATAGTTGTCGCAAAAAAGAGAAGAGCAACAATTACCCAGCGATAATTTGTCTGCTTCATCAGTGAGTTCGTAGCAGAACTCATGAATTCGGCAGGTGCGGGAGTGGATTTGGGCGTCAACGTAACGGAAGAAATTAGATTGAGTGATGAATTTGTCAGATAGACTCTTAAGACTTTTGCCTGGAGCCGTGCCACGGTTGCTTTTTACGCTCATGATAACCGTGGCACGGCTCCAGGCAAAAGTCTTAACTCTACTAAAACACAGGCACAGGGCGGACTTACTGTTCAAGGCATTACGATACTGAATTTACCGTTAGGCCAGCCAATATAACGTAGCATCGCGGCAAAACGCTACGTAGTGTCAGGATCAATGGGTTAGCCATGAACTGACCAGTGAAGCAACTGGTCAGTTCATCAGGCATTGCCTATACAAAGAACGGTACATCTTTGGGCGCGTATTTTTTCATACCTTCTTCGTTGATTTCGACACCGATACCCGGCTTTTCGGATAGGGGAATGAATCCTTTTTCGACCATAGGGCCATCGAACGTGACGATCTCTTTGAACATCGGCTCCTCGTGGAAATAAATCTGCCACTCCAGAATCAGGAAGTTCGGCACCGACGCGCAGACATGGCTCGACGCCATTGCCCCCAGGTAGGAGGCCACCATATGTGGGGCAAATGGTACGTAGTAGAGGTTCGCTAAATTGGCAATCCGTTGCGCTTCACCCAAGCCACCTGCTTTCTGTAAATCGGGCATGATGATGTCAACGGCCCCAATTTCGAGCAGTTTGCGGAAGCCGTGCGCCAGATAATGATTCTCCCCCGCGCAGATGGGCGTGTTGGAGGCTTCCCGAATTTGCCGGTACGCTTCGGGGTTTTCGGCGGGAATGGGCTCTTCGAGAAACAACAGATTCAGCGGCTCCATCATCTTGGCCACGCGTCGGCCAGTCGTTACGTCATACCGGCCGTGCATATCCACACAAATGTCGATTTTCGGACCAACTGCCTTGCGAACACCGGCGATCTGGTTGTACATCCGCTCCAGTTCCCCCTGGCTGGCGGTCCAGTTGTAAGCGTCGTATTTATTGGGGTCGTTCCGTTCGTCAATGTCATATTTCACAGCGGTAAACCCCATGTCAACGGCTCGTTTGGCACTTTTCCCGAAGGCCTCGGCACTGGTGTCAGTTTCCCGATAGGCCCCTGTATCGCAATAAACGCGGATTTTGTCCCGAAACTTTCCGCCTAACAGGCGGTATACAGGCATACCCAGTGCCTTTCCGGTCAGATCCCAAAGCGCCGTCTCAACCGCAGAAAGCACCGAAATATACATGCCGGCCTGCGCTCCCTCAAAGAAACCCGACTTTCGAACGTCTTCGAACAAACGATTGACATTGAGTGGGCTTTTGCCTTTGATCCGTTCCCCCATCAGTTTCACCAGGTGATACGTTCCAACGGACGCATCGACGGCTTCGCCACAGCCCCAGATGCCCTGATTGGTATGAATTTTCACAAACAGACTGTGTCCACCCCGCGTGTAGCCGCATTTTATATCCGTGATTTTCAGGTCGGACGGTGCCGATGAAAGTGGGGCATTATGAACGGCAGTTTCGAGGCCTTCCCCGAACGTTGAGAAAGTTGTTGCGGCCAACGCACTGGCGATGGCGCCCTTAGTTAAAAAGGAACGACGAGATGTTGTCATGTAATTTTGAAGATTCTAGGAGTTTAGTAAAATGTTGAGCGTAGTCTCAGACTACGCTCGGGCGTTACCCGGTCTCTGACCGGTATTGAATGAATCAGATTACTGGTCTCTGACCAGTGAACACTTGAGCGTAGTCTTAGACTACGCTCAACGTAGACAATAAATCAATCACCACGTCCGGGTTTTCAGGTATTCCTGGATTTGCTCTTTCGGCACGGGCAGTTCGCTGACGTGGGCGTTCAGCCATTGCGAGAAATCCTTCTCGATTTCGTCCGACCAGCGCGTATCAATCTGGCCCGGCGTATATTTCTGTTCGCGCAACCGCAGATGGCCGAACATGTCGCGCAGGCGGATAATCTCGGAGGTTTTCACAACCTTTTCGGCCAGGTGGGGCGGAATAAAACAGACACCCCCATCGCGGCCCAGGACAATGTCGCCGGGCATAACCATCACCTTGCCGATACGTGTCGGGCGGTTGATGCCTACCAACGTAGTATTCAGGTTGCCTTCCGGATTGTGGTGCGAGGGGTGATAGCTGCGAAAGTAGGACGTAAACCCACCGATTTCTTTCAGTCCCGCAACATCCCGAACCGCGCCTTCATAGACGATACCGTTGCCCGTTTTGGCGTAAATGGAATTGCCCAGATTGTCGCCAATCGTTGGTCCATCTTCATGCATTCCGAACTGGTCCACTACGTATACATCGCCCTTCACCAGCATGTCGATGGGCCAGGCGTTTTGCGATTTCACCCGGCCATCTTTGGTATGTCCTTTGTCATCCGTCACTCGGTGCACATCCGGGCGGCCGGGCATAAACGTAGCGGTCAGCGCCCGTCCGACCAGCACGCTATCCGGGTTGATCGTCTGCCAGTCGCCCGCAAACTGGTACCGGTAGTTTTCCCCTTTCAACACGGCCCAGGCTTCTTCCTGAGTGACCTTCTTCATGCGTTTCAGAATAGCGTCCGGCACTTTCGGACGCCCGTCGGGGAATCGTTCGCCTTTCCAGTCGGGGGTTAGAAAGATAAGTTCTTCCTTAGAAATTTGCTGTGCGAACGATACCGTCGCCGATCCTGCCAGCAACAACATAGCCACAACTACCATTACCTTTTTCATAGAAAATAGCAAGAGATTAAGGGATTTAGGTTTAGGCTAAAATAAGGAGCATACCAGATGCTTCTACCCTTCCTGATGGTCAGGAATCTTACCAATAATCAGGGATAATTTTCAAGTCAAATCCCTTCTTCTACCAAACCCTTCGCTACCGATGGGTGTAATCACCTGACATGAGAAATGTCGGCCTGGTCGCTTTTAATAAGTAAAGGTTATCCGTCATCTGGTTTATATTACGGATATTTTCCTCTGTATCTGCAAATCAACAGTTCCAATGCAAAAAATTACGGCTCTTTGCGTTTTGATCACCCTCTTTTTTTTTGGTCAACTTCCCGCTCAGGACTTACGCCCACCGGCTTACCCGCTTATCACCCATGATCCCTATTTTAGTGTCTGGAGCACGACCGACAAATTGACTGATTCGCCTACCCGCCACTGGACCGGCAAGCCGCAATCGCTGGAAGGGATGATTCGGGTCGATGGGAAAGTTTATCAATTTCTCGGCGCCGTACCGACTACCTACGAACCTATTTTAGCGACGGGCGAATCGCACCCCTACACGGCTCAATACACGATGAACAAACCCGGCCCCGGCTGGGAAAAACCGGATTACAATGCCGCTGGCTGGTCGTCAGGCCAGGGGCCATTTGGAGATACACCCGAGGCCAAAACGAAGTGGACCAACAGCGATAATGCCGGGATGAAAGAGGGGATTTACTTCCGGCGCGAGTTTTCATATGACGGAAAAGCCGATCCGGAGAAACTTCTGTTGTCCATTAATCACGATGACGACGTAGTGGTTTACCTCAACGGCAGCAAGATTCTGGACAAGCCCGATTATGTCAATGAGTACGTTAATTTGCCCTTGTCGGCTGCGGGGCAGAAAGCGCTACGTACCGGCAAGAATGTGCTGGCCGTGCATTGCGTAAGTCCACGGGGGGGCTCGTTTATCGACGTAGGCATCCTTAACCCCATTACCCCCCCGGCGCTGGAAACGGCAACCCAAACGGGCGTAACGGTAGCCGCAACGCAAACCAATTACACGTTTACAGCCGGACCAATCAAGCTGGCGGTGAATTTTCTGTCGCCCCTGTTGCTGGACGAACTGGAAGTAGCCGCCCGGCCCATTAGCTACGTTTCATTCGATGTTCATTCGGGTGATAGCAAACCGCATTCCGTACAGATATTCCTGAGCGAGTCGGGCACAATGGCGACAAACACGATCGGGCAGGAAGTGGTCATGAAGGCTGGTCAGGCAACCGGTTTAACGTATCAGACAGTGGGTACCCAGGCGCAGGAAATTCTGGCCAAAAAGGGCGATAACGTCCGCATCGACTGGGGGTATGCTTACCTGGCAGTGCCACAACAGGCGGGGAATAAAACCGCTTCGGGGATGGCCGATGGCTTGAAAAAGGCGTTTCTGTCGACGGGTCAATTACGGGCCGCCGGGGGTAACGTATCACCGCGGGCCGCCGTCGATATTGCCATTGCTACCGTGCTGGACTTCAGCAACGTAACAACAAAGACCGTTAGTAAACACGTGATGCTCGCCTACGACGACATCTATTCGGTCCAGTATTTCAAGCAGAACCTGCGTCCATGGTGGCGTCGGGATGAGAAAACTACGATGCCGGAACTGCTACAAACGGCCGAAAAAGATTATCCCCGACTGTTCCACAAGTGCACGGCTTTTGATGCACAACTCCGCGCTGACGCGCAGAAAGCTGGTGGCAAAGATTATGCTGACTTATGCGTTCTGGCGTATCGGCAAGCCATTGCGGCCCACAAGATTGTGGCTGGACCAAAAGGCGAAGTGTTATTTCTGTCGAAAGAAAATTTCTCCAACGGTTCCATCGGCACCGTGGATATTACGTATCCATCGGCACCGTTGTTTTTGCTGTACAATACAACCTTGCTGAAGGGAATGATGGAACCCATTTTTCAGTATTCGGAGAGCGGTCGCTGGAAAAAGCCGTTTGCCGCACACGATGTTGGTACGTATCCGCAAGCCAACGGCCAAACCTATGGCGAAGATATGCCGGTGGAAGAATCCGGTAATATGCTCATCCTGACCGGCGCCATTGCCGCAGCCGAAGGCAATGCCAACTACGCTAAGAAACACTGGAAAACCCTGACAACCTGGGTGGAATACCTCAAAAAAGACGGGTTTGATCCCGCTAATCAATTGTGCACCGACGACTTCGCCGGGCACATCGCCCGGAATGCGAATCTATCCATCAAGGCAATTATGGGCATTGCTGCTTATGGAAAAATGGCAGGCCAGCTTGGCGATAAAGCTACCGCCGACAGCTATCTGAAGGCCGCCCGCGACATGGCTACAAAATGGCAGGAGCTGGCTATTGACAAAGGCCACGATAAACCCCACTATGATCTGACATTCGAGAATGCGGGCGATACATGGAGCCAGAAATACAATCTGGTGTGGGATAAAATTTTGGCCCTGAACATCTTTCCGAAGGAGGTCGCCCAAACGGAAATTGCGTATTACCTCAAGAAACAGGAGCCGTATGGATTGCCCCTAGACAGCCGCAAAACCTACACCAAGTCGGACTGGATTATCTGGACTGCCACGCTGGCCAAATCAAACGGCGACTTCAGGGATTTCGTCAAGCCCGTCTGGCGCTACGTTAACGAAACTCCATCGCGGGTTCCTCTTTCCGACTGGCACGAAACCACCAACGCCAAACAGGTTGGCTTCCAGGCCCGGTCGGTCGTGGGTGGGTATTTCATGAAAATGCTCGAAGGCAAATTGAGCAAGTAGCTCAAGGTCAAATACATACAGACTAAATAGATAAGCCCGTTTTTGTCCTTCCGACAAAGGAGGAATCTTCACAAATAGCAATAAAAGAAACATCACCCGAAGATTCCTCCTTTGTCGGAAGGACAAAAAACATTGACTAAACTCCTTAACCCAACCCCTGAAATTCATGCGTTTCAATCAGTTTTTTACGCTTGGTCTTGCCCTGGCAAGTACCGGGTTTGCTTCGGCTCAGGCTCCACCCACTCCGCAACTCCAGCCGGCACCCATTATGAGCCGATGGGAGAAGCAGGTAACGGCTGACAACGCCTGGCGTGAATACCCACGTCCGCAACTGGTGCGGAAGCAATGGCAGAATCTGAACGGGATGTGGGAGTATGCCATTACGGCCAAAACGGCGCCCCAACCGACCAAATACGACGGCCAGATTCTGGTCCCCTTTTGCCTGGAATCAACCGTATCGAAAGTAAATAAATCACTGACCCCCGACCAGCGATTGTGGTATCGCCGGACCATGAGCGTGCCAAAAGACTGGGGCGATCAGCGGGTGTTGCTTCATTTCGGTGCGGTGGATTACGAGTGCAGTTTGTGGGTTAACGGGGGCTTAGTGGGCTCCCATACAGGTGGTTCGGATGCCTTCAGTTTCGACATTACGGAGTTCCTGAAAGCTGGACAGAATCAATTGATACTGGGCGTAACGGACCCTAGTTCAACCGGCGAGCAACCGCGCGGCAAACAGTTGCTCAACCCCAATGGCATTTGGTACACACCGGTATCGGGCATCTGGCAAACGGTCTGGATGGAACCTGTACCCAGACAAACGTACATTGAAGAAGTCAAGATGACGCCCGAGCTTGATTCAGGTCGTGTCAGGGTCGACGTATTGCTCGACAAACCCGCCAACAATTACACAACAGCGGTTCTTCTGACGGCTTTGGACGGCACGCAAACCGTAGCAACAGCGCTGGTCCGGGCGGGTCGAACAGCGTATCTGAACGTCAAAAACCCCAAACTCTGGTCGCCTGATAGTCCGTTTCTGTATGACATAAAAGCTGAGCTAGTGACGGTAACCGACCCGTTTGGCGATACGCCCCGTAACAAACGTCCCCGCCAGGACGCGGCCATCGAGACCGCTTTCGCCAACGCAACCGTGACCGGAAGCCCGCTCGATGTGGTGACCGGCTACTTCGCCATGCGCAAGATTTCGGTTGGCCAGGGTCCGGTTTCGAGCCAGCCCGTGCTATTGCTAAATAACAAATTTGTCTTCCAGAATGGCCCGCTCGATCAGGGCTGGTGGCCGGGTGGATTACTGACTCCACCTTCGGACGAAGCGATGACGTTTGAGATAGACTTTCTGAAGAAATCGGGTTTTAACATGCTACGTAAGCACATCAAGGTTGAGCCTGACCGCTACTATTACCTCTGCGATAAACTGGGGATTCTGGTCTGGCAGGATATGCCGTCGGGCTTTCTGGAAGGGCAAAACGAATACCCCGGTGATCAATCGGAACCAATACGTCGGTCGAAGGGGAAAGAGCAGTTTGAGCTGGAACTCCGGCGGATGATGAATCGCCTGCATAACCACCCCAGCATTGTTACGTGGGTTGTGCACAATGAAGGTTGGGGTCAGTACGAGAATAAACGACTGGCGGACTGGGTGAAAGCCCTGGACCCAAGCCGGACCATCAACGCCAGCAGCGGCTGGAATGACGTTGGTGCTGGTGATTTCTACGACATTCATACCTACGAAGAGGAACCCAGATCGCCAACCCCTAAAACCGACCGCGTGGTTGTTATTGGTGAGTTTGGAGGCATCGGCTGGCCGATTCAGGGGCATCTCTGGAATCCCGGCATGCGCAACTGGGGGTATCAAACGTATCAATCGGCCGATGCGGTGCTCAAGGCGTACCAGAAGAAATATGCTAAAATCGTTGAGTATTATCAGAAACAGGCCTTGTCGGCGGCCGTCTATACCCAGACTACGGATGTAGAAGGCGAAGTGAACGGACTCCTGACCTACGACCGCGAAGTCATCAAGATTCCTATCGAAACCCTCCACCAGATTCACGCACCGCTGTTTAAGTAACGTAGTGGATTTATAAAGGGGGTTGCATAGCCATTCACGTTATGCGACCCCCTTTAAGTATAAACAAATTCAGCCGTTTACATCTCCCAGACAATGTTGGTGTAATAAAAGCCGCCGACGGCTGGGCCGCCGATGAAGGTGTAGTAACGCTTATTGGTCAAATTGGTGCCGCCTGCTTTCAGCAAAAGACCCAGTTTTGGCAGTTGGTAACTGACCTGAGCATCCACCGTATTAATGGCCGACACGTTACCCGACGCCAGCTCCGATTGCCACAAAAAGGCGTCCTGGTGTTTGTAATTCACCGAGAAGCCAATGCCATTCCACAAATTACCGTTTGATACGTTCAGGTTGGTAATCCACTTGGGGGTGTTGAAGGCGCTCTCTAACCCATCACCATTTTCGGCGCGGTCAAGTTTAGCTAATGAAGCATTCCCGCCTACCGACCAGTTCGCTGTCAGACTATAGCGAAGACCCAGGCTAGCCCCATAGTTATACACTTTTGTTTGTGAGTTGGTCCAGAGCCGGTAACGATCCTGCGTGTTCGCCGACGAAAAATAATACGCTAATGAGTCAGGATTCGAGCCTTTTGCCAGGTTAGCGTTCACCTGGGCGATGAAATTTTTGTAGGCCATGTAATACGCATCGATGTCGACATAAAGCCGTTGCCGCAACAACAACCCCTTATAGCCCACTTCAAAACTATTAACCTGTTCGGGTTTTAGGTACGTGTAAGGGCTTTGTTTGAGCAGTCCTTTATTTTTCTGGATGGCCGCGTTGGTTGTCAGTCCGTTGGTGTTCACATCCGTGGTGATAGCCGCCTGAAAGGCGTTAATAGACGTAACCAGGTAGGCGTTTTCGTAAATCCCTTTCGACATGATCGGCAAGCCACCAACGCGCTTTACGCCCCCCGAGTTGATATTCGTGAAACCTTCGAACAGGGAAGGAAACCGATACCCATTCTGATAAGAAACGCGAATGTTATGATCGGTCGTTGGCGAATACACGAGCGACAGCCGAGGGTTAAGCCGGGCATCGAAATAGTAGTTTTTGTCGAGTCGCAACGACGCAGCTACCTTTAGTTTGTCATCGAGAAACGTCCGGGTAGCCTGGACAAAGCCCCCCGTTTTGCCATAAACCAGGTTGTTGCCCGGCTCCGTTGGATTGATAAAATAGTTACCATCGGGAAATACTACGTAGCGTCGAAAATCGAATCCCGCCTGAATCGTCAGGCCACTCTGTTCCCGAAATCGTTTCCAGAGCACCCGCGTCGGTTCAACTTGCCCTTCCACATGGTACATCCAGGATTGCACCCGCAAAGCTGCGCCAATGTCCCAGTTGTTAATGTCGCGGAGTTTAGCAATCAGGTCGTTAAAAGTTTGCGTCCCCGGAACAGGCCGTCCCTGATCGGCGACAGCGCGGGCATCCCGGAGGGCCGTTGGTACAGTTGTGCCAGCCTGCGTTTCCCTATTGAACTGATTGGTAAAATCGGTGAACCACTGATTATCGCTCTTAAACGACTTGTCGATATTTTCGGCCATTGACCGGATATTATACGAATCACCCGTGTTTTCGCTGCTCCGGTAGGCCCGCACCTGTATTGAGGGTGTGGTTAAGGTCAAGCTATGCTGATCGAGCCGGTAATTCTCTAACCGAAAGCGATTGGTGCGCTGATAGACATTGTTTAACGTAGCACCCTGGTAGGTGTAGGCCAGTTCGACATTTGGCGAGAATCGGTAATGGAGGGACAAATCCCCCCGCAGATTCCGCAAGCCATAATCGGTAGCCTCCGCTTCGTAATAGCCCGTTCGCCCAATGCTGTATCGCTTACCGCCTAAGGTCAGCGTTCGCCGGTTAGCTGCTTCATTGCCATAACCGTTGACAGGATCGTACGCTGGATTATCAGCACCGAACAGGTTTAGAGACGCATTGCCATTGGGGTTCAAATCATTCCCGTTACCAGCCACCCAGTCGTAGCCTGCCTGATACACCAGATTGACTTTGAAAGCGAATCGATCGCCAATTCGACGGGCATACCGAATACTGGTTTCCGAAAATAGCCTGGCTGATACGTCGGCATCGCCCACGTGGTTTACGCCGGTTTTCTGGCCAATGCTCAGTCCCTGTGAATCGAACGGATTACGGGTCAGCACGTTGACCAGTCCATTCAAGGCGTTCATGCCGTAGAGGGCCGACGCGACACCCGGCACCAGTTCGACCTGCTGAATATCCAGATCAGAAGGGGCCAACGCGCTGGCAATGGGTGCGCCAATGTGCGGAGCCTGATTATCGCGGCCATCGACAAGCTGGACAAACCGAACGTTGGTGGTGGCGGCAAAGCCACGAGTGTTATAGACTTTAAAGCCCATACTGGAGGTCAGCAGTTGAACCCCTTTCAGGTTTTCAATAGCATCGAAGTAAGACGGTTGCGCCGATAGCCGGATTCGGCGGGCGTCAAGGACTTCAATACTTACCGGCGAACGTAGCACCGACTCAGCCACGCGTGACGCTGATACGACAATTTCGGTCAACTGCACGGAACGTAGTGAATCGACTTTGGGCAAGGTATCGGCCGGTGTTATAGCCGTCGATAAGGTTGTAAAAAGTAGAGCGATATCGAGCATACAGAGCCGATCAACAAATTAAAAAGCAGATAGCGTTATTTCCGAACAAATATAACGCTATACTGTAAATGTCAATACAGCATGCGTACTTGCTTATTATTCGGCCCTATTTATGCAGGAAAGCGACGGCTGGCCCAAACAAACACCTCTCCCGTCAGTAGCGCCTTCAGCTTTTACTAACGGGAGAGGTGTCAATTTAAAACTACTACGTATTGGTCGCAGGAAGTCTAATTTGGATCTTTTTTGATAACGCTGACCATTACACTGGATGGCTGTTGGGGCGAAAAATAAACCCGATGCGTTGCCTTCTGAAAATCGGCTTCGGTGGCCTGGTAGATATTCACAAATTTCTGCGGATTGCGGTCAACCAGTGGGAACCACGAGCTTTGAACCTGCACCATCATTTTGTGGCCTTTTTTGAACGTGTGAGCCGCATCTTGCATGTCAAACTTCACTTCCGTAACCTCACCGGGCTTCATCGGTTCGGGTTTTGAGAAGCTGTTCCGAAACTTGGCCCGCATCACTTCACCCCGCACCAGCAGTTGAAATCCGCCCATTTTTGTACCAGCAATGGGGCTATTGTTCGGTGCATTACCGGGATATACGTCGATCAACTTGACCACAAAATCGGCATCCGTACCCGTCGTAGACACAAACAGATCCGCCATTACGTTACCCGATATGGTCACGTCTTCGGTTAACGTATCGGATTCGTAAACCATTACGTCGGGCCGAGTCGCAGCGAAACGCTGGTCTTCGTACATAAAATCACTGCCCCGAATGTTCCGGATTTCGGCTGTGTAGGGCACGGGTTTTTTGGGGTCACTCACGTATTCGTCATAGGGAGTTGGGCTGGTTGTAGGGACATCAAACGACAGCTTTCCATTCGGATGAAAATAGAGTTTCTTCTCCTGCGCTGTTTTAGGCGGCCACTGATCGTACTTTTTCCATTGGTTGGTGCCGGTCTCAAAAATGTAGGCTTTGGGCAACTGTGGATCGGGTTTGTCTTTCAGGTAATGACCAAAAAACGGAAATTCAATCGTTTCCCGATAAAATGGGGCTGTCTTGGCATCGAAACGGATATTCCCCAGCGCTTCACCCGTTGACCGCGACCATCCGCCGTGAATCCACGGACCCATAATCAATGAATTGGGCGACTTGGGATTGTTACGTTCGATACCCGCATACACTTTCAGCGGGCCATACAAATCTTCCTGATCGAACCAGCCACCAACGGTCATGACAGCAGGTTTGATGTTCTTAAGATGGGGTACGGGCGTACGTGCCTGCCAGAATTCGTCGTACGTATCGTGGTCCATCATTTCGTTCCAGATCGCATTTTTGCCTTTGAAAATCTTCTCGTTGGCGTTCTTGATGGGTCCCAGATTCATGTAAAACTCATAGCCGCTGGGCGTACCGTACCCCGAGTAACCGGGGCTACTCTTGGGCGTGGGCACAGGGCGGGGCTGGCCATAGGAGGAAAGAAAAGCGAACGTTCCCATCAGGAAGAAAGCGCCGTTGTGGTGCCGGTCGTCGCCCATAAACCAGTCCGTTACGGGCGCCTGTGGCGAAACGGCTTTCAGGGCCGGGTGCGCATCGAGCAGGGTTTCAGTCGTGTAAAAACCGGGTGCCGAAATGCCCCACGTACCAACCTTCCCGTTGTTGTTCGGAATGTTCTTGAGCAACCACTCAATGGTATCGTACGTATCAGAGCTTTCATCGACGTCGGTTTTCTTTTTCTTGTTGGGAATGTAGGGTTTTACCGCCACAAAGTCGCCTTCTGACATATATCGACCACGAACATCCTGATAGACAATAATATACCCATCCCGTGCAAACAGCATCGACGGCCCAATGGACGTTTTATATTTATCCTCACCGTAGGGCGCTACGTTATAGGGTGTACGATCCAGCATGATTGGATATTTCTGGTCGGTGCTTTTCGGCACGTAGATCGACGTGAAAAGCTTCACCCCGTCGCGCATGGGAATCATCCGCTCCAGTTTGGTATAGTTTTCCCGGACGTAGATCGAATCTTCCTTATTCGTCTGCGGCCCCTGAGCGGCTACTTTCTGCAACAGCAAAGACAGCAACAGGCACAGGAGCATGCCCGTCGTTTTTTGCTGTTTGCTAATCAATTGATACGTAATGAGGTTCATAAATGCTCCGTTGTTGTGAAGTGGTTAGGCTATTTACCGGGTGTTTTCTGATTGTAAAATTTGTCATGCTGACGTAGGAAGCATCCGCTCCAGCCTTTAGGTTTGAGTGCTGGTAATTTGGGTAGCTTGCCAGACAGACAACCGAGCGGGCTTCCCTAGCGTCTCCGGCCAGGCTCGCAACCTATGGGCCGATTCAGGTCCCGCTCGGTCTTTCTTACTTAACCTCGAATAGAAATTAGGGTGTTGTGACCCATTAGCAAGGTAGCGAGTGATGAGTAAGCAGTCTGATTATCTAACCCTAAAATTAAGTACTCTAATGGATATTCGCCACTTCATTGGGATTGATGTTTCGAAGAACACGCTGGATTGGGCTGTTTATACTAATAAAGGTATTGTCTGGCAGACCCAATCTGAAAACTCACCTACTGCTATCCGAGCGGTGATCAAACAACTCCAGGCACTTCCTGATTTTGGTCGCTCAACCTGCGTGGTTTGTATGGAACACACGGGTCTTTACAACGCACACGCCTTGGACGTGTTTTTTCAGGCTCAGTTACCGATCTGGCTAGAAGCTTCCCTACATATTAAACAAGCTGGCGGGCTGCAACGAGGTAAGTCAGATAGTATTGATGCTCAACGCATTGCTGAGTACGCTTATCGCTTTCAAGACCGGACTCAGCTCTGGAAGCCAGCTCGGCCAGTCATGAAAAAGCTGGCGGAATTTACTCGTCTTCGTCAGCGTCTGCAAGGTACGATCAGCCAGTTGAAGGTGCCTTTAGCCGAACAAAAACGATTTGGCGACAAAGCCCTGACTACCCAACTAGGGCAGCATTGTAGTAGCTCACTGAAGGCGCTTCTGAGTGATTTAAAAGGGGTCGAAAAGGCAATCAAACAGCTTATTGCTGACGATCCTACTCTGAAAGCACTCTTTGAGTTAGTTACTTCTATCCCCGGTGTTGGTCAAGTCGTGGCCACTGAATTAATCCTAGCCAGTGATGAGTTCAAAGCTATTGATGACCCCAAAAAGCTAGCTTGCCATGCGGGCGTAGCTCCCTTCGAGCACTCCTCGGGCAGTAGTGTACGGGGTAAGACCCGGGTGAATCATCACGCTCGAAAATCACTAAAAACCTTACTTCATATGGCGGCCATGTCGGCTCTTCAAATGCCCGGTGAATTACAGGAGTATTATCAGCGAAAAGTCAAAGAGGGTAAGAATAAAATGCTGGTTATCAATGCGCTAAGAAATAAACTCATCCATCGAGTCTATGCAGTCGTCAAACGGGGCAAAAAATATAACAAAAATTATACGCCAACCCTTGTTTAATCCATAGAAATCGGCCCGGTTGAACTACCCTGGCGAAGATGCTTCCTACGTCAGCATGACAAATTTTACCGAATTATTCTTTGCTGATTTTCCAGCCAATGCTATTTTTCTTACTATCCATCTCTATTGCCAAAGTAGTTCAGTATTGGCGTCCGGACGCCAAAGTTCAGAAAAAACAGCCATCTGAACACAAATTACGTTGAGCTTTCCCGTCAATTTAAGTCCAACAGCCACCTTAACGAGCGGCAAGTCTCGCCAGCGTTTCTTCGGCGAGTAGTTTAGTTAATTCGCCTGCAGGTAGCTCACGACCCAACCCAGCCGCCTGTCCCGACCAGAGTGACATAAAATCGCCCGATCCTGCTGGTTCAGATTTAAACCGCAAAGGAGCAAGAACGCCACCCGCCAGTGGAAACTCCGGTGCTACATCAGACATGGGTCCAACTTCCCGAATTAGCCGATTCACAATGCCCCGCGCCGGACGCCCCGTAAATACATTGGTGAGTACGGTATCATCGCTCTTCGCCTTTCGCAGGGCTTCCCGATGAATTGGCGACAGTTTTGCTTCCGGGCAGAACAGGTAAGCCGTTCCCAGTTGCACGGCCGAAGCACCCAGTGCAAACGCGGCCACAATTCCCCGTGCATCACCAATGCCACCGGCCGCAATAACCGGTACGTTCACGGCATCAACTATCTGGGGAACAAGCGCCATGGTACCAATCTGTCGGGAAATGCCTTCGCGTAGAAACGTAGCCTGATGACCACCCGCTTCGGCACCCTGCGCAATAATGGCGTCGCAGCCTTCCTGTTCAAGCCAACGGGCTTCGTCTACTGACGTTGCGGATGCTATAATTTTGGCGCCCGTTGCGGTAACGCGATCCAGCAGTTTACGATCAGGAAGCCCGAAATGGAAACTGATTACTTCGGGTTTGACTTCGGCCACCAGATCGCACATTGCGGCATCGAATGGTGTACGATTAGACGTTGGAATAGGCGCTTTAGGATCGACGCCTAATTCAAGGTAATAAGGGGCAAGACGTTTTCGCCATTTGTTTTCACGTTCCACATCAACTTTTGGCGGCTTGTGGCAGAAGAAATTGAGGTTAATGGGCCGGGTAGTACGCTGGCGAACAAGGCTGAGTTCACTACGTATCTGTTCGGCATTCAGCAACGCACAGGGAAGCGATCCAAGGCCACCGGCTTCTGCAACGGCAATGACCATGTCTGCTAAAACCGGCCCGGCCATGGGCGCCAGGATGATTGGCAATTCAATACCAAAAAGCGTCTGAATACGATTATCTGGCCACGTCTTCATGTATAAACAGCGTTAATGTAGGGTCGATAAAAGCTTATTTTCAGTCATTCCAGAATAGTATGCCTGACTATCCGGATAAAGATTGGCTGGCGTAGGCGCTACTACCTTAGAGGCCATTTAAATCGGTATACGTTCCGAATTTAGGCCGACAGAGTAGATGTGCCCCAAACCAGTCTTGACCAACTACGCCACTTACTCCATTTCCTTTATTTATGCGTCAACGTACTTTTACTCCTGGGCTGAAGGCTGCCACGCTCAGTCTATGTGTCTTCAGTTTATTGGCCGGGCCAGGTATCCTGGCGCAGTCGAGCCCACCCAAACCTGTAACGATTCAGGTGGATTTGGGGAAAAGCAAAGGTCCCCTTAAACCCATATGGGCCTGGTTTGGCTACGATGAGCCGAACTATACCTACATGAAAGATGGACAAAAACTGCTTACTGAAATCTCACACTTAAGCAAGGTGCCTGTCAATGTCAGGGTACATAGTCTGCTGGTTACGGGTGATGGGACGGCAGCCCTGAAATGGGGATCAACCAATGCCTATACAGAAGACAGCAAAGGCAATCCAATTTACAACTGGACCATTATCGACAAGATTTTCGATACGTATATTCAGCGGGGCATGAAGCCCATTGCGCAAATTGGGTTTATGCCCGAAGCGATGTCGACCAAGCCGCAGCCTTACCGGCATTACTGGAAACCCGGCGATAATTACAATGACATCTACACGGGTTGGGCGTATCCGCCCAAAGATTATCAGAAATGGAGCGAGCTGGTCTATCAGTGGGTGAAGCACTCCGTTGGTCGGTATGGACAGAAAGAAGTGGAAAGCTGGTATTGGGAACTCTGGAACGAACCGAACATCAGCTACTGGAAGGGCACCGTCGATGAATATATCAAACTATACGACTACACGGCCGATGCCGTCAAGCGGGCGTTGCCAACGGCTAAAGTGGGTGGCCCGGAAGTAACCGGCCCTGGCGGTGGCAGTTCACCAGCTTTCTTCAAGGCGTTTATGGATCATGTCGTGAAGGGCAAGAATTACGTAACGGGTAAAACCGGTACCCCCATTGATTTTATCACTTTTCACGCCAAAGGGGCGCCGAAACTGGTCGATGGCCATGTGCAAATGAATATGGGAACGCAATTGCGCGACATCGACAAGGGTTTTGAGATTGTGGCCTTCTACCCCAGTTTAAAAAATCTGCCCATCATCATTGGCGAATCGGACCCGGAAGGCTGTGCCGCCTGCTCAGAAGATTTAAGTCCGCAAAATGCGTATCGGAATGGTACGATGTATTCGAGTTATACAGCTGCTTCGTTTGCCCGCAAATATGATCTGGCAGCCGCGCGCGGTGTCAATCTGGCCGGAGCCGTTACCTGGGCGTTTGAGTTCGAAGATCAGGCCTGGTTCAGAGGATTTCGCGATTTGGCCACCAATGGTGTCGATAAGCCGGTGCTAAACGTATTCCGCATGTTTGGGATGATGCAGGGAAACCGGGCCGA
Organism: Spirosoma jeollabukense; assembly: GCF_054777855.1. NCBI lineage: Bacteria > Pseudomonadati > Bacteroidota > Cytophagia > Cytophagales > Cytophagaceae > Spirosoma > Spirosoma jeollabukense. The sequence goes on from NZ_BAAHAD010000001.1 coordinate 1,857,984, forward strand.
CGTAAAAAATGGGCTGGCTTACGATTATATCCGCGTTCGGAATCAGAGTGTGCGCGCCGAAGCCGACATTAATGCGCTGGCCAGTAAAGATGCCAAAACGGCCGCCGTGATGGTCTGGAATTATCATGATGACAACGTACCGGCTCCCGATGCGCCCATTTCCGTTGAGGTAGAGGGGCTACCAAATCAGCGCGTTCTGCTCCAGCACTATCGCATCGACAAGCAGTTCAGCAATTCGTATGAAGCCTGGAAAAAGATGGGGTCCCCAAAAACACCTACACCTGAGCAAATAGCCGATCTGGAAAAGGCCGGTCAACTGCAACTGCTTACCTCGCCCGAATGGATTACAGCAAAAGAGGGCAAAGTAACCCTTACCTTCGACCTACCCCGCCAGGGCGTATCACTGCTGAAGTTTTCCTGGGAGTAAGACAATCTAAATCAACCTAATTAAGTATAAATTCGAGATTGTTTGGTCTGTATCAGGTTTGTTTGGCCCGTTAGGGCCTCAACAACGTAGCGTCGGTAGGATACATTCCACTTTCACGATTGTCTTAGCGTGCCGTACCTACGGCACGCTAAAGATTGTTTTGGCACCCATTTTCTACCGACGCTACGCTGTTGAGGCCCTAACGGGCCATTTCTGATCCCGAACCCAGGTTTATTCAGGCATTTCAGCCTCATCATATAATCCGTTATGCCCTTTATTTAGCAAAAAAAGTAGTCAGCCAATTAGCTGACTACTTTTTTCCAAACCTATTAACTAATAAATTAGTTGTAAAACTAAACCATTAGTCATACATTCGTTCATCATTTTACAATCACTACAGAAATCATGCAGGTGCGCGAACTTACCAAGGCTGAAGAAGAGATTATGCGGGTTCTTTGGCAGCTCAAAAAAGGCTTCGTCAAAGACGTATTAGCCGAGTTGCCAGAACCGAAACCAGCCTATAATACTGTCTCTACAATTATTCGAATTCTGGAGAAGAAAGAGTTGGTAGGTTATACCGCCTACGGAAAAACGCACGAGTACTACCCGCTCATTACGGAAGAGCAATACCGGCGCTTCCAGACGGAACAACTGATGGCGAACTACTTCGACAATTCGCTCAAAAAGTTAGTCTCATTTTTCGTGCAGGACAAAAACATCAGCCTGAACGAAGCCGACGAAATCATTAAGCTCCTAAACAAAAATAAAGATCAATGAACGCCCTCGATTACATCCTGAAAGCCAATCTCTACGGCCTGCTGTTTGTGGGTTGTTACTGGTTGCTACTACGTCGGCATACGTTTTTTACGTTGAATCGGGCGTATTTATTGGCCTCGGTTGTGCTGTCGCTACTTTTGCCCTTAGCGAGTCTGCCCGCCCAAACCGTTGAGGCCGACTGGCCGGTGCCCGTGGGTGTCATTGCCTTACCCATGACGGCGATTACCACCATGCCCGTCGACACAGGACCCAACTGGGAGCAAATCGCGTTGCTCGCTTACGGATTGGTTGCGTTTACGTTGCTGCTGCGTCTGGCGATTCGGATTGGACGATTATTTCAGTTTATTCAGCAGCTGCCCCATCAAGTAGGTAATGATAATGATTACGTACTGGTTCAAGCACCGAACCCCACCGGATCAGAAGCTTCCACACCGACCTTTTCCTTTTTCCGGTATTTGGTCCTTAATCCGGAGGATGTACAAAATGAGTTGATCATCCGGCATGAACTGGTACATATTCGTCAGAGGCACAGCGTCGACGTACTGGCCTTAGCCCTGTTGCGAGCTGTGTTCTGGATAAGCCCGTCACTGTGGCTAATTGACCGCATGCTACGGCAGGTACACGAATTCCTGGCCGATAAACAAGCCGGTCAGCCCACCGTTTACGCCCGTTTTCTGGTCGAGTATGCGTTTGGTTCGCAAACCGATACGTTGACCAATGGCTTTTTCAATCCGTCGCTTTTAAAGCAGCGGATTCTGATGTTGCATCAGAAATCAACAAACCGCTGGGCATTGGGCAAATACGTACTGGTGCTTCCGCTGGCATTTGGCTTACTAGCTATGACCACCGCCCGGGAAGACATGATACAAACTGGCATACCTACAGTACAGCCTGATACATCAATAGCAGATCAAACCCAGCCAGAAAGTCAGACTAGTAGAAACGGAGTGATTTTTACCGTTGTTGAGGTGGTCCCTCAGTTTCCGGGCGGTATGCGGGCGTTAGGAGAATACATCAACAAAAACCTGCGCTATCCAGCTGAAGCCCGAAAGAAGAAAGTAGAGGGACGTGTCTTCCTGCGATTCATCGTCTCGCAAACGGGCGACGTTCAGGATGTACAGATTCTCAAAGGCATTGGTAGCGGATGCGACGAAGAGGCTACACGCGTAGTGAATCAAATGCCAAAATGGATTCCCGGCAAGCAGGCAGGAAGGCCAGTCAACGTACAATACAACCTGCCCATTCAGTTTTCACTGGAAAAGAAAGAAGACAAAAGAACGGGGCAGGCTGATCCAGCTATTTTCAAGCCGACCGGTAGTCCGATTGGTGAGTTTCCGACCATGCGGGATGTAAGTTACCCAAATCAGCCACACCTGGCAATGACCAACGTCTCCGTGCCTGCTAGCTCCTTCAAAAATGATACACTACCTCAGTCAGGTTTGATGCCAAAACCGACCCCTGCCGTAACAATACGTGGTAGAGGTCCGCTTGGTGAGTTAGGCCCCGAACCGCTTTATATTGTTGACGGTGTTGAGATACCAAAGGCTACGCCCAGGCCCCTGGATAAAGTTAGTCCAAATGACATCGAGAATATAAATGTGCTGAAGGGTGAGTCAGCAACGAGTGTATACGGCGAGAAAGGCAAAGATGGCGTCATTGTTATATCCACGAAGAAGAAATGAATGCCCTCCCCTACTTCCTCACAGCCAGCCTGTATCTGCTGCTTTTTTATGGCTGCTACGTATTGCTCCTGCGCCGGAACACATTTTTTGGTCTGAACCGAGTGTATTTGCTAGTATCAGTAGTCTTGTCAACACTATTGCCGTTAATCGAATTACCAAGCGGAACGGCAGAATCTCTTCCTATTGGCACGATTACACTGCCCGCGTTTGCGGTTAAACGTGAACGCACAGTCTGGTCGCAGGATCAATGGGTCTGGCTGATTTACGGGCTTGGCGTGGTGGTCATGAGTCTGCGACTGGCATTAAATCTGCTGACCGTTTTCCGACTTGTAAGGCAAGGAACCGCCGAACGAAAATCAACGTATACGCTCGTACGACTCCCCAAAAATTTAGATTCGAAACGGGCTATTCCATCGTTTTCATTCGGACGATACCTGGTTCTCAACCACGTCGATGCACTCGCTGAACCCGATGTGCTACTACGTCACGAAGAAGCCCACATCCGCCAGCGCCATACCGTTGATGTCTTGTTTCTGGAAATTGTGCAGGTTCTTTTCTGGTTCAATCCAGTGTTGTGGCTGTACAAACGCGCCTTGCAGGAAGTACACGAATTTCTGGCTGACCAAGCGGTTTTAAAAACACCCCAACCGGATTATCCACGCCAATTGGTTGCCTACGCACTCAATGTCTCTTCGACGGCGTTGATTACGCCTTTTGTTTCTAAATCAACCCTAAAACAACGTATCGTTATGTTACACAAACCGCAAACTCATCGCCGGGCTCTTCTCGGTTACGTCCTGGTCTTGCCATTGGCAGCTCTGTTAACCATGTGTTCACAATCGGAACGCGATCAGCCTCAAAGCAAAGCCAGCGCTCAAGCGTCGGCCCGTAAACCGGTGAAAGTAGACGGAGAGATTTTTACTGTAGCCGAAAATCAACCTGAATTTCCGGGTGGTATGAAAAAAATAGGCGAATATTTAGCTCAGAACCTGCATTATCCTGAAGCCGCCCAGAAAGCTAAAGTCGAAGGAAAAGTGTTCGTCCGTTTTGTCGTTACCAAAGAAGGCGATATTACCGATGTTCAGATTCTAAAAGGTATTGGATACGGGGCAGATGCTGAAGCGGTGCGTGTCGTAAAAAGTATGCCCCGCTGGAAACCGGCTATACAAGGTGGGCAAGCGGTGAATGTACAGTATAACTTACCCATTAACTTTCAGTTAGAGGAGGATAAAGTAGCCGAAAAAGCATCTGCGTTTAAAGGCATAAAACACTTTATTATTGATGGCAAAGAAGTTACAGAGCGGGATATTACTGCGCTCTCGCCCGATAAAATTGCCCGTATGGACGTTAATAAAGAGAAAGCAGAGATTGTCATTACCACAAAATAACCTCTACACGCTAATGAATAAGGGCTTATAGAGACTAATTATAAGTCAGCTATAAGCCCTTGTTCTGTTCCTGGCAAGGCCAAGTTTCTATTTCAGCCGCTCTTGCAAAAGCGTCAAAATCAATTGCTGCGTTTGTTGAATGTCAGTGACGGTAGTTTCTAAGCGTGCCTGGCCCGTTTGCAAATCAGTCACAGCGGTTTCTAAGCGTGTCTGGCCCGTTTTTAGTTCGGCAATCTCCTCATGAACCTCATCAAATCGTTGGTTCACCTCACTAAATCTACGGTCGACTTCATCAAATCGTTGATCGACTTGATCAAATCGTTGATCGACTTCATCAAATCGTCGGTTGACTTGATCAAATCGCTCGTTCACCGTCACGGTTAAATCCGCAACGCCTTTGGCGATGATTTCAATCTGCCGACCATGATCAACAGACAGGTTTTCTAGTTGCCCTACGCGCTCTTCCAAATACATATCCAAATATACATTTTATTTGATTTATCTACTAAGACGTAAAAAGCGAATAAAGTCAGCCATTATTCTTTCACCACCTTTCGATAGGCAGTTCCATCGGGCGTTTGGACTTGTAGTAAATACAGCCCTTTTGGCAAATGACCGAGTTGCAACGTAGCGGTTCGCTGGCGGGAACGTAGTGGCGGTTGTACCACCGTAGCCCCGGTAAGTGTTTTGAGTGACAAGCTTTCGAGGACTGCTGTACCGGGCAATTCGACCTGCAACGCAGTGTGGACAGGATTCGGGTAGACCAACAGCGCATCACTCCAGAGGGGTTCATCGCCCGTAACGATTAATGCATTAAACGTCCGATCAACAGCCGTAGCCGCATAAAATTGGTCATTCCCATCCTGATAAGCGCGCACCGTAACAGCACCCGCGCCCGTAAGCTTCAGAGTTGTTCCGGTTAATGTAGCGGGGCCGCTTCGTACCTGAAAGCTGACGGCCAGATTAGATGAACTCGTAGCTTTCAATGCCAAATCACCCTGGTTTGTATAGCGATCAGCGATAGCATCGAAGGTAATGGTCTGCGCCGTTTTGGTGGGTATTGTACGAGCCCCCTGTATATACCAGACCGGCCATTTGGCACCGGTGTACAAGACTGATACGTCGCCCGATACTGAAATTTTATCCGGGTTCAGATCGATACCGGATATATCCTCGCTCGAAGGTGATTCAGTACTGAATACCAGCTTATTATCTAAACGCGAGTAGCTTGGAAAGCCCAACGTCTTATTTCTGTATATGCTTTTCAAATTACCCTGACTCAGGTCAGTAGCCATCACATAGTAGACATTATCGTTCTCGTTAAAGTAATCGAAGGCAATAACATCAGGCGAATTTTTTGAGTACGATGGATTGCCTACGCTCTCACCTTCGTCCAGGTTACTGAATAATTTTTCAATATCTCCGGTAGCAAAATCGCCTGTTTTGTTATCCCAAACTTTAATAAACCCAACGTCCCAGTAATCAATATTGGCTCCGCTATTATTCTGAAGCGCATTCAGGGCATCATAAACGAGGGTTTCACCCGTAAAATCCCACTCAAATGAATCGGCGTATTGAACGTCGCCCGTCTGGATGCCTTCTGAGTAGGTTGGATTATACAGTTTAAATTCGGCCCATTTCTTTTTGGCGTAACTATACACGTAAATGGACCCATCGCGGTCGGCAGTGAGAGCGGCTAGTTTGGTGCCGTCTTTCGAGATGGCTACGTTGTCCCAAATGGTTTCGTCGGAAATGATCGTTTCAGTTGGTGTCCCGGTCAGATTAACGGCCCGAATCCGTTTGTCGGTTGTTACGTAGTAGGCCGTTTTTCCATCGTCGGTCACGCTGGGGCGGTGCACCAAGCCCAATGCCGTTTTCTGATCAAACTTGGCGGGCGTAACACCCACAACGGTTGAATAAAGTTTAGCCGTATTCTCGTCGGACAATAACAACAAATCCTGGCCTGATGCCACCGGTACGTCGGGTTGTTTGCCGGGCGTCGTTGGGGTACCTTCGACAATGCCAACCGCGTCGAACGCATTTATTGCCGCCGTAACCTCAGCACCCGGCGTGCCATACACATCACCGGCCGCCCGGATGACCGCTAAACGCAAATCCAAAAATTGGGACGTACGGACCAGATAGGTTGTTAACGCCCGATAATAAACTCGCTCAGCTTTGTCTTTCCCAACAGCGGTGGCGAATTTATAGAACGCAAAATTGGCAATTCCACTATTGCTATGCACACCCCCATTGTCGTCAGCGGTGTTGTCGTATTGGGCCATCGTAGCGGGTTGATAGCCATTGGGATCTTTGCTTTTACCGCCCTGATTTGGATTGGCCATGTTACGCAGGGCACCGGATGGTAACAGAGCTGGTGTAGCAATCTCTTCGCCAATGGTCCAGTTTGACCGGTCAATCAGGACACCAAACACGTCAGCAAACGACTCGTTTATGGCGCCCGACTGACTTTTATACTGCAAATTGGCCGTATTCTGAATAACACCATGTGTCATTTCATGGCCCGCTACGTCCAGTGCCCCGGCCAGCGGTTTCAGGGTTCGGCCATTGCCATAGGCTATGTACTTCCCATTCCAGTAGGCATTGTCAAGACCTTTACCGTCATCGTCTACAACATTGATAAGCGAAATAATTGTTTCCCCCGTGCCCGTGATGCCGTTGCGCTTGAACGTATTTCGGTAATAATCGTCGACAATACCGGCGTTGTAATGAGCCGAAATAGCCGTTGGGCTCCAGTCCGTATTATTACCCGATGTGATCTGATACGCTTTGGGATTATCACCCACTACGTTTCTCGCGTCCACGGTCCACAGGGCGCCAACCGGCTTTCCTGGCATGCTGGATGCCGAAGCATTGAACATTGGGCGCGACGCATCAATCATATAATACGCGTTACTACTCTGCTGATACGTTTGAAACGAGCGGGTTACCCCGTTCAGATCGCGACCCGATGCGGGTGTTGGCCCCACGAACGTGCAGGTATGATTGTATTTGTCGAGAACGTCGCCTGTCTGGGCGTCAATAACGCATTCCCAGCGTTCGAGCATATTCGGCCTTACTGTTAGTTGATACGCAAGCCTGGCAGTTCCTTTTTCTGCAAAAACACACAACGTCCCTTCCGACAATTTCAAATTCAGCATATTATCGCCAAACGACCGAACAGTCGACGTTTTTCGGACCTCTTTCAAGGCACGTTCGGATGCGTCAGCCAGGGTTAGTTCAGGCGTCGTAGCGAGATCATTCGGGATAGGTTGATACCGGCCGTTCAGCAGTGCTACGTCACCATCCGTCAGGTGGGCAACGAGTTCGGAACCGAGAACAGGAATACCCCGGTGGGTTTGGGACAAACGAACATGCATCTGCCCAAAATCGTCGGTATCGGTACGGGCAACCGTGAAATTCTCTTCCGGATTATCAAGTTTAAGCAGTTCACGTACCTGCCCCATAAACTTGTAAGTAACCAGGGTGGCCGCTGCCGCCGAAAGACGCGCTCCACTATTTTTGTTTGAATTAACATTGGTTGCTTTGGTTACTTTCCGCTCAATGAAAATCGGCAAACCCGTAACTGAGTCACGTATTACCCGCAATTTCATGGCATTTAACGTCGGCCTTGCTCCACCTGTTGCCGTCAGCGTCTGATGACCGGTCCGGTCCTTTGGTAGCGGCACGACTACCGCATTCAGCCGCTGGGAAAGTCCCCCGGAAGGCAACGTAGTTTTATGCTTACGATCAAAGCCAGCCTTCGGCTGTTGGGCATGAGCTACAGCAGTGAGCAAGAGCGTCAGGAATAGAAGAAATGTTTTCATTGAGTAGTTGGTTTTGTCGTTTACTCATTTAAGTATAGAAGACCCCATTTTCCGATTTGGAGTTGGGCGTATTGTCAGAGGGCTACCTATTACTTCAATCGCGATGCAGTTGGAATCATGGCCATGAATGAGTCGTAGAATTTGGGGTAACTTGCTGGCACTGTTTTTCCGGCTTCACCCCAGGTTACAGTATATTCCAGCTTGCCTTTTCGCCACCGGACAAACTTGTATGTGTTGCCGGGGTTGCTAAACTTCGTCTTCTTGATCTTACAGGCATTTTCAATCTGGCTAAACATCCGCTTTGTCGTGGTCGATGTTTGTCGGCGGATCAATGTAAACGTAGTATCACGGCTGCGTCGGCCAAATAATTTTCCGTTTTCCAACAGATAATAGGTCGTTGTAAAACCGGTGAAACCACCGCCATTTCCCACCAAAATCTGACGCCCCTGATACGTAGCAGGTGTGCTAACCGGAACCGTTTTGCGCACTGTCGCTACGTTGCTGACCGTGACATGGATCCCCTGCGCCTGAACGCATAGCCCAGATAAGACCAATGAGAAGGCGAGTAGCGTTAGGAGTAATCGTTTCATTTGGTAACCAGGGCAAGAATAAACTTTCATAAAAATAGCCATCCTTAACACTATTGTTACTATAATCTTGTATGAGTTGATGAAAACAATCTACAGGCCGGAATATACTGCACTTCAGTTACGTTACGGAAGTGTCATCTGGCCATAGGTCATTTCCGAAAGCGTGACCGACTTCCGAAACGGTCCGCGATGAATGCGGACATGTAGCAGATTATCAAAATCTCCCGGTGCAATGGTAGCTATCGTCGGATTCGCGCCCAGGCCTCTGGCAATCTCCAGAATCGTGTTGCTATGCCCCGCCACCACGACGGTCTTATTCCGAATTTGACGGATTCGGGTGATGATAGCCTCATTCGGTTTGGCGGGATAATCCACCACAGGAACCCCTATTCGCTGAGCCAGGGGCCCAACCGTTTGACGAGTCCGTCGGAAAGGCGTTGAGAAGATCGAATCAATTTCCCGATTAGCCAACGTATCAGCCAGTGCATTAGCCCGTGCGTAACCCGCCGGACTCAGGTTGGTGGTATCAGATTCGTTGACCTTCTCGCCATGACGAACGATGTAAACTGTGGTTGTCGAGCAGGCCGTCAGGAACATGAACAGAACGGCAAGAGGCAGACTAGGGCGCATACTACGTATATACGGGCTTCAGCCCGTGGTTTAATTAGGACTTTCACTCGGAGCCGTGCCACGGTTGTTAATGATGCTTACTGAACCGTGGCACGGCTCCGGGCGAAAGTCCTCTTAATTAAAGAGCACTTAATTACGGATTAAAATTCGAGGATACAATACAACAAAAAAGCCCCCGGCGAAAACCGGGGGCACCTATTATCTAACAAAGAACAAATCAAGATTACAGCGGCCGTATCCAGATATTGCGGAAACCAACCGGGTTACCATGATCCTGTAACAATATCGGACCAGCGCCGTGGGGTTGTACTTTTGGGTAGCCGATGTACTCGGTTGTGCCGCGAATGGCCGCGTGGTTCTGCACCAGCACGCCATTGAGCAATACCGTTACGTAGGCATAATCGGTCATCATGCCAGCTTTATTGAAGCGGGGGGCCTGATAAACAATATCATACGTTTGCCACTCACCCGGTGGGCGACTTGGATTCGCCAGCGGGATAGCCTGTTTGTAAATGGAGCCTACCATACCGTCTACGTAGGTTGGGTTGTTGTAGTTATCCAGCACCTGCAACTCATAGCGACCCTGTAAAAAGATACCACTGTTACCGCGGCCCTGGCTCTTACCTTCTACTTTCTCAGGGGTTTTAAATTCAACATGAAGCTGAAAATCATTGAATTCCTTTTTGGAACGGGCCGAAAAACCAAGTGTCGAATACAGAACACCATCCTTAACCGGCCACTTTAGTGGGCCTTCATTCTTGTTCTCCCAACTGGCGGGTGAATAGCCTTTAATGGCTACCCATTCGTCGGCATTTTTACCGTCAAAAAGTACGATGGCATCAGAAGGGGGCGTCGTGCCACTTGTGTTGGCAGAAGCGGTGCCGGGTGTAACAACTGGGGGAACGGGTTCCCAGATTTCGGTGGATTCAGGGGTTTGTTTGCTGGGCTGCGTCTGCGCTACAGCCGCAACCGACAAGCCAACCAGACCAATGCAAAAAGCAAGCGATAACGGGGTGTTTTTCATAGAAATATAATCGGGTTATTGAATTCGCGGGTAAAACATTCAAAGATAGAGCAAATGTGGATTTACGTCCTTTTTCTGGGAAAAAATGGTAGATTTCGCCCTTTAATTTCCGTTCTTATACTATGGTAAACCTATCTACTAAAACTTATTTACCCTGGTTATTGAGCGTCTGCTGCGTCATCAGTATCCAGTTGGGGCTGGCACAACCCGCTCCGTTGGCCGGTATTCCCTTACCGCTCAATGACCTAAGCGCCTTTGCGCCATCAACACCCAACTGGCGTATTGTTGGCAACGTCCGGGCAGACCTCAACAAAGCCAATACGCTCAATACCGATAAAGGCACGGGTATACTGGCGAATATTCCGCTGGATAAAGCCCCGGCAGACCCAAAAAATCCCTATAAATATGATCTGTTCACTACGTTACAACATGGGGATGTCGACCTGGAATTAGATTACATGATGGCCAAAACGGCTAATTCAGGCGTGTATTTGCAGGGACGTTACGAAATTCAACTGCGTGACAGTTGGGATGTCCGTACGCCGAATGTGCACGATAATGGCGCGGTTTATGAGCGCTGGGATGAAAAACGGCCCGAAGGTAAAAAAGGCTATGAAGGCCACCCAGCCCGGCAGAATGCCAGTCGGGCGCCGGGCCTGTGGCAACACATGAAAATTTCGTTTCAGGCCCCGCGTTTCAATGCCAACGGGCAGAAAACGGAAAACGCTCGTGTGATTCGGATCGAACTGAATGGCGTAATTATTCAGGAAGATGTTGAGCTGACCGGCCCAACCCGGGGCTCTGCATTTGATAACGAAAAAGCACTGGGGCCGATCCGGTTTCAGGGCGATCATGGGGCAGTTGCTCTACGCAACATCCGCTACGTTACCTACGACAAACCGCGCCCCGAATTGGTAAATCTTAAATATGCTGTCTACAAAGGCAAGTACGAGAAGGAGCCCAATTATGACAAAACAGCGCCCGAATCGGAAGGTGCCACAACGGTACTGTCGGCATCCATGAGCCGCATTCCAAACGAGTTTCTGATTCGCTACACCGGCACACTACGTGTCTCGGAACCGGGTGAATACCAGTTCAATCTGGGCGTTCCGGGTGGTGGCGGACTGCTAAAAATCAATAATCAATCGGTCATTGCACCGGGTGAATGGAATGCCCGTGGGAAAGCAACGCTACCTAAAGGTGATTTACCGTTCGAACTGCTGTATGCCAAATTTGTCGATTGGGCGCAACCAGCGCTGGGCTTAACGGTAGCCGGACCGGGCATCCGCGAATACGCCATCAGTGACGGGGTAGGCAGCACTGGCGAGGAAGTTGACCCAATTATGGTCGATGCGTCAACCAACACCATGCTGCGTAGCTTTATGGATATGCCGGGAGAAAAGAATGCTCAAGGGCGTACGCTACGTATAACACATGCCGTTTCGGTAGGTAGCCCCGAACAGATTCATTATACGTACGACTTAGACAAGGGGGCGCTGGTGCAGGTTTGGCGCGGTTCATTTCTGGATGCGACGCCGATGTGGCACGAGCGGGGCGATGGCTCTTCCCGGCCAACGGGTATGGTTCAGCGGTTTGGCACACCCGTATTATTTCTGGGTAAACTGGCATCCCCTCAGGCCAACTGGATTGCCGACACTACGGGCGCCAGTTATCATCCGAAAGGCTACGTACTGGACGATAGTAATCGGCCGACTTTCCGTTATCAGAGCTATGGCGCTTCGATTGATGATAAAATCCGGGTTTTAGACGCAGGGAAGGGCCTTCAACGCGAAGTGACCATAGCGAATCCTGCCAGCGATTTATATGCGCGGCTGATCAGCGGCACCACCATCACGGCTGTGGAGAACGGCCTGTATCTGGTTGATGGGCAGGCATACATACGGATAGATGACGTGGCCGGAGCGAAACCAACGATTCGCGACGCCAATGGCCGGCAGGAACTGATTGTGCCAGTTAAGGGGAAACTAACGTACTCGATTCTTTTTTGATTTCATTCCGGGCTTAAGCCCGGAGCTACACCATGAAAAAGCTACTAACAACTCTCCTCGCCATAGCCAGCCTGACAGTGGTTCAGGCGCAGGAGTCGCCAAAGGAGGAAGACTTTTACAAAATCCAGAAAGTGACCTCACCAGAAGGAACCCTCCTCGAAGTAGGCGGCCTGACCGTTTTGCCCGATGGCAATCTGGGCGTGGCCACCCGTCGGGGTGACATCTGGATTGTCGAAAACCCAACCAGCCGCAAGCCTTTTTTCCGGAAGTATGCGACAGGATTACACGAGATTTTGGGGCTGACCAACAAAGACGGTGCTCTTTATTGCGCTCAGCGGGGTGAACTTACCAAAATCGTTGATGCCAACCATGATGGCAAAGCTGATACGTTCGAGACCATTTATGCCTGGCCGTTATCGGGTCACTACCACGAATACAGCTACGGGCCAAAAATTGCACCCGACGGCCAGTTTTTCGTGACAGGCAACGTAGCGTTCGGTGACGAAGAGTGGTGGCGGGGTGAAAGTCGGGTGCCCTGGCGCGGCTGGACAATGAAAATCAGCGAGAATGGCACCATGCAGCCCTGGGCTACGGGTATGCGGTCGCCCTGCGGAATGGGTATCTACGACGGTGAACTCTTTTATGCCGACAACCAGGGCGACTGGATGGGGTCGGGCGGCATTGTCCATGTAAAAAAAGGAGCCTTTGTGGGCCATCCAGCCGGTTTACAATGGACAAGCATGGCTAACTCACCTCTCAAACTGACCCCCGAACAATTCTACGCCAAAATTGACGAGCGTCGGCGCCGGGACGAGAACGGGCGGGCTATCAAACCCGAAAACGTAATTAACGAAACGCCTACTCTGCTCTATACCATGAAGGATCAGTTCCCAAACGTGGACATTCAAACGCCTGCCGTTTGGTTACCGCATGGTATTCTGGGGATTTCGAACTCCGAAATTGTGGAGATTCCACAAGGTGCGTTTGGGCCCTTCGCCGGTCAGTTACTGATTGGCGATCAGGGCATGAGCAAGATTTCGCGCGTGTTCATGGAGAAAGTGAACGGCGAATATCAGGGGGGAGCCATCGAACTACGTAATGGTTTTCGGTCGGGCGTACTACGTATGGCCTTTGCAAAAGATGGCTCGCTGTTCGTGGGCGAAACGAACCGGGGCTGGGGATCGGCGGGTGATGCCAACGAAGGCTTACAGCGACTGGTCTGGAACGGGGCCATGCCGTTTGAGATACGTACCGTGAAAGCCATGCCCGATGGCTTCGAAATAGAATTTACGAAACCCGTCGACAAAAAATCAGCGGAAGACCTGGCGTCGTATCGGGTAGAGAGTTTTCTCTATAAATACCATTCGGTCTACGGCAGTCCGACGATTAACAAAGAAGCGCTGCCACTCAAGGGGGTGAAAGTATCAGCTGATGGTTTGAAAGCCCGGCTGATCGTGAACGACCTTCGCCGATATTATATCCACCAGCTCACCCTGGATGGCATTCGTGGCGCCGAGGGGTCATACTCACTCGTTCACCCGATTGCCTATTACACGCTCAACAACATTCCCGACGGCCAGAAACTGGCCATGAGCGAAGTAAGCACCACCAATTCAGCGGCCGCTGCGTCAACCCCAGTTTCAGCATCAGCCGCTGTCGCAGCCGGCAAAAAAGCGCCTGCCAAAGCGACAACGGGCGAATCCACGCGGGGGGCTAAACCAAAACTGGTAGAAGGTCAGGCCGTAACGATGGCTAAAGCACCGACTTACGAAGAGGTAAAAGGCTTGCTGACTCGTCATACCTGTGCTGCCTGTCATCAGGCCAACAAACGGCAGGTTGGCCCGGCTTTTTCGGACGTAGCGAAACGGAAGTACACCAACGACCAGATCGTGGAGTTGATTTATAATCCGAAGCCGCACAACTGGCCCGACTATTCAACTGAAATGCCACCGATGCCGCAGGTCCCTAAACCCGACGCCCTGAAAATTGCGGCCTGGATCAACTCGCTGGCACCCGCCAGCGGCAGTAGTTCAACCGGCGCGCCAAAGCCCTAATGACCAGAAACAACCTATACAGCCCCTAGAAGGCTAACTGCTTAAATAGCTGGACGTAATAACTTTCAGCTATTTTTATACCTGGCAGTCGAAAACGAAACAATCGGCTTTATGCTATCCAACGTTGCTGGCTGCTCGCTGCTTTTGCAGACTGTAGCCAGCAACAGTTACTTTGACTGATCATCAGATCATCAACCTATGACTCCATCCACCGTAACTCCGATCAAACCGGCTATTCAGGAAAAGTTTGAACACCTCTGGCATCTGGTCGGCAACACGCCCATGCTGGAACTCTTCTACTCCTATCAGGGGCAAGCGCGATCGCTCTATGTTAAATGCGAACACTATAATCTGACCGGTAGTATGAAAGACCGGATGGCGCTTCACGTACTGCACCAGGCGTATCGGGAAGGCCATATTCAACCCGGCGATCGTATTGTTGAAGCCACTAGTGGGAGCTCAGGTATTGCTTTCTCGGCCGTTGGCCGGGCGTTGGGCCATCCGGTTACGATCATTATGCCAGCCGGTATCAGTCAGGAACGTATCGACATTATCCGTAGCCTGGGGGCCGACATTGTTTTGTTTACGAAGGAGGAAGGCGGTTTCATGGGGGCAATTCAACGGTCGGAGGACTTGGCAGCCTCCGATCCGCATGTGTTTTTACCCCGTCAGTTTGCTAATCAATACAACGCCGAAGCCCATCGGCTGACTACGGGTAAGGAGATATGGCTGCAAATGCAGAGCGTAGACGTTACCCCCGATGCCTTTGTAGCCGGTGTTGGCACGGGCGGAACGGTTATGGGGGTGGGACGTTACCTCAAATCGCGCAAACCCGACATCCGCATTCATCCGCTCGAACCCGCCGAATCCCCGACCCTCTCGGTAGGCCATAAAACGGGCTCACATCGCATTCAGGGGCTTTTCGACGAGTTTATTCCCGATATTCTTAAATTGAATGAGCTGGACCACGTAGTACAGGCCAGCGATGGTGACTCGATTCTGGTCGCCCAGAAATTAGCCCTGCAACTGGGCATTGCCGTGGGTATTTCGTCGGGAGCAAACCTGGTTGGTGCCATCAATCTTCAGAACGAAATGGGGCCAGACGCCCGCGTCGTGACCATCCTGTGCGATAGCAACAAGAAATACCTGAGTACCGATTTAGTGAAGGAAGAGCCGATCAAACCGGGTTACGTAGCGCCCGATATTGAATTTCTGGATTATCGACCGATCAGTCGTCTGTCGCTGGGCCGACCGGGTGTTTTTTAGCAGGATAAGAAGTTCACGCAAATACCTCCGCCAGTGGAATGCTGATTTTTAACGTATCATCCAGTAACGTATCCGCGTAAGTAAACATTTTGAATTCATCGAAGGAACTGAATACGTAAATCGAACGCAGTCCGGGCAATACAAGCCAGCAAGATTGGACCCCATGCTCAAAATAGGCTTTTGACTTATCAACCAACTCCTGAAGACTTTGCATTGGCGATATAATTTCAATAGCACATAATGGGGGCGTTGTCACTCGGATTTCGTCCTGACGAACGTCAATCGTCATTTTCGGGTAAATAACCAGATCAGGGACTGACCACCAGCCATCTAAATCAAGGCTGAGTTCGGACATGAACGTAAATCGATCTTTGTACCGGGACTTCAACTCAAAAATAAGGTTACTTTGAATGTAAGCATGCACTTTACTAGGCATAGGCTTACCCCTCTCCTGTTCATATGCCGATTGTTCTGTTACCACTTCCATATCACTCCGGCGATTAAAGTTTCTGTAAGTATAACCAAAATCAGAACACCAGGCTAAACGTACTGCCTTCACCCGGTGTAGACTCGGCCGTGAGCTGGCCGTTGTGGAGTTGCATAATCTGCCGCGATAAACTTAACCCAATGCCCGACCCCGTTTTCTTAGTCGTATAGAAGGGAATAAAAATCTGTTCCAGTGCTTCTGGTTCAATCCCCGGACCGTTATCGGTCACCCGGATAATTACACGCGGACCGGCAGCCTCCGCATCAAGATGAATTAGTGGCGTTACGTTTTTACCCAGACTTTCTACCGCATTTTTAAGCAGATTTATCAATACCATTTCAATCTGAGCAGCATCGGCCCGAATGGCCAGGTTTGGTGACGAAACCGCTACCACAATCTGTTCCTTTTGTTTTTGTGCATCTGGCTGCACTAACTGTACTACGTTACGTAGTAGTTGTTCAACCGACACGTCGGAAAAAACTGGCTGGGGAATGGTCGTAAAATGGCGGTAGGCGTCAACAAATTGCATCACTCCAGCCCCCCGCTGCTCAATAGTTGTCAGGGCGTCGCGCAGATCATTGATCGACTCAGCCACAAACGGTGGCATGTTGAGTGAACTTTCGGGCGATGACAACGGAAGCAAATCTGTTTCGACAATATCGCGCATCGTGCCCGCCAGTGACACGATCGGCGTAATTGAGTTCATGATTTCGTGACGCAACACTTTCGTTAGATTTTGCCACGCGTCAAGCTCACGCTGCTGTAATTCAGAACGGATATTTTGCATTGAAGCGACCGTAATTAACCGGCCCCTCAACCGCACCGCCGTACACCGCACCGACAGTTCTCCATCGGTGCCGGTCTGATAGGAAACTGGTGTTGGCGCAAGCGTAGCCGCCCGGAGTAAACCCGCCAGTTCAGGGTGTGTACTGTTGAGATCGTTGAGGGTTCGTATCCGATAAATGCCCAACAACCGCAGGGCCGTTTGGTTGACCAGTTCCACCTGCCCGGACGCATCGAACGTGAGCAAACCCACACTCACATGCTGCACAATTGTATTAACGTAGTGCAGGTTAGCTTCTTTCTCCGCCCGCGCCTGCCGAAACGCATCCAGCACTTCGTTGAACTGGTCGTTTAATCCATTAAACGAGGGACCAAGATCACTGTCGGCGCGAAAGGCAACCGCAAAATCGGAGTAACGTACCGATTCCAGAAACCGCGTTAATTTACGGTTCAGGCTGGTAACGAACTGGTATAGGTTAATGGTTAAAAATAATTCAGCACTCAGTAAAGGAAAGAGCATCAGGCCATTAATACCCTGAATATAAATATAAGTTATCGCGCTGGTTAAAACGACGATACCCCCAATGCGCCAGCCAATACCGATTGCAAAACGAGTCATGCTATGAGGCAATCCAACTAAATGGATACTCAAGCGTAGGCACTTTGGTACGCTCAGCTACCCGACGTAACCGGGCGGGTAACGCCATCAGATAGTCCCGGGCACGTTGTCCGGCATCGTTAAGATCCGTAACAGAGCCAATATTCCAGTCAACGAGCAACGATTCGGCAATATCGATATAGTCCTGAGTCGTGTAAACACCCAACCGTTGAGCTGCGTCGGAAAAATGGCTGAACGTCTGCCCAATTTTAACGCCGGTTTCGCGCAGGAAGTGAGCAGGCATCACAATTTTCTTACGCATCATATCTTCGAAAGCCAGAATCATTTCGGAGGGATCGACCTCTAAAATCTGGCTGACAAATGATTTATACGCTTTCGCATGGCGCATCTCATCGGAGGCTATAACGCCACAGATTTTCGACAACTGGGTGCAGCCTGCCTGTTTAGCCAGCGTGGCCGTCCGACGGTGCGATACGTTGGTAGCCAGTTCCTGAAACGATGTATAAATAAAATTACGGTAGGGATCTCTGCCCGTACCGATGTCGAAACCATCGGCAATGAGGTATTGTGTCGATACTTCCATCGCCCGCATATTCACCCGCCCCGATAGATACAGAAACTTATTAAGCAGATCACCGTGGCGATTTTCTTCGGCGGTCCAGCTCCGAATCCAGCGCGTCCAGCCGTGTGGATCGCCCTGCGTAACGCCTTCCATATCCATCAACCACGACTCGTAGGTTGGTAGTGCTTCTTCGGTAATTGTATCGCCCACCAGCACGGCTACATAATCATAGGAAAGCTCACGTGTACTTTCACGAAGCAGCTTAACCTCTTCCAGAAAGGTCTCCTTTGTCGTATCGGGCAAGAAATCAGTCGGTTGCCAGTTCGTCTCAATAGGTTTCAGGAATTCTTCCATCGAGACGTCGATTTTTTCGCCGACGAATCGCATAACATCCAAACGCGTGCCTGATAAGCTCATGTAATACTCAACACTGAAAATGAACAATAAATCTAACTATCCGCAAAGTTCGGCAATATAACCGATTGAATTATTTCGACTTGTGTATTTCTACCTGATAAAAATCAGGTGATCGTTAATTTTGCGGCAGAATTGCGGCAACCTCCCTTATATGAAAAAAATAGTTGATTACGTATTGAGCGTTATTTACCTGCTTTACTTTGGCCTGGTCTTGTGTGTTTACCACGTTATGCAATTCGTTGCGTTTAATTTGTTTGGTCGACCCGCCCACAAAAAAACGGTAGACTGGATGAACGCCAGTATTGCGTATGGCTGGTATTTGACCGGCAGCAGCATTGACTTTCGAAATAACCAGAACCTGCCCACCGACCGCCCCATTATTTTCGTAGCCAATCACCAGAGTATGTTCGACATCTCGCCGATCATCTGGTTTCTTCGTCGATATACCCCTACGTTCGTCTCGAAAATCGAACTGGCGCATGGAATCCCCGGCGTGTCGTATAACCTGCGCAAGAGTGGAGCCGCACTCATCGACCGCAAAGACCCGAAGCAGGCCATCGTCGAGATTGCCCGGCTGGGTAAACTCATTCAGCAGCAGAATCTGTCGGCCATGATTTTCCCGGAGGGCACCCGAACGCGTTCCGCAACGTATCAGATGCGTCCGTTCGTAACGGGTGGCGTCGCTACGTTGCTCAAGCGGGCACCCTCAGCGCTGGTTGTACCCATTGCCATCCGGGGAACAGGCCGATTTAATCCCAAAGGCTTGTTTCCGCTAACCTCTTTCACCCGCATGTCGTGGGACGTATTGCCCGGCATTGAACCCACCGGACGTACACCAGACGAGATTCTTAAGTTAGCAAGAGAAGCCATCGCCAACGAATTGGGACAGCCAGTTTGAGACTTAATTTGGCACAGCGTTGTATTTTGTCATTCAGAAAGAACAATTCGTATATTTACCTCAAATACTGCCATCTGCATGACACCCGATAAACGTTTAGATCAAATCGAACCTGTATTAGCCGACGTAGCTCAAAAAACTGACCGCTTGATTGAATCGAACGGACAGATTCTGGAGGTAGCTCTCCGTGCGGATACCAATGCCAAAATAGCAGCTAAAGGCGTTGCTGATTTGACGGTTGAAATGCGTCAACAGTTTGGACAAGTCGGTCAACGATTCGATTCGGTCGATCAACAATTTGAGCAACAACAAAATCAAATTGATGGCTTACGGCAAGAAGTCCAGCAGGGCTTTCAGGAAGTGAATCAAAAATTTGCTCAGGTAGAGAAAACTCAACAACAGATTTTAACGCTTTTACTGGATCGGCTTAGCTAAATCTTGTTATAAACAAGATGTCACCTTTAAAGTCCGAACTTCTCCAGGCGTCGATACAACGCCTGCCTTGATAAACCCAGCTCCCGTGCTACGTCGGTAATGCTGCCCCGATGTTTTTGCATGGCCTGATGAATCAACTGCCGCTCCATATCTTCTAACTGCAGCGTTTCATTTACGGGCGACGACACGGACGTACCATTCCTGAAAACGAAACTCTCCGGTTGCAGCATTATCCCCTGGCCCAGCTCCGGCCGAGCCAGAATAACAGCCCGTTCGACAGCGTGTTGTAGTTCCCGAACATTTCCAGGCCAGCGGTATTGCTTCATCTCGGCCAGCAAGGCCGGACTCAGTCCTGACACCGACCGGTTGTACTGCTTGGCATACTTTTTCAGAAAAAACTCAGCCAGCGGTCCAATATCGGCGGGACGTTCACGCAGGGGCGGCAAATGCAGTTCGATGGTATTGATCCGGTATAGCAAATCCTGCCGGAATGCCCGTTCCGCAACGCGTTCGTTGAGATCAGCATTCGTGGCACAAATTAAGCGTACATCCACCGGACGGGCTTTGTTTGATCCAACACGCGTTACCTGTCGTTGTTGCAGAACAGTAAGCAGTCGAGCCTGTTGAGCGGGCGTTAGGTTACCGATTTCATCCAGGAAGATTGTCCCGCCATTGGCTTCTTCAAATCGTCCGGCCCGGTCGTCACGAGCATCCGTAAAGGCTCCTTTAACATGCCCAAACAATTCGCTCTCGAACAGGCTTTCGGTCAGGGCACCTACGTCAACACTCACGAATGGTTTGTCCTTCCGTAACGACTGGTCGTGAATAGCGCGGGCAATCAGGTCTTTACCCGTGCCATTTTCACCCAGAATCAATACGTTGGCATCGGTTGGGGCTACCTGCTCAACTGTGTCGAGCACCGGGCGCATGGCCGAACCAATAATGCTGGTCTGTTTGGTCGATTTCTTATCGGATTGCTCTTTTCCGTTCGACTCCTTGCCTACTACTGAACCCGCTCCTTCCAGTCCGCCAGCCCGATCTGTGCGGCCTTCGACAGCGCCACGGATGGTATCTAAAAATTTATCGTTCTGCCAGGGCTTCAGCACAAAATCCACGGCGCCAGCCTTTATGGCGCGAACGGCCATCTCCACATCACCGTAGGCCGTAAATAACACGACCCGGGCTTTGGGGTCTATATCCAAAATACGATCAAGCCAGGCAAACCCCTCGCGTCCACTGCTGACATCGCGCTGAAAATTCATGTCCAGCACAATCGCATCGTAGCGGTTATTATTGAGCAGAAACGGGAGCTTTTCGGGGTTTTTTTCGATGTCTACCGAATTTACATGTCGTTTAAGCAGCAGCCGGGCTGCCAGCAATACGTCGGGATCATCGTCAACGAGTAAAAGTTTTGCGTCTTGCATATACTAAAGATAAAGAGCTGACCGATTTGTTGCACGTCTGTACCGATTCAACAGCGAATTACGGTTTTCTTACGTACTTTGGCGATAAAAAGTCGTTAAGCGGTCAGTATGGTCAGTAGATGGTCGTTGTCGTTATCGGGTGGTAATTGGCTGTCATTTAGTCAATTGAACCGTAAAGATAATAAAACGACTACTTGACAGAATTGACCGTAAAAGCCTGCGAATGACTGACGTTTACTCATCTTCTCCTATTAGCGATCGCTGGTTTTATGCGCTGGTAGCGGCTGGCGTTTTCCTGAATGCAACCGGCCTGTTTCCGCTCATTCTGGAACCCGATGGCGCGCTCTATGCCACTATTGCCAAAACGATGACCCAATCCGGGGATTTCGTTAATCTGTACGCCGTGGGGAGCGATTGGCTCGACAAACCACATTTTCCATTTTGGGTGGCGGCTATCAGTTTCAGGATTTTCGGCATTACTACGTTCGGGTATAAGTTTCCGGCTTTACTGTTTTTTCTTGGCAGTGTGGTGTATACGTACCAGTTTACCCGGCTGACGTATTCAAAACTAACAGCACAGGTCGCTACGTTAGTAGTACTGACGGCCTTCCACGGTGTGCTGTCCAACAGCGATGTGCGGGCCGAACCCTATCTGATGCTGGTCATTATCGGGCCGGTCTATCATTTCTACCGTGTATTTCTGGGCGCCCGGTTTTATCATCTGCTGCTTGGCTCTTTGCTGACCGGCTGTGCCCTGATGACAAAAGGTGTTTTCGTGCTCGTACCCATTGGTGCAGGGTTAGTGCTGCACTGGCTCCTGACGGGGCATTGGCGTGAACTGCTTAAAGGACGCTGGTACGTAGCCGTGGCCTTGTCGTTTGCGTTCACTCTACCCGAAATTTATTGTTTGTATCAACAGTTCGATCTGCATCCTGAAAAGGTCATTTTTGGCAAAACGGGGGTGTCGGGCGTACGGTTTTTCTTCTGGGATAGTCAGTTCGGGCGGTTCTTTAATACAGGTCCTATCAAAGGCGAAGGCGATCCGTTCTTCTTTGTCCACACATTGCTTTGGGCATTTCTTCCCTGGTCGTTGCCTTTATATCTGGGGATTGGCAAAGCTCTGCTTGGGCTTACCAGGCGAAAACTGATCCTGCCAGAATACGTATCGCTTGGGTCCGGCCTGGCTACGTTCGTGCTGTTCTCATTGTCGGGTTTTCAATTGCCGCACTACCTGAATATTGTTTTTCCGTTTTATGCTGTTCTGACAGCGCAGTTTCTGGTCATGTTGACGCCCCTGGCAATGCGCCGATGGACGATTGGCCAGACCATCATTGGTTTGCTATTGGTCCTACTTATGGGAGCCTTGTTATGGCTGGTGCAACCGAATCAATTGGGGAGCGCTTTAAGCTGGCTTGTGGTCATTACGTTTATCTTTTTCGCCCTTTTCCGGCAGAACAGCCTGCTGTCATTGATGGGTCGAATGGTGGGAACCATGCTGGTACTGGCGGGCTCACTGAATCTGTTTCTGTACCCAACCTTTCTGCAGTATCAGGCGGGAATGGCAGGCGCCGACTATGTAAACACACAACCAGCTTTAGCAAAAAAACCAACCGTGCTCTATGAACCCGGTACGGGAAACGGCGGTGGAAGTTTCTGGACATACGAGTTTTATGCCAACGCCCCAACATACTACGTCCGCACCGATTCGGCCTTACGTGCCCAGATTCAGTCAGGCCCGAAGCAGGTATTTACAACGGCCGAATACGCCGATTCATTATCCGCCAGAGGTTTTACTACGCATACACTGGCGGTGTTTCCTTATTATCATGTCAGTCAGTTAACGTACCCATTCCTGAATCCGGCCACGCGATCCAAAACGCTGCTGCCTTATATATTGACCGAGGTACATTAGTCATTTTTTCATTAAATTTGTTTATATCCCTCAAGGCCTATGTATAATCCAGCCGCTTTTGAATTAGCTTACGTAAACGACGATATGAGCGTTTATGGCCCCAAGGCACATCAGCGGGTCATTTCTAAACTCAATGCGGGGCTTGGGCCGCTCTTCTACCGCGAACGTTCTATACAACTTGAACCACTGCCCGAAACCATGCTTGATGAAGGCCAGGCAAGCCCTGTTCCTGACTTAATTTTATACAACAACGAAGCTCGGACAACTCCTATCATTATTGAGGTTTGCCATACGGATGGGTTGCGCAAAGACCTCAAAAAGGTAATCGCCCTGCTTGAAGCCGATGACTATGGTATTCTGGAAGGGTTTATTTACGACTACGTAGCGACTCAATGGTATCGGTATACAAAAGGGGACGGCGGCCTGACTCAGTCAACCTCTTTTTCAGAGGTCCTGCAATTAGACCTGAATCAATTTCTTGTTTGAACCACACAGGCGGCCCGGCGGGATTTATTCGCTACGCAAACTTTGCACTGGATTCATTAAGGCAGCTCGGATGGCCTGCGTGCTGACAATCAATCCAGTTAGTATCGTTAACGTACTGACCACTGACACGAATGGCAACCAGGATAAGTTTGTGCGATAAGCAAAGTGGGTTAGCCAGTCGGTTAATACGTAGTACGCTAAGGGGCACGCAATCAGGCTGGCAAACAGCAGGATCAGGATAAATTCCTTCATAAACAGATTGACGATACCGACCGTCGATGATCCAAGCACTTTTCGGATACCAATCTCTTTGGTTCGGCGGGTTACGTTCAGCGATACCAATCCCAGTACGCCCAGCAGTACAATCACTAACGCCAACGTAGTAGCCAGTCGCGAGGCTTTTTGGAGTTGTAGTTCGGTCTGGTAGAGTTTCTGGAGCGTATCGTCCATGAACGAATACTCGAAGGGCGCTTCAGGGAAAAGCCGTGTCCACTCCTGCCCAATTGCGGCTACCGTTTCTGGCAAACGACTCACGCTGGCCGGATCAGCTTTAAGTTTGAAAGAGAAATACCGGTAGATGGTATTTGCCCGAACGGGCAGAATAATCATCGGTTCAATCACTCTGTGGAGGGACCCAAAGTGGAAATCAGCCAAAATACCGCCTACCCGATACACCCGATTACTACCCTGCAGCCGCACGAACTGATCCATCGCTTTAGCAGGCTCAGCCCAGCCCAGTGCCCGAACGGCTGATTCATTTAAAACCACCCGCGTTGAATCATAACTGCTGCCATTGGCATGAAAAAACTCCCCTTCCCGCAAGCGGAGTCCGTAGGTTTGGGCAAATCGTTCATCGGTGGTCAGTACTGTAACCACAGCCGCACTGCTACTATCACGCCCTTGTCGAAAAAGCTGCCCATTGCCGCTGCTTCGTCCATCGGGAATTTCAAACGAAAAACTTACATCGCTAACGCCCGGGATGCGCGCCAGTTGATCACGGATGCCCTCCATGCGCTGTACACCGGCGGGCGACCAATCGCGTGGCACCGAGGCCACCGACAACAAAGCTTCTTTTTGGTACCCTAGATCTTTGCTAAAGAAATACGCTACCTGCCGACCGATCACCAATGCACCAATGAAAACAACGATAGCTATCGTAAACTGAAACACAATCAGGGCCCGGCGCAATCCGATGCCTTTTTGCACCGAAGCGACCAGTTTTCCTTTCAAAGATTCAACCGACGGCAAGCTTGACAACGCAAAAGCCGGATAACTACCAGCCAATACACCAATCAACAACACAAGACCCGCCAATCCCACAAATGCCACCGGGGACCAGTCGGCTATTGATGGTATGGGGCGGCCTAACAAGCCGCCAAACATCGGCCGGAAGATCTCGTGACATCCCGACGCCAGTAACGTAGCACCGAGAGTCAGCAACAGCGCTTCGGCCAGAAACTGCCCGACAAGTTGCTTTTTCAACCCGCCCAGCACCTTCCGCACACCAATTTCGCGCAGCCGCGTTGCCGACATGCCGATGGTGATATTCACGAAGTTAACCACCGCCATCAGGAGAATAAATACAGCAATCAAGGTCAGCGCAAGCACCATCTTTTCGACTAAACCGTTCTGGCCTTTCAGATAATACGTCTCTAGTGGACTGAGGTAAACCTGCAAATTCTGCTTAAAACCCGGTGGTGCGTAGATAGCCAGGCACTGCGCCATCGGCCTAGTTAACTTATCGGCAGTTACACCCGGTTGCAGTTCCAGGTAAGTTGGAATGTACTGATTCTGCCAGGAACGCATTGACGCTTCGGCCATAAAATAGCTGACATTCCGCATGGGAATAAACACCACATCAGGCGTTGGCGTGAGGTTGGTAACGCTGTTCTTCGGCAAGTCACGCAGCACACCCGTAACGATAAAAACCTGTTTGCCACCCGCCGGCGTCTGTATCGTCAGTTGCTGGCGAAGGACATCCGTTTTACCAAAATACTTTTGGGCAATGGCTTCTGTAATAACAATGGAGTTGGGTTCGAGAAGCGCCCGTTGTGGATCGCCGAAAGCCATCGGGAAACCAAACATCGACAACAGCGTAGAATCCCCAATCTGAATCGACTCCCGAAAATGCTTCTCCCCATTCGATACGTTAGCCGAAACCCCGTAATATCGGTAATAATTGGCCACCAGCGCCGGATATAACTGCTTGAGCGTCGGGCCGATGGGCGCCAGCGTTGTAAAATCCATACCCATATTTGGTTCTCTCCAACGACTTTGTACCAGATACTGCTGACCAGGATTTCGGAGGTGTCGATTCACGCTCAGTTCGCCCTGAATGTAGTTGCTGATGAGCAGCAAAAACGTAATGCCAACGGTTAGGCCAACCAGCGTTACGAAGGCGTAGAACCGTCGCCGAAGCAGGTTACGAAAAGCAATTTTGATGTAATTCTGAAGCATAAGGCCAACCGTTTATACGAGATGATTTTTACTACGTGAAAGTATCGACTGTTTACCTTTCTTCCTGATTAGTAGGCCGTTAAAAATTGTTAAGTTGCGTCAAGCAGCGGGTAAGGGCAGAGGTCAATTAACTACTCCATGCCCTTACCCCTCTGCCCCACACTACGTCAAAACTGATTTTTCAACGCCAGCGTGGGATAAACCTGCAGTTGGTTTTCGTCTGTCAATACGTGGTAGAACAGATTAATCCGGGAGCCAATGGAAACCGCTTTTGTAAGTTTCACCCAGCATTGGGGATCTCCAAAAAAGACTACTTTTTTGCCACTCATCTCTTTCGTAAAATCATTGCCCTGGTTTCGGTTTTCGCTCCACGCAACCAGACTTCCCGCAACCATAATCCGGTAATTGAAGAAGCCCCGTCCGAAGTAAAACGTAAGTTGTGGGTCGTGGCTCGGCTTCGGGAAAGCGCTGTACCGATACACGACACTCGTGCTAAACCAGGCCCCCCGCCATTGAAACGGATAAGCCGCGCCAACGCCAAACGTATTGGTGAGGTAATAGCCGTAAGCCGGTGGAGCTATCCCTAAGCCGCCACTGTAGGTCAGCGCCAGTTGAATTTTAGGCCGCCAGTATCGTAGATTCCTGGAAACCTGTATAAAAATCTGACCGACATTATTATTTTCGCCCGTAAAGTCGGTTTGCGTTTTCAACAAGAAAGAACCGGTCGAATCGTTTCCCTTGAAATACTCGAACGTCAGCGAGGCAAAATTTCGTCGATTGAGCGTCGCGTTTATCGAATGCCTGAAATCATAGTGAAGCTGGAGCTGCTGAGCCTGGCCAGACAGGGACGTAACGCAAAAAATAAGCAGCAGGACATTTTTCATGGGGGACGTTTTTTTTCGTAAATCTTCGTCACCAGAGAAAAAAACAGCGGAATTCGGGCGGAAACGTTACGACATTCACAATTCCGATATGGTATCCACGGGCTTCAGCCCGTGATTTAACGTACACGCACGGGCTGAAGCCCGTGGATACAGATGGATGATTTCGACCGGCGGGCATTTTCCGATCTATTCAAGGCGGTAGTCATGAAGTGTTTCGGCCATCCGCTGAGTGAACCGCTTTCTGAGCCGGAGAGCAAACACCTGAGCAACGAAATAGAGGAACATACAGGACTTGTTATTGGCTGGAAGAGTATAAAAAATTATGCGGCTTATGTGCTCAACCCCTCATCAGGAAAGCAGGAAAATCCGTCGGTAGCCACGCTCGATACGTTGGCACGCTACGTACTTGGCGCTCCTGCTACATCGGAAGCGGAACGCAAAAAAACGGATGAACATTTTCCCTACTGGTTCCGCTATCGCGAACAAGCTGGTCTACTTCCTAAGCCGGAAATTTCCAAAAATAGCCCAGCAAAGCGTCGTTCAAGAGCAATCATTACGGGACTCGCAACAGCGGTACTACTTGGCTTATATCTGTTTTTACAGCATTCGGAGTTGGCACAGTTGCAGGAAGATTTCCATGCTACCGACGAGTCATATCTCAAGCAGCATGGGTGGTTTGTGCAGGATAAAAACGCCCGGTTCTGGAGTCGCAGAGCCGAGAAACCAAATCACCTGACACTTTTTACGCTCAAAGGAGACAACTGGCCCAAAACCGGCGAAGTGCCACGCGTCCAGAATTTACTGTTGCACGAAATTCTGGATGATTGTTTCTATACAGAAGTTCACTTCAATGATTTTGTACCCGATAGCAACTGGCAGCAGGCGGGTCTTTTGCTGTTGGAAGACACCCTTTTCTCGGGTAAAAGCATTCGGCTATCACTTTCCTACAACAATTACTTTGGCGGCTACGTCAAACCCGGCGAAATCCTCATTCAGGCCATTGCGGCCTATGGCAAAGGGCACGCTAATCTGGAAGAGTTTGTGCACCAGCCCTTGTTTCAGCTAGCCACTGCCGATGACCGACGTATCGCCACAACGAACCTTAAAAACTTCGCCTTCAGGATTGAGAAACAGGGTCAGAAATTTCGGTTTCTATACTCGGCCAGCCCCGTCGACAATTTCTCATTTAAGGAAGTCACGACCCACGAATTTGGTATGACGCCAAAATACATTGGCCTGTTCGCCCTGAAAGGCTTTGTCGATACAACAGCCGAAATGCCTGTTTCAGTCCGTTACTTTCGACTGGACGGGCAACGCTGTGAGTAGCATCACTACACTACTCCGACCGTAACGACTTCACCGGGTTCATCAGCGCAGCTCTGATACTTTGGAAACTCACCGTCAGTAAGGCAATGCCAATGGCCAGTAGGCCCGCCAGGGCGAAAACCCACCCGTCGATTGTGATCTTGTAGGCAAAGTCCTGCAACCAGCTGTTCATGGCCCACCACGCCAGTGGACTGGCGATGAGGATGGCTATGAAAACCAGTTTCAGGAAGTCTTTAGCCAGCAACGTAATGATGCTGGCGACACTCGCACCCAATACTTTGCGAACCCCAATCTCCTTGGTACGTTGTGCCGTGGTGTAGGCTGATAATCCAAATAAACCCAGGCAGGCCAGAAAGATCGACAGAAATGCAAAGACGCTGAAAATCTGACCGGTACGTGTTTCGGCAGCGTAGAGTTTGTTAAATTCCTCATCCATAAATTCGTAGGCGAACGGGCGGTCGGGCACGAGCGTCCGCCATTTGCTTTCCATAAATTGAAGCGTGTTTGGCAACTGACTACCCGATAACTTCACCAACAAAACCTCCCCGCCCATTTCCGGAAAGAGAAGAAGCGGTCCAATCTTCTGCTTTAGGGATGCAAAGTGAAAGTCAGCCACGACAGCCTTGATTTCACCTTTTCGGCCATTCATCTCAATTTTCTGACCGATAGCTTGCTCTGGTGTCCAGCCAAGCTCTTTTACCGCCGATTCATTTGGAATGAAATGATAATAATTCAGACTATCACCGTCGGGAACGCTAGCCTGCTCTACATCAATTTGGGTTATGTCGCGGCCTGCTACCAGATGCAGTCCAACTGTTTTAATAAAATCCTCGTCAATCTGTAATCCTGCGACCATCTTATACGCTCCATCTGGCATATTGGCCCGGCGTACCCCATAGCCACCATTGATAAACACGGGTGATTCTGAGGCTAATGACACCTGTTGCACGTCGGCATTCTGACGAAATTCGCTTTTTATCGACCGTATTTTCGCAAGAACCTGCTTATCGACAGGCAACATCAATACATGGTCTTTGCTGTACCCCAGCTTTTTTTGCTGGATATACGATAACTGATTTCGAACCAGCAACGTACTGGTAATGAGGAAGGCTGTAATGGCAAACTGGAAAACGATCAATCCCTTACGAAACTGCCCCACTCCAGTCACTTTCAACTGACCTTTCAACACCCGAATGGGTTGAAACCGCGCCAGCACCAACGCCGGATAACTCCCCGCTATCAAGCTAACGACTACGCCAATACCAAGCAGTAACAGGAGATTGCCCGGTTTAAGCCAGACAGCAAACGAAAACTGCCGATCCGATAACGTATTGAACAAGGGGAGCATTAGACCCGCCAGCAGCAAGGCGAGCAACAAGGCCACCGACGTAACGATTACCGATTCGCCAATGAACTGCCCGAATAATTGCCCCTGCACGGCACCCATCACCTTCCGCACCCCCACTTCCTGCGCCCGCTCCACAGCCCGCGCCGTGGCCAGATTCACGTAGTTGACACAGGCTATCACCAGAATCAGGAGCGCAATCGACCCAAAAATATAGATATACGTCAGGTCGCCGTTGGGTTCAAAACTTCCTTCCACGTCTGAGTGCAGATGCACCTGACGGAGTGGTTCGAGATTATACGTCAGGTAACTGCCAGCCGACATTTCATCCTTGCTGAACTGCGTTTTCATGAAGCCCGGAATCTTCGCCTGTAACGGAGCGATAGCCTCAGGCGACCGTAGCAGCAAATACGTAGCGTAGTTAGACGAATACCATTCTTCTGTTTTGGCCGCCGAGAGGGTCGTAAATGACGCCAGCAAATCATACTTGATCTGCGAATTAGCCGGACAATCAGCAACGACGCCCGTTACTGAATAATCCCGAAAGGAGCCGCCGGTATTGATCCGTAGTGTTTTCCCGACCGGGTTTACAGCACCAAAATAGTTCTGTGCTGTCGTTTCGGATAACACCACTACGTTGGGACCCACTAACGCTGTTTGCGGATTACCCTTTAGCAGCGGAAATGAAAACAGGGTGAAGAAAGCCGAATCGGCAAACACAAGTCGCTTTTCGCTGAATTGCCGATCACCATTGAGCACAACAGCTTCCCGATTGATCATCCGAACGCCCGATTCGATCTCCGGAAATTGACGACCAAATTCCGGTGCTACTTTGGTGCCCGTTTGTGGTATTTTAGCCACCCGCCCTTCCATGCTGTACTCCATGGTTACCCGCACAAGGCGATCAGCTTTTTGCTGAAAATCATCGTAGCTCAGTTCATGCGAAATGTACATGAATAGCAACAAACAGGAAGCCAGCCCGACAGCCAGCCCGGTTACATTAATGCCAGAGAAAACCTTGTTTCTCCACAGATTGCGAACGGCGATTTTGAGATAGTTACGTAGCATAGGGGATTGGTGCACGGGGCTTGGGGCATGGAACTTGGCGTTGATGCCCTGCTCCTTGCTCCTCGCTATTTATTCGGAACGTAATGATTTTACGGGATTCATCAGAGCGGCTTTTATACTTTGAAAGCTGACGGTCAGCACCGCGATTCCGATCGCCAGCAGGCCCGCTACCGCAAACACCCACCACTCGATGTCGATGCGATACGCAAAATCCTGTAGCCATCGGTCCATCGCATACCAGGCAATGGGTGAGGCAATCAGAATCGCCATGAAAACCAATTTAAGAAAGTCTTTGGAGAGCAAGGCGACCAAATCCGGAATGGAGGCTCCCAACGTTTTCCGAATGCCAATTTCTTTCGTTCTCAGCCGAATAACATACATCGCCAATCCCAGCAACCCCATACAGGCAATGAAAATCGCCAGCAAGGCAAACACCCCGAAAATCCGTTGGGCCACCTGCTCCGACTGGTATAACGCACCCCAGTCAGCCGCTAGATACGAATAATGAAAAGGCTGATCGGGCAAATAGTGCTTCCACACCCGTTCAACCTGGCTTACGACAGCCCCCGGCTCATCGGCGCGCACGCGTA
Organism: Spirosoma jeollabukense; assembly: GCF_054777855.1. Lineage (NCBI taxonomy): Bacteria > Pseudomonadati > Bacteroidota > Cytophagia > Cytophagales > Cytophagaceae > Spirosoma > Spirosoma jeollabukense. The sequence continues at coordinate 1,889,351 of NZ_BAAHAD010000001.1, forward strand.
TGACAAGCTCGTTATTAACCCGGCGAAAAAGCCGGTCATTTAGCACAAACAGGGGGCTGATACGCTGGTGCAACGAACCAAAGTGAAAATTACGAACGATACCAACAACGGTGTAATTGACAGATGCCCCTCCACGTTGCGCCAGATTATCGGGACTGGTAATCTGTTTCCCGATGGGATCGGACAACCCTATTTGCCGGGCCGCTTCTTCGTTCAGAATAACCGACAGCGAGTCATCGAACTGACGGCTGAAGGGCCGTCCGGCGGCCATGTTCATACGTAGTGTTTGCAGGTATTGGTCGTCGACGACGCAACCCTTCCCTGTAACCGTTTCATTCTCGCCGTTTTTGCGAAACGTAATCCCAAAAAAACCTTCCTCGCCGGGGGTGCTGCTCGTGCCGCCTACACTCGCCACCCCAGCCAGTTTTGCTACGTCCTGCTTGAAAGCGTCGGTATTTTTATCCAGAAAACCGGCGCCTTTTAGTTTAACCACCGATTCCTTTGTGAAGCCCAGTTCTTTCTGCTGAATAAAATTCAATTGGCTGAACACAACAATCGTGCTGACAATCAGCAACACAGATATAGCAAATTGAAAGACGACCAGTCCATTACGTAGCGAATGCCCCTGACGGGTCGATGAAAACTTACCCTTCAGGACCTTGATCGGTTCAAAGGCGGATAGCACGCCCGCGGGATAACTACCAGCCAACAGACCAACCAGCACCGCTCCGCCCAGGAGCAAAGGCAAGGTTTCCCAACGTACCAGCGACAACAACGTAAGCGATTTACCCGCCAACGTATTGAATGGCGTAAGCAGGCTGGCAACCAACACCAGCGCTACCACTAAACTGAATAAACTTAACAACACCGACTCGGTCAGAAACTGAGCGGCCAGCTGGTTGGTTGTGGAGCCCAGCGATTTACGAATACCCACTTCCTTTGCCCGCTCCGACGAACGGGCCGTGGCCAGATTCATGAAATTAATGCAGGCAATCAACAGGACGAAAGCCGCGATAATCGAGAAAACGGATACCAACGACCGGCTGCCATTCGTCAAATGCTCCGCTTCCAGATGCGAGTCGAGGTGAATGCTGCGGAGTGGTTGTAGAAAATAGAAGTACCCATTTCCGGCCTTCACATAATCACGGTAGGAAACACCGAAATTTCGTTCTACTTCGCCCGATGCATATTTTTCGACTACAGCGGGCAATTTAGTTTCAACGGTTTCGGGCTGCGTATCAGGCCGTAGCAACAGATACGTATGTGCTGCAAAGCTGATGTGATTGACTTGTTCAGCTTCCTGAAAACCGCGCGTGGACGACAGGAAATTATAGGTGAAATGAGCATTGGCTGGAGCATCTGCGCAGATACCGGTTATTTCTAATTTCGGTCCCTGTACAATCTCCAGTACTTTTCCGATAGGATTGGTCTGGCCAAACAAACGCCGGGCGGTGCTTTCGGTTAAAACAACGGTATTTGGCCGGCTGAGCACCCGATTAGGTTGCCCCCGCAAAAGTGGCGTCTGGAATACCTGAAAAAAGGTTGAATCGACGACCAGAAAGCCTTTCTCTTCGACGGTGTGTCCATCTAGTTTGAACAGCGTTGGCTGGTTGCTACCGAAGTCAAATACGCGCGTGGTCTGCTCTATTTCCGGTATTTCTTTCTTTACCGATTGGGCATAGGATGGCGGGATAATCGCATATTTAGTGCTACGTCCGGGATACCGGCGCTCAAGGGCCATCCGGTAAATTCGCTCCCCATTCGGCCAGTGCTGATCATAACTCAACTCATCGGTAACATACAAAACAATCAGCAGGCAACACGCCATGCCAATGGCCAGACCCGCTACGTTAATGACCGTGTTCGCCTTATGTTTCGCCAGATTGCGCAGGGCGATTCTGATGTAGTTTTTTAGCATGGGGCATAGGGATTGGAGTGGAGCAAGGTGCATGGAGCGCGGTTTTGTCGTAACGACGGACCGTCCCTGCTCCATGCACCTTGCTCCACGCTATTCAGACCGTAGTGATTTGACCGGATTCATCAGGGCTGCTTTAATACTTTGGAAACTCACCGTCAATAGGGCAATGCCTACGGCCAGCAAACCCGCCAGCCCAAACATCCACCACTCAATATCAATCTTGTAGGCGAAGTCCTTCAACCACTGGCTCATGGCGTACCAGGCCAATGGCGATGCAATGAGGATCGCAATCAATACCAGTTTCAAAAAGTCTTTGGAAAGAAGACCAATGATGCTACCAACCGACGCCCCCAGTACTTTGCGTACGCCAATTTCTTTAGTACGTTGCTCAGCCATGAAAGCCGCCAGTCCGAACAGACCCAGACAGGCGATCAGGATGGCGAGTGCGGCAAACGTGAGCGCAATGGTGCCGATACGTTGTTCGGCCCGGTACATCTCATCGAAGCTATCGTCCATAAACTGGTAGCTGAATGGCTGGCCGGGAGCGATTTGTTTCCACTTAGCTTCAATTTCCTTCATCAGCACGGGCATATTCGCACGGCTGATTCGGAAGGAAGCCGCCCCTGAATTAGCATCAAGCACAAGCGATAAAGCCCCAATATTGCGACGTAGTGACTCGAAGTGGAAATTTTTGATAACCCCAATGATGGTATATACTTTTTTAGTTTTAAGCTGTGGGTCGTCGGGCCGCCAGATTCGCTTGCCAAGCGGGTTTTTAAACCCTAAAATCTTTACCGCTGCTTCATTTACCAGTATACCCGACGAATCGGAGCCGAATTCCCGCGAGAAATCACGTCCCTGAACAACCTGCATCCCCAGCGTTTTTACATAATCATAGTCAACGCCCCAGTACTGCATGCTAATCCCTTTGTTCAGATCGGTCTGTTCTTCAGGAAAGAATGACGTATCACCCCGGTTGGAAGGCGTAGGCAAATAGCCTGAAACGCTCCCGCTGATTACGCCCGGCAAACGTAGTACTTCCTGCTTGAACGTTTCGGCCTGTTTACCCATGGCATACACCCCGTTAACCGTCATGACCTGATCGCGGTTGAAACCCACGTTTTTGGTTTGTATGTAGGTGATTTGCCGGTATACGATAATCGTTCCGACAATGAGTACTACCGACATCATGAACTGAAAAACGACCAGGCCGCTACGTAGTCCAACACTTTTGAAACTGACGTTAATTTTGCCTTTCAACACCGTAATCGGCTGAAAAGAGGACAGGAAAAACGCCGGATAACTACCGGCCAGCAGACCAACGAGTATGGGCAGGGCAATCAGCAGGGGTAGATAGTAGGGTGATACGAGCTGAGCGATGCTCATCGTTTTTCCCGAAATGGTGTTGAAGCCCGGTAAGGCCACAGTAACAAGACATACAGCGAGCAACATAGCCAACACCGTTGTCAGGATTGATTCGGTCATAAATTGCCCGATGAGTTGTTTCCGTTCCGAACCCATCACTTTCCGGACGCCTACTTCTTTCGCCCGATTTGCCGAGCGGGCGGTGGCCAGATTCATGAAGTTGATACAGGCAATCAGCAAAATGAACAGAGCTACAGCGGAGAAAATATAGACGTACTGAATGTCGCCATTTGGTGCCAGTTCAACTTGCTGCTTTGAGTGCAGATGAATATCGGTGAGCGGAATCATCCAGAAGGCAATCTGATTCCCGGCCTTCCGAAACTGTTCCATCGACGTACCAACCAACTGCAATGCCTGCGGACCAACGTACTTTTCGATAACGGCATCAAAGTTTTTAGAAAAAATAGCCGGGTCCGTACCCGGTTTAAGCAGGATATAGGTGTGGTGGTTATTGCTGAGCCACTGCCCCCAAGGATAATTATCGTTGAGCATGCTCAGGAAGAAATCACTGCGGAAGTGTGAATTCTGGGGCATATCGCGCATAACGCCCGATACCTTGAAGGTCTTGTTGTTGTCGAACAGCATTGGCTTGCCCATTGGATTCTGGCTACCGAAGTGCCGCTTAGCCGCCGACTCGCTGATAACCACCGTATTGGGTTCGGCTAATGCCCGCCTGGGATCACCCGATACGAGGGGCAGCGTGAATACATCAAACAGCGTTGAGTCGGCGAAGGTGATATTATCTTCGCGTAAGCTCGTTGGCTCACCGACCCGCTTCACCAGCCACGTTCCGCGCTGGTGAAGGCGCACAAACTGCTCAACCTGTGGGTAATCTTTTTTAAGCGTCGGGCCTATTGGATCGGGCGAAACGGCAAAGTGCATATCATTCCCGCCGAACTTAATGTCGGCCTGAATGCGGTAAATCCGGTCGGCTTTGGCGTTGTAACGGTCGTAGCTTAACTCATCCAGCACGTAGAGCATAATGAGCATACAGCAAGCCAGCCCAACCGCTAAACCAACGATGTTGATGAACGTAAAACCCTGTTGTTTGCGAAGCGTCCGCCAGGCGATTTTGATATAGTTTACAAGCATAGAGGTAAGGGCATGGGGATAAGGGCGTGGGGTGGTCTGTCGTCATGCATGGGGCTTGAAACCGGGGTTACCGTAACGACGGACCGCGTAACGACGGACCGCCCTATGCCATTTATTCTGAACGTAGCGATCTGTCACGCTTTGGCCATAAAGCAACCGGCAAGAACTAGTCCCATCAACAATACTTTCATAAAGATGCTAAGAAAAGTAAGTTGAGCTTTCATGATTCAAGTAGTAAATGTTGGTAAAAGAGGAAGTTTTACTGATTTCTCTACCACGATCATGCCACTTATACAAATGCTTAATTTTCAGCATATTAGCAAACTAAACAACAGAAAAATGTCCACTATCGGACAGATTTTGTTCGACAGTGGACAGAAGGGGCGTGGAGCAAGGAGCGAAAACCATGCCCCAGGCTCCTTGCTCCAGGCTATTCAGACCGAAGTGATTTGACCGGATTCATCAGGGCCGCCCGAATGCTTTGGAAACTCACGGTAGCGAGGGCGATTGCGATAGCTAATGTACCTGCCAGCGCAAATACCCACCACTCGATGTCAATTTTGTAGGCAAAGTCGGCGAGCCATTTATCCATCGCCCACCATGCAATCGGACTGGCAATCAGGATGGCGACCAATACCAGTTTCAGAAAGTCTTTGGAAAGCATCGCAACGATGCTGGGAATACTGGCACCCAGCACTTTACGGACCCCTATTTCTTTGGTCCGTTGCTGAATCGAAATCAGGGCAATGGAAAACAAACCCATACACGACAGCATAATAGCAACGGCCGCAGCCGACGAAAAAATGGTGGACAACCGCTGTTCTTTTCGATACCAGCGCTCGGTATTTTCATCCAGAAACGAACCAATAAATTCCTGTTTAGGCGCAATTGATTTCCAGGCCGCTTTGATGGTTTCCATAGCCCCCGTCAGGTTCTGCGGATTCACCCGAATCAGCACGTAGCTGATCGGGGAGTTAGGTTGCATTTGGAGAGCGATAGGTTGGGCTTCCTGGTGCAGCGAGTATAGATTAAAGTCCGACACGACGCCAACGATCTGGAACTGTTTGTTGTCGGGTTTAATGAACTTACCAACGGGATTAGCCTCGCCCAACTTTTTCGCCATACTTTGCGTAATCAGAATGTTCGTGCTCGAATCGGTGCCAAAATCAGCGCTGAAATCACGACCCTGTAACAACTTGATACCCATTGTTTTCAGATAATCGGTGTCTACCCGAAGCCAGTCGCAGGTGATATCTCGTTTACCGTACAGGAAACCGAACATCATCCGCGACGAGCTATTATCTAAACCTGTTCCGATGTTGACGCCCGAACCTGATATGGCAGCAATGTTGGGTTGATTAGCCAATCTGTCGCGCATGGCCTTCAGCGCTACGTCCCCCTTAAGTTCGGTGCCTACCGGAATGCTGATCACCTGCTCTTTATCCAAGCCCATCGGCTTCTGTTGAAGATAAGTAATCTGCTGGCGTACGATCAGGGTACAAACGATGAGCAGGCAGGCAATGGCAAATTGGGTCACAATGAGCGAATTACGTAGCAAACCCGGTCGACTCATTTTTACATTTCCTTTCAACACTTCCACGGCGTTGAAGCGTGTTACGAACCAGGATGGATACCCTCCAGCCACTAGTGCAATGAGGAGGAAACCCACCCCCGTAACGGCTAAGACACTTGGCTTGAGGAAGTTAGCTAATGACAGATTGCTTTGAAACAGGCGATTAAACGTAGGCAGAACCACATAGGCCATACCCAGACCAATTACCAGAGCCACAAGGCAAAGCAGAAGCGTCTCACCCCAGATCTGGCCGAACAGTTGTACCCGCTGTGCACCCAGCGACTTCCGTACACCCACCTCCCGCGCCCGCGAAAGTGATTGGGCAACGGTCAGGTTAATGAAATTGATGCAGGCAATAGCCAGAATAAACAGTCCAACCAACATCAACGTGTAGATATATGTCCGGCTAATGGCCTCACCGTGCATCGTTTCTGTGTCGAAATGCACCTCTCGCATTGGTGCCAGCAGCAGACTTTTCTGGAAGCCCAGTTCATTATTGGGGTAACCTTGCTCCTTATGCTCTTTTATATCCTGGGCAAAGTACTTCTCCATGAACGGCTGCGTTCGCCGTTGCAACGTTTGCGGATCAGTTCCTGGTTTTAGTTTTACATATACATCGTGATTGCCAAAATCCCAGCGGCTTTTATTAATCTGGTATTCCACGGAATTTTCACTACGTATCAGCGCATCGAAATCGAACGTAGAATTAGCCGGTGCATTGCTAATAACGCCCGACACGGTGAATGCCTGCCACCTATCGTTCATGCGGAGTTGAAGCGGCTTCCCCATTGGGTCTTCCTTTCCGAAAATATCGCTGGCCATTTTTTCACTGATGACAATGTCACTCAGGTTACTCATGGCGTTTTGCGGATTGCCTTTCCGAAGCGGAAATGTAAACATGTGCAGAAAATCGGGATCGACCATCCTAACATCTTTTCCGTACGTCTGTTCATTTCGCCGAACGGTTGCACTTCGACTAAAGTAGCGGGATACGCCTTCAATCTCGGGAAATTCAGCTTTCAGTGCGGGCGAAATTGGGAAAGGCATTGTGCCCCCTTTATCCGGCGTACCGTCGCGATTAGAGGAGAGGAAGTTCAGCCGAAAAATCCGGGCGGCATCCGTATGGAAATTATCATACGATAATTCAAAGGTAGCGGTCAGAAACAGCAGCACACACGTACCAAACGCCACCGACAGCCCAACGATGTTAATCAGCGAGTGCGAACGGTTTTTCCAGAGGGTGCGGAGGGCGATTTTGAGATAATTGCGGAACATGAACTTTTATGGTATGTTTGTTGAAACCCTATTGGCTATGTATTTCCCTTCGACAAATTCGCTGTCACTTGTCCATGAAGACCTAGGTGTTTGGGCTCCTGCCGACCATCAGCGAATTATTTCAAGGTTGACTGTCGGCCTGGGCATTCTTTACTATCACGAGAAAAAGATTCGACTAGAACCATTGCCTGAAACAATGCTTGATGATTCTAAGGTTAGTCCTGTTCCTGACTTGTCGCTGATCAATAACGATTCCGACGAAACGCCAGTCATTATTGAAGTTTGTAAGACAAAAGGCCAAAAAGATGACATACAAAAAGTTATTCAATTAGTTGACAACGATCTGTATGGAATCCGTGAAGGCTTTATTTATAATTATAAAACAGGCCAGTGGCATCGGTACTGTTTTGGCGATGGTGGCCTGACAACCGAATCATCTTTTTCCGAAATCCTGAACCTCGACCTGAATACGTTTTTACTGTAGAGACGCAACCGCACCGGCGGCCCGGCCTTTGCGTTAGCAAGATCATACGGGGTGTGAGACGCAAAGGCCGGGCCGCCGGTGCGGTTGCGTCTCTACAACATTATTCGGCCTTCAAACTCGTTACGGGGTTCGTCAAGGCGGCTTTGATACTCTGGTAACTCACCGTCAGGAAGGCAATGACAACCGCCGTCACACCCGCTACGCCGAATATCCACCAGGTCAACTCCGTCTGGTAGGCGAACGTACCCAGCCACTTGCTCAAGGCCCACCAGGCCAGGGGTGACGCCAGCACCAAGGCAATCAGCACCAGTTTCAGGAAATCTTTCGAGAGCAAACCAACAATGTTTGGCACACTGGCACCCAGCACTTTGCGTACACCAATTTCTTTAGTACGTTGCTCGGCGGTAAAGGCGGCAAGGGCAAATAAACCCAGACATGAAATCACAATAGCCAATAGCCCGAAGTAGTTGACGAGCGTATTCACCTGCTGTTCACTACGGTACAGGCTTTCGTACTCTTCATCCATGAAATGATAATTGAAGGGATAATTCGGGTTAAACTCCTTGGTGATACGTTCCAGATCGGCGATGGCCTGCTGTGCCTGACCAGGACGGGTTTTGACGAGTAAGTAGCTGGTATTCGACGCATTGAATGTCAGAACCAGGGGCGAAATGGCCTGGTGCAATGAGTTTAGGTGGAAGTCTTTCATCAACCCAACAACCCGGCCTCTGCCACTCCAGAACTGGATTTCTTTACCGACCGGATCTTTCATTCCCATCAGCTTCGCGGTAGCTTCGTTGATGAGGTAATTCGATGAATCGGCGGGGCTGTCTACCTGAAAATCGCGACCGCCCAGCAGTTTGATGTTCATCGTTTTGATAAACCCACCGCCCACGGCCATGGCTGATACAGTGGTTTGCAGCGTAGGATCTTTGCCGGACCAGTTCAAATCGCCCGAATTACTCTGAACATTGATGGGGAGCGACATCGTTGTTGTTGCCGATGCAATTGAAGGAGCCCGCATCACTTCCTGACGGAAGGGTTCTACCTTTTTAGGTTGAGCTATTTCACCCTCCAACGGTATGTAAATCACATTTTCCCGGTCAAGGCCGAGGTTTTTGGTACGTAGGTAATCCATTTGTTTACCTACCGCCAACATACCCACAATCAGGAAAATAGACAGCGAAAATTGAAATACCACCAGCGCCCGACGGAACAAAGCTGGCCCCGATCCGAATTGCAAGCGGCCTTTAAGAATCTTAATCGGCTGCAGTGACGACAAAAACAGTGCCGGATAACTGCCCGACACAAACCCCGTTATCAGCACGAGGGCCGCAATAACGAGCCAGAGGACAGGTTCGCCGAGGTTTAGCGTTAACTGCTTCGCGAATACCGTATTAAAGGTAGGTAACACGAGCCAGACCAAACCAATTGCCAGCACAACAGCCAGCAAACTGGTTAGCACCGATTCACTCAAAAACTGCCCAACTAAGGAGGATCGCATAGCGCCAACTACCTTTCTGACGCCCACCTCCTTCGCCCGTATAGACGAGCGGGCGGTGGCCAGGTTCATGAAGTTGATGCAGGCAATCAGTAGAATGAATAAAGCAACAAGGGAAAAAATCCGAACGTATTCGATTCGTCCACCAACAGACGTTCCGTTCTTATACTCGCCATACAGGTGTAAGTCTGTAATGGGTTGCAGCGTTGGCCGACCCGTCTCGAAATTCTTACCGGCAAAGCGCGGATAGATGCCTGTCATAGCCGCTTCTGCCTGCGCCATCGTCGTGTTAGGCTTCAAGCGGACAAAGGTCTGAAAGGAATTATTACCCCAGGTTTTCATCCAGTCCTGCTCCTGCACCTTCCAGTTCACAAGCCACTCGAATGGTAGCGAGGAAGTAGGTGGCACATCTTCGATGACGGCGCCAACGGTATAGAATTTATCATTATCGAGTTGCAGCGTTTTCCCCAGCGCTGAGCCAACCGGAAAATACTTTTCGGCTAGTTTTCGGGTAATGACAATCTTGTTAGGCTGCGCCAGAGATGCTTTGGGATCACCATATAGTACGGGGAGATCGAATACACCAAAGAAATCCGACGTAGCGAAACGACCTTTTTCTTTCGATGTTTTGTCACCGACCTTAATCAGCAGTTCAGGTCCGTAATTGACCTTGGCTACAGCGGCCACTTCTGGAATGCTCTGTGCAATGGCTTCCTGCAACGGGCCGGGCGTTACCGAATTAGTAACAATTTCACCGTTGTATGGAAAGTTGACCCGTACGTAATGAATACGCTCCGCATCAGGCAAAAAGCGATCATAACTAAGTTCGTCTTTTACCCATAAACCGATCAAAAGGCTGCACGCCATGCCCAATGCCAACCCCAGTACATTGATGCCCGAATAGAGCTTATTTTTCAACAAACTCCGAACAGCGATCTTGACGTAGTTACGAAACATTATCTAAGTGGACCACCGACGCGGCCAGGATTTATTGGATTTAAATGATTGACCGGACTTATGCGAATCCGGAGTTAGGGCTTGCCAGAATAATCATGCTAATCAAATAAATCCTGAAAATCCTGGGTCAGACAATTTAAACGTGGAAATTCTCCGTCACCACTTTTCCGTCAAACAGATTCACGATACGGTGGGCAAAACCAGCGTCGTAGGGTGAGTGCGTTACCATGATGATGGTCGTGCCTTCGTCGTTCAGTTCGCCTAAAAGTTTCATCACCTCTTCGCCATTTTTCGAATCGAGGTTACCCGTCGGTTCATCGGCCAGAATCAACTTCGGTTTCGCCACAACCGCCCGTGCAATGGCCGTACGTTGCTGCTGTCCACCCGACAGTTGCTGCGGGAAGTGATTGCGCCGGTGCATGATGCTCATCCGCTCCAGCGCTTCCTCAACCCGCTTTTTGCGCTCATCGGGTGGTGTTTTCAAATAGAGCAGCGGCAACTCGACGTTTTCGTAAACTGTCAGTTCGTCAATCAAATTAAAGCTCTGAAACACGAAGCCAATGGAGCCTTTGCGTAGTTGTGCCCGCTGCCGTTCGGTCATTTTGGCGACTTCGGTGCCGTAGAAATTGTAATCGCCGTCGCTCGGATTGTCCAGCAATCCTAGGATGTTCAACAGCGTGGATTTTCCACAGCCAGACGGGCCCATGATAGCCACGAATTCACCGTCTTTAACATCCATGTTGATGCCATTGAGAGCGGTGGTTTCTACTTCTTCGGTTGCGAAGAGTTTCTGAAGGTTAATTGTTTGGATCATTGTGGTAGGAGTGTCTGAACCGGGATTTTTATAATTTTATGGACTGGATTTGATTTTAAAACAAGGCTTTCAAAGAAAGCAATAATCATAGTCAGTCAATAGAATCATAAAAATTCCGGTTCAGATGAGTTAAAATTCAAGTACTTCGTTATCGCCAAAATTCTCGTATGAACTCGTTATTACCTGTTCGCCGGGCTCAATGCCGCTGAGTACTTCGTAAAACTCAGGATTTTTGCGACCCAGGGTGATCGGCCGTTTTACGGCCCGTTTGCCCGACTTATCTACTACGTATACCCAGTTGCCGCCCGTGTCGGAGAAGAAGCCCCCAACGGGCAGGAGTGTCGCTTTGGCCGCTTTACCCAATTCCAACTGAATCGGTGATGACTGCCCACGCTTGATGCCTTCGGGCGCGCCTTTGGGGAAAACCATATCGACTTCAAAACGACCGCTTTTTACTTCAGGATACACGCGGCTTATTTCAAGTTCGTGCATCTTTCCGTTGAATTCGAACGATCCTTTCAGGCCCGAAAATACCCGGCTAATGTAATGTTCGTCAACGCCGACGCGCATTTTGAAGCCGTTCAGGTCATCAATCTGCCCGATGTTCTGGCCCCGGTTGATGTTTGAACCGACTTCTACATCGATACTTGACAATTGACCCGACACAGGCGCTTTAACAACCAGGTTATCCAGTGTCTGTTGCCAAAGAGCTACATTTTTCTGCGTACGTTGCAAGGTTCCTTCAAGTTGTTTGATCTGGAATTTTGCGTTTTCCTCCTGATACTTCTGCGTTTCGATTTCGATAGTACGCTGGCTAATCAATCGATCATACGCCCGTTTCGCTTTCAGGTAATCTTCTTCCGACACGACTTTGTCTTTGTACAGCTTTTCCTGACGGTCGTAGGTGTCTTTCGCCTGAGAAATCTGAGCATCGACATCGGCCAGCGTTTTACGTAGCGTAAATCGTTCGATCTGTATCCGTTGACGTGTGTTTTGCAGGTCGTTAACGAGTCGGTTGGCTTCTGTTTCCGATTGCAGAAAGCTTAGTTTGAGGCTCTGGTTTTCGAGCTTCAACAGCACTTCGCCCTGTTTTACGGTATTACCGCCTTCGACCAGTTTCTGGGTTACGTACCCCCCTTCAATAGCATCCAGCCGAATGGTTTTGAGCGGTTGAACAACGCCCGTTACGGCAATAAAATCTTCAAATGGTCCCGTCGATACGGTGGAGACGGTTATTTTATCTTTTTCGACATTCAGCTTCGACCGCCGGTCGGTAAAGAAGAATGTGTACGCTAAAAGCCCTATGATCAGGGCACCACCGCCAAAAATAGCGAGACGCTGTGTAGTCCAAAAACGTTTAGGTAAGACGCGATCCATTTTTCAATTAACAAATGAGTGATTTAGTGATTGACATATCGAACCAGCGAATATAGGCCCGGAACTCATTTGTTATTATGCCCTGTGCCAATAGTCATGCCAGTTGCCTGTATAGCTTGATAATCAGAAGTTTGATTGATATTAATGCAATTAATATGTCCGCTTTCGGACGCAAATTGTCCGTTTTTGGCGCTCCCTTTTCACGTACTTATCACCTGGTTGCAGTGGCCTGATTCTATCGAATGAAAGTTAGCAAAAATGGGGCATAAACTTCGCAACGAAACCGCTTAACATTTTTTAACGAGTCAACAACGTAGCATACGTGACGATAAGCGCTGATCATGAATACCTTCGCAGCAACGAATAGCCTCATTGACAGCCTTTCTCATGCTTCGTTCCTACCTCAAAATTTCCCTCCGGAACCTGCGTTCACAGCGCGTTTATACCTTCCTGAATATAACTGGGCTTACGATAGGGCTGGCCGGTGGGCTGCTGATTTTCCTGTTTATCCGCTATCACCTGAGCACCGACCGGCACCACATCAACTACAACCGGATTTTTCGGGTCGATACCGATTTATACCTCGCTGACGGTTCGATAGAGTATAACCCCGAAGCGCCCCTGCCGATGGCTCAGGTCATGCGAACAGACTATCCACAGGTAGACCACGCGGCATTTTTAATGATGATTCGGGAAATGACCCTTAGTATAAAGCGGGCGGGCAGAACCGAACCCCTTCGGTTTCGGGAGCACAGCCATATGGGATTTGTTGGGCCGGAATGGTTCGACATTCTGAGCTATAGGTGGTTGCAGGGAAATCCTAAAACGGCGCTTCGACAGCTTAACCAGGTTGTTCTGACTCAGACGTATGCGCAAAAATACTTTGGCGAGACGAACCCCTTGGGACAGACCATAACGCTCGACAACCGAACCAACGTAACGGTTGTGGGGGTACTTGCCGATCCACCAACGACGACCGATACAAATCTGGGGATATTCATCTCGCTGGCGACGTTGAAGCAATATGATCCGAGCTATGACCAAACGGATTGGGGCCTTCTGAACAGTACGAACCGACTTTACATTACGCTACGTGATCCGGATGCCACCGCCAGTCTCGAACGAACGTTTCCAGCTTTAGCAAAACGCCAATACGGACTTGATGCCAAATATTATCGTTTTCACCTGCAACCCATGCGCGAGTTCCACTTCGATGTGGCACGAGGTGGTGGGTCAATTCGTGCCTCACTAGTATGGTCGCTGGGTATCATTGGCTCTCTACTTATTCTGGCAGCTTGCATCAACTTTATCAACCTGGCTACGGCGCAGGCGCTTCGGCGGGGGAAAGAAGTCGGCGTTCGAAAAACACTGGGAAGTTCGCGGAGGCAATTGGTGAGCCAGTTTCTGCTCGAAACATCCCTCATTGTATTGATAGCAACCAGCCTTGCCTTGATACTGGTTATCAGTACACTACCCCTCATTAATCAGTGGCTGTCCATCAATTTGTCGTTGTCGATAAACGGGCAGACGTTCGGCTTCGTGGTGTTGCTTGTCGGCGTTGTCACTGGATTGGCGGGCGGCTATCCAGTTGCGGTTTTGTCGGGGTTTAGTCCGTGGGCGGCTCTGAAAGGTACGCTATCGTTGCGTTCCGGCGGAAATTATTCAATCCGTCAAACCCTTATTGTCGTGCAGTTCATGGTTTGTCAGGTACTGATTATTGGGGCCCTGGTCGTAGCCAATCAAATACGCTACATGCAGCAGGCTGATTTGGGTTTTCGGAAAGACAACGTAGTACTGGTTACCATACCCGATAAGAAGACGGCTACGCAGGAAGCCTTTCGGCAGCAATTAGTCGCGTATCCGGATATTCAGTCGGTTAGTTTCGAACATCGTCCACCAGCGAGCGAACTGAACTACGGGGGTTCCTTTAGATTTAATGGCAAACCCGACTGGGATCGGTATCCTGTTCGGGAGCGGCTGGCCGACGCGAATTACCTGCGAACATATGGGCTGCAACTCATTGCAGGACGTAACATTGTGCCGAGTGACACCATTCGGGAATATCTTATCAACGAAACCCTGTTGCGTCAACTCGGCTTTCGCGATCCGCAGCACGTGTTGGGAAAAACGATGCAATACTATCTCTCGCCAGTTCCGCTCCCTATTGTTGGCGTGATCAGCGATTTTCATCAGAAATCATTCCGCGACCCCATTGGCCCCTGCTTTATCGCCAGTTATGCTCCCATGTACGCGCAGGCCAGCATCCGGATCACGGGGCAGAATCAGCAGCAGACGGTGCAGCGCATTCGGGACGTATGGCAGACTTTATACCCTAATGAAGTTTTTGAATACGAGTTTCTGAACGATCAGGTAGCCAGACAGTATGAAACCGAAAATCTGGTGTTTCGGCTGGTCAATATCTTTTCGGGCATTGCAATGCTGATTTGCGGTTTAGGTCTGTATGGCCTTGTGTCTTTTGTTGTGGTTCAGCGCACGAAAGAAATCGGCGTCCGAAAAGTGCTGGGCGCGAGTGTGGCGGGTATCGTTACGTTGCTCTCGAAAGATTTTCTGAAACTGGTTCTGCTTGCGATCCTTATGGCGTCGCCACTCGCGTGGTGGGCCATGAATAACTGGTTGCAGGATTTTGCCTACAAGATCACAATTGACGGGTGGATATTTGTTTTAGCGGGTTTGCTGGCAATCGGAATTGCGCTGATCACGGTAAGTTTTCAGAGTATAAAAGCGGCTTTAGTGAATCCCATCAACTCGCTACGTTCTGAATGATATCCAGAACCACGACTGCATGGTTTTACAATTCCTTTACAAGCTTTTACAGGGCTTTTTCAACTCTGGCAGACGGAGCATCTACTTTTGATTCATCCTTTAAACGAACAGGAACCATGACAAAAGTAAGCAAACTCATTCTCGCTATTTGTTGCAGCGCTGTATCTACGGTTGGCCTCGGGCAACATGCATTCAACAATTGTTCAGCGGCTTTTTTGACTAACAAAATGGTCGTGAATAAATACAGTACGAAAGGCAAATGTAGGCTACCATCAAACGCCACCGGCAAGCTCACAGTTTGTACGGTTAACGTATCACCAACGGCGAGCCAGGCAGTTGATAAAATTCCGTTCAGAATTACGATCCGAAATAAGAACTCACAAGCGTTGCTGCTCCTTACGAAAACCGACGTGACGCAGATTGATGTGCATAACGTGTTGACAAAGTGCAAAAAAAGGGATCACATCGTATGGCTGACACTGGACGATCAGTACGCCATGCCGCACAATGAAATTCTTGTTCAGTAGTTAGTTTTCATCTTCATTTCACCATCTAATTTACGCTCCAGTGAAACTGCAACTAATGATCTGGCCAGTGGTAGTTCTATCAGCCTTTTCTCTACCGACAATTAATACGTTCGCTCCGGGCAGCACAACGGAACCCGGCTCTATAGTTCATGCCAACCCGTTGCTACTGAACAATAAGGCCTTCGATTTCACAGCTTTCTCAATGGCAAGCAAAGGGACGTTGACGGTCGTATCCAGTAATCCAGCAACGACGCAAATTGAAAAGATTCCGTTTCGAATTTACTTGCGTCGAAACGGGAATGTAGTTGATAAGAGTGTATCGAATACCAGTCAATCTGCACTCGAAATCGACGTAGCACCTGTGTTGGCCATGGCAAAACCGGGTGATGATCTGGTTATTGAGCCCGTCCGAACCAGCGATTCAAGAGCCAGACGGAGCATTAAATTGAAGCCTTTTTTCAACAGCGATTTATTATTTCCTATTTTGAGGAAACGCGGAGACGGTTGCTAATAATGAAGTTATTTTGTCATACTGACGAAGGAAGCATCTTCGGGAAGTAGAATTTTATCTTTACCGAAGATGCTTCCTTCGTCAGTATGACAAACAGGTCGCTATCATGAAAAAGTCAGTTATTATCATCGCCCTGCTGGTAGCCGGTTTACTGTTTATGCAGTTTGCCTGGCGAACGCCGTCTGCGGGCCAGGGCAACAAGGCTGACTTTGCCAAAAAGGTAAATCTGGCGCTACGCCGTACGGCGCATCACCTGTTAATCGAAAAAGGCGATTCGACCTCCCGGATTCCAGTAGTGCAACATTCTACTGCCACTACGTTCCTGGTCCGTCTGGAACAGCCCTTCGATTACGGGCGATTACCAACGCTACTGCAACAATCGCTGGCGATTCATCAGATCAAAGCCAACTACGATGTAGCGTTGGTGGATTGTGCAACCGGCGAATTGCAGTTGGGCTACAATTTTCTCGATGTATCCGGAAAGAATGAGATACCCTGCGGAGGCCGTCAACAGAAACGGGGGTGCTATACCCTACAACTTACCTTCAACACGCCGGTGTCTCCTCAACCGAAAGCGACCAGCATCCTGTGGGCCTGGGCGGTTGGTTTCCTGCTGGTTGGTGGCGCCTATATCGTCTGGCAGAAATCAGATAAAAAAACGAATTCAGTACTGCCGCCAGAAACCATTCCCAGGGCATCTGACCATCTAATCTCCGTCGGACAACTGTCTTTCAATACGACGAATCAATCGGTGAACGTAGCGGGTACTATGCATCCGCTCACCTATCGCGAAGCCAAGTTACTTCATCTGTTTGTCCGCCATCCGAATCAGTTATTGACGCGCGACTTCATCCTCAAATCCGTCTGGGAAGATGAAGGCATTATTGTTGGACGTAGTGCTGATGTCTTCGTGTCGCGACTCCGTAAGCTGCTCCAGCCCGACTCAACCATTCGTATTGTGGCTGTTCATGGCGTAGGCTATCGGCTGGAAGTAATTACATAAAAAATGGTGTCCGCAACTGTACGGATTGCGTCCGTTTGCGGACATTTTTTCGACTGATCCAGCATTTACTAGCTGATTTTCAGAGAGTTTCATTTCTGGTATAGCATTTGGACTATCAGAATTTGATATCACTTCTGCTCGATTATGCTACGTAATTATCTGCTTATCGCGTTTCGCAATCTTCGAAAATACAAGGCGTTTAGCTTCATCAATATTACGGGCGTGGCCGTTGGGCTGGCGTGTTTCCTGCTTATTGCGCTCTATGTCAGAGACGAGTTGAGCTACGACCGTTACAATACTCATGCCGATCGAATTTACCGCGTTACCCGAACCTTCCTGTCGTCGGAAGGAACCGCGTCGTTGCGACTGGCGCAGTTGGCCCCTCCTTTCGGCCCCTTGATTAAACAGGATTTCCGGGAAGCCGAGCAAGTAGTTCGAACCATTGATAACGGCGGGCTGCTGAAGTACGGGGAACATTCATTCAATGAGGAGGATATATTCTTTGCGGAAGCCAATCTGTTCAAGGTGTTTGATTTTAACCTGGTCAGCGGAAACCCCGATCAAGCCCTGATCAATCCATTTTCCATTATGTTTTCCCGACCGATGGCGGAGAAATATTTTGGTAACGAAAATCCGATTGGCAAAACGGTGAGACTTAATAACCAGTTCGATATGACGGTTACGGGCGTCTTTGAACCATTACCGGCTCAGGCCCATTTTCATCCCAAATTTTTAGTCTCCTTCGTTACGTTTAACGACCCCCGCGTATATGGGGCTGAAGGGTTACGGACCAACTGGAGCAACAACTCCTTCAATACGTATGTGTTGCTACAGCCCCGTGTCGATCCCAAACGTATTGAAGCGGCTTTCCCGGCTTTTCAGAATAAACACATTCCACCCGAAGAAGGACGGAATCCATCGGCCTGGTCGGTGTTGAATCTGCAACCCCTCACGAGTATTCACTTACGGTCGCACACCGATTCGGAGGTAGAGCCAACGGGCGACATTAGTTATATCTATTTATTCTCGGCTATTGGTTTATTCATTCTGTTGATTGCTTGCATCAATTACATGAATCTGGCAACAGCCCGTTCGGCGGGGCGGGCCAAAGAGGTTGGGATGCGCAAGGTTGTAGGGGCTTTGCGCACCCAGCTCATTGGTCAGTTTTTGAGCGAATCCATTTTATTGGTGACCCTGTCACTGGGCATCTCCATTGTATTGGTCATGCTATGCTTGCCTTCATTGAATCAGTTTACCCAAAAGCAACTCGAATTCAGCCAGCTTCTTGATCCTGTCTTTCTTGTCATCCTGGTTAGCATTACGTTGTTGACGGGCCTGGTGGCAGGCAGTTATCCCGCTTTTTTCCTGACGTCATTCCGGCCGCTTGGTGTGCTGAAAGGCCAGATTGCCTCCACCATGCGTACGGGTAAACTGCGGCAGGTGCTGGTTATAACGCAATTCGCCATAGCGATTGTCCTGATGATCAGCACGGCGGTTGTCTACAACCAGATGAAGTACATTCAGGATTACCGGCTGGGTTATGCCAAAGATCAGGTGTTACTAATGCCCGATTTCAGCGATTCAGCCAGGAATTACGAAACAATCAAGGAACAATTCATTCAAACGGGGGCGGTGCGCGATATGGGACGTTCATCCCGAATTCCCTCCTCCCGACTACTCGACTCCTGGGATGCGGCTGCGGCAAAAGGCGACAGCATGGCTCCCGTCAAAATCAATCTGCGGGGTCTGCGCGTCGATTATGACTTTATTCCGGCCTATCAGATTGCGATGGCGGCCGGACGCAACTTTTCCCGCGCCTACTCAACTGATACGTCGATGGTTGTTCTGAACGAAACGGCTGTGCGGCAGTTAGGCTGGACACCCGAACAGGCCATTGGCAAAGCCTTCCGATACGGTCCGGTGAAAGGCCAGGTTATTGGCGTTACCAAAGACTTCCACTTCGAATCCCTGCATCAGGAGATGGCAGCCCTGGCGATGGTTATGTCGACAGAAAACTTCCGATGGCTGTCCATTCCGTTGAAAGGTGATGTGCCGACGGCGATTCAACGCGTTGAAACGGTCTGGAAGCGCTTCTTCCCGGAGCACCCGTTCGATTATCAGTTTCTGGATACCCGCTTTGATCGGCTCTATGCTCGCGAGCAAACACAACAGACCCTGTTCAGCATCTTTGCGGGCATCGCCATTCTGATTTCGTGCCTGGGTCTGTTTGGCTTGTCGATGTTCATGGCTGAGCAACGTACCAAGGAAATTGGCATCCGTAAAGTGTTGGGTGCATCGGAAATAAGCCTGGTAACCCTGTTCTCCAAAGACTTCATGAAACTGGTGATTGTGGCGCTGATCATTGCCTCACCCGTGGCCTGGTATGCCATGCACACCTGGCTGAACGATTTCGCCTATCGGACGAGCATCCATTGGTGGGTGTTCCTGCTGGCTGGTGGCCTGACCGTATTGATTGCCCTGCTAACGGTCAGTTTCCAAAGCGTGAAAGCCGCCCTGATGAATCCGGTTAAATCACTACGTTCTGAATAAGCTGCGTGGAGCAAGGGGCATGGAGCCTGGCGTTAAAACTCTGCTCCATGCCCCTTGCTCCACGCCTTACCCTTTCTTCCCATGCTCACAAACTATCTCAAAATCGCCGTCCGTAATCTACTGAGAAGCAAATCGTTCTCAGCCATTAACATTTTCGGGCTATCCGTCGGGATGACGTGTTGCATGTTGTTGCTGCTATACATACGTAGCGAACTGTCGTACGACAAACACCAGCAACACGCCAGTCAGTTGTACCTGATGGCGCAGGAAACAATTATCGGGAAAGCCAATAAGGATGCCGGAAGTGAAAAGAATTCGACCGCATCGGCTCCCTATGCGTTCGCGCTGAAGTCCGAATTTCCGGAAATCGAACAGGTGGCCCGTTTATGGGTCAATTTGATCGATGATAAATCCCTGTTACAGGTACGCGAAGGCGGCAAAGCCGTTAAATCCTTTTACGAAACCAAAGGCTACCAGGTCGATTCGACATTTTTCGACCTGTTTTCCTATCAGTTTACAGAAGGCAACCCACGTACTGCGCTGGTCGATCAACATTCGGTGGTACTGTCGGAAGAAATTGCTCACAAGCTATTTGGGGATGCCTCGGCGTTGAACAAACTGATCCGGATTGGCGGCACGGCGGGTAATGGCGAAGACTTCAAAATAACGGGTGTTTACCGCGACGAAAGTGCTCGTTCCCACATCGACGCCAAGTTCTTTCTACCCATTTCCGCAGGTTGGATTGGTGGCTTTCTTCGAAACGCCAAACTTGATTTCTGCTGCAACAATATGTTTGTTACCTACCTGAAATTACGCCCAGGAACAGACCCGGTTCAGTTGCAAACGAAGTTTCCGGGGTTTATGGATAAATATGCCAGCAACGATTTGAAGAATGTAGGTTTCGGCAAAAAGTTGTTCCTGGTTTCGGTTCCGGATTTGCACCTCTCCGACCAGTTGAAAACCGTTGTGACGCCCACCAACAGCACAACATACCTGTACATTCTGGCGTCGATTGCCCTATTCACGCTACTGATTGCCTGCATCAATTTCATGAATTTGTCTACCGCCCGGTCTGCCAAACGGGCGGCTGAAGTCGGCGTTCGGAAGGTGATGGGCGCCGAACGGGGTTCGTTGATCGGGCAGTTTCTGGGTGAGTCGATCGTGCTGTCCTTGCTGGCGCTGGTGATTGCCCTTGGTCTGGTCTCACTGTTTTTAACTGTGTTCAATCAACTGACGGCCAAATCCTTACTTGTATCCGAGTTGTTCGAACCACGAATTATACTGGCGTTTATTAGCCTGGCCTTGCTAACGGGCTTGCTGGCAGGTAGTTATCCGGCGTTCTATCTGTCGCTGTTCAATCCGGCGCAGGTGCTGAAAGGTAAATTTACGAATACACTGTCGGCCATCGCGCTACGTCGGGGACTGGTCGTGTTTCAGTTTGTGATTTCGATTGGGCTGGTGCTGGCTACGTTCGTGATTCAGGAGCAGATGCGTTTTTTGCGCAATACGTCGCTGGGCTTTACGCAGGATCAACAGATTGCCATTCCGCTGAGCAGTAAAGAAGCGAACGCGGCCTATACCAGCTACCGGGCCGAAATTCTACGAAACAATCAGGTACTGGGAGCCGCAGGCACGCAGTATTATCCGGGCATCAACAACGCCAGCGATTTTCTGTTGTATCGACCCGAGCGGGGCGTCATGACAGCCCAACAAGTGAAAACAAACTGGGTCGATTATGATTTCATGCAAAACATGGGCTTCAAACTGCTCGCCGGGCGGATGTTCTCCCGGCAGTTTCCGGGCGACACCAGCAACCGGATTGTCGTCAACGAAGCTACCTTACGAGAGTTCCAGATTCCGCTGACGAAAGCCATCGGGCAAAAACTAAATTTCGACTGGCAGGGCGAAACGCACCCTTACGAAATTGTGGGCGTCTTGAAGGATTTTCACTTCGAAAAGCTGCACCAAACCATCCAACCATACAGTTTTCTGCTCAATAGCCGCCCCAACTACAACTACATCATTGCGCATGTCAAAACGGCCAATATGGAGAACGTATTGAGTTTTCTGGAACAGAAATGGAAAGCACTACGTCCCGATGAGCCGTTTCAATACACGTTCGTAAATGAAGACTTCCAGAAAAATTATGAGGCTGAAGCCCGCACCTCCCGCATTGTGAGCTACTTCACGGTTATCTCTATCCTGATTTCGTGCCTGGGTTTGTTCGGTCTGGCCACGTTTGCAGCGCAGCAACGTACGAAGGAAATTGGGGTGCGCAAAGTACTGGGCGCATCGGTCACCAATATTGTGCTCCTGCTTTCCAAAGATTTCCTCACGCTGGTGGTTATCGCGATTCTGATTGCTTCACCCATTAGCTGGTGGGCCATGAATAAATGGTTGCAGAATTTCGCCTACAAAATCGACATTCACTGGTGGATTTTTGCGGTAGCCGGGGCTCTGGCGGTGGTTATTGCGTTTACAACCGTCAGTTTCCAGAGCATAAAAGCTGCCTTAATGAATCCCGTTAAATCACTACGTTCGGAGTAGCAGAGGGGAGGGGATGAGGAAAAAACTGGCCTACGCCCTCTACCCCCTACCCAATGCCCTTATCCCCATGCTCTTTTTCCCATGCTACGCAACTACGTCAAAATCGCCTGGCGGAATTTGGTCCGCAACAAAGCCTTCTCAGCTATTAATATTCTGGGGCTTGCCTTGGGTATGGGCTGTAGCCTGTTGATTTTCCTGTGGATTCAGGATGAGTTAAGTGTGGATAACTACCACGCGAATGGGCCGCAATTGTACAACGTCATGCAACGGCAATTTTACGACGGCAAAGTGCAAACGGGTCGTTTTACGCCCGGCGTGTTACCTGACGAGTTGAAAAAGCAATTTCCCGAAATCATCTATGCGGCAGGTTATACGGGCTGGGATGCAAATCTGACGTTTGCGGTCGGCGATAAGATCAACAAAGAATCCGGGCACTGGGCGGGTGCCGACTGGTTCAAAATGTTCAGTATTCCACTACTGGCCGGAACGCCCGCAACGGCGCTGAACTCGCCTACCAGTATTGCGATCTCCCGCAAAGTAGCGGAATTCTATTTCGGCAATCCGGTGGCTGCGCTGGGCAAAAGCATACGAATCGACAACAAAAATGACTATCAGGTGATGGGCGTTTTTGAAAATATGCCGCAGAACTCATCGGACAAATACGATTTTCTGATAAACTGGCAGGATTGTGTAGCCCGTAACCCGTGGATGAAAGAGTGGGGAAATAACGGTCCTCACACGCGTATCATGCTACGCCCGGATGCGAATGTGGCCAACCTGGACGCCAAGCTCAACCCGTTTTTGAAGAAGTACAACAAAGATATCGGCAAAAGTTTCGATGCGCAGCTCTTCCTGCAACCCTATCCCGACGGCTACCTGTATTCGAACTTCAAGAATGGCCAGCAGGACGGTGGACGTATTGAATACGTGCGCCTGTTTGGTATTGTCGCCGTTTTTCTCCTGCTGATTGCCTGCATTAACTTCATGAACCTGGCAACGGCCCGTTCGGTCAAACGGGCGCGGGAAGTGGGTATTCGTAAAGTTATCGGTGCCATGCGAAGTGTGCTGGCGGGTCAATTTATCGGGGAGGCTTTGTTGTTCACATTGGTGGCGTTAGGGATTGCGTTATTTCTGATTTTCCTGCTACTCCCGGCCTTTAACGTATTAACGGGCAAATCCATCAGCTTACAGACCACCCAGGTTTCCTTCTGGGCGATTTTGCTCGGTATGACGTTGCTCACTGGTTTAATTGCCGGTAGTTATCCAGCTTTGTTTTTATCGTCGCTGGAGCCGGTTCGGGTGTTGAAAGGGACCGGTCCGTCGTCACGGTTCCTGTTTGGCTCCGGGGCACGGCTACTTCGACAGGGATTGGTGGTGTTCCAGTTCGTCCTGTCCATGCTGCTCATTGTTGGCACAATCATCGTGTACCGCCAGGTCAACTACGTTCAAACGACAAACCTTGGCTACGAGCGGGAAAATCTGATCTATGTTCCGGTGGAGGGCGAACTAGGTGCTCAGTCGAACTATAAAACCTTCAAAGACGAGTTGCTACGTCAGCCCGGTATTTTAGCCGTGTCGTCGATGCAGGAAGCACCCACCAACATTGGCAGCAGTACGGGCGGAATAACCTGGCCGGGGAAAGATCCAAATGTCAACATTGAAATGACTCAGACAGCGGTTGGGTATGATCTGCTGAAGACGTTAAAGGTAAAAGTGACGGGTCGCGATTTCTCGCCGGAGTTCAGCACAGATACTACCAACTACTTAATCAACGAAGCTGCGGCCAAACGTATCGGCTACAAGACCCGCAACGGCGGACCGCCCGTCGGGCAACCCATTACGATGTGGGGCAAACCGGGGAAGATCATTGGTGTTATGGAAAACTTCCATTTCCAGTCGCTGCACATTCCCATAGCGCCCCTGATTATGCGATTGGCGACAGAACCCGGCTGGCAGACGTTCATGATTCGGACCCAACCCGGCCAGACCAAGCAGGCGCTGGCCAGTATCGAGTCGGTCTGGAAACAACTGAATCCAAAGTTTCCGTTTGCTTATCGCTTCGCGGACGATGAATACCAGAAACTCTACAAGAGCGAGTCCATTGTCGGCAGTCTGGCTAATTATTTCGCGTTCCTGGCGATTTTCATTTCCTGCCTGGGCCTGTTTGGACTTTCGGCGTTCACGGCCGAACAACGGACCAAAGAGATCGGCGTCCGAAAAGTGCTAGGCGCGTCTGTAACGGGCATTGTTGGCCTGCTTTCCAAAGATTTCCTAAAACTCGTTCTGCTGGCAATCGCTATTGCCTCACCGTTGGCCTGGTATGCCATGAACCAATGGTTACAGGGATTTGCCTACAAACTTGACATCGAGTGGTGGATTTTCGCGCTGGCGGGTGTGCTGGCAGTTACCATTGCCCTGCTCACAATCAGCTTCCAGAGTATCAAAGCCGCGTTGATGAATCCCGTCAAATCACTCCGTTCGGAGTAGCAACGGGGTAAGGGCATGGGTCATAGGGCAGAAGGCGGTCCGTCGCCACGGTAAAACCGGCCTCTGCCCCACGCCCTTTGCCCAATCCCACATTGTCCGCAACTGAACGAATAATCGTCCGTTTGCGGACAATATTTGTTTACACCGAATTCTATCGCTCTAAATATCAAATATTTACAAACGTGGTACATCATTTGGGTATAGACGATTAAGCGTTAGCTCACCAATCCTTGCTTACTCATGCTACAGAACTACATAAAAATTGCCTGGCGGAATCTGAAACGCAATCGGGCATTCTCGGCCATTAACATTACAGGGCTGGCAATCGGGTTGGCGACGTGTATGCTCATCAGCCTGTTCGTACTCGACGAACTTAGTTACGACCGTTTCAATGACAAGGCCGACCAGATTGTACGCGTCGTTTTCCGGGGCTCGATTCAGGGTGGTAAAATGAACGAAGCGCATGTGATGCCGCCCGTTGCGCAGACCCTCAAAGCCGACTATCCTGAAGTGCTGGAATCAACCCGTTTACGTCAGGGTGGTGCCCCCCTCATTACGGTGGGTGATAAGACATTTAAGGATAATGTCATCGCCTATGTAGACTCCAATTTTTTCCAGGTATTTACACTGCCCCTTCTTCAGGGCGACGTAAAAACAGCTCTGATTCGTCCGAATACGGCCGTTATCACGCAGGAAATGGCCCGGAAGTATTTTGGAAACGACAACCCTATTGGAAAAACGGTAGCTATTAAAGACTGGAATACTACGTATCAAATCACGGGGGTTATGGACAAGGTGCCTATCAATTCGCACTTCCATTTCGACCTGTTTGTGTCGATGGCCAGTTTCCCGGATGCTAAATCGAACTCCTGGATGACGTCCGAATTTCATACGTATTTAGTCCTGCCTAAAGACTACGATTACCACCAACTGGAAGCCAAACTACCTACCGTAGTAAACAAGTACATGGCTCCCCAATTGGAGAAGGCGTTTGGCATGAGTATAGGTCAGTTTCGCAAAAAAGGCAATGACATCGGCCTGTTTCTGGAACCACTGACGGACATTCACCTGCATTCGGATATGACGCAGAATCTGGAAGCAGGGAGCGATATTCGATACGTCTACATTTTTGGCGCCATTGCGTTGTTTATGCTGCTGATTGCCTGCATCAACTTTATGAACCTCTCCACGGCGGGCGCATCCAAACGAGCCAAAGAAGTGGGCATTCGGAAAGTGATGGGATCGGTAAAATCGGCGCTGGCCAATCAATTTCTGATTGAATCGCTGCTGCTGACGACCATTGCGCTGATGCTGGCCGTTGGCTTGGTTTACCTGACGTTACCACTCTTCAACGATCTGTCTGGCAAAGAACTGACGCTAAATTTTACGGCTAATGCCTGGACGTTACCGAGCCTGTTGCTGTTGGGCCTGCTGGTGGGTATTTTGGCCGGCAGTTATCCCGCGTTTTTCCTGTCGTCGTTCAAGCCAATTGCTGTGCTGAAAGGCAAGTTTACATCGAGCAAAAATAGCATCGGACTACGTAGTGGCCTGGTCGTTTTCCAGTTCTTTATTTCGATCTCGCTGATGGTGGGCGCCACCGTGGTGTATCGGCAACTCAGCTACATCCAGAACAAGAAATTGGGGTACGACAAAGACCAGGTACTGGTGCTGCCCGAAACTTGGCTGCTGGGCAAAAAGGAAGACGTATTCCGCAATCAGATCATGCAGGACCCTCGCGTGGTGAATGTCAGTACGTCCGGCTATCTGCCCGCGGGCCCGAGTAACAACAACAACTTCACGGTCTATCCCGAAACGAACTCCACCCAGTTAATAAAGACCCTTCGCTACGACGTGGATTACAATTATATTCCAACACTGGGAATGCAGATGGCGTATGGGCGAAACTTCTCCAGAGACTATGGCACCGACTCGTCGGGGGTAATTCTAAACGAGACGGCCGCTAAAACGTTCGGCTGGAGCAAAAATGCGTTGGGCCACACGGTGACCAATGCGAACAACGAAGGCCAAAAAGCTACGTATCGGGTCATTGGTGTGGTGAAAGATTTCCACTTCAAATCGCTGCACGAGCGTATTTCTCCGCTGGTGATGGTGCTGGGCCATACCGGAGGCACCGTAATTGTAAAGGTAAAAACCAAAGATATTTCCGGCTTACTCGCCAGCCTGAAAACGAACTGGAATCAGTTGATGGCCGACGCACCTTTTACGTACTCTTTTCTGGATGAACGCTTTAACCAAACCTATCTGGCGGAGCAGAAAATTGGTCGTATTCTGGGCATTTTCGCGGGCCTAACCATCTTCGTTGCCTGCCTCGGCCTGTTCGGACTCGCTACATTCACGGCTGAACAACGGACCAAAGAGATTGGCGTTCGCAAAGTGTTGGGTGCATCAGTCGGCAGCATTGTAGCGCTACTCTCGAAAGACTTCCTGAAACTAATAGCCATTGCCATCGTGCTGGCGGTTCCGGTAGCCTGGTACGTCATGAGCCGCTGGTTACAGGATTTCGCCTACAAGATCGACATTTCGTGGTGGATGTTTGCCCTCGCAGGTGTGCTCTCAGTAAGTATTGCCTTATTGACCGTAAGTTTCCAAAGTATCAAAGCCGCCCTGATGAATCCCGTCAAATCACTCCGTTCGGAGTAGCAACGGGGTAAGGGCATGGGCGGTCCATCGTGACGGCAGGAGGCAATCCGTCGTCACGCGGTCCGTCGCCACAGTAAAACCGGCCCAAACCTCTATGCCCTTACCCCGTTGCCCAAACCCCTATGCCCTATGCTACGTAACTACATCAAAATCGCGTTTCGGAATTTATGGAAGGCTAAGGTCTTTTCACTGGTCAATATGCTGGGACTGGTCGTTGGCATTACGGCCTGCCTCCTGATTTTGCAATACGTTAGTTTTGAGTTGAGTTTCGACCAGTTCCAGCAAGATGCTGACCGCATTTACCGCGTCACCAATGACCGGTTTCAGCAGGGGAAACTCGTTCAGCACGGCACCATTACGTATCCAACCATCGGCAAGACGATGGCGAACGATTATCAGGAAGTCGAAGGCTACACGACGCTGGTTAATAATGGAACCGTAAAATTTCGGCGGGAGAAATCGGTCTATCAGGAGGAGCAGACGTTTTTTGTGGATGATAATTTCCTGACCTTCTTTACCTTCCCACTGGTAGCGGGCGATCCCAAAACCGCCTTGAAAGCCCCCAATAGCCTTGTGCTGACGGAGAAGGATGCACAACGCATTTTTGGGGCGCGACCAAACGATTATGCCCGACTGATTGGCAAAACGCTTTTCATGGATTTAGATACGGAGCCTTTCCGAATTACAGGTGTCATGAAAGACATCCCTGCTACGTCGCACCTCCAATTTGGTGCCCTGATCTCCTACGAAACGCTGGTCAGAACCTGGGGTCCCTGGGTGAAAACCAGTTGGGACGGATCGGATATGTGGCATTACCTGAAGTTGAAGCCTGGCGCTAACGCCGTAGCGTTGGAAAGCAAATTCCCTGCGTTCAGCCAACGCTATTTCAAAGGCGACAAAGTCTCCGGCAGCCTTGAAAAATTTCATTTACAACCGCTGTTGAAAGCCCATCTATACTCCGATTATGAGTATGAGATCGGCGTTGTAAATAACGGCAAGGCGGTCTGGACCATGTTGATTATCGCCGTGTTCATTTTACTGATTGCCTGGATCAATTACATCAACCTATCGACGGCCCGCTCGCTGGAACGAGCCAAAGAAGTGGGCGTTCGGAAAGTAGCTGGGGCAACCACGAACCAGTTAATCGGCCAGTTTCTGTCCGAATCAATCTTATTGAATTTGCTGGCGCTCGTTTTCGCATTGGGATTGACCGTTTCCCTGGAACCGTTTTTGAGCGAACAGATTGGTAAACCACTCTCCCTATCGTTACTGACCGGCGCAGGTTATGGCGGTAGGCTGATGGCCATTGCGCTGGGAGTGGTCTTCATTCTGGGTATGTTTCTGTCGGGTTTCTACCCTGCTTTTGCCCTATCTTCTTTTCGGCCAATCGGCGTGTTGAAAGGGAGTTTCAAGCGGTCGGCCTCGGGGGTCTGGGTCCGGAAATCGCTGGTGGTTTTTCAATACATAGCGTCAATAATCCTGATCATCGGCACGTTCATCGTTTTCCGGCAACTGGCTTATATGCGGAGTGAGAAACTGGGCTTCAATATGGATCAGGTGCTGGTCATCTCCGGGCCTGCCCTAACCCGCTGGGATTCAACCTCCATCGAACGTATTGCCAGCTTTAAACAGGAGCTGAAGCAGTATCCGGCCATCAAAGCCGCTTCGGCTTCCATCAACTTGCTGGGCGACCGGCTTCCACGCACGTTCAATGTGAAGCGGGTTGGGTCCAATGAAGAGAAGGGTGTAACGCTCGGGCGGATGAATGTTGACCTTGACTTTTTCGGCATGTATCAAATAAAGTTACTGGCAGGCCGGACTTTCCAGCCCACCGACTCTGATCCTGACGGTCGAAAAGTCAAGAATATACTGATCAATTCATCCGCGACCAAGCTGTTAGGATTCCAGAATGCAACCTCCGCCGTTGGGCAAAAAATCAACTTTATGGGACGGGAATGGGAGGTGGTCGGTGTTGTGAGCGATTTTCACCAGCAATCACTACGTCATCAGATCGAACCCCTTGTTTTCCAGCCTTTCTACACGAATGGAGGATTCTATTCAGTCAAAATCGCCACCAGTGACCTGAATCAGACCCTTGATCTGGTGAAGCAGACGTACAACGAGTTTTTCCCCGGCAACGACTTTACGTACTTTTTTATGGACGAGCAATTCAACCGGCAATACAAAGACGACCAGGTTTTTGGCCGAATAACGACCATCTTTTCCATTCTCGCCGTGCTGATTGCCTCGCTGGGATTGTTCGGATTATCGTCCTATACTATCTCGCAGCGGACCAAGGAAATTGGGGTGCGGAAAGTGCTGGGCGCGTCAATTCCCAGCCTGATTGCGCTGTTGTCCAAAGACTTTATCAAGCTGGTACTGGTCGCAATCGTCATGGCGTCGCCGATCGCCTGGTATGTTATGGACCTGTGGCTAAGCGACTTCGCTTATAAAATTGACATTTCGTGGTGGATATTCGCGCTGGCCGGTGTATTGGCCATTGGCATTGCGTTACTAACGATCAGTTTCCAGAGCATAAAAACCGCCTTGATGAACCCGGTTAAATCACTACGGGCTGAGTAGCGACGTAGCCTTTGCATCTCCCGTGCGGCAGCTAAAAACCTCCGGTCAGGAGCCGTAAAGGCCGGGCCGCCGATGCGGTTACGTCGCTACATAAACTCTACCATCGCAATAATCGCGTCGGTATCATCTACTTCGCCGATGCGGGGAAAGATCGTCCTGAGGCTGTTTTCGTGGGCGCTGGCCACTACGTCGGTCATGGCATCCTGCGCAAACGCAATGTTATAGCCCCGTTCGCTGGCGGCTCTGGCCGTACTTTCTACCCCTCGGCTGGTGGCCACACCTGCCAGCACGATCCCCGTAATGCTGCGCTTTTTCAGCTCTTCGTCCAGATTCGTTTCATGAAAGGCACCCCAGGTATGCTTGGTAATGAAAATATCGCCCGGTTCTGTTTTAATTTCCGGTACTAACGCCAGAGCTTCGGCAGGGAGAGCAGCAGGCATCGGCGACGTCACATCCCGACGCATCGTCGACCCGGTAGCCTTAGTGGGATCGACCGTGACAATAACAATGGGCAAAGCGGCCTTCCGAAAAGCGGCTACCAGTTTGGCAGCATTGGCTAAAATAACCTCGGCGGGTGTCACTGACGGAATTTTTACGATCGCGTTTTGCAGGTCAATTAAAACAAGAGCGGTTTTCGGATCGAGTGCAGTTACCATGTGTAGTTGAGGTTGAATGAACAGGTACGTATCAGACCGGTGGGGCTTCTTCTGGAATCAGCTTATCAGGCACAGAGGAAACGTTTTGGCGTACTTTTACATGTTGCAGATGGCGCAGATGCAACAGCCCAATGAGTAAAGCCAGTATGCCTTCGCCCAACACAGTCGCCTGTACGCCAACGCGCTCAGATATAGCGCCAACAATCAGCCCGCCAATCGGTAACGCACTGGCGTAAACCATCACGAACATACTGATGACCCGACCCCGCATGGCAGGAGCCGCCTGAGTTTGCAGCAACGTATTGCTGATGGTAATCTGCGACATCATCCCGAAGGAGCCGATCACAATAAAGAACAGCGCCAGCGGATACCAGCTTGTATAGGAAAATAAGATAAGCCCCGCACCGAAAACAAAGGTATTGATGGCCAGCACCTTGCTCAAACTAACGCCGGGTTTCAGGGAAGCCAGAAAGATGGCACCGATAAACGCGCCAAGGCCGATGGCACTGTTCAGCATACCAAAGGTGGAAGCCGTACCATGAAATACATCCTTCGCATAAACGGCCATCAGGTTGGTGAAGGGCAGCACCAGCAAGCTGACCAGCGCCAGCATACCGATAACAAACCGAATGGAGGGCGTTTCTTTTACGTAAACGAAGCCTTCGATCAGTTCACCCAGTATATTCTTAGTGTGGGATTTGGCTACGTACTTGGGCAGTTTCATAAGCAGAAGCGAGCCAATAACGGCAATGAAACTGACGGCATTTAGTCCAAAGCAAACAACCTCCCCTAATCTTTCGATGGCAACACCGGCAATCGCAGGGCCAATCAGTTTAGACAAATTGACCATGGATGAATTCAGGGCAATTGCATTGGGCAAATCTTTTTTGTCGTCGACCATTTCGTAAATCATCGACTGTCGGGCGGGCACATCGAACGCATTGATCAGGCCCAGCACAACGCTCAACCCGATGATCTCCCAAACTGCGTAGTCCTTGAAGAAAACCACTACGGTAAGCAAAATGGCCTGCACCATCGACAGGATCTGCGTGAGCAACAGCACCCGATACCGATTATACCGATCGGAGATGACACCGCCGAAAGGTGTCAATAAAGCCGACGGAAACAACGTAGCAAATACGCTGACGCCCAGCATAAACTTGGAGTGCGTCTGCGAATAGATCACCCAGCTTACGGCCGTTTTTTGCATCCAGGTGCCCAGCAGCGAAATGGACTGCCCGGCAAAGAATAATCGGTAATTATGGCTTTTAAATGCGTTGAATGTGGTTACGTTCATACCGTGAGTGTAGGTTGATATTTCTTGATACTGTCTGAAAATCAGGGCTTCATCTTGTCCATAAATGAAATACTCGCCATCAGCGATATGGCCACAATACCCAATAACAACAGGAACATCGACAGCTTGTTCTGTGGGGACGCCTTACTTACCCGAAGCAACACATAACCGATGAACAGGTTGAAACAGGCCCACAGTACATTGATCGTTGGTGAAGACAACCCCTTACCGGGCGGATTGGCAAAAGGACTTGGAAATGGGTCACCGGAGATACCGTGAACATAATGAGGTACTACGTTGGCCAGGAAAGCACCGGCAAAAAACGCGGCTACATACTGATACCATTTCATGATCCGATGATTAATTTGCTTATAAAAGTTTTAAAATCAATTACTTATCAATTTCAGTCAACTTCCAGGAGTTTGCTCAACGGACCCAGTGCCTGACGCAGGATGGCTTTGTCTTCGGCGGAGCAGGTTGCCTGGATAGCTTTACTCAACCACTCGTCCACCTCATTTCTGACAGCGGGTAAAATCGCCTGACCTGCCTCCGATAGTGAGATTATGACTTTGCGCTTATCGGTTTCGGAGGGCTTTCGGGTAATGTATCCAAGCGCCAACAGATGATTCAGAATCTGCGACATCGACTGCGTCGTCACTTTTTCCATCTTGGCCATTTCGTTGGGCAGCATTTCTTTCTGCTTATCGAGCAGTTTAATGACCGACCGTTCGGTAAGCGACAGCTTTTGATGAGTTGGTGACTCGCTGCGTAGCTTTTTAACGAGCCGGGTCACAATCGTTCGTAGCTCGGTCGATAACTCCTGATCCGGTTGAGTGGAAAACTTCATGTTTGTAAAGTAAACTTGTTAAGTTACTTTACAAAATTACAACTATTTATTGAATTAGCAAGGAGCGTGGGGCAGAGGGAGAAGGGCTTGGTGCTACTCTCCTGCTCTTTACCCCATGCCCTAAACCCCATGCCCCATGCTCCTTGTCCGTAAGCGAACAAAAACGTGTCCAGTTTCGGACAGGCAACAGTTAGCAATAAGTCAATCGCCTGGTATCCAGCATCTTATTTTTATGGTACAACTTTTGGATAAACGTCTAATACGTTCCAGTCGAATCAACCTAAACTTCCCCATGCTTACGAACTACCTTAAAATCGCCTTTCGGAATCTCTGGAAAAATCGGATGTTCAGTACGTTGACCATTGCCGGCATGGGCGTGGGAATCGCAGCCGTTGGGCTGATGGTGTTGTATGTATGGCATGAATTGAGCTACGACAAATTTCACGCGAATGCCGACCGGGTGTTTCGGGTCGTACATTATGCGCAATGGGCGGGCGGTAATCTCAAGTTAGCCCCTACCTCAGCTCCTTATGCCGACGCGCTGAAACATGAATATCCCGAAATAGAAAAGACCGTTCGACTGTATCCCGAAGGTGGTGGCATGATAACGTATCGCGACAAAAAAATCGAAGCCAACGACATTATGTTCGCCGATAAATCGGTGTTTGATGTCTTCACGTTTCCCTTCCTGTACGGCGATCCGGCTTCGGCACTGGCTCAGCCGGAGCGGATTGTGCTGACCAAAAGTCTCGCCGAAAAGCTGTTTGGTGATGCGGCCAAAGCTGTCGGGCAACCGATTGAATTTAGTAATAATTTCGTCAACACGGTATCGGGGGTTATCGCCGACGTACCACTGAACTCGCATGTACAGTTCAGTGCGTTGCGGTCAATGCCGACCAACTACACCAACGGCTGGCAGAATTTCGAGCTGTACACCTACGTATTGCTCACGAAAGGAACCGACTATATGGCGCTGGAAGCCAAGCTACCCAGCTTTTATCCCAAGTATCTGAAGAAAGAAATGGGCGAGCTGACGTATCGGATGGAACTTCAGCCATTGACGTCAATTCACCTGCACTCTCATTTAGATTACGAAATCGGTGCGAACGGCAACAGCCAGACCGTTTACATTTTTGCGCTGGTAGCGGGGCTGATTTTGCTCATCGCGGGTATCAACTACGTTAATCTGTTTACAGTTCGGTCGATTGGCCGATTGCGCGAAGTGGGTGTCAGGAAGGCGATTGGCTCCCGGCGTACTCAGCTTGTTGAGCAGTTTCTGACCGAGTCAATGCTGATGGCGTTTATGGCCAGTCTGGTCGGTTTAGTACTGGCAAAAATGGCCTTACCGCTCTTCAACCAACTGGCTGACAAACCCTTAACCTTAACATTGTATGGACCCTGGATCACGGGAGCTATCGCACTCTTGTTTGCCCTGGTACTGGGTGCTGTCAGTGGATTATATCCAGCTTTGTTTCTGTCGGGTTTTCGAACGGTAGTGGCCTTAAAAGGCAAAACGGACAGTCAGGTTGGCGGCATTGGGTTTCGTAAAGCGCTGGTTGTCTTCCAATTTATAGCGGCCGTGGCGCTGATTTCCTGCTCATGGGTCATTTACCGGCAGATGGGCTACATGCTGCACAAAGACCTGGGGTTCAACAAGGATCAGGTGCTGACTTTCCATCTGGAGAGCGAAGGACCGCGGAAGCAAATACAGGCACTGAAAGAAGAGTTACGCAAAAGCCCACTTATCGAAGCCGTTTCAGCGGCCAGTAACCCAATAGGGAACAATAATATCGGCACCAACGGCATGTTCTTCGAGCAGAACGGTGTAATGGCCGCCAGCACGCAGGTTGTTCAAAAATTCTCAGTCGATTCAGATTACCTCAATACGTTACAGATCAAGCTATTGCAGGGGCGTAACTTCTCGGAGTCGTTTCCGGCGGATGCGGTGGGCGCGGTGCTGGTCAATGAAGCACTGGTGAAGAAGATGGGCTGGCAAACGCCCGTCGGCAAGCGGGTGAAGTATTTCATTGGCAAAGACGAAACGGCCGAAGCGCGCGTGGTTGGTGTGGTCAGGGATTTTCACACGTACTCGCTCCAGCATAAAATTGAACCGCTGGTGCTACAAATGCCTGCGCCATCCGACAAAGACAACCTTTATGTTCGCATTCGACCCGGCCAAACCGAAGAAGCCCTGGTCTACATCAAAAAGGCTTATCAGCAGTTTGATCCAGCAGCCAGTGTTACGTTCCATTTTCTGGATGAAAACTTTTCCCGGCAGTACAAAGCAGAACAAAAACAGGGGCAGTTGCTACTCACCTTCACGATTCTGGCGGTACTGATCGCCTGCCTGGGTCTGTTCGGATTGGCGGCTCTGGCAGCGGAAGCCCGTACCAAAGAGATTGGGGTTCGGAAAGTGCTGGGTGCCTCGGTCGCGAGTATCGTTACACTGCTGTCCAAAGACTTTGTCAAACTGGTGCTGATCGCTATCGTTATGGCGTTGCCCATCGCCTGGTACGCTATGGGACAGTGGCTACAGAGTTTTGCCTATAAAATTGATCTGGAGTGGTGGGTATTCGCGCTGGCGGGTTTGCTGGCTGTGGGCATCTCCCTGCTCACGATCAGTTTCCAAAGTGTGAAAGCCGCCCTGATGAATCCCGTCAAATCACTACGTTCCGAATAGCACGGAGCGCGGGGCAAGGAGCCGGGCCTCTTATTCATTCATAAACACTGACTAATAGGCTTTTATACAACATCTTTTTTCTATTGACTTCTCTGCCAGTATGCAACATGTATCATTCCTATGCGTCTTTGCTGGAGCTGTGTCAGAGGTACTACATGAACTATGCTACGTAACTACATCAAAATTGCGTTCCGCCGTCTTTGGGCCGACAAGACAAATACGATGATCAATGTGCTGGGGCTAACGCTGGGCATTACGTGCTGTTTAGTCATCTACATTTTCGTGCGGTACGAACTCAGTTTTGATGGCTTTCATACCAACACGAATCGCATTTATCGAATTGTACAGCACACCCAAACTGCCGATGGGATACAGCACTGGCCCACAACGGCTTATCCGTTAGCCGAAGCCATACGGCAGGAGATTCCCGGCGTTGGCGTTACGCAAACCGCCGGTCCTGATAGTCGCCTGATCAGCTCGGTCGATAGCCGCGGGGTTGTCCATCGCTTTGACGAAAAACGCGTCATGTTTGCGGATGCACAGTATCTCCAGACGTTCGATTTTGCCGAAGCTACTCCGAAGGGACGTTGGCTGGCAGGCAATGCCCAAACGGCCTTTCAACAACCCAATGCCGTTGTACTAACGCAAAAACTAGCCGAACGCTATTTCGCCGGGAGCAATGGGCATTTTAAACAGCTACTGGGCAAAACACTGACGCTGAATAACACCAATCCACTGACCGTATCGGGCATTGTCCGCAACCCACCCGCCAACACGAATCTGCCGTTCGACATGTTGGTCAACTATCAGTTTTTCAAAGCCAACAATCAATACCAGGTTACTAACTGGTCGGGTAATTATCAGGGCACTACGTATGTTACGTTGCCTGCGGGCGCTGATCCAACCGCCGTTGCCCGTCAGTTGCGGACGTTGCAAACGAAATATATGAAACCGGAAGATATCCGGCGAATCCGCTACGTGCTTCAACCACTCACCGACATACACACCGAAACGCTGTATGGAAGTTCACAGGGTAGCTACGTAGTAAGCCAGGATATGCTCTGGGGCCTGGGCAGTCTGGCAGTTTTTCTTATTCTGATTGCTGCATTCAACTTTATCAATCTGACCACGGCGCAAGCCATTCGCCGACGAAAAGAAGTGGGTGTTCGGAAAGTGATCGGTAGTACGCGGGTGCAGCTTTTCAGTCAGTTTATTGGCGAAACGCTCTTTGTCGCTATCGTGGCCGGTTTGTTATCACTCGCGGCTCTCAATGTGCTGCTGAACTGGGTAAACCAGTCGTTGACAATTATCGACCTTACTCTCCACTCAGATGCGACAATCTGGGCGTTCAGCGCCGGACTGATCTTACTTGTAGCCGTATTGGCTGGCTTTTATCCCGCGATAGTTCTGTCGAACTTCCAACCCATCACGGCCTTAAAAAACACCGTTCCCGAGCGACGCGACCGTTTCTCGCTCCGGCAGGGCTTAATTGTCCTGCAATTCTGCATTACGTACGGCCTGCTCGTTGGGACGTTTGTTGCCAGTCGGCAAATGAATTTGTTTCGGGATAAGGATTTAGGCTTTACGAAAGAGGCTGTTCTAACGTT
The DNA here is from genome assembly GCF_054777855.1 of Spirosoma jeollabukense. NCBI lineage: Bacteria > Pseudomonadati > Bacteroidota > Cytophagia > Cytophagales > Cytophagaceae > Spirosoma > Spirosoma jeollabukense. The sequence goes on from NZ_BAAHAD010000001.1 coordinate 1,926,507, forward strand.
AAACGGACCGCGCAATCAGGCAGCGGGCCGGATGAATACGTTCCGACAGCAGTTACTCCAGAATCCCGGCATTAAAGCCGTGAGTTTTGGCTCAGGGGCGCCCATCACCAACAATCACTACGGCACCAATTTTCGCCTGAAATCGGAATCCGTTCAGATGAATCGGCAGGCCGAGGAGAAGTTCGTTGATCTGGAGTATCAACCACTTTTTGATCTGAAACTAGTCGCCGGGCGCTGGTTCACGCAGTCGAATAATTTGCCGGAAGGCGCGCCGTTCAATGGCTTTGTAGTGAACGAAACAATGGTTAAAATGCTTGGATTGACACCTGAGTCCGCCATTGGTAAAAACATCGTTATCAGTGAAGGGGAAGCGCCAATTCTGGGCGTAGTCAGCGACTTCCACAACGTATCCTTGCAGCAACCCATTACCGCCTGTATACTGATATGCCAGCATACAGGATTCGCCGAGCAGGTTCACCTACAGATACAGACGCAGCATAGCCGCTTCCTGAACCTTCCGCAAACGCTCGGTTTCATCGAGAAAACCTGGAAGCAATTGTTTCCCGACGATGTGTATCAATACACGTTTCTGAACGAATCCCTGGCGAAAAATTACATCATTGAACAACTGATATTCGACGCTTTCCGAATTTTTGCGGCCATCTCCATTTTCATTTCGTGCCTGGGCCTGTTCGGGCTCATCACCTTCGCAGCAAATCAACGGACCAAAGAAATCGGGGTTCGCAAAGTGCTGGGTGCGTCGGTCGCCAGCCTCATCGCCCTGCTGGCTAAAGATCTTTTAAAGTTGGTACTCATCGCTATCGTCATTGCCTCGCCCCTAGCCTGGTATGCCATGAATCAATGGTTGCAGGATTTCGCCTACAAAATCACAATCGACGGGTGGGTATTCGTGCTGGCGGGTGTGCTGGCGATCGGAATTGCCTTGCTGACGGTGAGTTTACAAAGTGTAAAAGCCGCCCTGATGAATCCCGTCAAATCATTAAAAACCGAATAAACGACAAATCGAATGAAAACACTCGCAATTACCTTCTTCGTACTGGCCGGCACAGTAGCAGTCGCCCAGAAACACTCGTCCATCAGCCGCAACATCAACGACGATGGCAAAACGTTGTCGATTCGCGTCAACGGAACGGTCGACGGCAAAGCCATTGATTATGACCGCACCTTCGATGTTGCCAGCTTAAACCTGGAGGAACGTAATGCGCTGCGTGAACGCATTCTGGATTCCCTTAACATCAGCATGCCGGAGCCGCCCATACCTCCTGTCCCACCAGTTCCTCCTGTCCCACCAGTTCCTCCTGTTCCGCCGGTTCCTCCAACGCCACCCATTCCACCTGTGCCACCTGCTCATCCGGATATATCGGTAACTGGTAATGGGCATTCGATGGTATGGATCGATAGTGGTGATAATCAGACAGTGGCTGTCGGCGGCAAGAAACCCTTCACCAAAGAAGTCAACTACAATTCTGAATCCGGTCAACTGTATCTGCGCTATCGACTAACGAAAGATGGGGATGATTTTACGTACGAACGTACCCTTGATGTAAAAGGTAAAACGCAGCAGGAACGGCAACGTATCATTGAGACTATTGAAAAGGAAATCGGCGTACCTGCAAAATAGCGTGGAAAAGAGGGCATGGGGATTGGGGCATAGGGCGTGAGTGATTGGGTCTTGGTTACCCTGTGCCCCGAACCCCATGCCCAAACCCCTTTGCCCTAAACCCCCTACCCCTTCCTATGCTACTAAATTATCTCAAAATTGCCTGGCGGAATCTTCGGAAAGATAAATTCTATAGCCTGATCAATATTCTGGGGTTAACGGTTGGTGTTACGTGCGGACTGCTGTTGCTGCTGTACGTAACGGACGAACTGAGTTACGACCGCTATCACCAAAACGCATCGCAGATTTACCGGATCGTTTCGCACATTACCGAACCGGATAAAGTCAATCGCTGGAGTAGCACACAACCGCCTTTAGTCAAACAGTTGAAACAGGATTATCCGTTCGTAAAAAATTACGTACGCTTCTTTCCCTACGGCCGGGTGATGTTCCGGCAGGGCGAAAAGCGTTTTTATGAAGACGATGTGTATGCTGCCGACTCCACGGTGTTCGATGTGTTTAGTTATAAATTCATCGAAGGTGATCCCAGAACGGCACTGGACCAGCCGGGCAGTGTGGTGTTGACCCAGAAATCGGCGCAGAAGTTTTTCGGTTCGGGCAGCGCCCTGGGCCAGTCGCTGCAAACGAATGATACTACGTTCTATAAAGTAACCGGGGTGCTGGAAGATGTACCAAAAAACTCTCACTTTACGTTCAACGCCCTGATTTCTACAGGTCAGAACGAACGTCAGGCGACTGGCTGGGGTGGTTTTTACATACAGAGTTACCTGGTTTTACCCGAAAACTTCGACACCAAAATCCTTGTCAGCAAGTTTCCGCAGGTGTACGACAAATACATCGGGCCCATTTTCAAGCGGATGGGCATTAAGGTTACTTACGAATTGCAGCCACTGACCCGGATTCACCTCTATTCTAATCTCGAAGGCGAGTCCAACGGCGACATTGGCTACGTGTATACTTTCAGCGCGGTGGCGTTTTTCATGCTGTTGCTGGCCAGTATCAACTACATGAATTTAGCGACCGCCCGGTCGGCCAAACGCGCAAAGGAAGTTGGACTCCGTAAAGTAATGGGATCGGTACGCGGTCGGCTCATGGCGCAATTCCTGACCGAATCAGTGCTAATGACGGTTCTGTCGTTAGTCGCCAGCCTGATTCTGGTTGTCCTGTTACTGCCATTCTTCAATACTGTTTCGGGCAAGGAGATTCAGTATCAGGAATTATTACGGCCGCAGTTTCTGCTCATTGCCCTGGGCATCGTCGTGTTTACGGGCTTCATCTCAGGCAGTTATCCGGCCTTTTATTTGTCGGCCTTCGAACCGGCGGCCGTACTCAAAGGCTCATTCAACGCCAAAGGAGGGAGTTTTTTCCGAAAGGCGCTGGTGGTTTCGCAATTTGCCATTTCGCTGGTCATGCTTATCTGCACCTGGATTGTGTATAAACAGCTCAATTTCATGCGGAATCATGATATGGGCTATGATCGGGAGCAGGTCCTGACAATTGATTTTCAGGGTCGTCAACCCAGGGATCGATTCAGTACGTTACGAAATGAGCTGATGGCCAATCCGAATATTCGGGACGTAGCATCGGCTTCAGCGCCCACCAGCAACATTGGTAGCCGGGTCATCTTCACCGTCGAGTCGAATACGGGCTTGAAGGAGATGGGCTTCAAGCCCTTCCAGATCGACTACGATTACCTGAGGACGATGGGAATGAAAGTGGTGGCCGGTCGTAATTTTTCGGACAAATTTCCGGCTGACACCCTGAATTCAGTTCTGATCAATCAGGCGGTAGTGCAGCGGATGGGCTGGAAAGAACCGCTGGGCAAAAAAGTGATTCTCGGCGGCCTGCCTCAGGGGAAAGAGCAGGGGCCACCGACGGCGCAGGTGGTTGGTGTGGTAAAGGATTTCCACCAGCAGTCCCTCTACAGCCCCATCGAGCCCATGATTCTGATGTGCCGCCGGGCCAATCCGGTCATTCACATCAAAGTACAGGCAAAAGACGTTGACAAAACAGTGGCCTTCATTGGCCAGAAATGGCGTGAAACCTATCCGGATCGCCTGTTCGAATACCGCTTTTTAGACCAGGATTTTGAGTCGGCCTACCGGGCCGATGAACTGCGTGGTCGGATCTTCTCGACGTTTTCCGGCCTGACCATTCTCATCGCCTGTCTGGGCCTGTTCGGTCTGGCTACGTTCACAACGGAGCAACGCGTGAAAGAAATCGGGGTGCGCAAGGTGCTGGGTGCGTCGATCTCCAGTGTGGTTTTTCTACTCTCGAAAGACTTCACAAAACTCGTATTGTTCTCGTTCCCGATTGCCATTCCAATTGCCTGGTTTTCCATGTATAAGTGGCTGCAAAACTTTCCTTACAAAACGGATATTGGCATCTGGATTTTCGTGCTGGCCTGCATCCTCACCCTGCTGATCTGCTGGTCAACAGTAGTTTACCAGAGCCTGAAAGCCGCGTTGACCAATCCAGTGAAAAGTTTACGATCCGAGTAGCAAAGGGCATGGGGCTAGGGGCATAGGGTAAATAAAACCCAGCCCCTGCCCTTTGCCCCACGCCCAAACCCCTTTGCCCCATGTTAAAAAGCTATTTCTCAACCGCCCTCCGCGCCCTGAAGCGCAACTGGAATTACACCGTTATCAATATTGTCGGGCTGACATTTGGCTTAGCCTGCTGCCTGATTCTGTTTCTGGCGATTCGGTATGAACTGAGCTACGATCGCCATCATACCAACGCCGATCGCACGTATCGACTCATTACGTACAACAAACGATCGGAAGGCGATGGGCGAAACATTGGCATCCCGCTTCCGGCCCTGGCCGCCCTGCGCAACGACTTTCCGGAGATAAAAAATCAGGTGACAATGGCCTACGAACTGTATGGTGCTTTGGTTCGGGTGAGTGACAAAAAGGGCAGCAAGTTTCAGGAGCCCGGGGGTGTTGTGGCATTTGTAGAGCCTGAATATTTCAACCTATTTGATTATCAGTGGCAAGAAGGCAATGCCCAAACGGCAGTCAGGAATCCCAATACGGTCGTGCTGTCGGAACGGATGGCGAACAAGTATTTCGGGAATACCGACGCCGTAGGCAAAACCATCCGAGTCGAAAACAAGATGGATTTCGTCGTAACGGGTGTGGTTCAGAATCCACCCGCTACGAGCAATTTGCCTTTCGAGGTACTCTTGTCTTTTCCTTCGTTGAAACAATACGGAGCCAACGGAGGATGGGAGGACTGGGGCTCAAACTATAGCGGGGCTCAGGTCTATATGGCGCTGCCTCAGAACGTAGCATCGGCTCAGATGGAGAGCAAGTTTGTTCCCTTCATCCGCAAATACATGAAGCCCGACGACGCCAAAAATATTCAATACGAACTCCAGCCACTCACCAGTATTCACTTCGACACGCGTACGGGCAATTCAGCCAATCGTACCGTCAGCAAGCAAATGATCTGGTCAATGGGCCTGATTGGCCTGTTTATCCTCATTACGGCCTGCGTCAACTTTATTAATCTGGCCACGGCACAAGCCATCCGTCGGGCAAAGGAAGTGGGCGTTCGGAAAGTGCTGGGTAGTTCGCGCACGCAGCTGGTCCGTCAGTTTCTAGGCGAAACGGGTTTATTGACGGGTTTGGCCGTTGGACTCGCATTTTTGGTTGCCCATCTATCCTTACCCTACGTATCAGACTTGCTGGACATTAAAGTGGCCGCACTGGTGCTGTTTGATCCGGGCGTTATTGCCTTTGTTGTGCTGCTGGCCGTTCTGACTACGATATTGGCGGGTTTCTATCCGGCCCTGGTGTTGTCCGGCTACCAGCCTGTGCTGGCCCTGCGGGGTAAAATGAAGATGACGGGCAGCAGCCAGTTGACGCTCCGCCGGAGCCTAATTGTTTTTCAGTTTGCCATTTCGCAGATGCTCCTCATTGGCACCATCGTCGCGTATTCGCAGATGAAGTATTTCAGGTCAGCCGATCTGGGCTACAATAAAGACGCTGTGCTGACAGTAGGCGTACCTGAACAGAAGCCGGGACAACTGGAGACATTCAAGGCCAAAGTAGCGGCCTTGCCCAACGTAAAATCACTGAGTTACGGCATTTCGATTCCCTCGGCCGATGGCAACTGGTGGACGAGTTTCCGCTACGAAAATGCCGAGAAGGAAGCCGACTTCAGTGTGGTCATGCGACCCGCTGATACGGCCTATTTCAACACATATGGACTGAAACTGATTGCGGGACGTATCTACCAATCGGCCGACACCATCCGGGAGTTTGTGGTCAATGAGTCGTTTGTCAAGAAACTGGGTATTCGGGAGCCTCAGAAAGTGCTGGGTAAGTACCTCACGCTGGGGGGAACTACCACCAGAAAGCAGATTGTGGGCGTTGTGAAGGATTTCAATACGTTCTCACTCCATCAGCAAACGCAACCCTGCCTGTTAGCCAGCCAGCGGAGCGCCTACAACGTATTAGGCATCAAGCTCTCCACGCAGCAGGGCGGCATGGAATCCATTCATCGAATGATTAGCCAGATAGAGAAAGACTGGAATGCGACCTACCCCGATTTTGCGTTCAGTTATGAATTTCTGGACCAGACCCTCGCCAATTTCTATAAAGGCGAGGAGCGGATGTATTCGCTGTTTCGGCTCCTGGCGGGCATTGCCATTTTCATCGGTTGCCTGGGCCTGTATGGCGTCGTCGCGTTTATGGCTGAATCACGAACCAAAGAAGTGGGCATTCGAAAGGTACTGGGTGCTACAACCACCCACATTGTCGGGTTATTCTCAATTGACTTTGTCAAACTGGTGCTCATCGCGCTGGTTCTGGCCTCGCCTATCGCGTGGTACGTCATGAACAAGTGGCTGGCCGGTTTCCCCTACAAGATTAACATTTCCTGGTGGATGTTCGCCCTGTCAGGGGTGCTGGCGGTAAGCATTGCCTTGCTGACAGTCAGTTTCCAAAGTATCAAAGCCGCGTTGACAAATCCAGTTAAATCACTACGTTCGGAATAGTAAAGGGAGAGGGTTTGGGACAGAGGGCATCGAGTGTTTTTTCGTGACGATGGACTGCCCTCTGCCCTTACCCCTCTGCCCCACGCCCAACTCCATCTTCCCCATGCTAAAAAGCTATTTCACTACCGCCCTCCGCGCCCTGAAGCGCAACTGGAGTTACTCGATTATCAACGTGCTGGGCTTGACCCTGAGCCTGGCCTGTTGCTTGCTGCTGTTTCTGGCCATTCGGTATGAACTCAGTTTCGATCAGCACAATGCCAACGCCGATCGCACGTATCGGATAGTCTCGTTCAACAAAAAATCGAACGTCGACCGCCGGAATGTTGGTATCCCCCTTCCGGCGCTGGCCGCCCTGCGCAACGACTATCCTGCTCTGAAACAGCAGGTCACCATGGTAAACCGGCTCGCGAACGTAGTGGTTACCGTGAATGAAAAGAGTAGTCGATCAACGAAAAAATTTCAGGAGGGCGATGGCGTAGTGGCCTTTGTCGAACCCGAATACTTTCGACTGTTCGATTATGGCTGGCAAAAAGGGAGTCCACAAACCTCGATTACGAATCCAAATACGGTGGTGCTGAGTGAGCGCATGGCCCAGAAATACTTCGGCACCGGCAACCCGATCGGAAAAACGCTACGTATCGAGAACAAGATGGACTTTGTCGTAACGGGGCTCGTGCAGGACCTACCCGCGACGACCAGCATGCCATTTGAAGTGCTGCTCTCGTTCGCGTCACTGAAGCAATTCGGAGCCTCCACCAATTGGGACGACTGGCAATCGACCTATGGCGGAGCGCAAATTTATCTAATGCTCCCACCGGCTCAGGATCAGGTACTGGCAGCCGCGCAGATGAACCAGCAACTGGTGTCGTTCGTCAAAAAGTACCAGAAACCCAAGGACGCCAAAGATCTGGTTTATGAATTGCAGCCGCTAACCAACATTCATTTCGACACCCGCACCGACAATTATGCCAAGCGGACGGTCAGCAAAGAAATGATCTGGGCCATGGGTTTGATTGGCCTGTTCATTCTGATTACGGCCTGCGTTAACTTCATCAATCTGGCGACAGCCCAGGCGATTCGGCGTGCCAGAGAGGTTGGTGTCCGCAAAGTATTGGGTAGTTCACGGGGGCAACTAGTCCGTCAGTTTCTGGGCGAAACCGGCGTACTGACAGGTCTGGCGGTGCTTTTATCCCTAATCGTTGCCCAGGTATCGCTTCCCTACGTGGGAGAATTGCTCAACATTAAACCCGGAGCCGCGACGCTATTCGACCCACTAGTGCTGGGTTTCCTGCTGACGTTAGGCGTCGCGACAACCGTATTAGCCGGTTTTTATCCAGCCTTGGTCTTATCAGGCTACCAGCCCATTCTGGCGCTGAAAGGCAAGATGAAAACGGGTGGCAAAGGTGTAATCAATCAGTTAACGCTACGTCGGGGGCTGATTGTGGGGCAATTTGCCATCTCGCAAATGCTCATTATCGGTACGATCATAGCCTATAATCAGATGAACTACTTCCGTTCCGCCGATCTAGGCTACAGCCGGGAGACCGTATTGAATGTATACATTCCGGAGAAAAAGCCCGGCCAGCTGGAAAGTTTAAAAGCGAAACTCAGCGGGTTGCCCGGTATCCAGTCGATGAGTTTTGCGATGACAACCCCGTCGTCGACCAGCAACTGGAGCACCGGTTTCCACTTCGAAAATTCGGATAAAGACCCCGATTATGGCGTACTGATGCGACCCGCCGATAGCGCCTATATTCACACCTACGGCCTGAAACTGATAGCGGGTCGGATGTACCAATCCGCCGACACTATGCGGGAGTTTGTCATCAACGAAGCGTTTATGAAACGCCTTGGTTTTCAAACACCGCAGCAGGTCATTGGCAAGTTTATGTCGGTGAATGGCGAAGACATGAAAAAGCCCATTGTTGGCGTGGTGAAAGATTTCAACGCGTTTTCGCTCCACCAGCAGATCGAACCAAGCGTACTAACCTCCTATCGTGATCAGTACCGCAGTCTGGGCATCAAACTCTCATCCCAGCAGAGCAGCCCCGAAGCCATTAGTCATTTGCTAAAAGACATAGAAACCGCCTGGAATGCTACCTTCCCCGACTTCGTGTTCAAGTACGTCTTTCTGGACGAAACCCTCGCCAATTTCTACAAAAGCGAAGAACGGATGTATTCGTTATTTCGACTGCTGGCGGGCATTGCCATCTTCATCGGTTGCCTGGGCCTGTATGGTGTAGTGGCATTTATGGCCGAATCACGGACCAAAGAAGTGGGCATCCGCAAGGCATTGGGGGCATCGACGGCTAGCATTTTTGGCCTATTCTCTACGGACTTTGTCCGGCTGGTGTTGGTCGCGCTGGTCATTGCGTCGCCCGTTGCCTGGTACGTCATGAACAAATGGCTGGCCGATTTTGCCTACAAAATTGATATTGCCTGGTGGATGTTTGCGCTGGCGGGCTTGCTGGCCGTAGGCGTTGCCCTACTGACGGTAAGCTTCCAGAGTATCAAAGCGGCCATGATGAATCCGGTGAAGTCACTACGTTCCGAATAAGAAGTCAACAGAACCCATTTTCGACAAGGCAATCCAGCGCTGGATTGCCTTGTCCGTTTCGGTACGTATGCTGTCCACAAACGGACAATCCAGCCTGGCACAATTCCCAAAAAAGCCATTCCAAGATCGTTACGGGCTTGTTTTCGAATTGGCATTGCATTTGATCGGCATTATCGTATAATATAGCTGAGGCATGAAACGAGCCTTTTTGGGAGAATTTGAAGAAGTAGTCCTATTGACTGTGGCGATTCTGGACGAATCCGCTTACGGCGTCACGATCACACAGGAGATCGAGCAGAAAACCGGTCGGTCGGTTGGTTTCAGTACCGTTCATACGACACTGCAACGGTTGGAAGAGAAGGGCTTTCTTTCGTCACAAATGGGGGGTGCCACGGCCGAACGAGGTGGCCGACGTAAACGCTTTTTCATGGTAACGGCGGCCGGGCGTCGGGCGTTACAGGAAGTGAAGCAGGTACGTGCCGACTTGTGGAACGCGCTGCCTCCGCAAACACTGCAACTCATGGGAGGGTGAAGGGTACTGATGACTACTAAATGATGAAAAAGCCACCCCGCTGGGCCACCTGGCTCCTGGCAACCTTCGGTTGCCCCGACACGCTGGAAGAAGTGCAAGGCGACCTGCTCGAACTCTACGACCACTGGGTTGGAACCCTGGGGAAACGTAACGCCGACTGGCGCTATAGCCTTACTGCACTCAAATTATTGCGGCCTTTGGCTAAACGACGATCGAACGAACCCTACTCCTCATCCCCTTCATTTCTGAGTCCTTCTATGCTACGCAACTATATAAAAATCGCCCTGAGGAACATTACCAAGAACAAAGTTTATTCCTCCATCAACATTGGCGGGCTGGCGGTAGGCATGGCGATGGCCATGCTCATTGGCTTGTGGATTTATGACGAACTAGCCTACGACAGATACCACCAGAACTATGACCGTATTGCCAAGGTCATGCAACGCGGCACGTTTGAAGGCGAGTTTGGCGCAGGAGGCTACATGCCTCTCCCGCTCGGGAATGAGTTGCGCACCGATTTCGCCGATGATTTCACTTACGTTGTTATGTCGTCCTGGAATGGAGAGCATATCCTGGCCTATGGCGACAAAAAATTCACAAAACGGGGTAACTACCTGAGCCCGGAAGCGCCCGACATGCTCACCCTGAAGATGCTACGTGGTACGCGGGCGGGCCTGAAAGATCCGGCATCGATCATGCTGTCGGCGTCCGTTTCCGGAGCACTTTTTGGGAGTGGTGATCCACTGGGCAAAATCGTAAAAATTGATAACAAGCTGAACGTAAAGGTGACGGGGGTATATGAGGATTTGCCCTATAATACCGAGTTCAGAGACCTGACTTTTATTGCACCCTGGGATTTATACGTGTCGTCGGAGGCATGGGTAAAGCGGGCGCAGGATAACGTGGAGTGGAATAATAACTCCTGGCAAATACTTGCCCAGATTGCCCCTAACGCTGATTTTGATGCCGTTAATGCCAAGATCAAAGGGTTACGGGTGAAACACGTTCCGGAAGCAGCTCCCTATAAAGCCGAAGTATTCTTGCAACCGATGCGCCTATGGCATTTATACACGGGTTGGGATAAACAGGGGAACCTGGAAGGGCGCATACAGTATGTCTGGCTATTCGGCATTATTGGCCTGTTTGTGCTGCTGCTAGCCTGTATCAACTTCATGAACCTCAGTACGGCACGTAGTGAAAAACGAGCCAAAGAAGTGGGTATCCGAAAAGCAGTGGGATCGGTACGCTCGCAACTCATCAGTCAGTTTTTTAGCGAGTCGCTGATGGTTGTTGCGTTTGCCTTTATCCTATCCATACTACTAGTCATTCTGGCACTTCCTCTTTTCAACGAAGTGGCCGATAAGCAACTGAGCATCTTATGGAACAGCCCTTTGTTCTGGCTTGCAGGCATCGGATTTAGTCTGTTCACCGGTATCGTTGCGGGTAGTTATCCCGCGCTGTACCTGTCTTCTTTTCAACCGGTAAAAGTCCTGAAAGGTACGTTTAGAGTAGGCCGGTTTGCGAGTGTGCCCCGCAAGGTGCTGGTGGTCATTCAGTTTACCGTTTCGGTTACGCTCATCATAGGAACGATTCTGGTTTTTCGGCAGATCCAATACGCCAAAAATCGCCCCATCGGCTACGACCGCAATGGGCTGATCACGATTACCATGAACACGCCCGAACTACACAGCCACTACAATGCCCTGCGGGAAGAACTACTACGAACCGGTGCGGTTGTGGACATGTCTACCTCATCGACACCGGCAACGAATTTAAATTCACAAAATGGCGGATTCGAATGGGCAGGGAAAGACCCCACGTTCAACGCCCAGTTCGGGACAATCGCCGTAACGCACGATTTCGGCAAAACGGTAGGCTGGCAGTTTAAGGAAGGTCGTGATTTTTCGCGAGCCTTCTCGACCGATTCCGCAGCGCTGGTCATGAACGAAACGGCAGCAAAGTACATGAACTTGAAAACCGGATCGCCGGTGGGCATGATCATGAAATGGAATGGGCGACCCATGCGCGTATTGGGTGTGGTTAAAGACATGGTGATGGGGTCGCCGTTTGAGCCGGTTGTTCAGACTGTTTTTATGCTGGATTATGGATGGGCAAACGTCATCAATATTAAACTTAACCCGGAACTGAGTGCGCCCGAATCGCTGGCGAAAATCGAGGCCGTCTTTCGAAAATTCAATCCGGGAAGTCCATTCGATTACAAATTTATCGATCAGCAGTACGCGCTGAAATTTGCCGCCGAAGAGCGCATCGGCAAGCTGGCTTCTGTCTTCGCCATACTGGCTGTATTTATCAGTTGCCTGGGCCTGTTTGGCTTAGCGTCGTTCGTTGCTGAACAGCGCACCAAAGAAATTGGGGTGCGTAAAGTACTGGGCGCATCAATAGCGAACGTATGGCTGATGCTTTCCAAAGACTTTGTGATGCTGGTCATTATTGCCTTTGGTATCGCTACACCCATCGCCTGGTATTTCCTCGGTAACTGGCTTCAGAAATACGACTATCGAACTGAGCTGTCCTGGTGGATTTTTGCCTTATCCGGTCTAGGGGCTCTGATCGTTACGTTGCTCACGGTGAGTTATCAAAGCATCAAAGCAGCCCTGATAAACCCGGTAAAAAGTCTGCGAAGTGAGTAGTATTGATAAGCGAAAACCGCCCCGCTGGCTGGACTGGCTACTTGCGTCGTTCGGCCACCCCAATACACTGGAAGAAGTGCAGGGCGACCTGCTGGAGCTTTACTCATACTGGGTGCAGAGCGTGGGAGTTCGTAAGGCTCGCTGGCGATACGCAGGTAGTGTATTGAAATTACTACGGCCGCTGGCCAGATCAAGAAAATCAAATGAGTATCCGTTCCCGTTTTTCTTAAGTCCTCATATGCTACGTAATTATTTAAAAATCGCCTTTCGCAACCTGATCCGAAACAAAGTTTTTTCGGGTATCAACCTGCTTGGATTATCTACGGGAATTACGGTATGCCTGCTGATCTTTCTGTTTATCAGTAATGAATTCAGTGTAGATAATTTCCATAAAAATGGAAAAAGCATCTATCGTGTCATGCGTGGCATTGAGAATGAGGGCAAAGAAATTGCGGTTTCTTATTTATCTGGGCCTTATGCGCCTGCGTTACTGACCGATTTTAAAGGACAAATCACGCAGGCTGTTCGGGTAAACCCTACGGATGCGTTGGTGACTAGCCAGAACAAATCGTTTCATGAACGGAAAATCATTGATGTCGACCCTAACTTTTTTGACTTCTTTTCCTTCCCGTTGCTCAGAGGTAATCCGGCTACCGTGTTGGCCGACCCAGCCAGCGTCGTGCTTACCGAATCGACGGCCAAAAAATATTTTGGTAGTGTCGACAACGCCATGGGCAAAATTGTCGAAATCAATAAAAATCTACCCGTAAAAGTGACGGGTATTGCTCAGGACGTGCCCGTAAATTCCCATCTGGATTTTGATCTGGTTGTGCCGTTAGAAAACTACAAAGACCGGGGCTGGATGACCGGCTGGATTAATAACGGTATTTACACCTACGTACAGCTTGCGCCAACGGTCAGCAAAGAACAGATTGAACGAAATTTCCCGCGCTTTATGGATAAGCACATGGGCCTGATTATGAAGCAGTACGGCTTTCATTTTAATCTGTCGCTCACGCCATTGCGGGCTATTTATTTCGAACAGGCGGCCTTTGATAGCGTCAAACACGGCGATAAACAAGTGGTTTATATCTTTCTATCCATTGCTATCCTCATTCTGCTGGTGGCCTGCATCAATTTCATGAACTTATCGACGGTTCGGGCGGTAGAGCGATCCAAAGAAATTGGGGTGCGGAAAGTGCTGGGCGCCATTAAAGGCCATCTGGTGTGGCAGTTTATTGGCGAGTCACTCTTGCTGACGGCACTTTCCTGCGTACTGTCGATTGGTATGCTGACGTTAGTTTTACCCTATTATAAGCAACTGCTGGGCCACTCGCTGAACCTATCTGCGTATGCAGGGCCGATTGGGCTGTTTCTGATCAGCATTATCATAGTAGCTGGCTTTTTTTCAGGCAGTTACCCGGCGTTTGTACTGGCGGCCTTTTCGCCTATCCAGGCCCTGAAAGGTAAACTACGACTGGGTAAAGGTGGTATTTCATTGAGGCAGATGCTGGTCGTGGTACAATTCAGTATTTCGATATTGCTGATGCTCGGGACAGCCATCGGTACCCAACAAATGAACTACCTCAAAAACAAACAGCTTGGATACAACAAAGAGCAAACCCTGGTAATCCCTATCGACAATGGCGATATCTATAACTTTTTCCGGAAGCATAAACAGGATCTGCTCGCCCAGAGCCGGATTGAGGCTGTTTCGGTGATGTCGGGCGAACCGGGTGGTTTTTTCGACGGGCTTATGTTCGACGTCGAAGCGCATCCCAACCGGTGGAAAGCCCGGACAGAATTTACCGATTTCGATTATGTGAAAACGATGGGACTGAAACTGATTGCAGGCCGCGATTTTTCGTCCCAGTACCCCACCGACACGGCTCAGGCGGCTTTAATTAATCGAACGGCGGCTGCCAGGCTGGGCTGGACTCCGCAGGAAGCTATCGGCAAGTGGCTAAAAAATACGCTTCGTGACAGTACCAACCGTACTATTATTGGTGTGGTCGAGGATTTCAATTTCCTGTCTTTGAAAGAAGCCATAGAGCCGTTGGTGATTGCACCCTACGACGACCAACGAGTCGCTTTAATTCGGCTAAAACCCGGCAATCTAACGGCTTCAGTGGAGACGATCCAACAGTTATATGCCAGAACGCGACCGGCGTATCCATTTGAGTACCATTTCTTAGATCAACAATTTGACCAGATGTATCAGACAGACCTGCGTCAGCAAACGATTATGCGGATTTTTGCCGGACTGGCCATTTTTATCGCTTGTTTGGGTCTGTTTGGATTAGCCTCTTTCTCGGCCCAGCAGCGCACCAAAGAAATCGGGGTGCGTAAAGTACTGGGCGCATCGGTGGGTAGTATTGTGGGCCTGCTTTCCAGTGATTTTCTAAAACCAGTGGGCATTGCCATTCTGATCGCCAGCCCGATTGCCTGGTATGTTATGAATCAGTGGCTGCGAAATTTTGCTTACCGGGTTGATATTTCGTGGTGGGTCTTCGCGTTGGCGGGGTTGCTGGCCATTGGCATTGCCCTACTGACAGTGAGTTTCCAAAGCATCAAAGCCGCTCTGATGAATCCGGTTAAATCACTACGTTCCGAATAAAGTAGAGAAGCAATTCCTAACGTCTCTACAAAAGAAACGCATGAATGCCAACCCAAATCCACCCCGATGGGCTCAGAAACTTGTAGAGACCTTTGGTGATCCCAACACCTCGGAAGAGGTGCAGGGAGACCTTCTGGAACTCTACGCTCATTGGGTGGCAACAGTGGGGGAGCGAAAAGCTCGCTGGCGATACGCCCTAAGTGCCCTGAAACTACTGCGGCCATTGGCCAAACGCAACCTAACAACCGACTACTTATCACCTTTTTTCCTAAGTCCTGATATGCTACGTAATTATGTCAAAATCGCCTGTCGGAACCTGATTCGCAACAAAGCGTTCTCCGCCATTAACATCTCAGGGCTGGCCCTGGGGATGGCTGCCAGCCTGCTGATATTCCTGTGGATCCGGGATGAGCTGAGTGTGGGAAAGCAGTACGCAAACGGGAACAATCTGTACCGGGTGATGGAGAATGAGATGGCCGACGGACGGATTGTGACCGATGAAGATACGCCCGGCCTATTGGCCGATGAACTCAAGAAACAGCTTCCTGAAGTAGTTCATGCCGCAGGGTTGTCGTCGAAGGAAGGGCATATATTAACCGTTGGTAATACGATAGCCCGACAAACTGGTTGCTATGCCGGAGCCGACTGGTTCAGAATGTACAGCATTCCCCTATTGGCCGGAACGGCTGACGTAGCACTCAATGCGCCAACTAATCTGGCTATCTCACGAAAGCTGGCCGAAACGTATTTCGGTGATGCACAGTCGGCATTGGGCAAATCCGTTCGATTCGATAATACCACCGATTATCAGGTGACGGCAGTATTCGAGAATCTACCCCACAATTCACTCGACAAATATGATTTTCTACTGAACTGGGATAACTACTTAAGACATAATCCCTGGCGTACTGAGTGGGAAAATAGTGGCCCTGATACGCGTCTCGAACTTCGCTCCGACGCCGACCCAGCCAGGGTCAATGCCAAGCTCAAAACGTTTCTGAAAGGCCGAAACAAGGACATCAATGCTACGTTCAACATTGAATTATTTCTGCAACCCGAGACGGAAGCGTATCTGTATTCCAACTTCAAAAACGGGCAACGCGACGGGGGACGTATCGAATACGTTCGACTTTTTATCCTTGTTGCCGTGTTTCTACTGCTTATTGCGGGGATCAATTTTATGAACCTGGCTACGGCCCGCTCGGCCAAACGGGCGCGCGAAGTGGGCGTTCGGAAAGTGGTCGGGGCCGAACGGGCGTCGCTGATCGGGCAGTTTATGGGCGAGGCACTGCTCCTGACGCTTATCGCTCTGGGGCTGGCTATCATGCTGGTTAGCCTCTTGCTCCCCGTGTTCAACCAGTTGACCGACAAGCAACTAACGCTACCGTTCACCCAGCCTTCTTTCTGGTTGCTCTTGGCAGGTTTACTCCTCCTGACCGGTGGTTTGGCAGGTAGTTATCCGGCGCTGTTTCTATCGTCACTCAATCCGGTACGAATCCTGAAAGGTACCTTACGATTTGGCGCAGGGGCTCAATTATTTCGGCGTGGTCTGGTTGTCTTTCAGTTCGTACTCTCAATGCTGATGATTGTCGGAACGGTGGTCGTTTATCGGCAACTTCAGTACATTCAAACGAAGAATCTCGGCTACGACCGTGAGAACCTGATCACTATTCCCGGCATAGGCGAAGTAGCCAGCAAGTACCCAACTTTCAAGCAGGAGTTATTACAACTGCCAGGTATTCAATCGGTAACGCATATGATGACAAGCCCGTTAGAAAATGGAAACACAACCGACGGTGTCCATTGGGAAGGCAAAGATCCTTCGCTCGCCATTCAATTCAACAACACCGTGGTGGGCTACGATTTTGCAAAAACGTTTAAAGTCAAGCTCCTTCAGGGCCGCGATTTCTCACCAGCTTTTGGCACGGATTCAAGTAATTATCTGATTAATCAGGCAGTTGCCAAACGTATCGGCTATAAGAATCCGGTTGGGCAACCGCTCACGTTTGGGAAGCAACCTGGAAAGATTGTAGGGGTTATGGAGGATTTTCATTTTCAGTCGCTGCACGTAGCGATCAGACCGCTTATCATTCGTCTGGGAGAAACCTGGTGGCCCAACAACATTCTGGTGCGAACGCAACCCAGCCAGACCAGTCAGGCCTTGGCCAGTATCGAAGCCCTTTGTCGGAAATTAAACCCCAAACTTCCTTTTTCGTATTCATTCGTTGATGCGGACTATCAGAACCTCTACAAAAGCGAAACGGTTGTTGGGACACTATCCACAATTTTCGCCTGCCTGGCGATTTTCATTGCCTGTCTGGGCTTATTTGGTTTAGCGGCCTTCACCGCTGAGCAACGGACCAAAGAAATTGGCGTGCGCAAAGTACTGGGGGCGTCGGTCGCCAGCATTGTGGCGCTGCTCTCCGCAGACTTCCTCAAACTGGTCATGATCGCCGTTATCATGGCATCGCCCATTGCGTGGTACGGCATGAACCGGTGGCTACAAAATTTCGCCTATAAAATTGACATTAGCTGGTGGGTCTTTGCGCTGGCGGGTTTGCTGGCCATTGGCATTGCCCTACTGACGATCAGTTTCCAAAGTATCAAAGCTGCGTTGATGAATCCCGTCAAATCACTACGTAGTGAATGATACCGGTTTCAACCTTTGTCCGCTGTCGTACGAAAACTGTCCGATAATGGACAACTTCGTCAGATTACGCCAGGTAAATTATTGAAAAGCAACAGCTTATACATCTGGCACGAAGATAGATAGGACGAATATGCTAATCTAATCGAACCATCACGAAACTTCTTGCTGATTTATGAAAACGCTATTTACCCTATTACTGGTCACAGTAGGCTTCGGTGCCGCAGCACAGCGTTCGTCCAGCAAGGAGGTTACTACCGATGAGCGGCAACTTCGCATTCGTGTTGACATTGAACAGCCTGGCCGCTCGATTTATTACAGCCGCTCGTTCGACATAGCAGGCATGGATAAAGACGCCGTAAATGAATTGAAATCCCGTATTCTTGATTCCTTAGACCGTGCCTCATCTGAGCAGGAAGGGGGTGTCGCTATTGTCGGACGAAAACGTGAAGTTGCCTCGCAGCGCAAACGGAAAGCTGACGAACAGGCCATCTACGTAGCCCATTCCGACGAAAGCAGAAGTAATCACCTGGAAGCCAGTGCCTCATCGTCCTTTTCTCCAAGTGAAGTCGCTCCATCGTCGGTATTAGTCCGGGAAGACAAAGAAAACGGGCGGCTCTGGATGCAATACACATTCCAGAAGGATGGCGAAGAGCTGATTATTGAACGGACTGCCAACGTAATCGGTAAATCTGAGCGCGAAAAACAGGCGATCATCAGAGAAACCGAGCGCAGCTTTGGTATCAAGACGGGCAATCAATAATATACTGTATTTTTGTAAAGACCGGTTAACGTATCGCATCACCGTCGGTACGGTCTCTACGAAAATACCATGCTGGACAACTACCTCAAGATTGCCTTACGTAATCTCAAACGCAACCTGCGCTATGTGATCGTTAATGTTGTCGGGTTAGGACTGGGGCTCGGCTTTGGCATTCTGGCTTTTCAAAATTACCGATACGCTAATTCCTACGACAGCTGGCACAAAAATGCCGACCGTATTGTGCGGATTGAAAGCGTAAAAGCCGACAACGATGCTCTATACGGCATCTGCCCCTCCCGCATAGCAATCGACGCACCACAGCAACTTGCCAACGTTGAAGCGGCTGTCCGTTGGGATTCAAGACGGGCGGTCGTCAAGCAGGGAGACAATATCTTCAATGAAACGATCCATTTTGCCGATCTTAATTTTCTGCGGGTATTTGACTTTCCGGTAGTGAATGGCGCTGCCGACTTCACCGATCCGTCCAAGGTTCTCATCTCGCAGGAAACCGCGACAAAGTATTTTGGCAACCGGAATCCAATTGGTCAATCCCTTACCATTTACGCGGATCAACCTACCCGAAAAACGCTCATCGTAGGTGGCGTTGTGGACGGAGATTTCAAGCACTCAAGCATACGGTTCGATTTCCTGACGCAGTTAAGCAATCAACTTGAGGGCGATCAGCCCGTTGATCATACAGACTGGAAATACCGGGTCGATGCGGTGTTTCTGTTACTCAGACAACCTGCCGCTGTTTCGGCCCTCGAAGCCTCCCTGGCTCCTCTTGTTGCCCGTCAGCAATCGGCTGACCCTGACTGGAAAATCCGGCGGTTTGTGGTGGAGCCCCTTCGAACGCTGGCCCTGAACGCCCGCAACCTACGCGCGAACAGATTGTATCCTTCGCTCCCGGCATCGGCGGTTTGGGGCATGCTCATAATGGCCATTCTGATCTTGCTGACAGCCTCGCTCAACTTCGCCAACATGACCATTGCGATCTGTAATCGTCGGTTACGTGAAATCGGTGTCCGCAAAGTAATGGGAAGTTCACAAGGGCAACTTATTATTCAATTGCTCGCCGAAGCGGGCGTCATTTGCGCACTTGCCATGTTGCTGGGCCTGATCCTGGCCTTTCCGATTTCGAGTTGGTATAATCACATGTGGCCCTACATGGCCATCCAGATTGATTACCTCGACCCGGTTTTAGGCGCCTACCTGGTGGGGATGTTCCTATTCACTACGTTATTAGCAGGCTCGTACCCCGCCTTTTATGTAAGCGCCTTCCGGCCAGTGCATATTTTTCGCGGAACACTACGTTTCGGAGGATCAGGTCTTTTCTCCCGCACTATGATGGGCATTCAGGTTGCCATTTCGCTGATAGCGGTGGTCGTGGGACTGAGTTTCGAACGTAACGCCGAGTATAACCACATCGCCGATGTGGGCTACGATCGCCATAACCTCATCGGTGCATATGTATATGACGAGTCGAGCTGGCGGGTTTTCAAAACAGCAGCCCAGACGATTCCGCATGTTGAGGCCGTCAGTGGTACCCAGCATATTCCCGGCTTTAGTTACAGCACCATTAACTTTAGACTGAATAGCCTGCCGCACGAATCGATGGTCTACAATGTGGGCAACGACTTTACACGGATGCTCCAGATACAACTACGCGACGGTCAACCCTTGCTGGCCACCCAGGACGGCAGACCAGCGCCCAACGTGCTGGTGAACGAGACCTTTGTTCGGGAGTTTGGGGAGGGAAAATCGCTGGTAGGCCAGTCCATTCAACTGGATTCAGCTACGTATCAGATCAGCGGGGTTGTACGCGACTTCATGACCAATACGCCGTTCCGACCGATTGCGGCTGCGGTGATCCGTCCTGTATCGGCCAGTCAGTTTTCGTATTTCATTGCCCGCGTGAAAGCCGAACACCAACAGCAGGTTTTCGCTGACCTGGAACGCACCTGGAAACGACTCTTCCCTTACAAACCTTTCGACGGGTTTTATCAGGACAACGCCCTTGCCGAAGCCGAATCAGTATCCAACAATGTGGCGCAAACAATGGGCGTTTTTGCGCTGGTGACCATACTATTGGCGATCTCGGGCCTGTTTTCCTTAGTATCTCTCAACGTACTGAAACGTATGCAGGAGGTAGCCATTCGGCGGGTCCTAGGCGCTACAGGCGCCCAGATTGGCTGGGTACTGCATAAAAACTACGTTTGGATTCTGATCGTTGCGGTCGTTTTAGGCTGTGCCAGCGGATATGTTATGGCGTTGGTGTTGCTGAATAGTATCTTCAAAATAAATAACGGCGTTTCCACAGGCATACTGATTATTTCGGCCAGTAGCGTTCTGGCGATAGCCTTCCTCACAATTTTGCTGAAGCTCTGGCAAACACTCCAGATCAACCCATCCAGTTCACTGAAATCAGATTAGTAGTTGCAGAAATGTTTATTGGCTTCTCCTTGACCGGATGGTGTTGCTGACGAAAAAATTGCCGACGCATAGGAGACGCAAGGGATTGCGTCTCTACACAAATAAAAAAATTTCTTCTTTTTCTGTAACCTTCTCCAATTCGCGCAGTTCCCAGTCCAAATTCCACCAATAACCCGATACCAACGCGGTTGACCTCTCTGACAGACAACGCTATTATGCTGCAGGTAAAGGCAGGCAATATGGATGCGATGAGCTTGCTCTTCGAGCGGTACAATCGTCCCCTGTTCGGCTTCCTTTTCCATATGACTAACCAGCGTGAGGCCAGTGAAGATATGGTCCAGACGGTGTTCTACCGGATGCTTAAGTACCGACACACGTTCACCGGCGACGGCGAGTTCAGGAGCTGGATGTACCATCTGGCCCGGAACGTACTGGTCGATCATAGCAAGCAAAACAAGCGTTCGGCCCATCAGTACGACCTGGCCGACGTAGCGGAGAAAATTGGTGGCGGACCAGCCGCCGATGAGCGAATCCAGAAAGAACAGGAACTGGATGCGCTTCATCAGGCAATGGGAAAACTTAGTGACGAGAATCGCGAGGTGCTGGTACTGAGCCGTTTCCAGGAGTTGAAGTATGAGGAAATTGCGCGGGTGCTGAATACAACAGAGGGCGCTATTAAAGTACGGGTGCACCGCGCGATGAACGAATTAAAGAAAATTTACCTGAAGCTTGACAATGGAAAAACTGCCTATAAACTGTGACCAGATACAAGACCAGCTAACCGATTGGCTCAGCAACCAGTTGCCGGATGCGGAACGGGTTGCGCTGGAAACGCATCTGGCACAGTGCCCAGCCTGCCAGGCAGAAGCCAATTCGACCCGGCAGCTTTGGCAACTGATGGGGAACGTACCGACGCCCGAACCAAGCCCCATGGCACGGGTTCGGTTTCAGGCGATGCTTGATACGTATAAAGAGACCGTTAACACAAAACAGGAGAGCCTATTTGACAATCTACTGACGACACTCCGCCAGCTGTGGGCACCCAGATACGCGTATCGACTGGGGTATAGTTTTGTGCTATTGAGCGTTGGTGTTGCGGCTGGATACTGGTTCAGTCACCCGGGCCAAACGACCGTGGCGGTTCAGCAGCAGCAGATCGATACGTTATCGACGCAGGTACAGGAAATGCGCCAGATGATGCTGCTCTCTGGACTGGAAAATCCGTCAGCCTCTGAACGGCTTCGGGCGGTAAGCTATACCGAAGAAATCAATCAGGTAGATGCAAAGGTGGTTGATGCGCTATTAACAACGCTCAACAACGACTCAAATGTAAATGTGCGGCTGGTTACGCTGGAAGCCCTCGCAAAGCTGGCCGATAACCCAAGTGTACGAGAAGGTCTGGTGCAGTCGATCGCCCGGCAGGAATCGCCATTGGTACAGTCAGCGCTGGCTGATATTATGGTGAAGTTGCAGGAGAAACGATCCATCAAACCTCTTCGCCAGCTCCTTCACGACGACAATCTAAACCATTTAGTCAAAGGTAAAATCGAGCAGAGTATCCGGGATTTATCTTAATTAAAGGGTGAAAGAATGAATGAATAGAGCGCGCCAAGCTTGCCAACTGTTTTTGTTCATTCACTCTTTCGCTCATTCACTCTTTCGCTCATTCACTCTTTCACTTTATATCTGTATGAAACTATTACTAATCCCCGTACTGGCGGGGCTGGTACTTTCTTGTGCCCAATCGCCAGCTACTGCTCAGGAATTTAAGGAGCACGTCAGCAAAGAATTTACGGTATCGAAGTCGGCCAGTGGTGCGCTGGCGATCTACAATATCAACGGCTTTATCAAGGTCGAGGGCTACTCAGGCGACAAGGTTATTCTGGAAGTCGATAAATCCATCACGGCCAAAAACAATCAGGATCTGGAAATTGGCAAGAAGGAATTCCAGCTTCAGTTCGATCAGCAGGGTGACAGCATTGTGGCCTACATCGCCGAACCCTTCGATTCACGTCCCCGACGCAGCCGGAACCGGGGCAACAATTGGGGCAACGACCGGGATGTCGACTATGACTTTACGCTCAACTTCACCGTGAAAGTCCCGAATCGTATGAATCTGATCGTCTCGACGGTGAACCGGGGCAACGTAACGGTAAAGGATGTCGAAGGAGCGCTCAGGGCACGTAACGTAAACGGCGCCATCACCCTGACGAACGTGAAAGGCACTACCGATGCTCACACCATCAACGGAAACCTCGACGTCGACTACGTAGCGAACCCTCCCGAAAACTCGTCGTACTATACGCTCAATGGCAACATTAACGTAAGTTATCCAGCCAATCTCTCCGCCGATTTACAGTTCAAAACCTTTCAGGGCAAATTCTTTACCGACTTCCCGAACACCGAAGTGTTGCCGGTGCAGGCGATTAAAACAACCCAGAAAACCGGCGATGGAACGGTCTATAAGCTCAACAAAAACACGGCTATACGTATCGGCAGCGGTGGCAAAACATTCAAGTTTGAAACATTTAACGGAAACATTTACATTAAAAAACAATCCTGATGAAAACACTTAAATTGACGATTGGACTTTTATTTATAAGCCTGCTTGCGCGGTCGCCACTACTTGCTCAGAATGAGGTGAAAGAGCAACTTGTCGTCCCGCTGAGTGATCCCGCCAAACCCGGTTCGTTGCACGTTGGGTTAATCAACGGCTCGATCAAAGTGATTGGCTACTCGGGCAAAGACGTAGTGATCGATATTACGGCCACGCCAAAACGCAGCCGACGGGACGACGACAATGATCGTCCTGATAAAGCCGCGAATGGCATGAAACGAATTGCCACCGGATTACCCCTCGATGTCAGCGCTGAGGAACGGAACAACACCGTTAACGTCAACGCCAATTCCATGAAGCACTCTATTGATCTGACGATTAAAGTGCCGCAACGGTTTGGGCTCAAGGTCAGCACCGTGAATAACGGAAATATCGAGATCGAGAACGTAACGGGTAACCTGGAAGTCACCAACGTTAATGGCTACATCCACCTGACCAATGTTGCGGGTTCAGCCGTTGCCAACACGGTCAACGGAAATCTGATCGCTACGTTCAAATCCATTGATTCCGATACGCCGATGGCCTTTTCTACCCTCAACGGTAATGTCGACGTAACGTTTCCGGCCTCGGTGAAAGCGAACACGAAACTCAAATCCGACCGGGGCGACATCTACAGTGATTTTGATATCGACGTCGATAAAAATCAGCCGAAAGTGAGCCGCACAAACCAGTCGGGTATGTATCAGGTGAAAATTGAGGATTGGGTATACGGTAAAATCAACGGCGGTGGCCCGGAAGTCATGATGAAAAACATGAACGGGAATCTCTACATCCGGAAGGCAAAATAAACGACGTATCATGACCGCCAATCGACTCAGTATCGTCACGTTAGGACTGGCCGCGACGCTTACGTTCAGCTTCGGACAAAGTAAGCCTACGCCCTCTACTACGCCTGGTAACGCGCAAACATCCGTGGATTCGCTCGACAAATTCTTGCGCGACAGGATGAGCCAGCTTAGCATTCCGGGGATGCAGGTTGCGGTGGTACAGCGGGGAAAACTGGTGTTGACTAAATCGTATGGGTTTGCTAATCTACAGGACTCTGTTCCCGTAACGCATAAAAGCATTTTTGCCATTAACTCCTGCACAAAAGCGTTTACAGGCGTGGCCATCATGCAACTCGTTGAGGAGGGTCAGGTTGATTTATCGGCACCCATTTCCCGTTATGTAGATGACCTTCCGGCCGATTGGCAACCGGTGACGATCAGGCAGTTGTTAACGCATGTTTCAGGACTGCCTGATATTCTTCGGGTGCTTAGCTCCTCAACCGGTGGGCTGGCCGAGTTGGGCAGCGAAGAAGCGGCCTGGGAGAAAATAAAGACAAGGCCCATGGACTTTCAGACGGGCGAACAGTTCAGTTACAACCAGACAAATTATGTGTTGCTGGGCAAGGTCATTGACAAGCTACGCGGCAAACCATTCGCTCAGGTATTCAATGAGCAGCAGTTTCAACCTGCCGGTATGACCAATACGGTCTTTGGTGATTCCCGTGACGTTATTCCGCATTTTGCACCGACTTATTCACTCAAAACCAGCCTTGATGGACATAAACTGAGTGAAGCGAAACTAACAAATAATTACGCTGAATTTCCGGCGTCCCGTCGAACCGCATCGGGTTTGAATAGTACTGCCGAGGACATGGCTCACTGGATTATCGCATTGCAACAAGGGAAATTACTGAAGACAAAAGCCGCACTTACCACGCTCTGGACACCCGGTACGTATAACAACGGTTCGCCAACGCAATGGGCACTTGGCTGGGGACTTACCAAATTTCGGCCAAAGCACCGGGCTGTCGGTATGTCGGGCGGTGGGCGTTCCGCTTTTCTTGTGTACCCGGATGATGATCTGGCGGTTATTGTGCTGACCAATTTGGGCGGAAGTTCACCGGAGAATTTTATTGAAGAACTGGCCGGTTACTTTAATCCAGACATTCCGCTGTCCGACCCCATCACGGCACTACGTCTTCAAGTGCAGAAACGAGGGTTTGACCAGGCGATTCCTGTTGCCGACGAACTGAAAAAACGAAATCTCCAGCCCGATGAAAATGAACTGAATGACTGGGCTTATCGGGTAATGAGCAGCGGTCAAACGAAAGACGCGCTCGAACTTTTCAAACTTAACGTGCACCTGTATCCAGAAAGCTGGAATACGTATGATAGCCTGGCGGAAGGCTACGAGCGGTTAGGAAATCATGAATTGGCCGTCGAAAATTATAAACGCTCGCTGGCCCTGAATCCGAAAAACGCCAATGCAACCGGTCATCTGAAAAAGCTGACGCAGGGTAACAAGTAATATGTGTAACACCGGGTTAATTATTAATGAAGTTGTTTAGGATTTGATTTTAATCGTATAAATCCTTCATTAATCTATCTAAAAACCCCTAAATCCCCTGAAGGGGACTTAGCTTACTCATAGACAAAGTCCCCTTCAGGGGATTTAGGGGTAAAAGGCTAGAAAAAATTATTCTAAATAGCTTCAATGTTTCTGATTCAAAACTCCATGCACACCAACCGACTCATTTTTGCCAGCTGTCTACTGACAATAACTATACAGGCCGCCCCTGGGCAAGCTCAGCCAGCCGCAACTGAAACCACTATTCAACAGTTGGGAACGGCATTCGTTCAGGAGAAAGCGCACGTAGGCTTGTCGATTGGTATTGTCCGAAATGGGAAGACGACTTTCTATAATTTCGGCACCACGGAGAAGGGGAAAAATCAGTTGCCCACGCAGAACACGATTTATGAGATTGGCTCGATCAGTAAAACGTTTGGGAGCCTGCTGCTGGCACGGGCCGTTGTCGATAAGAAAATCAACCTAGACGATGACATTCGGAAGTACCTCGATGGTGACTACCCGAATCTGGCCTACGAAGGCAAGCCTATCCGGCTGGTAAATCTGACCAACTGGACGTCTGAATTGCCCGATAATTTTCCAGATAAGCCTGACCGGTTCAAGCAAGCTAATCCCGATTCAATTCCGTTCCTGATTATAAATGAGTTGATCAGCTATACGAAGCTCGATTTTTTCAACGACTTGCACAGGGTTACGCTTAAGGCAGCTCCCGGTCAGAATCCGCGCCATTCGAACGTAGCGGCTCAGTTAGTGGGTTATATTCTGGAGAAAATCTACCAGAGGCCTTACGAGGAGTTAATTAACACACAGATTGAACAGCCGCTCCAGATGCGCCATACGTTCGGGCCAGAAGCGCCGTCGGATCAGTTCGCCATTGGCTATGATGGAAAGGGCATTCGGATGCCCGCATTTACGCTGAAAGCGATGCAGGCCGCTGGTGGACTCCGCTACAGTGCGGCTGACCTGCTGAAGTATGCAGCCTATCAGCTAAACGAGAACAACAAAGCGGTGCAATTGAGTCATCAGCTTAGCTGGGGAAATACGGATAACCTGGCGCTGGCACTGAACTGGTTTCTTCATAAAACCATCGACAGCAAACGGCAGATCGAACACTCAGGCGGTACGTTCGGCTTTGCCAGTTTCTGCGATTTGTACCCTGATCAGAAAACGGGGCTTGTGCTGCTCGCCAACAACTCAGATCAGTCAACACAGGGCCAGCTTCAGGAACTGTCGGGCAAGATCATGAACGTATTATACGGCGAACCGGCGGGACTAAAGGCCCTCAACGAGGAACTGAAAAAGCGAGGTTATGCACAGGTTATCAACATAGTGAAGGATGTCCGTAAAAAACACCCTGAACTGTACCTGGGTGAAGGGTACGTAAATGGCTGGGGTTATACGCTCGTTGGACAAGGCAAACTCCAGGAAGCGCTTGAGATTTTCAAACTGAACGTTAGCCTGTATCCCAACGCCTGGAACGCCTACGACAGCCTGGCCGAAAACTACGAGCACATGGGAAATCGGGCACTGGCTATTGAAAATTACAAGCGTTCACTGGATTTAAACCCTCAGAACACAACCGCAACCGATTTCCTGAAACAGGCTGGCCAGACGGCTGGCAAATAGCCCAGCCGTCTGGCGACACGACGTGATTATCGGGAATATTTACATTCATAAGACGATGTAAGCAACCCGAACGTAGCAACCTGCATCTTTAACGCAAACAGCAGGCAGAATAGCCATTCCGTTTGCAACAAACCTCTAAACCAGACTATTACCATGACTGCCTGGCTTATCTCCGCTTTTCTGCTATTTCCCTTACGATCTATTCAGCCCAAACGCCCCGCAGCCCTCGTTACGGTTCCCGAAAAGGCATCGACGGATAATCCGCTGAAAACATCGGTCGATTTCATTGTTGAGGAGGCCGCTCAGCATTTCATGACGGCACCACAGTCGGTTGGGCTTTCGATCGGCATTATCAAAGATGGACAGTCGTATATGTACAATTATGGTACCGTTGAAAAAGATCGGCAGCAACTCCCGACCAGCCAAACTTTGTACCCAATCGCGTCTATCACCAAGACATTTACAGGCGCTTTGCTGGCGCAGGCAGTCGTTGAAAAGAAGGTGAAACTGGGCGACGATATTCGTAAGTACCTGACCGGTACTTATTCAAACCTGGCGTATGAAGGGCAACCCATCCGGCTTTTCCACCTGATTAATCACCGCTCAGGATTACCGTTCCTGTTACCAGATCGGCCGGACGCCTTTGCCAATACCGCCATTCCTTCCTCGACAATCGCTGCAGAGCTTTTACAAGGCTATACCCGCGACGATTTCTACGCCGACTTACATAAGGTAAAGCTGGATACGATGCCGGGCTATACATTCCGGTACTCCAATGCGGGCGCTCAGTTGCTGGGTTACATTTTAGAGCGGGTGTACAACATGCCATTCGAGGACTTGGTACGGCTGAAAATAACCCAGCCGCTCGCCATGAGCCACACAAAGATTGACTTGGCCTCCTCAGATCAGCCTGCTCTTGCCAAAGGCTACAATTGCAACGGCGTTGAAATGCCACCCATTCCCGATCAGCTTCAGGGAGCCGCTGCGTTGAAATCGACCGTGACGGATATACTGAAGTACATCCAGTGGAATGTAGCGGAAGAGACGGAAGCCGCGAGACTGACGCATCAGCCGACGTCGGGCGATGCCTCCCGCTATTCGTCGGGGTTGAACTGGCAGATGCTGAACGTAGCGGGCAACCGCGCCATCTGGCAGGATGGGAACATCCCTGGTTTCAGCAGCTTATGCGTTAATTATCCAGAGCTGAACATGGGCATCGTTGTCCTCTCCAACGAATGCGACCGCATGACCGCGTCCCGGGTGACGGCCCTGACCAACCAGATTGCAAAAGCCATAGACGAGCGCGCTGTTGCGCTGCCGAACTGATGTATTGAGTGTTATTCTAATTCAAATCGGATGGAATGTATTTAATACGTTTCATTGATATTTCATCGAAATGTGTAAGTAGCTCTAGCGGGTCTGTTGAAAATAGAATTTCCTCGTCGTCATCATCAAATGTCCCTCCCGATTTAGATTCCTCTATAATTGACTGCTTACTAAAAATCATTCCATTGACTAGCTCGACCTCAAATGTTTTTCCGCCGAAGCTTAAGATGGTGTTTGTTTTAAACTGTGAATCCATAAAACATTAACTTGTTAAAGTGCAATTTAAAGATAGCTCAAATATTTAATTTTGAAAATGTGTATTCTTACATTTCGCCTAGTGATCTGTAACAATAGGCTATCTGTTGTCTAATATAATCTCTTGTCCACAAATGAACGTAGCGTGTCCGATTTTGGACACGCTACGTTCATTTTTTACTTACAACTTACTGTATAACAACTAGTTATTTAGAGTGGTATAACATTTGAGGCTCCCGGGTAGTAATACGCTGTGCGTTGCGAATTGACAATCTTTACTCATCTATCTTTTTCCTACCCCTATGTCATACATCGCCATTCCTATCTCATCGTTACCCGGCAAGCAGGACATCGAAATCGACGTCACCATCAACGGTCAGAAACAAGCCCTGCATTACCGCGTGGAGTTGTTCTACTGGGGCGACTGCCGGGTGCCAACCTTCGACCGGGTCGAGTGCATCCGCCAGTTGCTGGCCGACTACGACCACGACTGGACGCTCTATTATATTGGTTCGCCAACCGACGAATTCGTACCCATTACGTTCGTTAAGCGGGAAGATTTAGTTAAGCAGCGACAATTGCTCAGGGCCAGATAGCCCGGTTCCAAACCCTATGTATTGGGCATGAGAAATATAAGATTTCTCGTATAGGTTCATCCCAATTTTCCTTTTTCCACTTCATGCCCTTTACTTATGATTCAATCCTATATCAAAATCGCGCTGCGCAACCTCCGCAAGAACCAGGTATTTTCAGTCATCAATATTATTGGACTAGCGCTCGGCATTGCCGCCTTCGTCCTGATTCTGGAGTACATTAGTTTTGAAAAAAGCTTCAATCAATTTCACACGAATCTGGACAATACATATCGCGTATTGCTGCAGCACAAAGATGGGAAAACCGACAACGACGTACCGTCGGCAATAGCGCCAGCCTTAAAACAGCAGTTCAGTACGGTTGACGCTGTTTGCCGGATAGCCTCCGTTCAGCAGGGAATTATTACCATTCCAGGTAGTAACAAAACCCAGGCAATACGTTCATTCAGAGAAACCAACGCGATCACGGCTGACGGCGACTTCTTCCGAATATTTTCGTTTCCGCTCGTCGCAGGATCACCATCGCTGCATCAGCCCAACACAGCCGCACTCTCCCAGACCAAAGCCAGAACGTATTTCGGGAATGAGAATCCCATCGGTAAGATTCTGACCCTCAACAGCCAGTTTGGTAAAGCACCTTATCGGGTGGTGGCCGTTTTTACCGATGTTCCGGCGAACTCCGATCTGCAATTTGATCTGGTCTATTCCCTCAGTACGTTGGCGAACAAAGGAAATCGCAATGGCAATGATTGGGCGAGTTTAGACAATTGGAATGGAGCATTTTCTGAAACACTGGTTCTTCTCAATCCCAAAACGGATCTGGCTGCCTTTGAGAGAAAAGCGACAGACCTAGTTGCCAAAGCGCGTCCGAAGGAAACAGATTTGGTACAAATGCAACCTCTTACGTATCTGCACCTGGGTAATGGGTTAAGCGATACGCGCCCAACGGCGGCTAAAGTTGGTTTTGTGTATATGCTGGGCGGCATTGCCCTGCTGATTCTACTGATTGCCTGGCTCAATTACATCAACTTGTCGACCGCCGGTGCGCTAAAACGGGCGAAAGAAGTGGGCGTTCGGAAAGTGGTTGGGGCCAATCGGGAACAGATTATCGGTCAGTTTCTGGGCGAATCACTGATACTCAACGTACTGGGTTTTGGGCTGGCCATACTGGTGATCCTGCTATTGCAAGAGCCTTTTAATCAGCTGGTTGGCAAACCTCTTTCGCTCGCGTCAATTGGCCAGAGCCCCTTCTGGATTGCTGGTTTAGGAGCTGTGTTGCTGGGAGCTATAGCCTCGGGCAGTTATGCCGCATTTGTGCTGTCGGGTTTTCCGGTACTAAGCGTGATGAAGACGGCGTTTGTCCGGACAGGTCAGGGCGTTTGGGTGCGACAATCGCTGGTTGTGTTTCAGTTTGCGATCTCCATTATGCTGATTGTTGCCACGGTAGTGCTGTACCGGCAGTTGTCATTCATGCAGAATCAGAACCTGGGCATGAACCTGAAGCAATTGCTGGTTATCAAAGGCGCTGAAGTTGGCGATGATTCGGTCCGAAGAGCCGGACGAACGGCCTTCCGCAACGAAATCGCTCAGTTACCTTTTGTCGATGATTACTGCAATTCGGGCAGCGTACCGGGCGGCTGGTACAATTACAAAGCTGACGGCATTACCCGCCTGAACCCTGTCCCCGGCGATGAGAAGAAAAGCTATGCCGTTACGTACGCTGATGATCGTTTCCTGAAAACCTATGGCATTTCGCTGGCCGCCGGGCAAAACTTCACACCCGAAATGTGCGCCAAAGGTACCGACGCCAACCGGGTACTGATCAATGCCAAAGCGGCCAAATCCCTCGGATTTGCCTCGGCCCAGGCAGCCGTTGGCCAGAAGCTGAAATATGGGGCGGAACTCGAAATTATCGGGGTGATCAATGATTATCATCACCAATCACTGCAACAGGCCATCGAACCGCTGATTATTTACCCCGGCTATCCCAGTTCGAATTATACCGTTCGCTTAACGACAGATCGTATGCAGGCGAAGGTTGGTGAGTTGGAACAGCTCTATAAGCAACTCTTCCCCGGCAATCCATTCGAGTATTATTTTGTGGATGAAAACTACCGCAAACAATACCAGACTGAACAGCAATACAGTTCCATTTTCACGGTTGCGTCGGCCCTGGCAATACTGATTGCCTGTCTGGGTTTGTTCGGTCTGGCAGCCTATGCCACCGAACAACGTACCAAAGAGATTGGCGTGCGGAAAGTATTGGGCGCATCGGTAGGAAGCCTCGTCGCGCTTCTATCGAAAGACTTCCTGAAACTGGTTCTGATCGCGATCATCATTGCTACGCCCATTGGTTGGTGGATGATGAACCGCTGGTTACAGGACTTCGCTTACCGCGTTGATCTTTCCTGGTGGGTATTCGCCCTGGCTGGCCTGTTAGCCATAGGCATTGCCATTTTGACCGTCAGTTTCCAGAGCATCAAAGCGGCCCTAATGAATCCGGTGAAATCACTACGTTCTGAATAACGCTTGGGGCAAGGGGCATGGAAAGTCCATCAGTATGGTATGACGCCTAATTCCGTGCTCCAAGCCCCATGCCCTTACCCCCATGCTCCAAAACTTCCTCAAAACGGCCATTCGAAATCTGTGGAAACACAAGCTGTTTTCATTTATCAACATCTTTGGTCTGGCGTCGGGTATGCTGGTGTGTTTGCTGGCCATGATCGACATCAAGGGTGCGTTTGATTACGATTCGTTTCATCCGCATGCGGATCGCACCTACCGAATTCTGACAGACGTAACGAACGCTACGAATGATGAGCAGGGATTTGCTACGTCGCCCATGCCCCTGGCAGATGCCTTGAAAAGGGATTATCCGTTTGTGGAAGAAGCCACCCGGGTTGTTCGTAATTACGGCAAATTCAGCGCGAATCGAAAACAACTGCCGGTTATTTACAGCGCCGTTGATCCGGGTTTCTTTAAAATTTTCGGGTTCCGGCTCGAGAAAGGGCAAGCCGCCATTGCGCCCCAAACCGTCGTTCTGACGCAGCAGACAGCCAAACGATTTTTTGGGACGGCTAATCCCGTCGGCAAAATCATAGAACACCCAACGCTGGGCGCCATGACGATTTCGGGCGTTTTCGCCGAGAACCCAACAAAATCTCACGTCAGCTTCGATGTACTCGTGTCGATGGCGACGTTTTCCAGCCCGAAATGGCAACAATTTCGGATGAGCTGGGCCGATTATGAGCAAGCTTATACCTACGTTTTGCTGAAATCGGGCGTACCCACTAAGACGCTTGATGGCGTACTGCCAGCCCTAGCCAGCCGGGTTACAAAAGGTCTGCGATTTGCGAAAGATAAAGGCTACACGTTTCGTAGCCAGCCCTTAACGCAGCTTTCACCCGCCCGCGAAGAATTCATGAAGCCAACCTATGAACCAACTGCCGGCAAACTGGAAACTGAGTTAGGCGTAGGCTTACTAACCCTGTTACTGGCCGCTTTCAACTACATCAACCTGACGCTGGCCCGGTCGTTGAGCCGTGCTCGTGAAGTAGGCATCCGGAAAGTGGCCGGAGCGCTACGCTGGCAATTGATGGGGCAGTTTATGGCCGAATCGGCGGTGCTATCGCTCGTTGGACTTGGGCTGGCGTATGGTATGCTTCAAGTAATTAAGCCGATGCCTTTTGTGCAGCAATGGCTCATCGGGGGCGTACAATGGGAGAATGACATTCGCATATGGCTGATATTCATAGCGTTCAGCCTTACGACGGGCTTGCTGGCCGGATTGTTACCCGCACGGGTATTGTCGAGCTTCCAGCCAGCGCAAGTACTACGTAGTCAGACTGGCTTGCGGGTGTTCAGGGGAATAACCCTCCGCAAATCGTTGATTGTGGCCCAATTCTCTATTTCTTTACTGGCCATGATTTCCCTGCTGGCCATGGCGCTTCAGCAAGACTACATGGCCACAGCCGATTATGGCTTTCAGCGGCAAAACATTCTAACTATCCCACTGAATGGTTTGCCATCAGGTCGCTTATCGACTGACATTAGCCGATTGGCGGGTGTTGAGCGGGTAGCGGCTACCGGCGCTTTATTCGGCGATCATGGTGATGGATTCCAGATGGTTTATCGACAGAAAGCGGGGGGCGATTCATCGGCAGCCCATGTCTTTGCGGCTGATGCCAATTTAGTACCTGCAACGGGATTAACCCTCCTGGCTGGTCAGAACATACCCATGTCGGTATCCGACTCAGCTTCACGAAGGGTGCTTATTAACGAGGAAGCCGTACGAACCTTTAAGCTAGGAGCACCCGGAGCTGCTGTTGGACAGACACTCTGGTTAGATGACAGTACGGAAGTACAGATTGCCGGGGTGCTGAAAAACTTTAAATTCACTACGCTCGTCTGGAAAATACAACCCTTACTTCTTCGCTATCAACCGAATGAGTTCAGGTATCTGACGGTAAAAGTAGCGGGTAACGATCCAGAAGCGATCAAAAGCAACATAGCCCGAATTTGGAAACGACAGAATCCGTACGAACCCTTCAACGGCCAATGGTACGACGATTTTCTGTATGACCGACACAGTCACTCCGACGACATAAACTTCATGGCCCTCTTAATTGGGCTGGCGGTGTCAATCGCCTGCATGGGCCTACTGGGTATGGTCACCTACACAACCGAGCTGCGCACGAAGGAAGTTGGCGTCCGGAAGGTGATGGGCGCACGCGTTAGTCAGGTTATCTGGCTCCTGTCGTGGGATTTCCTGAAACTACTGCTGATCGCCGGAGCCATTGCTTTACCACTTGGTTATCTGGCTGGAAGTTTCTTGCTGATGACGTTTACGTATCACGTTTCCCTGGGCCTGGGTGCGTTGAGCCTTTGTTTTGGCACACTGCTGTTACTGGGCGGCCTGACTATTGGCTGGCGCACCTACAAAACGGCCCTGACCAATCCAGCAGAATCACTACGTAGTGAATAAGGCGGCCTTATGTTTGGCGTAGTCATAGACTCTGTTTGGCGTAGTCGGAGACTACGCCAAACAATCTACACATAATGGATATTTTATATATAAGAATATTATATATATTTGTCGTATTAGGCAATGAGCGTATCCATGCCTATGACTCCTAAACTTTCCGTTAGCTATGCTTCACAATTATCTTAAGACGGCACTTCGTAACCTCTGGCGCTATCGACGCGTGAACGCCATTAGCATTGCTGGATTAGCCGTGGGTCTGGCCTGCGGCATCGTTATTTTCTTACTGGTCAGTTATATGTTCAGCTTCGACCGTTACCATGCAAAAGCCGACCGGACGTACTGGATCGTGACTGATCTACATCACGAGAACGTAGTACCCACCGATGCCACCCCCCGACCGCTGGGCGAAATTCTACGCCGTGACTATCCGTTCGTGGAAAGCGCCGTTCGGGTGGAAAACATCTTCGGACGTGTGGTTAGCGTGCCGGATGGAAAAGGGGGATTCAGTAAAAAATTCGATGAGTCGCGCACGCTCTGCTTTACAGAACCACAATATTTCAACGTTTTTGATGTCGCCTGGATAACCGGGAACCCAAAAACGGCCCTCTCTACACCCAATACGGCCGTTCTGTCAGAGCGATATGCCGAGAAGTATTTCGGAACAACGAATGCCATCGGTCGAATGCTACGTTACGACAATCAAACCGATCTGACGGTAACGGGTGTCATCAAAAACCCACCATCCAATACCAAGCTTCGGTACGAACTTCTGATTTCTTACAGCACCCTTCCGACCTTGCTGGGTAGTCAGGGACAGCAGGCAATGCAATCCTGGGGCAATGTCACAACAGTGTGTTTCGCCACGTTACGTACCGGCGTGCCCGTAGCGCAGTTGGCCAGTGTATTACCCGTCATTCGCAAGAAATACCTGAGTGCCCAGGAAGCTAAAACCCTCGATTTCCACGTATTGCCGCTAAGCGATTTGAGCCATAATTCGCAGTATGGTGGCGAATCGCCCTACCTGATTCTCTACGCATTGATCATTGTAGGCGTGTTTCTGGTGGTGGGAGCCTGCATTAATTTCATCAACATAGCTACGGCTCATGCCCTGAAACGAGCCAAAGAAGTCGGTGTCCGGAAGGCAATGGGCAGCACACGCTGGCAACTCATTGGGCAGTTCATGACCGAAACAACGCTCATTACGCTGGCGGCTGTGGTCGTGGGTATGTTACTGGCGCAACTGGGTCTGCCGGCACTCAACAATGCACTGTCCATGCTGAACGCAGACCTTAGTATTCTTGATCTGTTTCTGCCGAGGTCGTTAGTGTGGTTTACAGGTCTAGTCGTGAGCGTTATTGGACTGGCGGGACTTTATCCTACGCTGGTACTGACCCGTTTTAAGCCGGTGGTGGCCCTGCACGGACAAATGACGACGCAACAGGTGGGTGGGTTACGCGTACGGCGGGGATTAGTGATCACGCAGTTTTTTATTACGCAGTTGTTCTGCATTGGCGT
Source organism: Spirosoma jeollabukense (assembly GCF_054777855.1). Classification (NCBI taxonomy): domain Bacteria; kingdom Pseudomonadati; phylum Bacteroidota; class Cytophagia; order Cytophagales; family Cytophagaceae; genus Spirosoma; species Spirosoma jeollabukense. The sequence continues at coordinate 1,962,625 of NZ_BAAHAD010000001.1, forward strand.
TGTCGTCATGATGGCTCAGGTTCGGCACATGCAACAGGCCGATCTGGGTTTCCGCAAGGAAGCTATTTTGACCGTACCCGTTCCGACCGACAACCCCATAAAGCAGCAAACGCTACGTGATCGAATGCGCCAGGTGCCGGGTGTCGAGCAGGTTGCTTTGGGCGCCGAACCACCAGCCTCGTTCCGGCGAAACCCCGTTCCGTTTACGTTCGACACGCATACCGAGCCCGAAAAATTTCCGACCAGCGTCAAAATTGGCGATACGAATTACCTGCCGCTGTTCGGGATCAAGCTGCTGGCCGGACGAAATTTCCGCAACAATGACACGACGAATGCTGAAGCCCTTATCAACGAAACGATGGTGAAACAACTGGGGTTGCGTTCGGCAGCGGAAGCCCTGGGCAAACGGCTCAACATTTGGGGTAGCGATAAAACCATCGTTGGGGTGGTGAACAATTTCTACTCGGGCGAACTAAAAATGGGGCTCCAACCGATTGCGCTGCTCAATATGCACCGCGAAAACAACATGGCCGCGCTACGTATCAATCCAACCAACATACCTACCACGCTCAAAGCCATCGAAAGTACCTGGAATGAGCTATTTCCCGAGCGGGTTTTTAAGGCTACGTTCGTGGATGAGTTGCTGAAAAACTTCTATGTCACCGAACGGATTTTACTGGCACTAGCGCAGGTTTTTTCGGTCATCGCCATCCTGATTGGTTGCCTGGGATTATATGGTCTCGTGCTGTTTATGGCTGAAGCCAAACAAAAAGAAATTGGCGTGCGGAAAGTGATGGGAGCCAGCACGAACCAACTGCTGTGGCTCTTTGGCCGCGAGTTCGGCTGGCTGCTTGCCATTGGCTTCATACTGGCCGCGCCCGTGGGCTGGTTCGTGATGAACAACTGGCTCAAAAGCTACGCCTATCGCATTAATCTCGGCTGGTGGGTCTTTGCAGTAACGTTAAGCCTTGTCACGATCATTACGCTCCTGACAGTTTCGTTCCAGGCCATGAAAGCCGCTCTGACCAACCCGGCAAAAAGCCTGCGAACGGAGTAAATTAACCTTCCCTACCATTTAAGATATAAGCAGCCTATGAACTAATCATCTTTGCCCTAAAGGCTTACAGATGAAAGCACTAGCCAGACTTGTCGGATTGTTTATCTGCCTGATCCCTGTGCCAGCACGCGCACAGCAGGGGCTGAAAGGTGAGTATTATACCGGAACGAATTTTGAGCACAAAGTTTTTACCCGAACTGATCGTCAAATCAGTTTCAATTGGTTAGACCGCACACCGGGGCCAGGCATGCCTGAGTCATATTATTCCGTTCGCTGGACGGGCAAATTGTTAGCGCCAGCAACGGGAACCTACAAATTTTTCGCCAAAGTCGACGACGGTATACGGGTTTGGGTAAGCAATAAAAAAGTGATGGACTCCTGGCAGTTAAACGATTCCGAAAACTTCACAGGCAGTATTACACTGGAAGCAGGGCATCAGTATGATTTACGGGTAGATTACTTCAACGCGATGCTGGAAGGTGAAATTCAATTGTACTGGCAACGGCCTGATACCAGGAAACTAGTTCAGAACCCATTTGCTACGTCGGGTGAGCCTATAACAGCGAAGTATTTCTTTCAAAAAGCGCCCCCCGCTCCCATCTCCCCAAAACCAACGAAGCCAGTTGCCACAACGCCCGTAGTAGCGGCTTCGCCCCCGCCAAAACTCATTCCTAGAAAACCACGGATCATCATAAAACCGAAAACAACCCTTACTCCGCCCCCACCGGAGCAAACAGCCGTTGTTGATACGTTGGTTGCATCAGCACCGATTCGCAAACCAGCACCCGAGCCGGACTCCGGGCTAAAAGCCGACACTACGTTCGTTCTACGTAGCGTTCAGTTTGAGCAAAGCAGCTACATTTTACTGCCCGAATCATCGGCAGAACTGGATCAATTGGTGGCCATCCTAAAAAAGAATCCGCGCTGGACCATCGACATCGTAGGCCATACGGATAATATCGGCGACCCGCGTCTGAACTTAGCCCTCTCGGAAAATCGCGCTAAAGTTGTGTCCAGCTACCTCACACGCAGAGGTATTGCCGATGAGCGCGTTACCTCAAAAGGCTACGGCGGCACCCGTCCCATTGCCGACAACGCCATTGAAAACGAACGCAGTAAAAACCGGCGCGTGGAAATTACAATTCGCTAGTCGTATCGTTCCATGAGTCGATGCATGCAATTGGATCGATTGCTTTTCATTCATCTCGCACGGCACAGTAAAAAGGAGCCGTTTGTACAAACACCGTATTGTTTACATCCGGATGACGAACGAATAGTTGCTCATAATGCCTTAGAATACTTTGCTCTTTCCTATCCAGATCAGAAACCAACAGATAAGGCAAATTGCCCACTATTTTAAGTTCATTAAGGACATCAGCAACATTCTTGAACGTTGCCTGCCGAGTAGGCTTAATCACAACCGCGACGTCGTCCCTGGCCCCCTTACTGATCTGCTTCAGTGCTTGTCTAACACCCTCCGGCCCATAGGTAGTTGTCTGTAATTCAGCCATATCATCTTTGTACCAGTGCTGCATCAATCCAATGCGGTTATCACGTAGCAGAAAGAGCGTAACCAGTTTACGGGGGTGAACGGACGCTTCGTACTTCCGGCAGCCAGCTGGAACCGTAATGCCCATAATGACAGGGCGTTGTACTTCTTTCTGCCACATAAAAAATACAATCAACAAAAAGGCAACACTCACAAACGGTGTAAAGTCAGTGCGTATCGAGGCATAGGTTTGGCGAGTTCTCATGGCAAATCGGGGTTTGGTCATTGATGGTCAAAGCAACCTATTTCCACAAACGCGTGTCGGTTTTTGTATCTTTACAGTACGTTTGATGCTCAGCCGCTATGTTCCGCTTAACCCAGAAATTTCCGTTTGCCAGCCTGCTCCCGTCGTTCGAGGGTGATCTATATTTTGATGAATCGCCGGAGCATACCGCTCAGCGTGTACTCTACGCGACAGACGCATCGGTTTATCAGGAAATGCCGGTGGCAGTGGCCCTGCCCAAATCGGTGGCCGACATTAAACGACTGCTACGCTTCGCCCAGCAGCATGAATTGGGGTTGATTCCCCGCGCGGCCGGTACGTCGCTGGCGGGGCAGGTGGTGGGTAGTGGCATCGTCGTCGACATCTCTAAATACTTCGGAAAAATTCTGGACATCAACGCCGATGAGCGTTGGGTACGTGTTCAGCCGGGCGTTATTCGCGATGACCTGAATGCGTTTTTAAAACCACACGGCCTGTTGTTCGGACCCGAAACCAGCACCGCCAGTCGAGCTATGATTGGCGGCATGATTGGGAATAATTCCTGCGGCCTGCATTCCATAATATGGGGAACCACGCGCGACCATCTGCTCGAAGTACGGGCGGTACTGAGCGATGGTGCCGAAGTAACCTTTGGGTCACTCACGCGTGAGCAATTTGATGCCAAATGCCGGGGTGAGAACGTAGTAAGCCCACTCGAGCAGCGGCTCTATGTTCAGTTTCGTGACTGGCTGTCAAAACCAGACGTTCAACAGCACATTCAGGACGGTTACCCAAAACCCACCGTCAAACGCCGAAACACAGGCTATGCGCTGGATGCGTTAGTGGCGTTTTTTGACGAGCATCGGACAGCGGGCATGGAGCAGAGGGTTCAAACGGCTGGTAACTTTCTGCCCCAAGCCCTCCGCCCGCTGCTATTCAACTTCGCCAGCCTCATTGCGGGCTCTGAAGGGACGCTTTGCTTTATTACCGAATCGAAACTGAATTTGCTACCATTGCCGCCTAAGGAAATTGCGCTGGTTTGCGCCCATTTCCCAACCATTCGCCAATCGCTTGAAGCTAATCTGGTGGCGTTGGCGCATGATTGTTCAGCATCCGAACTGGTGGATGATTATATTCTACAACTGACCAAAACCAATATTGAGCAGTCGAAGAATCAAACGTTTGTCGAATGTGATCCAAAAGCCATTCTGATGGTTGAGTTTTTCGCGGATACGAAATCGGGTGTAGCGCTAAAAGCCCAGGCATTTGTGGATGCATTGAAGACGAAGGGATTAGGCTATGCGTATCCGATTCTGTTCGATGAAGAGACGAAAAAGCCCTGGGCGTTGCGGAAAGCGGGATTGAGTATCATGTATAACATTCCCGGCGACGAAAAACCGGCTAATGTCATCGAAGATACGGCCGTCGATGTACATGATCTGCCCGATTACATTGATGAGCTGGACAAAATGGCCTGGGAGCAACATGGCCTGAAACTGGAATATTCGGCTCATGCCGGAGCGGGCGAAATCCACGTGTTACCGCTTATCAACCTCAAATCGTCGGAGGGGCGTACTACGTTTCGGGCGTTGCTGATGGACACGGCTCAACTGGTCAAAAAATACGGCGGCTCTCTGTCGGGCGAACATGGCGATGGGCGGCTTCGGGGTGAGTGCATCGCGTTTATGCTCGGCCCCGAAAACTACCAGTTGTGCAAAGAAGTCAAAGCGCTCTGGGATCCGCATAATACGTTCAATCCCGGCAAGGTTGTTAACACGCCTGCCATGAACGAGTCGCTACGTTCGGAAGCTGACGTCGTGATTCCGCAACCCAAAACGGTCTTCGATTTTACGAAAGATGGTGGGCTGCTGGAACTGGCCGAAAAATGTTCCGGCTCTGGTGATTGCCGTAAAACTGAAATCTCCGGCGGAACGATGTGCCCCAGTTACATGGCTACCCGTCGCGAACACGACACAACACGAGCACGAGCCAATATTTTACGACACTTTTACAGTAACCAGGAGAGACCCACTGAGCACGATTTTGCGGCCGTAAAAGACGTACTGGATTTGTGTTTGTCCTGCAAAGCCTGCAAGGCCGAATGTCCGTCGAGTGTGGATATGACGCGGATGAAAGCCGAATTCACCCAGCAACAATACCGCGAATCGGGCATTCCGTTGCGGGCGCGACTGGTGGGAAATTTCACTAAACTTATGTCACTGGCGAGCATAGCGCCCTGGGCCTACAACGCTATCTACGAAACGCCTGCGCTACGTCGTCTGGCGAACAGCGCCGTAGGTTTCCATCCCGACCGCACGATGCCCGAACTGGCGAGCACGACGTTGAGGAAATGGTTTTCGGTTTACCGTTCACAGTTTTCGGTTAACCATCCGGAAAACCGAAAACCGAAAACTGTAAACCTTTTCTGTGATGAATTCACCAATTACAACGATGTAGAAGTTGGGCAGAAGGCCATTCAACTGCTGGAACGCCTGGGCTACTCGGTCAGTTTGCCCGAACACGCTGAAAGTGGTCGGACGTACCTGTCGAAAGGGCTGGTGGAAGACGCCAAGCAAATCGCTATCAGGAACGTAACGCTGTTCAAAGACCTCATCACTGACGAAACGCCCCTGATTGGTCTGGAGCCATCGGCGATTCTGACGTTCCGCGATGAATACCCCGATCTGGTTCCGGCTGAGTTAAAAGACGACGCGCTACGTATCGCCAAAAACGTTTTTCTGTTTGAGGAATGGCTGGCTGGCGAAGTTGAAGCCGGACGGGTGAACAGGGATCAGTTTACGACCGCAGCGCGTGAGGTAAAAATACACGGCCATTGCCACCAAAAAGCGTTGTCATCTATGGTGCCAGTCAAAAAAATCCTGTCGTTGCCTGCCAATTACAGCGTCCAGTTGATTCCATCAGGCTGTTGCGGCATGGCTGGTTCGTTTGGCTACGAAACTGAACATTACGATCTGTCCATGCAAATCGGTGAACTAGTCTTATTCCCAGCCGTCCGTAAGGCCGAAGACGCGATCATCTCAGCGGCTGGCACCAGTTGCCGCCATCAGATCAAAGACGGAACGGGCCGCAAAGCCCAGCACCCCGCTGAGATTTTGTTTGATGCACTGGCGTAATGCCGTATTGCTGGCCCGGCTATCAAACATTAATCTCAGGCGGGCCAGCGATACGGCATTATAAAACCTTTTCCGTTGCCAACGGTTCTTCATAGACCTAAAACATTAACAGTAGTCATGGAAAATTCAAATTCATCAGCCCTTAGCGACGGAGCCCAACAGGCCAATATTGTTTCCGGTGAAAATGCGGAGGCAATGTTCGGTGCTGATCAGGCTGAAACAAATATGGTGAAACTCGTGGATGGTAAATTAACATCCATTGGTGATACCGACGACGACGTAGTAGATGGTCAACTGGCTAATCGATACAGTTCCGACGAGGAACGGAGTTTGCAGGGCGACGAATTGCGGGGGAAAACCTACGAAAACTCCGACGCAGCACTTCGCGCGGGCGATGGTATTGATAATCAGGAAGTGCCTGAAGACCCAATTGCCGAAGCTGAATTAACGGGTAATCCCGATGCAGGGGCAACCGTCAATACAGGCTTACCTTCGGAAGATGAACCCGATAAAACGACACCCACCAATTCATTTGGTGGCTGGAATTTCATTGGCGGAGGCAGTCCAGTAAATGAAATGATTCCGCCAACACCAGGTACGCCAGACCCAATGCAGCCGGTACCGGGTATTCCCGAAACGCCACCGTATAATCCAATTCCCGGCCCCGAAATCCCGGACCTTCCGGGCACGCCACAGCCCGCTACGCCCGAAATCCAGGAGCCTGATCAACCCGATCGGTCGCATGAGGTGAATGGCTTTGAGTTGACTACGTTCACATCAACCTTTGCGAACGTAGCGCCAAAACATGGCGGAGTGAGTGAACCCGTTGACGGAACTCCCTACGAAGAGAAAGGAGCAGGACCTGATAATCAGGGAATGGAAGACAAGCCGGATACCGGTGACTCTGCCCGGCCCTATGATGTCAACGCCAAAGATGCTGAGCCAAATCAGCCTGGCGAACGGCCCGAAGAAGCTCAGGAAGCGAAAAAATTTCCACGGGAAATGGCCGACGAAAGCAGCACGGCGGCCCAGGATATGATTTCTGGACCCGATCGTTCTGACCAGAAATCGACTGATGGTCTCGACCGAAAATACAACGACCCGGAAGCCGCCCGCGAAATGGCGAGCTAGGCAACGGTTTTTACGTAATGCGGGTGGAAGCCCGCGATTTATAACGGGAGGGTTTCCTTTATGAATCGCGGACTTCCACCCGCATTACGTTTTTAGTACCTTTAATCCCAAATTCTAAACTACATGAAAAAGTTACTTATTCCCTGCCTGCTGCTTAGCGCAATCGCTTTAGCAGCTCCTCCGAAATGGACATCGCTATTCGATGGCAAGACGATAAAAGGCTGGCACAGCTACCACAAAGATGGCGTTGTCGGCTGGTATGTTGAAGACGGCGCTTTAACGCCCGATGGCACCGGTGGAGACCTTGTAACCGACAAAGAATACGAAAACTTCGAACTGGAGTTCGACTTCAAAATCCCCAAAGGCAGTAATAGCGGTGTCGTTTATAAAATCATAGACAGTCCTGACATTAAATCAACTTATATGTCGGGCCCAGAATATCAGGTAATTGACGACAAAGGCTATCTTGACGCCGAAGGAAAGCCCTATAAATTGAAAGATACCCAAATGACTGGCGCTAACTACGACATGATTCCACCGTCGGACTTCTCGATTGCGAAAGCGCCCGGCGAATGGAATAAAGCACGTATCGTGGTAAACAAAAATCACGTAGAGCACTTCCTGAACGGCAAAAAAGTCGTTGAGTATGAATATGGTTCTGATAACTGGAAGGCATTGGTCGCTAAGAGCAAATTTGCCAACTGGCCCTATGCAACGGCTCATACGAAAGGTAAAATTGCCTTACAAAACCATAGTCCCAAAGAGCGCGTTTGGTACAAGAATATTCAGATTCGGGAATTATAATTGAGTTTGCAGGACTCTCACTTAGATCTGTGCCACGGTTCGAAACCGTGGCACAGATCTAAGTGAGAGTCCTGGTTTGATATAGATTGAAAAAAGGCCGCAGGTGATCAGATCATCTGCGGCCTTTTGTATGTTTTTCTCAACCAGGTACGTCGTCATACGTAGTGCACAGGTCCAATGGTTACTTCTATTAAAATCCGGTTATCGCTATAGTTCCGGATCTAATAATCAACCTTTTTCCGCCCCTCTTTTATATCCCCTTTCTGCTTTTTTCGCGAAATACGTTCCTCCACGGATGCTTTTGACGGTTTGGTCACTTTGCGGGGTTTGGGCTTCTCAAATGCCTTTTCAATGAGTCGGTAAAACTTCTTCGTTACCTTTTCCTTATTGGCCAGTTGCGTTCGCTCGGTTTGATGAGTGAGTACCAGTTCGCCCTCGGTGGTCAGTTTGTTGGCTAATTTTTCTTCCAGCGTCGCCCGTTCCTCTTCTGTGAGCAACGTCGAGTTTCGAATATTGAAACGTAGTTCCGCTTTTGTAGCAACTTTGTTCACGTTCTGCCCACCCGCTCCCCCACTGCGGGCAAACTGATACTGTATGTCGGGTTGTAAGCGGGTGGCATCCATAAGTAAGTAAATTATTGTGAGCTAACTGGGAAATACGTTCGTTCGGCGAACAATCACCGGAGGTATGGGTTTTCCCCAAAACTAATGGATTGAACGTTATGGCACATCACGATCAAAAAATTGCCACTATGCTCGGCGATACGTTAGCTGTACTTGGTGGTGGTTCCCCTTCAACCACCACCGACGAAGGCGTCAATCTGGTGTCGGAATGGATCGGTATTGTTCGTTCCAACGCCAATACCGAATGGGTGGCCGAACCGCTCCGAAAGCTTCGCGATGCACTCAATGCCAACGATGTTAACGAAGTTGAAGGCATCATGCGCGACCTCTCCGGCATACTCACCGACTTTGCCACTGACGGTGCCGCGGGTAACTACAAAGAGGACCTACAAAATCTATCAACAACGTTGAAGGATTTTGCCCGGGGTCTGGCTAAGTAAATTAACGGTGTAGTTATACACAGCTCTCCTGGCGAGTACACTCATCAAGGCGTACAACAAATCATTACTCAACAAACAAACCTTATGATTACGAACGACCAAAACCAGCTCTCGCTCATTGGACAGACGGTAAATACCCTTGACGGAAATATTGATACAACCACAGCAACCGATGGTTTATCGCTGATTGATAAGTGGTTGAATCGGCTTGACGAAATTGGTGATGACGCGACCGAAGATATCGCCGATACACTCGAACGACTACGCGCGGAGGTCGATACTGCACAACGCTACAACCGGATTGACAACCAGCAGATAGCGGATTTATTACAGGAACTGATTGATCAGACCCGGAACGTAGCAGAGACAGCCGAAGCCAGTGCGGAACAAACAGAACTTTCGCAATTGATCGCTACCCTCGAAAATCTGCACCGGCAGGCCGTCAATTCTATTTCTTAATCCAAAATGAACCCTACTTATGGCCATAAATCAGCATGCTTCTAACCTGGTGGATCTAACTGCCAAGGCTTTCAACGGTAACGTAACCAGTATCTCTCCTACGGATGGCATTTCACTGATCGACAGTTGGATCACGTTCCTGAAAGCTGACGATCAGGCTGGCAATTCCATTGCTACTACGCTGAACGAGTTGAAAACTGAATTGCAAAGTGACAATCCTGACGGCATACACGTTCAGCAAATTCTGGCCGATCTGGCCAGGCAAACAAAGCAAATTGCCAATTCGTCCGACTCGGATAGTAAACCAAGATTAACTACTCTGGCAGAAGCTCTGGAAGGTTTCAGCCAACAAATTAGTGGCGCATCCGGACCGGCGGCTACCGGCGGTCAGGCACCCATGACAAGCACCGTCGGGGGCGAATCAACCACCAGTGGAACCGGCGCTTCGGCATTTGGTGCAACCGAAGATGACTTGACTAATCGTACTGGCGGTACGATCAGCAATGAATCGGCGGTCGATACAGATGACACAACCGAAGGCAATAGTCGTTCGGTCGCTTCCGGTTCATCGCAAGGCGACGACTATTCGAATAGCTCGCAGCGAGATAGCCCGCAGTTGTCCAGAAGTGATACGTCGCGGCTGTCGGGTATGGGCGTTTCGGGCGGTACCGGCGATGCCGATTCCAGTCAATCGGGCGGTCGATCTCAGTATTAACTAGCTAATAAACGCAATCTGTGCGTCAGGATCATTGATGACCATCAGTCATTCTGTCTGTAAAGATTGCGTTTTAGCTTATCGGCCAATGTCTTCAGGGGCGCTAAACAAACCGCTCCTAAGCGGGTTATTTGAAGACCATAAATCATCAACAGGTTAAGAACCGCTTAGAATAATCGATTCTTAACCTGTTGCAAATCCATAAAACTATGCCTTCTCATGCATTAGATCAGCGGCTGTTTGAACGCACAAACAGCCTGGCCGACGAAGATGGCTCTAGTACGGCATCTCCTCAGGATGGAATTGAACTTATTGACGGCTGGCTCAGCGTAATTTCGGGTAATACGAGTACACAAATCATAGAAGAAGAGCTAAAAGAACTCCGCAACGAGTTATCGCTCGATGAGCCCGATACCGACCGTGTTCAGGAGTTGCTTTTAAATCTGGCTGACAACATCACACTGGTGGGCCAGAGCAGGAATGTGCAGGAGCAAACCACAAATAAATTAGACACCATTGCCTTTACGCTGCGCACACTGGCAGGATTGTAACTTATGCCCATACCGCCAAGGCACGTAAGTCCCTGGCGGTATGACTTTTAATCTTTAAAAATCTATATTCATGTTAGGATCGAACATTTTGGAGGAGAGCATGCTCAATGACACCCTCACCGCTCTTCGGGATAACGACCGATTCGCGGTTTCGCCAGAGCAGGGAATTATGCTCATCGATGGATGGCTACAGGCCTTGCAGGGCGACCCAAATCTGGATCAGCTAAAGGGACAACTTGGTGAGCTTCGCACGGCGTTGCAGGCGGCTCAACCCGATGAATCCTACATCCGGGAATTATTGGTCAGTCTGGCCGATAAAACACAGGCGGTAGCCGAAGATCCTATTTCCGAAGGCACCTGGACGGGCGGCCTGGAGAGCCTGTCAAAAATTCTACGCCATTTTGGACGTAAATCATAAGAGGATTTAGGCAACTTTAGATGCATAAATGAGTCCTACACATTGCAAAAATTTAATTCACTACATACACTATGGAAGGAACTGGAACAACCCTTGAACACCGCATGCTGAATGATACGTTGGGCGCATTCGGAGACGGCACTAATGCTACTGTATCAGCAGAACAGGGGATTTTATTGCTTCAGGGCTGGTTGAATGCCCTGCCGGGTGATGTGGGTGCCGAACGCATTCTGGCCGAAGTTGCGGCCCTGCGCGATCACCTGAAAACAGGCGAGTACGACGGCGAAAAAATTCGTCACCTGTTGCTTAGCATGGCAAGCCATACGCAGACGCTCTCTCATGAGCCATCCGTTGACGGGACAACGGCTCATCAGCTTACCCAGTTAGCGTCTGCTTTGCGTAATTTCACTAATCAGATTTAATATGCTTACTCACGAAGAATCCACTGATTTGCTCGACGCGACAATGGATGTCCTGGAAGGCGATATGGCAAGTGCCACGCCACAAAGTGGCTTGGGCGTTATTGATCGATGGCTCGCGCAACTCCAGAAAACCGAAAACGCAAAGGCGATAACCAGTACGCTCGAACAGGTAAAAACGCAGTTGGAAAGCGACCAGATTACACCGGAAGAACTAAGTCAGTTGCTCGATACGTTAGCGACCCAAACCGTCGAGTTTAGCACCCTGATGGGCTCCGAAGGCGACATTACTCCCCGGCTTGACGGACTGGCATCGGCCTTGAAATCACTGGCCGGGCTAGTCAGTCATCAGTGACGAGTATGGTCTTCGGTTTACGGTTTTTCGTCAGCTACCGTAAACCGAAGACCGTAACCCAAACCAACAACCTCTTACGGCTTTAACTGATTCCAGTAAATCAATACGTTGAGTGTTGCCCGTCCCGACGCAATAATGTCCAGATCACCATCACCATCGAGATCGGCGGCCTGCAGATCTTCGCAGGCCATTCGAACGCTGTCATCGAGCGAATACCCCTCTACATTTCCTTCTTCTTTGGGCTTGAACAAGCGAACGCCAACTTTCTTTTCGGCATTGGGATTTCGCCAGCCAGCTACAATCTGACCGCTACCAATCCCCAGAAAATCTCCGCAGACAAGGGCGTGTCCCTGACTGAATAAATCCGTCAATACGTCTATTTCCTTATCGGTGACCAGTTTTCGTGGTTTTCGAAACGAATAGAAGCCGCTTTCCACCTGTAGCAGATTACCGTGCATGGGTTGAATCGTCGCGATGGACGTGCCGCCATTAAGTCGCCGGATTTCGCCAATACCATCCACCCCTTTGTTGAGCAGTGGCAGCGCATTACTGGCCGATTCATTGTTAAACGGACGCCATTTCTTTTTCCGCCATTGAAAGACATTTCCACCTTCCTTTCCGGCGATAATCAACCCCGTAGCCGAACCATTATCGCCATCTTCCCAAATCTCGAAGTTGTGTGTCAGGTGCATGGTTGAGTCGACCAGTTGCCGCTTCCATACGCTACGTGGATCTTTTGGAAACTCATAGCCCCAAATCCGAACGCCCCGACCTTCGCCGTTCTTGTTACCCAAGCCATGCAAAGGCACAACGATTAACTGATAATTGTCTTTACCGACTCTGGCCCAGCGCATCCGGTGGGTAGTTACTTCGTGGTGAAGACGCACCGGTTCCCATTTCTGGGTTGGGTCCTGCGGGCGAATGAGGTAGAAAACAGCGCCCGATTTGGTACTATCAGCCGTTTCGGCGGGATTCCAGCCTGCACCAACGGCCACCTCTACACGGCCGTCGCCATCCAAATCGCGCGCGGCAATACAGACGTTGTCCTGGGGCGTCAGGTTGGCCGCCATGACGTAGCGTTTCCAGGCAGACATTTTATCGCCCGGGTTTTTATACCAGACGATCTCCTTCTGATCAGCCAAAAGAATATCGGATCTTTTGTCACCATCCACGTCACCAATAGCCAGCCCATACCCGATAGCAATTTGATTATCAACAACCTGAATCTTAAAATTCAGTGTTTTTTGTTTAGTGGTATCCGGTTGTGCCATCAATGGCGAGGATAGGAACAGCAAATAGAAAAGGTAATTTTTCATGGGATTTTTGTCATGCTGACGAAGGAAGCATCTTCTTGCAATTACAACTACAGCTATCGAAGATGCTTCCTTCGTCAGCATGACAAAAAGCACTGCTTTTAGGCAGTCTACCGGCTTATGATCACCCGCTCACCTAACAGCATCACACGATAGGGCGTATTATGGTGTTCACAGGCTTGCACAAAGTCGGCGGGATCGGCCGTGTTGAATTCAAACAAATCGTAATGATGCGGAATAACTAGTTTGGCCCCGATCGCCTTTCCAAGCCGGGCCGCTTCATCCGGATTAAGATTACCCGCCACGCGCCGTTCGGGTTTGTTTCCGTTGATGGGCAGAAACGCTACGTCTACCTGAAAAGGTTGCAAAATTTCTACCATGCCGTCATACCAAAGTGTATCGCCAGAATGATAGATGCTGAAAGGGCCAATTTTCACTACAAATCCCATGAATTTGCACCGTTCTTCGGCGTCGCGTTCAATTTCATTGTGCGCAGCCGGAACTCCGTGAAAGGTGAACTCATCAACAGTCGCCGTTTGTCCATCCGTCAGCCCAATGGGCCAATCCAACCGGGTTTGGAGTCGGTCGGTACTGAAAACGCGGTTCGCTTCGGGAATGACGAATTGAAGCGCTGGGTTAGCGGCAAGGAGTGGTAGAAGCGTATCGGCGTCGAGGTGGTCGGTATGGTTATGGCTGGACGTCACTACGTCGATCATCGTCAATCGGGCTGGATCAATGACCCGTTCTGAAATGCGGACGTGCGGCTTATCTGTATTGGCATATTTTCGACTTAATGATTCCGACAAATAGGGATCAACCAATACGTGCTTACCGTTGTATTGCAGCAAGAAGCCACTTTGCCCAAGCCACCAAGTGTGGAGCGTATGGGGGTCATTACGAGCAGCCTGTATATCAGCGAGAAGTGCGTCGTCTTTTTGAAAAGCGGCTTTAAGCATAGTTCGTACTATTTTTTCTGTTCTGCTGACGCAGGAAGCATCTTCGGGTGAGCAAAAAATACTGTCAGCGAAGATGCTCCCTGCGTCAGCAGGACAAAATTGTTATTTCGTCAAGCCGCTGATACGTACTAGAATCCAGTCCAGCACCCGGTCAGGCAGCAAGCGGGGAAGTATCCAGCCTACTAATTTATTAGGGACCAATGCATAGCGAATGCGAGGGCGAGTGGCTTCATGTATATCCACAATACGCTTGCCAAGATAATCTATTGATAATCCTCGGTTCTCAGCCGCTTCAACCTGCTTTAAAAATCCCTGCATAGCCGGGTAATAGGCCGTGTGTTGATACGGGCTAATATCCGTCCCTTTACCCCAAATCGGTGTTTTAACAGCTCCAGGTCCAACAATCACTACGTCAATTCCGAACAGAGACAATTCCCGGCGCAGGCTGTGCGATACGCCTTCCAGTGCAAACTTAGAACCCACATAAGCCCCCATAAACGGGATGGCAATCTGCCCATTCACCGAGCTAATATTCTGAATTCGACCCGGCTGAACCGGATGATTTTCCTGTGCACCCAGTAAGGGCAAAAATGCCTGCGTGACTTGTAACACGCCCAACACATTAACTTCGAAATGTTGCCGGATTGTGAAAAGAGGCTGGTGTTGTAGCGGCCCCCCAATGGCAATGCCCGCATTGTTGATTAAACCGGCCAACCCATTCCCAGCTAATCGCTCAGTCAACCAGATGACACTCGCCTTCACGGCTTCGGCATCCGTTACGTCGAATAGTATTGGGGTAAACTGGCTACCAAATTCAGCCTGCAGCCGATCGGCGTCAGCCTGGTGACGCACGCTGCCAAATACAGTGTAGCCGCGCTGAATAAATTGCCTGGCTGCGCCGTGGCCAATACCCGTCGAAACGCCGGTAATGAGAATGTTTTTGCTGACAGGTTTCATTGTGTAAACTTACCCTAATCCGACTCAACAATCGCCCGAAAATTGGCGTTAAGCATAGTAATAATAAATGAAAGAGTGAGCGGGTGACTACCTGACACAGATTTTATTCGCACTTTCGCTCATTCAATCCGTTTCGGCGGTCTGATTTTGCTTTTAATCATGCAGGATATTGAACCCTTTTACGGCTGGGAGAAGTACTACACGGCCTCGGAAGATGAGCAGTCGCCATTCTATGAGCGAGAGTACAACATGCAGCAATACGAAAACACGATCTACGGCTACTACATCCATCCACTCTGGGATGAAATCGGCTCCGAGACCCTGTATTGCAAAATTTTGTTTGCCAATTATGACCGGCAATTCGTTGTAATCGAACTGTTTGGCGAATGGAATGATACGCTTCACAACGACATCATGTACCTCAAACGACAGGTGATAGACCCGCTCGTTCAGCAGGGCATCAAGTACTTTATACTGGTTAGCGAGAACATTTTAAACTTCCACGGCTCCGACGATAGCTACTATGAAGAATGGTTTGAAGATGTGGAAGATGGCTGGATTGCGGCTATTCACTCCCCGGAATTTATCGAACGGGAATGGAAAAAGTACCACCTGGATTACTACATCAACTTCGGCGGTACACTCGACATTGCCAACTGGCGCACGCTTAAACCGGCTAATCTATTCGAACTAGTCAATAGCCTGATTATTCGGCGCCTGGGGTGAACAACCGCGTATTCTGGACTTTAGTCCAGGCAGTCATAGGCTCGAAGAACAGTGATTACTTAGTAGCCAACTATCCGGACTAAAGCCCAGAAATACCTTCCCTCTCCCTGTACGGCCCTTCCTCCTTTTCTTTTTTGGTTTTCCCCACGTTTCTTTTCAACTTTCGCTCGTACCTAAAATCTCACGCATAATCACATGGAAAATACGGATAAAGCCGCAGCCACCGAACAAGTTCAGGCAGCAAAAGCAACGACCGCCCAAAAACTTGAATCGTTCAAGACAGAAGCTGGCCAGCACCTGGATGCGGCCGCTACGCAACTGGATGAGATGAAAGACAAGCTGGTCGCTCAGGCTAAAGAATTCGGCAAAGACATTGATATTGATGGGTTACAGGCAAAAGCAACGGAGCATTTCGAAGCCGCCAAAGCCGCTACCGCCGAGAATCTGGCGAATCTGCAAGCCCAGGCGGAAACCGCCTTTGCAGCAGCCTCGGCAAAAGCCGATGAGCTATCGGACGTAGCCGAAGATAAGTTTGACGAAATGAAGGCCGAAGCTGCCGTACAACTCGCAGCTGCTCAGGTTAAACTAGACGAACTGAAAGCTGAAGCCGCCCTTCAGATTGAAACGGCAAAGGAGAAAGCAAAAGGTTTTTGGACTCAGTTATTTGGGGAATAGAACGTAGTAGTCCATCAAAACGGCCAGATTCTCATCAGAGAATCTGGCCGTTTTGATGAGCGCTCAGGCTGGTTTAGCCGTGATGCGGAGGTCTGGGAGGACCACCGGGACCGCCTGTGCCGCTATGCGGAGGAGTATCTGTACCACTATGGGGGCCGGTTGCCGTACCGCTGTGCGGTGGCCCCGGAGGAGGCCCACCCGGACCACCTGTTCCACTGTGCGGACCCGTAGCTGTGCCACTATGCGGTGGTCCGGGAGGAGGGCCACTTGGACCACCCGTTCCACTATGTGGATGCGTCTCGGTTCCGCTGTGCGGAGGAGTACCTGTACCACTATGCGGCCCGGTCGCTGATCCTGACTGAACAGAGCCATTACGAGCGGCTGCATCCGTTGCGGCAGGTGAAAGGTCCGAACTTTTGGTGCAGGAATAGCCGAGGGCTAAAATGGACGCAACGCAAGCTGAGAGAATAATTTTTTTCATCAATGCAGACCGTTTAGGGGCTAAATCAGGAATATTATACGTCTTTCCTACCCGATACGACAAGGCCCTATTGACCGTTGCATCTTTAATGAAGATTTAATCTAGTATTATTACTTATCTACCAAGCCTACTATTCTCATTTACAAAGAGAGAGCCTAAGTAATAATCCTCAGTATGCTTATAGGCTCTCCCGAACGTAGTGTAACTGCGCCAGTCCCTTATCAAAAGACGTGGCGGTTATTAGTTTGAGCTTTCGTTCTGGTCTTCCTTTCCTGAATAACGGGATGCCATCGCCAAGCAGAATAGGAATAATGGAGATGTATAACTCATCGATCAAATCATCTTTCAGCAGTTCATGCACCGTTTCGGCACCACCGTCGACGAAGATATTTTTACCACCTGCGGTTTTCAGATTTGCAACAAGGTCGGGTAAGCTTCCCGTGTAAAATGTAAGGTTACCAATACTCGGTCGCTTTGTTCGGGTCACGATGTAAGTATCCTTATCGCTGTGCGGAAAATCGTACCCCATTGCCAGCACCTTGTCATACGTTTTCCGGCCCACAATAACTGCATCTATTGTCTCAATAAACGTAGAGTACCCATAATCCTGGCCTTCCTGCTCAACAATTGACAGGAAGCCTAAATCATCATCGGGCGCTGCAATGTAGCCATCCAGACTCATGGCAATGTAAAGAATCACATTTCGGCTGTCCTTCATAAAAGTTGTAAATAATAGGGTATGATAAGATTAATTTTTTGTACCACAAAATACATAAGTAGGTTCAGGAAGGCTATGGAGCAACATTGATTTTACGGCCTAAAATCGCTTAATTTGTGCATAAATTGCCCCTTTCCTACCGTGAATTCAATTACTGTGTTTGCCCCCGCTACAGTTGCCAATGTTGCCTGTGGATTCGACATTTTTGGCTTTGCCGTCGATAATCCCGGCGATCAGATTACGCTTACCGCCCGCGATGAACCGGGCGTTCGTATTACCGATATTATTGGCGACGAAGGCCGGTTACCCCGCGAAACATCACGCAACACGGCAGGCATAGCCATTCAGACGTACTTGAAGCACATCAACCGGACCGATGTAGGTGTTGATATTGTGCTGCATAAACAAATGCCGTTGGGTAGTGGCATGGGGTCCAGTGCCGCCAGTTCGGTAGCGGGTGTTTATGCCATAAATGAACTCCTTGGTCGGCCATTGCCAATCATGAAGTTACTGCCATTTGCGATGGAAGGCGAACGCATAGCCAGCGGTTCCGCTCATGCGGATAACGTAGCCCCTTCCCTACTGGGCGGGTTTGTCGTCATTCGTAGTTATCAACCGCTGGATGTTATTCGAATTGAAACACCCGCTTCGCTATTCTGTACGCTGGTTCACCCCGATATTGAGGTCAATACGAAAGATGCCCGATTCATCCTCAAAAATGAAGTCTCGCTGAAAAACACCATCATCCAGATGGGGAACGTAGCGGGATTGATTGCCGGTTTGATGACGCCCGATTACGATCTCATCAGCCGATCTCTGGTCGACGTAATTATCGAGCCAGTCCGAGCCATCCTGATTCCGGAATTTAACGAAGCCAAACAGGCTGCTCTGGATAATGGCGCTCTCGGATGTAGTATTTCGGGTTCGGGGCCATCTATGTTTGCACTGAGTCGTAATGCGGAAACCGCTGAACGAGTTGGCGCAGCTATGCAGCAGGCGTTTCTGTCGGTTGGCATCACCAGCGAAGCTTATGTTTCGCAGATCAACCGCCAGGGACCCAAAGTGCTCGTTGGTGAGCAAGTGCCCAGCTAGTTACCCAAATAAAGTTTTTCATCAAAAACAGGGGTCACAATTTTGAATTGTGACCCCTGTTTTATGACCATTCTGTCACCAACTCAAACCCGCGCCAGAGCGAATAACAACGACATACGGCAAGATATTTACACGGTTTCCAACCTTTCTACGTTGATTTTGCAGATTATCGGCCACCGCCGGACTTGCGTATGCTTATTCGTTTTCCATTGATTGCTGTTTATATGCTGCAATCAGTCCTTGCCTTTTGTCAGTCCAGTGACCGCTATACCATCATTCCACGTCCGGCTCAGTTGGAGGCTCGTCCCGGTGAATTTATTATCAATCAGACCACTACGATTAGCATCCCGCTCGCGCAGACCGCGCTGAAAGCTATTGCCGATACGTTCGCGCATCAACTAAACCGCAGTAGTGGCCTGACTATTCGGATACAAAGTACTGGTAAGACCACGCAGGCGAATCGGGAGGAGGTGCCAAACCTAATTCAGTTTTTACCATCCCGCGATACAACGCTCAGCGAAGAAAGCTATCGAATCGACGTAACAGATAAGCTGGTGACCATCGAAGCCGCCAACCCGAAGGGTTTCTTCTACGCCGTTCAGACCTTGTATCAATTACTACCACCCGCGGTATTGGGGCATGGGGGTAAGGGCATGGGGCGTGGCGCAAAGGGCACGGAGCCCTTACTCCCCGATCAAAACCCGCTGCCCCTCACCATTCCTGCCTGCCACATTGAGGATCGTCCGCGCTATCTGTACCGTGGGATGCATCTCGACGTTAGCCGACACTTTTTCCACGTAGCGTTCATTAAGAAATACCTTGATTTGATGGCCCTGCATAAATTCAATACGTTTCATTGGCACTTAACCGACGATCAGGGGTGGCGCATTGAGATTAAAAAATACCCAAAACTGACGCAGATTGGATCGCATCGACCCGAAACGATTATTGGCCACTACGACGATTATGATCCGCAAGTATTCGACGGTGAGCCCTATGGTGGTTTTTATACGCAGGCTGATATTCGGGAGGTCGTTCGCTATGCTGCGACCAAATACATCAACGTAGTGCCAGAAATTGAGCTTCCTGGGCACGCACTGGCTGCGTTAGCGGCCTACCCCGAACTGGGTTGCTCGCCCAAATCGCTGTCAAACGAACCCTACCGGGTGTCGACTAAATGGGGCGTATTTGACGATGTGTTCTGCCCAACCGAAAAAACGTTTACCTTTCTGGAAGACGTATTAACGGAAGTAATGGCCTTGTTTCCAAGTCAGTACATTCACATCGGTGGCGATGAGTGCCCTAAAACGGTATGGCGGAAAAACGCTTTTTGCCAGCAGCTTATCAAGCGTCACAAGTTAAAAAACGAGAGTGAATTACAGCGCTATTTCGTTCTCCGGATTGACAAATTCGTGGCGGCCAAAGGGCGTCGAATAATTGGGTGGGATGAGATTCTGGAAGGTGATGGTCCGAAACTTCGACTGTCGCCCAAGGCAACGCTGATGAGCTGGCGTGGTATCAAAGGCGGTATCAAAGCGGCCCAACAACAGCACGACGTCATTATGACACCCGGCCAGTTCTGCTACTTCGACCATTTCCAGGGCGACCCCGACATGGAACCGACAGGCTTTGGCGGGTCTTTACCCCTGGCAAAAGTCTATTCGTATGATCCTACGCCTGCCGAATTATCGCCCGCCGATGCAACGCATATTCTGGGGGTTCAGGGTAACCTCTGGACGGAGTATATTTCAACGCCCGGTCAGGCCGAGTACATGATCTGGCCACGGGCCGCAGCGATGGCCGAAGTGGCCTGGACGCCCTTATCACTGAAAAATTACGATGATTTTATACGCCGATTATCCGTTCATTTCGAGCGATTGACAGCATTAAACGTCCATTATGCCGGAACAATTTACGACGCCATCCCGGCAGCCAAACCAACACCCGAAGGCAAAGTAGAAGTTATCCTGTCGGCGGTTAAACCAGTCCTGTTTGACGGTTCGTCTGTACTTCCTGCACAGAGCATTCGATACACAACCGACGGTAGCATCCCTTCGAACGAATCACCGGTTTACGAAAAGCCATTTCTACTGGAAAAATCGGCTATTATTCGAACCGCAACGTTCCACAATGGCAAGGCGCTGAGCCAACTGGCGAAAGTCCGAAAAGAGTTTATTATCTCAAAAGCTACCAGTAAACCGTACACGCTGCTTAACGCCCCCAACAGCACCCGCCCCGACAAAAACTATAGCCTGACCGACGGCACAACGGCTGGCATGGGTGGCTACGAACTGTCAGGTATTGTCTCATTCAAGACCGATATCAACGTAGTCATTGACCTTGGCAGGCCGGAGTCGGTGGAAAGCGTTCACATTGGCTTTTTGAAATATACGGCCAAGAATTTCTGCCTGCCTAAACAGGTTGAGATTTCCGTTTCTGAGGATGGGAAGACGTTCACGTCTGTACTAACGGCCAAAACGAACGCTAATGAAAACGGGAAACGAGCCATCGTTCGGCTTCCCTTCGATTTTGCACCAGTCGCCGTTCGCTACGTTCGCATCATCGCCCGGAACGTTGGTCAGGTGCCGGCGGGGATGCGAACGCCCGGCAAGGCGGCCCAACTAGCGGTGGATGAAATTGACGTGCGCTAATAAGCAGAAGCCCGTTTCTAAGCCGTGCGTGATCGACAAAATACAATTTGGCAAATAGTCCTTTATTCCCAACATTAATTATCAATTAGGCTGAGATATGAGCGATTTGGCCGTACTGGTTTGTTTTTTTGCCCGATTGGCCGGTTCTTGTCATTCATATCGTCTTCTTCATGGCAAACAATCAGGCAAACTCTGTTTCGTCAGCCGATTTGGCTACCGAACCAACCGAATTCAAACGCTCGCTGAGTCTGCTCGACTCGACCCTTATCGTTTCCGGCTCCATGATTGGCTCCGGCGTTTTCATCGTTACAGCCGACATGGCTCGCAACCTTGGGTCGTCGGGCTGGCTGCTTATGCTCTGGGTGCTGACCGGTGTATTGACCGTAGCGGCCGCGCTCAGTTACGGCGAACTGGCTGGCATGATGCCTAAAGCGGGTGGCCAATACATTTACATTCAACGGGCTTTCGGTCCATTGACGGGCTTTGTATATGGCTGGACTGTGTTCATGGTTATCCAGACAGGTACGATTGCAGCCGTAGCGGTCGCCTTCACCAAATACACAGCCGTGTTTGTCCCGGCACTCGGCCCCGATAACGTATTACTCGCGCTGGGTCCCATAAAGATCACGCTGGGGTCATTGTTTGCCATTGGCAGCCTGGTCCTGCTAACCTGGCTCAACAGCCGGGGTGTCCAGAGCGGAAAACTCATTCAGAATGTGTTTACTTCGGCCAAACTGATTGCGTTGCTGGGGCTAATTGTTATTGGCATTACCATTGGGTTGAGCAGTGGTTTGCTCTCCACCAACCTCGATAACGCCTGGGATGCCAGCCTTACGTCGGCTACGGGAGAAGTACTTCCACTAGCGGGTATGGCGCTTATTCTGGCTTTCGGCACGTCGATGGTTGGCTCATTATTTTCGGCTGATGCCTGGAATAACGTAACATTCATTGCGGGCGAAATCAAAAATCCACGTCGGAACATTCCACTGGCTCTGTTCTTCGGCACGCTCCTGGTGACGACGATCTACTTTTTAGCGAACATCTCTTACCTGTCGCTGCTCCCGTTAAAAGGCTCTCCAACCGCAACAGACATCATCGGCCGGGGCATTCAATTTGCTTCCGCCGACCGTGTGGCGACGGCCGCCGTCGAAACAATTTTCGGAAACGTAGCCGTTGCCATCATGGCGGTGCTGATTATGATTTCGACCTTCGGTTGTAATAATGGCCTGATTCTGGCGGGCGCGCGGTTGTATTATGCTATGGCTAAAGACGGCCTGTTCCTCAAACAGGCTTCGCACCTGAACGAGAATGCCGTTCCGGGCCGGGCGTTATGGCTTCAGTGCATCTGGGCATCTTTATTGTGCCTGTCGGGTAAATACGGTGATTTACTCGATTACTGCACATTTGCGTCCCTGTTGTTCTACATCGTCACCATTTTTGGCTTGTTCCGGCTTCGTCGCATTGAACCCAACACAGAGCGACCTTATCGGGCGTTTGGCTATCCGGTTGTTCCAGCGCTGTATATCATTGCGGGCCTGACCATCTGCGCGATTCTGCTCTACACAAAAACCTTCAATACCGGAATGGGCCTTTTAATTGCGGGCTTAGGTATTCCCGTCTACTTCCTGACCAAACGAAGCCAACGGGCAGAAGCTTAGCTGTGCTTCTTAACAGTAAATTTTATCGGGTAATGAGCCTACATGTTGTCTTACCATAGTCTCATTACTCGATAAAGCGATACGTACTAGATGGACCCATAACTATTTGCTTCACTAACCGTTTGTTAAACAGGTAATCCTGTGTGGACGAATGGCAGATTTTCAGGAAAGCGATACAGTGCGTGTTGAAGCTTTCAGCGATGGTGTTTTTGCAATTGATATAACGCTTCTTACTTTTCAGTTAAAAGCGCCAAGCCTGAAAGCCGCTACGTCCAGTCATTCCTTAGCCCTGGCTCTGTATCACCAGTGGCCTAATTACATCGCCTATTTCATCAGCTTCACAACCATCTTTATCATCTGGCTGAATCACCACCGGATGTATAATGTTATTCGGCGGAGTGATGTGCGATTCATGTTTTATAACGGCCTGTTACTCCTGTTAGTAAGTGTTGTCCCGTTCACTACGTCGCTACTCGCCGATTACATCAACACCCCTGCTTACCAGCTATCGTCTGCGCTGTACATGCTGCTCTTTGCGGGCATATCCTGGACATTATTCAGCATGTGGAATTACGCGACCGATAACTACCGATTGCTCAAACGGCCCGCTGCCCAGGTTCGCATTCGGTCGATTTACACTAGCCTGCTCATTAGCACGATAACTTATACGGCTGCGGCTGGGTTATCGTTTTTACTCCCTTTTCTGAGTATTTTAGTAGGGTTAATCATGGTTGTTTACTTATCCCGGCTGATCTATCACCGCGAAAAAGTCGTCTAACAGAATACTATGGCAGTAAATAAGGTATTTCGTTTTTTTTGGATTGGATTGCTGGCTGGCTGGCTCAGCGCCTGTACGGGTTTTGGTCCTACGCAAAACCTGTTTCGATCTCCATCTCCCCACGATCAGTATAGCCAATCTCTCAAGGCCGCTAAACTTGACAAAACTGCACTCGGCAGCGAGTGGATTATGGCTAGTGAACGAGCCCTCCAGGATTCGCTTAAAATAACCGTACCGTATCGGGAAAGTGGGTACTTCTCCGCCAACAAAGCGTTTGCGGTGGGCTATCGCCTTGCGGCCGAACGGGGTGACCGCTTCCTGATAAAAGTTGAAACACAGGGACGAAAAGAAGCACAGGTATTTATTGACGTATTTGAGCTTAACGATCGTCAACAAACCAAGCCCGTTGCTACATCGAAAGCGGACACGAATGTATTGGCCTGGGAACCTCGAAAAACACAGACCTACCTGATCCGGGTCCAACCCGAGTTACTACGTAGCGGTAACTATACGATTACCATTACGCGCGAGCCAGCCCTGGCGTTTCCGGTGCAGGGACGTGATAGCAAACAGATTGCCAGTTTTTTCGGCGCTGCTCGCGATGGTGGTCGCCGTCGCCATGAGGGCGTGGACATTTTCGCGCCGAGAGGAACACCAGCGTTAGCCTCCGTGAATGGAACAATTACGGGTGTTGGAACGAATAAACTAGGCGGAAACTTCGCATTTCTGACCGATAATAGCCGCGGTATCAGTCTCTACTATGCCCATCTCGACAGTTGGAAGGTCAGCAACGGGCAGCGGGTACTGGTTGGCGACACAGTGGGGTTTGTCGGAAATACAGGGAATGCCCGAACCACTGGTCCGCATTTACACTTTGGCCTGTATGGCCCTGGCAACTCAGCCCTAAATCCGTTGCCTTTCATCCGGCTCGGACGCGGCCCGGCGAAACAACCGGTGTTGCCCGTAGCACGGCTGGGTGATTCAATACGTGTGTCGGGGGCAAATTCAGTGGTTCGGATTGCGCCACATAATGATTCTCCTGCTCTCCGAAAACTTTCTGCTTCATCGGCCCTGACGATTATTGGTGGTACCGAATTCTGGCTGCGCGTTGAGTTACCCGACGGGTTAACCGGATACGTAGCCAGCAATACCGTTGAAACCCTCAAGCGGCCACTTAAGAAGCTTGCGCTTTCTGTGCAAAGCAATCTGTTAGAGTCCGCTAACAGTCAGGCCGCCACAATCAGGACATTGCCGGCGGGTTCGGCTGTCGACGTACTTGCCACAGCCAATATGTTTCAGTTGATACGTAGCGCGGACGGACAAACGGGCTGGTTATCAGGCAATGCCGCTCCTTGAAGCTGTCGAAAAAATATTGTTTAGAAACTATCTAAACTAACTAGTGCGTTGTATCTTTGCATACTCATTTGTGCAACCATGACGGGGAACGTACCAGTAACGTATCAGGAAGTATTTCGGACCGAGAGAGGTGTTGTTTATCAGTGTGATGTAAGTAATCGGCTGATTCTGGAATTTTGGGACACGCATACCCAGTTTTCGGCACGTGACTTTACACAATTCCGGCGTATGGTCGAAACGGTCGACATCCGGCAGATGGCCTTAAGCACTGCTGCTGCCGATGACGTTGAAATCCTGGCGCTTCCCCGCTCCGAGCGCTGTTATGTATTGACGCTTTGTGAAATTGTTCACCTGCGCGAATTGCTCAACGGTGCCAAACTCATGCTTGAGTTAAACGCGATGCTTCGCGAATGTGGTTGCACTTTAGCCGAATAGGCATAAATAGACTTTTTCTAAATTTCCTGTATATCAACCGACTGTGTAACAACGGTCGGTTTTTTTGTGTTGTTTTGGCATATGAATTTCTCACCGGACACGGTTAACACCATGAAAGATTTAGCAAGATTACGCACCTCAGTTAAAGAAAGTGTCGAACTGGCCCTAAACCAGCAGATACAAATGGAAATGGTTTCGTCGTCGAAATATTTGGCGATGGCGGGCTGGTGCGACCGGAATGGGTTCGATCATAGTGCTGGCTTTTTCTATAAGCAGTCGGAGGAAGAACGTAAACACGCGATGAAATTCTTTCACTACCTCTGCGACCAGGGTGCAACTGCCTATTCCCCCGAGATTCCGGCAGTCGGTCAGGAATTCGACTCACTACGTTCAGTATTTGAAGGTGCTCTGGAACAGGAAATTTCTGTGACAGATTCAATCAACCGAATTATCAGCATTTGCCGTCGGGAGAACGATTATGCCACGGAAGAGTTGCTGAAATGGTACGTGAGAGAGCAGATGGAAGAAGAGTATATCGCTCGTCGTTGCCTCGAACTGATCGATCAGATTCCGGCCGATCAAGTTTACTATTTAGATAAAAAACTCGCCAGCGTTACTTACGATGGCAACATATTTGAATAACCAACCTATGAAATGACAAAAAAGGCATCCACCAGTGGATGCCTTTTTTGTGTTAAAGAAAGAACACCATGTCATAAAAAAACCTGCTATCCAACGATAGCAGGTTTTTTTATGGACTATTTTGATACCTTACCGAGCTGCGCCATAATCCTGGCCAGCACTCTCAGGGAAGTTCTTCATGATACTGGTCACCGTTTCGCGGAAAGCCTGATCGCGGTCACGCTCCTTATTACGGCTATTCAGTTGTCCTGTTGCCCAGCCTTGCCATACGATGTCGTTCGTACGGGCGTCCAGTACGTTGATAACTACGCGGTTTTCTTCATACTGCCGTGAGTAAACGTTGTTACCCATGCCACCGTACCACCAGGAATAAGGGGAATACATGTTGTTGGACTGAATCTGCTGCTTGTCTTTAGAATCCATAAAGAAACGAACAACCAAGTCAGCTTCGCCCTGGGTTACGGGTTTGTAGCCGCGTGCTTTGAGCGATTGATCCAGTGCATCAGCAATACGGCGCTGGTTCAAATTACTGCCCACAATAGGGTCAGCGTTACGTTGCCTATCAGCTTCGATACGATAGGTTGTAAACTGCCGAACGTTCACTTTAGGATCGTAATCGTATTTAACCGTAAGTGCAGGTGCGCAGGATGCCAACGTACCAACAACAAACAGACTAGTGATTATGCTTTTGAGTTTCATGTTATTTGAGTCGTTAAACAGTTACCGGAATGATAAGTAAACGCTAAAGAATCGGCCGTTCGTATATCACAACTTAATAACTAAAATCGGGGCTTCTTCGTTCCGATTTTGCATGTTATCTACGTGCCCAATCACCTCTTTAAGTAGCTGACAATCAGAAGGCAACCCAATTTTAAGCATTTTTAACGGAGGATTAATTCATCCCCTTTCAACGGGGCTATTTACAAGGCTTAAACCAGGTTGCTTAGCCTCTTATTATTCTTGTTGAAGACCCTAGAAGTGGCTCATGGCGATAGTATAAGAACGTACTAAAACAGATAACTATTCACCATGACGCTATCTGAGCGCAAACCGTTGCAATCAGTAGCAAAATTAGGGTATAAATAACAAAGCCGCTCCCTGAGTAGAAGCGGCTTTGCGCAGTAAAAATAAGTTTTATTACCCTTAGGCACTGGCTAATGCTTCGGCACCGCCTACGATTTCGAGAATTTCGGTCGTGATAGCTGCCTGCCGAGTCCGGTTATAAACCAGCCGAAGCTCTTTCAGCAGTTCACCCGCATTTTCGGTCGCTTTATCCATGGCTGTCATTCGGGCACCGTGTTCTGATGCGTTTGAATCCAGCACCGCTTTGAACAACTGAATCTTGATCGTTTTCGGAATTAACTCCGTGATGATCTCCTCTTCCGATGGTTCAAAAATATAGTTGATCGACGTAGCTGGTACGCCTGCTGGTGCTTCGGCCGAAACGATGGGCAACATCTGCTCCGTTCGTACGATCTGCATCGCAGCATTCTTAAATTCATTGTAAATCACTTCAACCACGTCATAACGACCTGTTGCAAAGCCATTCATAGCTTCTTCAGCGGCTGCACGTACCGTGGCGAAATTTAGTGAGCTAAATGTTTCTACGTGGTTTGTGTTTACTTTAAACCCCCGGCGTTGAAACGCTTCAGCCCCTTTCTTACCAATGGCCATGATCTCAACATTCCCGGATCGGGCCTGAGAAGTGTATTTCTCATCGATGAGGGCTAGTGCGCCTTTTACGGCGTTCGTATTGAAGGCTCCGCATAAACCACGATCTGATGTAACTACAATCAGGAGAACGCGCTCAACGGTACGTGTCTGCTTGTATGGATTTTCGGAAGCTGTGCTGGTGCCAGCCGAAACCGTTCCGAGCATCTGGCTCAGTTTCCTGGCATAAGGCCGCAATTGCGTAATATTATCCTGCGCCCGGCGCAACTTGGCAGCCGCCACCATTTTCATGGCTTTAGTAATCTGCTGCGTCGAGTTAATTGAGGCAATTCGGGCGCGTACTTCTTTCAGTGATGCCATGTGTGTAATAAGTCAGTCGATAGTCAATAATCGTCAGTATTTTTTCCGACCACTATTGACTACCGACTATCGACTGATTTTAATATTGCGCCGACAGATCAGCCGCTACTTTCTTCAGCGTTGCGATGGCTTCGTCGGTTAGTTTACCAGCCCGAAGATCGGCCAGGACAGCGGGATACTGTGCACCCAATACCATGGCAAACTCCCCTTCAAAGGCTTTCACCTTGTTGACCGGCACTTTATCCAGCAATCCATTGATCGATGCGTAGATAATGGCAACCTGCTGCTCAACAGCAACCGGTGAGTACTGAGGCTGCTTCAATATCTCCTGATTCCGCCGACCACGTTCGATGGTCAGTTTAGTGGACGCATCAAGGTCAGAACCGAACTTGGCAAAAGCTTCCAGTTCGCGGAACTGAGCCTGGTCGAGTTTCAACGTACCAGCCACTTTTTTCATCGACTTGATCTGGGCATTACCCCCTACACGTGATACCGAAATACCTACGTTAATGGCTGGGCGAATACCCGAGTTGAACAGGTTCGATTCCAGGAAGATCTGGCCGTCTGTAATCGAGATTACGTTTGTCGGAATATAAGCCGATACGTCACCTGCCTGCGTTTCAATGATTGGCAGAGCCGTTAATGAACCACCGCCTTTTACCTTATCTTTCAGTGAAGGTGGCAGATCGTTCATGTTTTTAGCAATGTCGTCGTTGGAGTTGACCTTAGCGGCCCGTTCCAGCAACCGGCTGTGCAGGTAGAATACGTCTCCTGGATAAGCCTCGCGGCCTGGTGGCCGACGTAACAGCAGTGACACCTCACGGTAAGCAACCGCCTGTTTCGACAGATCGTCATAAACAACCAGGGCAGGACGGCCTGTGTCGCGGAAATACTCGCCGATGGCGGCACCCGTAAACGGCGCAAAGAACTGCATTGGCGAAGGGTCGGATGCGTTGGCGGCAACGACTACGGTGTAATCCATAGCGCCAGCTTTACGTAGTGTTTGCTCAACTTGCTTCACGGTCGATGCTTTCTGACCGCAGGCTACGTAGATACAGAACACAGGTTCACCTTTGTCGTAAAATTCTTTCTGGTTGATAATAGTGTCAATCGCAACGGCCGTTTTGCCCGTCTGACGGTCACCAATAATCAATTCGCGCTGGCCGCGGCCAATAGGGATCATGGCATCAATAGCCTTGATTCCCGTTTGCAGCGGCTCATTTACCGGCTGGCGGTAAATTACGCCCGGCGCTTTACGCTCCAGCGGCATTTGGAATAATTCGCCCTGAATGGGGCCAAGACCATCAATTGGCAGACCGAGTGTGTTTACTACCCGGCCCAGGATACCATCTCCAACGTTAACATAGGCAATCTGATCGGTGCGCTTAACGGTATCGCCTTCCTTAATTTCCGAATAATCGCCAAGCAATACTGCTCCAACGTTATCTTCTTCAAGGTTTAAAGCCATAGCCTGAAGCCCATTGTCGAACGAAAGTAATTCGCCGGCCTGCACCTTCGAGAGGCCGTAGATACGCGCTACGCCGTCACCAATTTGCAGCACCGTACCGACTTCTTCGAGTTCAGCCTCGGTTTGCGTTCCAGCCAGTTGCTGGCGCAGGATGGCTGATATCTCGTCGGGTCTTACGGAATCCATATGTGTATAATGAGAATTTAATGTTGATTTTTCGGCCGCAAAGGTACGATTAAAATTTAATAAAAATACGACGAAACCTATATTCAGTAGCTGAATCTTAGACTTTTCCGATATAAAAAAGCAACGACGGCAACCAGTAGTCAATCAATAGAAACCGTTTATCCAAATTAGCCATAGTTTAAGAGGTCAAAATTGATCTCAGCCAATTTTTAAGCTACTTTTATTTCCTTATTCCAATGGATACAAATGGGTTTGAGAAGCAATTGAGAACTAAAATGTTTTTATCAAACCAGCCTGTACTTAAACTTTTATCCTATTCATTCACGTTTCAATAGTATTACTTTCGTTTATATACACCACGTTTCGTTTTCGCATGAAGTTCAACCAATTGATGCTGGCCGGTATGGTGTCAGCTGTTTTTGTCGCTGGTTCCGCGACTGCACAAGTGAAAAAACCTGTAGCTAAAAAGCCCGCAACGGCAAAACCCGCAACGGCTGCCAAACCAGCAACGGGAATTGCAATAGCCTCCACTCAGGACTCAGTTAGCTATAGCATTGGGATGTTTATGGCTCAGAATCTCAAACAACAGGGCATTTCTGACATTAACAATGCGTTGTTGATACGTGGGTTAGAAGATGCACTCAAAGATCAACCTACTAAGCTGACACAGGTGCAGGCTGGACAGGTCATGAATACATTTATGCAGAAGCAGATGGCGTCTCGCAACGCAGAAGGCATGAAAGCATCGGCCGAGAACAAAAAAATTGGCACTGCATTTTTGAATGAGAACAAAGCGAAGGCGGGAGTAACAACTACCGCCAGCGGTTTACAATATTCTGTCGAAAAAGAAGGGACCGGGGCTAAACCAACGGCCACAGATCGAGTTAAAGTACACTATACGGGTAAATTGCTGGATGGCAAAGTATTTGATAGTTCAGTGGAGCGTGGTCAACCGGCCGAATTTGGTGTTAGTGAGGTGATTAAAGGTTGGACGGAAGCGCTGCAACTGATGCCAGTTGGGTCAAAATGGAAACTTTACATTCCATCTGACCTGGCTTATGGCGATCGGGGTGCTGGCGCCGACATTAAACCTGGTTCGACGTTGGTATTCGACGTAGAACTGCTTGATATTGTTAAACAATAAACAAGAGTGAACGCGTGAGCTACTGGCGCCAGTAGCTCACGCGTTCACCATTAACCTGGGTAATGTAGATGAAAAAGTATCTGGTAACCCTATTGCCCGTGCTGATGCTAAGTTTTCAGCCGGATTCGCCATCGAATGGAGCCACGGGCCAGGCTACCGATGCGGGCGCTGTGTCTAAGCCTACTTCTTACACGGCGGATGACCTGAAACCATCTATCTCGCAGGAGAAAGTGGAAGTACAGGTAGCTAAGCTACTAACGCAATACCATTATCGGAAAGTCCCACTCAATGATTCGCTGTCGTCGGTTGTATGGGACAATTACCTGAAAGAAGTTGATGGTAACAAAACGTATCTACTGGCGTCAGACGTAGCGTCTTTTGAAAAGTACCGCTATCAAATTGACGATGCCCTCATCAACGGTGATCTGACAGCGGCCTACGATCTGTATAACCTTTTCCGTAAACGATATGCAGAACGTAGTGAATTCATCAAAGCCCAGATCACCAAGCCGTTCACATTTACGGCCGATGAAACATTCAATACTGATCGCGAGAAAGCTGCCTGGCCAAAAACGGTGGAAGAGCAGAACGAGCTGTGGCTAAAAATCCTGAAAAACCAGGAACTGGAGCTACGCTTGGGAAATCGGAAGGACAGTGTCGTTACGGCAACAATGAAGCAACGATATGCCAACCTCGACAAAGCCATTAACCGGGTGAAAAGTGCAGATGTGTTTCAGATCTATATGAACTCGTTTGCCGAGTCACTGGATCCACATACCAATTATTTCTCGCCCAATAGTGCTGATCGCTTCAACCAGGAGATGAGTCAGTCGCTGGAAGGTATTGGCGCCATGTTGCAGGAAGACGGTGAATACATCAAAATAACGAGCGTGTTACCCGGTGGTCCAGCTTTCAAGAGCAACATGTTAAAGACAAATGATAAAATTGCGGGTGTAGCGCAGGGCGATAATGGTGCTATGGTGAACACCATGAACTGGCAGGTAGATGAAGTTGTGAAACTGATCAAAGGCCCTAAAGGCACGGTGGTACGTTTGCAGGTGGTTTCTCCCGATGCGCTGGCTGGTGCTCCGCCAAAAGAAATTCGTCTGGTACGTGAAAAAATTAAGCTTGAAGAACAGCGGGCCAAAAAGGAAGTGATTGAAGTCTCTGACAACGGGAAACCGTTTAAGATTGGTGTCATAAATATCCCGATGTTCTATCGTGATTTTGAAGGCGCTCGCAAACGTGAGGAAGGCTTCAGCAGCACGACAAGCGACGTGAAGAAGTTCATTGATGAGCTGAAAGGCGAAAAAGTCGATGGTATTGTGATCGACCTACGCGATAACGGCGGTGGATCTCTGACGGAAGCGATTGACCTGACTGGCCTGTTCATTCCAAATGGGCCGGTTGTACAGGTTCGTGAGTCGAACGGCGAAACAGAAGTGTATACAGATCCCGATCCGTCTGTTACCTACGATGGTCCAATGGCTGTTCTGGTGAACCGGTTCAGCGCATCGGCTTCCGAGATTTTTGCAGCAGCGATTCAGGATTACAAGCGCGGAATTATTGTGGGAGGTCAAACTTTCGGCAAAGGCACCGTACAGACACTGGTTGATCTCAATCGGTTTTTACCGAAAGACCCTGAGAAGGTGGGCCAGTTGAAAATGACGATTCAGAAGTTCTATCGCATTAATGGCAGTAGCACGCAGCACAAAGGCGTAACTCCTGATGTACAATTTCCATCGGCATTTTCGGCAGAAGAGTATGGTGAAAGTTCGCAGCCGAGTGCGTTGCCCTGGGATCAGATCAAGTCAACCCGCTACGAACAATCACGTGCCGTTGACGATAAAATTCTGGCCCGCCTGCGCGACCGTTTCGATCAGCGACTGAAGTCGGACCCAGAACTAAAGCAGCTAGCACAGGATTTGGCTGATTTTAAGAAAGCCAAAGAAAACACGGTGGTGTCATTACAGGAAGCGAAACGTCGCAAAGAACGCGACGAAGCCGAACGTAAACGGGCAGCTGCTACAAAAGTATCGCAGGTCACTACACCAATAGATGAAACAGGAACACCATCGCCAACGGCGAAGAAGAAGAAGGACCTGTATCTAACAGAAACAGGGTTGCTCCTGGCCGATTATATTCTGGCTGTGAACCTGGCCGTGAACAAATAGTTACATTGGCTTATGTCTGAACCATTTGAAACCCCTGCACATCAATCCGATGTGCAGGGGTTTCGCTTTACATCAAACACGTCAATCCATTTATGTGGTATTTTCTAATCAAGCAAGGCGACCTCGAACAAAAGCAATTACGAGCGGTACAAAAACAGGTTTCATTAACTGAAATTGAGTTGTTTAATGAGCCCTACGAAAACTGGTATGTATTTTCGGTTGAGAAAGACGATTATGCTACGTTTATCGATTATCTCGACCGGGAAGGCATTGTTTATGAATTGGCATCTGACCGGCCAACCCGAGCGGAGATGCTCGCCGGAATGAACTAACTATATATCAATCTGGCTTTGTATTTTAATAAACACAGAGCCACAGAGAGCACAGAGTAATAGACTAATTGTGTATTAATCCTTTGTGTTCTTTGTGGCTCTGTGTTTAACAAAAACCCTTGACATAAGTTGGTAATGGAAAAATGGTTGCGACGATTTAAGAAATTTTTCTCGCTGTCCTTTTCGGATAAAATGCTATTGCTGAACGCATTTTTCGTTGTTGCTTCGATACGTCTCGCGCTGAAAGTGTTCTCGTTTTCCCGTTTCAAAAGCGTGTATGCGTCAGCCATTGCAACAAACGATCAGGTCGATGTCAGGGATGATGCTATTAAGCAAAAGGTTTGGGCAATCGAATCGGTAAGCTACACGTTATCAGCCGTTTGTCTGCCACAGGCGTTGGCGCTTAAATATATGTTGCGAAAAGATAAGGCGACGGAGATAATAATTGGCGTACGAAAGAACGGAATATTCGAAGCCCATGCCTGGGTTAAGAAAAACGGGAAAATTTTGATTGGTGACTCTCCTGCTACGAACCAGCAACCACTGGATTTTCAGCCATTGTGGACGTGGCAATAAGTAGCGTCAGGACTACTGTAATCAATATTTTGATACGTAGTATCAGGCCAGATTAATGTGCTTGACCCGCCGAAAAAATCGCCATGTCAACAGTACAGCGGCTATACTTAAGCCCGCCAATAAGCCAACCCACACGCCAATCGCATCCATCTTAAACGGGAACGCCAGTACGTAGCTTAACGGTAAGGCAACAACCCAATAGGAAAATAACGTAATGAGCGTCGGTACATTTACGTCCGATAAGCCCCGAAGTCCACCCAGAGCTACTACTTGCACCCCGTCGGATAGTTGAAAAATTCCCGCCATAATAACCAGCGAAGAAGCAATGGCGATCACAGCGGGATTATCGCGGATATAAAGCAAGACCAACCAGTTGTTTGCGGTCAGGAAAATCAGGGCAGCGATACTCATAAAACCTACAGATAGAGCAAAAGCAGCCATGCCTGCCCGCCAGACGCCTTCCCGGCTTCCCCGACCAACGGCCGCGCTAACCCGAATGGCCGCAGCAGACGAAATCCCCGTTGCCATCATGTAGGTAACGGAGGCCATATTGATCGCAATTTGGTGAGCCGCCAGCTGAGCTTCACCCAGCCAGCCGACGATCACAACGGCGAGGGAGAATGTAGCCACTTCAAAGAAAAAGGTTAGTCCGCCGGGGACACCAAGCCGCAGAATCAACCAGGCGTCCTGGGCTGACGGCAGCGAATTAAACTCAGTACGTAGAAAAGTGTTGAAACGCGGAGCCCGATAAATATAAGCCAGCATGGCACCCGCCATAAAAGTCCGCGATAATAACGTAGCACAAGCCGACCCCATCAACCCAAGAGCCGGAAATGGCCCTGCACCTTTAATCAGTAAGTAGTTAAACAAAGCGTTGATGAGTAGGGCCGAGAGTGTAATTGTCATCGCGACACGCGGATAACGAAGGCCGTCGCAAAGTTGACGGGCAGCCACGAAAACCAGCAACGGCAAAAGGGATACACTCAGGATCAGCATGAAGTCGCGGGCCAGCAATGTTACCTGGGGAGTTTGGCCAAACAGGCTAAAATTATAGGCCAGCAGTGCCGACAAGGCCCCCAATACAATACTCAGCAATAGAGCAACGCGCAGCCCGGCCCGAAACAGTCGATTGATGGTAGCCGGATCGTTCTGGCTATTTGCTTTTGACACTAGAGCAGCCACAACCGGCAGGGCTCCTACGCCAACACATGACATCAAAAACGAAAATGAATTAGCTAATCCAGCGGCA
The DNA here is from genome assembly GCF_054777855.1 of Spirosoma jeollabukense. Taxonomy (NCBI): domain Bacteria; kingdom Pseudomonadati; phylum Bacteroidota; class Cytophagia; order Cytophagales; family Cytophagaceae; genus Spirosoma; species Spirosoma jeollabukense. The sequence continues at coordinate 1,998,080 of NZ_BAAHAD010000001.1, forward strand.
CCAAGCGGCACTGCGCCCAACAAGCGCCCAACAAAAAGGTTATCTGTTACACCCATTAGAACGACACCCAGTTGAGCAATAATAATAGGGACGCTCAATCGAAGTGTGTCGATAAGTTCAGTAAGGAATAAATGGCGATGGGTGTGGGGCATGAGACGGAGTGTAGGGGCAACAAAGATAACGGTTCTTGCTTACTTGCCCCGTTTACCTAACACCCTATGCCCCAAACCCTGTGCTACGTACCCCTTGCCCTTCGCCCCTTTCTTTGTACTTTTGTTTTCTTTATAACGAATCCGTCAAGGCCATTGAAAGAATACGGCAGTAGTATCCAAAAGTTAGTTGACAACATGGTCAACATCGAAGATCGGGAAAAGCGCACCCGTTATGCGCATATCCTGATTGAGCTGATGCGGCAGATTCACCCTAACATGAAGGATGGGCAGGACTACTACAATAAATTGTGGGACGACCTGTATATTATGTCTGGTTTTACGCTGGATGTAGATAGCCCCTACCCCCCGCCATCAGAAGAAGCGCTGGGCAAAAAACCCCAACGAGTTCCCTATAATACGCACAACCTGAAATTCAAGCATTTCGGGCGAAACGTGGATTTATTGGTAGCGAAAGCCATTGCACTGGAAGAGCCCGACGAACGACGGGCGTTTGTTTCATACCTAACACGGCTGATGCGCACGTTTTATCAGGCATGGAACAAGGAGTCGGTGGAAGACGAGACCATTTACCAAAGCCTGATCGAACTGTCGAACGGGAAACTGTACGATGACATAAAACTCATTCGGGAACAGGGATTAGTCGAAGCAACGCCCCGTGAACGTACTGGCGATCAACCACAGCGGGTTGGCAATAATTACCGCGAAGGCAACCAGCGTAACCGGAACGATCGCGATGGCGGCTCGAACCAGGGGCGGCCAAACAATCGCAACGATCGCGATGGTGGCGGACCCGGCGCGCCACGTAACTTCAATAACCGGAATAATGGACCAGGGGCGCCAAATCGTCCAAACAACCGCAACGATCGCGATGGTGGTGGACCCGGCGCGCCACGTAACTTCAATAACCGGAATCGGGGTGATGGGTCAGATGGGTCACGCGGCAATAATCGCGACCGGAACGACGGTCCAAATCGCAACAACGACCGCCGTCGGCGGTAGTTTTCTTAATTATGAATGATGAATTATAAATGATAAAAAAAGATATCAGCATTATTCATCATTTATAATTCATCATTTATAATTCCAAGAATGGCATCCTTTCAAATTACAGGCGGACGCAAACTCAATGGCGAACTCGTTCCGCAGGGAGCGAAAAATGAAGCGTTACAAATTCTCTGCGCCGTCTTATTGACCAAAGAACCTGTCACGATTCATAATATCCCCAACATTCGTGATGTCAACCAACTGATTGACTTACTGGGAGATCTGGGTGTCTGGGTAACGAAAATCGGTGAAAGTTCGTACCGTTTCCAGGCCAGCGACGTTAATCTTGACTATCTGGAAAGTGATACGTATAAACGCAAAGCAGCCGCCCTACGTGGTTCCGTTATGTTGCTTGGCCCGATGCTGGCCCGCTTCAAAAAAGGACGCATTCCCCGGCCCGGTGGCGACAAAATTGGCCGTCGACGGTTGGATACCCACTTTCTGGGGTTTGAGAAACTGGGTGCCCGGTTTAACTACGATGCCAATGATGGCGGCTATTATCAGGTGGATGCCAGCAATTTGCGGGGCACCTATATGCTCCTCGACGAAGCGTCGGTAACGGGTACCGCCAACGTATTGATGGCCGCTGTGATGGCCGAAGGTATCACCACGATTTATAATGCTGCCTGTGAGCCTTATCTTCAGCAATTGTGCAAAATGCTCAATTCAATGGGCGCGAAGATTTCGGGCGTTAGCTCTAACCTGCTGACAATTGAGGGCGTTTCGGAACTACAGGGTACCGAACATACGATGCTGCCTGACATGATCGAAATTGGCTCGTTCATTGGTATGGCGGCCATGACTCAGTCGGAAATTACGATCAAAAACTGCCAGATTCCGCAGTTGGGCATTATTCCCGATCAATTCAAACGGCTTGGTATCCAGATGGAGTTTCGGGGCGACGATATTTTCATTCCCGCTCAGGATCACTATCAAATTGAGAGCTTCCTGGATGGCGGCATGATGACCGTTGCCGATGCACCCTGGCCCGGCTTCACCCCCGATTTACTAAGTATCGTCCTCGTAACGGCTGTACAGGCACAGGGTACGCTGCTTATCCATCAGAAGATGTTCGAAAGTCGGCTATTTTTCGTAGATAAACTGATCGACATGGGTGCCCAGATTATCCTTTGCGACCCACACCGCGCTACGGTTGTGGGCCTAAACCGGCAAATTCCGCTTAAGGGTATTCGCATGTCGTCGCCTGATATTCGGGCGGGAGTTGCGTTGCTTATTGCCGCTATGTCGGCCAAAGGAACCAGCATCATTGATAGCATTGAACAGATTGATCGGGGTTACCAGCACATCGACACGCGCCTGAACGCCATTGGTGCCGAGATCATACGGTTGTAACCACATATACTTTTCTATTCAACTAAAACAGACAGCAAAAATTGCTGTCTGTTTTAGTTGAATAGGGTTTAACTCCCCTGAAGTACAGCGGGTTGAGCAATGGTCGGATTGCATCAAATTTTAAGTTCTTATGCTTCGTGCCAAATCACCTTCACTAAACCTTCTCTATTAATTTTTGTCTTTAGTATGTAACCCGGTTAACTTACCGACGTCAAGACTTTATAAATTAATAGAAACAATGAAAACGCTAAAATCCAACGTATCAATCTGGGCACTGGCTGTTATGCTGGCCGGTGGCTCATTAGCAGCCTGCGCTCAGGCGACAACCAGCGGTACAACCGCCAGTACGGCTAGCGGTGATCCAGCAAAAACAACACTCCTTACTCCTTTACAACAGACAATTACACAACTAAAGAAATTGTCAGCGACAGGCGATCCCGATTTTGACTACGCTTTTCAGGCTAAAATTCATGCGCAGGGAACACAGAACTTATTGAACCAGGAAATCCAGAATGGGAAAGACACCGCCTTGACACAAATGGCAAAGTCGTTGCTACCTGGTACTGCAGCCGACATTACGTTACTTGATGGGACGATGCGTCAATTAAAACCAACTCGTCCTAACCAGGCTTTCACCCAACAACAAAGTCGCAATATTGAAGCGATGAGCTTGAAATTGCAACAGACTGGCTCCAGCGACAAGCTGACCAACAATCTGGATAAGAACTTTTCAGTACTTATGCTTGACCAGCGTCAGGATGCCATCGATATGGCGACCACTTATCTGCAATATGGCAATAATGCCACGCTGAAAACCTATGCGCAGCAATTGATTGACAAGTCGAAACAGCAAATCAATTCGATTAAGGCGCAGCAGCCTAAATAAAAAGTTATTATGAATGCTGTAATGGCTGTATCTTCAAGCCGACCATTATTGCATTCATGGACGTAACTAACACATTCATTCCAACGGCGGGCGTCGTTGGCCTTTTGCCCATGGTCACGTACTTTTTCTTAGTCGTGACCATGTTTGCATTTATAGGAAATTTCATTTTTACGCTGACTACACAGTCAACTGTCTCTTCAGAATACCGTGTTTTACACGCGTTGACGGCCGTTATTGCAGTCATAGCAGGTGCCTCCTATTACGTTATCCAATCCTATTACCACAACATGCTGGCGGAGTTGGCTACCGTGACGGACATCAACGACCGACAAACGCTCATCCGCGAATCGTATAGCGCCATCGGCCAATACCGATATATGGCCTGGGCCGTCACAACACCGCTGTTGCTGATTCAGGTAGTTTTTGTACTCAAGGCCGAGCTAATTGTGATTAAGCGCCAGCTTACTACGTTGCTGACGGCTAGTTTTTTCATGGTTTTGGCTGGCTACATCGGCCATCAGCAGCTTTCATTTGACAACGAAGTCTTAGCTGGTCCCAAGTTGATTTGGGGGGCCATTTCGGCACTGAGCTACGTAGTAATTTTATTAGCACTATATCGGCTCTGGAAACAGTTTATCGACCAGATTTCACTCAATCAACAACGTGTCTATCGACAAGTATCACTCATAATTGCTACGTTCTGGGGCGTTTATCTACTTGGGTATGTACTGACAGTTGTTGATCTTGATTTTAACTGGATTCATATTGTTTATACTATTGGAGACATCGCTACCTACATTGGGGTAGGGCTTATACTGAATTTTGGCAGCCTTAAAACCTTAAGAAACTAGCAGCGTTGAAAATTTTGCCTTGATCTCACCCATCAAACTTTGTTGCTATGCGTATCTTTTACAACGTAGCGGTACTGCTTGTCCTCTTTGCTAAACAACTCGTTTTTGCTCAAAATGGTATTGTCGTCTTTCAATCTGATTTTGGGCTGAAAGATGGGGCCGTTTCGGCCATGAAAGGTGTGGCGCTCGGTGTATCGTCAGAGCTGAAACTGTTTGATCTCACCCACGAAATTCCGGCCTATAACATTTGGGAAGCCGCTTATCGACTTCACCAAACGGTGCCCTATTATCCAAAAGGAACGGTATTTGTATCCGTCTGCGATCCGGGTGTTGGCACAGAGCGGCATTCGGTTGTTATGCTAACGAACTCTGGACATTACATCGTCACACCCGATAACGGCACACTGACGTTGATAGCCGAACATCTTGGTATTCAGGAAGTACGGCAGATTGATGAAGCCATTAACCGGCTGAAAAATTCAACTGCGTCGTATACGTTTCACGGGCGGGATGTGTATGCGTATACAGCCGCCCGGCTGGCGTCACGTACCATTACATTTGAGCAGGTAGGTCCAAGGCTCCCCAATGAAGTAGTTCGGTTGCCGTATCAGAAAGCAGACTATATAAACGGCCTGGTCCAGGGTAATATCCCGGTTCTTGATGTTCAGTACGGCAATGTTTGGAGCAATATCCCCAAAGCAATGATTGACCAGCTCGGCATTAAACCGGGCGAGAAACTACGTATCCAGATTTTCCAGAAAAGTAAAATCCTGTACGACAAGTCAGTGCAGTTGGTTAATACGTTCGGAGAAGTCCCTATCAGCACCGACGTCGCCTATATTAACAGTCTACTGAATTTTTCAATTGCTGTTAATCAGGGCAATTTTTCGGATAAATACAAAGTCTTCAGTGGAGCCGACTGGACGATTAAGGTAAGCAGGTAACACCCTTTATAAACGATTCGATTGCCAGATGGGAAATTCATGTAGTCAGACTTGCCTGTTTGCTCTACGAATTTACCTCGTTTGTCTAGTGTTCCACCCGATCATTTCTTCTTTAGTTAGCTTCGACCTCAATAGATAGTAGATCTATCGAGAGCATCTAAAGAAAGCATATGCAAACAGGCAAAATGACGATTCGTTTCGGGTATGGCGCACTGATCCTGTTATCGTTGATCGGGATTGGAATTGTGGTACGCAGAACCATCCTCCTGGTGCCTATTCTTGTGAATGGGTATCGGCCAGCAGTGTCATCCAAACCAGCATCACCCTTTAGTGAGACAGACGCGATATTTGCTCATTATCCGTTTTTAACGCTGATTCATATTGTTCCTGCGCTGCTATTTGTCACATTAGGCCCTATTCAATTCAGTAGAAAAATCCGGCGTAATTATCCAGCTTGGCATCGCCGAAGTGGACGAATTTTTCTATTAAGCAGTACAATCATTGGCTTGACGGCCTTACTGATGAGCCTCGCCATGCCGTCCATCGGTGGGTTCAATCAGGCGGCAGCGACTACGTTATTTTCGATATTCTTTCTGGTTGCCATCTACAAAGCTTTCCGTCACATCCGGCAACGTAACATTGCCTTGCACCGGGAATGGATCATCCGTGCTTACGCCATTGGTCTGGCGGTAGCCACTATTCGGCTCGTTAATGCCGTTCTGTTTGCAACCAGTTCATGGTCAGGCTTAACGATCGCTGAATTTTTTGGGACTGGCTTTTGGCTTGGCTTCGTGCTGCACCTAATTGTTGCTGAAGTATGGATTGATTATACCCAGCCAGGAAAATAAAGTGGTGAATCACTATCTTCACAAAAGATCTCATTACGGATAAACGATTCATACAATACGGCTGGCTCAATGACTATACCGTTCAGTCCCAGGTTGATCCATATCGCCTTTCACGTATTGATCTGGAGCACGCAGTTACTGTTGCCGTACGTTGTCTCTACGGCAGCCAATGGTTATAAGATAGGTGATATCCCCGGCGCGTTCTTCCCGGCGGCCGGCCTGATTCACATGGCAATTTTCTATATCAACGCGTTTTATCTGTACCCTAAGTGGCTAAATCGACGTTTCTGGTGGCTATATCTGCTAGCGAGTATTGCGTTAGTCGGGAGTTCACTGGAGTTAAAATATCACATTCTGGCATTCTGGCTACCGGATGTTCTTAAAAATCCCATTTCGTATAAATTTGTCTTTGGGCCTTCGATTGCTTTTTTTTTCATTAGTATCGTCTATCGGAAAATCATCGACCAAATTCGGTTGGAGAAACAGCAGGCCCAAAAGCAGGCCGAGCAACTAAGCGCGGAATTAAAATTTCTGCGTTCTCAAATCAGTCCGCACTTTTTGTTTAATGTGTTAACTAATCTGGTTTCCTTAGCCCGAAAAAAATCAGATCAGGTAGAGCCATCACTGCTGATGCTTTCGGATCTGATGCGTTATATGCTATATGATACACAGGGCAAAAAAATTGCGCTTCAGACAGAAATTGACTACCTCACCAGTTACGTTGACTTACAGAAACTGCGCTTTGGACAGGAGACGCCTATTTATTATCAACTGGCGGTAGACGATGTTTCTCATGCGTGCCTAATTGAGCCTATGTTGCTGATTCCTTTCGTAGAAAATGCGTTTAAGCACGGCCTTGGATCAACCGAAAATCCACAGATTCGCATCCATTTATCGGCGAATCAGGAACAATTGATATTTGACGTACAGAATAAATTTGACCCTGAATCGGCTGTCAGCAAAGACACGAACTCGGGCATAGGCCTTCGCAATCTGAAGGCTCGGTTAGAGTTGCTTTATCGGGGTAAGTATACGTTGTCAATAACTGACACCGATAACTGGTTTCACAGTACTTTAACTGTACAACTGATATGATGCGATGTCTGGTGATCGATGATGAACAACTGGTTCGTGAATTGCTGGAAGATACGATCAGGCAGATTCCTTTTTTACAGTTGGTAAAAAGCTGTAAAAATGCATTGGAAGCCAATGAAGTTCTACAGACAGCATCCATCGATTTGCTCTTTTTAGATATTCAGATGCCCCGGCTTACCGGGATTCAGTTTCTTCAATCACTCCACAAACCACCCCTGGTTATTCTGGTTACCGCTTATGAACACTACGCCCTGGAAGGATTTAGTTTACAGGTCGTAGATTATCTGCTGAAACCATTCAGTTTCGAGCGTTTCCTGAAAGCCAGCAATCGAGCCCATGAATTGTTCCGGCTGCAACAAAATAGCCTGGCACAACCATCCCCCGAGCCGGACGATTTTTTTGTCAATGTTGAATATACACTCGTCAAAATCGTGGCATCTGACATTACGTATATCGAGGGACTAAAGGATTACATCAAGATTTACCTTTCTTCCTCACGTAAGCCCGTACTGACCCGAATGTCGATCCGAGCGATGGAGGAAAAACTTCCGGCTTCCGGTTTTGTGCGAACGCACAAATCGTTTCTGGTGGCCGTCAGTAAAATCACAGCTATAAAACGCGACTTTGTTTGTATTGGCGAAACAGAAATTCCCGTGGGAGATTTTTATAAGGAAAATATTGAGCGTATACTCAATCGATCAGGAAATTAACGGACGAATCAAACGCTTTGCATCGTACTTAATTTCCGATAAAATCCTTCATCCAGGGTCAGCAATTCATCATGGCGGCCCCGCTCAACGATACGTCCCTGATTCACTACCAGAATTTCATCAGCGTGTTGGATGGTACTTAGCCGGTGGGCAATCACAAGGGTTGTGCGATTGGTCATCAGGCGCGTAAGGGCTTCCTGCACTAACTTCTCGGATTCGGTATCCAGTGCCGACGTTGCTTCGTCCAGAATCAGGATGGGTGGATTTTTGAGGATCGCTCGGGCAATACTGATACGTTGTCGTTGCCCCCCCGATAGTTTACCTCCCCGATCACCAATCAGGGTCTGGTACCCATCAGGCTGCTCCATAATGAAGGTATGGGCATTGGCAATTCGGGCAGCGTCTATAATTTCGGCTTCCGTAGCGCTACTACCGAAAGCAATATTGTTGAATATGGTATCGTTGAACAAGATACTCTCCTGCGTGACAATGCCCATCTGCTCCCGCAACGACGCTACGGTGCAATCACGCATGTCCACGCCGTCAATCATGATCGTACCAGATGTAGGATCATAAAAGCGTGGAATCAGGTCGGCAATGGTTGACTTTCCTCCGCCCGATGAGCCCACCAACGCAATCGTTTTTCCCTTCGGCAAGTCGAAACTAATGTCACGTAGCACAGGGGTATCGATGTTGTAAGAAAATGATACGTTCTGCACCGAAATTCGATCGTGGAAGGTATCAAGCGTCACAGCATTAGGCTTATCCTGAATAGCCGGTTGTGTATCAATCAGTTCGAGAACCCGTTCGCCTGACGTAAGTCCACGCTGTGATCCGCTGAAGGCGTTCGATATATCCTTGGCCGGGCGCGTTACCTGGGAGAAAATAGCGATATACGAGATAAATTCAGCCGCTGTCAGATCGGATTGTCCACTCAAAACCAGTGAACCGCCGTAGAATAGAATGCCAGCCACCACCGCTACGCCCATGACTTCCGAAAACGGCGACGCCAGTTCGCGCCGGTTCGCCAGTGAACGAATCGCATTTCGATAGCCATCATTTTCTTGCCGGAATTTATTCAGAATAAATCCTTCGGCGACAAAGCCTTTCACGACACGCATGCCGCCAAAGGTTTCATCCAGCAAGCTCACCAGACTACTGAGCCGTCTCTGCCCTTCCTGCGCGTCCCGCTTCATTCGCCGAACGAGCGTAGCAATAAAACCGCCTGAAATCGGAATAACAATGATGGCGAATAACGTTAGTTTAACCGAAATACTCAGCAATGCAATAATGTAGCCCACCAGCAAAAAAACCTCTTTCGAGGCCGCAGAGAGCGTATTAGCAATTGAATTTTCAACCTCCTGAACATCAGTGGTAATGCGGGAAATAAGGTTTCCTTTTCGCTCATTCGAGAAAAATCCGAGATGCAGATTCAGCGTTCGGCTAAACACAGCTTCACGCAGTTTAGCTACCATGCGCGCCTTAAATGACTCTAATTGCCTGACGGATAAGTATTTAAATAAATTATTCAGCAATACAGATATGACAATTACAATACAGACGAATTGAAGCGCCCCCACTTTACCATACTGCTGAAATACCTGAGCGAAATAGTACCGAAAAAAGCCTGCTGGCGACGTAGTGAGGGATGGGGCAGATTGGCTCAGAAACGATTGCATTTCTTTGGTATCCACCTTGTCGAACAGGATACTGAGCAGCGGAATAAGCAATGTAAAGTTCAACACACCAAATACACTAGCCACCAGCGACGTCAGTACGAAGGGTGTTAGGAAGCGGCCCAGCGGTTTAGCAAACGAGAGTAAACGAAGATAAGTTTTCATTAGTGGTGCAAAGGTAATCTGAACCAGGATTTATATGATTTTCTTGACTTACTATGATTTTATTAGCTAGCTTTCGTTGAAAGCAAAATCACAGTCGGTCAAGAAAATCACACAAATCCCGGTTCAGACACTCACCGGCCGATTTGTCCTGATGCTAGTTCCTGATACAATTTCCAGTATTCTCCAGCGACGCTTGGCCAACTGAAGCCAGCAGCTCGCTTACGTAGTCGACCTTCACGTAACGAGTTCTGACCGAAGTCATTCAGGCCATCATGGAGAATTTTAGCCATGCTTTCTGGCTCGAAATTCTCAAAATAATACGCGTCGTTACCACCAACTTCAGGAAGACTGGTTAGTTTCGAGATGAAAACGGGCTTACCAAACGTCATGGCTTCGGCAACGGGCAAACCAAAGCCTTCCGATAGAGACGGAAACAAAAAGGCCTCACAATGCGCGTAGAGCCACAATTTAGTTATCTCATCAACTGATCCCGGCATAATGAGTCGATCTGCAATGCCGAGTTTCTGAGCCTGCTCACGGATGTGCTGCGCATACGGATGACGATCTGGCCCAGCCAACACTAAGCGATAATCGGGGAAAGCTTCGAGCAATGGCAGCAGTGTATGAACATTCTTTTTGGGATGAACAACCCCAACGAATAAGAAATAGGGACTGTCGCTCCCGTCCATAAACGACGGTTGGGACGTATCAGGTGGCAAGTCCCGCTCGCTAACGGCTACACCCGTATAAACCACTTTTAAGGGCAATGCGTCGGCAATATGCAGGTGTTCTCTAACGACCGAAGCGGTATAAGCCGACCCGGCCGTCAGCAGAGACGCCCGATTAATTTTGCGCTGAAGCTTGCCTAGCTTACGCCCTTTTTTTGCTGTTGAGTAATCAGCTCGTTCCAGAAAATTAAGGTCATAAATCGTCAGCATCAACTTGGCGGTCTTACTTCCAGACTGACTGGGCAGGTAATCAGAATCCTGATGCAGGCAGTGCCAGACGTCATACTTTCCCGAAATCGAAAGCTTTTTCAGCCACGACGCTTCAATGTATTTCGCCTTATCACCAAAAGCGCCACTTTTGCCTTTTGGCACAAGAAATGTCAGGTTCCAGTCTGGCGGACACTGCCGAACAAGTTCACGACTGAGGTGCAGACAAACCTGTCCTAAACCGCTATTCAGGTCGCGCAGGCGTTCGGCATCTATAAAGAGAGAGGGCATCAGATTTTCTAATTTTGGCAAAATTGAGAAATCTTAGGAAATACACGTAGCTAATTATTCTTGCCATTGCACATAATATTCCTGAACAACAGTCTGTCAGCGTCATGTTAGTTCGGATATTTGCGGCATGATTTTACAAAATGACTTATTGCTCCGCACCGCACGGGGCGAGTTGACCGAACGAGTACCGGTATGGATGATGCGCCAGGCAGGTCGTGTACTACCCCAATATCGAGTGGTCCGGGAGCGGGCTGGCAGTTTCATTACGCTGGCCAAAACCCCCGAATTGGCTGCTGAAGTGACGATTCAGCCCGTGGATGCGTTCGATGTGGATGCCGCTATTATTTTCTCCGACATCCTGGTGGTGCCCGAAGCAATGGGGTTGCCTTATGAAATGATCGAGAGCAAGGGGCCGCTTTTTCCGAAAACCGTCCGCAACATGAATGACATGAGTCATTTGCGCGTTGCCGATGCCGAAAGTGATCTGGGTTACGTACTGGATGCCATAAAACTGACAAAAAAAGAGCTGAATGGCCGGGTGCCCCTCATTGGATTTGCTGGCGCCCCGTTCACAATCTTCTGTTACATGACCGAAGGCCACGGCTCTAAAACCTTCTCGGTTGCCAAAAAGCTGCTCTATACGGACCCCGATTTTGCCCACGCGCTGCTTCAGCAAATTACCGACAGCACAATTGCCTATTTACAGGCACAGGTACGAGCCGGAGCCGATTTGGTACAGATTTTCGATTCCTGGGCCGGTATTCTATCACCAGATCAGTACCGGACGTTTTCGCTGCCCTACATCAAGCAAATCTGTGACCTTATTACCGATACACCAGTGACCGTTTTTGCCAAGGGAGCGTTCTTCGCCCGACACGAAATTGGACAGTTGAGTTGCGACGTCGTAGGGCTGGACTGGAATATGGACCCGCACGAGTCACGGCAATTGATTCCAGATCGGGTTTTGCAGGGGAATCTAGATCCTTGTGTTCTCTATGCAGATTTTGCCCAGATCCGGGCGGAAGTAAAGCAAATGTTCGATGGGTTTGGTCGCCAGCATTACATCGCTAACCTCGGCCACGGCATCTATCCTGATACCAACCCCGACAAAGCCCGGTGTTTTGTTGATACGGTGAAGGAACTGGGAACGATCTAGTGAATGACGTTTAAAGCATTAAGGTCAGGCGCAGCAAATGATTTGCCAAGTCTGACCTTATTTATTTCCAACTATTTTTGCGCTGAGATAACTACTCCTTTTACTATTGAACTGGCTGGAACTGGTGGCGAGTTTGTAAGCCAAACCATAATAGCTGATCCTTCTGTATGCTCATAAAAGGTATTCCCTTCTATTCTACCTTCATACGTTGCGAGCGGTTCCGTCCTGGCAGACAGTTGGAATTTACCATTCGTCTCACTCACACCAACGTCTCGCAAGGCAAGGGTGGGATTGAAGCCATTTTTTGTATAAAAGATTCCGACACGTACTGAATCGGGTTCCTTACGGTCTACCTGAACGTAGAAATCACTGACGTCAATTTTATTAACTCCCTTTGCTGAATAGAGGGTATCACCATTTACTACGTAATACTGCACTACATATTTGCCGGATGCCCGAGCCGCCACGTCAGAAGGTTGGTCATCCGATTGACAGCTTACCAGACCGATAAATGACAGAAATAGAATCAATTTGTTCATGTCGTTGAGCGTTTACTACGCTAACGCTCAAGTGCTTTCCTCTTGTATACTTAATCGATATTTTAAAATAGACACATAGCCTGCAACAACCTCGTTCTCAATCGGCTAAGTCAGACCAGAACGCATAGCTTTGGCCTCCAAACGCAGGCTACATCACAAATTCTCTTTGGCTTCTTCTTTCAACTGCGCTTTGTTGATTGGCACCACGCCCACCGATTCACAGACCAAGCCCCCGCCGAGGTTCGATAGACCGGCGATAATAGCTGGTGATTGACGTAAGGCCACACAACAGGCGGCAATGCTGATGACGGTATCCCCCGCCCCCGATACGTCGGCAATCTTGCGGACGTGCGCTGGAAGTTTCAGGGTTTCATGGTTGTAGTCGATAAAGGCACCACGTTCTGACAACGTAATTAGGGCACCTTTCAAATTCAGGGTATGTTTTAGCCGACCGACAACAGCTTCTAGTTCAGTCATGTTGTCGACATCAAACGCTACGTTCAGACCCTCCCGTAATTCTTTCAGATTGGGCTTGAAAAGCGTCGTGTTCTGATAGGACAGAAAATTGCGTTTTTTGGGATCAACGACGGTCGGTACGTTCTGCTCGTTGGCAAAATCGGTGATTTCGGCAATCGCTTCTTTACTCAGAACACCCTTATCATAATCCTCAAAAATAACGACGTGACAGCTTGGAATCAGATCTTTGGCTTTAGCGACTAGCTGTGCCCGTTCGTCGTCGGTAATGTATTTATCCGTTTCGGTATCGACCCGCACCACCTGCTGCGAACCGGCAATGATACGTTCCTTAATGGTCGTAATACGGTCAGCACTACGGATGAGGCCATCGCAGTTCAATCCCCGGTCGCAGAGTTCCTGTTCGAGTTGATCACCCGGCGCGTCGGTACCGATGACGGAACAAATAATAGCTTCAGCCCCTAATGCCTGCACGTTTAGCAGTACGTTCCCCGCCCCACCTAACCGGAGTTCGCGCCTATCGACGGTAACTACCGGCACGGGTGCCTCAGGGGAAATGCGCTCAACCCGCCCCCATACGTAGGAATCGAGCATTACGTCGCCGATAATCAGTACACGAAGGTTGTCAAACTGATCGAACAACTCATCAAGGCTCATATCCAGCACCGGGCTCATAGGCAAAAAACAACGTAGTGAAGGCGCAAAGAAACGAAAAGTGAAGCCTTTTTCCGAAATGAGATGACACGTTCGAGTAAACGGCCTGTATTACCAACCCGTCAGCCACCTTAGCAGCAGGTCAGGTTTGAGGAAAAGGACAATCACCGGAAACACTAATCCAATCGATAGCCAAACAGCTGCTTTGGGCAATGGAACAGGCTCTTGGGGAGTACTTGCCGACCGGAAGAACAGGAGAAAGGGAATCTTTAAATAATAGACTAATGAAATCAGCGCGTTCAGTAAACCGAGTACAAACAGCGCTAACAGCCAGGCCTCACCACTACGCTGATAAGCTTCGTAAAGGGCCGAGAATGACAGAAGCTTGGCCGTAAAACCAACGGTTGGCGGAAGGCCTGTTAACGCCAGCATGACCACCGTCAAGGCAATGGACAATACGGGCTGTTTGGGTCCAAGACCCGCAAAGTGGCTGATTGTTAGATCACTGCCATTACTTTGAGCCAGTAGGTCAATCAGGAAAAAAGCGGCCAGCGAGATAAATAAGTACGTACCTACGTAGAATAGGACAGCGTCAAAACCCGCATCATTCAACGCCACGACGCCTACCAGTAAAAAACCCGCGTGGGCAATAGTCGAATACGCCAGCAGTCGCTTCGCATCCGTTTGACGTAGCGCCGACAAATTACCAAGTAAAATGCCCGCCAGCGCCAATACGGCCAAGGGTGTCTGCACGACCATGGCGGTCGTTCCACCTAACGGCGACTCCGCGGGTAGTGCCGTTACAACCCGCATCAGAACCAGTATCGCAGCCGCCTTGGGTCCAACCGAAAAGAAAGCGGCAACGGGTACCGGTGCGGCTTCGTACGCGTCGGGCGTCCAGACGTGAAACGGTACGCCAGCGAGTTTAAACAACAAACCGGCCATCGTCAGTAACAAAGCGACAGCCACTACTGACGTATCCTGACCGGCGAGCTCGGCTCCAAATGCGTTGGCGGTGATGTCGAGTGTGCCGGTCATGCCATACAGCAACGACATGCCATAGAGCATAATGGCTGAACTGATGGCACCAAATAGCAGGTATTTGATCCCTCCTTCCGATGCTTTACGGTTAGCCGTAAGGGCCGTTAACAGATAGGAGGAGATGGAAACCAGCTCGATGCTCAGATAGATACTGAGCATGTTCACTGATATTGCCATCAAAAACAGCCCTAATGTCATGGCAACCAATAGCGAATACCATTCGAGCGGTAATTTTGATAAGCCAGTTTTCTCCTGTGGCTGGACGGTCAAAAACTCATAGACCAACACAAAAACAGCACTCAACGCGATCAGTACCTGAATAAAAATAGCCTGATTATCAACAAACATCAGGTGCATAAACAGGAATCCACGCGTTGGCAGCAGAAAAGCCCAAATACCCGCAATCAATACCACACCAACGCTCAAACCAGCCAGTAATCGGCGAGCGTGAGTCCGACGGCTACGTAGCATAATCAATTCTGCCAGCAATAACACACAGAATGATGCCGACAGCCAGACCTCCGGCCCAAAGCCGCCGAGGCTATTGATAATGTCGTTTAATTGATCGGTAAGGGACAAAATAGTTTTTAGTCGATAGCTGTCAATTAATAGACTATAAATGAGCCTGTTGACTGACAGCTTTATTTAAATTATTCCATCCTCACCTGGCTGCCCATCGTATTCATGCAGGTGAACAGGAGTTTGTTTCTTGCGGAGACGGATATTGAGAAATTCGACCAGCAGCGAGAAAGCGATAGCGAAATACAGATAGCCTTTAGGAACCGTGCCGACTTCCTGATCGAAAATAACAACCTCCGACAGATGCGCGCCTTCGGCCACCAGCATGAACCCAATCATAATCAGGAATGCCAGTCCCAGCATTTGAATGGTGGGGTGTTCGTTGACAAATGACCCGACCGGACCCGCAAAGAACATCATGATTAAAATAGACAGCACAACGGCAATCATCATGATGGTCACATTCTGGGTTAGACCGATGGCCGTCAGAATCGAGTCAATCGAGAAAACGATGTTCGTAATCGCAATTTGCGTCACTACGCTCGAAACGGTCGTTTTAGCTTTTGTGCTACCTTCCAGTTCTTCATGGTCAGTACCTTCCAGCTTATGGTGAATTTCGGAGGTAGCTTTATACAGCAGAAATAAACCGCCCGCAAACAGAATCAGGCTCTGGCCCGTGAAAGCCGCTTTGAACCAGCCTGCATCGATGTGGGTGAATGGTTTGCTAAGGGAAATAACAAACGAAATACCCAGCAGCAGCACTAATCGGAAACCCATGGCCAGCGCCAAGCCGATATTTCGTGCTTTGGCCTGATCCTGACGAGCCAGTTTATTAGCGGCAATGGAAATAAAAATGATGTTATCAATACCCAGAACGATTTCTAGAAATGTCAGGGTAAGTAAGCTGATAATGGACGCAGCAGTAAAAAGATCGCTCATTGGTTAAGCCGAAGTGGAAGCCAAAATTACCCGCTTCGAACCGGGTCTGCAACAACTTGTCTAAGAAAGAGCCACGAAACGGACGAAAGGTGCGTAAATACTAGTGAGTGGTAAAAGCCAGCACGAATTTATATGGTGAATGTAAACTTTTGTTTTGGACGTGAATTTGTCATTCCTCCTGCGTCGGAATGACAAATTCACGCCATTTTTAAGTTTCGACGTTTGAACAGCTTCCGTTTCCGCAATCTTCAGGCAGGCTATCTTGGGTCGGCATTCGATTTCATAAGCAGCAGATGTTTAAGGACATTTGGTAGCTTTGGAGTCAATCAGTAACATATTTACCCTTATACGCGTTTATGATGGGAAACCTTGTTGCCCCGATGCAACATTAAATTAGTTTCCTCCCAGCCGGAAAATTCATTTATTGTGTCGAAGCTACTTGTTCGTGTTCTTCTCGGTTTACTTGCCATCGTGCTGTTGCTCGTGGGATTCGTAGTACTTGTTACTACAACACCCTGGGGACAGCAATTCGTGACGAAACAGGTAAATTCGTACCTCGCCGGAAAAATAAAGTCACCATTCCACATCGGGCGCATTAGTTATTCCATTCCCGATTGGCTTGAACTGGAAGATGTGTTTTTCCAAACACCTAAGGGCGATACGTTGATTAATGGCGGCCGGATGCGGGTGGACCTCGATATGTGGGGGTTGCTTAATAACCGTGTCTCTCTAAATCATGTTGAATTCGAGCATATTCGCTTGAATATCAAGCGCACCCTGCCTGACACTACGTTCAATTTCCAATACCTGGTTGATGCCTTCACGACGGCTGGCCCCGCTGCCCCTGTTGATACGGCGGCTACGCCAATGCTTATTAATCTGTCGGGCGTTGCACTCACCGACGTTCGGATCAAGTACCTGGACGATGTGACAGGAGCTGACGTCAATACGCACGTAAACAGGCTTCAGGCTACGTTCAGTGAAAGCGATGTTGCTAAATCGAAATACCACCTGTCGAACGTGGATGTAGAGGGCTTGGATGCCTATGCCCGTCTCTACCAAGGTTTACCAACGCCACCCAGCGCGCCCAGCAAACCGGGCGACACGCTCGATCTGGGGTTAGGAAAGTGGCAGATCAGGAACGCCAAATGGGACGTTCGGGTCGAAACCGCTGATTTCAAAACGAAAGGAAAGACGGAGCGGCTGGCGATGGAATCCGATTATTTTTATCTGGAAGGCGCAAAAATTGGTATTAAATCACTTGAATTAACAGGGGGCGATATTGCTGCGGTTTTGACGAAGCCTATAAAGAAAGCAACAACGACTACGTCTACAGCTTCAGCCACTACAGAGACGGGGGCGCCGGGCTGGCAAGCCAAACTTACCAATGTCCGCTTTGCCGATAACCGCATTCGGTACGACGACGAAACGGCACCCCGGCAAAAAACGGGATTGGACTATGGTCATCTCGACCTTCAGAATCTGGGCATCGACGGCCGTTTTCTTGTTTATCAGGATTTAGGCAAACGCGGGCAACGTATCAGCGGGCAGGTTAGCAAGGGGTGCTTCCGGGCAACGAGCGGATTTGTGCTCCAGCAACTCGACGGTAATCTGCTATATACCGACACGACAACGACGCTGACGAAGCTTTATATCCAAACACCAACCTCTCTCATTCGGGACCAGATGGTGCTACGGTACGACTCGCTGGGGCAGTTGAGCGACCCGCGTTTTGCAAAACGGGTGGGTGTTCGGGTCAATCTGCGCCAAAGTCGATTGTCGGTAGAAGATGTGCTGCAACTCGCTCCATTTCTGGCCGATACACCACCCTTCGCAGGAAATCGTGGAGGTGTTTTCAAAGCGAATGCACAGGCGACTGGTACGTTGGCTGCGTTAAATCTGCCACGTGTTGAACTGGAGATGTTATCCGGCACGAAACTTAGAGGCAGTGGTCGCCTGGCAAACGTAACCGATCCCGATCATCTTGGCATAGACATGACGGTGCAAGAAGCCACCACTACGTTAGCTGATATCAATAAGCTGGCTCCGAAAGGGTCGATACCGTCGTCTATTGCGCTGCCGCCTTCTATAAAACTGACGGGCAAAGTCAACGGTCAATTGAACGATCTTATTTTAGATGCCAACGTCAATACGGAATGGGGCACAGCCGATTTCAATGGTCGGCTGGCAGGCTTCATGGCCAATAAAAACCAAACCTATAAAGGAACGCTTAACCTCAATGAGTTCGACGCAGGAAAATGGCTAAAACAAACGGGCACCATTGGTAAAGTAACTGGTCGCGCTACAGTCGATGGACGTGGCATTGACGTTAAAACGCTGACTACGAACTTCGATCTGGCCATACAATCGGCGGATCTGAGCGGCTATACGTATCAAAACCTCGTGGCCAATGGAAAATTATCAACTGGTGATCTGACGCTTGTTGGTAACCTTAAAGACCCCAATGCCAACCTGGCGCTGGATATTAAAGCGGGTTTACAGAGCGACTTCCCGAGTGTTGCGGGTGAAGCAGTCATAAACGAGTTGAATCTGCAACAGCTTAAACTGTATAAAGATCCGCTATCGCTTAAAGGCCGGATTTTGCTGGACATGACCTCGACCGATCCGGCCAAACCTGTCGGTACAATTTCAGCAGGCGACGCCGTCGTAACGTTGCAGGGCAAGGCTTATCCGGTCGATTCGTTGTATGCCAAATTATCAGCCGATGGGCCAACAAAGAACGTAGTGGCCCGGTTGCCAGGCGCCAAACTGCGCCTGAACGGGCAATTTGAGTACACTCAGCTTTACGACATTGTCGCGGGGGAACTGAGCCAGTACATTGCCCTGCCCGCGCTGACGTACAAGAAAATTCCACCTCCACACGCGTTTACACTGGGGTTAAAAGCGTACCAAAACCCACTGCTTCAAGCGTTTGTCCCGGCACTGACCCGGCTGGATACGGTCAGGATGGACGCTTATCTGGACAGCAGCCGGGATACAACGTTTTCGGCAACGCTGCAATCCGGCATCATTGTTTACGATACCATTACGGTGCAGGGAAGCAGCCTGGCGTTACGGGGAGCCAATAATCAATTACTCGTCAATGGCCGCGTGAATGGCGTATTATACAACGGCATCACCATTCGCGAGACGGATTTGACAGGTACGGCCGCCAATAACCAGTTCCGGTTTGCGGTGGTCAACAAAGATTCGATTAATCAGGATTTACATGGGTTATCGGGCACGCTCAGCGTTGTGGACTCCAGCTACCGGTTTCAGTTTGCCTCTAATGGCTTGCTAACAAATTATCAGCGTTGGCAAACGGATACCAGCGGGTATGCTCAGTATGGCAATGACGGCGTATTGATCAACAGAATTCACCTGGAAACTGACCAGCAATCGCTCGAAATAAGTAACACAGAACCTTACGGCAACGCTCCCATTCGGGTTACAGCCCGCGCCATTGAACTGGCGAATCTGGCACGGCTCGCCAATCAGGATACTACATTGGCCAGTGGTCAGCTCAATGGTACCATCATTGTGCGCGACTATATGGGGGCGAACAGTAATTTAGCCTTTACGGGATCGATTTATGTCGATAGTTTACAAGTCATGAGTAAACCGATTGGCAATCTTACGGCCCGTTTCAGCAATGGCAGTGACGGACGTATCAGTGTTAATACTGCACTGGTGGGCACCTTCAATGATGCCACCGTGACAGGATTTTACGATCCATCCAATGCCAAGCAGGCGCTTGACCTGGCCATTAAGCTGAAGCGGCTGGATGCCCGGACGATCGAAGCCTTCAGCTTTGGGGAGCTTCGACAGGCGAAAGGTCAACTCACGGGTGACTTTACCGTAGCCGGTGCCGTCGACAATCCGGAGATGGATGGCAGTGTCGCGTTCGATTCCGTTGCGTTTAACATCAAACAACTCAACGCTACGTACCACATTGACCAGGATAAATTAGCTTTTTCGGGCCAGACCATTACGTTCGATAAGTTCAAACTTCGCGATGACCAGAACCGAATCTTAACGACGGATGGCACGGTTGTCCTGAAAAACCTCCCCAACGCAGCCTATAATCTACGTGTTCAGGCAGATCATTTCCAGGTGTTGAACGCTGCCCGAAAAGACAATGATTATGCCTATGGACAGGCTGCTATCAGCGCCGATCTACGCATTAAGGGAGCCGGTTCCAACGCATCCATAAACGGCAAAGTCAAGCTCGAAGACGGTAGTAAAATTTCAATGGTGCTGCCCGACCAATCAACAGATGTGGCCGAAGCCAACAAGATTGTTACGTTTATCGACAACAAAGATTCATTAGCGCTGGCAAAATACATTTATCGTCCGAAATCAGACAGCGTGAAAACAACCCGGCTGGCGTTTGATCAACTCAGCAATTCGACTATCTCGCTCGATCTGGAAGCCGACGAAAAATCGGAGCTAACCATCATTGTCGATGAACTCAACGGCGACTATCTGCGGGCACGGGGCAATGCTCAGCTTAACGTGGGTATCAACGCAGCCGGACAAATGACGGTGTTAGGGCGTTACGACGTGACGGAGGGCGAATATTCCCTGACGTATCAGGTGCTAAAGCGCCAGTTCAAAATTCAGAAAGGTGGATACATCAGCTTTTCGGGTGATCCGCTCAAGGCCGACATCAACATCACGGCTGTTTATCAGGTATCAACATCACCTGCCGACCTGATTGGCAGTGAGTCCACTACGTTGCCCAATAACGCGGCTAACCGGAAATTACCGTTCAACGTAGCACTGACCATTGGCAATAACCTGGCCGCTCCGAAACTGGGCTTTGACATCCGCTTGCCAGAGGTTGAAGATAACACCAGTGCCTCGGCATCGAGCGAATTTGGTACCCAGATCGAGAATAAGTTGAAAACGCTACGCCAGGATGAGTCGCAGATGAACAAGCAGGTTTTCGCGTTGCTGATTCTGAGCCGATTCTTACCCGAGAACACCTCTGATTTTTTCTCGGGATCTAACTCCGGCCTCAATTCGCAGGCTGAAGGCATTGCCCGGAGTAGCGTGAGTAAACTTATATCGGATCAACTAGGCCGCCTGGCTTCGGGTATTTTAAAAGGCTTTGACGTAGACTTTAATTTATTGTCGGAGAACAACATCGCCAGTAATAGCGGTGGTACGGGTGCCCGCACGGATCTGAATGTGGGCCTGTCACGAAGCTTTCTGGAAGGGCGGGTAACCGTATCGGTCGGGAAAAACTTTGTCCTGGAAAACACAACCGGGACGGCTAACCCCAACCAGGTGTTCGATAACCTATCTGTGAACTACAACGTATCGCGCGATGGGCGATACGTGCTACGGGCTTACCGGCGGAATGACTACCAGGCCGTATTGGATGGTTATATTATTGAGACAGGCGTTGGCTTCGTAATTACGTTAGACTACAACACCCTGGCCGACATTTTCCGTCGGTCATCGAACGGCCCCTCGCTGAATTAATTCGTCGTTATGAACCATACTTTTGCAACATATTTTGTCATGCTGACGAAGGAAGCATCTTTTAGTCAATATCAATTGAGATGCTTCCTTCGTCAGCATGACAAAAAAACATCCCTGTTCTTTTCACCCCGCTTCCTGCCGCAAGCCCTTTGCCTTTTGCTTCTGGCGGTTCTGCTTACCAGTTGTAATATTGGCAAACACTTACCTGCCAATGAACGGCTGTACATGGGAACGGACATCAAGCTCAATGCCGATTCAACCGTTACGGAAAACGAGAAAGAAGCCATTCAGGAACAGTTGGCCACACTGGCCCGTCCTAAGCCCAACAAACAGCTCTTTGGATTTCCTTACAAAGTCGGTTTATATTACTTATTTGGCGAGCCGAAAAAGAATGGTTTTCGAGCCTGGTTTCGGAAAAAATTTGGCGAAGAACCCGTTCTGGCAAGTGCAAAAGCTATTACATCGAACATTCCCGTCTGGAAAGCAACTCTTCAGAATGACGGATACTTTGGCTCCAACGCGACGGGATCGTTAAAGGAAAGTGGATACAAAGCACGGGGTGTTTATGAAGTTGATGTTATGCCCCGGTACCACATCGACTCGGTGGCCTTTATCGTCGATTCGTCAGAAGTCCGGAAAGCCTTACGCGCTTCGGGCCGACGGACAGTGCTGAAAAAGGGCGACCCTTATAGCCTGGATAATATCAAAATAGAACGGGAACGTATCAGTCAGTTTATTAAGCAGCGGGGCTTCTATTACTTTTTACCCGATTATTTGGGTGTGCTGGCCAATAATGATTCGGTAAAACACCGCACCTCGCTTTTCGTGTATATCAAGCCCGATGTACCTGACGCAGCGGCCGTACCGTACACTATCCGTGACGTATTTATCTACCCAAATTATAATCTGTCCACCGCGCAACAGGACACCAACAAACGCCGGGCTTATCAGACCAATGAACGGTTCAGGATTGTTGATTCTACCCGTATTTTCAATCCAAAGTTGTTCCGCGACATCATGACGGTGCAACCCGGCAGACGTTACAACAGTCGGGCGCAGGATTTAACGCTATCGCGCTTCATCAATGTGGGTGCCTTCAAGTTTGTCCGAAACCGCTTTGACCCCGACCAGCAGGGCGATTCGGCCGTGTTGGATGTGCATTATTACCTGACACCTTATCCGGCGAAATCCATTCGCCTGGAGCCTGACTTTACGTCACGTTCCAACAACTTCAATGGTACGCAGCTTACGCTTAGCTGGCGCAATCGAAATACGCTCAGGCGCGCTGAACTCTTAACCATCAATGGTACCGCTGGGATTGAATTTCAGGTGGGGGCCGGTACGCAGGGAATAACAAACTACCGCTTAGGGCTCGAAGGTGTCTTAAGTTTTCCCCGCCTGGTAAGTCCATTGCGGTTTAATTATGATCAGCGGCAGGCGCTCCCCAAAACCAACGTAACGCTGGGCTATCAAACGATCATTCGAGGTGGTTTATACCGGATCAATTCCTTTCAAACAACGTTTGGCTATTCATGGAGACAGAGCCAGCAGGTTGAACACACGTTTATACCCCTAAGTGCCAACTATGTTTATGTACCTCTCAACAGTGTAGGTGACCGTGTATATGATATTTTGTTTGATCCAGACATTTCACAGATCGTTAAGCAACAGTACCAGACCACCGTTTTCAATTCCGACCAGCTTATTTTGAGTTCGTTGTATACATTTAACTATAATTCGTCGCCCCGTTCAACCTCGCCCAACACGTTTCGGTTTACCGCCAATGCCGAAGTTGCGGGTAACGTAGCAAGCCTGTTTTTCCGAAAGCCCTTAGAAATGGACCCGCGAAATGGAATTTTTGGCGTTGCGTATGCACAGTACTTTCGGGTAGATGCCGATGCCCGGCTCTACCGGAAGTTGACTAAAAACGTTACGTGGGCTAACCGTTTTTTTGCGGGTCTTGGCCTTCCTTATGGTAATTCCAATGGTTACCAATTACCGTTTACCAAACAATATTTCGTGGGTGGTAGCAACAGTATTCGGGCATTCCGCCCACGCGCCATTGGGCCAGGTCTATTCACCCGCGATACGCTTCGCAACCTGCCCGCTTTTCAGGATGGCGGGGGCGATATTAAGCTGGAAGCAAACACGGAGATACGGGCTAAATTCACGAAATACCTGGAGGGTGCCGTATTTGTTGATGCAGGTAACGTTTGGACGTATTACAACCTTCCAAACTTCGAAGGCGACGTAGAAACATTTTCCTCCAATTTCTACAAGCAGATAGCCATTGGAACAGGTATTGGCCTCCGAATTGATTTGTCGTATTTCCTGGTACGTTTCGACTTGGCCACCCCCCTGCGCAAACCCTATAAAACGAACGGCAGCGAATGGGTCACAAAGCTCATTGACTTCGGTAGCACTGACTGGCGCAAACAAAACCTGATCCTTAATATTGCCGTCGGCTATCCGTTCTAAAGTTGACTGACTACATCGGCGGCCCGGTGTGTTCAAATCTTCTTATTTCAGCAGTGGCTGTAGTACCTTCCAGACGGTGTTGGCCACAATCTTATGACCAGCGGGCGTTGGATGAATGCCATCCGGCTGATTTAACTTAGGAATCCCCCCAACGCCTTCGAGCAGAAACGGAATCAGGACCAACTTGTTCTTATCGGCGAGTTCCTTGAATAGTCCCCGAAATTCCCGTGCATAACTTGTGCCCATATTCGGTGGAATCTGCATCCCGGCCAACACAATGGTTACCTGTGGGCTTTTTTGTCGTACGGTGTCGATAATGGCTTGCAGATTCTGTCGGGTAGCCGCCAGTGGAAGTCCACGGAGGCCATCGTTCCCGCCCAGTTCAAGCACAAAGACCGACACGGGTTTCCGCATGACCCAACCAATCCGGCTTTTTCCCCCGGCTGTCGTTTCACCACTGAGTCCGGCATTGACAACACTGTAGTTCAATCCGACGGAGTCAATTTTTTTGCCTATCAAGGCCGGGAACGCCTGCGCTGGTTCGACACCATAGCCCGCCGTGAGGCTGTTCCCGTAAAACAGCACAATTTGTTTTGTTGACGGAACAGCCGTTTTGGTTTCTGCTGACGTAGTATTAGCTGAATCAGACGCCGATGTTGATTCGTTTTTTGTACCAGACGACCCACATCCCCAGACCGTTAAGAGTAGCAATAGCCCGTTTATCATTGAATAGGCCATTTGACGGGTTTTCAAGAACTTCATAAAGATTGAAGCGGTTAGTTACTTTAAACGCAAAGAAAAGAATGACACAAAGGCCACGATGTCTCTCGATGTTCGCTGTGTAATTCTCTTTTTCCTCTGTGTTTAACTCAAGTAGTATCAACCTGTTTTTGTTCCATGAGTATTCTGCGCGTCGAAGATCTTACTAAAACCTATTCAAGTGGAGGTCGTGAGCTGACTGTTCTGCACGGTGTCAATTTCACCCTTGAACCCGGTGATACGTTCGCTATTGTCGGGCCGTCGGGCAGTGGAAAAACGACCTTGCTTGGCTTATGTGCGGGATTAGACCGAGCCTCATCGGGTAGCGTTTATTTGAACGATGTTCGTCTGGATACGCTCAATGAAGATCAGCGGGCAGCGCTACGGAATCAGCACGTTGGTTTTATTTTCCAGAATTTTCAACTGCTGCCTACGCTCACGGCTCTGGAAAATGTGATGGTTCCGCTTGAACTTCGTGGCGAGAAGGGCGCGGCTAAAACGGCGCAGGCCTTGCTTGAACGCGTTGGTTTAGGGCAGCGAGGGCATCATTATCCGAGTCAATTGTCGGGTGGAGAACAGCAACGGGTTTCTTTGGCACGCGCGTTTTCAAATCGTCCCAAACTTCTTTTCGCCGATGAACCGACCGGGAATCTCGATGCCGACACCAGCGCGACCGTAGTGGACCTACTTTTTGAACTCAACCGGGAAGCCGGTACGACGCTGGTTCTCGTTACACACGATATGGAATTAGCCTCCCGCACCCAACGTATCATCCGCATAAAAGGTGGCACGGTGGTATCAGACTCAAAAGAGCGAATTAGCGAACGAGTGCAAGAGTGATTTTTCTGCATTTCGCGCACACGCTCTCTCATTTATTCGATCTTTATTCATGAATACCTCCTGGCTTTTTCGCATGGCCTGGCGCGACAGCCGCCGGAGCCGTCAACGGTTACTCCTGTTTATGTCGGCCATTGTGCTGGGCATCGCGGCTTTGGTGGCCATCAATTCTTTTGGAGATAACCTGGCCCGGAGTATCGACGATCAGGCGCGTGAACTCTTGGGTGCCGATCTAACGCTCTCCTGGTCACGCCCATTATCGCCCAAAACTCAGCAACTTGTCAAAACCATTGGTCGGGATCGGGCTTTTGAAACATCTTTTGCCTCGTTGGTATCTATTCCTAGAACGGGCGGTGTGCGGCTGGCGCAGGTGAAAGGGCTGGCGGGTAATTTTCCGTACTATGGCACGTGGGAAGTTCAACCGGCTTCGGCCATCCAAACCTTCCGCCAGGCACGTAGCAAAATCGCCCTGGTAGATGATGGCCTGTTAGTGCAGCTCAATGCTCAGCCCGGCGACTCCGTGAAAGTGGGGGACCTCTCTTTTTTAATTGTAGGTCGTGTCAACAAAACACCGGGGCAGGCGGCAATAGCCGCTACGGTTGCGCCAACGGTGTTCATTCCCAATCAATTTCTGACAACAACGGGTCTTTTGCAGCGAGGCAGTCGAGTGGCCTACAAATACTATTATCGATTTGCCCCCGGCACCGACGTTGAGCAATTTATCAAAGCCCGGTCAGCCCGCTTAGACAAGGAAGGCATTAATTATGACACCGTGGCTGGCCGCAAAAAGCAAACTGGCCGCTCCTTCGCCGATCTAACCAAGTACCTGAGTTTGGTCGCGTTTGTTGCGCTGCTGCTGGGCTGTGTGGGCGTCGCCAGTGCGGTACAACTGTACGTAAAAGAGAAGCTTACCTCGGTGGCAATTCTGCGGACACTCGGTGCCAGTGGCCGACAGGCCTTCCTGATTTATTTGCTTCAGACTGCTCTAATGGGCCTGATTGGCGCTACAGTCGGGGCGCTGATTGGATCGACGGTGCAGTTGATTTTACCGCGCGTGTTCGGTGATTTTCTGCCTGTGGCCGTCGTAACGGACCTTTCAGGATCGGCTATACTTGGCGGCATTGGTACTGGCCTTTTAATTTCAGTTTTGTTCTCATTACTGCCTTTGCTGGCTATTCGGAACGTATCACCGTTACGCACGCTACGTACCTCTTACGAAGACGATCTGAGCAATCGTGACCCCTGGCGATGGTTAGTTTATCTGCTTATCATAGGCTTCATTGTTGGGTTTGCTTACCTGCAAACGCGCAATTTCTCACTAGCCGTTGGCTTTACGGCTGGTCTGGCCCTGGCATTCAGCATTTTAACGGCGCTTGGCCTGGGGTTGATCTGGCTAGTACGTCGCTTTTTCCCGTCGTCCTGGAGCTACGTATGGCGACAGAGCTTAGCAAATCTCTATCGGCCGAATAATCAAACGCTCATACTCGTGACGTCCATTGGCCTGGGTGCTTTTTTAATTGCAACACTTTATCTGACACAAGGGCTTCTGCTGGGTCGCGTTGAGCTATCGGGAAGCGGCAAACAGCCCAATATGGTCTTGTTTGACATTCAGAACGAGCAAATCGCAGGGGTTCGCTCATTAGTAAGTGCGCAAAAGTTGCCCATTTTGCAGGAAGTCCCTGTTGTAACGATGCGCCTAAACGACATTAATGGAAAAACCGGAGAGGCTGCTCCTAGGGATACGAGCGCCAAAATACCCAAATGGGCATTTACGCGTGAATACCGCGTGACCTACCGCGACTCATTGATCTCGTCGGAGAAAATTGTATCGGGAAAAGCGCCCTACCAGGCAAACGGCGCAATCTATGTATCTATTGAGAAAGATTTCTTCGAGCGCATGCACCTTAAACTCGGCGACACCCTCAATTTCAATGTGCAGGGCGCTCCCATCCAGACAATCGCTGGTGGTACGCGTGAAGTCGACTGGAACCGGGTACAGACCAATTTCCTGGTTGTCTTTCCAAAGGGCGTGTTAGAACAGGCTCCGCAGTTTCACGTAGTAATGACCCGTGTGCCGAATAACCAGACATCGGCCCTGCTTCAGCGAGCGTTGGTAAGCCGCTTCCCGAACGTATCAGCCATTGATCTTGGGCTGATTTTAAAAACGGTTGACGAAATTCTCGGCCAGATCTCGTTTGTTATTCAGTTCATGGCCTTATTCAGCATTCTGACGGGCTTACTCGTTCTGGCCAGTTCAGTTGTTATCAGCAAATACCAGCGACTGCGGGAAAGCGTTCTTCTCCGAACCTTGGGAGCAAGTCGACAGCAAATTCTCCGTATCACCGCGCTGGAATATGGGTTGCTAGGTTTATTAGCGGCCTTATCTGGCATTTTATTATCTGTTTTTGGAACGTGGGCGTTGGCGCAGTTCGTCTTCGAGGTGCCCTATCGTCCTGACGTCGTTCCCTTGGCCATTGTAGCCATCGTTGTTACGTCGCTAACCGTATTAATTGGTGTTTTTAACAGTCGTGAAGTGCTTGTTCGACCGCCACTTGACGTATTGAGAGCAGAGAGCTAAACCGAATATTGGCCAGAAATTCTAGTTACTATTAGCCGCCTACAATTACTCTATGCGGACGTATCGACTTTTTTTGCACAATATGCACCGCGCTAAACCCATTGAGAAGAAAACCGGGCAGGTTTACCCAATTTCTTTCATCAGGATAGTCTAACTCCAGCTACCCCACGATTCTGTTGGTTCAGCAGCCAGACCAGTAAACTGCGTTCCTGCCTCCTACGAATCCCCTTTATAAAGTTCTCCTCCGGCACTGGCAGTGGTCTGCTTTTTTAATTTTACTTGCCTTCGATCCTAGTCTTTGCTAAAGACTTTAGCTGAAGAAGCATAGTATGGTGGAGCCGTCGCTACGCTAGTAAAGGCATAGATTAGCGAAGGATTGGCTAATTGATAAAGACACTCAGCCCAAGAAGTTACATCGGCGTGATAAATTTTCAGGAATCTAAAGGCGATTTCTTACCGATTCGCCACGTAATTTTTAGTTAAAATAATATCCCTAAATTATCCTGTCTTCTGGCATGATGCCTCGAGATAATATTATTTTTACTTAGCCCGACCCGCACGACCTACTGATGAAAAGGGCTCTATCTTAGGGTAATTTACTTTATAAAATGCTGATTATCAATGGTATTTTCCAAAAATTAGGCTTATTTTACAAAACTGCTTTGGTTGCAGAAATCAACAAGAATTATATTTCCCCCTTTCCTCAGTTCCCAGACTATAATTCTGCTTTTAACAAAAATTGTCTGTTAATAAATAAATATTGGTCGAATAGGCCATATCTGGTTTGGGGCTGAATAGCCTATCTTTTCTTTTTGCTTACTTTACTCATAAACCAACGAACACCTTACTATTTGTACATAAAGTTGGCTGGTTTTACCTCAATTCTGCCAGATTTGACTCTTGCGCAGAACAAAAAGTTCAGGCACAGTAGCGGTAAGTAGCGCTTATCGGCCTATCTGCGGTGACTGATTATCCTGAATATACGCACTGGAATCGACAGCTTTTAACTGATAGCATCTTTACCGTATGGGGCGGTTGACATAATCAATCCTCCTACCTGATAAAATATCACCTCTGTAATTTGTCAAATGCGTCTAATCAATCACAAACCGTAAAGCACCTCTATGAAAAAATTTACACAACTAATGCGTGGCTGTCTGTCAGTTGCTGTCGTTTTTTTCTGTCTTCTGACAGGAGCCGTCAGCCTGGCAGGTGCGGTGCCTCTGGCCGATATCGAAGTTACGGGCGTAGTAACCTTCAAAGATGATGGCAGCCCGTTGCCCGGTGCATCCGTTTTATTGAAAGGTAGTCCAAACACGGGTACTATTACGGATGCAAACGGTAAATTCCGAATTAACGTACCAGAAGATGCTACGTTGGTTATCAGCTATATTGGGTATATCGCTCAGGAAATCAAACTGAATAAGCGTACCACGCTGACAGTCGCCCTGGATGCCGATGCGCAGCAATTGAGCGAAGTGGTGGTCACGTCCTTTGGTATTGCCCGCGACCGGAAAACGCTGGGTTATGGGGTAAGCGAAGTAAAAACCGAACAACTGACCAAAGCGCCGACTACAGACATTACTAACTCGCTGGCGGGTAAAGTTGCCGGGGTGCAGGTTACAGGAGCAGGGGGTGGCTTTGCCGGCTCTAACGTAACGATCCGTGGATTCTCGACCTTCACAGGGAGCAACCAGCCTTTATACGTTGTTAATGGTATTCCGCTCGACAATTCCAATGGTAGTGGCGCATCGAACGGGTCAAACTCTGTAAATACAGGGGTGGTTAACTCCAGCCGGATTTCGGACATCAACCCACAGGACATTGAGAGCATCAGTGTGCTGAAAGGAGCGGCAGCTACGGTGCTTTACGGGTCAAGAGCGGCATCGGGCGTTATTTTGATTACGACCAAGAAGGGAAAAAAAGGAACGAACAAGCAGATTTCGTTTTCTACGAACACAGCGGTCGGCACGATTAGCCGGTTTCCTAAATTCCAGAATCAGTACGCGCAGGGAAGCAACGGCACGTATGCCAACAACGTAGCGGGATCATGGGGGCCGCTCATTCAGGGGCAAACGGTAACGAACTGGTTCGGCAATCAGGAAACACTACAGGCTTATCCGGACAACATCAGGGACATTCTGCAAAACTCAATTTCTTCGCAGAACGACCTTAGTTTTTCGGGAGCCACCGATAAGTATGACTACCGGGTTTCCTACGGCAATGCCTACGAAACAGCGCTTGTTCCGAACAATAAGTTGAACCGTAACAACCTCACGGTCAATGCCGGTACACAACTAACCAGCAAGTTTAGAATCAACACGGCCTTTACCTATACCAACAACATTTCGGATCGTACGCAATCGGGTAATCAGGGGTCGAATCCACTATGGCGCGGCATCTATACACCACGCAGCTATGATTTAACAAATTCGCCCTACCAGGATGCCGTCGGTGGTCAGCTCTGGTTTGCGGCCGAAGATCAGCCTTACTGGTCCATCAATCACATCAAAAACCATCAGGAAGTCAACCGGTTCTACGGTAACATCAACCTTAAATATGATATTACCGATTGGTTACAGGCCGATTTGAAAGTTGGTAGCGATGTATTCACTTACATCACGAAAGGCTTTGATGATAAAGGCGTACGAAGCAATGCCAATACGAGTTCGGCAGGCGCAGGGGGAGTTTTGGATCGGTCAGAAATCACCCGAAACCTGAACTCTTACTTTACCGTAACGGCCAACCGGAAACTCACCAGCGATCTGCATCTGACAGCCACGGTAGGGAACGAAATCATTTCCAACTACAACAGCTTTATTCAGGATATTGGCTTAGGGATCGTCGTAGCCGGATTCGATAACGTCAAAAACTTTTTGACATTCAACCCAACATCAGCTATTACCAAGCAACGGACGGTGGGTTTCTTCGGCGACGTAGTATTTGACTATAAAACATGGCTTTCAGTCAATGCCAAGGCCAGAAATGACTTTGCATCAACCTTGGCTCCCGGCAACCAGTCGATCTTTTATCCAGCCGTTGCGGTGAGTTTTGTGCCGACCGAAGCGTTCACCTCCATTAAGTCCAAGGTGCTGACATCGGCAAAGATTCGGGCAAATATTGGTGAAGTGGGCAAAGGCGCTACGCCTTATGTGATCAATACGTACTACGGAAAAGCCAGCGCGGGCGATGGTCTTGGTTCAACGGCGGTCAACTTCCCGTTCAACGGTCTGGCGGGCTACACCTACAATGATGGCACGGGCAATCCGAACTTAACGCCGGAATTTACACGTGAAATTGAATTAGGGACCGAGCTGGCCTTCTTCAACGGACGGCTCTCCATTGACGGATCAATCTACAGACGTGACAGCCGAAACCTGATTTTCTCCGTTCCTGTCCCCTCAACGTCGGGCTTCACCAGCCTGGTTACCAACGCCGGAAAACTTTCTACAAAAGGAATTGAATTGTTAGTAACGGGTAACATCATCGAAAAGGAGAACTTCAGTTGGGAAAGCTCCCTCAACTTCACCAGCTTCAAATCGATCGTTGAAGAACTGGCGCCGGGTGTAACAAGTATCTCCATTGGTGGCTTTACGTCGCCCAATATTCGACTGGTTCCGGGGGAGCAATATGGTCAGATATGGTCCAACGCCTATCAACGGAATGCGCAGGGACAGATGATCATTGGCAGCAACGGCTTGCCTAAACCAACCACCGCGGTGCAGCGGGTTGGTAATCCGAATCCAAAATTTACGATGGGTTTCAGCAACACCTTCAATTACAAGGGTTTCAGCCTTTCGTTCCTGTTTGATTTCAAATACAAAGGCGACCAGCTGTCCCGTACGATCGGTGATTTACGCATCAACGGCGTTTCAGCAGAAACAGCCGAGTTCCCTCGATTTAATGCCGATGGTACTCCAAATAAGCCCTACGTATTCGACGGTGTTCTGGACGATGGCACGAAAAATAATATCGGTGTAACGGCTCAGCAGTACTTCAGCCTGCAAGGCAAGTATGTAGCCTGGGAAGGATACGTACTGGATGCTACGTACCTGAAACTGCGCGAGGCAAACCTCACCTATAAGTTGCCAACGTCGATCGTAGGTGGTTCGAAATTTATCAAAAGCCTGCAATTGTCGGTATACGGTCGTAACCTGTTCATTTACGCCCCGAATTATCCTGACCTCGATCCTGAACAAAACCTGTTAGGGGTCAGCAATGCACGCGGACTTGAGTTTGGTATCACGCCAACCGCGCGGCTCATCGGCGGTAGTATACGAGCTATTTTTTAATAGGCGCCTAACCACAAAATCGACATCATGAAAAAATTAGTCTATACAACTGTTCTGGCCACAGGGCTCGCCCTTGGCTCATGTACTTCGTTCCTAGATGTAAACGCCGACCCAAACAATATTCAGGCGGTTCAAGTATCCCAATTACTACCGTCCGCTACGGTCAATATAGGGTATATGGGCGCCAGTGATCTGTTCCGGTATGCTAGCCTGTTGATCCAACAATTTAGCGGACAGGGGCCCAATACAGGGTTTGCTACGTTCAAGGAATACGAACGGTATAACATCAACGACTCGGATGTGAACAACCAATGGGTAACCATTTTTGGTACGGTACTGAGCGATCTGGAATTAATGACCGCTCAGGCCACTAAGGAAGGAAGTCCGCATTATGCTGGCGTTGGCAAAATCCTGAAAGCCTATACGTATCAGATCGTTGTTGACTCATGGGGCGACGTACCTTACA
The DNA here is from genome assembly GCF_054777855.1 of Spirosoma jeollabukense. Lineage (NCBI taxonomy): Bacteria > Pseudomonadati > Bacteroidota > Cytophagia > Cytophagales > Cytophagaceae > Spirosoma > Spirosoma jeollabukense. The sequence goes on from NZ_BAAHAD010000001.1 coordinate 2,031,273, forward strand.
CGGAAGCAAGCCGTCATAGCGCCAACTTCTACCCCAAATTTGACGACGATGAAGCGATCTATAAAGATTTGATCCGGCTCATTGATGATGGTATAAAAGATGTGAGTGCTACGACCTCTGTTCTGTCACCGAACACAAACAGTACCATTTATGCAAGTACGACTTGGGCAGCATCGCAGGCAAAATGGATCAAATTTGCCAATACGCTGAAACTGCGCATCTTTTTGCATTACTCGGCCAAAGATCCTGCCTATACAACGGCGCAGATCACGGCGCTGGTCAACAGCGGAGCCAAGTTTATGGAAAGCACGGCGGATAACTTTCAGATGATGTTTCTGAGCGAATCGCAGCGTCAGAACCCATTGTACAGCATGGAGAATGGGCAATTCAAAAACCAATTTTTCCCCAATCGCTTCATTGTTGATTTGATGAATTCGAAGGCTGATCCACGTCGGAACTCGTATTTCATTCCGTTCCCGTACACGGCTACACCCGCCACCGCTACGTTCAAAGGGGCCAGCGCACTCGACGTGGACCCATCGGCAAACTACTCGCGCAGTTACCAGTACCTCTACGGTACGCCTTCAGCCGTGAATTTATCGTTGGTTAATACCAACGGGAGTCTGAAAGATGGCGCCATTACGTTCAGCGGCAATAGTCCGGCCCGGTTGCTCACCTTTGCGGAGTACAATTTCATACGGGCCGAAGCCGCGCTGCTCTACAATGCGCCAGGCAGCGCGCAAAGCTTTTTCGAAGCAGGCATTCGGGCATCGATGGCCGATGCAGGTGTAGCCGCAGCCGATATTACGACCTACATCACGGCCAATGGTACATTGAAAGGGGCGCCCCAGCAGATGCTCGAGCAGATCATCAACGAGAAATACGTAGCGAATCACGCGGTACTAGTTGAACCCTGGACTGATTATCGGCGGACAGGTTATCCGGCATTGACGCCCCTCAAAACGCCTTTCGCTATTTATAATGAGGTGCCCCGGTCGCTGTTCTATGCCCAGTCTGAGATAAACAATAACCCAAATGCCAAACAGAAAAGCTCTATGCTGGACCGGGTGTTTTGGGATACGCGTAAGTAAATTCTAAGCCGTCCGGCGTTTGTGGCTCGAAGTCAATTATACTTCATCAACAAACTTAAAAAATGCCCTTCTTTGGGTGGCAAACGTCGGACGACTTACCTTTCAAATCCCTTCCTACCCCATGCTGAAACTCTACTTTCTACCGATCCTTTTGCTTTGCCTGATCGGCACACTGTCTGCCCAATCGGTCAACGACACAAAAGCAGTCCAGGCAAGTCTCGAAAAAACGCGTGCGTCAGTACGTAGTCAGGTTAAGCAAAGTACGAAAGACAAAGCGAAGGGTATCAAGCAATTGCTGGATCTCGGTCTATGGCAGGAGGCTACCAATGCCATCAAAGCCGGAACGGGGTTGAATACTGCCGAGAAATCCATTTTGTTAGCCGAATATCACTGGCTAACCAATGATTTCAAACAGGCTGAAAAAGACGTAACCAATGCGCTCGCAGCCGATAAGAATAATACCTGGGCAAAACGATTGAAGGCGCAGTTGGCTATTGAAGCCTGGGATTTACAAAATGCGGAGAAACAATGCAAAGCCTTGCTGGCCGGTAATCCGAATGATGAAGAAACCTCGCTGGTTTTAGGCCGGGCCTTGCTGCTGCAAAAGAAATACCCTGAAGCCCTGGACGTAGCTAAAAAGCTTCAGCAAAATAACGCTAATCTGGCCGGAGCCTACCTGCTCGAAGCCAATGTTTACTTCTGGGACCAGCACCCCGAACAGGCGGAGGCCCCGCTGGTAAAGTCCCTAACGTTAGATCCTTTTAACGCCGATGCCCGATTCAGTTACGGCTATGCCATCTGGCGACGTATCGACGCGACGCAGTTGAACGACATGGCCGCGCAGTGGCAACTGGCGCTGAACATTAATCCACTGCACTTCCAAACACACTGGCACTGGGGAAACGGACATACCAATCTGACCTACGCCGACTATGCGGATAAAGACGAAAAAGTAATCCGGGAGAAATTGCGGGAAGCCGACAGGTTATTCCATGAAAACAAGCTGGCCGACGCCGTGGCGGTCACCTATAAAGTAGCCAGAGAATATCCTGCATCGGTATTACCAGCCATGCACCGGGGCTCACTCTATTACAGCGATTTTGACACGCCAAATCGTAAGGCAAATCTGGACTCGGCGGAGATGGCATTTGTTGGTATTTTAGACAAGAAAAAGCATTACGGTCCGGCACACAATGGGTTATCAGCGGTCATCAAATCAAAGCGGATTCCGTATTTGATGACTTATGACTCGATAACGAACGTACTGAAAACCACAAAAATTAACGACCCCGAGAACTTTACAAACGTATTCCCGGATCTGACCTATTTTCCCGGTAGCCGGGCGAAAGCGATGGTCTGGAATCAGATGTATACCAGTGTCGTTTACTTTCCCTTTCTGTCCAAGCAGGGCAATGCCTTTGTGGTGCCACCCCTGCACATCGACCTGGCCATCGCCATGCGGTCACCGTATTTCCGGGCTTCCACTACGTTCGATAACCGCCAGTGGATGGACATCCGCGGAGTAGGCAGCGGGGCAGCCGCCATTGAATATGTAGAGCGCGGAGCCTACCAGGAACGTAACGTCGTGCTGCACGAATACGTCCACCTGTTTCATGGCAGAGTGCTGACCGATGCCGAAAATCGCATCATTCGAGAACGCTACTACAACGCGATGAAGAACCACCTGACGCTGGATTACTACTCGCAGAATAACGAATCGGAGTACTTTGCGCAGACATATCCGGCTTACTTCGAGACGGTTAAAGTGCATCCGCTGGATTTCAAGTCGATGAATATCACCGCGGAACTGAAAAATAAAGATCCGGAGATGTATAAATTTCTGGATGGGCTGGTCAAAAAAGAGCGGGCGTATTTAAACGGCGATCACTCAGTGATGGCGTCGAACTGGGCGCAGGTTTACATTAACCTGAGCAACAAAGTCATTAAATCCGATCCGGCTAAAGCGGGCAAATACCTCGATACGGCGCTGGTTTACGATAGCAACTATCAGCCTGCGTATCTGGCCTATGCGCGGCTGAAGCAACAGCAAAACGACTTCGATAAAGCGCTCAGCTATATAAAATCGGCGGAAAAAATAGACCCAAACTATGCCCCGGTTTACGTTGCCTATGCCAAATGGGAGGAGGATAAAGGCGGGTCGGATAAAACGCCGGATGAGTTTGTCAAGTCGCAGGCGGCCTGGCTTCAGAAAGCACTGGATTTAGAAAAAGATTATCAGACGCGTGCCTATGCGGCTATCCAGTTGCGTGAGATGTATTATCAGAACGGTCGAATTAGCCAGGCCATAAAAGCTGCCGAAGAGTATGCTGCCACAGGTGCGGACGTATCGACCTACCTGCGCGACCGACGCGACGACGCGAAAGCCTTCGCGCTGGCCCAACGCGGTATGCTGGGTTACGCTAACCAGCTCGACGGCCTGAAAAAACTGGTCCTGCAACGACCTCAGAACTATGAACTACGGGGTTTGTATGCCGATGCGTTGCTGGCGATTGGTCGCAATCAGGACGCCATCACCACCATGAAAGAAGTACAACGTATATTGGAGTCCGGTAAAAATCCACGTACTGATTTCGATCTGCGCATTGCCGAAGGTTATGCAAAGTTGGGCAAACAGGATTCACTGGCCTTCTATCTGGATAAAACCCTGGCCGAAAAATCCAGTCTGGACGCAACGGACAAACAGCGGTTAGCTCGTCTGCTAGCAACGGCGAAGCGATTGCCCGACGCCGAAGCCCTGTATAAAAGCCTGAATACCAAGGGGAGTTTGCTTTATCAATCCTCGGCTATGCAGTCAACTGGCGTATTGGCTATGCAAAATGGTAAATCAGATGAAGCCATAACAGCCTTCAAAAAATCGCTGGAATACAATCCCTATAATCTCGAAAGTTACGTAGCGCTGGCCAATTTGTATAAGCAAGCCAATAAGCAGGATGAATTAAAAGGATTATTGGCAACGGCCAGTCAGCTCGATATAAAACCAGGTGAAGTGTCTGGTTTATAATAGGTTATCTTCTGAGAAAAAGTACAACATACCCATGAAAAAAACCTTTACGCTAGCGCTGCTTAGCCTTATTACGTTTACCATTTCAGTAGCTCAAAATCGGCGGTTGAAACTGGATGGCGACGTAACAACCAAAGATCAGGTTACGATTAAAGGCAAAGTGGTACCCTATAACGCTACGGCTGGCAATCAGCCCGTTTACGACGAAAACGGGAAACCCATTGCTACGTTGTTCTACGTGTACTACGAACGCTCGGACGTGACCGACCGGACGACTCGCCCGTTATTCATTTCGTTTAACGGGGGACCAGGAGCCGCTTCGTGCTGGATGCACATTGGCTATACGGGACCAAAACGTGTGCTGGTCGATAGTGAAGGTTACCCAACGCAGCCCTACGGCGTAAAAGACAATCCGCATTCGATTCTGGACGTAGCGGATATTGTTTACGTAGAGCCGGTCAATACAGGTTTCTCCCGAGCGATCAACGATTCCATCCCTAAGTCAAAATTCTTTGGTGTCAACGCCGATATCAAGTACCTGGCCGAGTGGCTCAACGTGTTTGTCAGCCGGAAAAATCGCTGGCCATCACCCAAATACCTGATTGGCGAGAGTTATGGTACGTCGCGGGTGTCGGGTCTGGCGCTGGAGTTGCAGAATGCCAACTGGATGTACCTGAACGGCGTCATTCTGGTGTCGCCTACCGATCTTGGTCTGGACCGAGGAGGTCCGGTTGAAGCGGCCAATATGCTGCCTTACTATTCGGCAACTGCCTGGTATCATAAAATGCTCCCCTCCGACCTTCAGAGTAAAGATTTAACAGCCATGCTGCCTGAAGTTGAGCAGTTTACCATCAACGAGTTAACGCCCGCCATTGCCCGGGGAGGTTTTCTGGAGCCAGACAAGAAAAAACAGATTGCCGCCAAAATGGCTCGTTATTCCGGTCTGTCGGAGAAGGTGATTATGGAACACAATCTGGTGATTCCGTCTACTTTTTACTGGAAGGAATTGCTACGTGACAAAGGCTATCAGATCGGGCGGCTGGACTCCCGCTATCTGGGAATCGACCGCGAGACAGCGGGCGAACGACCCGATTATGCCGCAGAGTACACTTCCTGGCAGCATTCCTTTACACCTGCCATCAATTATTACCTGCGTCAGCACCTCAACTACAAAACCGATCTCAAATACAACATTGCCGGACAAACTCGCCCCTGGGATCGCGAAGGTGCCAACACCGACCAAACCGGCGAAAACTTACGCCAGGCCATGGCCCAGAATCCGTATCTGAATGTCCTGATTCAGTCGGGTTATTATGATGGTGCCTGCGATTATTTCAACGCCAAATACGACATGTGGCATATTGATCCGAGCGGAAAACTGAAAGCCCGATTTGAGTGGAAAGGCTACCGGGGCGGCCACATGATGTACCTGCGTGATGAGGATTTGGCCACGTCGAACGAAGACATCCGGGTCTTTATCCAGAAAACCTTACCCAAGCCAACCCAGGCAGCTAAGTACTAAGCCATTACAACAAAACGATTACCATTACTTTTTAACCCGTACACTCTACATGAAACGAATTGCAATTTTATTGCTCATTGGCGTAACAACAGGTTCGTTATCGTTTGCGCAAGGTCAGCGTGGGCAGGGTCAGCAGCCTCCAGCCGCTGCCGGACAAGCGCCAAGGCCAACGCCCGGCACTTCGGCAAAACCAGGCCCCGGTGATCTTAGACTGGCGATGGATTCGACCATAACCACCTCGCATTCAGTCACAATCAAAGGGAAATCGGTTCCCTATACAGCCACGGTCGGTACGCAACCTGTTTGGGATGAAGACGGCAAACAGATAGCCGGTGTATTTTTTACGTATTACGAACGATCAGATATTAAAGACCGGACGACTCGCCCCCTGGTTATTTCTTTCAATGGTGGTCCCGGCACGGCCTCCGTGTGGATGCACCTTGCCTACACTGGCCCCAAGTTGCTAAACATTGACACCGAAGGGTACCCGTTGCAGCCTTACACGCTGAAGGATAATCCAAATTCGCTCCTCGACGTAGCGGATATCGTATACATCGATCCTGTCAACACAGGTTATTCCCGTATGGCCAATAAAGACGTACCCAAGTCGAAGTTTTTTGGTGTCAATTCGGATATCAAGTACCTGGCCGAGTGGCTCAACGTGTTTGTGAGTCGGAAGAACCGCTGGCCCTCACCTAAGTATCTGATTGGGGAGAGCTATGGAACAACCCGCGTGTCGGGCCTGGCGTTGGAATTGCAGAATGCCAACTGGATGTACTTAAACGGCGTCATTCTGGTGTCACCCACCGATCTTGGTATTGAACGCAAAGGTCCCGTAGGCTCTGCCAATATGCTACCTTATTATGCGGCAACGGCCTGGTTCCACAAAGCCCTCGGCCCCGATTTGCAGAGCAAAGATCTGACGGCAATACTACCTGAAGTTGAGCAGTTTACGATCAATGAGTTTATTCCGGCACTGGCCATGGGCGGCTTCATTGACCCCCAGAAGAGACAGCAAATTGCGGCTAAAGTAGCCCGTTATTCTGGTCTGTCGGAAAAAGTAGTCCTGCAACACAACATGGACATTCCAACTAACTTTTTCTGGAAGGAATTGCTACGTGACAAAGGCTACACCATCGGTCGGCTGGATTCGCGCTATCTGGGAATCGACCGGGAAGACGCAGGCGAGCGCCCCGATTATTCGCCGGAGCTTACGTCCTGGTTACACTCGTTTGCAGCCCCGATGAACTACTACTTCCGGGAATTCCTGAATTACAAAACCGACCTGAAATATTACATGTTTGGGCCGGTACATCCCTGGGATCGTAGTGGCGCCAATACGGATCGAAGTGCCGAAAACTTACGTCAGGCCATGGCTCAGAATCCATACCTGCACTTATTTGTCCAGTCGGGTTATTACGACGGTGCCTGTGACTACTTCAATGCGCAGTATAATATGTGGCAGATGGACCCCAGTGGAAAGCTGAAAAGCCGAATGTCGTGGAAAGGTTACCGGAGCGGTCACATGATGTACCTACGGCAGGAAGACCTTGTTAGCGCCAATGATGACCTTCGGGACTTTATCAAGAAATCGACACCGAAGCCAAATCAACCGGCTAAGTACTAGGCCAATTACCCCCAACCCCCTAAAGGGGGCTTAGTCCACTAGCAAAGCCCCCTTTAGGGGGTTGGGGGTAATTGGATTCGCCCTAGAAATATCCTTCTTACAATCCTCTCCTCTTTATTTCCTTCTCAATCAAAAACAGCTCCCTGCTGGTTTGGCCAGCAACGGAGCTGTTTTCTTGTGCCCGACGCATCAAATACGGGATAACGTCCTCAATGGGTCCGTAGGGCAGGTATTTACTAACATTACACCCGGCTTTGGCCAGATTAAACGTAATATTATCGCTCATGCCATAGAGCTGTGAGAAATGAACATGCGGGTGATTTAAGGGCAGATTAGCCTCATCCAGTAGCCGAACTGCATGTTGAGCGCTGTACTCATTGTGTGACGCTATGATTAAAGAGATTTCTTCGATGTGCTTGATACAGAACGTAATGGCTTCATTAAAATCCTGATCGCTCGCGGCCTTATCCGGCTGAATAACCGTTTCTTCCTGTAGCTCACTCGCCCGTTTGCGCTCCTTTTCCATGTAGGCACCACGAACAATCTTGGCACCTAGAACAAACCTATTTTTTGACGCGATGTCAAAACATTGTTTTAGAAAATCGAGACGATCATGTCGGTAAAGCTGAATGGTATTATACACAAGCACCTTCTCCTGGTTATACCGCTGCATAACCTGCATCGTCAGCGCATCAATCGTATTCTGTATCCACGATTCTTCGGCGTCAACCAGGATACCAACGTTATTTCTATCAGCTATTTCACAAAGCTCAACCAGTCGTTGAATAACATTATTCCATTCCTGCTTTTCTGATGCGTTTAAGGACGTAGTATCAACCGCAATTTTATCGCTTGAAATGGACGTTGACTGATTCAATTTTTCCAGCAAATTAAATCGCGCTAAAGCAGTCAGTTTAATACCAATTAGGTTGACGTTTTTATGTTTAGATGCGTGATGTATTACCCGAATGAATTCTTCTTTAGTTTTTTCAAAATCGTTTTCTGTTTCTTTCCCTTCGGCCCCGTAATCCAGTATTACATCGATACCATATTTACCTAAATTTTTAATACTGCTAGTCGTTTCCTGAAGTGTCTCTCCGCCAACAAATTGCTCAAAAATAGTCGATCGTATTAAGCCCATAACGGGCAAATTCCATTTGATAGCTAACAGGCCCACTTTTATACCTGTTTTTACCAGCCATTGCTGGTTCATCAATTGAAATAAGTAACTTGTTTTCTTTAATTGCTTATCCGATTTATAGGCAAAGGCCAGTTCTGTGTTATCGAAGGACAATAAGGCTTCAGAATTCATAGGCTTTTTTTCTTAAATGTATATACAGAAGTCGAGCGCAGCACAATTCGGCAATTTTTGATTAAACATGGATAATTATTGTCCGGCTTGTGTTTAACCAGAGGTAGGCGAGCAAACAAGGCTCTAAAAACCAACCTGGGGTTAAACACTTACACACCTTCGACTCATGAATTTATCAGGCCGTTTCCAACCTAGAGCCGATATCCCTAACTAACTTAATATAAGATAGTTAAAAAGAAATAAGTAGTAGTTAACATCATGAGGGCAAGATTTCGAACGTAGCAAAATAACCTCGCTAAGTAGATGAATCTGCGAAACAGGCTTGTAAGTACTCGGCGTATCAATTAATTTCGTTTTAATTTCCTCGGATCAGAAAACACAGGCCTATCGTTGCCTTGCTCTAGCTATTTAGCTTGGCAGGACATAGCCAATGTGCCTGTAAATCGTGTAGATTCTTTACCTAACACTGCTAGTTAAACGCTCCTCGTCATGAAAGTATTGGAATATACGCCCCCGGTTCCCAAAGAAGATTCGGTTGTAGTTGATGAAGATATTCTCCCTAATTTTTATGACTATTTTCATCGCCATAAACAACTACAACTCACGCTAATTATTAAGGGGGAAGGAACGCTCATGGCGGGTAACTATAGCCAGGCATTTAAACCAGGGGATATTTATATTCTGGGGGTCAATCAACCGCATATTTTCAAATCAGCACCTACCCATTTCGCGAATCCTCAGAAAGGAAATTCACATGCAATCCATGTTTATTTCGATCAGGACCGTATTCCAAATGCGTTTTTCAGTCTTCCGGAAATGGAATCTATTAGCAATTTCCTGGCGAGTACGCAAAATGGCTTTCAACTTCCGGCAGAATACGCAGGTTATGTCACTAAAATTCTGTTGAAATTAAGGAACAAATCCAATCTGGATCGGCTATTACATATCTTAAAACTATTTCACTATTTTTCTCAGGAAGTCAGGGGCTGGAAATCACTGGGTTCCGGATTTGCCAATACCTCTCTTTCTGATTTTGAAGGGTTACGAATGAATGATGTTTTTCAGTATACCTTAGAACATTATGCTGAAAACATTACGTTGAACCGAATTGCCGAAATTGCGAACATTACCCCCCATGCTTTTTGTAAATACTTTAAAAAACATACCCGAAAAACGTACAATACATTTCTGAATGAGATACGTATCAATGAAGCCTGTAAAAAAATAATCAACAGTCATTACGATGGTATTTCTACCATCGCTTATTCAACTGGCTTTAACAGCGCCACTAACTTTAATCGGGTTTTTCGGAAAACGACAGGCATGTCGCCCAGAGATTACATCCGGGAGTATAAAAGCAAAGTTGGCCACTGGGCTAACTCCTGATCCTGAGAACATAGCGCGCTTTGAGCGACGTCTTACAACGCTTGCTGGGCTTCTACGGCCAGCAAATAGACCGTCATCGATTCGCCCTTGTTCGCAATCCAGTTATCGTAATCTACAATGGCCTGAAGGCGCTGCTCTTCTGTAAGATAGCCTGCCTCCACCAATTGAGGGCCACGTAGCGCTGCCACTTCAGACCATAGACGACTGGTCACGGCAAAATCAGGATCACTTTTCCGGGACACTTCAAACTGAGGCTCCACCTGCACATTCGCAAAGCCAACTTGTAGCATCAGCTCGTGCAGGTGATCGGCAATGGCGTTATCGAAACCCGCATCCTGCCGCCATTGCAGAAAGGCGTCGTAGAATAGCCGCATGGCTTTCGGCGGCTCGGGTGTCCAGGCAAGCTTTTCGTGGTTGAAATCGAGCACTGCCAGATAGCCGCCCGGCTTCACGAAGCGTTTCAGATTAGTAAGCGCTTCTTTAGGTTGAGCCAGCCATTGCAGGGTTCGGGCGCAAGTCACTATGTCGAAGGACTCGGACGTATCGAACGTATAAACGTCGCCCTGTTCGAAAGCAAGTCCGGTCAAATTGCCTGCATTTTGACGCGCCTGCTCAATAAGGCCTTCGTTCGGATCGATGCCCAGTACCCATCCGGTTGGGCCAACTTTTTCGGCAATGCTACGTGTAATGGCACCCGAGCCACAACCTACGTCGAGCACACGGATACCGGGCCGCAGGTATTTCAACAGATTCTGGTTACTGTTTTCAACGGTTCTCCGTTCCAGAACCGGATTGTGGGCGGCAGGCATTTTCGCCCGTTCGGTAGCAACTTGATCAGACATCAACGTAGTAGTTACTCGACTATTTAGTGGGTGAATTGGGAAAAACGTTCCAACTGAAACGCCTGAATATCAAAATCTGTCTGTCCCTGTAAGGCCAGCTCGGCCATAATTTGCCCTACGGCCGCCGAATGTTTGAATCCATGACCCGAGCAGGCCGAAGCCAGCAATACGTTAGCAGAATCGGGGTGATGGTCAATAATGAAATCGCCATTGGGCGTCATAGTATACAGGCAAACCGTTGATTTAACGCATTCGGGGCCTACTCCTACAAAGTTAGGTGCTATGTACTGTTTATACATCTGCTCAATTTCGGCTTTGCTAACCGTTCGTACTATGTCCTTAGGCGTCGTTGTCTGGCTATATTGCTCTGTCGCGATTTTGATGCCTGCTCCTGCCCCACCGATGGCCGGGAAACCATATAAATCCCTATCGCTCAGAATGTATACCGGCATATGGTCAGGTGCATACTGCGTGTAATCGCCCTGAGTAGCGAACCAGTATTGAACCTGCCGATACACCTTGAGCAATTCGCGATAAGGCGTGTTACGTAGAGATTCTGTAATCCAGGGGCCGGTCGTCAGAATCAGCTTTCGGGTTTGATAAACAGTTTCTTCTGTTCGCACCCAAATTTCGGCCCCTGTCTGTTCAAAAGATAACATTTGCTCATACGGGTGGATGATAGCGCCGTTTTGGTGAGCTTGTGTCAGTTGCGCCGAGATGCATTGCTCGGGTCGAAGAAACCCGGCGTTTTCTTCGTAATATCCAAGATCATCATCCACAAATTGAAACTGAGGAAACCGTTTTCGCAGCATTGCTACGTCAAGTAGTTGATGAGCGATTCCGAATTGCTTTGCTGCCTCGATAGTGGTTGTTAGCCAACCCGGTTTGTTGTGTGTCTGCACCTCCGAGTGCTCTTTTCCAACAAAAAGTCCACCTGTAATGGTTAGCAATTGTTGGTCAGTACGCTGTTCGAGTTCCCGCCATATCTCATAGGAACGTAGTGCCAGCGGTACAAAATAAGCCCCTTCGCCAATAGCCTGCCGGGTAATGCGGCTATCACTGTGCGTCGATCCAAATGGATGTGGAGGATTGAACCGATCGATTCCGAGAACAGCGGACGTCTGTTTTGAGAGCTGGTAAAGAGCAGCACTTCCCACGGCACCTAAACCAACAACAATCGCGTCATAAACCATACGAGCTTAATCATTTTCCAGTATCCCGACAAAGATAGTGACTAGCCAATCGGTGTAAGGTCTGACAAACTATTGCTACAGTTAGAAGTCGGTGGCAAAAGTATTGAAGACATCCAGGACCCGTCTATTATTGAATATTTTAACGAATCAACAGGAGTATTTACGCAATGGAAGCTCCTTTGTTGTAGAGCGTTCGCTGGCGAATCTTCCGGCAAATGGCCGCTCTCAACTACAAATCCGGATGTGTCGTCCGACCCCTAAACTTGCATGCATAGCTTCAACATTAATCGTCGTCGTTTTATCCAGGGCTCAACTGCGGCCCTTGCTCTTTCGAGTTTTGGAGCACGAGGTTTAGATCTTATTAATCCGACCAAAACGCTTCGCGTGGGGCTGATTGGTACCGGCTGGTATGGTAAAAGTGATTTGTTTCGATTGATTCAGGTCTCTCCCGTTGAGGTGGTCGCCCTATGCGATGTGGACAAGAACATGCTGGCCGATGCAGCCAAGCTCGTTAGTCAACGGCAGAAATCGGGCAAGACACCCAAGACCTACGGCGATTACCAGAAGATGCTGTCGGAAAATGAAATGGATGTGGTGCTGATCGGCACCCCCGACCACTGGCATGCGCTCCAGATGATCGATGCCGTTAAAGCAGGCGCCAACGTGTATGTCCAGAAGCCCATCAGCGTCGACGTGATCGAGGGTGAAGCGATGGTAGCCGCTGCCCGAAAGTACAATAAAGTAGTGCAGGTTGGGACTCAGCGCAAAAGTACACCTCACCTGATTACGGCCAAAAGAGACATCGTTGACGCAGGATTGCTGGGCAAAATATCGCACGTAGAAATGTGCTGCTACATGCATATGCGGGCGAACGGCAATCCGCCCGTACAGGCAATTCCCGACTTTCTGGACTACAATATGTGGACCGGACCCGCTCCGCTACGTCCTTACGACGGTTTGCCGCACGTTCGCTGGTGGCGGACATTCATGGAATATGGCAACGGCATCACGGGCGACATGTGCGTGCACATGTTCGATACGGTGCGCTGGATGCTGAAACTGGGCTGGCCTAAACGTATCAGTTCTGAAGGCGGCATTTACGTGCAGAAGGAAGGCAAGTCCAATATCTCCGATACGCAATCGGCTGTTTTCGAGTATGATGGCCTAAACTGCGTGTGGCAGCATCGTACTTGGGGCACGCCCAATAACCCAGACTATCCATGGTCGTTTACGCTCTATGGCGACAAGGGCACGCTCTGGGCCAGCACGATGCAGTGTGATTTTATTCCGGACGACAAAAATGGCAAGAAGATCCACTTAGACGTCGTATACGAGAAAGAGAAATATCCTGAGGATCTGACCGAACCGACAAATCCGAAAATTGAGTTGAACGCAGCTCCGGCAACGCGTTTGCACATGCTCAACTTTCTGGATGCTATCGATAAAGGCAGCCGTCCCGTAGCTGACATTGAAGAAGGCCACATTTCTACGGCGAGTTGCATTCTGGCCAATATGTCCATGAAAACGGGGCGTCCCATCGTATACGATTCAGTAAAACATGAAATCGTTGGTGATCGGGAAGCCAATGGATTGCTTCAGCGACCATACCGCGATCCGTACAAGCACCCCGATCCAAAGAAAGTTTAGCAGGTTGCTCTGGAGGTGTTGAGCCTGGTTTTAACTTGTCGAACCGTCTCCAAAAAAGCTAGCCTGAAAAATAGGTGAAGCTTATAGTCAATAGATGGCTGTGTAAACCGGTTTAAGAACCGACCTACACAGCCATCTTATTTTCTAACGTATCCTCATAATGAACGTACTACTTTTCTTACTTTACTTCCCTTTTGGCGGTGGTAATGCTACCGATTCATCTGCCGCCCGAACTCAAGCTGATACAACCTGGAAACTGGTCTGGGCAGATGAATTCACTAAAGACGGAGCGCCAGATCCTAAAAACTGGACATTCGAACAGGGGTTCGTTCGCAACCATGAGCATCAATGGTATCAGCCCGAAAACGCTCGATGCAAAGATGGCTTGCTAATCATTGAAGGTCGCCGGGAGCATCGCCAGAATCCAACGTATCAATCCAACAGCGCCAACTGGAAAACAAGCCGTCCTTCTATCGACTACACATCCTCCAGCTTACACACCAATGGGTTGCACCAATGGCAATATGGCCGTTTTGATATGCGGGGACGTATCGACATCAGTCCCGGCATGTGGCCTGCTTTCTGGACGTTAGGCGTTTCGGGCGAATGGCCTTCCAACGGCGAAATTGACATCATGGAGTATTATCGAAATCAATTGTTAGCCAACGTAGCGTGGGCAACGGCAAAACGTTACACGGCCGAATGGCGCAGCACGAAGAAACCAATGAATTCTTTTTCGGACCCAGACTGGTCAAAGAAATTTCATGTGTGGCGCATGGATTGGGATGAAAAAGCGATCAAACTGTATGTCGACGATCAGCTTTTAAACGAGGTACCTCTAAGCGAAACGACCAATCAGGATGGAACGGGTCGTAATCCCTTTAAGCAACCTCATTATTTGTTGCTAAACCTGGCTATTGGGGGCGATAACGGCGGTGATCCTTCGACCACTACATTCCCAAGCCGGTTTGAAGTGGATTACGTGCGGGTTTATCAAAAATGACGAAGCCATAACTGGAGAGCCGTGCCACGGTTCAAAACCGTGGCACGGCTCTCCAGTTATGGCTTCACTAGAATTTTTCCCCAGCGTCCCGGACGCTCAGCGTGTTCGACCGCTTCGGCTATTTGGTCGAGTGTATACGACGCTTCGACAGGCAATTGAATTTTTCCCGACGCTAGCAACTGGATTACGTTCTGCGCTACGTCCTGCCGCGTCTGACTATCTACCCGGCGCATCCAGTCCGATAACCAGAATCCCCTAACGGTCAACTCCCTGAATATCATCAAACCAATATTAAACGCTGGCTCCTGCCCACTCAAAACGCCGTAAACGAGCATTGTGCCCCCTTTTCCAAGGCATTTGAGCGCTTCGCTAGCCGTATGACCGCCAACGGCGTCTAGCACACAGGTAACTCCTTCTCCACCCGTGATCTGTTTAACACGAGCGGATAAGCTTTCCGTCTCAGTATTGACAACTTCAGTCAGGCCAAGTGCTTTCAGCTCGTCGTTGAGGTCGTTGCGCCGAACGGTACCGATCGTTCTGATACCCCGCATAGCGCACAATTGAATCACCAGTTTACCAAACGCCGATCCGGCAGCCGTTAGCATCAGCCAGCCATTCTCTGGCACATTTGCTTCCTGCACCATCGCATAGGCCGAGAACGGATTCACAAACAACTGAGCCGCTACGTCGTCTGGTATGGCATCGGGCACTGGAATCAAGCTGCGCTGATGGGCGATGGCATACTCAGACCACGTACCGATGCTGGTGAAACTTACCCGCATGCCCACCTGTAGGTGAACACCTTCGCCTACCGCTTCGACAACGCCCACGCCCTCAAAACCTGCTCCAGACGGCAAATGAGGCCGGATACCGTATAAATTCTCTACGAACTTGATATCCGACGGATTGACTGGGCTGGCAATAACCTTAATCAGAACCTCATCTGGCCCGGGTTGGGGCGTTGGTACGTCAGTAAGTTTAAGGGTATCGGTAGGGGTTCCGATTTTATCAAAAATAATGCTTTTCATTTGTTAATGAACGAGTTATAAGATGCGTAGTCGAGGACTGAAATCCTGGCCAACCGAGATTCCGGCCTTTTATTTGGAATGAGGCCAAAAATATGACTTAATTCGCATAAACTATTCCTAAACCTTGAAGCCAGGTGCTAGTCGATAGTGTTAGTCAGGAGCCTCTAGCAAGTACTATTGATGGCACCTGACTAACACTATTAACTAGTTACCGACGACTACTTTCATGCACACCTCTCCTTTTCTTGGTGAATTAATTGGCACAATGGTACTCATATTGTTGGGTAATGGCGTTGTTGCCAATGTTGTCTTAAAACAAACAAAGGGAGAGTCCTCCGGCTGGATCGTCATCACAACCGGTTGGGCATTCGCCGTCACCATGGGCGTATTTGTGTCCAAAGCCTTTGGCGGACTGGATGCCCATTTGAACCCAGCCGTTACGGTCGCTTTTGCCGTAGCCACAAATGATTTTAGCCACCTTGTCCCCTACATTACGGCCCAGCTCATCGGGGCATTTTTAGGTGCCGTACTGGTCTGGCTGCAATACCTCCCCCACTGGGCTGCTACACCCGATCCTGGTGCCAAGCTGGCCTGTTTCGCAACCGGACCAGCCATCCGGAATCCACTGGCAAACTTTTTGAGCGAATTTCTGGCAACCCTCGTGTTAATTCTTGGGCTATCCGGTATTTCATCTAAAAACCTGGGCGAACTAGCCATTGGCGTTGGGCCGTATCTGGTCGGTATTCTGGTGTGGAGCATTGGGCTTTCGCTCGGCGGCACAACAGGCTATGCCATGAGTCCCGCCCGCGATTTCAGTCCGCGTCTGGCTCATGCGCTCCTGCCAATTCCCGGCCGGGGTTCGTCGGATTGGGGCTATGCCTGGGTGCCAATTGTCGGCCCGTTGGTTGGTGCTGCCGTTGGCGGTCTACTCATCCGGTTGTTCGCCTTATAATCTTTACTCTTTCAAAAACTCTATGCCCTCCTACGTAGCCGCCATTGACCAGGGGACAACCAGCACCCGCTGTATCGTATTCAACCGCCAGGGACAGATTGTTTCTGTAGCCCAGAAAGAGCACAAACAGATTTATCCACAACCCGGCTGGGTTGAACACGATCCCGAAGAAATCTGGCGTAACACGCTCGAAGTCATAGCCCTGGCACGTATCAAAGGTAAACTTTCGGCACATGACATTGCCGCCATTGGGATCACGAACCAACGTGAAACGACGGTTGTCTGGAATCGCCGAACGGGCAAGCCCTATTACAATGCCATTGTCTGGCAGGACATGCGCACTGCCGATTTAGTTACTCAGTTTTCGAGCGAAGGTGGACAGGATCGCTTTCGGCCTCAAACAGGGCTACCCCTGGCAACTTATTTCAGCGGTCTGAAACTAAAATGGTTATTAGACAACGTAGCAGGTTTGCGCGAGGATGCCGAACGGGGCGACGCCATCTTTGGTAACATGGACACCTTCGTGGTCTGGAACCTGACGGGCGGACCAGACGGCGGCTTGCACCTCACGGATGTAACAAACGCCAGTCGGACGCAGCTGATGAATCTTCAAACGCTCAATTGGGACGACGCCTTACTTGCTGACTTTACGGTTCCCCACACCATGCTTCCCCAAATCCGGCCAAGTAGTGAAGTATATGGAACCGTTACGTCGGAAGTGCTGCCCAATGTGCCCATTGCAGGGATTCTGGGTGACCAGCAGGCCGCGCTGGTTGGCCAAACGTGTTATGAAGCGGGACAGGCTAAGAATACATACGGTACAGGTTGTTTTCTGCTCATGAACACCGGCACCGAACTCCGAACATCGACCTATGGCTTGCTGTCAACCGTAGCGTATCAGTTTCAGCATGAGCCTGTTCACTACGCGCTGGAAGGTAGCGTAGCGATTACGGGCGCGCTGGTACAATGGCTACGGGACAATCTGGGCATTATCAAAAAAAGCACCGATATAGAAACCCTCGCCCGTTCGGTGGAGGACAACGGTGGTGCTTATTTTGTGCCCGCTTTTTCGGGTTTATACGCGCCACACTGGAAAGCCGACGCGCGCGGTATCATTGCCGGGCTAACCCGCTTTGTCAACAAAGGCCATCTGGCACGGGCCGTTCTGGAAGCCACTGCTTATCAAACCGTTGACGTCGTGCGGGCAATGGAACAGGATGCGGGCGTATCCCTCAAATCACTACGTGTCGATGGGGGCATGGTTGGCAATTCACTCCTGATGCAGTTCCAGTCCGACGTATTGAATGGGCCCGTCGTTTGCCCACAAATGACCGAGACGACGGCCCTTGGCGCGGCCTATGCGGCTGGTCTGGCCGTGGGATACTGGCAAAATCTGGACGATTTACGCCAGAACTGGGGTGTCGCTCGGACCTACGAACCCAACATGGACGATGCGCAACGAAAGAAACTCATGCACGGCTGGCAGAAAGCCATCGAGCGCTCGTTTGGCTGGGAAGACTAATTGGCCTGCGTTTAGATCTCCCGAAAGTTTTGAACTTTCGGGAGATCTAGTTTTCACATTATACCTCATTCTCCTTTGGCTTTAACTCCTCCGCCAGCATCAACCTGGTTTGCGGTAGACTTTGCGGATATTCGTCGCGCAGGAAAGCAATGAGATTCTCACGCATGTGACACCGTAGATCAAAGGCCGAAGGCGCATCCTGCGCCGATACCAGAATCCGCACGACAATACAGGTCGGTTGCGTATCGGTCACCTGTACGGCAAAAACGTCGCCGGTCCAGAGGGGATCATTCTCCGCTAGTTCACGGGCTTTCTCCCGAATTTTGTGGACAGGTGTATTGTAATCAAGGTATAATAAAACAGCGCCGGTAATTGACGCGTCGGAACGGGTCCAGTTTTCGAAGGGGGTTTCAACAAAATAGGTAATGGGTAGAATCAGCCGACGGCGATCCCATATTCTGACAATAACGCTCGTCAGGTTGATTTCTTCGATACGGCCCCATTCTTTTTCAACCACCACAGCATCGTCTAACCGAATCTGCTGATTAAAGGCGATCTGAATGCCAGCCAGCAGATTCGCCAGCGTTTTCTGGGCGGCAAAACCAATCACGACTGATACAACCCCGGCCGACGTCAGGACGCTTAATCCCACTTTGCGACTTCCCTGAAAAGCAATCAGCAGTAGTGATGCCCCGATAACCATAACTCCAATGGCTATGGTTCGGCGAACAAACCGCACCTGTGTGACAAACTTCCGCTGCGATAAATTGACATCCTTGGTCGTGTCGTATTCCCGGATAAGTAACAATTCCGAGACTTTCAGCAACGTAACAATCAACCAGGTGGCGGTAATCAGGAATAAAACCTCCGCGGCTTTGTCGGCCACGGGATGGCGACGTAAGAAACGTTCGGATTGAATATTAGTCGCCAGCAGAAAAAACAGCGAGGGCATAAATACCCAGAACGACCAGCGAACGTGCGATTTAAGCAGTACCAACGTTTGATACGGGCGCCGACGGGATACAAACCGAATTAGTTGGGTCACTACAAAATCGACCGCCAGACCCAGCAGTAAGGCTATGATAAGTAATATCCATCCCGACAGATCACGGTTAGGTACGTAGCCAAACCATCGGACGATGGCCCGTATCCATATATCTAATTGCTGTTGCATAATCTGATACTTGAATCAACTTGGTTGTGCAAAGTAAGCACTTCTGCGAATGTAGTCAGGTATCGAGAGCTTGTTCAACACAATCGTGTAAGACAGTATTATGCCGAGCCAGCTCCTTATTTTAACGGGCATAGCGTAATCTTGGTTTTAAGCTGCCTATAACCCAACCCTTCATAGCCATGCAAAAATTCTTATAAAAATTGGCAGATTACGGCTTTAACTAAATGGCTCTTTTACCTTGATTCATAACACAAAGTTCATATTGATGCCTGCTAGGGTTGAGGTAAATATTCTGAATTTTGCGTTGGCTAAAAAAACAGTCAGAATTAAATGGTAGTCAAGGATATAATCCGCTCACTAAACATTTGAATCGGGCAGATGGAAGTCTATTGATAGCCTTTATGCATCTCGGCTTTTAACTGTTTTAGTAGGATTTTAACCAGTATTTTTTATCCTTTCATGTGAATAAATTGATGTTTCACAAAAAAATAAACAATGTGTCTGAGTATTGATTTTCTTTGAAGGCTCTGATAGACATTGTTATTCATCAACTTCTTTTATCTCCTTTTTTATGCACAAAAAACTACTTTATGTGTTATCGTTTCTTCTTGTAACACATAGTCTTTTTGCTCAGGTATCTTTAACTGGCACAACTTCATACACCCAGAATTTTAATAGCCTCCCCAATACTGGAACATCGGCTACCTGGGCCAATAATACGACTCTTCCGGGTTGGTATGCAGCGGTTACAAATGCAAGTAACGTAACGAATCCCCCCGCTACTATCCTTATTGGTATTGGAAACTCTACTTCAGGTGGATTTTATGATTTCGGGCCTTCATCAAATACCGATAGGGCATTAGGCTCAGTAGGTTCAGGGGCTGCGAAGGCTATTTATTATGGTGTTCTACTGACAAATAATACAGGTAGCCCCATCAAAGCTTTATCCGTAAACTACAAAGGGGAACAGTGGCGGAGCAGCACGTCGGTGCAAAACACACTTACTTTTGCCTATAAAGTTGGAGCAACCACTATTGACGAAGCTGGCTATACGAACAACAGTTCTCTGAATTTTGTGGGAGCGGCACCAGTTACCAGCAACGGTCCACTTGATGGGAATGCAAACGCTACGTCAATCAGTGGGGTCATTGTCACTAACATTGCGGTTGGACAATCAATTATGCTCCGATGGATGGATGTAGACGATGCCGGAAGCGATGCCGGGCTTAGTGTCGATGATCTGACAGTAAGTGTCGTTACTACCCCATTCCTTACCGTAAACCCTACGTCCATCACAGGGTTGGGTTACACAGAAACGTCGACCTCTTCACTCACAGCTACGTTTAACGTTGGCGGTATTAACCTTACCCCATCTACGCCCGTAACAATTGTACCACCAGCGAATTTCGAGATATCGACCGATAACGCAACATTTTCCTCGTCCCCATTATCCGTTAATCCGGCGGGAGATGGTACACTTAACCAAACCATTTATACGCGTCTGGTGACTGGTTTATCAGCCGCTCCTTACTCAGGAACCGTAACGGTAAGCAGTCCAGAAATAGCTGCGGCTTCAACAGTAGCACTAAATGCTACCGTTTACCCGGCTGGTCCGGTCGGCCCTTGCGGAACCTCCACCGTTATCAGCGCGATTCGGCCCGCTGCCGAAGGTGTGACCTTCACGGCAACTGGTCGTGTAACCTCAATTGTCACGACAAACATTTACATTCAGGATGCAACGGGCGGAATTTTACTGTATACAGGGACAGGAACTACAATAGAAATTCCAGAACTTAGCGTAGGTGACGAAATTCAGGTAACGGGCGTATTATCCACCTACAATACGGACAAAGAGCTTAAAAATTTCACAGGTTGTTTCGTGAAAACAGGCACCACGAACGTTTCACCGACATCTTTAACGGTTACTACGGCAACTCTTTGCAACCACAAAGGTGAGTTAGTTACGCTGCCAGGTGTCAATGTCCCGGCTGGAGGAACGTTTGCGGGAGGCACCAATTACAACCTAAGCGATGGCACCCAACTACGCATTCAGGCAGGAACGGATTTGGTAGGCGCTACCCGACCTACCACTACAACAGATATCACAGGTGTAGTCGGTGTATTCAACAATGTCTGCCAGTTATTACCCCGTTCGCTAGCCGACGTTCCCGGCGCAACGGCTAACACCGCATCCTGCCCTGAGGTGGGAACAGGTGGCTCGGGTATTTCTGCTGACAATACGTTAGATATTACCTGGTGGAACATCGAATGGTTTGGTAATACCGGTTTTGGTCCAACCAACGAAGCCCAGCAACAAACAAACGTTGGCCTGCAACTACAGGCCTTAAACCAGGACATTTACTGCCTGGAAGAAGTTTGTGACATACCAAAACTGGATGCTCAGATCGCCCTGCTAAATGCGGCTACGGGGAAAACATACGCCAGAACCTGTGGTGAAGTACCTGGCCGTACTCCTCCTGTCTATTATTCACACTGGTTTGATGACCCGGAAGTTCCTGGCGATGCCACAACCTATGGGCAGAAAGTCTGCTTTGTATACAACACAGCCATCGTGACCAACGTAACGGCAAGCCAGATTCTGGCCGATGGCAATACGGGTAGCAGTTCATGGGCGTCTAATCGTTTTCCCCTATTGATGAGCGCTGACGTTACCTTGAACGGAGTCACTAAAAATATTAAACTAGTTGGCCTTCATGCTAAATCAGGGTCCGATAATTCGTCTTACAGCCGTCGGATAGCTGATTTTACGGGCTTAAAAAGTTACCTTGATGCTACGTATCCGGCCGACAATGTCCTGATCATGGGTGATTACAATGACGATGCGGATCAGTCGATTTACGTCGATGCGGCTACCAGTGCCACGGTGGTCTCATCGTTCCAGAATTTCGTAAACTCTCCCGATTATACGGTCATTACCAAACAGCTCAGCAACTGTAACATTTCCAGTACAGCTAGCTATCCGGACATCATTGACCATTTGACAGTTTCCAACGAGATTAGCACGAACGGATCAGTACCTACAAGCGGAATCAGCTATATCCCTAACTCGGTGAAAGTTAATCGGCCCATTATAGGTGGGACCACTACGTCGGATCACTTTCCGGTAACTGCTCGGTTTCAGTTTTATAATCCGCTTCCGGTCAACTTCATCTCGTTTACGGGACAAGCGAAAGAAAAGGCGATCAGCTTAAACTGGGTAACGGCCTGGGAGGACAAAAATGAGGGTTTCGACGTCCTTAAAGGAGACAATGCGGCTGGTTTTGAAAAGGTTGGTTACGTAGCAGGCCATGCCACAACCACAAATCAGTCTGTTTATGAGT
Source organism: Spirosoma jeollabukense (assembly GCF_054777855.1). Taxonomy (NCBI): domain Bacteria; kingdom Pseudomonadati; phylum Bacteroidota; class Cytophagia; order Cytophagales; family Cytophagaceae; genus Spirosoma; species Spirosoma jeollabukense. The sequence continues at coordinate 2,053,935 of NZ_BAAHAD010000001.1, forward strand.
TCTCGGATTCAGACGTGAAGGAGGGGCAACTCTACTACTATCGTCTCAAGCAAAAAGACGTTGATGGTACCGCTACGTTATCGAAAATCATTGCGGTACGGGCCGGTGCGAGTGCTGACGCCATGGTACCCGTGGTTTATCCAAATCCAAATCCGGGCAGTTTTACGCTTTCTGCAAAAAATCTGGACGTGGCATCCATCAAGCTATACAATGCGTTGGGTGCTGAAGTCCCCGTAAGCACGAGTAAAGATCAAGGTGCCGGGTCATTCGTGATACAGGCTACGAATCCGTTGCCAGCAGGTCTTTATTACCTGAGGATTCAGGCAGTCGATGGTACCTATAAACAATCGGTGAACGTACTGGTACGGTAAGAGACTGTCTGAACACCCCTAAATCCCCTGAAGGGGAATTTGCTCAATCTCGGACATACTCCCCTGCAAGGGACTTAGGGGTGTTCAGACCAAGTAAAATAATTCAAAGACAGGTTCTAGCTGATTCTATTTTCATAAAAATACCTGCTCTCTATCCCAGTGAGCAGGTATTTTTATTTTTTGCTACGTATACTGGCCACTACGCCAGCAATGGCTTCACTACTTTCCCGTGGACATCGGTCAGACGGTAGCGTCGACCCTGGCTTTTGAAGGTCAATTTTTCGTGATCAACGCCGAGCAAGTGCAGCACCGTTGCCTGAAAATCGTGCACATGAACCGGATCTTTAATGATGTTATAGCCGAATTCATCGGTTTCGCCATAGACCAGTCCTTTTTTAACACCGGCGCCCGCCATCCAGACGGAGAACGCCCGCGGGTGGTGGTCCCGACCGTAGTTGTCTTTGGTTAGTTTACCCTGCGAATAGCTACCTCGCCCGAACTCGCCACCCCAGATAACCAACGTATCGTCCAGTAAACCCCGTTGCTTCAGGTCCATAATAAGCGCAGCCGACGGCTGATCGACGCTTTTTGCCTGCGTCTTGATATCATTGGGCAGGTTGCCATGCTGATCCCAGCCCTGATGGTATAACTGAACAAATTTCACATCTTTTTCAACCAGCTTACGAGCCAGCAGGCAATTGGCCGCGAACGTACCAGGCTTGCGGCTGTCGGGACCATACATATCGAAGATATAATCTGGCTCTTTCGAAATATCAAGCGTTTCGGGCACCGATGCCTGCATTCGGTAAGCCATTTCGTACTGCGCCATGCGATTATTGATTTCAGGGTCCAGTACGTGTTTATATTGCTCGTGATGAAGTTTGGTCAGGCAATCGAGCATGCGTCGCCGGCTGGTTTTGTCGATACCCGGTGGGTTATTGAGGTAATAAACCGGGTCTGGCCCCGATCGGAATACGACCCCCTGATGCACCGACGGCAGAAAACCATTACTCCACAATTTAGCGTAAAGGGGCTGATCGCCATTACGTCCTTTGGAGAGCAGCACAACGAAAGCAGGCATATTCTGATTATCAGATCCCAGGCCGTAACTCACCCATGAACCAAAAGAAGGTCGCCCAGCCTGTTGGCTGCCCGTTTGAAAAAAAGTAACAGCAGGATCATGGTTGATTGCTTCCGTGTTCAGGGAACGGACAAACGTAAGGTCTCCGGCAATGCTGGCCGTGTGGGGAAGCAACTCACTCAGCCACATTCGGCCAGGTCCGTATTGGGCAAATTTGTACTTCGATGCCGCCAGCGGAAACCGACTCTGGCCAGCACTCATGCCCGTCAGCCGCTGCCCGTTACGTACTGATTCGGGCAAATCCTGCCCCCACATCGCTTCGAGTTTCGGCTTGTAGTCGAACAACTCTAGCTGCGAAGGAGCCCCACTTTGGAATAGATAAATAACCCGCTTCACTTTGGGAGGAAAGTGCGGTTTGCCTACCGCCGGATTTTCGCCCGGCGCAGCGTTTCCCGCAAACAGATTCGTCGGGTTCAGTAGCGACGCCAGTGCAATCGTACCTAAGCCCGCACTGGCTTGTCCCAGAAAAGTCCGGCGGCTAAGCTGGTCGTGTATTTCATCCTGAATATCCATAGTTAAGGGCAGAGGGGAAAGGGCATAGGAGAAGGGATAACCCCCTGCCCCACACCCTGGCCCCCTACCGTTTTATAATTGCTTCGTCGAAATTCATAATCGTACTCGTCACGACCGTCCAGGCCGCTAACTCCGCCAGGTTGAGTTTTTTGTCAACCGGATACTCCCCTACTGACACTAACTCCAGGGCTCGCTTGGGAATCTTTTTAAAATCGGCCAATTCATCGGCATAGAGCTGCTTTATTACCGTCACTTCTTCCGGCCGGGCCGGACGACTGATAACGGCTTTAAAAATCGCTGAAATACCGTTCGTCGATGCGGCAGGTTGCCCAACCGACATTATTTTTTGGGCAAGTACCCGCGCGGCTTCAACAAATTGTGGATCGTTGAGTGTGACAAGTGCCTGCAAGGGCGTACTGGTTTTTTGTCGTTTAACGATGCATGTATGGCGCTCGGCTGCGTCGAAATTGAGCATCATCGGTGCCGGCGATGAGCGTTTCCAGATCGTATACATTGACCGGCGATACAGACTATCGCCTTTACTTTGTACGTACTTAACGGCGTTACGTGTGGCTAAAGCCTCCCAGATACCAGCCGGTTGATAAGGGCGTACACTCGGCCCGCCGATACGTTGTGTGAGCAAGCCGCTCGCGGCTAAGGCATTATCACGCACCTGCTCTGCCGACATCCGGTAACTGGGGCCACGGGTCAGGAACGTATTGTCGAAGTCCGCTTCACGCGCTTTTTCCGACACGCTGGATGACTGCTGATACGTAGCAGACATCACAATCAGCTTGTGCATCGCCTTCGTATTCCAGCCGTGCGACGGACCGCCTGTTTCCCGGAATTTTATGGCTAGATAATCTAGCAATTCGGGATGGCTTGGCAACGCGCCCTGATTGCCGAAATCGTCGCTATTTTTGGCAATTCCCTGACCGAAATACTGCTGCCAGAACCGATTGACCATGACCCGGCTAAACAGCGGATTTTCGGGCAGTAAAAGCCATTTAGCCAATCCAAGCCGATTTTTGGGAAAGTTTTCGGGTAGTGGGGCCATGCTGTGCAGGACGGCGGGCGTTACAACTTCGCCCGGCGCGTCATAAACACCCCGTTTGAGCAGGTGCGTTTCGCGAGGCTTACTACGTTCCTGCATCACCATAACCTGATCGGAATTCGTGTATAGCATCAGTTGCTCAGCCCGCCATTTCATGGACTCTCTAAACGCTTGCTGATAAACGGAGTCGTGCGTTGTTACGTAGTACGTATATAATCCGACCCGCTGGGCAGGCGTCCGTTTTGTAACAGGTGTTTGCAAAGCCGCGGCTACAGCGTCTGGACTGCCCGCCAGCCTTGGCATTTCGAGGGGCGTCAGGCAACGGTTATAGATACGAAGTTCATCGACTGAAAAATCTTTATAGTAATAGTCATGCATCCGGCCGATGTAAAAGGAATGCTGGACCCAGTGCGTGCGATTTTTACCATACACGATACTGTGCTGAAGATTGTCGGTGATGACCCGAGCCCGCATGGGCTTGCCATTCAAATACAACGTTAGTCCATTGGCGCGGGCCAGCCCATTGTAGGTAAACGCTACCTGAAACCATTGGTTAGTTGGTACCTTATCGATCGATTCAATGTCGAGCGCGTTGGCCGGCCAGACATGGCTAAGCATCAGTTTCAGTCGACAATCAGCCAGCAGGTCGAGTTGATAACCGCGTTGGCCGTCCATAGGCCCGGCCGTACGACCGAGCAGGGTGGCGGCACTCCCCGCTTTTGCCAGTTTAAACCAGCTACTAATCGTAAACGGCTGATTCTGTTCAAAGGCGCCAAAATCGGAGGGTAAGCTGATGTAGCTGTCGCCGGGCAGAAAACGGGCCTTTCCAAAACGACCGGCCACGGAGTAAGGCAAGTTATCCGAATCGCCACCCAACCGGGCCGGAATGGTGTCGTTGACTTCATTTGCAAACGCATTGCGTGGATCTTTTAACAGCTCCTCTTTGGTTTTGCGTTTGACAACTTTTTTCTCCTCCGGCTTTTTCTTGCCTAGCTTCTCCCACTTTTCGGCTTCTTTTTTGCGCTTTTCGTCCTCCAGCTTCCGTTTCTCATTCTCTGCTTTCACATACGCTTTAATATCGGTCCGGTCGGCTTCATCGAACGTATAATGCGCCAGTAAACCAAGCTCAGGCTGAGTTGGTGTTTGTTCTGCTTTAGCCAGCCATTGGCCAAACCGCTGCTGATAGTCTGGCCGGTTGACGTTCATTTTTTGGCTCAATGGCGTCAGTTTGTCCCGAATGAATTTCAATTGAGCGTCCGCCTGCGGGCTTGTCAACGTAATGGTGGGGGAAGCCTCGCCGTTGTAGGGAATCTGACCGCGCTCGTTGTTATTGTTAAAAAACGCGTACAGCGAAAAGTAGTCTTTCTGACTGATAGGATCGTATTTGTGATCGTGGCAGCGGGCACACTCCGTCGTAAGTCCCAGAAATGCTTTTCCGAACGTATTGACCCGATCTGCTACGTATTCGGTACGGTATTCTTCATCAACAATTCCCCCTTCCTGGCTTTGCTGGTGGTTTCGGTTGAAGGCCGTTGCTAACAGCCGGTTCTGGAGCGATGGTCCATTTTTCTGGTTTGGCAATAAGTCGCCAGCCAGTTGCCACGTAACAAACCGGTCGAAGGAAAGATTGCGATTGAAGGCGTTGATAACCCAATCACGGTAGGGCCAGATCGTACGTAATCCATCGTCCTGATAGCCATCCGTATCGGCATAACGCGCTACGTCGAGCCACTCAACGGCCTGTCGTTCGCCGTAGTGCGGACTGCTAAGTAACCGGTTCACAACTTTCTCGTACGCATTCGGGGATGTATCGGCCAGAAACGCATCGACCTCGGCCGACGTTGGTGGCAGGCCCGTCAAATCAAGGCTCACCCGTCGGAGAAGCGTTGTTTTATCGGCCTGGGGTGCATGGCTTAGCTTTTTAGCTTCCTGTTTTGCCAGCACAAACCGATCAATGTCATTTTTCACCCACTTCTCGTCCTTGACTTTAGGGATTTCTGGCATCGTCGGGGCAATCAGCGACCAGTGCTGTTTGTATTCCGCCCCCTGCTCGATCCATCGCATAAGCACTGCTTTTTCCTCGGGCGTCAATGTCAGGTTCGACGACGGCGTGGGCATGATTTGCTCCGGGTCCTTGCTCAGAATGCGATTGACTAATTCACTCTTCGCTAAATCACCCGGAACAACGGCCTTATGCCCGCTTTTCGCCAACGCTTCGTAAGCGCCTTCGGGCGTATCTAATCGCAGACCAGCTTTCTGCTTGGTTTTATCAGGCCCATGACACACAAAGCAACGATCGGATAAAATCGGCTTTACATGGAGGTTGTAATCAACTTTTTCGGGTAAATTAACTTCAGCCGCAACAATATCAGCTGGCTTTTCGACTGATGTATGGCAAGCCGTCAGCCAGACAGACGCGCCAAAGAGGCCAGCCGTTGCGCTAAGCAGCACGTATCGAAATCGTATGTCAGACCAAACGGGCATCCGAACGAATGAATTAATAATAAAATGACTTTACAAAGATAATACTGTAATAAATGAGAATAATAGACTATTTCATCACCTAAATAGACTATTCTATCCTATTGACCTAGCAAAGCTCTTGCCAAGTCCAACTATCTGGAAGCGGGGCAAAGGTCTACTTTACTAATTGGCAAAATTGGGAAGACGACACACTTGTTCTTTAACGCCATACCGACACCGTTCAGTTCTTAACAAAGGATTAAATCTTGCTATTATATAATTTTTCCATCAACCTATTTATTCTTATTCGTACTGGCTAGCATAAGCCAATCGGGAAGGTGAGAATGTTTAACGAATGCATTAATTTGACCCCTCGAAATCAATCGCAACTGTTCCTTTTATGTCAACCCATGTTCTGTCGCCCGAAGCAGCCTTCGCTCAACTAGGCCTTTCGTTACCTCCTGCCCCTCAGCCATTAGGTGTTTACAAACCCTATCTTATTGATGGAAAGTATCTGTACGTATCAGGGCACGGTACAGTTAAAGATGATAAAAGCCTGATTATTGGACGCATTGGCGACGATATGGATATCGAAGAAGGGAAACTGGCAGCCCGGCAAGTTGGTTTGGCCATCTTATCGACCATCAAAACAAATCTGGGCAGTCTTGACCGGGTAAAACGGGTGATTAAAGTATTGGGTATGGTTAACTGCGTATCCGATTTCAAACGCCATCCGTACGTCATTAATGGCTGTAGCGAACTTTTTGCGGCCGTTTGGGGTGAAGAAAATGGCATCGGTGTTCGCTCAGCGGTTGGTATGGGTTCGCTACCCGATAACATACCCGTTGAGATCGAAGCTTTATTTGAACTTGTCTGATCTATGGAACAAACGCCCTGGTATCTGATTAACAATCTGGACCAACTCGATACACCCGCGCTGGTCATCTACCCCGATCGGGTGAAACACAATATTGATTTGCTAGTACATTCCATCGACAATATAAGTCGGTTGAGACCGCACGTAAAAACGCATAAATCGCGTGAGGCTACTCAGTTGATGTTAACTGCTGGCATCCGGAAGTTCAAGTGCGCAACCATTGCTGAAGCCGAAATGCTGGCCGAATGCGGTGCGCCGGATGTACTATTAGCCTACCAGCCCAACGGCGCAAAAGCCCACCGGTTGCTGGCACTGATGAAGGCGTTTCCTGAAACACAGTTTTCCTGTCTGGTTGATAACATTGATACGGGCAAAATTCTGTCGAAACAAGCGGTTGAAGCGGGTTTGGTCGTGCCCGTATTTATTGACCTGAATGTGGGGATGAACCGCACGGGCATTGGCCCAGACGATGCCGTTCTTATTCTCTACGCGGAGTTAAACGACTTGAAAGGGGTAAAACCGGTTGGGTTACACGCCTATGATGGACATCTCAGAAATCCGGACCTGGCGATTCGGAAAGAAGACTGCGATGCAGCTTTTTTTCCGGTACAGCAACTGAGCGACGAATTAGTGGCCCGTGGTTTTCCAAAACCGATTATTGTTGCGGGCGGCAGTCCAACGTTTCCCATTCATGCCCAGCGAGTCGGCGTAGAATGCAGTCCCGGCACCTTTGTTTACTGGGATAGAACGTATCGGGATGGTTTATCCGAACAACCTTTTCTGCCAGCAACGCTCGTTGTAGCTCGGGTTATCTCCTTACCCAGCCCTACAAAAATCTGCCTGGACCTGGGCCATAAATCCATTGCGGCTGAATCCGAATTAACGCAACGCGTTACGTTCCTGAACGCGCCAGCGTTAGTAGCCGTTGGGCAGAGCGAAGAGCATTTGGTGGTTGAAGCGGGCGAAAATCATTCGTACCGCATCGGAGATGTGCTATATGGCTTACCCAACCACGTTTGCCCAACCTGCGCTTTATACGAACGCGCTTTCACCATTGAGGATGGCACTGTATCGGGTGAATGGCGCACCGTTTCCCGAGATAGAATGTTGACGTATTGACTTTTGTTCGGCTTTTGTTCGGCGTAGTCTCTGACTACGTCGCAGCGTTATCCGGTCTCCGACCGGAACCTAAGATAAAATCAGAATTCCGGTCAGAGACCGGATAACGCAATGACGTAGTCAGAGACTACGCCGAACTACCAAACTAGGGCTTCGCATCTTTGTTTTTCGTTTCCGTAGTCGTTTTAGCAAACTCGGCAACGGCTTTTTCCGTGATGCCACCGACAATGTCAAGGTTTGGCATAGACTTTTTCAGATTGGCCAATCCCTGCTCTGTCACAGCAGTTTGCCAGAGGTAGACGGTTTTCAGATTTTTCAGGTTTGGCAGCTCAGCCAGTCCCACATCGGTAACGGACGTACCGTAGAGATTCAGGTATTCCAGATTGGTTAGGTCTTTCAGTTGCTTCAGCCCCGCATCCGTAATTTTAGTTTGTTCCAGGTGCAGTTTCTGAAGGTGTTTAAGTTTAGCAACCTGCGCCAGCGCTGCGTCCGAAATGTCGGTATCACCCAATTTTAACCAGACAATCTGATCGCTTAGCCTAGGCAACAAAACCGCCTGTGCATCGCTGAAATTATGCGCATTAACAGCGCTAACTTCCAGTTGATTCTGCTCTTTTGATAGAGGCAGTACCAGCAGCCCCGTTTTCTTTAACTCATCAATCACATTCGGATTCGCGGCCGGAAGCTTCATAGTCAATACCGGCGATTCAGGGGCGGGCCCGGAGGCTGCTGTAGCTTTCCCACCCGCTTCAATCGGCCCACCACCGCCGAGCGAGGCCAGTACGGGCCGAATAGCATCGTTTACTTTCAGGTCCGATACTTTTTTGTCGAACGTAGCACCCTGATCAATCCACCACGTCAATAGGGCGATCTGACTTTCCTGCAGTTGCGTCTTTCCTTTTGGCGGCATGTGGTGATCGTCTTCTTCGGGCAACAGGCACACTTTCACCAACTCGCTGCCTGTACCTTTTCCAGCGACAAAGACAGGGCCGTCTTCATAGCCTTTCTTGATCATGTCGGGTGTATCCAGTCGTAATCCCGCCTTCGATTTATCGGCGTTATGGCATTGCACGCAGCGTGTTTGCAGAATTGGATTGACAATCTGCTGGTAAACCATCGCCTGATTCACGTCAGTGATCGGCTCGAATTTAAATTCTGGCTGCTTGGCAGGCAGGCCCGCCAACGTTCGAATAGGACCAGGCGCGTATTGCGTCAGGTAATCAGACCCGTGCGTCAGGTTTCCGCCAAGATGCCCGGTTGCCAGTAGCAACACCAGGGCGACACCCAGGGCGGGGAGATAAAGCAGTTGGGCAAACGGAATAATTCGACCAAGGTTTTCTGACTTCACAGACCAGGCCACCCAAGCAAATACTGCCACCGCGATACCCTGCCATTTGTGGGCTTCGAGCGTTTCGGTGTCATAGCCTCCACCCAGCGATAGCAAGTAGCCAAATGCACAAGCCATTGTAGCGCTCACCGCCGACCAGAACAGAATTAACGTAATGGTATGTGCACTCACCGAGTTCCGTCGAGTCAACCGATCCAGTTCAAGCAGACCGGCAATAAGCAGAAATCCAATCGGCAAGTGAACAATGAGCGGGTGAAAATGCCCAAGAAACAACGCCCAGTCAGACGTATTAGCCGCCAACAAAATCAATTTATTCATAAGCTGAACGCACACAACAAAAGCAAGAAGGTGCTCTTGCCGACTTTACAGGAAAAGTACGCAGCGCATAAACTTTACTGACAGTGAACAGACATACAGGCCTTTGACCGTCTTCTATCAACCCGTTGTCAACGTAGTGAAATGACGGCAAACAAAAAGGTGGCTGCTAGCGCTAGCAGCCACCTTTATTAGATTCAGGACTTTCGCTGGAGCCGTGCCACGGTTCTCAAGTGCATTCAATAGAACCGTGGCACGGCTCCAGCGAAAGTCCTGAGATTGTTAAAACAGATTATTTCTGTTCCTGGTCGTCCTTGTCACTAGCAGGGCCACCTTTGCCTCTCCGCATATGACCTTTCATCGACTCAACCTTCGCAAACTGATCGGGGGTCAAAATGCTTTTCAGCTTGGCTTTGTAGTCGTCGGCGTTGGCTTTCAGGGCTTGTGCTTTGGCTTTGTTATCATCGGCACTGGCCTGAATATCGTTTACTTTCTGAGCGCGGGCCAACGTCGCATCGTATAGTTTTTGTGACGTAGCCTGGTCCAGCCCCAATTGTTGTGTCATGCGATCGGTCATTTTCCGGGCGCGTGTAGCCGGATCACCCATTGGGTGTTGCTGCATCGACCGACCTTTTCCCATCCGGGTTGTTGTGGTGGCGGGTGCATCGGGTGTAGCCGTTTGCTGAGCCAGCAAAGGCAACGAGAACATCGAGAGCACTAATCCGCTGAGGGCAATTTTCTTAAACATGGTTCTTAGTATTTAAATCCAGACATAAGACGGCACAAACCCATCAGGGTTTAAGCGTCTTCGTGAATTTAATTACATCTTAACCATCAGAGATCCGTAATTAGCCGGGCAATGCGCTCCAGTCCTGCCTGATCGATCTCGCTAAAATCATTCAGTTGATCGCTGTCGATGTCCAGTACCATCACTACGTTCCCGGCTCGGTCAAACACAGGTACAACAATTTCTGACTTCGACGCCGAGCTACAGGCAATGTGTCCTGGAAACTGCTCCACATCCGGTACCAGAATCGTTTCCCGGCGCGTATAAGCGGCCCCACAAACGCCTTTATTAAACGAGATTCTTGTGCAGGCAACGGGTCCCTGAAACGGCCCAAGCACTAATTGATCGTCTTTTTTGAGATAGAAACCAATCCAAAAGAACCCAAAAGCTTCTTTCAGCGTAGCCGCGATATTCGCCAGATTCGCCACTAAATCCGATTCGCCATCAATCAGGGCCGCTATCTGTGGAACCAGGCTGTCATAAATAGCCTGACGATCGGTCGTTTGGGGAATGATGAGTGTTTCAGCCATCTTAATTTCTCGTAAAGAACTGAATAAGAACAATACTTACTGTGGTAAAAAGCGTACTGGCCCCAACCCGGATCAGCGTTGGTATAAGTAACACCAGGCTACTGGCTTCAATGAAAAATAGGGCAGTATGATGAATGAGCGTTAGCAAAAACACGTAGCGAAAAAAAGGACCAACGCCCAGTTCCCGCAACGAAAACTGAATCCTGGACTCAACACCCGGCACATCAATCTGAGCCCGCACAATCAGCGGTCGGCAGTACGCCATTAACACGGTAGCGGCTGCATGCATTCCCAACGTGTTGTAAAACGTATCGACAATAAGGCCCGTCGCAAACGCAATGATCAGCAGCCAGGTTCGACTGATTTCATTCGGCAGAAGCAGTATACAGGCGATGTAGATAAAGCAGAAGCCATAATCAAACAGGACTACATTGCGCACGAGCAAAATTTGCAGTGCCAGATACAGCACAAACAACAACGTAGTAGAGAGGATCTCGCGCAGGGTCATGTATAGTCGTTAGTCGGCAGTTGATAGTCGTTAGTCATTCAGTATCAGATCGCTCTTGACTAACGACTATCGACTGACCACTCATTTTTCGTTATCAACTTGTTTTTCCAATTGTTCCTGCTCGGCCTGTAAGCGATTTTCGACAACATACACAAATGACAGGTTACTAAAATTCGTGGCCAGATTGAGGGTAATATCGTGGAACGTCTGATTGGGCATCGGTGCAACGGATAAGACTCGCCCAATTAAAATACCGGGCGGGAATGTTGAATTGTGTCCCGATGTAACGACAGAATCACCTTTGCTAACCGGCTTATAGCGTGATATATCGAGCAGTTTGATAAATCTTGGATCAGAACCGTCCCATTTGGCGGTGCCAATCTCATTCGCTTTCACGAGTTGCGATGAAACCAGGTATTCGGAATGAAGAATGGACGTAATGACCGAAAAATGATGGTTACAAACGCGCACCTTTCCCACAACGCCCGTCGGTGAAATAACGCCCATGCCCGGCCGAATTCCGTCATCACTCCCTTTGTCAATGGTGATGTAATTATTGGCGAACTGCGTTGTATTGTCAACTACTTTGGCCACCGTAAATTTAAAACGATCCGCAAAGGCAGAATCAGCCCGATACTCAGTCGGCGCTTCTGGCCTGCTCTGGAGCGCTTTCGTCAATTGTGCATTAAGCCGTTGATTTTCGAGGGCTAAATCAGCGTTGACCTTCCGTAAATTTGCATATTCGTTGGCCGCGTTCGACCACGCCAGAACCTGAGCCGCGTAGCGATTCGATGTATTGAAGTACGTAGCACTCCAATAATTGCTGGTATTAATGATGAAGTAAAAACAGAGTACTTCCAGCAATACGAACAAAATGAAGTGGCGGCTTCGGAGGAAAAAATCAACTAATTCTCCCATTGGAGCAGCAATAACAGCCAAATAATTCCGGCTGATTTGTCATTCCAACGCAAGAGGAATCTTCATTAATATGAGAAAATATCCTCATCCGAAGATTCCTCCTGCGTCGAAATGACAAATCAGCCGGAATAACAAACTTTAACTAATCAGTACCGACCGGTACATATCCAGATTCTTAATCACTTCACCGGTGCCCTTCACAACGGCCTTAAGTGGATCATCGGCAACGTGAATAGGCAACTTTGTTTTGGCACCCAGGCGCTTATCGAGTCCGTGCAGAAGCGCCCCGCCACCCGTCAAGTGAATTCCGTTGGTATAAATATCAGCAGACAACTCCGGTGGCGAAATTTCGAGAGCTTTCATAGTTGCTTCCTCGATTTTCGAGATCGATTTATCAAGGGCGTACGCAATTTCACTGTACGTCACTTTAATTTCCTTCGGAATACCCGTCATCAAATCGCGACCCCGGATTTCGTAATCAGCGGGTGGGTTATCGAGTTCTGGTAAAGCCGATCCAACTTCCATTTTAATCTGCTCGGCCGAGCGTTCGCCAATAAGCAGATTATGTTCACGGCGCATATAATCCACGATATCACGGGTAAAGACGTCGCCAGCGATACGTATCGACTGCTCGCAGACAATCCCCGACAAGGCAATAACGGCGATCTCGGTTGTGCCGCCCCCAATGTCCACAATCATGGTGCCGTTGGGTTGAGTAATATCAATGCCGATCCCGATGGCAGCCGCAATTGGTTCGTGTACCATATACACTTCTTTGGCACCAGCATGTTCAGCCGAATCCTTGACAGCCCGCTTTTCTACTTCCGTAATACCCGACGGAATACAAATAACCATCCGGTGTGAAGGGGAGAAAAGTTTGCTGCCCGTATCTATCATTTTAATCATACCCCGAATCATCAACTCGGCGGCCGTAAAGTCAGCAATAACACCATCTTTCAATGGGCGAATGGTCTTGATATTTTCGTTGGTCTTTTCGTGCATCTGCATGGCCTTATGCCCAATGGCTAGCACCTTGCCGCTGATCTTGTCCATTGCAATAATCGAAGGCTCATCCACCACAATCCGATCCTTGTGAATAATCAAGGTATTCGCCGTGCCCAGGTCAATAGCAATGTCGCTGGTTAGAAAATTAAAAAGTCCCATTATAGGTTAACGCAGAACGTCTTATTACAAGTACTGTGAATTAAAAAGAACGCAAAAATATAGATTATTCAAGACAAACCGTGTCGAAGGCTCGAATAGACTAGTGTATTTTTAAGATGACTATCAGGGGGATGGATAACGAACGATGCCAAAGGAGCAGGATGTAAAGGTACACGGATAAGCCATCGAACCTACACGATTCATTATCTATTATATAGTACTTTTGTGTTATTATGGGAATTAGGTCGGTAGCAAGTAAGCCATTAGCCAAATGGGTCGTGGAACGGCAACAAACCTGGATGTATCAGCCTGCGGAAGCTCAGCAAGAATGGCTTCAGAAGTTGATCGACGGTGGCCGTCATACGGTATTTGGCAAGGATCATCACTTCCGGGATGTGCATACCATCGAAGAATTTCGGCAGGCTGTACCCGTTCGGGATTATGAAGACCTGAAACCCTATATCGAGCAAATTCTAGCCGGTAATTCTGATGTACTCTGGAAAGGAAAGCCGCTCTATTTTGCGAAAACATCGGGCACTACGTCTGGCACAAAATACATTCCGATTACCCAGGATTCCATTCCAAACCATATTGATTCGGCCCGTGATGCCCTGCTGAATTACATCAACGAAACAGGGAACAGCGCGTTTCTGGATAAAAAACTCATCTTTCTGTCGGGCAGTCCCGAACTGACGCAGAAAGCGGGCATCAACATTGGTCGGCTATCGGGCATTGCCAACCACCACGTACCGGCCTATCTGCGCACGAACCAACTTCCCAGCTACGAGACGAACGTTATCGACGACTGGGAAACCAAGCTGGAACATATTATCGACGAGACGCTGACGCAGCCCATGTCGCTCATTTCGGGGATTCCACCCTGGGTACAGATGTATTTCGACCGTATTCAGGAGCGGACCGGTAAGTTGATCAAAGACGTTTTTCCCGATTTTTCGGTATTTGTGTACGGTGGTGTGAACTTCGAGCCTTATCGTGCCAAATTATTCGACAGCATCGGCAAGCATGTAGATTCCATCGAAACGTACCCAGCGTCTGAGGGATTCATCGCGTTTCAGGATACACAAACAGAAGAAGGTTTATTGATGCTGCTGAACAGCGGCATCTTTTTTGAATTCGTTGCCGCCGATGAGTACTTCACCGAAAATCCGCGACGACTGACGATTAGCGAAGTAGAACTAGGCAAAAATTACGCCGTCATTATCAATAACAATGCGGGTTTGTGGGGCTACTCGCTCGGCGATACAGTCAAGTTCGTCTCCCGCGACCCGTACCGGCTGCTCGTAACGGGGCGTATCAAGCACTTCATTTCGGCCTTTGGCGAGCACGTTATTGGAGAAGAAGTTGAGAAAGCCTTGCAGTACGCGATGCAGCAGCACCCCGAAACTGAAGTGGTTGAGTTCACCGTAGCGCCGATGGTTAGTCCGAAAGAGGGGTTGCCGTATCACGAGTGGTTAGTTGAATTTGCTACGTCTCCCCACGACCCAGCCGCCTTCGCCCGCGACCTGGACAACCGCCTGACCAAACTAAACGTATATTACGACGACCTCATCACTGGCTCCATCCTGCAACCCCTAAAACTAACGAGCCTGCCCCGCGGAGCGTTTCAACGGTATATGAAATCGCAGGACAAGTTAGGCGGACAGAATAAAGTACCGCGCCTGGCGAATGACCGAAAAATTGCGGAGGGATTATTGGCAATAATGCACAATGTCTAATGGATAATATATAATGAAAATAACTGGCATTGACATTGGCGAGTACCGCCAGTTTAAAAATATAAAGTTTGATTTTACGTACCCGGCAGACCACAAAAAAGCTGGTCAGCCATTGGATAAGGTATGTTTTATCGGGCAAAGTGGTACGGGAAAGACGACGTTGTTGAATATTATTTGGGATTTTTTTAGACTACTTGAAGATAGTTATTTAGTTGTTAACAATAGGGAAGTCATTCATAATAATTCGGGGAATTTTGATATCTTCTATAGTCCTATCTCAATACAAATAGCAAGTGATGGGGTTCACACTTCCTATCAAACTGAAAGCTTAGAAAACTATGAGAATCATAAACAGGTAAGAGTAGCTTTACTAAAGAAATGGGTTGAAGAGAATGGCTTACTATACGCAATTGATGATACAGTAAAGCTTTGCCTGTTTATCAAAGAGTCAATTGCCCGCGAAGCCGATGCTTTTCTATTCGATCAAAAAGACCAGCCGCAAGCTTTTTCAGATTTCGTAAAGACCGATACGCAAATTGAAAAAGAAAAAGCAGCCCATGACTATCGTATCTATGAAACTGGCGCTAAAAAAGTGGTTTCATTAGGTGATATGCAATCATTATCTACCTGGCAATATTTACTCCGAGAAATTAATCAGTACGATGAAGAAACGGTGCAGCAGATTACAAAAATCATTCAAACTACACCAAAAAATAAAGTAACTGAAGAACTTCAAAAGTGGATAGCTGCTGATCCTCGTATCGAATTAGCTGAAAAATGTCTGAACCCAATTTTGAATGATTTTTTTCTGGAGGTGAATATTGGTGCGAAAGGTAATGCCCCAATAGCGCTTTGCAAAAGTAATAAGCAGGACACTGCAATTCCTAGTTCAAATCTCAGCACCGGCACCCGTCAACTCTTATCCACAGCCATCCCAATTTATAAATTTGACACCCAAGATACTGTCATCCTTTTCGATGAACCTGAACGCTCTTTATTTCCTGATATACAACGTAAATTGGTAGAGTATTACACTAATCTCGCTCCTGAAGCTCAATTCTTCTTTGCTACGCACTCGCCGATTATCGCATCAGCATTTGAGCCTTGTGAACGATTCATTTTATATTTTGATGAGAATGGTGAAGTTAAGTTTCATAATGGCGTAGCCCCAGAAGGGGATGACCCGAATGATATTTTAAGCGAAGATTTCGGTTTGGATGAGCTAATGTTGCAGCCGGGAATAGACGCCTACAAGCGGTATCGGGATCTATTCGTAGAAATTAAAAATGAAAAGGACCCCGTGCGGCAAAAAAAATTAGTAGTCGAGCAGGCTAAGTTAGGCGACCAATACAAATTTTAATCGGCATGCGACGTATTATAAAGTCGACTCAGTCGAAAATTATTGAACGCCGGTTAGCTTATAAAGACGGCCAAAATGACGAATTGAGGCAGTTATTGGCATCAGAACAGCATAGCATCTGCGCGTACACCGAAACCTATCTTGGTTCGTCAGATGACGCACATATTGAACACTTCAACCCGACACTAAAAAACACTGATACTGACGGCTATACGAATTGGTTCCTGGTTAAAAGTCTGTGGAATATCAGAAAATCAAACAAATGGACAGAACCTATACTTCATCCTACTGCAGACGATTTAGAACAGCGAATTCTATACTTTGATGGAAACTACGCTGCCGCTGATCCAAATGATATTGAAGCTCAAAATCTCATTCGATTACTAGACTTGGACAATGCTCGTTTAGCTGATCAACGTAAACGATATATTACATCTAAAAAGCAACAGATTGATAACTTAAATCAACCAGCGCAGCAGTACATTGACGAATTGCTGGTTGACTATCCCGAAGGTGTCTATTTCATCCGCGCTCTTAAAGAAGAATTAGACGTAAAAGTCGATTTTGACTTAGTGAAAACTAAATGACTGACATAAAAAAACGCCATATCGCTATCCTCGGCTCGACGGGCTCGATCGGAACACAGGCTGTTGAGGTGATAAAAGCCCACCCCGATCAGTTTCAGGCCGAGGTGCTGACGACCAATAATAATGCCGAGCTGCTTATCGAGCAGGCTATTGAGTTAAAGCCGAATGTAGTGGTTATCTGCAATGAAGACCGCTACGATCAGGTATTCTCGGCGCTCGATCCACTCGACATTAAAGTGTATGCCGGGGCCAAGTCCATTGCCTCCGTGGTACAAATGGACACGATTGATATAGTCCTGACCGCTATGGTCGGCTATGCGGGTCTGCTGCCAACCATCAAGGCGATTGAAGCGGGAAAATCGATTGCACTGGCTAACAAAGAAACGCTCGTCGTCGCGGGCGAACTCGTAACCCGGTTGGCTGCACAGAAAGGCGTTAACCTGTTTCCGGTCGACTCTGAGCACTCGGCTATTTTTCAGTGTCTGGTTGGTGAGTTTCACAATCCGATTGAGAAGATCATCCTGACGGCATCGGGGGGCCCGTTTCGGGGAAAGTCAAAAGAGTTTTTATCAACTGTCACGAAAGCCCAGGCGCTCAAGCATCCTAACTGGACGATGGGGGCTAAAATTACGATTGACTCCGCTACGTTGATGAACAAAGGTCTGGAAGTCATCGAAGCGAAGTGGCTATTCAATCTTCGCTCCGACCAGATCGACGTAGTGGTACACCCCCAGAGCATCGTTCATTCGCTGGTGCAGTTTGAGGACGGCAGCTTGAAAGCGCAAATGGGTTTGCCCGATATGCGCTTACCGATTCAGTTTGCTCTTGGCTATCCAAACCGTTTGAAGTCCGATTTCCCCCGCTTCAACTTCATGGATTATCCATCCCTCACATTTGAACAGCCAGACAAGGAAACGTTTCGTAATTTGCAACTCGCTTTCGACGCGCTGGATTTGGGCGGTAACGCATCCTGCATCATCAATGCAGCGAACGAAGTGGCGGTAGACGCCTTCTTACACGATCGAATTGGCTTTTTAGACATATCAGAAATTATTGAGATGTGTTTGGTCAAAGCAACCTTCGTTCGTGCGCCAACCTACGACGACTACGTATCTACAGACGAGGAAACACGTCGGCTAGCCACGGAGCGAATCAAAAGTTTGGTTTAGATGTTTGTACAGTATCCGTTGTTCCTAACGTTTTATCCACATGCCATTTTGGCTTTGGTTTATTATTGGCCTGGTACTTGGTACTGTTTTATCAAAGGTTTGCAGCAAAGCGGTCAGGCAAATGAGAATGGATGCCTACGAGAATGAGTTTTAATCAGCAAGTACTATCAGCGCGGTTTCCCAATCGCAACTAATGACAAAACCGATCAAATGGAAATTTTAATTATGGCGGGACAGCTCATTCT
The DNA here is from genome assembly GCF_054777855.1 of Spirosoma jeollabukense. Classification (NCBI taxonomy): domain Bacteria; kingdom Pseudomonadati; phylum Bacteroidota; class Cytophagia; order Cytophagales; family Cytophagaceae; genus Spirosoma; species Spirosoma jeollabukense. Next base: position 2,072,140 of record NZ_BAAHAD010000001.1, read on the forward strand.
GGGTTTGTCCATTTTAGTAGGCTTACATGAACTGGGTCACCTGCTGGCAGCCAAAGCGTTTGGGATGCGGGTAGAGCAATATTTCATTGGCTTCCCACCAAAAGTGTTTAGCATCAAACGCGGGGAAACAGAATACGGGATTGGGGCGATTCCGTTGGGGGGATTTGTGAAGATCTCGGGAATGATTGATGAATCGCTCGACACCGCTCATACAAACACGGAGCCACAGCCCTACGAATTCAGAGCGAAACCAGCCTGGCAACGATTGATCGTTATGCTTGGTGGTATTATTGTCAATGTCATCGTTGGCATCCTGATTTTCGTAATTCTGACTTACAAAAACGGTAATACGTATCTGGCAGCAAAGGACGCAAAATATGGTATCGTCGCTTATGATCTGGCCAAAAGCATTGGATTGAGAACGGGGGATAAAATCGTCAAGGTAAATGGAAAACCGATAGTAGATTTCAATGAAGTTCGCAGTTCCGACGTATTACTGGGCAACAACAGTTCTTATACCATTGAGCGGAATGGTAAACTTGAGGACATTTACATTCCCAATAATTTTGTGGATAAACTGGCCGATAAGAAAGCTGCCGGACAATTTATTGAGGCTATCGAGCCATTTAAAGTCCGTTCGATTGCTAAAGGTATGCCCGCAGAGAAGGCTGGTCTTAAAGAGAACGACCGGATCACAGCCGTTAATGGGCAACCGACACCGTTTTACCACGAATTTCAACAGCTTATCAAAGCAAATACCGGCAAAAGAGTTACCCTTGCCGTGCAGCGCGGTAGTCAGTCATTAACATTGACTTCAGCTGTTACGCCAGATGGCCTTATCGGAATTGGCGTAGAACAATTATTGCCAGTATCTCACGTAGATTATACGTTTGGTGAAGCCCTTTCGATAGGCACAAGCAAAGCCTTTCAGGTCGTATTTGATAATATAAAAGGTTTTGGTAAAATTTTCCGGGGCGAAGTCTCGGCATCTAAAGCACTTAGTGGTCCCATTGGCATCGCCCAAAATCTGTTCGGTGGTATCTGGGTTTGGGATCGTTTTTGGACCGTTACGGGGTTGCTCTCCATGGCCCTTGCTTTCATGAATGCGTTACCTATTCCTGCTCTCGACGGTGGTCATGCCACGATTTTAGGCTACGAAATCATTTCTGGCCGTAAACCTTCCGACAAGTTCCTGGAAGGTGCTCAAAAGGTAGGCATGGTCATGCTGCTTGGTTTAATGGCTTTTGCAATTTTCAATGACGTTTTCAAAGCCTTCTTTTAAAAAAGTAAACCGCAAAGACGTGAAGTTCGCAGGGGCCTGCCTAGGGTCCTTTTCTTCGCGTCTTTGCGGTTTGCTCATCGTTCTGCTATTTACAAATAGTCGTTCGGCACATGATTTTCATGCCAGCGTCACGCAGATGCAGTATGATCCGAAAGAGCAGGTGTTTGAAATCAGCATTCGCATCTTTACGGATGATTTCGAAAAGGCTCTTTCAGCCGAATCGAACACTAAAGTCAATTTAAGTGACAGCAATAAAAATGATGCGCTGATTGAGAAATACATCCGCGCGCATTTCGCGTATATGAATCCGCAGAAACAGACGAAGCCGATTAAATACGTAGGACACGAAATCGAGGCTGATGCCAATTGGCTTTACCTGGAAATGCCTTACGCAGAACCGTTTCGGGGTGGACAGTTGAAACAGAACGTATTGATGGAGTATTTTGATGATCAGGTCAATATGGTTAACATCCAGTACCAGCATCAGAAAAAAACATTTGTTTTTCGCAAAAGCCAGTCCGTTCAGGACATTTCACTCTGATTAATAAATTTATTAGGCCGCTTATCATCTGGTTTTGTTATTTTGTGGAAATAACAGAAGGCCCGCCACTTCGTCATAACATTAATGAATGGCACGGCCCTTGCAACTAGCTCAGTTTCCTTGGCTTTCCTTATATTTTAGGCACCTATCACTTATTGAAGGCTGTCAGTTTGGCAGTGTACTTATGATTTCAGAAAAAGAGTTAGCTACCCGTTTGATGCTGGCCGATTTTGATTCGGATAATTTAGAAATTGTTCCGCTCGGCTCGTCGGAGGGGTTGTATGATGATTATGAATTGCCACCAAATCTACCCATTCTACCGGTCCGTAATACGGTCCTGTTTCCGGGTATGGTGATTCCCGTTACGGTAGGCCGATCAAAGTCAATTCGGTTAGTTAAGAAAGCATATAAAGGCAATCGAATTATTGGTGTAACCGCTCAACTCAATCAACAGAAGGATGAACCCACCGCCGACGATCTATATCGTTTTGGTACGGTAGCGTACATTATTAAGATGATTACGTTGCCCGATGGTAACATCACGATTATTATTCAGGGGAAGAAGCGCTTTGAAATTCAGCAAATTACGCAGGAAGAGCCTTTTATGACGGCACAGGTTCGCCAGATCGACGACTCGTTTCCGAATGCAAACAAAAAGGAAGGTAAAGCCCTGCTGCAATCCGTAAAAGACGCAGCCTATAAAGTCCTGCGCCTTAATCCAGAAATACCACAAGAAGCCCGTATTGCGCTGGACAATATCGAAAGCCCAACTTTTTTACTGCACTTTCTGTCTTCAAATATCAATGCAGATGTTGCTGATAAACAACGACTTCTAGAAACGCTGGAGGCTGTTCCACAAGCTAACTTGCTGCTGGAGTACATGCTTCGCGATGTGCAGTTGCTCGAACTCAAACGCGAGATTCAGTCAAAAGCGTCCTCCGATTTAGATCAGCAACAACGCGATTATTACCTGCGTCAGCAAATGAAAGTCCTACAGGACGAGCTAGGCATGGATAATCCCGATCGGGAGATTGATGAGTTACGGATTAAAGCCGACCGCAAGAAATGGCCCACCGAAGTGCGGGCGCATTTTGATAAGGAACTGAATAAATTACAGCGAATCAACCCAATGGCTCCGGAATATCCGGTAACGATGAATTATGTTGAGCTCATGGTTGATTTGCCCTGGAATGAATATACAAAGGATAATTTCGACCTGAAGCGGGCGCAAAAGATTCTCGATACGGATCATTTTGGGCTGGAAAAAGTAAAGGAACGCATTATCGAGTACCTGGCCGTTCTAAAGCTCAAGAACGACATGAAGGCCCCAATCCTGTGTCTTTACGGCCCTCCAGGCGTAGGTAAAACTTCGCTGGGCAAATCGGTAGCCAAGGCATTAGGCCGGAAATACAGCCGGATGGCGCTGGGCGGTGTTCACGACGAAGCCGAAATTCGTGGCCACCGCAAAACGTACATTGGTGCTATGCCGGGCAAAGTCATTCAGAATATCCGTAAGTGCGGTACGGCCAATCCGGTCTTTATTCTGGACGAAATTGACAAGGTTAGCTCTGATTTCCGGGGTGATCCATCATCGGCGCTGCTCGAAGTTCTGGACCCCGAGCAGAACTCGACTTTCATGGACAACTACCTTGAAACGGAATTTGACCTGTCGCGGGTGTTGTTCATTGCTACAGCGAACTCCCTCGATACCATTCATCCTGCCCTGCGCGACCGGATGGAAATTATCGACATTGCGGGCTACACGGTTGAAGAAAAAGTTCAGATTGCCAAGAAGTACCTCATTCCCAAACAACGCAGAGATCACGGGCTAAAACCCAAAGATCTGGTTATTGAGGACAAAGCCATCCTACGTATCATTGAGGCTTATACACGAGAATCAGGTGTTCGGAATCTGGAACAGAAAATCGGTGCACTGATACGTAAGATCGCCAAATCCATTGCGATGGAGGAGGAATACAACCATACGATCAAAGCCAGCGATATTCCTAAAATGCTTGGTGCCGAGATCTTTGACAAAGAACTCTACGCCGACGATGACATTGCGGGTATTGTAACGGGCCTGGCCTGGACACAGGTTGGTGGTGAAATACTGCTTATCGAATCCAGCTTGAGCCGTGGCAAAGGTGTCTTGACTTTGTCTGGCCAACTGGGAGACGTCATGAAGGAATCTGCCGTAACGGCCCTCTCTTATCTCAAAGCACACGCTGACGATTTAGGTATCGACTACCGGGTTTTCAGCCACTACGACCTGCATATCCACATTCCAGCTGGTGCTGTTCCGAAAGATGGTCCGTCTGCGGGAATTACGATGCTGACGTCCATGACTTCTATCTATACCCAACGTAAGGTTAAACCGTATCTGGCGATGACAGGTGAGGTGACGCTACGTGGTAAGGTATTGCCTGTAGGCGGGATAAAAGAGAAAATTCTGGCGGCCAATCGGGCGGGTATCAAAGAGATTATTCTCTGCTCGAAGAATCGTAAGGATATTGAGGAAATAAATCAGACATACATTAAAGATCTGACGTTCCACTACGCCGATACGGTCGATCAGGTATTGGCCATCGCTTTACTGCCCAGCCAGGTTGGTAAACCCATGAAGTTTATACTTCCTGAAGAGAAAGAGCAACGCGAAATCGAAAAAGTTTATTGATCGTCAAGAAAACGGTCGGGCCGACGGAGTAGGCAATCAGATTGAGATGGATATTCCATAAATCTGCTTAACTACTCCGTCGGCCCGACCGTTTTCTTATCTTTACGCCGTGCATGATTTTCAAAAACTCTCCGCTCTTTATCAGCAGGCGTTACTACGTCAGGTTGTGCCATTCTGGCTCAAACATGGCCGTGACGAACAATGTGGAGGATATTTTGATATACTGACTTCAGCAGGCGAGGTCGTTGATGGGGATAAATACGTTACTCTTCAGTCCCAACAAACCTGGGCATTCGCCTGGCTCTATAATACGGTCGATGGCCAGCCAGCCTGGCTCGAACATGCCCGCCACGGAGCGCTCTTTCTGAGTGAGTTTGCTCAGGACGCTACGTTAACTTGTTATGCTCAACTTGACCGACGAGGCCGTCCGGTTGCTACCGCATCGGATTATACACCCGACAGTTTTACCATTATAGCCTACGCACAACTGCACCGTGCAACGGGTGAGGATGAATGGGCGATGCTGGCGAAACAAGTATTCTCGAACTTACGCCAGCGTAGAGAAGCCGATCGTGCAAATCAAATCGATACACTGGATGGCTTTCGACAACTCCACCACTTGAGCGAACCGGTAGCCCTATTGAAGGCGGTTTTGGAAATGCAGCCTTTACTAGATGAAGAAACATGGAAAGAAGCGCGAGACAGTCTTGTACAGGAGCTACTACATGAATTTGTAGATCGACGTACCGATACGTTACGTGAATTTATATTACCCGAAGGCGCCTTTGTTAATACGCCTGAAGGTCGGAGACTTGCTATTGGGCTAACCTTTCAGACGGCTAGTTATTTGCTTGACGTCTATTCCGAAAGTAGCGACAATCGAGGTGGGGTACTGGGAAACACTAACCGCAAACTGGCGTCTCAGGTCATTACGTGGTGTTTGCAAGCTTGCGAACAAGCCTGGGATGAAACCGGCGGTGGCCTGAACCAATACGTAGACATGAAAGGTCAGCCGGCTATTTTTCCGGACTGGCAGCAAAAGTGGGCCTGGGTGCAGGTCGAAGCCATTAATGCCCTGGTAAAAGGCTATTTATATACACGCCACCCAGATTGTCTCAGATGGTTTAAACGTATCCACGATTATACGTTCCAGCACTTTCCTGACCCAGCCCAAGCCGGTTGGCAGTTGGTACTTGACCGGCAGGCTCAGCCCCTGTTGCCCGTCAAATCGCTTCCGTCGGTTGGCTGTTTTTCGCTTATTCGATGCCTGGCTGAAACAGCCCGGCTATTGACCAAATGTGATAAAATTCAACCTAGAGAGCGCATTGGCCGATCTGGTCTTCCGATTAGCTCATAACATTTACTGTAGTGGCAGTACTGCTAAAGCTAGATTAGTTACTTCGGCCACCAGAAAGTTAATTGTCGACGTACCATCAGTTTGTAGATTGATAATAAAAGAGTGATTTCCCGCGGCTACAAACGTATTGACAAGCGTTTTCTGTTGTGTATGATGCACAGCATCAAGCTGGTACAGGTCAATTAGCAGTTGGCAGTCAGTTACTACCGTAATGTGTATTATCAAACGCTCATGCTGCTGACAGCTAAATTCGGTAATCACTTTATTAGCCAGTGGACTATCAGCAAGGGCTAGCTGAATTTGCTTGACTAACAACGTAGTAATAGGCGCCAACCCATCAACAAACAGAATTGACGCCCGCTGAGCTAAAAAATCAGCTTTAAGCAACGTGTTGGTTTGCTCGTCAACTCCTCGTCCAAAGGCAATCAGGTCAAACTCGGCAGCATTGAAATCCTGACTAGCCTGTTCAACAAGATTCGTGGTTTTTACGACAAATCCTTCATGGGTTAAGGCTTCGGCTAAGCTGGCCAGTACGTTAGTATTACGGCCAATAAGCAGTATTTTTTTGTTCATCACTTTCTGAATATGATTCAAAAAGGAAGACGCAACAGGACAGCAGATTACTTTACGAACAGCTCATTCTTCCGTCTGGCTAAAGCCGTCAATGGCCCCACGCACATTGCCAAACTTCGCTAATAATGCTTCGGCTTCTTCGCGACCAACGCCAATTTCACTCATGACCATTTTAGCCGCCCGATCCTGCAATTTGATGTTAGTCAGCATCATATCGACCATTTTATTACCTTTCACCCGACCCAACTGAATCATAACCGAAGTCGAAATCATGTTCAGGACGAGTTTTTGAGCTGTTCCGGCTTTCATACGTGTACTACCCGTTACGAACTCTGGGCCAACGACTACTTCTACGGGAAACTCAGCTGCCTGCGCTACGGCTGAGCCAGCATTGCAAACAATACAGCCAGTCAATAATCCAGCCGCCCTTGCCTGATTCAGCCCGCCAATTACGTAGGGCGTTCGACCTGACGCTGCAATACCAATAACAGTGTCGTGTTCGTCTGGTTGATAGGGCGCAATATCTTTCCAGGCTTGTTCAGCGTCATCCTCTGCATATTCAACGGCTTTTCGAATGGCACCGTCGCCACCAGCCATCAGACCAATGACTAAATCATGCGGGACACCGTACGTCGGTGGGCATTCGGAGGCATCCACTACGCCAAGTCGGCCACTCGTGCCAGCGCCAATGTAAATAAGTCGCCCGCCCTGACGCATGCGTTTGACAATTTCAGTCACTAGCGCTTCGATCTGTGGAATTGCCCGCTCAACTGCAAAAGGTACAGTTTGATCTTCTTTATTGATATTGGTCAGCAAGTCGTGGACCGACATATGCTCAAGATGGTCGTAATGAGAGGTGGTTTCAGTAGTCATACCTCAAAAGTAATACAGGCTGATTTTAACTAATAAATATTCGGTTTTTTCTTGCCTTTCCCAAAAACAACCCCTTTATTTACGGCGTTATTACACTACCAGCGAAATTTCGCTAACTGTTGATTATGATTGTCAAGCAGCCTATTACCGAACTAAATCGATTTAGCCGCACCTTAACGCAGGAAATCAGTAACCCAGCCGCCAAAGCCATGCTCTACGGCGTAGGCCTGACTGAGGAAGACATGCAGAAGCCGCAAATTGGCATTGCCAGTACGGGCTACGAAGGTAACACGTGTAACATGCACCTGAATGGACTTTCCGTGTACGTAAAACAGGGCATTCAGGCAAGTGGATTAGTAGGATTGATCTTCAACACGATTGGCGTGTCCGATGGCATGACGAACGGCAACGATGGCATGCGCTATTCGCTGCCCAGCCGGGACCTCATTGCCGATTCAATCGAATCAGTCGTAGCCGCACAATGGTATGATGGCGTTGTCACGGTCGTTGGCTGCGATAAAAATATGCCGGGTGCCGTCATGGCCATGGCTCGACTAGAGCGTCCGGGAATCATGGTTTATGGGGGCACGATACGTTCGGGACATTATAAAGGACAAAAACTGGATATCGTCTCGGCGTTCGAAGCGCTGGGCAAAAAATACGCCAATAACATCTCTGATGAAGATTACGAAGGTGTTATCAAAAATTCCATTCCGGGTGCTGGTGCCTGTGGCGGTATGTATACAGCCAATACGATGGCCAGCAGCATCGAAGCGATGGGCCTGAGTCTGCCGTTTAGCAGCACCTACCCGGCTACACACGAAGGGAAGCAAGAGGAGTGTAAGAAAATCGGGGCAGCCATGCGATTGTTGCTGGAACGCAACATTACGCCGAAAGAAATTATCACCCGCCAATCGCTTGAAAACGCCTTGACGATTGTGATGGCGCTCGGCGGCTCGACGAATGCGGTGCTGCATTATCTGGCTATTGCCCGGGCAGCCGGTATTACGTTGACGCTTGACGAGATTCAGGCGATCAGCGACCGGACCCCATTGCTGGCTGATTTAAAACCAAGCGGTAAATATTACATGGAGGACATGCTCGCCATTGGGGGCGTACCAGCCGTGATGAAATACTTATATCAGAACGGATTTATCCATGGGGAGTGCATGACGGTTACGGGTAAAACGGTAGCCGAAAATCTCGACGAAGCGTCTGATCTAAATTTCGACACCCAGAAAATTGTCTTCCCATTGAGCAAGCCAATCAAAGCAACGGGTCATATCCAAATTATGCGGGGTAACCTTGCCCCTACCGGGTCAGTAGCCAAGATTACGGGTAAGGAAGGTTTACAATTTGACGGTACGGCAAAAGTGTGCGAGCACGAAGGTGAAGTGATCGAAGCATTGTCGAAAGGCGAAATCCTGCCGGGGCAGGTTATTGTGATACGTAACGCAGGTCCTAAAGGCGGACCCGGTATGAGCGAAATGCTGAAGCCTACCTCAGCCATTATGGGCGCAGGGCTCGGCGACAAAGTTGCTTTGATTACCGACGGCCGCTTTTCGGGCGGTACCCACGGATTTGTGGTTGGACACGTAACACCCGAAGCCTTCGACGGTGGCCCAATTGCCCTCGTCCATGATGGCGACCGCATCACCATTGACGCTGAAACTCGCCAGTTGATCCTGCATATATCAGACGAGGAAATGGCCGATCGTAAAAGTCGCTGGACGCAACCGGCTCCGCCTTTCACCAAAGGTGTATTAGGCAAATACATTCGAAATGTGAAATCCGCGAGTGAAGGATGCGTAACGGATGAAGATTAAAGGAATACCACTACGTAGTGAAAACGCGTAGTATCATGATAACAACAAACTGAAACGACCTTAAAACTGACCATACGTCATGGAAGCTATCACGATTGAAATGCCGAAAGCCGTAGAGGAAACATCGGCTCCTACTTACATCAACGGATCACACGCCCTGATGAAAGCCCTCATAGCCGAAGGCGTGGACACCATTTTCGGCTATCCTGGCGGAGCCATCATGCCCGTTTATGATGCGCTTTACGACTATCAGGAGCATATCAATCACATTCTGGTTCGTCATGAGCAAGGCGCAGGCCATGCAGCCGAAGGCTACGCACGGGTGACGGGTCGGGCGGGTGTTTGCCTTGTTACGTCCGGGCCTGGTGCCACCAACCTTGTTACGGCAATTGCTGACGCCCTTATCGACTCTACACCAATGGTTTGCATCGTTGGTCAGGTAGCCAAAAAATTACTCGGTACTGATGCGTTTCAGGAAGCAGACGTAATGGGCGTTACGATGCCCATTACCAAGTGGAATTACCAGGTTACCGATGCGAATGAAGTTCCGGAGATATTATCGAAGGCATTCTACATCGCACAGTCGGGCCGTCCAGGTCCCGTTCTGATTGACATGACGAAAAGTGCGCAACTGGAGCTAATGACGAAGCCATTCGTTTATGAGCGCTGTCAAAGCATAATCAGCTACCGGCCACGTCGGGTACCTAAACACGAACAGGTTGAAGCGGCTGCTCAGTTAATCAACTCAGCCAAACGCCCTTATGTATTAGTGGGCCATGGGGTTCAGATTGCCAAAGCGGAAGACGAACTGAGGGAGTTTGTCGAAAAAACCGGCATTCCAGTGGCGACAACGCTGCTGGGGCAGTCAACTATTCCAACCAATCACCCGCTCTACGTTGGCTGGTTAGGCATGCATGGTAATTATGGCCCTAATGTTATGACCGACCACGCCGATGTGGTTGTGGCCATCGGCATGCGTTTTGACGACCGCGTTACGGGTGATGCCAGCAAGTATATCAAACAGGCAAAAGTCGTTCATATTGAAATTGACCCGTCTGAAATTGATAAAATCATTCACGCCGATGCACCCGTTGTGGGTGATGCCAAAGAAGCATTGAAAGCGCTGATTCAATTGGTAAAGCCTAATGATCATACGGTCTGGCGGAATGAGTTCAGAAAATACGACGCCATTGAGAACGAAACTATTACGGTTCCAGAATTAACCAGCGTAGCCGGTAAAATCAGAATGGCGGAAGTGATCGATATGCTGTCGACGAAAACAAAGGGCGAAGCTATTTTGGTGACAGACGTAGGCCAGCACCAGATGATGGCTTCCCGTTACTACCAATTCCGCAGACCCAACAGTTTAGTTACGTCGGGCGGTATGGGTACGATGGGTTTTGCGCTGCCAGCGGCTTTTGGGGCTCAAGTTGGCGCACCTGACCGGCAAGTTGTAGCCATCATCGGCGATGGTTGTTTCCAGATGACCTTACAGGAATTGGGTACCATCGTTCAGAATAAACAGCCCGTTAAGGCGATCATTCTAAACAACAACTTCCTGGGCATGGTACGTCAATGGCAGCAGTTGTTCCATGAGCGTCGGTATTCATTTGTCGAATTACAGAACCCTGATTTTATCACCATTGCCAGAGGCTTTGGCATGGATGGCCATACCTGCGACGAGCGGTGTAATCTGGCCGAATCACTGGATAAAATGCTGGCTCACGAAGGGCCCTATCTGCTCGAAGTGATCGTTGAAAAAGAAGAAAACGTATTTCCGATGGTACCCGCCGGGACCAGTGTTTCGCAGATAAGACTGAAATAAGATGACTACCTACACTATCTGCATATTTACCGAAAATACAATCGGGTTGCTGAACCGCATCACGATTATCTTCACACGCCGACGTATCAACATCGAGAGTCTGACCGTGTCTGAAACGGAACGGAAAGGCGTATCCCGATTTACGATTGTTATCAAACACGAATCCCGCGAAGAAGTTGAAAAGCTCGTTCGCCAAATTCGTAAAATCGTGGAAGTGATGGCGGTTTTCGGGTATCTCAATGACGAAATCGTGTACAATGAAATTGCCTTATTTAAAATTTCGACGCCATTAGGCAGTAAACCGCTGGATGTTGAGACGATCAACAAGGAGTACAAAGCCTGGGTTGTTTACTGGGGCTTAGACTACGTAGTGATTGAGAAGACCGGTAATGACACCGACATTTTTGAGTTTTTCGCTTACATCAAGCAATACGACATTTTAGAATTTGTTCGCTCTGGCCGGGTAGCGGTCGGCAAAACCGAAAAAGGGCTTGTCGAATATCTGCCGGAGTCTGAGTGGGCCTATTACCTGTAACCAATTAGTAACCTAAAATACGAGTACCAAAACCAATTAAACATGGCAACGATTAATTTCGGAGGAGTTGAGGAACAAGTTGTAACGCGGGAAGAATTTCCGCTAGAAAAAGCCCGCGAAGAGCTGGCCAATGAAACCATTGCTGTTATCGGCTATGGTGTACAAGGCCCTGGTCAGTCGTTGAATATGCGCGATAATGGTTTCAATGTCATCGTTGGACAACGTAAGGGTAAGACCTACGATAAAGCTGTCGCGGATGGCTGGGTTCCCGGCGAAACCTTGTTCGAAATTGAAGAAGCGCTGGAAAAAGGCACGATCATTTGCTTCCTGCTCTCCGATGCTGCCCAGATTGAACTCTGGCCAACCGTAAAAGCGGCACTTAAGCCCGGCAAATCGCTCTATTTCTCGCATGGTTTCGGCGTTACCTATAAAGAGAAAACCGGCATTGTTCCTCCTCCCGATGTTGACGTGTTCCTGGTAGCACCTAAAGGTTCAGGTACGTCACTACGTCGTCTGTTCGTAGAAGGCAAAGGCTTGAACTCGTCGTTTGCTATTTATCAGGATGCAAGCGGCAATGCACGCAATAAAGCCATTGCTATGGGTATCGGCGTTGGCTCGGGCTATCTATTCGAAACTGATTTTTACAAAGAAGTAACGTCTGACCTCACCGGTGAGCGTGGTACATTGATGGGCGCCATTCAGGGTATTTTTGCCGCTCAATACGAAGTACTACGTGCCAATGGCCACAGCCCTTCAGAAGCGTTTAACGAAACTGTTGAAGAGTTAACGCAATCACTGATGCCGCTGGTTGCCGAAAACGGGATGGACTGGATGTATGCCAACTGCTCGACCACAGCCCAACGCGGTGCTTTGGATTGGTGGAAACCGTTCCATGATGCCACCAAGCCTGTTTTTGAGAAGTTATACAATTCTGTAAAATCGCAGGAACAAGCTGAAATCAGCATCACCCGCAACTCGCAGCCTGACTATCGCGAGAAACTCGAAGTAGAACTAGCCGAACTGCGCGACTCAGAAATGTGGCGGGCAGGTGCCGCCGTGCGGTCACTACGTCCAGAACGTAGCTAGAATTGAACAGGAACGTAGCGTTGGGCAGGTTATCATGGATATATAATCTGTGATAATCTGCCCAATTTGCGTTTCCAGGGCAATAGAATAGGCTTGCCGTATTCCCATTCTTTTGTTTCGTAACTTTACACTATGAGCACAGTTGTCGAAAACGATAAGAAAATAACCTTTCCCGACCTTGATAACATTTACCTGGCCGCTGAGCGACTTCAGGGTATAGCATCCCATACACCCTTACAGGAGAATATTAACCTGTCCGACCGCTATGGTGCCAATATTTACCTGAAACGAGAGGACTTGCAGGTTGTTCGGTCCTATAAAATTCGAGGAGCCTACAATAAAATGGCCAGCCTGCCTGCCGAATCACTCGCTAAAGGGGTAGTGTGTGCCAGTGCCGGAAATCACGCACAGGGTGTTGCTTATGCGTGCCGGAAAATGGCTGTTCGGGGGATTATTTTTATGCCTACCACTACGCCAAACCAGAAGGTTAAGCAGGTGAAGTTATTCGGCAAAGAATTCGTAGATGTCATTTTAACAGGCGATACGTTCGATGACGCATTTCATGCAGCTATCGAGTATGTCAATACCCACGAAAGCATATTTGTCCATCCGTTTGACGATTTGCAGGTCATGGAAGGGCAGGGAACCGTTGGCCTGGAGATTTTCAAAGATTCAAACGTCAAGATCGACTACCTGCTGATGGCCATTGGCGGGGGTGGTTTGGCCTCTGGCGTTTCAATTGTATTCAAACAGCTGAGTCCTAAGACCAAACTGATTGGGGTCGAGCCACTGGGATCGCCATCCATGAAGATTTCCATTGACGAAGGTCATGTTATAGCGCTTGACAAGATTGATAAATTTGTAGACGGAGCCGCTGTCAAACGACCGGGTGATACTACGTTTGAAATCTGTCGCCAAAACCTCGACCGTGTTCTGCTAGTCCCCGAGGGCAAAGTCTGCACGACTATTCTGAAACTGTACGACGAAGACGCTATTGTGGCTGAACCAGCGGGTGCCCTGACCATTGCCGCGCTGGACATGATCAAGGATGAGATCAAAGGCAAGAACGTAGTGTGCTTAGTAAGTGGCGGCAACAACGACATTACCCGGACTGAAGAAATCAAAGAACGATCATTGTTATACGAAGGGCTAAAACACTATTTCATCATCCGGTTTCCGCAACGGGCTGGTGCTTTCCGCGATTTTCTGGACGTATTAGGCCCGGATGATGACATCAGCCGCTTTGAATACGCGAAGAAAACGAACCGGGAAACTGGGCCGGCCGTAGTGGGCATCGAACTAAAACATCGCGAAGATTTCGAGCCGCTCATCCAGCGAATGAACGCACAAAATATCGTATTTGAGTACCTGAATGACCAACCTGATATCTTTCAGTTTTTGGTATAGATTATCTGGTAATAGCCATTTTAGCTGTTTTTAACTTAAGAAGCTATGATTACAGCCGTCCAAAATAAACAGCAAGCTTTCGAACGCATTCAATCTCATCAATCGGCACTGAAACAGTTTGGTGCAGCTCGACTAGGCTTATTCGGGTCGTTTGTTCGGGGGGAACAAACCGAACAGAGTGATATTGATTTTGTGGTGGAGTTTCAGGAACGCAAGAAAACATTCCGCAATTTCATTAACATGGTCTATTACCTTGAGAAAGTAATGGGACGCGAAGTAGAACTTCTCACTTGGGAGGGAATGGCTTCATTTGTAAAACGTAAAGCCGAAAAAGAGATTGAATATGCACCCCTCATCAATTGATTTTTTACAACATATACAAGCTGAATTAGCCTACATTCTGAAATATTCAGAGGGTGTTACGTATGATGAGTTCCTGAATCATCCATTTCTATTTAAAGCGTTTATCAGAAGTTTTGGGATTATTGGTGAAGCTTGCAAAAACATTCCAGATACGGTACGCTTTGCTCATCTCGAATTTGATTGGAAAGGCTTTGCTGGCATGCGAGACAAGTTGATCCATCACTATTGGGGTATCGACTATGAGTTGATGTGGGATGCTATCCAACAGGAAATCTCACCAAATAAGGAATGGATCGATTTGATTAGTGAGCAGGAGATGAACAAGCTCTAAAACAGCCATGCTTCGCGTCCCCTCTTCTATTCAGCCTAGCCAATTTCAGTCGCTGAGCATTCGACGTCCCGATGCTTCAGAAATGACGTTTGTCGCCTACCGCAGTGACGTATACCCCGAACGGAACGAGGTCTTTTTTGAGGAACATGCCGTTATTGTAGTACTGGAGGGCGAGAAAAAGTTTAGTTCACCTACTCAGGAATTGCATGTGCACAAAGGAGATATCCTTTTCTTTCAGCGGGGTTGCTACTCCATGAACGAATCCATCGATACCAGTTACCGAAGTCTGGTGTTTTTCGTGAATGAGAAACTGCTGAAAGAATTCGTCAGTCAGCATTTATCCGTGTTTCAGACAACCTCAACCTCGTTACCTACCGATCTCATTCTGTCTTTCTCATCGTCAGCTGCATTTACTACGTTTATCGACTCGTTGTTGCCTTATTTTGGGTCTAAAACTCCCTTTCTAAACGAGATATTGCGATTAAAATTTCAGGAGTTATTACTACATCTGCTTGAACTTGATACGTTGGAGCAATTACGCGCCATTCTGTGGCACATCTATCAGGGCCAGAAAACCGATCTCGATTACCTGATGAACACATATCTCCTTAAACCATTGTCGATGAACGAGTTGGCCAGGTTATCAGGCCGTAGCCTGTCGGCGTTCAAACGCGATTTTGAGGAGCACTTTCACACCTCACCTGGGAACTGGATACGTAGTAAACGACTCGAACATGCTCATTTCCTACTCCGGAACACCGATAAAAACGTATCGGAAGTAAGTATGGAGATTAGTTATGAGAGCGTATCACACTTCATTAAAGCTTATAAGCATCAATACGGTTTTACACCCAAACGAGTTGGCTGAACCAAAATCGCTATTTACTGGACGAATGGCGAGATGTATAGTCCCGTAAGATTAATCAATTTTGTAACCTCATTTCCCTGCAACAGCCACAGCAGCGAAAACACAATAGAAAAGCCATACTAACCGCTATGAGTACCCCACAAACCCTGTTCGATAAAGTATGGGATGCACACGTCATCCGACAGGTTAAAGACGGTCCCGATGTGTTATTTATCGACCGGCATTTTATCCATGAAGTAACCAGCCCAGTGGCGTTTTTAGGTCTTGAAGGCCGGGGCGCACCGGTGTTGTTTTCCGGCCGTACATTCGCGACTGCCGACCACAATACGCCAACGCTTAACCAGCACCTGCCCGTAGCCGATCCAATGTCGGCCAATCAGTTGGCGGCACTGGAACGTAACGCCAATCATTATGGCATCTCACACTGGGGCCTGGGTCACGTGAAAAATGGGATTGTACACGTAGTAGGTCCTGAAAATGGTATCACGCTTCCTGGTATGACGATCGTTTGTGGGGATTCGCACACCTCAACGCACGGTGCATTTGGAGCCATTGCCTTTGGTATTGGTACGTCGGAAGTTGAAATGGTACTGGCAACGCAGTGTATCATGCAGCCCAAACCGAAGAAAATGCGGATAACCGTAAACGGTAAGGTGGGCAAAGCTGTGCTGCCCAAGGACGTGATTCTGTACATCATTTCGCAGACGTCGGCCAGCGGAGCTACAGGTTATTTTGTGGAGTATGCCGGTGAGGTATTTGAGAACATGAGCATGGAAGGTCGCATGACAGTTTGTAACATGACCATCGAAATGGGGGCACGGGGTGGCATGATTGCTCCTGACCAAACCACGCTCGATTACCTGAAAGGCCGCGAATTATCCCCCAAAGGCGAGCAGTGGGACAAACTGGTACCGTACTGGCAATCACTTAAGACCGATGAAGGGGCGACGTTCGATCTCGATCTAACCTTCGACGCATCTGATATCGAGCCGCAGATTACGTATGGTACGAATCCGGGCTTGGGAACGGGCGTAACACACCAGATCCCAACAGCCGATTCGGTGAAAGATGGATCAGCCAGTTACAAAAAATCACTGCAGTATATGGGGTTCGCCGAAAGTGAAACCATGATTGGCAAGCCCGTCGATTTTGTGTTCCTGGGCAGTTGCACCAATGGACGTATCGAAGACTTCCGCGCGTTTGCATCCATTGTGAAAGGCCGTCAGAAAGCTGATAACATAACAGCCTGGTTAGTACCGGGATCGCATATCGTTGAAAAGCAGATTAAAGATGAAGGCATTCTGGACATCCTGACACAGGCGGGTTTCGAATTGCGTCAACCCGGTTGTTCTGCCTGTCTCGCTATGAATGAAGATAAGGTTCCAGCGGGTAAATACGCTGTTTCTACTTCCAACCGTAACTTCGAAGGCCGTCAGGGACCGGGGTCACGCACTTTGCTAGCCAGTCCGCTGGTAGCAGCCGCAGCCGCTGTGACAGGCGTAGTAACCGATCCAAGACAGTTCATCTAGTTTACAGTTGGCTGACGCGTCATCTATGCATGCGTCAGCCAACTGTAAACCGAAAACCCAAAAAAATGGCTTACGACAAATTCACCATCTTACGTAGCAGTGCCGTTCCTATGCCGAATGAGAACGTAGACACTGATCAAATTATACCTGCCCGCTTCCTGAAAGCTACTGAGCGTAAAGGATTTGGCGATAATCTTTTCCGCGACTGGCGTTATAATAACGACAATACACCCAAGACCGATTTCGTACTGAACGATCCAACCTATTCGGGCAAAATTCTGGTTGGAGGAAAAAATTTCGGCAGCGGATCGAGCCGCGAGCACGCAGCCTGGGCCATCTATGACTATGGCTTTCGCTGTGTCGTGTCGAGTTTCTTTGCCGATATTTTCCGGAATAACTCCATCAACGTTGGTATCCTTCCCGTACAGGTAAGCCCTGAATTTCTGGAGAAAATTTTCGCGGCCATCGAAGCTGATCCAAAGACAGAGCTGGAAGTTAACTTACCTACGCAGACCATTACGTTGTTGGCGACGGGTGAGAGCGAAACCTTTGCCATCAATGAGTACAAAAAAGATAATCTCATTAATGGCTACGATGACATCGACTATCTGCTATCGATGAAAACTGAAATCGAAGCCTTCGCCGAAACGCGACCCTTCTAAAAGCGAAAGATAGAAAGAGGGAAAGAGTGAAAGTAAAGCTGACGCATAGCTTTTGTGCGTCAACCATCTTTTGCTCATTCGCTCTTTTAATCATTCACTCTTTCGCTCTTTATTTATGAAACGTCGCTACATTGAAATTATGGATACGACACTCCGGGATGGTGAACAGACCAGCGGGGTGTCGTTCTCAGCGTCCGAAAAGCTGGCTCTGGCGCAATTACTGCTTACTGAGGTCAAAGTGGATCGGGTTGAAGTAGCTTCGGCCCGCGTATCGGCGGGTGAGTTGGAAGCCGTACAGCAGATTACCGGTTGGGCTGCTAAAGTCGGACTGCTTGACAAAATCGAGGTTTTGACATTCGTTGACGGCCAAGCCTCCCTCAACTGGATGCGGACGTCGGGCGCGAAGGTTATGAACCTGCTGACAAAAGGTTCACTCAACCACCTGACCCACCAACTTAAGAAAACGCCAGAGGAACATTTTGCTGACATTCAGCAGCTAATGCATGAAGCCCAGAAGCTTGATTTGCAAGTGAATGTTTATCTGGAAGACTGGAGCAATGGCATGCGCAATTCGCCTGAGTACGTGCTTCAATACCTAGATTTTCTTCAGACACAACCAATACGCAGGGTTCTATTGCCTGATACGTTGGGGGTGCTTACGCCTAGCGAAACCTACACATTTATCAGTCCGCTGGTAAGTCGCTATCCCAACCTCCACTTCGATTTTCACGCCCACAACGATTACGATCTCAGTATTGCTAACGTAATGGAAGCCATACGGGCGGGCGCGCATGGTATCCATCTTACGGTCAATGGCTTGGGTGAACGAGCGGGCAATGCACCAATGGCCAGTGCTATCGCGGTACTACGTGATTTTATGCCCGATGTAAAAATGGGCGTAGTCGAAAAATCGCTGTATCAGGTGAGCAAAATTGTCGAGACATTTTCGGGGCTTCGGATTCCTGATAATAAACCCGTCGTTGGCGATAATGTGTTTACCCAAACAGCAGGCATTCATGCCGACGGTGATAAGAAAAATAACCTCTATTTCAATACGCTATTGCCCGAACGCTTTGGCCGCAAGCGTAGCTACGCACTTGGCAAAATGTCGGGAAAAGCGAATATAGAGAACAACCTCCGCGAATTGGGTATCTTGCTATCGGACGACGACCTCAAAAAAGTGACCCAACGGGTTATCGAATTAGGTGACCAGAAGGAGGCTGTTACACGGGAAGATTTACCTTATATCATCTCTGATATACTAAACACCAACGCTGTAGCCTCACGGGTAGAAGTTCTCAACTACGTATTGACCCACTCAAAAGATCTTAAGCCATCAGCTACATTACGGGTGCGGATCGATGCAGAGTACTTCGAAGAAAACGCACAGGGCGACGGGCAATATGATGCGTTTATGAACGCACTGAAAAAGGTTTATAGCAAAAAGAAACTTACACTGCCCTTACTCACCGATTACGCAGTACGGATTCCGACAGGAGGCCGAACCGATGCTCTTTGCGAAACAATCATTACCTGGACCTACAACAATCGTGAATTCAAGACCCGCGGTCTCGACTCCGATCAAACGGTATCCGCGATTAAGGCAACCCAGAAAATGCTGAACGCGCTGGATTAAACACGGTAGAGAATCATATTCTTAAGGTTCTGGCTCACGGAAAAAGCCAATTTTCGCATTTATAGCGATTCATTTAATAACTTCGTGCTTTATAAAGTAGACTATATAACGTATTAACGTTTAAATCGTCCTATATGAGTCAGGCAAAACAAACGGCAGAAAAAGTAGAATATAATGGGTCAGACAATCTGGCCATGATGAGCCACGCTATCAATTATAACAGTGGTCTGTATAATTGGGTGGCTCGTGATATTCGTCCTGGTGAAGCTGTACTGGATTTTGGCGCTGGTAATGGGGAGTATGCCAATCGGTTTCCGCTGGGCAGCGTTGATGCGGCTGAGATTGATCCGGAGCTTCTGCCTTTGATCAAGCAGCCCATATACACGGACATTAGCCAGCTCACGAAGAAATATGATTTGATCTACACAATTAACGTACTGGAGCATATAGAGCACCATGGTGAAATTGTAAAAGAATTATATACCAAGCTCAAGCCAGGCGGACGCATTAAAGTATTCGTTCCTGCCCGGCAGGAGATTTTTAGTAATATGGACGAACACGTTGGTCATTACCGACGATACGATAAGAAATTAGTCAGGCAGATTTTAGAAGATGCCGGTCTACAGGTTACGAGCGTAAAATATTATGACTTTGCCGGCTATTTTATCTCACTGATTTACAAATGGCTTGGCAAAGACGGGCGTATTACGAAAGAGTCAGTAATCCTTTATGATCGGGTGATTTTTCCGGTAAGCCGGTTATTTGATAAACTAACTGTTGGACAAGTCATTGGTAAGAATGTAATTGCTGAAGCCGTTCGACCAAAGTAAGCGTGTTATTACCCT
The DNA here is from genome assembly GCF_054777855.1 of Spirosoma jeollabukense. Taxonomy (NCBI): domain Bacteria; kingdom Pseudomonadati; phylum Bacteroidota; class Cytophagia; order Cytophagales; family Cytophagaceae; genus Spirosoma; species Spirosoma jeollabukense. The sequence continues at coordinate 2,092,353 of NZ_BAAHAD010000001.1, forward strand.
GTATCTGATTTTATTTTTCTATTTAGCTCAAATATCCTGAAGAACGAACAAGTGTAATTCTCGCAGAGAAGCAACGTAGTTTCGGGCTTTTCCCCTCAAAATGAAAAAACATATCCTTGTGGTTCCTGGTGATGGCATAGGAGCTGAAGTAACGACAGTTGGTAAGCAGGTTCTGGAGGCAATCGCCCATAAGTTTGGCCACGAGTTCACCTACGACGAAGCACTTATTGGCCACGTTGCCATTGAGGCCACTGGCTCTCCACTACCCGCTGAAACATTAACTAAAATGCGCGCGGCTGATGCTGTTCTATTTGGCGCAGTAGGCCACCCCAAATATGACAATGACCCTTCGGCAAAAGTCCGGCCTGAGCAGGGTTTGCTACAGATGCGTAAAGAGCTAGGTTTGTATGCTAATCTACGCCCTATTAAACTCTTTGACGAGCTACTGGATGCATCGAGTATTAAACCAGAGATTCTGCGTGGAGCCGATATACTGTTCTTTCGCGAGTTAACCGGTGATGTTTATTTTGGTAAACGCGAACGGCTTGACGAAGGCAATACGGCCTATGATACCATGATTTATAGCAAATACGAAGTGGAACGTATTGTTAGAAAGGCGTTCGAAGCGGCTCGCACACGTAGCAAAAAACTGTGCTCAGTCGACAAAGCGAACGTATTGGAGAGCAGTCGTTTGTGGAGAGAGGTCGTACAGGCACTTGCCCCAGAATATCCAGATGTTACCGTTGAACACCAATTTGTTGATGCAACTGCGATGTTACTCATCAAGGATCCAAAACGTTTCGACGTAGTAGTGACGGGTAATCTTTTCGGCGATATTCTAACTGACGAAGCTAGCCAGATTGCTGGATCAATGGGGATGCTAGCCTCAGCATCGGTTGGCGACAGCACGGGCGTTTATGAACCCATTCACGGTTCAGCACATGACATTACCGGCAAAGGTGTAGCCAATCCACTAGCGTCAGTTCTATCAGTGGCCTTATTACTGGATATTTCATTTGGACTTAAAGAAGAAGCCCAAGCAGTTATTGACGCTGTTGACGCCGTCTTAAAATCAGGCTTCCGTACTGGCGATATTGCGAACAGCAGTACCTCAGCAGATAAAATTTTAGGAACGGATGCAATGGGCCTCCAAGTATTAAACCGATTAATCGCCTGATCTACAAGCTACATTTATTTATTAAAAATCGATAATTCATTTGCAGTATTCGTTAAAACAGCTAATTTTACAGCGTATTTACGCAATCAGCGAAATTTCGCAAATAATCCTTATGTCTGACTTTCTTACCTACCGACTGCAAAAGCTAATCGTTTCTTAAGAACGGAGAAGGACATGCTATATAAAAAAAGCCCTTCCTCCTTCTGGAAAGGGCTTTTTTTATATATTAAACATACTATTACCATTTCAATCATTACCGGATCATGAGCCAACGAGTTTATATTTTCGACACCACCCTGCGCGACGGCGAGCAAGTACCAGGTTGCCAGCTAACTACTGAAGAGAAAATTGTAGTAGCCAAAGAACTAGAGCGGATGGGCGTAGATATTATCGAAGCAGGTTTTCCTATCTCTAGTCCTGGTGATTTTCGATCGGTAGTAGAAATATCCAAAGCTGTAACAGAACCAACAATATGTGCCCTTAGCCGAGCGGTTAAAGGTGATATTGATGCAGCTGGTGAAGCACTCAAATGGGCAAAGCGAGGCAGGATTCATACCGGCATTGGCTCATCAGATATTCATATTCGGAATAAATTCAATAGCACTCGAGAGAAGATTCTTGAACAGGCTGTAGCTGCTGTTAAGCATGCTAAAACATACGTTGAAGACGTCGAATTTTATGCGGAAGATGCAGGCCGTGCTGACCTAGCCTTCTTGTCACAACTTACGGAAGCTGTTATCAACGCTGGTGCCACTGTTGTGAATGTTCCAGATACAACGGGTTACTGCTTACCCGACGAATATGGCAGAAAGATAGCCTACATTTATGAACACGTATCAAATGTTCATAAAGCAACGATTTCCATTCACTGCCATAATGACCTAGGACTGGCAACAGCCAATACATTGGCCGGCGTTATGAACGGAGCCCGGCAAGTAGAAGTAACTATGAATGGCATTGGCGAACGTGCAGGAAACACATCACTGGAAGAGGTTGTAATGGCAATAAAGGTTAAAAAGGAATTGGGTCTACACACAAACATAGATTCTACGCGGCTGTTTCCAGTTAGTAACCTGGTATCACAAATGATGCGTATGCCTGTGCAGGCGAATAAAGCTATTGTAGGACGAAATGCCTTTGCACACTCATCAGGTATTCATCAGGATGGTTTTTTGAAGCATTCCGAAAATTATGAGATCATGAACCCACATGATGTAGGCGTACCTGAATCATCTATTGTGTTAACGGCACGTAGCGGTCGACATGCTTTAAAGCACAGACTTGAATTGCTTGGCTTCCGTTACGACAAACCAACCCTGGATGGTATTTACACTCGTTTTCTCGACATGGCAGATATTCGAAAACAAGTTAATGACAAAGATTTAATGGAATTAGTAAGATAATTAAAAGCCTGTCATATGACAGGCTTTTTTGTGGAGAACAAAACCTTAAAACGTAGTGTTCCGGCATAAAGAGTATCATAGAACAAGTATAAACTCTGATCATTATGGCTCGCCCTACTCCTGAATTAATTAATGCTCTTCGCCAAACAGCTCATAAATTAAAGAATGGTGCGCCCTACCAATGGGGGCATATGGGCGGCTGCAATTGCGGCAATTTGGCGCAGGAGTTAACCAAGCTTAACAAAGACCAGATACATCAATACGCTATGCAACGACATGGTGACTGGAACGAACAGGCCGAAGATTACTGCTCAACTAGCCAGATGCCCATTGACCTGTTGATTAATGAAATGCTTACTGCAGGCCTGTTACTTGAAGATTTAAAACACCTTGAAAGACTTGATGACCGTCAAGTTTTAGTACGGCTCCCGCTTGCTAAAAGACATTTAAAGCACAATGTGCGTGAGGATGTAATCTCTTACATGAATGCGTGGGCCGAGTTATTAGAAGATCAGCTAATTGATAAAATAACGCTGCCCAATTTGCAGGATTTTGAATTAGCGTAGTTTTGAGTTGCTATAATAGACTAAACAAATCATTATTTCTTTTATAATCTTGTTAAAAATATCTAAAATGCCGAACGCCGTGCTCTGGGTAGAACACGGCGTTGGATCTGGTTTCCTTAGGTGGCACCTTCCTACTCTCCCGCTTGTGACAGCAGTACCATCGGCA